>NZ_SKFG01000021.1 GCF_004344915.1 Paenibacillus albiflavus | reverse complement strand
ACATTTGGCGGAAGATGCGTCTTTGACTAAAAAGGGACATGTGCAGTTATCAAGCAGTGTAACGAGTACAAGTGAGACGCTAGCTGCTACCGCTAATGCAGTTAAACAAGTTAATGATAAATTAGTAAGTGACGTAGTTGCGATGGGGAAAAAATCAAGCTCAGACAGTGGTGCTGTCGCAATAGGTCAAGAGTCAAATGCATACTTGGCGTCAATTGCACTAGGTGGTAACGCAAAAACCACAAAAGCATTTGGTATAGCAATTGGGCCTTTGTCATCAGCAGAAGGAGCAGGCTCGGTAGCACTTGGAAGTAACGCAACTGCATTGAATAATTCGCAGGGAATTTTGGGCTCTGGTAATGGAAATACAGATACTTGGTTAGTTCCTGGATCATTTTCCGTCCAAGGTACTAAAAATTTTGAAATACCGCATCCTCATCCAGTAAAGAAAAATACGCACGTCATACGACATGGAGCTGTTGAGAGCCCAACGCCTGGCGACACACTTTATCGCTATACTCTTGAAGCAACAAAAGATAGCCAAACTGTAGAGATACATTTGCCAGATTACTTTGAGCACTTAAACACCAATGTAGACGTGTGGGTAAATGGTCATTTGCATTTTGGCAGAGCTTATGGGGTTGTTGAAGGTGATACACTTAAAGTAACATGCGAAAAAGCAGGAAAGTACAAAGCCCTCGTCATTGGTACTCGTAACGATGATAATGTACAAGATTGGCACGTCAAAGGTGTAGAGCGAGAGATCGGCGAGAGCTGGCGTGGTGAAACTTATGTGTTTGAAGTAGACGAGATTATGGAAGTAGAAGAAATAACAAATATGGAGGAATCAGTCTAATGGAAATTATTATTCGGAAGAGCACAATCCAGTTTAAAAACCCACAAGTCGGGCAACCAACACGAGCAGTCGGAGAACACTACAATGGAAGAACAATCAACGCTAGTGTTGATGGTAATGAGAAACTATTTAGATTTAAGAAAGAAGAAATTCCTTTTCTTGTTGATGAGGATGAGATGATTACTACAATTACCGCAAGAGTGAATAGCGAACTAGAATAAGCGCCACGACAGCGAGCGATATATTTATACGCATAAGGATGATTAAGTGCAGAAAATAAGTTTTTAAATACACGAATAAATGTTCTTGTTTTAATGATCTCGTCATCATGATATGATACAATAGAAGTAGGCAAGATTGGATTAGCTACCCATTCTTACGCGCTCCCGAGGCGCTGCCTACTTTGTTCTATTCTCGGGGAAAATATACCACTCGGGAGGTATCATATCATGCAAGCAGCTGGCGAATTTATGCTCTCTCAGATATTAAGAGTAGTCTTCGACCTATGCCCGCAAATCAACATCACTGAGGTAAAGACTAAATTATCTGAGATCATCACAGGATTTTGCATCAAGAAGGCAGATGAACAGACAGATCATCAAGACTTACTCGATAAGATAGAATTATTTTTATCAGGTAAGCAATTAGAGGGGCTTAGCAAGGTCACACTCGACGGATACGAGATGCATTTACGTATCTTTGCTGATCATGTTAAAAAACGAGCAGATAGCATAACAACAGCCGATATTAGAGTTTATCTTGGTAGGTTTAAAGACCAGAAGATTACCACAATCTCCACTAAGCTATCTGTACTTAAATCGTTCTTCAGCTGGCTTACTTCAGAAGAAATCATACAGCGAGATCCGACAATGAAGATCAAGCCACCTAAAAAGGAGAAGCGACTTCCGAAAGCGCTGACCATTGAAGAATTCGAAATGTTGCGTGAGTCATGTATGACAATCAGGCAACGGGCCATGGTTGAAGTGTTTTATGCTACTGGTGGAAGGTTATCGGAGATTCAAGCGCTAGATCGTAATAGTATAGACTGGCAAAATTCTAGCACTCGTGTAGTTGGTAAGGGTAATAAAGAGAGGGAAGTGTATTTTTCATTCAAGGCTATGTATCACTTGAAGAAGTATCTGATGACTCGCCTAGATGATGAATCAGCTCTGTTTATTACTGAAAGGAAGCCTTATCGCAGACTTTCAAAGCGCGGCATACAGCGTGAAATTGGCATCATAGCTGAACAGGCAGGACTACAAAAACGAGTTACTCCGCACACCATGCGGCACACATTTGCGACATTAACACTTAACAATGGAGCCGACATTGCAGTTGTCCAGCAATTGCTTGGACACGAGGATCCGGC
This sequence comes from Paenibacillus albiflavus, assembly GCF_004344915.1. Classification (GTDB taxonomy): domain Bacteria; phylum Bacillota; class Bacilli; order Paenibacillales; family NBRC-103111; genus Paenibacillus_AM; species Paenibacillus_AM albiflavus. The sequence continues at coordinate 123,281 of NZ_SKFG01000021.1, read as the reverse complement.
AACCACACAAATATATGCTCAAGTTTCAGAGTCGCGTAAGCGAGAGCAGCACAAAAAATACTTAGTTCAATAGTAATTAACAAGCGTCCAATAACAATGGGCGCTTTATTTATGCCCTCGAAACCTTCGGGGGCCATTTTAATTGGGGGTGTAAAGGTGGATAGATTTGATTTAGTTGTAAAGTGGGGAACGGCAGCAGTCACTAGCTCCGTTACTTATTTATTTGGAGGGTGGTCGGCTGTATTGGGCGTACTGCTTGTGTTTGTGATTTTAGATTTTATAACAGGTGTGGCAGCAGCTGGCGCGAACGGCGGGCTGAAAAGTAAGGTAGGGATGGTTGGTATCGCCCGTAAAGTATTTATCTTCGCAATGGTTGCTGCTGCACATTTGGTCGATGGGATATTGGGTAATTCACATTTGTTCAGGGATACTGTTGCCTTCTTTTATATTGCTAATGAGTTATTATCCATTATCGAAAATGGTGGTAGATTGGGAGCTCCAATACCTCCAATCATTATGAAAGCTGTTGAGGTTTTAAAAGGGAAAGGTGGGGAACAAAATGAATCAAAGTAATTTTATTTCATTGATAGCACAAGCTGCTGTAAATGATATGAAAAAAACCAAGGTTCCAGCATCTCTAACTATTGCTCAAGCAGCCCTTGAAAGCGGATGGGGAGATAGCAGTCTTACACGGCTGGCTAACAATTTATTTGGGATTAAAGGAAATGGTCCAGCTGGATCAAGAACATTTCCGACAAAGGAGTTTATCAACGGTCAGTGGATTACTGTAGATGCAGCATTTCGCGTGTATAACGCTTGGAGTGAATCTATCGCTGATCATTCAGCATTAGTACTCAATGGCACTAGAGACAAGCCTACACGGTATCATGGTGTTTTAGGTGCAGATTACAAGACAGCATGCCAAGAGATTTGGAAAGGCGGTTACGCTACCGATCCGAAGTATCCACAAAAGCTAATTGATCTGATCGAGACACATCAATTATATAAATTTGATAAGATTGAGGAGGAACGCAAGGTGGACCCGAAAGACGCTAATAAGATCATAAGTTTTTTATCAGCTGGATATAATGCAACTGATAATGCAGAGGCGCGAAAAGAGTTTAATCGCCTAGCTAATGAGCTACGCAAAGTATCTGGACAACCTACACAATGATTTGTATAATTATCCCAACGGTGGTGACAGGGCATGTCCGATCCGCAAAAATGACCTACTGACCTCTATAGGTTGGTAGGGATTTTTTTATTATTGGAAATAGAACGTATGTTTGCGTATAATAATCTCATTATAAAAAAGTGAGGTGTCATCATGGGTAAGAAACTAGAAGGAAATGGACTTTATGAATCGTCACGAATGATTATCCCAGAACACGCCGCAGCGATACGCATGTATGGTCGCGAACGAAATAGACGAACTAAACCAGAGTTGGATGAGCAAGAGTTGGAAATCATTAGCCGTGCAATCGGAGAGTCGATGTCAGAAGGCAGCGAGATCGTGCTGCAGCTATACGATCCATTTGAAGATTTAGAGGTCCGCGGCGTTGTCACTAAGATCGATCAACAGCTAAAGCGCATTAAGATCGAGTATGGGGATGATTATGATTGGATTAAGTTAGAGGACATATTGAGTGTAAAATAGAAGCCAGCGACATATTGTTCACTGGCTTCTATCTTTATTTGAATATTTTCTTGAGTAATTTAAATATATCGAATGAGGTCTTGTTATAAACCTTGTTATACACGGCTTTTTTCGGATTTCTAAGCCATCCATAACCGCGTGGCATCTTTAATCCGGCGCGATGCACAACCTGTCTTTTAATGCTTGTACGAGCTGATATCCGTTTCTTAATGCTTGGTTTACGCACTCCAAATTTCATGATATTTGAACCCCTATATTTGTTAGATTATGTATACTGATAGTATAACAAACTTATATACCTTCATCTATAAATATAGAATGAATTTAGATTTGAATTTGTATATAACTCATCAAGCAATAGGTGATCCTATAGCCGATTTGTATGAAGACATAGCAGCAGAAGAGAAAGCAAGGGCTACATACCAGTGGCTAATTGATATGACCGATGATGTCGATTTGCAGGACTCGCTTAAATTCCTTAGAGAACGTGAAATTGTGCATTCCTTGCGCTTCCGCGAAGCAGTGGAAATCTTGAAAGATGAACGGGATGCACAGAAGATATTTTGAGTTAGTTTAATTTTGTGAAAAGAATTTAAAAATTGATAAAGGCGAATTTATACATTAAGTAACAGAGCAGAAACATTATTAACGAATTTGGTAGATTCGAACAGCCAGATATTCCAAAGACCAACGATGAATGGCGAAACCCAAGGTTGGAGATACAAATCCAGCAACAGTTTTGGCATCAATAGCAAATCGGAAGTTCAGAAGGAAGCTTGGGAGTTCATAAAGTTCATGATGTCTGAAGAGGTGCAGTCTTCGGAGACCCTAAGGGGAATCCCTGTCCATAAAGACGCTAATAAGAAAAGGCTTCAAGAAGCAGCAGAAAAGTTGAAAGAAACCATTTCAGATGAAAAGTTTTTGAATGAACGAGTTGAATACGCGGGAAATGTGCTTGAGGCAGCATATCCAAGCTTCTCAATAGATAAGAAAATCGAATCCATCGTCAAAGAAGAGTTTGATTTCTTTATGAGTGGCCAGAAATCGGTGGATGAAGTGAGCAAATTAATCCAAAACCGCGTCATGACCTATTTGAACGAATAAGCTCAACATATAGATTAGCGGTCATTGGATGTTTATTTTGAATAACAACCTCATATCAACGAATGCGTATGCACATTTAGAGATGATTGCGACTATGGTATATAAACTGACGAAAGACGCTTCTGTCGATGAAATGATAACCGCAGGTTTAAGTTCACATTATGCGAATCATATTGGCCAAGGACGGATGATGTCGATCTGCAGAATTCATTGAAGTTCTTGCGTGAACGTGAAATCGTGCATTCCTTGCGTTTCCGCGAAGCCGTGGAAATATTCAAAGAGGAGCGTGATGCGCAGAAGATTTTTCTAGTACTCCATACTTTGGAATTAGGAGGCATGAGTATATATGTTCGCAACAGGATTAATTAGTGGGATATTGGGTATTGCTTCTGCAATAATTGCATTATTCTTCAGCGGTTTCGCTGCAACCCTAGGTGTTGAAGGTGCTGGAGACGTTGTATGGCTAGGATGGTTGGCTTTCGGAGTGAGCATATTAGGTATCATCGGAGCTGCAATTGCTCGCAGCAAACCGAAACTGGCAGGGTTCTTCATGGTTGTTGCTGGCGTAGTTGGATTCGTTGCAATCTCATGGCTGTATGTCATTTCCACCGTATTGTTCGTAATCGCGGGCTTGGTAGGATTATTCTCGAAGAAGTAGCTACATTAACAAAATGCTAAATTCTATAATACTAAGAAGACCCCCATCGTTGGAGGGTCTTTTATTGTCCCGATTACTTGCGGCCAATTGTCATTTTCAACAAATACGGTGTTACGATCGTTGTAAGAATGATGACGATGACAAGCATTGTAAAATATTGTTGCGCCAACAGTCCGCTCTGTAAACCGATGGTCGCGATAATGAGTGCTACTTCTCCCCGTGAGACCATCCCCGATCCAATGCCGAGGGCGGAGCGCCCAGAGAAGCCTGTTAATCTTGCCCCTAAGCCAGAGCCGATCAGCTTGGTTAAGATAGCGATAATTGCCGTAATCACAAGCAGGCCCATTTGGTCGCCGATGCCTTCGAAGGATACAGAGAAACCAACGCTGACGAAGAAAATGGGAACGAAGATCGCATAAGCGATTGGTTCAATCTTATGTTCGACTTCCTTCTTATAGTCCGTTTGGGAAATGGCAAGACCTGCCGCAAATGCGCCGATAATGCCAGCTACGCCGAATTGCTCTGCGATGAAAGCAAGTAGGAAGCACACGATAAGCCCAGCGCTGATGACAGCTTCTGATACACGCAGCGGTGCCAGCCACTTCATGATCCATTTGCCAAGCTTCCAAATAAAAATAGCGACGATCAAAAAGAAAATAATTTTCTTCCCGATGATAAGTCCAAGGCTGACCTCACTGCCGCCAAAGAAACTCATGACAAAGGCAAGTAGGATCACGACGAGAATATCGTCAATAATAGCCGCACCTAGCAGCGTCGTGCTTTCTTTACTCTTGAGTAAATTCAGATCCTTGAGGGATTGGACCGAGATGCTCACGGAAGTAGCGGATAATAGCAATCCGAGGAATAGAGATTGTGCGATATCTAGTCCAATTGCAAGACCAAGTAAATAACCTCCAATTAATGGCATAATAATCCCACCAGTTGCTACCGCGAGTGAAGATTTAAAAGAACGCTTAAGATCATCCATATCCGTCTCCAGACCCGCCATGAACATTAATAGCAGGACACCGATTTGGCTTAACTCATCAATAATATGTGAATTCTCCACCCATCCAAGTAGGGCTGGACCAATAATAACCCCGATTAACAGCTTACCGACAACGGCAGGTTGACCGAGCCTGACACAGATGTCACCAGCTAATTTCGTTGCAAGAAGAATGATTAGAATGGTAAAAAAGAACATTGAACTCCTCCTCGATATAAAGTTTGATTGCCTCATTTTTCCCAAAAAAGACAAAAAGAAGCCTGGGTTGACCAGGCTCCTCCAAATAAACACATATTCAATTTCGTCTAATTTAAGGCAACTACCCTCATTATACCACAAAATTAATTCAAATTCTTCAAGAATAACGTGGCATTTAAATAGCGCTTCGCTAATGATTGAAAATAGGAAGTTTGAACCGCAAGCAAGCATGTGATGATGGTATTGGTAACAGCCTGCTTCTTCTCCAAATGAAGTCCTTGGAGGTGCTCAGACTGATTCATAAAGCGCTCAGCTTTCTGTGTCACGAGAACTTCCATAAGATGATCCTGATTGGCTTCAGAATGACCAAGACTCGGCTGCTCGTTGTCCATTACATGCGCTTTGCTTAGATCTAAATCCTCGAATATGGAAGAATAAGCAGCGTAAAGCTCAATTGGACTGATGATATCATTCGTCTCATTATCATATTCGTGGAACAGAAGCAGCAACAGCTTTCGAATCGAGTCGAAATCAAGAGAGGATTTTAAATCCTCAATAATGAACAGAATAGCCGCTTGTTCAAGTGAATACTTTTTGCCTAATTGTGGACAACCGATCAAGTCTTTGAAGTCCCGCTTAACCCAATTCTGTACAGATGTAATCGCAAACTGCGTGTATTCGATTTGGCTGCCTAAGGCAACAATATCATTAAGCGAAAAGCCTGCATCCTTGTTACCCATTTTCATCATTTTTTCGAATATGGGTGGGAGAGAAGTAGAGATGAAGGCATCGAGTGATTTGCCGAATTGTATTTCCTTTTGATGTGTTTTGACCCAGAATTCCTGAAGGTTAGCAAGAGGTGTTTTGTGCACAGATCCTTGCAAAGATTTCAGTAACTGGGACATTTCTTTTCTCGTGAGGTAAAAGGTTTCCATCTTGCCACCTCCGCTTGTAAAAGTTCTTATGAACTTATAATAAGAGTATCTGATTAGAATGTCAAAGCGTTATTTGGGTGCTTGTCATACACGAGGAGAATGCCATTTATGCCACTTATGAACCTGACAATTGTTGTCTTACTTCTTGTAGCAACTGCCTTCTTTGTTGCAACGGAATTTGCAATGGTGAAGCTGCGGCCTAGTCGCATTCATCAGCTCGTATTAGAGGGCAAGAAGAATGCGTTAGCTGTGCAGCGAGTATCGAGTAATTTGGACGGTTATTTATCTGCTTGTCAATTAGGGATCACGATGACTGCGCTAGGGCTTGGTACATTAGGGGAGTCAACAGTACATGCCTTGTTTGCGCCATTGTTTAATCTTCTGAACCTGTCTCCTGAAATTACCCAATGGGTGGCTATTGTGCTTTCGCTATCTCTCATGACGTTCTTGCATGTGGTTGTTGGGGAACTCGCCCCCAAGACGCTTGCGATTCAAAAAGCCGAACAAATCTGCCTGTTATTTGCGCCTACTCTCATTATATTTTATAAAATCATGTATCCCTTCATTTGGATTTTGAATGGTTCTGCGAATTTTTTGGTCAGACTGTTCGGACTTAAGCCTGCGAAGGAGCATGATGAATCGCACTCTGAAGAGGAATTGAAAATTATTCTGAATGAGAGCTATGAGAGTGGTAAAATCAATCAAAGTGAGCTCGGCTATGTGAATCGTATTTTTGAATTCGACGATTTGTTGGCACGTGAAATAATGGTTCCGCGGACAGATATGATATGCTTGTCCGTCAATGCAACGCTGCAGGAGAATCTGCGGGTCATTAAGGAAGAGCAGTATACCCGATTTCCGGTTATTGAAGAAGACAAGGACCATATTGTAGGCGTCGTGAATACGAAGCAATTCTTCTTAGGACACGAAGACAATCCAAACTTGGACTTGGAGGAGCTGATTCATCCCGTTTTCACTGCATCCGAATCGATTCCGATCAAAACCTTGCTTAAACAAATGCAGAAGCATCAGTCACAGCTTGCGCTTCTTATAGATGAGTATGGCGGTACGTCGGGAATGGTGACTATCGAGGATATTCTAGAAGAAATCGTGGGCGAAATTCGCGATGAATTCGATACAGAAGAGAAACGGGACATCGAGCAAGTGGGTGAAGTTCATTATATTGTAGATGGCAAAGTTTCATTAGGGATGCTGAGTGCCCTTTTGCATACCGAATTGGAGCACGAGGAAATTGATACGATAGGTGGCTGGCTGTATAGTCAGAACAATGTCCTGAAAACAGGAGATACCGTCATATACAAAGGATATGAATTTACGATAATAGAAAAAACAAAACACCGGATACGCAAAGTAGAAGTTAAGAAAATGAAGTGATCATTCGTATACAAAACGACGATGAAAAATGAGAAAATGATGAGAAAATGAATAGAGCCAGATGAGTAAGATATTAATCTTTACTTATACAATATCTTACAAAAGTAGGAGAAAAAGTAGCTGAGACCCTTGTCTCTGCTGCTTTTTTTCTTGTTTAAGCCTTTCTCATGATCTCTTAATTACCAATTCTTGTGTGTTTAGCAGGTGCAAAATATATGCTAAGTTTGTGCCATAAACCGAAACTTCACTTAGAAGTGCGGGGGATGATTTTCATGATAGATGAACTTCAATGGATGTGTGAGATTCCTAGATTCATTTATCTGGGGTGAAGCATGTAAGACATGCAGGGCAAACTCCTAAGCCCGAACCCGACAACTAACCTCGTAGGTTACTAGAAAGGGAGAGAGATAGAGATATGAAAAAGGTTATGAAAAATAAGTTTGTAGCTGCTTTGCTTGGTGTATCCTTATTTGCGATGTCAACTACAGCAATGGCTGCTCCAATGGTCGGAACTACAACGCGTGATTATTATCCAGTGAATGTATCGAATGATATTATATCCGAGAAGGTAGACGTCACACCGGAAACCCATTGTATGGAATTATTTATGTCGATGTACTTAAAAGATCTTGATGTTCTGCGTGTTGCCGCAACTGAAATGGCGGAGCCGGTTACAGTAGCCGCTAGTGCTTCTGCAGTAGTCGAAGCTGCAGTAACCAAGAAAGAAGAACCAGCAACGAAAGCTAAGCAATCTACATCATCTGCACCGGCAAAGAAATCTTCACCTAAATCTAGTACTAGTAAGAAGCCTGAACAAGGTTCTAATGCTTCAGGAAACACAGTGAAGACGCCATCAGGTACATTCTCATACAGCAAAATGTTATCCATGACAGCTAGTGCTTATTCCGGAGATGCTTCTGAGAATGGCGGCTGGGCTGGCGTCGATTATTTTGGTAATTCTCTTAAACTAGGAACTGTTGCAGTAGATCCGAATGTCATTCCTCTTAAATCGAAACTATTTATTGTTGGCTATAGTTATACAGGCATGCCAATCAATGGTATGATGGCTGTCGCAAGTGATGTCGGCGGTGCGATTAAAGGGAATAAGATTGATATTTTCCTTCCAGGCTCTATGAGTTATGTACAACAATTTGGCCTACAAAACGTAAAGGTATACGTTCTTAAATAAATAGAAAGCCGCCTTTCCTAAAAATAGGGAAGGCGGCTTATATTTTATCTGAGTTTATACATACTAATAGCGTAAATGAGTTTGTAACATAGGAGTGTACTCAGAATGAATCGGATGATTCGCGCGCTTGCTATTCTAATGATGTTAGTGATGATGGTGGAAACTAATCCAAGCGATGCACAGGCTGTTAATCGTTCATTTAAGTCCACCAATCAAATTCCTGATCAGCAGTACGGAATTCCGATTCAGATGCTTACAGCAGACGTAACAGGGGACCATGGGGCTGATCAGATTGTACTGTATGGAATTAAGAATTCTCCAGACAGTCCGTATTATGAAAAACTAAATGTAGTTGTTGTAAGCTCTAATGAGAAGAAGATAACTGTGACTCAGGTTCCGATGGGTGGATATAATCCCTATATGAAGCTGTGTGACATGAATGGAGACGGGATTGCAGATATATTAGTGGGCGCTGAAACCGGTGGCAGCTCAGGAGATTCTGATTACTATTTATTTACTGTGAAAAATAATAAATCCGTATCTCTTCCTTTGCCGCAGCCGTTAACGGGAGTTGGCGTATACCAAGATCATTATCTCGTACAAATAACGATTAAGGAGACTGGCAAGGTTTATACGCTAGATCTAAGCCATCGGAAGGCATTGTATGATCGCGAGGGAATCTACAAGAATGGTAAACTGCTTAAACCAGTCAATGTATCGATTAATGCGTTCAGCAAGCTTGAGCCAATTCATGCAGTGAATGAAACGCAGTGCTCACTCGTTGGGATCCAGCGAATGAGCGGTATCTATAATGCGGATACGATCGGTTATATCGTTTCCTTATGGAAATGGAATTCGTATCTGAACAATTGGAGCTTGATGTTCGCATCAGTTGAACCATCAAAGTAAATTATCTTGTTAATAAGCAATAAAGTAGCCTAGGAAGGTACGGAATTCGTATCTACCTAGGCTTTTATCATAATGTAATAAAGTTCGAAGAACGAAGCTTACTTACTGAATTTGACGACCTTGTACATATACGCGCTCAAGCTCGAATGATGGTGTAACGAGCAGTAGGTCGGCATGCTTGCCAGCAGCGATTGAACCGATTGTATCGCTTAATCCAAGCAGCTTGGCTGGGTTGCCTGATGCAAGCTTACTTACTTGTTCTACGCTAAGACCGACTTCTTCCACAAGGAACTGAAAGCCACGGATCATTGTAAGCGTACTGCCTGCGAGCGTCTCACCGTCTTTGAGGCGAGCGACACCACCCTTAACCAGCACGTCTTGACCGCCAAGCTGGTAGAGGCCATCATCTAAGCCTGCAGCGGACATGGCATCTGTGATGAGAAGCAGGTTCTCCTGCGTTTTCATCGCTGCGAGCAGCTTAATGCAGGTTGGGTGTACGTGAACGCCGTCAGCGATGATCTCTGCGGACACTTCGTCCATTGTAAGAATGGAGCCGACAGTGCCTGGCTCGCGGTGATGCAGCGGCTTCATGGCGTTATACATATGCACGGAGTGGCTGAGTCCGTGCTTAGCTGCTGCTTGCATGTCAGCGTATGTCGCCTCTGTATGCGCTGCAGCTGTAACGATACCGTGGTCACGGCACCATTCGATCATAGCAAGCGCTCCCTCGCGTTCAGGTGCAAGTGCAATCGTTTTGATGAGACCAGGGTATTTGTCATACCATGTTTGAATCCAATCGATCTGCGGCAGAACAACGTAATCAGGGTTTTGTGCGCCGATTTTGCTAGGGTTAAGGAACGGTCCTTCCAGATGTAGCCCGACAACCTGTGCATAAGGCATTGGATTACTGCGATAAGCTGCAATGGATTCAACCACATCATCAAGGGCTTCCCTTGGTGCAGTCATGGAAGTCGCAACGATGGATGTCGTACCCATTGAGCTGTGGAAGCGAGTAATCGTATCCAGAGATTCTTTGCTTGCATCCATAAAATCTGCGCCATAGCCGCCGTGCACGTGAACGTCGATGAAGCCTGGCAATACCCAGCTTCCTTGAGCATCGATGACTTCTCCTTGCGGTGCTGCTGCTCCATTCTCATGGATGGCAGCAATTGTTGATCCGATCACTTGAATTGAGCCATTGGTCACGATTCCTTGTTCAGTGACAATGTTGGCATTAACAATCCAGAATTCTTTTTGAGCGGACATTATAATTCACTCCCTGCTTCATTATCTAATAATACGATTAGATGCGGATGTGTTTGTAATAAGCTTGCTGGACAATCTGTTGTAATCGGACCTGTAAGAGCTTGCTTCACAATCTTAGCTTTATCCGCGCCACGTACAACTAGCATGATGGATTTAGCTTTCAGAATTGAACCTACACCCATTGTAAGTGCATGTGTTGGTACTTGATCAATGGAATCAAAGAAACGAGCATTCGCTTCACGCGTTTCTTGCTTAAGCTCAACTAAGTGTGTGCCGCTTCTAAGCTCGGAGGCAGGTTCGTTGAATCCGATATGGCCATTATGACCAATCCCTAGAATTTGCAGATCCACTTGCCCCATTTTTTCCATTAAAGCATCGTATTGTCCACATTCTACACTAGGATCAGAAGCATTGCCGTTTGGTATATTCGTATTGTTCAACTGAATGTCAATATGATCGAACAAGTGATGTCTCATATAAGAATGATAGCTTTCAGGGTGATCCTCAGGAAGACCTACATATTCGTCCAGGTTGAATGTTGTTACATTGCGGAAGGATACGCGTCCCTTCTGATAGCTCTTAACGATTTCTTCATAAATACCCACTGGCGTACCGCCTGTTGCCAGACCGATAATAGCATGCGGGTTCATTTGTGCTAATGCTGTAATCATACCAGCTCCAACTTCATTTAATGCCTGTTGACTTTCAAACTTGTGAATAATCAATTTTTATTTCTCCCTTAGCTACGATATTTTTTAACCATAAGGTACGATTGCTCCAATAGTGGAACTAATTCATCAAAATGCTGACTTACTAAGCATGTGAAGATTACGTCAATAACATGCAATTGGGCGATTCTGGATGCCATATCACCGCGTCTCATCCCTTCTTCAAGCGTGGAGCAAAATAGCTTGATATCCGATAGGCTGGATAACGTGTTTGCCCCGTACTTCGTCAGCGAGATTGTAGTGGCTCCGCGTTCCTTGGCGCAGGTTAAGGCGGTTATCGTCTCCTCTGTTTCTCCAGAATACGATATCCCGACGGCGACATCTCCTGGTTGAAGGGTGGAGGCGGTGGTGATCTGCATATGTGGATCGGCAAAGGCGGAGACTCGCTTGCCTACTCGCAGCAGCTTTTGATAGAAGTCTTGCGCTACGATGCCCGAAGTTGCCACACCGTACAAATCGATCTGTCCTGCCTGTGCTAGTGCATCAACAGCTAGTTTGAGCTGCTTCTGATCGATCAGCCTCGTTGTATCCGAAATCGAACGAAGATGGTTGGACTCAATCGCGGTAACAATACTTTCGAATGAGTTTCCAGCTACGATGTCCTGATATAAATTAGGTAACGGGGTCTGAGCTAAGTCCGCAGATAGCTTCATTTTAAAATCGGTAAAACCCTGAAAATGCAAGGATTTGCAGAATCGCGAGATCGTTGCAGTGCTTGTTTCAGACTCTTTGGCAAGCTCCGTAATGCCCATAGATACAACTGCTTGCGAGTGGTTCAGGATATAATTAGCAAGCTTTAGTTCTTGGCGTTTGAAACGATCTTGCTTTTCTTGAATTGCGATTAAAATAGAAGACATGGCACCACTCTTTTTTGAAAAAGTTTTTTGTAATTAATATTAATAAAAAGAAAAATATTTTCATATCAATCATACCTTACTACCAATAAAAATTCAATGGATTATAACACGTTTCATTGACAATATTTTTCTGTTCGAGCATGATGGGGGTGAGTGGAGCAACAATAATATACATAATAGATAGGGGTATGCATGATGACCAAGAAATACGATCAACCCGATGCCATGATTTTTGATATGGATGGCACTCTTTTCCGAACAGAGACTATCTTGATTGATGCCTATTACCGAATGTTTGATTCGCTGCGGGATGAGAAGCTATATGAAGGTGAAACTCCGCCAGTTGAGAATATATTGAATTCTCTAGGCATGCTGTTAGCTGCAATCTGGAAGCGGGTTATGCCTGATGCTTCTGAAGAAACGCATAGGAGAGCCGATGATTTGCTGCTTGAATATGAAATTGATGAACTGAAAAATGGCAAACCCGAGCTATATGAAGGAGTTGAAGAGACGCTTCGGATTCTCAAAGAGCGTGGTATTCGTCTGTTCGTTGCTTCTAACGGTTTGGAGCCATATGTGAAAGATGTTGCTTATTATACGGGGATCAAGCCATTATTTGAGGACTTATACAGTGCAGGTGAATATAAGACAGCATCCAAGGTTGAGCTTGTCCGCTTGTTATTAGAGAAGCATCAAATACGCTCGGCATGGATGGTAGGGGATCGTTCTTCTGATATGGAAGCAGCCCTTGGCAACAATTTAATAGCGGTTGGTTGTGACTATGCAAAATTCCGTTCATCAGGTGAGCTGAAGGACGCCGATCTGCGAATTACTTCATTCTCCGATATTCTTAACCATTTGGTTTAAAAATAAGCATCTGCTTCGTCGTCTATTGCGGCTTTGCAGATGCTTTTTATTTATCTCTCTTGCTCCTTCTTTAGCAGCCAGCTTGCGTATTCAAGCGGCCTGGTTATTGCCGTGAGGTAGGTGTTTTGTTCACCTATGCGTTTAAATACTTCACGTGAAGGCTTCGGATTGACCTCGAGCAGCCATACATCCCCATGCGGGTCGACGGCTAGGTCGATGCCCAGTTCACATAAGGAGCCATAATGATCTTCAAGCGCATTTGCGATAATCGTACTTAGATCATACATGTTCTCTTTGATCGTGCTCATTTGGCTTTTGGTGAATTTTTGCTGAAGCAAGCTTCCTATCGTAATGGCTTTGCCGCCTCCGTGCAGATTCGAGGTTATGCTTCGCGTTGGTCCAATACGGCCCGCACAGCCTGTTACATCCCACTTTCCTTCTCCATTTTTTTGGATAAGTAAACGAAAATCACATACTCTGCCATTTACGAGTAGTGATGCTATGCCTTGCTGCATAATGTATTGATCGTTTACGTAATGTTTTCTCAATTTGGAGGGCAATTGTTTGAGCTGAACTCGTTCAGCATTAAAGATTTGACGATTCTTATATCTTCCTTGAATTTGATAAGTCCCATCCTCCAAATAGCTTACTCGAATTATGCCTCTACCACCTGTTCCATTTCGCGGTTTAAGATAGATTGAACGGTATTTTTTAAGCATTTTTTCAAGTAAAGCAGAAGAGTAGGGATGGGTTTCAGGAATTGAGCTTGCAATGCGAGCATGGCCCGATAGTACATTGTGAATCGACCATTTGTTGGCAAGTGGCTTCGCTATATAATTTAAGTTAGGATGAGTTCGTCTGAACTTGCTAAGCATCTGGTACGTGGCTTTACCATGATAGCGGCAACGATCATATATGAGAGTCGGGATTGGCGTTCGTTTACGAACCCACTTTTTCAATGTTTTATCATAGAATAAAGCTCGAATTTCTGATTTATGATCATCTACATCCTGAGGTGTAAATAACGCAATTTGAAGTCCTTCTTTGCCACTGTACACGCTTAATTTACGAAAGAAATCGAGTTCCTCAATTTTGTTATTGTTGATATATACGGCAATGACGCCAAGCGTCTGCAGGCTCATTTATCGCCCACCTTCTTACTTGTTTCGTTTGATAAATATTTGCAGTAACGTATAAGGCGCTCCAGCGATTTAGTGCGAATATGCGGTTCGTCAAACTTCATTGGTTTGGAATTAGCTTCAAAGAACCATGCCTGACCAGAGGTGTCTATTCCGAGATCGATGGACATCTCCCCGAGCTTTTGACCCGATTTATTCTCAATTGTTCTGGCAATGAGCAAAGCTGTATACTTAGCCCGTCTTAGAATGAAATTGCCACGTTTCTCTCCGAAAGAACTGGTGAGCAATTCGGCTGGATCTTCAATTGAGCCTCCTCTAGGTACATGCGTAGTGATGCTGGAATCACCAGCAAGTCTAGCGCCAATACCTGATACCTTCCACTTGCCTTGGCTCGATTTCTGAATTAGAATGCGCAAATCATAGGGACGATCGTTATATTTAACGAGATCTATCCCTTGCTGCATGATGTAATCCTGTGACTTGCGATACGCCTGTATTTTGTTCCATAAAGTAGACATGGTTGTATAGTGAGACCTTTGCGTGTGCCTATTGTTTTGAAAATTCAACTGTTTAATGGGATGCCTAATCTTGCCTGATCTGTGATCGATTCGCATGATGCCTTTGCCTGCTTTACCGCTGATTGGTTTCAAGTAAATCGTCGGGAACTTGCGAATCATCATTTCGAGTTCGTTTGCATTCGTTAACTGATGTGTAGCGGGAATGAATTTTTGAGTTTCTGGCGTACTGCTTAACCATTCGAATAAAGTCCATTTATTGAAAAATGAAGGATTAAATAATTTCACCCGTTTATTCCGCATACATGATTTGATTTTGAGCTGCACCTGTGGTTGCATTTCAAAGCTTCTATTGGGAACGCGATTATAAATGACATTAGGGATGGGTAAATGCTCTTTAACCCAGGTTTTACGTTCAAAATCATAGCTGAAGCCAGGAGTTGTCTCTCCTGATAAGCTGAGTTCATCCGTTGTTACCACGAAAACATTCGCACCTAACTTTTGTCCGATTTGTATGAGATCGATAAAATTAGAAATATTCCCGCGAAAAGATTGATGATCGTCGCTAACGGTTAGAATACCAATCGTTGGGCTAGGTTTGGAAACCGATTTAACTCGGAGAGATTTGGACATTACTCCTCCCTCCTAGCCCTAAACCTGCTTAAGAATAAACAGTGTTCATAAATATT
This sequence comes from Paenibacillus albiflavus, assembly GCF_004344915.1. GTDB lineage: Bacteria > Bacillota > Bacilli > Paenibacillales > NBRC-103111 > Paenibacillus_AM > Paenibacillus_AM albiflavus. The sequence continues at coordinate 108,169 of NZ_SKFG01000021.1, read as the reverse complement.
TTCAAGCGAAACTTTTTCTTGTTCTTTAAGAGATGGGTGTTTAAAAATCGTTCGTCCTGGCTTAGAATTCGCTTCGAACATCCAAATCTTCTCATTCTGATCAATCCCGATATCGAAGCCGAGCTCTCCTAATCGATGCGGGTAATTGCGCTCTATTGCTTCTGCAAGCCTGATTACTGTTTCCTTGGTTGAACTTAGAACTACATCAGCGCGTGAACCAAATACTTCTTTTAGGACTTGTTCAGGCGAGAACAAAGAGCCTCCTGTTCGTATATGGGTTGTTACACTTCCGCGTCCAGCTTTCTTTGCACCTATTGCTGCTACTTCCCATCTGTTATTGGCATTCTTCGTCATGTGGAATCGGAAATCAATCGGGCAATGATCAATTTCGATTAACCGAATTCCCTGCTGTGCGATATATCGATTCATGCCACCGTGATTCATTCGAAGCATTTTGAGAATACCGTCAAAGTTGCTGTAACGAAGCAGAATATTCTTTCCATGATTGCGATAGCGGATGAAGTAGCCTTTGCCTGGATGATAAGTAATGCGATAAATGCCAAAACCAAGCGATCCTGCCGTTGGTTTCAAATACACAAAGCGGTATGTCTTGAGCATTTCCTTTAATTTAGTTGATGTCGGATTGGTGATCGATTCAGGTACATGGGTGAATGTCTCATCATGCTTCAATAAATTATAGACATCCGATTTATCAAAGAAACTCCAATTAAAGAGTGGTATGTTGCGTCTGACGAAGCTTTCCTTGAAATCTCGGGTGATCGCTTGACTTTCTACTTTACGAGAAGCGATTCGGTTATAGACAACGTCAGGAACAGGTACAACTTTACGAATAAATCTACCGCCAGTTGTAAGGATATAGGCGTTTACCGTTTCCTCTTGCCAATTCACGTCATGAGGACCAAATGCGATAAAGAATGATTTATTTTGCCCAGTTCGCAGGATTTGTTTAATGAATGATGTGCGTGCTCCGAATGGATTGCCTGAATGCGAGGCGATTGTTGTTAATACTCCTATGACAGGTCCTAGTTGGATTTCTTTACCGTTTGTCGATTTAATCATACACGTTCCAAGCCGTGGTATTCGCAGATTGCTTATAACGGAAGCTGGGATAAACAGATGCTGCCCTGCTCTTTTTGAAAATTTGAGAGGTACAGAGACTGACTTAGAGCCAACACGAAGCAGTATGGTTTTGGATTTCGTTAATTGCAGTGCCCGAGCAAGCTCATTCGAGAAAAAGACCGTCTTTTTAATATCTTTCGTTGAATGCAATATACAAGTTGTCAAACTCATTGTTAGTTACCCTCCTGAATGAATTGCGAAGGCTGATTTATATATCGGTTGTACATGAACTTAGCATAGTGAATTGGATTATAGATGGATCGCTTATGTGTTTTGAAATCTTGCAAATGTGTGAAAATCGTACGTCCCGGCTTGGAATTCGCCTCCAGGATCCAGATTTGGCCATTCATATCGATCCCAAAATCAATCCCGAGCTCCACAAGTCTTCCGTGGTAAGTTTCAAGTGTTGACGAGATTTGATAAGATAATCTTGTTACGTCTTGAATGAGCTCCTTGGCTTTCATGCTTCCGAATAGTTTGGATAGGAAATCATTTGGATGGGTAGCAGAACCGCCTCCGTGTAGATTTGCAGTCAATGTTCCAGACTTGCCATAGCGAATGGCAGTTCCGGTTAGCTGCCAAAGACCAACCTCATTCTTCTGCATTAAAGATCGAACATCAAATGGAACATCATCCTCTGTTACCAGTACTAGACGTTCTTGAAGTAAGTAATGATGGTTAGTTGTAAAGACTTGAATCCAACCTAGCAATTCATCCATGGTGTCAAAATGATAATGGATATAATGATTTTGGCGATCACGGCCATGAAGCTGGAATTCGGGCTGTAATTGCGTTCTTCTCCTGATATGCAGCACGCCTCGACCCTGACTGCCGCCAGATGGCTTTAAGATGGCTTCATGATTCATTTGCAGCCATTTCATTAATTGCTGTACTGATTTGAGTGGCTTAGTGAAGGGGAGATAGGCTTTAAGATCTGGTTCTCGATTTAAAGTTTGGTGAACTTCCCATTTACCCTTAAGTCCGTTGCCAAGCAAATAAACTCCAGGCATTCGGATTAGTCTGCTGCGTAGTGTTCTATACTTTTCAAATGAACTAGGGGTGCGATAAAAACATCTATCGTATATAATCTTGGGCAGAGGATAAGAGTTCTTGGCCCATTTCTGATTATCCACTTTATAAGTGAAGCCTTCGACAGATTCCGTGTTCCAATCGATAGCTTCAAGTGAAAAGATGAACACCTCGAGGTTCAGTTGATTACCAGTGATGCATAGCTGTCGATAAAAGTTATGATCTGCAAACGGAAAGTTATTGCTTCCATTCGGAGCAGCCATAATACCTAAGCGTTGGGTCGTGTTTGGCTTGATAAGAGTGAGCATCATGATCACCTCTTTAAGGTAAAGTGGAATTCTTGATAAATGCCCTAACTACTCCATCATATGAGGACATAAACTCCTTGGTGCTTGGCGTAGATAAGAAAGGATGGCTATATGAATTTGTTTTGGATGGGTGTACTTTATGTTGGAACTGCTGGATTTGTAGGGGGTTTGACGAATCATTTTGCAATTAAGATGCTCTTTCACCCCCGTAAGCCCATTTATTTATGGGGCAAGAAATTGCCGTTTACCCCGGGTCTTATACCTAAACGTAGAGATGAGATCAGTAGGTCGCTCGGTCAAGTGGTAGGCGATCATCTAGTTACCTCGGAAGGATTAGCAAGCGCGCTTCGTAAACCTGAATTACGACAAGGAATTGAGGACAAGCTTCAAGCTTGGGTAGAGAATTTCGGTACACAGGATTGTACAATTGCCGAGCTTGTACAGCAATATTTAACCTTAGATGAATGGACTTCGATGAAAGAGAAGCTGGTTAATTGGTTGCAGAATCAATCGGTGGATGTTGTGCAATGGCTAATTCAATCAGAGGAATTAAGAGAGAAACAGATAAGCATGTTACTTCCTGGCTGGGATGAGCAGCGTAAGGAACAATTAGCTGACACAATCGTCAATTCCTTAATTGTATCGATTAAGAAAGAATTAACGTCCCTGCAGGGTGAACGTATGCTTAGACGAATAACTGGGCAATTTATGGAGCAATCTGGCGGTTTCCTAGGAACGCTTGCTGGGCTGTTTGTAGATGAGGATAAAATGGTGACTCGTGTACGCGGAGCGATTATTCAGCAACTCGATTCACCATCCGTACATGCGATGATCGGTGGATTTATTCAGAACAAAATAAGTGATTATGAGCGGATCACATTAGGTGAAGTTTTTGAATGGATTACCAAAGATGATGGATTTGATCGCATCCGTACTCGCTTGGAGCAAATGCCTTGGGGGCAATGGTTAGATCGTATGGAGCAGCTTAAGGTTGCGCAGCTATTAGGACCAAGAATGGATTCGATCCTAGTACGAATTCCGGCTATCGTCGATTGGAGTCTTAACAGGCTAGAAGATCGTATAGAATCGATCATAAAGACTATTAACTTGCCTAAGATCGTAGAAGAACAAGTGGTGAATTTCCCGATCGAGCAGTTGGAGCGAATTATTCTGAGTGTATCAGGACAAGAGTTCCGTGCGATTACCTGGTTAGGTGTTGTACTCGGCGGAGTTATTGGTCTAATTCAAACGTTTATTTATATCCTTCAGCAATGATTTGCAAGATGCAGTCAAATAAATGATTGTATAGATCAGAAGTTCGCTACTTTCAGATTGACGTTTTCTGGAATTAGTTGTATTATAAGGATAAGTTCGCAAACCCATAACATGTAACCGTAAGGGCATTAGTTATGAAGATTCGTCTTCTTAACTTTGCCCTTTTTTGTTGTTTCTACGGGTTTCTGAACGAATATTTGAATATTTAGATAAAAGGGAGATGAGTATGTAGTGAAAAAGAGAACAGGCGTGGCGATATTAACCACAGCTTCGATGCTGGCTTTGATTGCGGGCTGTGGAAGCAATTCAACTGCTCCTGCATCTAAAGGAGTTAAAGGCGAGTTAGAAATCCAATACTTCGTTGGAGGCTACGGTGATAAGTGGTGGAAGCAAATCATTAGCGAGTTCGAAGCTGCTAACCCTGGTCTTAAAGTCAAGCAAACGGCTGGATCACAAATTAACGATCAAATGAAACCCCGCTGGATCAAGGGCGATCCACCTGATGTCGTGTATATTGATGGCGCTGGTTCTAACGAAACCCAGATGGTTACTGACGATCAATTGCTAGATATTACAGATTGGATCAAAGATGCGAAGAACGTAGATGGCGAGAAGCTTGTTGATCAGCTTTTTGCCAAGCCAAAGGATTATGACGGGAAGAATTTCACGATTCCACTCGTGTACGGTTCATGGGGTACATTCTATGATATTAATTTCTTTAAGGACAACGGCTGGAAGGTGCCGACAAACTTTGATGAATTTATGGCAGTTGGCAAGCAAATTAAGGATTCCGGCAAAGGCGTATTTCCTTACATCCATACAGGTAAATATCCTTATTACATAAGCGGAGGCTTCCTAGATTCAGCTATTATCGCAGCCAATGGCGGGGATCCTTCAATTCTAGTCAAAATCGAGAAGAATGAAGAAGGCATTTACAAATCGGAGCCAATGAGAAAAGCGCTCGAGAAAATTGTGAAAATGCGTGATGCAGGCTTTATCGATCCTGCTTCCAAAGCGATCAATCACACTGATTCTCAAATGCTATTCTTACAGCATAAAGATGCATTTATCCCGAATGGCTTATGGGTACAAAATGAAATGGGAGACAACGTTCCTTCGGGCTTTGATTTTGGATTCATCGCTTCATTAGGGATTGATCCAGGGCAAAAATCAGTTGTAGTACCGTATACAAGCACAATGGCAATTGCGAAGAAAGCGAAGAATGTTGAGGCTGCGAAAGCATTCGTGCAATTCATCTTCACAAAGCAATCCGCTGTTAAATGGGCTGAGCTATCGGGTGTTCCAATGAACTATAAAGCTGACCTGGAATCCTCCAAAGCAGGATCGATGTCTAAAGCAGCTATGAAATTCTTCCTTGATCCAGGAACAATAACAGCTCCGACAGTTGTTCCGGATAAAGACGTGGAAGAAGCTCGCAACAATGCGCTTGTAGCTCTAACATCAGGTGAAATTGATGTGGATAAGTATATTGAGCGCATGGAAGCTGCTGCGAAGAAGGCTCGTGAGAAGAAATAAATAATGGGCTTAAGTAAAGTGAGAACAAGGGTTATTGCCCTTGTTCTCACTTTACCAGTTTTTTTCTCATTGATAATCACATTTAACATAGAATGTCATATGACGGAGGTTGATTTATGTCGAATGCAACTCTCGATCATCTTGTAAGCACGAATACACCACGCAAGCCTATCCTGCATAAAACGAAGAATGCAGATAGGAGCAAACGTAATCTTTTCATTCTGACTTTCCTATTGCCAACGTTTATCTTTTATTGCGTATTCACGATCTATCCGTTATTGCGAGGCTTATACGTCAGTTTCTTTGATTGGTCTGGCAGCGCTGAGACGATGTCATTCATAGGATTAGATAACTATAAAGAAATGCTTGCAGACCCGATCATCGGTACGGCTATCATGAACGACTATTTCCTCGTCGTTACGAAAGTAATAGGAATTGTGGCGATTGCAACATTATTTGCAGTAGCGATTACAAGACTAAAGGTGAAGGGTTCATCTTTTTTTCGCTTCGCTTTTTTTATTCCGAACATCATCTCAGTGGCTGTTATTGCTGTACTATGGCGTGCGGTCTATCATCCAGAGCTAGGCTTCCTGAATAATATTATCAATCTATTTAGGTCAGACGATAATCTGATTCGGAAAGTCTGGCTTGGCGATGTAGATTCAGCGATGTGGTCACTCGTATGGCCTTCGATCTGGGCAGGGATTGGTTTCTACATGATTCTACTGATCGCTGCGATCTTATCTATTCCCGGTGAGATTTATGAGCAAAGTGAAATTGATGGCGTATCGAAGTGGAAGCAATTTACTAGAATTACACTTCCGCTAATATGGGAACAAGTAAAGGTGTCAATCATCCACATCACGATTACTACACTCAATGGTTCATTCGTTATGGTATGGATAATGACAGAGGGTGGTCCAGATAATCGGACACAGGTGATGGGCTCTTATTTGTATCAAATGGGCTTTAGGCAATTCCATATGGGCTATGCTGCTGCAATTGGTGTGTTAATTCTCATTACCTCATTACTAACGACTGCAATTTTATCGCGACTATTACGCAAAGAAACTTATGAATTGTAACGGAGGTGAGACTGTTGAGATATCTTAGTAGAGGGATTGTCTATCTGATTCTTGTTGTTTGGTCATTCCTTGTGATTTATCCTTTATTCTGGACGTTATTTGGATCGCTTAAGGATAATAAGCAATTTTTCTTAGGGAAGCCGTGGGACTTACCCAAGTTACCTTTTGTATGGGAGAACTTCTCGAATGTATGGACGAATTATCATATGGGCGGATATTTCTTCAATTCGATTGTTGTAACGATTTGCAGCTCACTTCTTGCTCTTATTTTATCTTCCACAACTTCTTACATTCTTGCACGCTTTAGATTTATGCTTAGTGGAACGATTTACACGCTATATATAGCAGCGATGATGGTTCCTTTGATTATGGGCCTTATACCGCTGTTTTTCTTATTAGACACTTTGCAATTAGGCAATTCTTTGACAGGACTTATTCTCGTATATGCGGCTTATCAGCTTCCTTTTAGCATTTTTGTATTAGTTGGCTTCTACAAAACACTGCCTCGTGAAATTCAGGAAGCTTCCTACATCGATGGTGCTTCTCATTCTGGCACATTCTTCCGCATTATGATGCCACTGGCGAAGCCAGGCATGATTACGATCACGATCATGAACTTTCTGAACATATGGAATGAATACATTTATGGTGTTGTACTTATTAACGAACCGGACAAATATACTTTACCAGTTGGAATCGCTGTTATGCAGGCCGAAATGCAGTACAAAACAGAATGGGGTCCTTTATTTGCTGCCTTACTGATCTCTATGATCCCTGTATTTATTGTATATTTTATGTTCCAACGGCAGATTGCAGGAGGAATTACAGCAGGTGCTGTCAAATAAAGTAAAATTAATTACAAGATCGTACTAATAGTCAGGTGATCCTTAAGATGAAGTCCCAAATTCTCGGTTTTCTACAAGCAATAGCAAGATCACTTATGATCCCTATCGCCGTACTTCCAGCTGCTGCAATTCTCCTTCGAATCGGTAAAGTAGATTTTAATCATCCGTTCTTGATACAAATCGCTAAGGTTTGTCATTTGGGTGGAAGTGCTATTTTTGACAATTTACCGCTTCTGTTCGCAATTGGTATTGCGATTGGTATGACAGGTGGTGAAGGCATAGCTGCACTTGCCGCTACTGTTGGTTATCTTGTTTTCCAAAATGTACTTCATAACTTTGATACGCTGGATGCGAATCAGGTCGTCATTGATCATTTGGATATGGGTGTACTTGGCGGCATAATGACAGGGTTTATTACGGTTGTTTATTATCGAAAATACAAAAATTTACAGCTTCCGAAGGTGCTTGGATTTTTTGGCGGCAAACGATTCATTCCAATCATTACATCGCTGACGATGGTAGCAGTTGGGGTTGGAATCGGATTTATTTGGCCTACCGTTCAAGAATGGATCAGGCAGCTTGGCTTAACGATTATGTCTGCTGGTGGTGCTGGCGTCTTTACCTATGGGTTCCTCAATCGGTTATTAATTCCGACAGGCTTGCATCATATTCTAAATTCAATCGCATGGTATCAAATTGGGGAATACACGGAAGCAACAGGGAAGATCGTGCATGGAGACATGACTAGATTTTTTGCTGGGGATGCGAGTGCGGGTCGTTTTATGACAGGATTCTTTCCGATTATGATGTTTGGTTTGCCGGCTGCAGCGCTTGCTATGATCAAATTTGTCCATAAGAAGCAAAAAAAAGTTATTTCATCGATTTTGCTAAGTGCAGGGTTAACAAGCTTTTTTACTGGCGTGACGGAACCGATTGAATTCGCTTTCATGTTCTCTTCCCCTGTACTCTATGTTGTTCACGCGTTTCTGACGGGGACGGCTCTTATGTTGACGCATTTGCTTGATGTAAAGCTTGGTTTTAGCTTCTCGGCAGGTTTAATCGATTTGATGTTGAACTGGAACTCAGGTAAACATACGCTTGTTATTGTCTTGATCGGCATTGGTTATTTCATCGTTTACTATTTTGTCTTTATTGGCTGTATTAAGCTCCTTCGATTGAAGACGCCTGGAAGAGAAGTTCACGAGTCTGATACGGATGAGATTACGGAGACGTATACATTAGAACAAAGAGTTTCGATGGTCATTAGACAAATTGGTGGACTGAACAACATTGAAACTGTGGATGCATGCATTACTAGATTAAGATTGAAGCTGAAGCATGAAATGATTCTGGAGGAAGCTGATTTCACAAAGCTTGGTGCCTATGGGCTGATGAACATGGGTAGAGGGAATGTGCATATTGTTTTTGGAACGGATTCGGAATTGATAAAAGATGGAATTCTTGCCTTGATGTCGGCACGAGGTGTAGGGAGGATTGTATGATTATTCGCAAAATTGTGCATGTGCTGTCTCACAATGTTGTGATGGCGAAACTTTCTACGGGGAAGAATTCAATTGTTTTTGGCAAAGGAATTGGCTTTAAACGCACTCCTGGCATGTTTGTCGATGGTTCAGAGATTACACAAGAATTTCTAATCTATACATCAGAAGTGGTTGAACATTATGAGCAGATTATTAATGCCGTAGATGCAAGAATTATAGGGATTACGGAAGAAGTGATCGCATTTGCGCAAGGACATTTAGAAGGCCAGTTCTCTGAGACAATTCATGCAGCTTTAGTCGATCATATCAATTTTGCGGTTGAACGATGCAAGAAGGGAATTGCCATCACCAATCCCTTCTCCTATGAGATTAAGCTCCTTTATGGTGAAGAATATGCTATAGCGGATAAAGCGGTTAAGTTTCTTAATGAGCATTTGGATGTCGTACTGCCCGATGATGAAATTGCGTTTCTTGCCATGCACTTTCATGCAGCTCGAAGTCGGGTCAAAACTGTCGAATCACTTGAGCTAGTCAGGCTGGTTTCAAGTTTGATGGATGAAGCAAGAAGCATTGGCATTCAGTTCAATAATAGCTTCTCTACCGTTCGATTCATTACCCATCTCAAAAGTTTGATCGATCGCGTTAAGCATCATAAACCGATTCGAAATCCACTTCTAACGACTATAATTGAGGAATATCCCCAATCTTATAAAAGAGCAAAGCAGCTTACTGCTATCGTACATAAACATTTGAAAATCGAAGTTCCTGAGGATGAGGTTGGCTTTCTCATTCTGCATTTAGAGCGATTTAATGTCACCGAATAAAGCATATCCACCTCCTTCCATTCATACAATAAAGTGTACAAGTCTTGTAGGATAGGATTGGAGTGATGATCGTGAAACAGCTCAAATTGAAAAATATTTTATATCTGACCGCTGCTCTTGGCATGCTTATCTATGCAATCCCAAGATTAGTATTTATGGATCAAGTAGAGTCGTTGCAGACATTATTTAATGTTGTTTGGCTCCTTTTCGCTTTGCTTATTATATCCGCTCATTTACATGAACTTTTTGGTGTAGATCAAGAGACGAGAGACGAGCTAGATCGAATTGCGAAAATGAGGAAAAGGAGACAATTTCAACGCAGCAGATGATTCTGCTGTGTTTTTCATTTATAATAATAGTAATTATTAAGAAACTACAGGTCTTAGGTTACAAGCAATGTCGTTGTGAGGTGAATAGATTGTCGACGAAGAATGCACTTGAAACTACGAAGCACGAACAAATTTTAAATTATATTACAGAGCTTAAGCTTGGTAGTAAAATCTCTGTACGTAAGATTGCGAAGAATCTGTCCGTTAGTGAAGGCACAGCTTATCGCGCAATTAAAGAGGCAGAGAGTATCGGACTTGTATCGACGAAGGAACGAATTGGTACAGTCCGTGTTGAGAAGAAGCTGCGTCAGAATATTGATAATCTAACATTCGAGGAAGTTGTAAGAATCGTTGAAGGTGTCGTCTTAGGCGGCGTTGGAGGACTTAACAAGACCTTAAATAAATTTGTTATAGGTGCTATGCAGCAGGATGCGATGATGCGCTATATTGAGCCTGGCTCGCTTCTTATCGTAGGTAATCGTAATAAGGCGCATATCTGTGCGCTTCAATCAGGCGCTGCAGTCTTAATAACAGGCGGTTTCTCGACATCAGAAGAAGTTAAGGCGTTAGCAGATAAGCTGCGTCTGCCGATTATTTCATCTACATATGATACCTTCACGGTTGCATCGATGATTAATCGAGCCTTATATGACCGATTAATTAAGAAGAAAATCATGATTGTTGAAGATATCATGAAGCCTGATCGGCATGTGTATACCCTGAAAGCAAGTGCCTTAAGCAAGGAATGGAATAAACTTGTTGAAGAAACGCATCACAGCAGATATCCTGTTGTGGATGAATGGAATCGCGTAATTGGGATTGTAACGACGAAGGACGTCGTAAGAGCACCTGAGGGGTCTACGATAGAGAAATTGATGACGCGCAATCCACTAACTGTGAATCGCAACACTTCCGTTGCCTCAGCAGCACATATGATGGTCTGGGAGGGGATTGAATTGCTTCCGGTCGTTGATGGCAGCCGCAAAATTGTCGGTGTCATCTCTCGTCAGGATGTTCTGAAGGCTATGCAGCATATCCAGAAGGAACAGCATAGCAGTGAGACATTTGAAATGCAGATGTGGGGAGGTTTTACGGAATCACGGAATGAATCTGGCGGCTTGGTATTCCAAGGCAGTATAACGCCGCAAATGACCAATTATCTGGGTACGGTATCCGAGGGTTTACTTATGACCTTAATGAATCAGGCCGCATTCCGCGTTGTTCAAGATTATAAGAAGGGAGATCTGGTTTTGGATAATATATCCAGTTACTTTATCAGACCGCTTCAAATCGAGAACGTCATCGAAATTCATCCAACCATCATTGATATCACTCGTAAATTCGTCAAAATCGATGTCAATATTTATTGCAATGATACAGTTGCAGCAAGAGCCATGCTAACCGCTCAATTTATTGATCAGTCCTAGTAAATTACTAGGACTTTTTGTTTCTGGTGAAAGCCGCGTGATTGCGCAAGCCGGAATATAAATTAAATAATCCAACTAGCATAAAAATGGTGCCGATAATTCGCCTAACCGCAGTATCTGTAAAAAAGAATAATTGGCTGATCGAGAACAGGATGAGCATTAAGCCCATGCAAATATTCATTCGTGCAGCAAGTATGCCTCGTCGAATCGGATCGGATTGTCTTCGATATCGCAAAGCATAGAATACCGACAATCCAAGTGTGATGATGATTGACGCTGACAAAATATACTGAAATGTTAGAATCACAAAAAGACTCCTCCCAAGAGAACTATTATTCTAATAATGTAGAGTGAATAAGATTGGAATGCAAGGGAGAAAGCGTGACAATTTCATTACTCAGGTTCAGGAAGATGAACTTCTTTGGCTGTGAACCAAACGGTCAATTCCGTGCCGATCAAGGTGAAAAACTTGACCGTGACATTAAAATGCTTGTCGAGAACCAGATAGCTGTTTCGATTCGTTATCAATTTTTCATAGACTAGAATGTTCTCCTTGGCTGTCGTAATTTTCTGTTCATATACGATTTTAAGGCTAGCGCGTACCTTCTTCTCTAGCTCCTCTTTCAGGCTGGCAGTTAAATGCTGAGTCCCATCCTCTTGTAAACGGGCATCGATTTGTTTAATGACGGTGCTCTTCTTCTCGTTCTTGCGCATATGATCAAGATCTTCAGTTAACTCAATCGTTTGATTGCGCAGGATGTGATTCTCATCCACAATGACACTGAAATTATGATGGTAGACGAGCATGAAGATCGCAGCTCCAATAATCCCTCCTAATAATAGAAGTCCTATTCCTTGGGTGAAAGAGATGGAAGCAAGCCCCTTCAAGACTCGACTCCTCCTTTGGCAATCCATTGGATAAGGGTTGTAGCAAGATGCGCACCTAAATAAGCGGCTAAAATATATAAAATTTGTTTGATTGCAGGCGAAATTTGACCATCAAGAAAGTTGCTCTGAATCGATCGTATCGGATCAATCGTTCCTCCAACTGCAACAACAACCGCCCATATTTTAATATTCTCCGAAATCAGCTCCATCTGCTCCGTTGGATTCTTAAGTGTAATTACGGCTGCAATCCCAGCCAAAATACAACCTCCAATCACCACGCCAAAAGCGATGAAAAACTCATCAATCATTTTCGATACGAATGAAGTCATCTGCCGCACCTCCCTAGGTCGCATAAGATTGTAAGCTGACTTGTCTCACATCAAAATTGTCCAGCAGACCTTTATGCTGCAATTCGGTATAACGGGTTCAAGTCTCTGTTGAAATCGAATTCTTTTTAATTTATTTAATGGTAACAATATCGATTTCAAAGGAGACACGTAAACTTTGCCCCCGTTATACCTACTTTCCGCATTCGTGCTGGACAAATTGTTCCTATGATACTTGTCTACTATCAATCTTATGGGACTAGTACCGGTGAATATGATAAAATGATGATACATTTATCAGATAAGGGAGGTAGTTCGCAAATGAGTCGTTTTGTCCATCTGCATGTACATAGTGAATATAGCTTGCTTGATGGTGCTGCTCGGATTACAGACCTGGTTCGGCATGCAGCGGAACTGGGCATGGACTCGCTTGCCTTGACTGATCATGGCGTGATGTACGGGGCAATTGCTTTCTATCGGGCTTGCAAGGAGCATGGAATCAAACCGATTATCGGGATGGAAGCTTACTATACGGCAGGTTCAATGACGGATAGAGGAACGAGGCAGGAGCAGCCGATCTATCACCTGATTTTGCTGGCTAAGAATATACAAGGTTACCGTAATTTAATGAAGCTAAATTCACTTGCTCATTTACGGGGGTTTCATTATAAACCTAGAATCGACGCGGAAGCGCTTCGCAAGCATGCCGAAGGGCTTGTGTGTTTAAGTGCATGTCTAGGCAGTGAAGTATCACAGCACCTGCTGCATGATCGTAAGGATGAGGCCAAGGCTGCTGCTGAGCGTTATCGTGATATTTTTGGTGAGGATTTTTACTTAGAGCTGCAAGATCATAGCTTGATCGAACAGCGTAAAGTCAATGTGTCGATGATCGAATTGGCACGTGAGACGGGCATCCCGCTTATTGCGACGAATGATGTGCACTATGTGTGGGAGCCCGATGCGGCGGTGCAGGACATATTGCTTTGCATTGGAACAGGCAAGACAGTAGAAGATGAGGGTCGCTTGAAATTTAGCTCAAGCCAGTTATATCTGAAATCAGCGGATGAAATGGCGCGATTATTCCCGCATGTACCTGAAGCTTTAGCTAATACCCTGCAAGTAGCCGACAAATGCAACTTGGAGCTGGAGTTCGGCAAATCGATTCTGCCTATTTTTGAACCGATTCCTGAAGGGATGAATTCTGAGTCCTATCTAGCTGAGCTATGCAAGAAAGGGCTTGAGGAGCGTTATGGTGCGCAGTTAACGGATCTGGCCTATCGTGAAAAGCTCGAGACTAGACTTCAATACGAACTTGAAATTATAGCTCGAATGGGTTTTTCGGATTATTTTCTTATTGTTTGGGATTTTATTTCATATGCACATCGGAAAGGGATTATGGTCGGCCCTGGTCGGGGGTCATCCGCGGGCAGCTTAGTTGCTTATACTTTGCATATTACGAATGTAGACCCGATTAAATATAAATTGCTATTCGAACGCTTCCTCAATCCTGAACGTATCTCCATGCCCGATATCGATATTGACTTCAGTGATTTAAGGCGTGATGAAGTCATCGAATATGTTGTTCGGAAGTATGGTGAGGATCATGTCGCGCAGATTATTACATTTGGAACGATGGCGGCAAGAGCTGCTGTACGGGATGTCGGTCGTGTGCTCAATTTGCCGTTTAATGATGTAGACCGTGCTGCCAAAATGATTCCAGGCTATCTTGGTGTAACAATTGAAGATGCGATTGTGCAAAATGAGGATTTGCGCAAGCTGGCGGATCAGAATGCCAAAGTAGCCGAGCTGCTGGATATGGCGAAGCGTGTCGAAGGAATGCCACGTCATGCCTCGACACATGCTGCAGGTGTGGTGATTTCCAGAGAACCCTTAACTGAATACGTACCGCTGCAAGAAGGTACAGGCGGCTCTGCATTAACGCAGTATTCAATGGAACATTTAGAGCGAATAGGCTTGCTCAAAATGGACTTTCTAGGTCTGCGAACACTTTCGATTATTGAACGGACCGTGGAATGGATCAAGGAGCAGGATAACACGACAATTGATTTTACCCAAATCAATATGAATGAAGATGCTTTAACGTACGAGCTGCTTGTTCGCGGGGAAACGACAGGGATATTTCAACTGGAATCCACGGGTGTAAGACGAGTGCTCAAAGAACTGAAGCCTTCAGAATTTGAAGATATTATTTCAGTTCTAGCTCTTTATCGTCCTGGTCCGATGGAATTTATTCCGAAGTATATTGCGGGCAAGCATGGGCTTGTACAAGTAGAATATCCGCATCCATCGCTAGAAGAAATTCTGGGCGATACCTATGGAATCATCGTGTACCAAGAGCAAATTATGCAAATCGCGTCCAAGATGGCAGGATTCTCGCTTGGAGAAGCCGATCTGCTAAGAAGAGCGGTTTCCAAGAAGAAGCGCGAGGTATTGGATAAGGAGCGGGAACATTTTGTGAGAGGAGCAGTGGGGCAGGGATACGCAGAAGCTGATGCCAATCATGTCTATGACATGATTGTACGCTTCGCGGATTACGGCTTCCCACGGGCGCATGCGACCGCATACGGGGTGCTCGCCTTTCAGACCGCTTATCTGAAAGCTCATTATCCGAGGCATTTTATGGCCTCGATGCTTACTGCGGTGATGGGCAGCCACCGCAAAGTGGCCGAATACGTCGATGAATGCCGACGTATGCAGCTAACCGTGCTGCCCCCCGATGTGAACGAGAGCGGCGTGACCTTCACGCCGCTGGCTCCTCGCGGGGAGCAGCACGAAGGCAGCTCGCCTGCGCTGCAAGCGACAGGCGCAGCACAAGCGGATCGCGGGGCGATCCGCTTCGGACTTGCCGCCATCAAGAATGTCGGCACACAAGCGATTGACGCTATTCTAGCCGAGCGTCGTCACGGTCCCTTCACCTCGCTGCTTGATTTCTGCCAGCGTGTGGACCTGCGCGTCTGCAATAAGCGCGTGATAGAATCTCTAATTCAAGGCGGCGCATTTGATGAATTGCCAGGACATCGTGCGCAGCTCATCGGGATGCTCGACGAAACGGTTGAAGCTGCGGTCAAATGGCGCAAGGAACGCGACGATTTGCAGCTTCATTTGTTCGGATTCACAGAAGAACCGAATTGGCAGGTTGAGTATCCTGATATTCGGGCGTATACGCAAACGCAAATTCTCGAATTTGAACGCGAACTGCTAGGATTATTCATTTCAGGACATCCACTTGATGCACATGATGAAACGATGGAGCAGCTAAATGTCGATCCATTACATCATCTTCAGGAGTATGCTGAAGGAGCTGATGTTGTCATAGCGGGAATGGTAGCAGGGGTGAAGACGATCATCACCAAAAAAGGCGATCCTATGGCTTTCATGGATTTGGAGGATCGAATTCTGCGAACGGAAGTTGTGATGTTCACGCGAACCTGGAAGCAGGTTGCCCCACTGGTTCAAAAAGGGAACTTGCTAGTAGTGAGAGGTAAATTACAGCATGGAGACGAAGAATCATTTAAAATAATAGCGGATGAAGTTTGTTTGCTTACCGATCCTGATGCTGCTCGCAAAATTCGTAAAGCGCAGCGCCCACTCCAACCTGCTCCAGCAGCAGGACGGCGTAATCACTTTACGAAGGCTACGGAGGAACGTCTTTCGCAGTCAAATGTGAGTGGTAAGAAGCTAGAATCACAAGCAATTGCTGATTCGATACCAGCAGAGAAAGTCGTAAACCAAAGTGGCAACGCTCAAAGGGTGTATATAAGAATTGCACCTGAACATGAGCATCCGAGTAAGCTTTCACTACTTAAGCAATTGCTTAAGAAGCATACAGGACCACTTTCAGTAATTTTGTTCTATGAAAATGGCCGTCGAAGTATCGCTTTAAGTGAAACGTATCAGGTTCAGCCTTCACCTGAATTAATTAGACAAATCCAGGTGGTTTTAGGCAATGATTCAGTCTTTGTGAAATAAAACCACTCTTGTCCGCATACATTGTAAAATCCGGACAAGGGAGGATTTTATATATGAATTCACTTGAACATATTTTGAATGTGCTTAAAAAACGCGGAGTAACAGTTCCTCAAATAGCAAAAATCGTTTACAAGCTGCAGAAGCCATACAATCCTCTTCTGACCATAGAATCATGTGAGGAGAGTGTATATGCTGTGCTTGCCAAGCGTGAAGTGCAGTTTACCTTATATACGGGAATTGCGCTTGATGAACTGGCAGAGCAGAAGCTGCTTCCGCAGCCTTTGCAAGCGATTATGGAAGCTGATGAAGGTCTTTATGGCGTGGATGAGACGCTGGCACTGGGGATTGTACATGTATATGGTATGATAGGCCTTACTTCTTTTGGATATCTGGACAAGCAGAAAATCGGCGTGATTCGCCGATTGAATGATGACAAACATGCGATTCATGTTTTTTTGGATGATTTAGTGGCTGGTCTAGCTGCGGCGGCTTCCGCTAGAATTGCGCATCAGAATGGGAATTCAGCTGATTATTTAACTAATTTTTAGCGCAATTAGCTGCTATTCCCAAGCATAATGAAGCGCTATTCTTGCCTGTAATTCGATTGATGTGGTATCATTAATCCATTGTACGGGCACCTAGACGGCAACATCGTATGTTGAAATTATTTATCCTTCACAAATTTAAGGAGGTTTTTTGCGAATGTGGACGGTGATTTATATTGCGCCTACGGCTAAAATCGCCGAACGAATCAAGCAGAATTTGACCGAAGAAGGTTTTCTCGTTCAAGTCCGTGCGATCAGTATGACAAAAAACCAATTTGAAATACTTGTACCAGAAGGAGAGCTTGAAGAAGTTCAAGAGGTGTTAAATTCCATATTACATAGGTAATAGAGCGCACATGTTCGGCTTCCGGACATGTCTTTTTCCGTGATAAAGAATTTATGCCTTACATTACGTGAGATATGGGCGAGTGTGTGACATCAAGAATCTCCAAATCAGGCTTTCTGCCATACCATAGATTTTGAGTCAGTGAGGTGCTGAGGTGCTTAAGGATCTTTTTCAAAAACGAAAGTATGCAACAATTCCATCCGATAGACAAAAACGTGAAATTCCTGAAGGACTTATGAATAAATGTCCGAGTTGCGGGACAATCCAGTATAGTAAGGAATTGGAGATGAACCTTAAAGTTTGCAATGTTTGCGGATACCATTACAAGCTGTCTGCTGTTGAACGCATCATGATCATGATTGATGAAGACAGTTTCGTGGAGTTTGATAAGGAAATGATTTCAGAAGATCCGCTGGAGTTTCCTGATTATCCAAGCAAACTTGCAAAGGCGCAATCTTCTACTGGTTTACAGGATGCGATCGTCACAGGATCTGCTACAATAGGTGGTTTTCCCGTTGCTATTGGTGCTATGAGTTTTGATTTTATGGGAGGCTCCTTAGGATCTGTTGTCGGTGAAAAGATAGCGAATACGATCGAATACGCAATCGAGCAAAACGTTCCTGTTATTCTATTCTCCACTTCAGGTGGAGCTCGTATGCAGGAAAGTATTCTAAGTCTGATGCAGATGGCCAAAACAAGCGCTGCAGTGTCGAAGCTGAATGAGAACGGCGGGCTTTACATATCCGTCATCACAGATCCGACCTTCGGTGGTGTTTCAGCGTCATTTGCGATGCTGGGTGATATCATTATTGCTGAGCCAGCAACTTCCTTTGGGTTCACGGGCCGACGTGTAATTGAGCAGACGATTCGTCAAAAGCTGCCTGAGAATTTTCAAACCGCTGAGTTTAACTTGGCACATGGACAACTAGATAAGGTTGTACATCGTAAGGATATGCGTAATACGATTATTAAATTACTTGATATTCACGGAATGAAGGGAGAAGTGTCAAATGGCGGTTGAATTGGCTTTTGAACAGCCGCTTGTCGAGCTTCGATCGAAGATTGAGGAATTGCGCAGGTTTGGCGAAGATAAAGGGATTGATTTCAATGATGAAATCAAGCGTTTAGAGGAACGTTATGCTACACTCGAAGAAGAGCTGTACAGCTCGATGACGGCTTCTCAGAAAATGCAGATTGCAAGACATCCTGCCCGTCCAACGACAATGGATTACATCAATGCTATTTTTACCGATTTTGTTGAACTGCATGGAGATCGGGTTTATGGCGATGATTTAGCTATTGTTGGAGGACTTGCCAAAATAAATGGAATTCCTGTAACAATTGTAGGTCACCAGAAGGGTAAAGATACAAAAGATAACATTGCCCGCAATTTTGGTTGCCCACATCCGGAAGGGTATCGTAAGGCTTTACGTTTGATGCAACAAGCTGATAAATTCAATCGGCCGATCATCACTTTTATAGATACAAAGGGTGCATTTCCAGGTAATGCCGCTGAGGAGCGGGGGCAAGGTCAAGCAATTGCCCTTAATTTAATGGAAATGGCATCATTTCGAGTACCTATCCTAGCTGTCGTCATCGGAGAGGGCGGCAGTGGTGGAGCATTAGCACTTGGTGTAGGTAACCGAGTCTTGATGCTTGAGAATGCTATTTATTCGGTAATTAGTCCAGAGGGTGCAGCTTCTATCATTTATCGGGATGCTTCTAAGTCTTTACTGGCGGCTGAAGCTATGAAAATTACAGCTGATCACATTCTAGAACTAGGTGTAATCGACGGCATTATTCCCGAGCCTAAAGGAGGAGCACACAAGGACCCCATTCAACAGGCGGATAGCATCAAGACAGCATTATGGGAGCATTTGCAGCTTCTGCTCGGCATGAGCGAGGAGCAACTAAAAGAAGACCGATATGATAAATTTAGAGAAATTGGTCGATTTACATTCACTCAGGAGGGTAATCATGCGCAAAACTAAAATTGTATGTACGATTGGACCAGCAAGCGAATCCTTGGAGAACCTTAAGAAATTAATGAATGCGGGTATGAACGTTGCTCGCTTGAACTTTTCACATGGCGACTTTGAAGAACATGGCGCACGTATCAAGAACATTCGTATAGCTAGTAAAGAAACAGGTAAAACTGTTGCGATCCTGCTTGATACCAAAGGACCAGAAATTCGCACAGGTAAAATGAAAACGGATGAGCCGATTGAGCTTATCCAAGATCAATTCATTACGTTAACAACTGAAGAAATTCTTGGGGATGCAGAACGTATCTCTGTTACTTACACGGATCTGCCAAATGATGTGTCTGTTGGATCAACGATTCTAATTGATGATGGTTTGATCGGACTTGAGGTTGTTGCGATTGACAAGACAGAAATCAAGTGCCGTATTACGAATGGTGGACCGATCAAGAGCAAAAAAGGCGTTAACGTACCAGGCGTTAAAATTTCCCTTCCAGGTATTACAGAGAAGGATGCAAACGATATTGTTTTCGGTATTGAGCAAGGTGTTGACTTCATCGCTGCATCCTTTGTTCGTAAAGCAGCCGATGTCATGGAAATTCGTGAGCTTCTAGAGCGTCACAATGCACAATACATCAACATTATTTCCAAGATCGAGAACCAAGAAGGCGTTGATAACCTAGATGAAATTCTAGAAGTGTCCGATGGCTTAATGGTTGCTCGTGGTGACCTTGGTGTGGAAATTCCACCTGAAGAAGTGCCAATTGTTCAAAAGCATATGATCAAGAAATGTAACCGTGCCGGCAAACCAGTTATTACCGCTACGATGATGCTTGATTCCATGCAGCGCAATCCACGTCCAACACGTGCTGAAGCTAGTGACGTGGCAAATGCGGTATATGATGGTTCAGATGCAGTTATGCTTTCTGGTGAAACTGCTGCAGGTAAATATCCAGTTGAGTCTGTGCAAACAATGGCACGTATTGCTGAGCGTACGGAAGCAAGCCTTGAGTATCGTGAAATTTTCATGCGTCAAGCGCAATCTCAGCAAGTTACGGTTACAGAAGCCATTTCTCAAGCTGTTGCAAACTCTGCACTAGAGCTTGATGCGCGAGCTATTCTGTCCGCAACAGAAAGTGGCTTTACAGCAAGAATGGTATCCAAATACCGTCCTAAAGCACCAATTATTGCAGTAACGCCATCTGAGCAAACAATGCGCCGCTTGTCGCTCGTATGGGGCGTAATACCTCTACAATGCCCAGCAGCATCAACTACAGATGAGTTGTTTGAAACAGCTGTGAACAGCGCAGTTGCAAGTGGATATGCAACTTATGGTGATATTGTTGTCATTACAGCAGGCGTACCTGTTGGACGAGCTGGAACAACGAATATCGTGAAGGTTCACCAAGTAGGCGATATGGTTGCTAAAGGAACTGGAATTGGTACGAAGGTCGTTAAGGGTGAAGTTGTCACTGCAAGTACTGCACAAGAAGCACTAGATAAAATGAAAGATGGTGCTGTTCTTGTTACAACAATGACAGACAAGGACTATATGCCTGCCATTAAAAAAGCATCAGCACTTGTAACTGAAATTGGTGGAATTACTTCACATGCAGCAGTAGTTGCTGTATCTCTTGGAATTCCAGTTATCGTTGGGGTAGAAAATGCGAAGAGAATTTTATCTGAAGGCGTAGAAGTTACTTTATACCCTGAACTTGGCGCAATTTACAGCGGATGCGGTAAAGTGCTATAAGATTTACATTTGATTTGAACGTCATGAAAGTGATGCAGGTTTGTTCTGCATCACTTTTATTTGTATTATAGAAAAATGAAGGGGTGATTCAATATGCCGGGGCAGTGGCATCATCATGCAATAAGGGTTAGATATCAAGAAACGGACCAAATGAGGGTTGTCTATCATGCCAACTACTTAAACTGGTTTGAGATTGGGCGCACAGAACTGATAAGAGAGATGGGCTTTCCCTATACCGCGATAGAGCAAGCTGGGCTTATGCTGCCAGTGATTCATGCTGAGCTCGATTATCGTAAGCCTGCGAGATATGATGACATCATTTCCATCTATACGAGGATTGAAGCCTGTACACGCGTACGCTTGGAGATGGCGTATCAGGTCCATAGAAGAGAGGAAACCGATCTGTACACCATTCCCCCTTTTGCGGAAACAGATGGTAGAGAACCAGCAGGAGAGTTGTTAGTAAGTGGGTTAACGAAACATGTCTGGGTTAACAAGGAGTTTAAGACGACCAGATTGGATCATGCTCTGCCTGAATTACATAAACTGATTGATTCCTATAATTAAACTTTATTTAGAAATATTATTTTATTAAACCGATAATTAATTTTTATAATAATTGCGATTCACAGAAGGTTCAAAATACTTTATGATTAAGTTGGGGTCCTATGAACCGTTATTTTTTACTTAAAGATGTGAGGAGTTGTTCCCATGACTGCAACTAAAGGGTTGGAAGGTATTGTTGCCACAACCTCGTCCATTAGTTCCATCGTTGATGGCGTGTTAACATATCGCGGGATCGATATTGATGAATTAGCAGAGCATGCCACTTTTGAAGAAGTGGTTTATTTACTATGGTTTGGCAAACTCCCGACTAAGTCAGAGCTGAATCAATTGCAGCAGGACTTGAATGCGCATTCAATCATTCCGGATGCCTTGATCGAGCAATTGCAAATGTATCCTAAGGATGCCAATAGTATGGCAGTTCTTCGGACTGCTGTATCTTCACTTGCCTTATATGATCAAGAGTCAGGGGATATGAGTACGGAATCCAATGTGCGCAAGGCGATTAAGCTTCAAGCTCAAATTCCAACGATTATAGCAGCTTATGCTAGAATTCGTAATGGGGAGAAGCCTATTGCTTCAAAGGGTTATCCATCATTAGCCGCCAATTTTTTATATATGATGACTGGGGAAGAGCCAGATCCAGTTGCAATCAAAGCGCTTGATAAAGCACTCGTACTTCATGCTGATCATGAGCTTAATGCATCTACTTTTGCTGCGCGAGTAACTGTGGCAACGTTGACTGATATTTATTCAGGTATCACATCAGCTATTGGCACGCTTAAAGGACCGCTTCATGGCGGAGCGAATGAAGCTGTTATGGCAATGCTAGAGGAAATTGATAGTATTGACAATGTTGAAGCTTACATTAATAATAAGCTTAGCAACAAAGAGAAAATTATGGGCTTTGGACACCGCGTTTATAAGAATGGCGATCCACGTGCCAAGCATTTGCAAGCGATGTCACATGAGCTTGGAGTTATGAAGGGCAACATGAAGTGGTACGACATGTCCATTAAGATTGAAGCCATGATTACTGGTGAGAAAGGCTTGAAACCGAATGTTGATTTTTATTCAGCGTCGGTATACACAGCGCTAGGAATCCCACGTGATTTGTTCACACCAATCTTCGCGTTTTCTCGTACATCCGGATGGACAGCTCATATTCTTGAGCAATATGAGAATAACCGCTTGATTCGTCCAAGAGCCGAGTACACGGGCTTGTCCAATCAGCATTATATTTCGATCGAAGACCGTTAATCGCGTCAACAAGCGAATAGGACGGGCAGTTCCCGTATAGTAAGAAAATTTGTTATTTTCTTCATACAATGGGGCTCCCGTTTTAAGTTTGTCTTAATAAAAAGTAACGCAGTTTTACACCATATTTAGGAGGTAATAAGCAATGCCAAATTTTGAACAATACGAACTACCAACAGAAGGCGCAAAAATTACGATTGAGAACGGTAAATTGAACGTTCCGAACAATCCCATTATTCCATTTATCGAAGGCGATGGAACAGGTCCAGATATTTGGTCAGCTTCCAAGCGTGTTCTAGACGCAGCTGTTGAGAAAGCATATAATGGCGAGAAAAAAATTGCATGGTACGAGGTATATGCAGGTGAGAAATCATATAATAAATATGGAAGCTGGTTGCCTGCTGATACTTTAAAAGCGATCGATGAATACATCGTAGCAATCAAAGGTCCGTTAACAACACCTGTTGGTGGCGGTATTCGCTCTCTGAACGTTGCACTTCGTCAAGAGCTTGATCTTTATGTATGTCTGCGCCCTGTACGTTATTTTGATGGTGTTCCATCACCGGTTAAACGCCCAGAATTAGTAGACATGGTTATTTTCCGTGAGAATACGGAGGATATTTACGCTGGTATTGAGTACCAAGAAGGTACAGCAGAAGTGAAGAAAGTGCTTGAATTCTTGCAGCAGCAAATGGGCGTTAACAAAATTCGTTTCCCAGAAACTTCAGGTATCGGTATTAAACCGGTTTCCAAAGAAGGTTCCGAGCGTCTGATTCGCGCAGCACTCAACTATACGATCGAGCATGGCCGTAAGAGCTTAACGCTTGTTCACAAAGGCAACATCATGAAATTCACTGAGGGAGCTTTCAAAAACTGGGGCTATGAGCTAGCTGAGCGTGAGTTTGGTGATAAAGTATTTACTTGGAACCAATATGACCGCATCAAGGCTGAACAAGGTACTGAAGCTGCTAATGCTGCACAGAAGGAAGCTGAGAAAGCTGGCAAAATTATCGTTAAAGATGCAATTGCTGACATCGCTTTACAGCAAGTATTAACGCGTCCGAACGAATTTGATGTCATCGCAACATTGAACTTGAACGGCGACTACCTATCTGATGCTCTAGCTGCACAAGTTGGCGGTATCGGTATTGCGCCGGGAGCTAACATCAACTATGTGACTGGACATGCTATTTTTGAAGCAACACATGGTACAGCGCCAAAATATGCTGGTCTAGACGTAGTTAACCCTGGCTCTGTTATTCTATCTGGCGTTATGATGCTTGAGCATCTAGGCTGGAATGAAGCAGCTGACCTGATCTACAAAGGAATGGAAACTTCTATTAACAATAAAACTGTAACTTATGACTTCGCTCGTCTAATGGACGGTGCGACTGAAGTCAAATGCTCTGAATTCGCAAACCAAATCATCGCAAATATGTAGAGGAGGCTTGTAAGAATGACTATAAAACGGAATAAAATTACCGTTGTTGGTGCAGGTTTCACAGGAGCAACTACTGCTCTTATGCTAGCTCAAAAAGAACTTGGAGATGTCGTTATTCTTGATATTCCGCAGCTAGAGAACCCTACAAAAGGTAAAGCTTTAGATATGATGGAAGCAAGTCCTGTTCAAGGGTTTGATTCCAACATCATCGGTACTTCATCCTATGAAGATACAGCTAATTCGGATATAGTCATTATTACAGCAGGCATTGCTCGCAAGCCTGGAATGAGCCGTGATGATCTTGTAAATACCAATGCAGGTATCGTGAAATCCGTTTGTGAAAATGTTAAAAAATATTGCCCAGATTCAATCGTCATCATTCTTTCCAATCCAGTTGACGCGATGACTTATGCAGCATACGAAACGCTTGGTTTCCCTAAAAACCGCGTAATCGGTCAATCCGGCGTGCTTGATACTGCACGTTATTGCACATTCATCGCGCAAGAACTGAATGTATCCGTCGAAGATGTTCGTGGTTTCGTTCTTGGTGGTCACGGTGATGACATGGTTCCGCTGGTTCGTTATTCTAACGTTGGCGGAATACCGATTGAGAAGCTAATTCCTTCAGATCGGATTGAAGCTATTGTACAGCGCACACGCACGGGTGGCGGTGAGATTGTAAACTTGCTGGGTAACGGTTCTGCATATTATGCGCCAGCAGCATCGCTTGTCCAGATGGCAGAAGCGATCTTGAAGGATAAGAAGCGTGTTATTCCTGCGATCGCATTGCTTGAAGGCGAATATGGCTTCGACAACCTATTCCTAGGTGTGCCCACACTTCTAGGAGCTAACGGAATCGAGAAAATTTTCGAGCTTGAATTGACCCCTGATGAGCAATCAGCTCTTGAGAAATCGACTCAATCCGTTCGAAGTGTTGTGGAAGTTGTACAAAAGGGCTAATTCCTTTTTGCTAAATTCTGTTATTTAAAAAAGACTCCAATTGATTATTACCATCAAAGGTAATAGCAGTTGGAGTTTTTTTGTGATGAATTATACTGATAATTCGTCTAACGTTTTTTCTACACTCGGTGCCAGATGTGCAAGGAAATAATCAACTTCAGGCATATGAAGCTTACGTAATGCCTCTTCACTTTGCATCTTCGCTGTACCGAATTCATGATTACCCGCTGAAAGCTCGGATGAGCATTTCAGATAAGCATCGAGAAGATCAGCAGCTTTGACATATTTCCATAACACAGGATCAGCGTTCTGGTGTAGCAGCAGTGGCTCGTAGATGGCTTTGAGAGGGTCTGGAACCATCTGTTGCAGCTTATTGGCTGCGATGTGCTCGATCTCCCTGAAGCTGCGCAGCATTTCGGGATTGTGATGTTTGACTGGCGTAGGAATATCACCTGTAAATGATTCAGTGGCATCGTGGAATAATGCCATGGAGACCGCTTTGTCTCCATCTATAGATTGACCGAATATATTTACGGCTATCGCACATAGCATATGCGTTAGAAGAGCAACGTGATAGGAATGTTCAGCAACATTCTCATTCATTGTGTTACGCATTAAGCTCCAGCGTTTGATATAACGCAATCTGTACATATAAGCAAAAAAATCGCTTTCCATTGTTCACTCTCCCATATGCAGTATGATTCAAAGGGTTGATGATAAATCAATTTCATAATACCTTTAGCTGCTTCAATCAAGGCTATATATAGATCAAAATGGTTTACTTTGTCTATATATAGTTTCAATTTTCTCATTTCAATGAGTTATGAAATTGATTCAATGTTATAAAGATTATATCATTAGTTTCAGATAAGGTGGGATCAAGATGAAAGTTGTCATCGCTCCGGATTCATTCAAAGAAAGCTTAACTGCCATGCAAGCTGCAGACGCGATAGAAGTGGGAATGAGATCGATTTTAGTAGATGCTGAGTTTGTCAAAGTGCCCACGGCAGATGGCGGCGAAGGTACGGTACAATCTCTTGTCGATGCCACTTGTGGGGAAGTGATTCGCTTGCAAGTAACAGGACCACTTGGAAAGCAGGTTGATGCATTCTTCGGGATGCTTGGTGACGGCAAGACTGCAATTATCGAGATGGCCGCAGCATCAGGATTGACTCATGTTCTTAGGGAAAAGCGCAATCCTCTAATCACGACGACATACGGGACGGGTGAGCTGATTCTTGCGGCAATAGACCTCGGAGCTGAGCGAATCATTCTGGGGCTTGGTTTACGCTATGAAGTTGACTGAAGCAACAGGCAAACAATTCGCGGATTTGCCTGGAGCAGGAGCGGCAGGTGGCATGGGGGCTGCCGTGCTTGCCTACTTGAATGCAGAGCTTAAGTGCGGTGTAGATATTGTGATTGAATCGGTTGATCTCGCTAAGCAGATAGAGGGTGCGGATCTAGTTATTACAGGAGAAGGCAAGATCGATCATCAGACGGCATTTGGCAAAACACTAATGGGTGTATCGATAACAGCAAAGAAGCAAGGGATACCAGTCATTGCTGTCGCTGGTATGCTTGCACCAGGAAGTGAGGTCGTTCATGAGCTTGGCATTGATGCAGTATTCTCGATCATTCCAGGTGTAACTAGCCTAGAGAAAGCACTGGGGGATGCAGAAATGAATATGTTCCGTACGGCACGTAATATTGCGATGTGTCTGAGGCTTGGTCAAGGTATATAGTCGTCATTCCAACTAAAAGAAGCAAAAAAGCTGACATCACGAATGAGTGGTATCAGCTTTGTTAGGTATGGCGTACATTAGTACTTGGCATTTGCATAGTTAACCGTTTTGCCAATCTTGCGTTTGATGGAAACTAGCAGCTTCTGTGGTGTAATCCATGGGGATCCTGCATTTATTCGAGGAATCTTCATCGGATCCATCTTACGAGTCATGATGCCCTCGGCAGTTGTAAACGCGTATTTAATGCCTGCATCACGTATGATTTGTTTTGCTTCTTCATTAAAGCTTCCAAAGGGATAGGCATAAAAGTTAGGTATGAAAGATGATGCTTCAGCAATATTGTTGATGCAATTCTTCGTGTCATTCGAGATTCGCTCCCGATATTCCTGATCGGATTCCATTTGACCATTTGGCATCGTTATTCGTCCTATTAAAGAT
This sequence comes from Paenibacillus albiflavus, assembly GCF_004344915.1. GTDB lineage: Bacteria > Bacillota > Bacilli > Paenibacillales > NBRC-103111 > Paenibacillus_AM > Paenibacillus_AM albiflavus. The sequence goes on along the minus strand of NZ_SKFG01000021.1, from coordinate 80,637 downwards.
GCTGTTCCATTAGGCAACTTCGCATGCAAGCTGTCCGAATGGCATCCAAATTGAAACAAGCTCGATTGCTTCGTGATCTGGCCGATTTGTTCCTTGGATAGAAAAGATAGATGTCTAGCCTGCTGTTCTCTAAAGGTATCCGTTATGATGTGATTTATAGCTGGAATTTTGAGATCTTCAAGGACTGGCATAGCTTCTAGCATAAAACTCTCATATCCGTCATCAAATGTTACAAGAACCGCATTGTTTGGAACAGACTTGCCATTCATATAATCTTGAAACTCCGAGAACGAAATAAAATGAAAACCTTTGCCAGCAAGAAAAGTTAGCTGCTCGCGAAATAACTCAGGTGTGATCGTTACGGAGCTTTTATCCGTCTTGTGAATGTGATGATAGACCAGTACGGTTACTTGATTTCTATAATTGAATTGAGATTTGCTAGCTGCAGACCTAGGATTGATAACGATACAAGCGATGATAAGTAAAACTGCGCAGGTAAAAATAAGAAATTTGTACATGAATCATTCTCCCTTATGATGAACAGCCAATCTATCATCAAATATGCTATAATTGATTGCAGAATATTATAAAATTATAATGAGTATTAACATGCAAATGAAAGAGGGGAATACACTCATGCAATATTTTCAGCAAAGCGTGTATCAATTGATTGTTGAAACTTCTACTAATTTACCAGGGGATGTACGTAAAGCGATTCAGAAAGCTCGTATAATGGAAGATCAAGGAACTCGTTCTGCTTTATCTTTGTCAACGATTGCAGAAAATATTATGATGGCAGAAACAAATATTTCCCCAATTTGCCAAGATACGGGAATGCCTACATTCATTATACACTGTCCTGTAGGCGCTAACCAGATAATTATGAAAAAACAAATTCTTGCTGCGGTGGCAGAGGCTACTCACAATAGCAAGCTGCGTGAAAACTCAGTCGATTCCTTAACGGGTCATAATAGTGGAGACAATCTTGGACCAGGGACGCCTGTCATCCACTTTGAACAATGGGAACGTGATGATATTGAAGTTAAGCTAATTCTCAAAGGTGGCGGATGTGAGAATAAGAATATTCAGTATTCCCTGCCAACTGAGTTACCAGGCGTAGGAAAAGCAGGAAGAGATTTGGATGGTATTCGCAAATGTATTCTACATGCGGTTTATCAAGCGCAAGGTCAAGGCTGTTCAGCAGGGTTTATTGGTGTTGGAATCGGCGGTGATCGTACTTCTGGATATGAGCTTGCCAAAATGCAATTATTCCGTCCTGTAGAAGATGTGAACCCAATCGAAGATTTGCAGAAGCTAGAAACGTATATTATGGATAATGCGAATAAATTAGGGATTGGTACAATGGGATTCGGAGGCCAGGTTACATTACTTGGATGTAAAATTGGCGTAATGAATCGTTTGCCGGCTTCCTTCTTTGTTTCAGTAGCGTATAACTGCTGGGCATACCGCCGTCAAGGAATTATTTTGGATGCACAGACCGGGGATCTTAAAGAGTGGGTATATCCGCAAGGCAGTGAAACTGTGATGGAGAAAATCGAGCAAGCTGAGGAAGTTGAAGCAGCTCCTCGTAATGAGATTGTTCTCCAGACACCAATTTCTGAGGAAGATATCCGTAAATTGAAAGTCGGTGATGTTGTAATCATCAACGGTATGATGCATACAGGCCGTGATGCACTGCATAAACATTTGATGGATCATGATTCACCTGTAGACATGAATGGTGCAGTTATTTATCACTGTGGTCCTGTAATGAGCAAGAATGAAAGCGGAGAATGGCGCGTGAATGCTGCTGGCCCGACGACATCCATTCGTGAGGAACCATATCAGGGTGAAATCATTAAGAAGTTTGGCATTCGAGCTGTTATTGGTAAAGGTGGTATGGGTGCCAAAACATTAGCCGCACTACAGGAACATGGTGCAGTTTATATGAACGCAATTGGAGGAGCAGCTCAATATTATGCAGATTGCTTTAAGAAGGTTGAAGGGGTTGACCTGATTGAATTCGGGATTCCTGAAGCGATGTGGCATTTGCAAACTGAAGGCTTTGCTGCAATTGTAACAATGGATTCCCACGGGAATTCCTTGCATGCCGATGTTGACAAAGATTCTTTAGCTAAGCTTGCCCAGTTTAAAGAGCCTGTATTTAAGTGATATAGATGAATCCCGTGAGTAGGTAGATGTTCGATAAGTCTACATATTTACGGGATTTATTTGTATTATAGAATTTATAACATTCGTGTTATAAATTCTAAGTAATACCTTAAGAAACGCACCTGTCTTTATAGACGGTGAAACCGTTACTTTTGGGTATCTTTCGGTTATGATGATGATGAGGTGATTTGATTTTCAATGAAAAAATATCGAACAAGACTTACGCTAATCTTAATCTTATTAATTGGGACCTCTATGCTCATTGCAGGCATTTGGATGGCAACGGGCTTTGAACGCACGCATATCAAAGAACTGAAGCTCAATCTTGAACGTGAATTAAAAATTCTGGCTATTCAGGAATGGAATCACTCAGGAGATCAAGAAAGTTTGATTACATATTACAATGGATTGGTTCTAAAATTAGAAAAATACACTGGAGCTCGCTTAACTTATGTAAGAAGTGACGGTACTGTTCTTGGAGATTCGGATCATGATCCTCATCTGATGGATAATCATTTGAATCGCGAAGAAATTAGTGTAGCACTTAAGGGTGAAACAGGTTTTGCTATTCGATTTAGCGATACACTACATCAAAATATGCTATATGCAGCTATTCCCATATTAGCAGAAGATGGTAAAATTAGTGGTGTACTCCGAATTGGGATGAGCCTAGCACAGGTGGAGGCCTCAGTTCGCGATTTTTGGGTATATGTGCTTGCGGGTATGTTCGCCTTATTTGGTATCGTTAGTTTTGCTTCGTATCGCATAGCGAAAAGCATAACGAAACCTATTGAGAAAATGACACGGGTTGCCAAGCAAATTGCAGTTCATAATTATACGACACGTGTACCCGTTGTCCATCATGATGAAGTTGGGCAGCTTGCTGAAGCGATCAATCAGATGTCTGAAAGCCTTCGTTCTCAAATGAATCAAATTTCTAAGAATGAAGGCAGATTAAATAGTATTCTAGAGAATATGCTGCTAGGTATTATGATGATTGATGTAGACGGTAAAATTGTTGTCGTGAATCCGATTACGGAAACTTTGCTAGGTTTCACTGCATCTGAACTGGTAGGCAAGAAGTACAATGAAGGGATGCAGTTTCTGCCATTTATCGAGCAGATCGAATTATGTAAGCAACAGATGAATCTGGTGCGCGATGAGCTTGCTTTGCATTATCCAAATGAACGACTTGTTGAAATCAGTGTGACACCGATAGGTTATAATGGAGAAGAATGGGGAGGCTTCTTAATCGTATTGCATGACATTACAGAGCTCCGCAAGCTTGAACGACTGCGTAGTGAGTTTGTAGCTAATGTTTCGCATGAGCTGAAGACACCGATCGCTTCTGTCAAGGGTTTTGCCGAAACGCTTCTTGCAGGCGCTTTGTATGATGAAGAGACGGCTCGTTCTTTTATCCAAATTATTTATAGTGAAAGTGATCGGTTAAATCGACTCGTTGGTGATATTCTAGAGTTATCTAAAATAGAATCGAAACGTAGTCCACTGCGTTTATCGCCTGTCCACTTGAATGCACTTGTTGATAATTCAATTCAAATGGTTGCGAAGGCGGCTAGGCAGAAACAAATTACACTTGAGTTTGATGCGAAAGAGGCACTATATTTAGAAGCAGATGAAGATCGTTTGCAGCAAATATTGATGAACCTGCTGTCTAACGGGATTAACTATACGCCAGATGGCGGCAAAATTACGCTTACGGCTGAAGCCTTTATTACGGAGCAGATAGAGCACACGGATGAACAGGATTGGATTCGGATTACGGTACAAGATACAGGTAGAGGAATCCCCAAAGAGGATTTGCCGCGTATATTTGAGCGATTCTATCGAGTTGATAAGGCAAGATCTCGCAGTTCTGGAGGGACAGGGCTAGGGTTATCGATCGTTAAGCATCTTGTAGAATTACATCATGGTTCAATAAATGTGGAAAGTGAAGTTGGGATGGGAACTCGATTTATTATTGTTTTGCCAGTTATTCAATTATAAATAGATAAAGGTGTGGGGATTACACATGTCATACAAAATTCTTCTTATTGAAGACGAGCTGATGCTTGCTAAGCTTATTACGTATAACTTGACGCAGGAAGGGTATGAGCTGAAGCACCAGGAGAATGGTGCAGAAGGGCTGCAAGCCGCTTTGGATGAGCCGTTCGATCTGATTTTGCTCGACCTGATGCTGCCTGGAATGAACGGGTTTGAAATTTTATCCAAGCTGCGGCAGAAGGGGAATCGGACCCCAGTCATTATTTTAACAGCACGCAATGCAGAGGATGAGGTTGTTGAAGGACTAAAGCTAGGCGCTGATGATTATGTTACGAAACCGTTTGGCGTTGCCGAGCTGCTTGCTAGGATATCTGCTGTATTAAGAAGAACACAAAAAGATGAATTCGTCGTCAAGGAAAAAACAAAGACAGATGAAAAAGTTGTTGTGATTGGTGATCTGCGTATTTATCCTGAGCGGTATGAAGCTGAAATTGAGGGAGAGTCCGTATTGCTTCGCCCTAAGGAATTTGAGATGCTGCTCTATTTTGCAGAACGTCAAGGTATGGTGGTTACACGTGACGATTTGATGAATATAGTCTGGGGCTTTGATTATTTTGGTGGACAGCGGACGGTTGATGTTCATGTGAGTTCTTTACGTAAGAAGCTTGAAGTAGGCAGACGAACCGTACAAATTGAATCCATTAGAGGGGTAGGATATAAATTAGTTCATCATACCTCTACAGCGAAATCATAAACATATTATGTTAGAAGACGGGATTAAACTCGTCTTTTATTTTTTATTGCAACATTATCCTTTAAATTACGTCTATAATTAGTGAGTCACAATAAATATGCAGCCGAACATTTTATTTTACTTCAGTTCACATGCTATAATTTAATCAACTGAAGCAATTAATAGAATGTTTCAGCTTTTGGAACAAATAATTTGATAGAAGGTGTGATGACGGTATGAAAAAATCCTTGAGTTCTCGAATGCTAGGTGCAACTCTAGCAGTCTCGCTAGGCTTTAGCACTCTGACATCGCTGGCAATTGCTGCGGAGTCAAACACAGAACAGCCATCAGCTCTTCCTAGTGTCGGCTCATTAACTATTAAAAATAAAGTAACCTTTGAGATGAAAAATATTCAAATGCTGCCAGAGCAAGGCAGCAATACAGTGGCTTTTACCATTGCGTTTAAAAATGAAGGTAAATCCGATGTACTATTATTTGATTACATACTAAAGTTAAAAGATAAATCAGGCAACGAGTTCCAAACTCGCATTAAACCTCAAGACAAAACGATTTCTAAAGTTTCAGCTAACTCCAGCCAAATGATCACTTATTATGCGCAGGTGAATTCAACTACGCAATTAAGCGACCTCGTTCTTCAAATCTCGCAATGGGATTTCTCCGTTTCAGGATTTGAAAGTAAAGTTGGCGAAATTGCTGTTCCGGATACTTATCAGGAAGCAATTCCATCTGGTGATAACGTTCTGTTAACACTAGGCGGAGTTCCAATGAATATGAAGGTATCTCGTTCCTTTAATTCCGAGAGCGGTAAGAATTATTCGCCGACCGTAACATTGAATCTAGAAAATGCCGGTAACCGTTCTTTAACGACGCCAGAATACCAATTTTCGATTATGACATCGGATGGTTACATTTTCCCATTTGATTCGAAGAAAGAGCCTGTTGCTTTACGCCCTAAAGAATCAGTGGAGTGGAGACTAACTGGTAAAATTCCTACCACAGTTTCTGCAACGGGTTGGAAGCTTATTGTGACAGAGAAGCTAGGAGAATCGACTGTTACAACTCCTGTAGGCGTATTCCAAATTACGGAATCGACTGAGCAGACGGAGAATGCAGAAGGCGGCTTCTCGTTTAATACAAAAGATGGTATGTACGCTGCCAAGCTTAATGGAATCTACCGCGCTCCATGGGAAGATAATGATGTTCTTTCCGCAGATATAACTTTATTCAATAAAGAAGATGAACTGCTCCCAATGCCATCCTTAAGCGGTTATCTCTTATTGGATAATAAGGTGAAGGTTGACGTAAGCGTTGTTCAATCCTCTCAATCCGCAGGTATTTCTCCTTCAGGGGCAGTTAAAGTACATGCAGCAGGTGTAATTCCTTATGATCATGTATTTACGAGTGTTAAATTAGTCCTGCAGGAAAAAGAAAGTACTACCGGCAAGACCGATACTCCTGCTAAGGTAATAGATTTGCTGGAGTTCCCTGCACAAACTAAATTGCAGCCATTAGCTTATTACGGCGTTAATGATTACTATTCAGTATCCGAGCCAGGCCGTAGTTTAAAATATCAGGTTGTCGGAATTAATCGTTATGAAGGAATGGCAGGCGATATTGCTGCGATTCAATTAGAAATTGAGAACCTAAGTAAGAGACCAGTTAATCTATCAAACATTATTGCTAGCATTGGACTTGGTGATGGCTCCGCTACATTCCCTGGGAAAATTGCAGCCGTTAAGAATAAGGTTAGTCCCGAAGGTAAAGCTATGCTTGAAATTTGGAGCAGTCTACCAAAAGGATTTAGTACATCAAGCTTGCATATCATTATTGGTGATGCGATTTCTGGTGGTAAGTTAGCAGAAGGGGATGCTAAAGCTGATGCATACATCAGTCCTGTTGCATTCTGGGCTCCTGCTGAAACAGCACCTAATAAAAATCTAACAAGTAAAATTAATATTTATCCTTATACATTCCAGATTCGTAATCTGGATACGGCAAGTGAAAGCGATAGCTTCTCCATGCAATTTGATTACGAGATTGCGAAGTCTAAATTGGTTGAAACTAATCTTGAAGGACATAATCTTGTAATGTCTATCGTTGATTCCAATGGTTATAAACTATTTGAAAATGCTTATAAAATGAGTGAATTTGAGACAGGAACTTCTGGAGGATCCTCTGGTGAAAATGCACTCCGAATCGGTAAAAATAAATTCAAAGCCAATATTACGAAACCAGATGCAGGATCTAAATTGGCTGCAAGAACAAGAACTGCTAAGCTATATATTTATGATGAGTTCCAAGGTCAACGTAGACTTCTTGCAGAACAAGCGATTACGTTATACTCAAAAATTGGAACCGATGAATAGAAGGTATTTATTGTGCTAAACACCCCCTATAGGGGGTGTTTTTTTATGATATTTGAATATTTTACATTCCTTTTACAAAACTTGATGAGTGAGTTAACAAACCGTTGCTATGATGTGTTTGTGGGATTAAATAAGAGGAAGTAACCAAGGTTGCTTCGACAAATATCAAAGGGGTGTATGGAAGTGTCAAAAGGATTTGCTAAGAAAATGACAGGTGTTGTTCTAACGTCAGTATTGTTAATGGGGGTACTAGCTGGGTGTGGAAGTAAAACATCTTCTGATAGTGGATCAGCAACAAAAGCACCACAAGGCACTCCAGCGGCTGTAGAACAAGAATTAACAGGAACTGTAACAGCATCAGGTTCAAGTGCATTATTACCTCTAGTTAAACAAGCAGCAAATGATTTTATGGATAAAAATAAGAAAGTTACGATCAACCCGACAGCAGGTGGTTCTGGTGTTGGACTTAAGAACGTCGCTGATGGAACGTCTGATATCGGTAACTCAGATGTTGCAGCGGGAGATGAATATAAGGATAAAGGGCTTGTGGATCATGTAGTTGCGATTGCTCCTTTTGCAATTATCGTGAATAAAGATGTGAACATTGATAACTTATCCAAAGAACAGGCAGCAAAAATCTTTAAAGGTGAAATTAAGAACTGGAAAGAAGTTGGCGGTCAAGATGCTAAGATCAATGTCATACACCGTACAGATGGTTCAGGTTCCCGTAAGCTTGTGAAACAACTTGTTCTCGATAATGCTGAATTTACGAAAGAAGGGGTTACGCAAGATTCAAGCGGCGCGATGAAAACAACTGTCTCTTCAACGAGCGGTTCAATTGGTTACATTGATACTCCTTATGTAGATGACAGTTTGAAAATGCTTAAATTTGATGGTGTTGCTTATACTAAGGAAGGCATTAAAGATGGTTCCTATAAACTATATGGTGTTGAGCACATGTACACGAAAGGCGAGCCTACTGGAGCAACTAAAGCTTTCATCGACTTTATCCTAAGTGACGAGTTCCAGTCCAAGAGAGTCGAAGAGCTTAAATTCCTACCAGCGGCGTTCCTAAAATAATGAAGGCAAAATCAATTGACAACTTAATGCGCCGTATTTTGATCGGTAGTGCCATTCTCGTATCAACTGTAATTTTCTCCATCCTCTTGTTCGTTGGATTTCAAGGATTACAGATCTTCAAGGATATTCCGTTTGCAGAGTTCTTCTTATCAACCGATTGGACTCCTTCAAGTGAGAAGTTTGGCATACTAGGTTTCTTGATCAGCACATTTGTCTTAACACTGTTATCCGTTCTGCTAGCAGTACCATTAGCGGTATCGGGTGCAATATTCACAGCTAAAATCGCTCCGAACTGGATGAGGAGCATCATCAGAATGGCTACCGACTTATTCGTCGGTATCCCTTCTGTCGTTTATGGCTTTATCGGGTTAACGGTCATCATTCCGTTAATAACTCAAATTACGGGTGACATCTCGTTTGGTATTTTGCCAGCTGCGATCATTCTAGCTGTAATGATCTTTCCAACGATTTTATCGATTTCAGAGGATGCGATCAGAGCTTTGCCAGGTAGACTGGAAGAGGCTTCTTATGCGTTAGGAGCAACAAGATGGCAGACGATTTGGAGAGTACAGCTGCCTGCCGCTAAGCAAGGGATTATTACAGGAATCATTCTTGGTATGGGTCGGGCAATCGGTGAGACGATGGCTGTTTTCATGGTTATCGGTAATGCACCTAAGCTTCCTAACTCTTTAACCGATTCGACCACCGTTCTAACGACGGCGATTGTAAAAGATATGGGGAACACCACTTATGGATCAACCTGGAACAATGCTTTATTTATGATGGCACTTGTATTGTTACTTGTATCCTTACTATTTATCATAGTGATTCGCATCGTATCGAAGAGGAGTGAGCAGTTATGAATACAAATAAAATGAAAGATCGGCTTGCAACTATTTATTTTTGGTTCATAGCTGCATTAATCATTGCTCTTCTTGTATGGTTCTTGTATCGAATTTTAGGCAATGGTTTGCCGCATCTATCGTGGAAATTCATTACGAGTCGCCCAGAGGATATTTTAGCAGGCGGCGGAGTAGGACCACAGCTATTCAATACATTTTATATCTTGCTGTTGTCCTTGCTATTTTCACTTCCGATTGGGATCGGAGCAGGTATTTACCTAGCGATATATGCTAAAAATAATATCTTTACATCGATCATTCGTATATCTGTAGAAGCATTATCCTCTGTTCCTTCTATCGTATTTGGATTGTTTGGTTTTCTACTCTTTGTAAACTGGTTTGATTTGCGTATTTCGATTCTAAGCGGTTCTTTAACACTTGCATTGCTTAACTTGCCTGTTCTTGTACGTGTAACGGAAGAGAGCTTTCGCACCGTTCCATCCTCTTATATGGAGGCTAGCTTAGCACTTGGTTCAACCAGGTGGCAAGCGATTGTTAAGGGGCTTCTTCCGTCAGCGCTTCCTAACTTGCTTACAGGTGTAACCTTAGTAGCCGGACGGGCAATTGGTGAAACGGCAATTCTTATTTTCACAGCGGGTCTATCTGTTTCGCGGTTTGTCCCAGATTTTAATCCAATGATGATGGGAGAAACACTTGCTACGCATTTGTGGTATGTGCAATCCGAGGCAATCGTTCCAGATGCCAAACAAATTGCGAGTGCAAGTGCGGCGTTATTGCTGATTATCGTGTTTATTTTTAACTTGCTTATTACGATACCAAGCAAGATTCTGCAGAAAAAGCTAAGCGGGGGGAAATAAAATTGACATCATCTCAGCCTAAAATGTCTGTTGACAACCTAGATTTATTCTATGGTACACATCAGGCACTAAATAAAATTAATATGAATATCGAGGCAAAAACGATCACGGCATTAATCGGTCCGTCTGGTTGCGGTAAATCTACATTTCTTAGAACGCTTAACCGAATGAATGATCTCATTGACTCGGTTAGTATTAAAGGAAAAATATATGTAGATGGAGAGAACATTTATGCGCCTGAAACGGATATTGTGGCTTTGCGCAAGCGCGTAGGCATGGTATTTCAGCGCCCAAATCCTTTTCCGATGAGCATATATGAAAACGTAGCTTATGGACCAAGAATACATGGCATTAAGAAAAAGGCTATCTTGGATGAAATTGTGGAACGTTCTTTAACGCAAGCTGCACTTTGGGGAGAAGTACGGGATCGGCTAGGTAAATCTGCTCTCGGTTTATCGGGCGGACAACAGCAGCGTCTTTGTATCGCACGGCTTCTTGCAGTGGAGCCAGATGTACTGCTGATGGATGAACCAACTTCAGCGCTTGATCCAATATCAACGCTTAAGGTTGAAGAATTAACACAGACGCTTAAGGATAAATATACGATTGTGGTTGTGACTCATAATATGCAGCAAGCTGCAAGAATTTCGGATACGACCGGCTTTTTCTTGAATGGAATATTGGTCGAAACTGGACAAACCGGCAAAATATTTACGAATCCTTCAGACCAACGGACAGAAGATTATATTACGGGAAGATTTGGATAAGAGGTTAATGCAATCAGGATAATAATGAGGAGGCTCTATGGATACTAGATCGAATTTTCATTTGGCTTTAAGCGAGATGCAGAACAATTTATCTTTAATGGGCAAAAATGTAGAAGAAGCGATTGGGCAAGCCGTTGAGTCCTTGTCCAGAATTGATGTGGATCTAGCACAGAAAGTAATTGATCAAGATGATCGAATTGATCAGGCAATGCTTCAGATCGAAGAAGCGTGCTTAAGCTTAATTGCTTTGCAGCAGCCAATGGGAAGCGATCTACGTGTGATCGGGACTGCAATGAAGATTGCAGTAGATCTGGAGCGAATTGCAGATCATGCCGTCGATATTGCCAAAATTACAATACGATTAAAAGGTGAACAGTTGGCTAAACCGTTAATCGATATTCCAAAAATGGCAGATATTGCGCTAGAAATGCTGCGTGACAGCTTGATTTCTTATACCGAGAAGAACATTCATCGCGCAGCAGCATTAGCGGAAAAAGATGATCAGGTGGATCGCTTATATGGAACTGTCATGCATGATGCCTTGTCACTGATGAGTAATGATTACTCGCAGAACCGCCAGCTTGTGCACTTGATTCAGGCAGCATATTGGCTTGAGCGTGTTGCTGACCATACCACCAATATTGGTGAAGGTGTCATTTATATGACAATAGGTAAGCGTAAGGACTTGAATATTTAAGAATAAGAGTAAGATTAAGATAACCATGTGACTAAAATTCATAGACATATGGTTATTTTTGTTGCCTAGTAGATGATATACCCAATCTATTGAGAAACTAGTCTCATATAGTAAACTAGCTTAATGATTGAGGAGGCTTAAACATATGTCAATCGCAGAAAGGTATTATGCATGTCATAGCTACATGAATCGTAATGTTCGCGTTCATATGAGAGATGGCCGTGTATATGAAGGTACATTAGTAAATGTAGACAGATCAAACCTCTATATACGCGAGAATTCTCCCTATGGAGATCGCTGCAGAATCTCGGGATTCTACGGTGGCTATGGCTGGGGTGCAGGAGCAGCAGTAACAACGTTAGCACTATTCGATCTGCTAGCCATTGCTTTAATTGTGTAGTAGAAAAAAATTTAGGAGTAACTGTTTTTAAATAATGTTTTTCACAACTTGAGAGTAGTTTAGCTGTTGAAGGCTGTTTCATATGTAGACGTATCTACTTATGAGACAGCCATTATTGCTATAGGAGTACATGAATTAAGTGACGGAAAGAACGAATAATGACTACTTTTTGCTTACCGATCTTGCGTTGAGATATTTTTTTCACATGATTGGGATGAATCCATATAGCGTCTAGACCGCATCTAGTTGCACCAATAATGTCATTTTTCCAAGAATTACCAATCATTAAACCTTGTGCAGGTGAGGTTCCTGTCGTTGCCATAGCTGTTTCAAAAAGACCCGGATGTGGCTTGCGAGGGCCGTCCTGCTGTGAGGTGAATATCCAATCATCGCGAATCCATCTTGTTAATTGCAGCTTGTTTAAATTCTGTTCCAGTCGTTTGCGACTGCCATTCGAAATAATGGCGAGCGTATATTTGGCTGAAAGCGCCCGAAGCGTTTCTTCAACACCAGGAAATAGACTGATGAAGCTCTCCTCCGCATCATCAATTTGTTTGAAGAATATTTTTGAAAAACCAGGGGTTACTTTAAAATGATAAGGCTCTAGCGCTTTAAGCAAGCAATTATAGCGCAGCTCATCCCCCGCTTCAAAATCTTTGCCCGTCGTCTTTCGATGCCGACTCCACTCGATTTTGTAATTCTGAAGTGCTTGCTGTGGATTCAGCTCGGTGTCCTCACTCGACCATCTTCCTGTAAAATCCTTCAGTACTGAAACAAATGCAGAATCAAAACACTTACGTCGATCAACAAGCGTGTTATTCATATCAAAAAATATAACCTTTTTTTGGTTAGGAACAAAAGAGGGGCTCATGTGCGAACCTCCTAAAAGTTTTGTGAGCCCGTGGACGGATGTGTCACGTCCACCGAGCAAAACTAAATCGGAAGGATATGCCTAAGTTTACTATTTATTATATGTTTATGAAGTTAGGAACTGTTTTCAGTCATAATTATTTTTGAAGATGCACGTACCTATGATATGATGATCATAGAGGAAAGACGGGGTGCCAAAATGGATAAATTGTTAATTATTGATGGTAACAGTATCGCTTACCGAGCGTTCTATGCTTTACCACTCCTCAGTAACTCATCAGGTTTACATACAAATGCAGTTTATGGATTTACGACAATGCTCATGAAGCTGATTGAAGAAGAGAAACCGACGCATTTTTTGGTCGCTTTTGATGCGGGGAAGATCACGTTTCGTCATGCGCACTTTGCAGAATATAAAGGTGGAAGATCAAAGACGCCACCTGAGTTGTCAGAACAATTTCCACTTATCAGAGAGCTGATCGAGGCTTTTGGCATTCGCCAATTTGAGCTTGATGGGTATGAAGCGGATGATATTATCGGAACACTAACAAAGGAAGCAGATCAGTTAGGTCGTCAAATTGTTGTCGTATCTGGAGATAAGGATATGCTTCAATTGGCATCTGATCATGTAACGATTGCTTTGACACGCAAAGGTGTGTCTGAGGTCGATCGCTATAATCCAGGCGAAGTAAATGAACGCTATGGTCTTACACCTTTGCAGATCATTGATCTTAAGGGCTTAATGGGGGATACTTCTGACAATATTCCTGGTATTCCAGGTGTTGGCGAGAAGACTGCATTAAAGCTGCTGCATGAATATGGAACAGTAGAAGAAGTGCTTGCACACGCGGATCAGATTAAAGGCAAGCTCGGAGAAAAAGTGACGGAACATGCAGAAAGTGCAAAGCTGAGCAAAGAGCTTGCTACAATCTTTCGTGAAGTTCCGATGGGTACAGAGTGGAACGAATTTGCCTACGAGGGCTGGAAGAGTACGAAGCTCAAGGAACTGTTCCGCAAGCTTGAGTTTAAATCACTATTAGATAAAACAGATTTTAGCACAGGTCAATCAGAGGCAGAAGAACTTGAACCTGTCTATGAAGAACCTGCAGTTCCAGTGCGGATTCTACATACGGAGGACGAGCTTGCACAGCTAATCGATGTTTTGGCTGATGTAACGGGCGTGTATGTAGAGGTAATCGGAGATAATCCGCATCAGGCAGAAGTAATCGGAGCCGCGTTCCACACCGCGGCTTGCGGGTTCTATGTGCCGCTAGCTGCGCTTCGCGGCACGAGCGAGCGCGCACAGGCTGTGCGCGCTTACCTGGGCGATGCATCCACCAAGAAGGTCGTATACGACCTTCATCGGATCGACATCGCCCTGCGCTGGTCGAACGTCGCGCTGCGCGGTGTGACGTTCGACGTGCTGCTGGCTGCGTATTTGCTCGACCCGACGGAGTCGGGTCTAACGCTGAGCAGCCTAGCAGCCAAACATGGCGTCGGCGTGCTTGCAGCCGACGAAGAAATCTACGGCAAGGGAACGAAGTTCCGCTTGCCAGAGGAAACCGTGCTTGCGGCACATATTTGCCGCAAGGCGGAGGTTACGGCGCGCCTTGCGGAGCCGCTAGCCGAGCATCTGAAGAACAGCGGTATGGAGCCGCTGTTCTATGAGCTGGAGCTGCCGCTTTCGGGCGTTCTTGCGGATATGGAGCAGCAAGGAATTGCGGCTGACGCAAAGACACTTAAGCGGCTAGGTGAGAGCTTATCAGCTCGCTTGGAAGAGCTAATGAATCGCATCTATGCACTCGCTGGGGTGGAGTTCAACATTAATTCACCTAAGCAACTGGGTGAAGTGCTTTTTGAGAAGCTGGGGATGCCGCCTGTTAAGAAAACGAAGACGGGCTATTCAACAGACGCCGAAGTGCTGGAGAAACTGGCGCCTTATAACCCAGTTGTAGAACAAATCTTGAATTACCGTCAGCTTGCGAAGCTGAATTCAACGTATATCGAAGGCTTACTGAAAGAAATACGTCCAGAGACGGGCAAAGTTCATACGTATTACAAGCAAACGATTGCAGCAACAGGAAGATTGTCTTCGCAATATCCGAATCTGCAAAACATTCCGATTCGCATGGAAGAAGGCAGACAGATCCGCAAAGCATTCGTACCTTCCGAGCCAGGATGGCATATTTTGGCGGCGGATTATTCGCAGATTGAATTGCGTGTACTTGCCCATATTTCCAAAGATAAGAATTTGATCGAAGCGTTCTTGCATGATTTGGATATCCATACCAAAACCGCAATGGATGTTTTTGGAGTCGGCCAAGATCAGGTGGATGCGAATATGCGCCGCCAAGCGAAGGCTGTTAACTTTGGTATCGTGTATGGCATATCCGATTATGGTTTGTCACAGAATTTGAATATTACACGTAAAGAAGCAGCTGCGTTTATTGAGCAATATTTTGCTGTTTTTCAAGGTGTCCACCAGTTTATGGAGGATATCGTAAAAGAAGCAAGACAGGATGGCTATGTATCCACTTTGCTCGGTCGTCGCAGATATTTGCCTGATATTACAGCGTCTAATTTTAACTTGCGTTCATTTGCCGAACGTACAGCGATGAATACCCCAATTCAAGGTACTGCCGCTGATATTATTAAGCTGGCCATGGTGAATATGGCGGAACGCTTGCGACAAGAGAAGCTGCAATCTCGCATGCTCTTGCAAGTACATGACGAACTCGTATTTGAAGTTCCAGAACATGAGGTTGCGCTAATGAAACAACTTGTTCCAGAAGTGATGGAGCAAGCGATTAAACTGGATGTACCACTTCGAGCTGACGTTTCCGAAGGCTTAGATTGGTACGATGCGAAGTAAACGATAACAGGTTAGGATGATAGAGCATGCCAGAATTGCCAGAAGTCGAAACGGTCAGACGAACACTAATAGAACTCGTATGTGGGAAAACAATTCAAGCAGTTGAGGTGAAATTGCCTAGAATTGTACGCACTCCTGAAGATCCTCAGTTGTTTGCTGCTTTATTAGCGGACCAGACGATTCGCGATATCGGTCGTCGCGGCAAATTTTTAACCTTTGTACTTGATGATTATATTCTTGTCTCCCATTTGAGAATGGAGGGACGTTATGGCTTGTATCAGGCTGCAGATCCAGTGGAAAAACATACGCATGTGATCTTCTCCTTTACCGACCACACGGAGCTGCGCTATAAGGATGTCAGACAGTTTGGTACGATGGACTTATTCTCTCATGAGGAGGCATTCACTAAGCCTCCCCTGAATAAGCTTGGGCTTGAGCCGCTAGAAGAGAGCTTTACCTTTGAAGCCTTTAAGAAGGTAATCCATCAACGTACGACGATGATCAAGCCTTTATTGTTGAATCAAGCTTATATTGTCGGAATCGGAAATATTTATGTGGATGAATCCTTATTTCAGGCAGGCATTCATCCTGAACGATCCGCGAATTCCTTAACTACAAATGAACTTCACAGGTTATATGACGCAATTAAGCAAACGCTTCAAGAAGCTGTTGCGGCGGGTGGTTCTTCCATTAAATCATTTGTTAATGGGCAAGGCGAGATCGGGATGTTTCAGCACCAGTTTAAAGTATATGGCAGAGCACAGCAGCCATGTACGAACTGTGGACAACCGATTGAGAGGTACGTAGTAGGTGGGCGCGGTACACATATTTGCCCGAAATGTC
The DNA here is from genome assembly GCF_004344915.1 of Paenibacillus albiflavus. Classification (GTDB taxonomy): domain Bacteria; phylum Bacillota; class Bacilli; order Paenibacillales; family NBRC-103111; genus Paenibacillus_AM; species Paenibacillus_AM albiflavus. The sequence goes on along the minus strand of NZ_SKFG01000021.1, from coordinate 64,095 downwards.
AGTCAAACAAATCTAAGCTTAAGAAATAGGCATATTAGAACATTTGCTTGGTATTCTAGAAGGGACGGTGAAACCGTTTCTTCTTGCACTAGCTTTGTCACATGATGGCTATGGTGGGTTATGATGTAAGGAGGTAAGAACATGTTTCTGGGACTTACTGGAGGTATAGCTTGCGGTAAAAGTACAGTCGCCAATATGCTTAAAGCTAGAGGGGCGATATTGATAGATGCAGATGTCATTGCAAGAGAGGTTGTTGAGCCAGGGCAACCTGGCTTGTTGCAATTGGTTCAGCATTTCGGTCGAGAGATCATACTACCAGATGGTCGACTTGATCGTAAAGCACTTGGAGGGATCGTATTTGGAGATGAGGCCAAACGTAAAGAGCTGAATAATATCTTGCATCCTTCCATCCGTAAAGAGATCCGAAACCGAATGGAGAAATACGCAATATCTGATCCGGACAAGCTGATCGTAGTTGATATTCCGCTGCTTTATGAATCAGGATATGATTCTATGTTTGAGCAGATTATGGTCGTCTACGTACCACGTGAAATACAGCTTAAGAGGCTTATACATCGTGACGGCTTTACCCAAGCGGAGGCAGAGGCCAGATTGAATACCCAAGTGCCAATTGAAGACAAGAAAAACCTTGCAGACGTTCTTATTGATAACAGTGGCAGCTTAGATACAACAGAAGCTCAAATTGAAGCGTTCTGGAAAGGAATTTAGTTGGGATGAATTTTGTTCATAAAAAACGAACTTATGCAATTCTTTTAATTGCCGTTTTACTTTTTTTGCTAATTTTCTCGAATAAAATTGAAGAATTGTTATACCCTATCGATTATAGGCAGGAAATTTCGACAAGTGCGTCGAAATATAACGTGGACCCGTTTCTAATTGCAGCGATTATTCGAGTGGAGAATAACTTTAAAGTAGAAGGAACTTCTTCCAAAGGCGCATTAGGATTAATGCAGTTAATGCCTGAAACAGCGCAATGGATTAAGGAATCTTCCAATATTGGCACAGTGGGGTCCGATCACGACTTGCAAGATGCTTCGGTTAATATCGATATGGGTGCGTGGTATTTAAGTTGGCTTTTGAATTATTATGACGGTCATCTTAATTATGCAATCGCGGCGTACAATGCCGGTCAAGGCACGGTTAACAAATGGCGTGCTACGAATGTATGGGATGGCTCTGAAACTTCAATTTCTACAATTCCTTACGGGCAAACGAAGCATTTTGTCAAAAGAGTACGTTATTATTATGATAAGTATCACAAAGTATATGGACCTGATCTAAAATCATGAAGAAGCATAGGACAACCCTTGTAGGGATTATCCTATACTTCCTTAGTGTTATATAGAATTCAGACGATGACTATCGGGATTGACCAGCTAATTGCTGCTCAGCAATTTGTACCAGTCTTTTCGTAATGTTACCACCGATGTAACCTGCATCTCGAGTTGCAAGGTTACCGTAGTATCCATCTTGAGAAAGAGAGATACCTAGTTCAGAAGCAACCTCGTATTTCATTTGATCCAAAGCAGCATTTGCTTGAGGCACTACAAGTTGGTTTCTGGATGCCATGTGTTCGTTCACCTCCTTGTCTCTTGGTAAAACTATTATGCTCCTTTGTACAAAGTTCATGACAAGCAACAAATGGCAATCGATTGTAAGAAACATATAACGGAGGGATAAACGTATGAAGTGCCCTTATTGTGATCATTTTGGGACCAAAGTGCTTGATTCAAGGGCAGCTAATGAGAATAAGTCCATCCGTAGAAGGCGTGAATGTGATGCTTGTCTCAAGCGATTTACAACCTTCGAGACGGTAGAGGAAACACCACTTATTGTCATTAAGAAAGATGGATCAAGAGAAGAATTTTCGCGTGAGAAAATGCTGCGCGGACTCATTAGAGCTTGTGAGAAGCGGCCAGTATCCGTAGAACAGCTGGAAAGCATCGTATCTGAGGTTGAAATGCAGCTTCGAAATACAGCGCATGCAGAAGTCAATTCACGTGATATCGGTGAAATTGTAATGGAGCAGCTCTATCCTGTCGATGAGGTTGCTTATATCCGATTTGCATCTGTTTATCGTCAATTTAAGGATATTAGTATGTTTTTGAAGGAACTGACTCAAATTCTTGGCAAACACGAATTATAAGAACAACTAGAAGCGTCACAACATCTAAGCGAACTACTGAGATGTTGTGCGCTTTTTTAAATATTAGTGGTTGTATCTTACAATGAATCTGATTATTCGGAATCATGCAATTGTATGGGGGTAATATGGGACTAAGCATTCAGATCTTGAGATCATTCATTATTAGTATGATTGCAATTGCATTTATTATTTTGGCTGTTTTATTTCCGCGGCATTTAACGATCGTAAGAGGTGAATTTGGGGTATCGCTTGGAAATAGCAAGCCCATCATGACTGAATTCGGGGAGAATATTAACAACTTTTTTCATGAACTAATCGTTAATCATAGTCTAGGACCGACCAGAGACTCATTGACTACAGTTGGGAAAGCCGTCATGACTTCTATGGGCAATAGTATCGTGATTATCATCGCTACTTTTTTTCTGACTGTCGTATTTGGAACGCTCAAAGGGATATTAGATTATAAATTATCGAAATCGAAGTACACTTTTTTTGGAAATTGGACTACATGGTTCTTTCAGTCTATCCCCGATTTTATGCTCATGGTCATGATGCAATTTGTCGTTATTCGTTATTTGCAATGGATTCCGTTTTTTCCGCAGGGTCGCTGGTCAGATTTTATACTGCCTTCGATTCTCGTTTCGCTTCATCCGATTACTTATCTAGCCAGAATTACAAGCGCTTCCTTTGCGATGCAGGAAGGTGAACTTTACATTCGTGTGGCGCGTGCCAAGGGGATATCCGAGCGCTCGATTGTATTCAAGCATATGCTCAGAAATAGCACCTCAACAATTTTGACCCATATTTCCCCGCTGTTTGTTTATATTTTATCCAATTTACTGATGGTCGAAATATTCTCTAATTATCCTGGAGCGGCTCAGCGCATGTTTCTTGCGATTGATTATAATCGATCCTATGGAACAGGGAGTAATTACGAGCCGGGTGTTATCATCGGAATTGCTTGTTGTTTTATGATAATGCTGCTCATTATTCAAATCATTAGCCTCATTATGAAGCAGAGAATTGATCCTAGATAATATAAGGTGGTATAGCTATTGAAAAATAAAGCATTATGGGTTGGTGGAATAATGCTCGCCATCATCATCATCGTCATGTATTTTGGTGCCTACTTCCCAAAAGTAGATCCTACGCTGGCTGAAGTTAAGCATAGATGGAATGAGAATAACAGGTTAATGCTGCCACGATATGCCCCATCCGATGTTAACATACTTGGTTCTGATCGCAATGGTGTTGATAATTTCAGCAAGCTGATTATAGGAACGAAAGAAACGATTTATTTAATAGTGGGGATAGCCCTTGTACGGTACTTAATTGGGATTCCGCTTGGCTTATTATCTTATAGGAATAAAGGCTTTTTTCATGTGATTACGTCATGCTGGAATCAGATTTTCTCATATTTACCGACTTTTTTCTCGGCAGCTTTACTGGTCAGTATCCCTTACTTTCTGTTTAATTCCTATCGAATGCTTTGGGTTGTGCTGATTTTGGCCATTCTGGAAGCAGGACGTGTTGCCTACGTTATTCAACAGCAGACGAATAAGTTATCTAAGGAGCTGTTTGTAGAAGCTGGTCATGCACTTGGCTTAAATCCTTTACGATTAGTCAAAAGCTGTTACTTGCCTGCGCTGCTGCCAGAAACGATAGTCAACTTCTGCATGGATGTCGGCAAGGTCGCCTTATTAATCGGACAACTTGGGATTATCGGGATTTTCTTATCACAGGATTGGGTTGAGATTGGATTCTTTACGATGAGGATTTCCAACACAAGCTCCAATTGGATCAATGTGCTTGCAGATCATCGTTCCGACATTTATTTAAGCAAATTCGCTTTCATATTCTTCCCAGCACTCGCGATTATGTATACCATTATTACTTTCAATATATTAGGCGAAGGGCTCAGAAAACTTTTTAACAGACGGGGAAATAGCGTTGTGTAAAAGTATGATGACAGAATAAACAAACAAATTATCATGAATAGGAGAAGCTATGAAACTCACTAAACAAATGCTAAGACCACTGCTTATCAGTGCAATTGCCATGCTATTCGTTATATTGCTCGTATTATACCCGCGTCAATTAAATATCGAGTATGGAAAATTTGGTCTTATCCTCCATCCGAATGATCAGATTTGGTCGCAATATGTTGAGAATATTACGGGGTTTTTTCGCGAATTATTCGTAAATCACAGTCTTGGTCCAACGAGAGATTCGCAGATTACCGCAAGCCAAACGATCATACAATCAATGAACAATAGCATTGTGATTATTATAGTTGCTCTCATTTTCGGTATTGTGTTTGGGACACTAAAAGGAATACTCGATTTTAAGCTTTCAAATTCGAAGTTTAGCATTTTGGGCAATTGGACAACTTGGCTCATCCAATCGATTCCAGATTTTATGCTCGTACTTATCGTTCAATGGCTGACGATTCGCCATTTAAGGTGGATTCCATTCTTCCCGCATGGAGATTGGTCTGATTTCATATTGCCTTCGATTCTGGTATCGATCTATCCCATTATTTATCTTGCTAGAATAACCAGTGCATCGCTCGCTACGCAGGAGGGACAGCTATACATTCGGGTAGCGCGGGCCAAAGGGATTAAAGAGCGTGTCATTTTATTCAAGCATATGCTTTATAACAGCATGGCGACGATCCTGACTCATATAACGCCGCTATTTGTATATATTTTGTCTAATTTGCTGATTGTTGAGATCTTCTCTAACTATCCTGGTGCCGCTTATCGTTTATATCTCGCTATTGATTACAGCCGATATATTGGTACTGGACCAAATTATGAACCTGGCGTTATTATCGGTATCGTTTTTTGTTTTATGGTATTGCTGATTATCCTTCAGTTTTTTAGCCAAATTGCAAAACGCAAATTCGATCCACGATGAGAAGGGGTAAATACCTATGAAAAATAGTGCAATTTGGATCGGCTGCATCATGCTGACCATTATTATAATCGTTATGTTTTTTGGACCATATTTACCTCATGTTGATACGACACTTGCTGAGTCTCGGTCAAGATGGGGGCTTGATAATCGGATTGAATTGCCGAAATACGCGCCATCGAGTCTGAACCTGCTAGGCTCCGATAAATCAGGCGTAGATAATTTCAGCAAGCTGATCCTGGGAACGAAAGAGACAATCATGATCATACTCGGAATCGCTCTCGTTCGCTACATAATCGGAGTTCCATTAGGTTTGCTGTCGTACCGCAACAAAGGCTTCTTCCATTCGCTTACGACAGGTTGGAATCAAATCTTCTCTTATTTACCTACGTTTTTCTCAGCGGTTGTTATCATATGTTTGCCGTTTATGCTATTTGGATCGTCTCGATTGTTCTGGGTTATTCTGACTTTGGCCATACTGGAGGCAGGACGCGTTGCTTACGTGACACAACAGCAGGCAAATAAAATTTCAAAAGAACTCTATATCGAGGCTGCCCATGCGCTTGGATTCAGTCCTTGGCGTATTGCCAAAAGCTATTATATGCCGGGTTTGATTCCTGAAATGATTGTTAATTTTTGCTTAGACTTAGGTAGGGCTGCGCTATTAGTAGGACAGCTTGGGATCTTGGGTATTTTCCTATCACAAGATTGGGTTGAGACGCATGAATTTACAATGGAATTTTTGAATACTAGCAATAACTGGATCAATCTGCTCGCAGATTCCAGATTCGATATTTATTTAAGCAAGTTCTCGTTTGTATTCTTCCCTGCCGGAGCTATCATGTTTACGATTCTTACTTTTAATGTATTGGGTGAAGGCTTAAGAAGACATTATAATAGACGCGGTTATAGGAGTATGTAAATCAAATGAGAATGATTGAATGACAATTTAAAACAACTAGAAGCGTTACAATTACTCAGCTGTTAAAAGCAAAGGATTGTAGCGCTTTATTTATATCATAATTCTACAAATTCAAATTAATGGAGGCGCTATGAAACTAAGAAGAAATATACTTGGGACATTTGTAATTACGGTTATTGCAATGATCGGTATTATTCTGATCGTTCTCTACCCTCGCAATGCAGTTAACGTACGTATGAATAATACTGGAATCGAACCACCCACAACAATGGAATTATACATAGAGAATATTAAGAATTTCTTTCATGAAATGTTTGTAAACCATAGTCTTGGCAGATCACGTGATGCTCTAATTCCAACAGGTGAAGCTGTTATGTCCGCTATGGGGCGTAGTATTGTGATTATCTTGCTAGCTCTTGTTATAGGAGTCGTGGTTGGGACATTAAAAGGCGTGATGGACTATAAACTTTCCAAAACAAAATTCAATCTATTGGGCAATTGGAGCACATGGTTAGTTCAATCGATTCCCGATTTTATGTTGATTCTCATCATCCAATGGATCGTGATTCGCTATGTGAGATGGATCCCCTTTTTTCCAAAGGGGCATTGGACAGATTTCATCGTGCCAACTATCTTAGTCTCCATTTATCCAGTCATTTATATGGCGAGAATTACGAGTGCTTCCATTGCGATGCAAGAGGGACAAATGTATATTCAAGTAGCTCGTGCGAAAGGCATAACGGAACGGTTGATTTTATTTAAGCATATACTCAAAAATAGCATGTCAACCCTATTAACACATATATTGCCCTTATTCGGTTATATATTATCCAATTTATTGTTCGTTGAGATTTTCACGAACTATCCGGGTGCTGCCTCTCGATTATACATGGCGATAAGTTACTTTGAGCCTGGTGTCATTATTGGAATCTCTTTCTGTTTCATGGTGCTACTGTTTATTTTTCAGGTGATCAGTCAGATTGCTAAACATAAGCTAGATCCAAGATAGAGGAAAGGGAGTATGAATATGAAAAAGATGAAGAACATGACATTATGGATTGGCGTATGCATGCTTGCTATCATTATCATTGTAATGATTTTTGGACCTTATTTTCCTCACGTAGATGCAACATTAGAGGGTTCCAGAAGCAAGTGGGGAGCAGATGGTAAAATAATGGTGCCAAAATACCCTCCATCCGAATCCAACCTACTTGGTTCAGATGGTATTGGAGTCGATAATTTTAGTAAGCTCATACTAGGTACACGCGATACGATTTATATTATTTTTGGAATCGCCATTATTCGTTATTTGGTCGCTATTCCCCTAGGGTTATTATCGTATCGAAATAGAGGCTACTTCCATTTTCTTACGACATTCTGGAATCAGATTTTCTCCTATCTTCCTACTATATTCTCTGTTGCCATTATTTTTACGCTTCCTTTCATTTCTAATAATATCTCACCAACCCGTTTGATATGGGCTGTTCTTATTGTTGCGTTAATCGAGGTTGGACGAGCTGCCTACGTCATTCAACAACAGACAAGCAAGGTTTCCAATGAGCAATATGTTGAAGCGGGTCATGCACTGGGGTTAAGTCCTTGGCGGATGATAAAGAGTTATTATATGCCCGCACTACTGCCCGAAATGATCATTTATTTCTGCATTGATTTAGGCAAAATCACCTTATTAATTGGACAGATGGGCGTGCTGAAAATTATTATTAAAGTTAATAAAGCAATTTGGGATGCAGGGATGGGAATCCGTAATGGTAGTATCGATTGGGTTAGCCTACTTTCCGATTACGACCTTCGCAGAAACATCTATGTCAGCAATTTTGACTTTGTTCTTTATCCTGCTGCTGCTATTATGTTTACAATCTTGACTTTCAATATATTAGGTGAAGGTCTTCGCCAATATTTTAATCGACGTGGAAATAGCCGTACAATATAAATTACTATATTTAAAGGAGAACTCAAATATGAAACTACAAGCTATTCAAGAACTATCTGATCGCCTAAAGAAAAATGTCGCTAAAGTTATTGTTGGTAAGGAACATGTCGTTGAGCAATTGGTCGTTGCGCTTATAACATCTGGCCATGTGCTTCTAGAAGATGTCCCTGGAACAGGTAAGACCCTACTAGCCAAAGCTATTGCCAAATCGCTTAATGGGGATTTTAAGCGTATTCAATTCACACCTGATTTGCTGCCATCGGATTTGAGTGGCTTGCATTACTATAACCAAAAAACAAGCGATTTTGAGTTTCGCCCAGGCCCGTTATTTGCGAACATTGTTCTCGCGGATGAGATTAACCGCGCAACGCCTCGTACACAATCCAGCTTGCTTGAGTGTATGGAGGAACGACAAGTGAGTATAGATGGGGAAACAATGCGGCTTGCTCGTCCATTCCTTGTGATTGCGACACAGAATCCAATCGAGAATCAAGGGACATTTCCTTTGCCGGAAGCACAACTAGATCGTTTTCTTCTGAAAATTAATATGGGTTATCCTTCTACAGCGGAAGGAGTCGAAATATTGCGCAGATTCAAGGAACATAATGTGCTTGAGCAGATTCAAGCCATCGTGGATCGGGAAGAGTTAATTGCGGCTCAAGATCAGTACTCTTCCGTATTTGTGCATGAAGATTTATTAGCCTACATCGTTGCGATTGCAGAGAAGACAAGACAGCATCCAGAAATTCAGATCGGGGTTAGTCCGAGAGGAACGCAAGCTTTACTTAAGGCTGCACAAGCTCATGCTGTAGTGAAGGGTAGAGATTATGTTTCACCGGATGATATTAAGGCAATGGCAGAGCCTGTCCTTGCGCATCGGCTTGTCCTGTCACATGTTAATAGACTTGCTAGTAATCAAAGCGGAACACTGATCGGGCAGATTCTTGGCATGGTAGCTGTACCTGCTGAAGAAATTATTCTGTCAAGGTAGCCTCTTATGGGTATTCATTGGATCATCCTTGTTGCATTAGTTGTGATAATAGGTCAAAGGGCACTGTTTAGACGATGGTCACTTACAAAGATTGAGTATCATAAAAGCTTTGATCGTACAGAATGTTATGCGGGAGACGAGATAGAATTAATTGAACGGATCTCCAATCGGAAGCTGCTGCCAACACCATGGCTTCGTGTGGAAACGATGATGTCCGCTCATTTGCAAATGGCCGGGCAAGCTGATATGGCCATAGATTCGGGAGAAATCATGCAGAATCATATGAGTCTGTTCAGTCTGATGCCCTACACAGAAATTACTAGAAGGCATCAGGTGAAGTGTTTAAAGCGAGGTTATTATTATCTTAATTCAACTACAATAACGAGTGGCGATCTTTTAGGAATAGTAGAAGTTCATGAGCAGCTCTATGTCAATTGTTCAATCCTAGTCTATCCACTTCCCATACCTGTTGATGAAATTCCGCTGCCTTCGAGTAAATGGCTTGGTGATTTGCTCGTGAGAAGATGGATTGTGGAGGATCCTTTCTTTATTCAGGGGGTGAGAGAATATCAAGCTGGCGATCCGATGAACAGTATCAACTGGAAAGCAACCGCTCGCAGCGGGAATCTTCAAGTGAATAGTCGAGCTTTTACAGCGGATCATAAGCTAATGATTCTATTAAATATCGATGATAGCACCACGATGTGGAATATCGTGACTAACGTAGAGTTAATCGAGAAAGGCATCGTTTATGTCGCTTCCTTAGTAGATTATGTCATGAATAAAGGAATTGCTACGGGATTTGCTTCCAATGGGAGATTAGTTGACGGACCGCTGAGAACGCCAATTCAAATACCGTGTCAAACTGGACTCTATCACCAGCGATCGATCATGGAAGCATTGGCCAAGCTGGAATTGAAACGCAGTTTTCCATTCGAGGATTTGTTAGGGAATATCGGAAGGTCATCGGATAGCAGTACGGATTGTCTTATTATTTCTGCCTATACGAATAAAGCGATCGAAAAAGAGATCCAGCGATTGCGGAGTATGGGGCATACCGTCGACATGATCATGCTGAAGGATAAGCAAAGTAAAGTGATGGAGGACCCTTATGATGGAATTACAGCGTCCTAGCTTAAGTATGCTGCTGAAACGGATAACTCATAGCATTCTGTATGCAGGCATTGAGCTCTTAATGTTTGTCCCGTTCGTGATCATTACTTATCTTATATTGTCACCTGTTTCATTAGGGACTTGGGTCGTATTGTTATGGACGTCCTATTTATGTGGTGCTCTTGTGGCTGCAATTCGAATCAGTCGGGCTATATGGTTCTATGCTTTATTGCTCGTGATCAGCATCCTATTGGTTGCATTAATAACATCCGTATCATTTGGATTGGTAGGGATTCTAATGGTAGCTTTATGCTGCTATCTTATCTATCGTGGCACACAAATGATTGTATATGAGTGGGATTCTATTTTTCCTCCAACAGCATTCGTGATTGGTATCATCTGTTACTTTGTAGCTTCGATCGCTTCAGTCTTTTCAATTGACTTGGAGCCTTATAAGAACCTGTTTTTATGGACAGGTCTAGCGAGTCTAATCGTTACCCTGTTTCAGTTTAATCAACAGCATTTACAGAACAAAACACCTGGAAATCGCAGGGTATCCCGTACAGTTGTGAGCAAGAATCGACTATGGACATTCATACTCATTGGTTTAATTGTATTCTTTTCATTTGTTTATGTCTTAGATCAAATCGTGAATTGGATGCTGCAAGGCGCTGCGTATCTCGCCCAATTATTGGTTTCTTGGCTCTCTACCAATTATGTACCTGAAAGTCCACCCATACAGGATTTTAGTCCGGTGGAAGAAATGCCGCAGCAAGAGGAACTATCTCAATGGGGCGACGTTATATTGTTCATTTTTGTTGGGATCCTTATCCTGATCTTCTTATTTCTATGTTATATTCTATTTCCAAAAATTCGAGAAGCGATAAATCGATTCATTCAATTTATCAAAAGGCTGCTAACCGGAAAGAATAAAATCTATTTGAATAGCGGTTATCATGATGAGAAGAAACAGTTACAAGCGTGGGAGGATATTCGATCATCCGTCTTTCAATCGCTGAAAAATAAATGGAATAATCTGATGAAACGAGAGCCTAAATGGTCGGAACTCACGAATTGGCGTGAACGAGTAAGGTGGATTTATAAGCATAAAGTGATAGATGCTATTGGCAAAGGGTTTAACTATCAAAAAGAGTTGACACCTGATGAAACAATGAAAGCCATCGTGAAAAGACAAGTATTTGATAAAGAAATAAATGAACAAGAATTCATTGAACTAGCTAACAGCTACAATAAAGCCCGTTATGGAAATGAGCATGAATCTATGAGCGATGATCAAGTGATCAGATTGAAGAAGTAATTCTATGAAAAATTAACATTATTAGGAAAGTAGATTCGCTGATTTCGAGTAGTTTTGTTTCATAGGCGCATGGTATAATCGCATGGTGAGGTGAATTTGGTTGTATGTATAGCACAGAATTGTATATGAATGAAAAGCTTCAAATGATAACTTACGTTCTAAGTTCAGGTTACAAAGGATCATTCCCAGCTACTGTCAGACAAGCCAAAGAGATTTTTAGATGCTTTGAACAAGGTCAGAAGATCGTTTTTAACGTTGGGGATGAAACATATGCGATTAATCCTGATCATGTCGCGTCAATGCATGTTCATGGGTTAAATGAAGCAAGCAAATCCGTTAATTTGCCTCTGGATGATCAGCAAGATGAACTAGCCAAAGCCTATCATAATGCGCTAGACTTATTTAAAATTGAATGTAAATGCTCTGCGACTTATGTGGTCAATATCAAGAAGGATACAGAGTATGGCAAATGCAATGCATGCAAAGAGAAACTATTCGTAGACCGCTCAAAAGGTAGAGTACCTACGTATAAAGGCGATGCATGGATTATGACCAATAAGACATCTGTTCGTTAAGAGAGCCAACTCTTAATTGATCAGGTATCTGCGAAGAGGGTGCCTCCCGAAAGTGATCAATGACTTTCGGGGAGCACCCTCTTCGTGTGTATAAAATAGATATTTATAAGTAATTAAACAATTTTTTGGGAAAATGATCTTTTTTTGTTATACTAATGTACACCATTAAACATCTAAGATGAGAAAGAGGTACGCAAGTGGTAGCATGGCTGGATCAAATTATTCGTACAGGAAATACCATTCTATGGTCTTATGTCTTAATTATTGTGTTAATTGGATCAGGGGTCTATTTTACGATTCGCACACGATTCGTCCAGTTTCGCCTCTTCGGCGAAATGATCCGATTGCTTGGCAAGGAAACTACAGGAAATAGAAGTAATAAGAAAGGCAGCGTTTCTTCTTTTCAAGCATTCTGTATAGGGACGGCATCAAGAGTAGGTACTGGTAATATTGCCGGAGTTGCAATCGCAATCTCGTTAGGTGGTCCAGGTGCTGTTTTTTGGATGTGGGTCATCGCATTGATTGGGGGAGCCTCCGCATTTGTTGAGAGTACATTAGCCCAAATCTATAAAGTTCGAGATGGTCAGGTATACCGTGGTGGTCCTGCTTATTATATGGAAAAGGCTCTTAATAAAAGATGGCTGGGCGTCATTTTTTCCATCTTGATAACGATCAGCTTTGGATTCGTGTTTAACTCTGTTCAAGCGAATACCGCTGCGCTTTCTTTTGAAGCAGCTTTTGGAATTCCGACGGATGCGTTTGCAATCGTACTTGCCATACTTGTTGTCATTGTTATATTTGGCGGTGTCAAAAATGTTGCTAAGTTGTCATCCATCATCGTGCCAGTTATGGCGATTCTCTACATCCTAATTGCTTTGTACATGATTGTTGTTCATTTTACTCGGATTCCAGAAGTCATCTCCTACATTATTGGTAGTGCATTTGGCTGGGAGCAGGCGGTAAGTGGGGGAATAGGTGCTGCGATGATGGAAGGAATTAAACGGGGGTTATTCTCCAATGAAGCGGGGATGGGATCAGCCCCTAATGCCGCTGCAACTGCAGAAGTGACTCATCCTGTGAAGCAAGGGCTGATTCAAGCTTTGGGTGTTTTTACGGATACGCTACTGATTTGTAGTGCTACAGCTTTTATCATTTTGTTCGCAGACATTCCCGAAGGTATGGATCTAATGGGGATTCAGTTGACGCAATACGCATTAACAAGTTCAATGGGGTCTTGGGTGTCAGGGCTTCTTGCTGTGATGGTGTTTATGTTCGCCTACAGCTCGATCATTGGAAATTACTACTATGGTGAAACCAATATTGAATTCCTTAATGGCAGTAAAATGCTCCTGTTCTGCTATCGAATCATCGTCGTAGCGATGGTAATATTTGGTTCACTTGCGCAAGTACAGGTGGTATGGGATTTAGCTGATTTATTTATGGGTTTAATGGCGCTTCTGAATTTAGGCGTTATTCTAGTGCTTGGACGCATTGCTTTTGCAGCACTTCAGGACTACATGAAGCAGCGCAAAGCTGGCAAAGATCCACAATTTGTCGCAAGCCATATAGACGGACTTACAGGTGCAGAATGCTGGGAGGACCATTAGTAAGTACTGATGTCATCTGCTCATTAAAAATAGTATGATAAGGGTACTAAAGGAGTTGTTGACATTGAGACATCTGTGGAATGAACAGCATTTGGTGCAATCGGATAACTGTGATTACAAGCGAGATTGTAAACTATCCACTTTACTTGAATGGATGCAGCGTGCTGGCGATGCGCATATTGCAAGTTTAGGCGTATCTTTAGAGAAATTACTTGCACATGATATGGCATGGATGCTGACTACGATCGATCTGGAGCTTACGCGCATGCCGCGATATGGTGAAGAGTTCGAAATTGAAACGTGGAATAAAGAACCGAAGGGCGTGCAATGGTTGCGCGATTTTCGCTTATTTGGAGAAGGGCATGAGCAGATCGGACAAGCTAGAACCGTATGGGTGCTTGTCGATCTGAATAAACGTAAAATTCTTCGCTCATCTGCGTTTCCATTTGAGGTTGCGGCCAATACGACCGATTCAATTGGCGATGCGCCAGCTCGCGTATCGATCCCGGCGGAAATTCCACTTGAGGAAGCCTATGTGTGGAAGGTTCGTTACAGCAGTATAGACATGAATGGGCATTTGAATAATGCGCGATTTGCTGATATCTGTTTAGATGCATTGACTACAGCAGAGCTGGATGCTGGACTGAACCGATTCCGGATCACCTATTATCAGGAAGCTATCATGGGTGAAGAAATAACGATTCTCCGTTCCGTCCACTCGGGGTCAGAGATATATATTCGGGGAGTCTCAGCAGAAAGTAAAGTGTTTTTCGAAGCAATGATTAGTAGGGAGGCTCATAAATGATAGACACATGGGAATACAAAACATTAAAATTACATACCAAAGGATTCTTTGGAGGCAAGGTGGATCTGGCTGAGTTTGAGAATGAACTGAATTCGCTAGGCAGTGCAGGTTGGGAACTTATTTCTTGTTTTGATACAAGTATGTCGCAAGGCGCATCGCGTGAGATCGTATGTGTATTTAAGAGAAAAAGATAGTTTTATAGAATAGTTCAGCTACGAGTTAAAGCCCTTGACCAGGAGGTCCAAGGGCTTTTATATAGGCTTCTATCGAAATGAACGATTGAACTTACGCAATAATTCTCCGAATTTCATGCGGTCATCTTCAGACCATTCATGAAGCACAGTCTTCATTTTATTTATTCGTATTGTTTTGTAGTCAAGATATTCTTGCAATCCTAATTCCGTTATTTGCAAGGAATAGGCTCTTCCATCATGAGGATCTGGTATTCGATATAAGAATTCTTTCTGCTCTAAAGCAGCGGCTTGCCTGCTCGCTGTTGAAATATCCAATTGAAATTCATCTGCTAATGCTTTAACACCAGCAGGACCATGTGATGTTATGTGATGCAGGAATAAATAAGCAGAACGGTCAAGCATACCGAGACTTTTACTACTGGAAGTCATAGAAGTAACACGGCGAACAAGAAAAGCCATTTCTAGTTCAATCGTTTCATGTGATGATTTCTCCATTATACCCACCTTCATCATGTAATGTGATCATGAACTTCTTCAATGGTAACATACTAGCACCGAGATTGACATATACCTATATAGTTGTATAATACAATTAATTAGTTGTATAATGCAACCATATGGATAAAAGGAGTTATGAATACATGTCATCACAAAATAATGTAAGCAATTGTACATCAACCGCATTACCTTTATCATCAGAAAAAACCAGCCTTCTTAATCAACCAAGAGCTGTCTGGGCTGTCGGATTTGCTTGTGTAATTGCATTTATGGGTCTAGGACTTGTTGATCCGATTCTGCCAGCGATAGGTAAGCAATTAAATGCTTCGTACAGCCAAGTGTCCCTATTATTCACTAGCTACAATGCGGTTATGGCAATTGCGATGCTTTTTACTGGATTTATTTCATCAAGATTAGGAATTAAGGGCACACTACTTACTGGGATCGTTATTATCGCGATTTTCTCAGCGTTAGGTGGTATGTCGAGTGGCATATGGGAGCTTATTGGTTTACGCGGAGGATGGGGACTAGGAAATGCGCTTTTTGTCGCTACGGCATTAACGGCGATTGTGTCATTATCTAAGTCTGGCGTAGCGCAAGCGATTATTTTATACGAGGCTGCGATTGGTTTAGGTATTTCCATTGGTCCACTGCTCGGTGGTGAACTAGGCGCGATCCATTGGAGTGGTCCATTCTTTGGGGTAGCTGCATTAATGGTTATTGCATTTCTGAGCTTATTCATTATGATGCCGAAGGCGCCCAAGAAGAGTCCAGAAGCTGCAGCGCACAAAACGAATATACTAGATCCTTTTCGTGCAATGAAGCATCGAGCTCTTGTCGTATATGGTCTTACAGCTTGCTTATATAACTTTGGTTTCTTTACTTTAATGGCTTATGCACCATTCGTTCTAGGATTAGAAGAGCATGGGTTAGGATATGTATTTCTGGGTTGGGGACTGCTCCTTGCCATCACTTCCGTATTCATGGCCCCTAAGCTGCAAAAGAAATTTGGAACGAATAAATCCATGATGATCATGCTGATTCTGTTTGGACTTGATTTACTGGCTATGGGAATTTGGACATCGACTCAATGGCTTGTTATAGCAGCAGTTGTATTTGCGGGTGCTTTACTCGGAAATAATAATACACTAATTACGACAGCGGTTATGAACGCAGCTCCTGTAGAACGTTCAACAGCATCCGCAGCTTACAGCTTCTTGCGGTTTATAGGCGGAGCTATTGCACCATTCGTAGCAGGCAAGCTAGGTGAAACATTTAATTCACATGTTCCTTTTGTAGTGGGTGGTGCTTTTGTTATGATGTCTGTTATTTTCTTGGCTCTGAATCAAAAACATTTGAAGCATATCGATTTAGCGGCAAGTCATTAATCATGAATTTAGCCCGTTCCTACATAAGGAGCGGGTTTCAACCATTAATTGATAAAATCAAAGTTGTATACTTATTAAAAAAAATAGTTTATAATTCCTACTAAATAAGTCGTATTCTTATTTTCATAAGAATTGCGATGAAAAATGTCACCCAAATGATGAGTTCTGTGAATGCTTGCGCAAAAATTCACGTAGTTATACATGTACCTTGCCATAGGTCCAACTATTTCTTGAACTCTTTGGGTTTGAGAATTTTAACACAAAGGAGAATTAAACATGTCAGAAACTGTTACTGAAATCAAGCCTGAACAAGTCAATGCAAACAATTTACCTAGTCAAGAACAACTCGATATCGTTAGTCAGCTGCTAAAACCAGAGGTTCAAGAATCTTTAACTGCTCTTGTTACTCAGTTGCCTAAATTGACTGAACTCGTTAATATTTTGACGAAATCATATACTTTTGTACAAGGTGTTGCGACTGACGAAGTATTAAAGAATGATGCCGTAGGAGCGATTAAAGAAATGGCTGCTCCTGTAACTGAGTCCGTAAAAAATATGGCTGCGAATGTAATTGAGGCTAAAGATCGCGCAGAAGCTAGCACTGAGGTGATCGGATTATTTGGTTTGCTCAAGATGGTCAAAGATCCGCAAGCTCAAAAGCTATTCCGCTTTTTGAATGCTTATCTTCAAGTTGCTGGAGAACGTGCAAATAACAAATAGTATCTACTTTCATTGATGAACGGAGGAACAACGATGTCCAAACATATAGTTATTCTAGGTGCAGGTTATGGCGGTCTTCTTGCCGCTCTTAATATTCGTAAATACATGAATAAGGATGAAGCGCGTGTAACTGTGGTAAATCAATACCCAACACATCAGATCATTACTGAACTGCACCGTCTTGCAGCAGGCAGCATTGCTGAGAAGGCAATTGCAATGCCTTTAACAAAGTTATTTAAGGGATTAGATATCGATCTTATGATCGGTAAGGTTGAATCTTTTTCCGTTGAAGAGAAAGTTGTCAAAATGGCAGACGGTGCAAAACTAACTTATGATGCTCTTGTTGTAGGTCTAGGAAGTAAGACAGCTTACTTCAATATTCCAGGACTTGAACAGTACAGTATGGTGCTTAAATCAGCTGAAGATGCGAACCATATCAGTAAGCATATCGAAGATCGCATTCGCATTTATGCTGAGACTCGCAATGAAGCGGATGCAACAATCCTTATTGGTGGCGGCGGTCTAACAGGTGTTGAGCTTGTTGGTGAAATTGCAGACCAATTGCCGAAGTTAAGCAAAACTTATGGTGTTGACGCAAAAGAAATTAAGCTATTGCTAGTTGAAGCTGGTCCTAAGATTCTTCCAGTTTTTCCTGATCACTTGATCGAACGTGCTGTGGCAAGCTTAGAAGCTCGTGGCGTTAAATTCTTGACAGGTCTTCCTGTAACGAATGTTGACGGTAACGTTGTAGAGCTTAAAGATGGACAGAAGATCGTTACGAATACATTCGTATGGACAGGTGGCGTTCAAGGAAATCCGCTAGTTGGAGAGTCAGGTCTTGAGGTGAACCGCGGTCGTGCAACTGTTAACGATTATCTGCAATCCACATCTCACAAGGATGTATTTGTTGTTGGGGATAGTGCAGTTGTATTCGCGGCTGATGGTCGCCCATATCCACCTACAGCTCAAATCGCTTGGCAAATGGGTGAACTCGTCGGTTATAACCTGTATGCATTCTTGGCTGACAAAGCGTTCGAAACATTCGAACCTGTAAACTCAGGTACACTTGCAAGCTTAGGCCGCAAGGATGCTGTTGCAACGATCGGTGCTAATGGAACTTCACTTAAAGGCTTGCCTGCGACAATTATGAAAGAAGCAAGTAACGTTCGTTACTTATCGCATATCAAGGCTCTCTATACACTCGCTTACTAGAACAAGGCTGTGAGCTGGCGTCGGTACTTTACCGGCGTCAGCTTTTTGTTTTGCGTTCTCGAAATGGGGAAAATAATACAAAATTCTACAGTATTCAGGAAGGTATATCATTTTTTTCGTCAAATAGTAATAACATACTAATTAACTGAAGGGATGAAATATGAAATGAAGATTCTTGATCACAACAAAGCGAGTAAATATTTTATTATCGGATTGATGCTCATATTGACTTTAAGCATTTTAGGTTGTTCCTCAAATAAGGACCCGGTACAAGCTACCCAAGCTTCTCCAACTGCAAAAGTTGAGATTACTGCAGAAGAAAAAGCTAAAATTGAAGCTGAAGCCAAAATAAAGGCAGAAGCTGAGGCAAAAGCGGCTGAAGAAGCGAAAGCTAAAAAAGAAGCTGAAGATAAAGCTAAGAAAGTAGCTGAAGCTAAAGCAAAGGCTGAAGAAGAGGCAAAAAAGAAAGAAAATTTCGAAAAAACAAAATACGCTAATCACGCACAATTAGCAATTCCCGCCATTACCGAAGATGCAGTAGAATTGAATCAAAAAACCTATGATTTTATTGTAAGCAATTATAAATTATTTCCTGCACAAGATGATGCGGATATAAAAGCTGCCAAGGACATGACTGACAAATCAATTAATGCTAAACTCCTAAACAAGAATGCTGCCCCCTATTTTGATAAAATGGCTAGCTTCAGTGGCACTGTAGTTACAATTGAAGAAACTCAGCTTGAAGATAATACAACCCTGGCAACTTTGCACGTCATGGACGACAACGGATTCTCTTATCAATTGTTACTTTACAAATCCACTGGTGATATCCTTGAAGAAGATGATGTTCGATGTTGGGGAGTACCTGTAGGACCATGGTCATTTGCAAATGTATCCGGCGGCTATACAAATGTTCAATTCTTTCTGGGTTCCCATGTTGAAAAGTTGAAGTAAAGAACTTTCGATTAAATGAAAAACATACTATAGGCCATCCATTTACGGGTGGTCTATCTGTTAATTAGCCTGCGCAATAAAAACAAGTGGTGATGCAATGATATCAGGTAGCATAAAAATACCCCTAGAAATCATCGGATAAACCAGTGGTTTATTCAATGCCCATTCTAAGGGTCACTTCAGATCTGAAATGAGGGTTATTTATTTACAGTGGCAAATCACGCTTACGGAATAAAATAATGGCAAGCGCAATCGATACGAGACCAATCGCTAATAAAACAGTATACGATGTGAGAAGATCCGCCTTCCCGTTAATAATATCACCAGGTTTATAAAGGGTGAAGAGCGTGATGCTTTTCATCCAATCAAGCTTCGTACTGAGTTTACCAATTAAATCTAGACTGAAGAATCCGAATGTAATAAAGCCTGCAATACCTAATGCTTTCTTTTCATCATTTGCGAGAGAGGATATCAAGAATGTAATTCCTCCGACTGCAAAGAATAGCAGAAACGCAGAGATATTCATCTGAATAAAACTGGTCGTGTCAAACTCAAATCCTTCTAGAAACCATGCATTACCAGCAAGACCTGCTACAGTTGTAATGGCAATGATCAAGAACAGTCCGGTTGTCATAACGAGCGCTTGCGTCAAGGCAATCTTGACTCTTGTCGTTGGGCTAGACAATAGATAGGCCATCGAGCCTTGATCTACTAGTTTAGCCATGAGCTGAGTGGATAACTGGACACATACAATAGAAAGAATAAGAACAAGAATTAATCCGTAGTATTCCCCTGAGATAAATGCTTCCGCAGTACCAAAACCGTTAAGACCGAATGCTCTTCCGATCCCTTCAGGCATCGATTGAACAACGGAGTCGATTGCTTTGGCGTTCTGGGCAATACCCGGATATAACCAGAACATGAGAAGGATATAGAAGGCGGAACCAAGTGAATAGTTCATGAATCCCTTCAGGTTAACTTTCATCATCTGCTTATATAAAGTCATATTCATTGTGATATTCCCTCCCGATCATAGTAATTCATGAAGATATCCTCAAGATTTTGGGTAAAAATATCAATATTCCGTATGTTATATTTGGCTGTCTCTTCTATGAATTGATTATAATTGCCTTGGATCGCAACCCTGACCAGGTTCCCTTCATAGGAAACAATTTGTAAGCCAGCGTGACGGAATGCATCTGCGTCAGCCTGGTTCTCGAAAATAACATCGAATAGCTTGCGCTGCATGGATTGAAGCTCATGGATATTGTTAATCGCAAGGATCTTGCCATCCTTAATAATCGCAGCCCTGTCGCAGGTACGTTCGATTTCTGGGAAGCTGTGTGAAGATAACAGGAATGTTTTGCCTCGGGCTTTCTCTTCAAGTACAAGCTCGATAAATACTTTCTGCATGAGAGGGTCAAGACCGGATGTTGGTTCATCTAGAATATACACCTCAGGGTCATGCATGAATGTAGCGACAATTCCGACCTTCTGCTTCATTCCCTTGGACATTTTACGAATTGGCACATTGACATCGAATTGGAATCGGTTGATTAAGCTATTACGTTTAGACAAATCTTTGATCTTATGCATATCCGACATGAAATCAAGAAATGCCTTGCCCGTCATACCTTCGATAAACGCGATTTCCCCAGGTAGATAACCCATGAAGGATTGGATCTTGCCCTGCGTCTCCCAAGTGTTCAGTCCATTAACCTCAACATAACCTTGATCGGGCTTCATGAAACCCATGATATGACGTATAGTCGTTGATTTACCCGCGCCATTGGGACCTAAGAAACCAAAAACTTCCCCTTTTTCCACCGAAAAGGATACATCGAAAATCCCTTTGCCATTCGAAAATGTCTTCGTCAATTGCTGCACGGTTAACATACCTACACCTCCGGGAATGAAAAAAATGAAATATTATGAGCTATATATTTCATATGTTATAATATACCTGAACCAAATTTTCGTCAACGATATTTTGAAATATTTTAACTAAATGATTTCATTAATTTCATAACTATCTATGAGTAGGGTGGACACGGCTATGAACGGTTTTGAAAAAAGAGCGAAAAGCATCAAAACGAAAATTATGAGAACGACGTTGGAAATGCTGCGAACATCGGATCCAAAGCGAATTCGCATTGCGGATATTTCCAAAACAGCGAATGTGTCGCAGGTGACGATTTATAATTATTTTGGTAGTAAGGAGTTGCTGCTTAGGGAAGCGTTTATCAGCTATGTGGATAAGGCGCTGCTAGACTTTGAGGATTATATGAATGAGGAACGTTTGCTGAAAGAGCGAATTGAATATATCCTCTTTCTTGAGAAGGAATCCTTTAAGGAATTTCCACCTCGCCTCATCAAAGAGATGTTATTAAATGATCATGAGCTAGCAAAATATGTTGAAGTGCAATATCAGAACAAGAAAATTCCGATCATTACTCAAATGATTGAAGAAGGCAAAAATAGCGGCGAAATTTCAGATGATGTTACAACTGCAAATGTACTTGCTCTTATTCAATTGTATATGAATCAGTACGAAATGATGCTGGGACTTGCAGAGCAAAGCGGAGATATGGATGCATTTTTTGAAGGCATGGTTCATATGCTCTTCTACGGAATATGTGGTAAGCCATAATGAAATGGATAAAAGCTACAAAAGGGGTACCAAGAAGTCATGATTAATGATGACTTTCTTGGCACCCCTTTATGCTGGAAAGCACGAATGCTTATTTGCCTTGGCGCTCGAATCTTTGAACGATTTCAATGATGACTTGTGCAGCCTTCTGCATGTTATCGACGGAGACATACTCGAACTTACTATGGAAGTTCTCTCCGCCGCCGAAGATATTAGGTGTCGGCAGACCCATATAGGATAGCTGAGAACCGTCTGTCCCACCGCGGATTGGCTTGATAATAGGCTCGATATTAAGAGAACGCATAGCATCACTAGCGATATCAACAATTTCAATTACAGGCTCAATCTTATCCCGCATGTTGTAGTATTGATCATATAGATTAAGCTCAAGACGAGATTCACCATATTTCTTCTTGTATTCCTCGACAATGCGTTCGATATTTGCTTTCTTCGCTTCGAATTTCTCACGGCTATGATCACGGATAATGTAGTACATTTTGGTTTGTTCAACATCACCATTGATCGATAGCAGGTGGTAGAAGCCCTCATAGCCTTTCGTTAATTCAGGAGCTTTTTCTTCTGGAAGCTCTGCATGCAGCTTCATCGCAATTTTCATGGAGCTAATCATTTTGTTTTTAGCATATCCTGGGTGTACATTGGAGCCTTTAATGGTGATCTTAGCAGCAGCAGCGTTGAAGCTCTCATATTCAAGCTCACCAAGCGGACCGCCATCCATCGTATACGCATATGTAGCATCGAATGCCGCAACATCGAATCTGCTAGGTCCGCGACCGATCTCTTCATCTGGTGTGAACGCAACGCGTACACGACCATGTTTAATTTCAGGATGCTGAATCAGGTACTCCATTGCTGTCATAATCTCCGCAATACCCGCTTTGTCATCAGCCCCAAGCAGCGTTGTACCATTTGTTGTGATCAGAGTATGGCCTTTGTATTTATGAAGCTCCGGAAATTCCTTGTTCGTGAGTACAACACCCAAGGCTTCATTAAGCACAATGTCATTGCCATCAAAGCTGTCAATCACTTGAGGCTGCACATTCGTACCCGTGAAATCCGTTGCCGTATCTACATGCGCTAAGAAGCCGATTGTTGGGACTTGCTTGTCCGAATTGGATGGAAGAGTTGCCATGACATAGCCATTCTCATCGATCGTAACTTCTTCCATTCCAATTTGCTTTAATTCTTCCACGAGCATATTCGCTAATACTAGCTGTCCTTCCGTAGTTGGACATGTCTCGCTATCCTCATTAGATTGCGTATCAATTTTAGCGTACCGAACCAAACGTTCGATTAGTTTATCCTTCAACTTTGATCACTCCTTATGAATGTATAGATTCATTATAATATAGACTCCTGCCTAATAAAATTCTTCTTTGGAATTTTTGCTCAAAACTCTAACGCTTCGTCAGAAACGATCCGCCCTCGTAGCTGCTTTCGCTATTTGGCAAGCGCTGATTATTATTTTGAGCCGAAATTGCCAGGCAACTTTTGCGGAAAGTAGGTATAGCGGGGGGCAAAGTTTACGTGTCTCCTTTGAAATCGATATTGTTACCATTAAATAAATTAAGAAGAATTCGATTTCAACAGAGACTTGAACCCGTTATACCGAATTGCAGCAAATAGTTGCACAAATATCATGGCGAAGTATAAAAAATCGCGTTTTTGTCATATAGTTTGATTTTTGGGTGACAGGTAGAATGTAAATGTACTAATCAGTGAGTTGTGAATTTAACTCGGTTGACAGGCTGTTAATTGGATGACTATCAGGCCTCCAATTTAGTTTATAAGAATTTAATACCATGAAAACTAGGGAGGATGAGCATGTCGTTAGCACAAGCAGAGAAGTCATATCAAACAAAGCCCAAGAAGCAGCCAAAGGCAAGCAAAGGCTTCACTTCAAGATTATTGAAGCAATGGGACATTCAAATGATGGTGTGGCCTGGACTTTTACTCGTATTTGTTTTCTCATACCTGCCTATGTACGGGTTGCTGACCGCGTTCATGGACTACAGTATTTTTACTGGTTCAAAAATTTGGAATAATCCATGGGTTGGCTTCAAGCATTTTACGATGTTTTTTAATGCGCCAGAGTTTGGTACGGTTATGCGGAATACGGTCGTTATCAGTTTTCTGAAGTTTCTGATAGGTTTTCCCGCTCCGATTATATTAGCTCTTATGCTTAATGAAGTGCGGCATATGGTCTTTAAGAGGGCAGTTCAGACAATTACCTATTTGCCTTATTTCTTTTCTTGGGTTATCGTTGCTGGCCTTACCATGAGCTTGCTATCCACTGAGAATGGAAGCATCAATATTTTACTAGGGAAGATTGGAGCGATTGACGAACCGATTAATTTTCTCTCCATTCCAGAGTATTTTTGGGCCATATTGGTTTCAACTAATGTGTGGAAAGATATTGGCTTTAATTCTATCGTGTTCTTGGCAGCGATTGCTGGAATTGATCCACATTTGTATGAGGCAGCAGATATGGATGGGGCTAGTAAGTTTAGACAAATGTTTACGATTACATTGCCTACGATCATGCCTGTCGTTACGATTTTTATGATTCTTGCAATCGGTAGTTTGCTAAGTGCAGGTTTTGAAGATATCTTGCTGCTCGCAAGCAACCCTGTATTAAGGCCAGTATCCGATGTTCTTGATACCTACGTCTACCGTGTAGGACTAGGAAGTCAGCGATATTCATACGCCGCTGCGGTGGGGCTGTTCAGAGCTGTGATTAGTATTTCATTGCTTACACTAGCCAATTTCATTGCTCGCCGATCTGGTAATAGTCTATGGTAGAGTGTCTAAATAAACAATATGAATGGGGAGGCAGACTGATTTGATACGTTTAGGCTTTAGCGATCGAGTAATGGTTGCATTCATATATGTCTTTCTAATTCTGCTATCCTTCTCGTCACTTTATCCCTTTTGGAACGCTTTAGTCGTTTCATTCAATTTAGGATCTGACACGGCAATAGGTGGTGTAACGTTCTGGCCAAGAAAGTTTACGCTGGAAAACTATCAGATTATTTTGAATGATACAAGACTCCTTAATGGTTTCTTCATATCGATCAGTCGTACTGTGGTCGGTACGATCAGCGCAATCCTTGTAACAGCGATTGTAGCATATGGGTTGACTAGACCCAATCTTATGGGACGCAAGTTTTACACGTTATTCTTCATCTTTACGATGTATTTTAGCGGGGGATTAATTCCATCTTTTCTTCTGAATCGGTCCTTAGGTTTGATGAATTCATTCCTTGTTTTCATTATTCCCTCATTAGTAAGTGTGTGGAATATGATTATATTTCGTACCTTCTTTAAGAGTCTTCCTGTTGGTTTGGAAGAATCTGCTCAGATTGATGGTTGCAGCAATTGGGGGATTTTTTTCCGAATTGTACTTCCATTATCAGGACCGGTCATTGCGACTCTTAGCTTGTTTACTGCAGTTGCGCAATGGAATGATTGGTTTTTAGCAAGTATTTACATTACGAGTGACAGCCTAATACCGGTTCAGACGATATTACGGCAAACTTTGAATTCGAATGTTCTTTCTGATCAGTCAGCGCTTCTCGACACTGCCTCATTAGCCATTTTGGAGTCTGCACGAACGGTCACAGCCAAGTCTCTACAGATGGCAATTATGATGGTCGTAACGATTCCGATTGTTCTCGTATATCCATTTGTGCAGAAACATTTTGTCAAAGGTGTAATGATTGGATCTCTAAAAGAGTAGTTGTTACCTTGTTTTAAGGCGTTTATCGCTTTGAAAATAGCAATTAATAATGAGAGGGGTAATATGGAGCATGATAGTAAAGAAGAAACTAACGTTGCTGACTTTTACAACTATTCTTGCAGTGTCAACATTGCTAGCTGGTTGCAGCAGTAACAATGCTGGTGGCAGTGCATCATCGGCACCTTCAGAAACACCTAAAGTAGCGAAA
Source organism: Paenibacillus albiflavus (assembly GCF_004344915.1). Classification (GTDB taxonomy): domain Bacteria; phylum Bacillota; class Bacilli; order Paenibacillales; family NBRC-103111; genus Paenibacillus_AM; species Paenibacillus_AM albiflavus. The sequence continues at coordinate 38,149 of NZ_SKFG01000021.1, read as the reverse complement.
GCACCTTCGAGCAGTCCCGGTGCAGAAGCTGGTGACAAATGGGTACTAGGTGCCAAGCCTTTGAGTTTCACCGCATATTCCCATTATGGGGATATAGACTTTCCTAAATGGGATAGTAAACCTGCAGGTAAATGGTTGAAGGAAAATAAGCAAGTTGATATTACAATGATCACAGCAAACGGTCTTCATGAACAAAAGCTTAGCACTATGATTTCTTCCAACGATTTGCCAGATATGATTTGGACGCAACGCGATGATCCAATGGTTGAGAAATTACGCTTAGAAGGCAAGCTTGTTGCATACGATGATTATTTAGATAAATACCCGAATCTCAAAACATGGATGGGTGACAATCTAAACTTCTTGCGTGCTGATGACGGTAAACTGTATCGCTTTCCTAACTGGTACACTGGGCGTCCAGCTGGTAATGCAGGATATGTCGTAAACAAGAAAATCTATGAAGAGTTAGGATCACCAAAGCTAGAAACTACAGATGATTTATATGATTATTTAGTGAAAGTAAAAGAAAAGTATGGCAATTCCATTACTCCACTTGAACTGCATATGGGTCAGAACGTTCAAGGCTTTGGCGTAATTTATACAGCTTTCGGTGAAGGGACTTTGTATTCCTACTTGAATAGAGATATTCGTGGAGTACCAAAGGACAATAAATTAACTTCCCTCTTCACAGATCCAGTTTTCCGTGAAGCACATAAATATCTTTCAAAGTTATTTAGAGAAAAGTTGATTTCACAGGATGCATTCACGCAAACGCAAGATAATGTTAAAGAAAAAGTTCTAGCGGGAAGAGTTGCTGTATATGCAAGCTCAAGTCCAACAGTATTTGCCATGGAAGGTCATAATGTTCTAACTAAGAATGATCCAAATGCTGGTTACTTTATGATTTGGCCGATTCATAAGGCTGGTTTGGACAAAAATAAAATCTATCCTGGTACGTACACAACCTTGGGTTGGAATGCAAGCTACATTACAACAGCAGCTAAGGATCCGGAAGCCATCTTTGCTTTCCTTGATTATATGACAAGTCCAGAAGGTATGAACCTACAATTCTTTGGGCCTGAAGGTGAGTATTGGAAAGGTTTTGATGCCGATGGCAAGCCTAACTTCACTGACAAATACAATGCGGAAGAAGTGGCTAAGCTTCAAAAAGAGAATGATGCCATTATGTTTGCGGGTAACACAGGATATATCGATCCTGCCAAGATGAAATTGGAAGCCGCTCTTCCTCCTGAAAAACAAAACTGGAGCGCGCGTTATCAAAGTACAATTACTTGGCCGACACAATATGACGTAACTGAATTCATTCAAATCAGCCCATCACCAGATTCTGAGTTAGGTATTATGCAGAAGAGCTTTGATGAATTTTTCCTTCAAGTATACGCGAATGTAATCACCAATACGAAGAGCGATGCGGAAGTTGATCAAGTTCTTGATAAGGCTGAGAAAGATGCTCAAGCATTAGGCTATGGCAAAATACTAGAGTATCGCACACAAAAATGGCAAGAAAATAAAGCGAAAATTGCAGGAAAAAAATAAGACGATTAGCAAGAGATACCCCTTGGTGGATTAGAAAATCTATCAAGGGATATCTCTATTTCTAGTTTTGGCGTAGGCTGTTCATCAAATATTTGGTAATATAATGGCTGTGGACGATACTAAACAGTGAATTTAGGGGGTAATTCAAGTGAATCGGGAGAGGAGAAAGCTCATTCTGTTCGTTTTACTTCTGATTTCAATATTAATCCTAGTAGCATGTAGTCATGCTATTAGCCAAATTACTCCAAATGAAGCTGTTCCAATTAAGGAGACGAGCGAAGAAAGTGTCCCGTCTGGCAGCGGATTTTATGAGTTCGGGAAGGAACCTCTGAATGTAACATTTTATGGCCATTACAGCTACTACAATATGCCGAAGTGGGGCGCTGATCCATCGTCTAAGTGGATTCAAGATCATCTGAAAATTCACGTAACTGGGATTAGTCCAGAAGGTAATGGCGCACACAAGCTGCAGAAGATGATTGCTAGCAAGAAGCTGCCAGACATTATATGGGGACAAAGAGATTCCGACTTGGAGCGATTGCGTCAAGCAGGTCTGCTTGTTCCATTAGATGATTATATCGACAAATATCCGAATCTCAAAAAATGGGCTGGACCCAAGGTGTTGAATTTGCTGCGTGCAGAGGATGGAAAAATTTATTATTTTCCGAATTATTATACAAATCAACCCAATGGCAATGCGGGATATGTGGTTAACAAAAAGATATATCGAGAGCTGGGCTCACCCAAGCTCCAGACGACCGATGATTTATATAACTATTTACGACAAGTGAAGATTAGTTATCCAGATGTAGTCCCATTTGAAACAGGTCTTGCAAAAGAAGGACATGGTATCGATCAGCTATTCTCAGCGTTCAAGGAAGATAATTTTAGTTTTACGCGAAATTATGCTGTGACAACTGGCGATAAGATGACTTCGATCTATAAAGATGAAGGATTTCGAGAATCAGCAGCTTATGTGGCAAAGCTTATGCGAGAAGGCTTAATGACACAAGATGCATTAACGCAAAGCGAACAGCAAGTATTTGATAAGCTAATGAATGGCAAGGTTGCCATATTCGCCAGTGTTGATCCGATGAAAATGGCCGTGATGGCAAATGCTGAGCTATCCAGGTTGAATCCAGACGATGGGTACTTCTTCATTGATCCGATATACAAAAAGGGGTTAGATCCAAGTCGGATTTATCCAGGTACTTACAATATTTTAGGATGGAATGTAGCAACAATCACGACCAACGCCAAGAATCCTGAAGCTATTTTTGCCATGCTTGATTGGATGACAGGTCCTGAAGGCTCGGCTATTCAGATGTGGGGTCCACCTGGGCCAGATGGCTATTGGGATGGATTTAATGAGGATGGCATTACGCCTAGATTTACAAGCAAATATAGTGAAGCCCTTGGTCTCGCTCAGATTCAATCGATATCTGGCGATATGATATGGGTAGGCAACACAGTATATATAGACCAAACCAAGAGTGCCTATGAAGCAACATTGCCGGAAGAAAAGCAGAACTGGTCAACGTATTGGCAGCGCAAGGTGACTTGGAAATCGCAAGGGGATGCAACACCATTCATTAACCTGCATCCAATGCCGGATACGCAAGAAGGGCTAATCTATCGAAGGGTGAAGGAGATCTGGATTAAAGCTAGAGCAGATGCGATGTTTGGGATGACGGATGAGGAAGTTTTCAAAATCCTGGACAATGCGCATAACGAATCGATGGCGATCGGGTTTGGGCAATATTTGGACTATATTACAGCTAAATGGCATTCAAATTTACATGTGCTTAATTCGCAATAAGGACCACATTAACTTCTATTTAGGAGGAACAGTCCATGTATAACGTTTTATTAGTAGATGATGAAGAGCTTGATTTGGAAGGGATGCGTCAATTCATCCCGTGGTCTGAGCTGGGGATGGAAGTTAAGGGTACGGTAAATAATGCGCTGTCTGCTTGCGAGATTATGGAGCAGCAGCCTATCGATATATTGGTAAGCGATGTGAATATGCCGTATATGTCTGGGCTGGAGCTTGCACGGGCAGCGCTTCTATGTAAGCCAGATATACGTATTATTTTTGTTAGCGGGTATCAAGAGTTCAGTTATGTTCAGCAAGCTTTGTCGCTTAAGGCTTATAATTATGTACTTAAGCCGATGGATGATAGTGAACTTGTCGCAACATTGCTCAAAGTTAAACAGGATTTGGATGAGGCTCTTAAGCAGCGGGAGGTTGAGGAAGCTTATCAGCAAATGATTCCGATCGCCAAGCGTGATATGCTCGTACGATTATTCGAGGGAGAATTGAATATTGACCACGAAGCAAGGAAAAAGCTTGTTATGTCCTATGGGCTTGATTCCTTGCATTGGCCTGTTCGGGTGGCCGTGATGGAATTAGATAAGCTGGCATGGAAGCTTGCAGAGAATCATCGCACACAGCAGGAAATGTCCCGAATTTTCTTGCAGCAGATGCATGAGGCTGTGCTCAGCTATGGCAATATTCCGCATTGTAAGCTAAATACACAGCGAATAGCTTTATTAGTAGAGGAGCGAGAGCTTGAGCCATGCGTGAAGCGGTTATATGAATCGGTCCAAGAACATTTATCCGCTTCGATCACGACAGGACTAGGAGAGCCTGTCTATACTATCGAACAGCTTCATGCCTCTTTTCAACAGGCGGTAGAAGCGGTCGAGGGGAAGATGTTTATTGGCAAAGGTGCGGTAATCAAGTATGAAGAGGTTCGCTGCGATCCGGAGATGCTCGATGCGCGTACGCTTGATTTGCGGATGGAAGCGCTGCTTAAAGCGATGACCGAATATGATTTGGTAGGTATCTATGATGAATTTGAGAATTTGTTTCAATCCATTCGTCATTTGCGTTCCAAATTTACTGTACATAATTTATCCAGCTATATCGTATGGAAGCTTGAGCAGCATTTAAGCTCAATGGAAGAAGATCTGTTTGAGCTATTAGGAATCGAGCTTCATAATCTGGATATCTTGCTGCAATTCGATACGATCAATGATATCAGATCTTGGCTCAGGCATCATGTATATGCCATTTCTGAGCGATTGCATAATAAATCGAATACATCCAATAGCAAATTTATCCGTAATGTTGTCAAAACGATTAAAGATCGCATGAGTGAGAATATTACATTAAAGGATTTTGCGGAGCATTTTTCTTTTTCACCAAGCTATATGGGGTTTCTCATTAAGGAGAAGTCAGGCTATACGTTCAATGAATTGCTTGTGCAGCTTCGAATGGAGCGTGCCTGTGAATTGCTTAAGCAGCCGGGCCTCAAAATCTATGAAATTGCAGATCAGGTAGGCTATCGATATCTCCCCTATTTTAGCAGACAGTTTAAGGATAAGTACGGAATGACACCGTTAGAATACCGTAAGAAAGCGCAATGATGGGAGCAGAATTATGAAATTAGTCCGAGAGAATCGCAAGAGGCTCGGGTACATTCCAATTGGTTATAAGCTGATGCTATCCTATATGATTTTCATCATTATTCTGGTGTCAGTGAATGGTTACGTGTCCCATATGATTTATGATACATCCATGCGGAAGCAGACGAGAATGAATATACAAGGAACGATGTCGCAGATTCGAGAAAACGTTGCGTACAAGGTGGACGATATCACGCGCATTTCTTCCTCTTTATATGATGATTACAATTTGATTCAGACTCTGCGAGTTCGCGAGGAAGGCAAAGAGAAATACTATCGCATGGTTCAAGTCATTATTCCGAAGCTAGAGAGCGCGACTAGATCCATCGGCTTCAGTCAACGATTGTCCATTTATTTCAAAAATGATTCGATTTCTGAATATTATCAAGCACGGGATGAACGCAGCGGACCCGAAGTAACCGAGCAGACTTACGATATCTATCATTTAAGCAGGATCAAAAATAAGAATTGGTATAAAGAGCTTCCAGAGGAAGAGTACAGCGTGACAATGGAATGGAAGCAAATCGAACAGGATGGCAAAGAGGATCGTATCTCGCTTATCAGGCGATTAGTCGATACTAATGATCCTTTAAACCTTGAAGAAGTCGGCATTATGCGGTTTAGCGTACGCCTTCAGGATTTATTCGAGAGTGTCAATTTCACAAAATTAGGCAATGGTAGCATGGTGCTCGTTAAGGATAAGACAGGAAGGGTAATTTATTCATCGGGAAGCATCAAGGATTCCAGCACGAATGAAGGAGCCAATAACATCGATGGTTTAGTTGTTGCGGAAGCTAGCAATTATATGACGATTGAAGAATCGATGAATAAGCAGGGGTGGACGATTGTTGCGCATGTTCCTACGAATTTAATCGATCAGGAAGCGAAGAAGGTTCGAACCTTTATTATTGCGATGTGCATTCTCTGTTTCATTCTATTTACATTTGCAGGGATATTTATTTCTCGTTATTTTGCCAAGCGGATCATGAAATTTGTTTCGGTGCTTAATGCATTTCGTCAAGGAGATTTACAGAAAAGAATTACGTATCGAGGCAAGGATGAGTTCTCTCAGATCGCTACAGCCTTGAATGGCATGGGGGAAGATGTTGAGGATCTGATCAACAAGGTGTATTTGACACAGCTCCAAAAGAAGGAAGCAGAGCTTGAAATGCTGCAGTTGCAAATCAATCCGCATTTTCTGTACAATGCGTTGTCCTCAATTAATCGGTTAGCCAAGTTTGGTGAGAATGAGAAGCTTCAGCGAATGGTCGTCGAGCTAGCCAAGTTCTATCGATTAACACTAAATTCTGGTCGGACGATGATTCCTATCTCATCCGAAATTGAACAATCCAATGCCTATTTAAGTATTCAAAAGGTAAAATATGGTCATCGAATGGAAGTGCAATTCGATATTGATGTGAATATTTGGCCATACGAAACAATAAAGCTGATTGTGCAGCCTTTCATAGAGAATGTACTTAAGCATGCATGGAGTGGAGATCGCATCCATATTCGAATTGTCGCCCGTATGGAGGGTGACGATATTATTTATCAAATCATTGATGATGGAATGGGAATGCCGCAAGCTAAGATTGATCGGATTCTAGACTCAAATATAGAAATCGAGACAGGGCATGGGATCCGGAACATTGATCAACGCATAAAGCTGCAGTATGGGGTGAGTTATGGCGTTACAATCGTTAGCAGACGTGGGATGGGTACTTCGGTAAGGATACGAATTCCGGCAAAGAAACGTAAATTGTTCCAGGATCATCATTTAAATTAGTGCATTGTGTGCTATTAGCGATAATAAACCGCCCTTCAAAAGGGCGGTTTATTGCACATGATTCGACTAATGAAGTGTCCTCCAACGAGTTCACATTATATTCGCTTCCACTGCCTGCACTTTCGGCGTATCTAACAAAGCGGCATTAATGGCATTGAGAAAAGCGAGCGCACTTGCCTTGATGATGTCAAGGTCCATTGCGCGACCTGAGTAAACATTCCCTTCGTACTCAATACGGATGTTGACTCTACCGATAGCCTCCTTGCCTCGGGACATGCTGCTAATTTTATAATCCTTAAGCTGAACATCCATGCCTACGATGGACTTGATCACGCTATACAGCGCATCAATAGGGCCATCGCCCACAGCGCTGTCTTTGAATATCTCAGCTCCTTTTTTCAATCCTACAGTTGCTGTCGGATACTGATCGTTCGTCACGACTTGGAAGGAATCCAGCTCATAGAGGATGCTGCTGCTCTCATCCAGCTTGCGGTGATTGCTGACTAAATAGAAGACATCGTGATCATAGACTTCCTTCTTGGCATCGGCCAAGGACAGGAATTTGGCAAATAGCTCTTCGAAGTCCTCGGTATCGCTCGTGTCAAAGCCCATCTTCTCCACGGAATTCTTGAAGGCATGGCGTCCAGAACGTGCTGTAAGAATCAGCTCCATGCTGTCCACACCCACCTCTTCAGGTGACATGATCTCATAAACTTGCTTATCTTTGAGCAATCCGTCTTGATGAATGCCAGAGGAGTGAGCGAAGGCATTCTCACCCGTAATCGCTTTGTTTACTTGCACATCCAGTCCTGTAAGATGGCTTACTAATCGAGATGTTCTGAGCAGTTCTTGCGTATTGATATCGGTAAAGCAATTATAATAATTATCACGTACCTTGATGCCCATCACGACTTCTTCAAGCGAAGCATTTCCAGCACGTTCACCGAGTCCGTTAATGGTAACTTCGACCTTTTCGGCGCCATTCTTGATCGCTTGAAGTGTGTTGGCTGTTGCCATTCCAAGGTCATTATGACAGTGAACGCTCAGTATCACTTGATCATTCAAGTTCTTTAGGCGTTCATTAATTCTGCCAATCAAATACCCGAATTCCTCTGGAACCGCATAGCCCACTGTATCTGGTACGTTAATCATCGTTGCTCCTGCTTTCACAACCCCTTCAATTGTGCTCCACAGGTATTCAAAATCAGATCTCGACGCATCCTCAGTTGAGTATTGCACATGAGGAAGAAGGGTCTTGGCATATCTGACAGCGTCAATGCCCATTTGGAGAACATCAGACTTGGTCCGATTGAATTTTTTCTCCACATGAATATTGGAAGTTCCTAGAACAATGTGGATCAGTGGATTTTGCGCGAGCTTAATGCTCTCATATACCGCATCGATGTCACTTTTGACCGCACGGGCGAGTGCAGTGATGGATACTGTATCACCCACACTTCTAGCAATTTCTTGTACGGCTTGAAAATCTCCAGCGGAAGAAGCGGGGAAGCCTGCTTCGATAATATCTACATTCAGCCGCTTAAGCTGCTGAGCAATTTCAATTTTTTGAGGTAAGTTGAGTTTAGCACCTGGCACCTGCTCGCCATCGCGCAATGTAGTATCAAATACAATAATTTTACGACTCATCATAAACTCCTCCTAATCCTTCTTCATTTGTATTTATATGTGAAGCGGGGTTGATTAAATCCGGCTTTTAATCAACAAAAAAACCTCATCTCTATATCTAGAGACGAGGTTGAACCCGCGGTACCACTCTAATTCATTTCATTACGAAATGAGCCTTAGTTCGATGGCTAACACCATCTATCCTTGTAACGGTGGAACTCCGGCTTACCCTACATGTCAGGCAGCAGTTCATAGACGAGTTCGAAATGCACGACATTACCGTTTCACACCATCCAACGGCTCTCTGGAAAGTCATTTCACTTCTACTATTTCTAATCGCAACTTTTGGATTTGGAATTTATTAAAGATGATTTTATTGTACTCTGAAAAATTTGTCAATACGCAAAAAAGAAAAATTTTAAATAAATTTGTGTTGACAATAATCGTATACATCATATACTGTTTATATCATCCACAGTTATTTAGCGCGGAATTGAGAGGAGAGGGATTATGAGCAAGTATGCGATTGAAGTTATCGGATTAAAGAAAAAGTTTGGCAAACAAGTGGTGCTTGACGGTGTGGATATGAAGGTTCCAAATGGCTGTGTATATGCGCTTCTTGGACCTAATGGAGCAGGGAAAACGACCCTCATTAACATTTTATCTACACTCGTGGCAGCAGATGAAGGGAATGTAAGAGTTGCAGGACACGATGTGAGCAGTGATGCGGAAAAGGTGAAACGCTCCATTAGTCTCACAGGTCAATTCGCTGCTGTTGATGAGAAGCTTACAGCAGAGGAGAACTTAAACATGATTGGCAGGCTGTCAGGGCTTACAGCTGCACAGTCGCGTGCTCGAACTGCTGAATTGCTTCAACATTTTGGCCTAAGGGAATCTGCCAAGAAGAAGGTTAAGACGTTCTCAGGGGGGATGCGTCGCAAGCTGGATCTAGCGATCAGTCTCGTTGTGAGCAGACCGGTATTATTTCTCGATGAACCAACAACAGGATTAGATACGATGAGCAGGCGCGCATTATGGGAAATCATTTTGGAATTAAGAGAGCAAGGTATTACCATATTTCTAACAACACAATATTTGGAGGAAGCAGATCAATTAGCCGATAAGATTGCCGTGATTACGAATGGTCAAATTGTGGCGACAGGTACTGCTGAAGAACTAAAGTCACGCATAGGCGGTCAAGTGATTGAGCTGCTAAATAGCAAGGATGAAGTGCTTTGTACGATTCCAACAAACGGTACGATACAAGACATTCGTTTTACTTTGAATGAAGCAGCGAGCAAATTCCCGCCTGACACGAAAGTTAGTCTTCGCAAACCAAGTATGGATGACGTGTTCCTATCGCTTACGGCAAGTGACGCGAATCAATTAAAGGGGGCGATTTCATGAAATTGAAGCCTGTTATTCAAGCAAATCAAAGCGCATCATTCGGTTCTGTTTATGCCATTTTTATCGGACGAAGTCTTCGGCTTAGCATGCGTAATACTGAACAGCTAATTATGGCGATCATGCTTCCCATTATGTTGATGCTGCTATTTACTTATGTATTCGGTGGTGCAATTTCGCCAGATGGGAATTATGTCAATTATGTAGTGCCTGGGATTATCCTGCTATGCGCTGGATTTGGGTCATCCAGTACAGCAGTTGATGTGGCGGAGGATATGACGAATGGAATTATTGATCGATTCCGAACGATGCCGATTCCAAGTATAAGCGTTGTTACAGGGCATGTAGTTGCAAGCCTTGTACGTAACTTGGTGGCTACAGGTATTGTCATTGGCGTTGCCCTACTAGTAGGATTTGCGCCATCGGCAGGCTTGCTAGAGTGGTTGGCTGCTCTTGGTATGATCGTCTTATTCCTATTCACTTTCACTTGGTTGTATGCTGCAATCGGCTTAATGACAGGCAGTCCATCTGCTGCTAGTGGGTACGGATTCGCATTGCTGTTTCTTCCGTATATTTCAAGCGCATTTGTCCCTGTGAATACGATGCCAACATGGCTTCAAGGGATTGCAAATCATCAACCGATTACGCCAGTTATTGAGACGATACGTGGATTGCTGACAGGAACATCTTATCAGGACCAATTGGGGTGGGCTCTTGGCTGGTGCCTTGGCATTCTAATACTTGCAATAATTTGGAGCGTGTATGCCTTTAAGCGGAAGGCTGGCAGAAGGTAAGATTTATAAGAGTAAAAAACAGCAGTTTGACTAACATCAAACTGCTGTTTTGCCATGTTTAAGAGTTCTTTTGAGGTAATAGATATTAATCCTTTTGTCCATGCTTATTCAGATAATGCTCAATGCCGTCAAGTATACGTTCGAGTCCAAAATCGAAATCGTCAATTTCGTCAGGTTCCATATCACCCGTATATACGCCGGACTGCACGACATGATACAAATAAGGATAACGCTCGAACGTTACGAGCTGCTTAAGTGCTCCCGTATAATCATTTCCCCTGATCGTATCCAAGGTTGCCCCAGCCTTCATGGCTTGCTCAAAGTCGGCGGATAGCTTGCCAACCGATTTAGCATAGCTGCTAAGCAGCAACAGAATCGACATTTTCTCATAATCGCTGAGTTGAAAATGACGCACAGTTCGAAGCGCCCAATTGACGAAATCAAGGTTATTCGGTGTCATGGGGATGCCTGAAACCGGAATGTCTCCCATCCAAGGATAAATCTGAAAAAGACGAATGCTATTAAGCACATATTGCCGCATTTCTTCGCGCCATCCGATTGTTTCATCAAGCGGAGGCACTTCGATTCGGCATACGGCTTCCTGCATCAATACGAGCAAATCCTCTTTGCTTGTAATATATCGATAGAGCGACATCGGTGTGAATCCAAGCGATGAGGCGACCCGATTCATCGAAACAGCAGCTAAGCCGTCTTGATTTGCGATTTGGATAGCTGCATCTACGATTTTATCGATGCTCAGTTCACCCTTGGGACCTCGTTTGGGCTGTTTGATGAATCCCCAAGATAAGGCAATGCCGCTAGGTAACTTTGTGATTTCTTCATTGTCGATTTTTGATTCATTGGACATAGGTTTTATCTCCTGCATAACGGTGAAACCGTTTATTCTGTATACAGTATATCATATTTCACATCTTTTTCCTTGTATATATCACCTTCAAGAAGCTGCCCACATAAAATAAGCAATCAGGCTATTGCCTACTACGATTGAAGGGTAGTGAATGTCAATGTCGGTATCCTATATGGACTATACTTCGCCCAAAACTCAATTCTCGTATGATTTAAAAAATAATTTGTTCTATCGAAAAGATGATCAGAACGCGATTTTTGCCCTTTCGATTGATCAACTTAACACATTAGGGAACACGTCATTATTAGACATTTATTTGAGCACGGGCAATATTATCGAGCCCCATACGCATCAGAACGCGACAGAACTTGTCTATTGCATCTCTGGAGCGGCTGTCGTTTCATTAATTAATCCTTTTAGCAAAAAATTAAATCACTTTCCGATCAGACCTGGTCAAGTGGCGAATGTGCCGCAGGGCTGGTGGCATTATGAGATCGCCTCGGAGGATGATACCCATTTACTGGCTATTTTTGATGCGCCTATACCTGAATTTATAGCGGGATCCGATCTCCTGCGATTAACGCCTGCGAGCGTGTTTGCACGTACGTACTGCCTGAATGAGGAGAAGGTCAAGGAGACATTCGCCCCGATTCAAACTACGGTTGTAATCGGTCCTCCCAAGGATTGCGTGATAAGAGATGAAGAGAAGGCCGTTATTCATCAAGTAGAACGGTCATATCATAAACAAGTGATTGGCAACGGGTGGAAAATGTAAGATCGCAATCTAGAAGATATTTTAATTTGGGATTTAATATATAATCTAGAAAAAGGAGGGGTTCAATCATGTTATTATCGGATAAGAACGTCATCATTTATGGAGGAAGCGGTGCGATTGGCGGAGCCGTTGCACAAGCTTTTATTCACGAAGGAGCAAAGGTTTTTCTAGTAGGTCGTACACTTGCCAAACTTGAGAGAATTGCTGAAGAAATAACGGCCGCTAAGGGAAAGGTGGAAATTGCCCAGGTTGATGCACTTGATGTGCAATCAGTTGAGCAGCACGCCAATGCTGTTGTTGAAAAGGGAGGAAGCATCGATATCGCCCTTAATGCTGTTGGAGTAACGCACATCCAAGGTACGCCACTAGCTGAATTGTCCCTAGAGGACTATGAGTATCCAGTTCAAGTGTATACACGAACGAACTTCATTACCTCGAAAGTAGTTGCAAGACATATGGTGAAGAAGCAATCAGGCGTAATTCTAATGCTTTCAACACCCGCGTCCCAAATGCCAGGGCCAGGATTCATGGGGCATAGCGTTGCATGTGCTGGAGTAGAAGCGATGTCACGTCATTTGGCTGGTGAGCTAGGTGCAAGTGGTATTCGAGTGAATTGCATACGTTCGCATATGATACCTGAAGCTGCAAGACAAGGCTCGCACAGTAGAGTTTGCTTTGGTCAAGTTGCTGAACGCGCGGGTATCACGCTGGAGGAAATGCTAACTGGTGCAGCAGGAGGAACCCTATTGAAGCGACTTCCTACTCTTGCTGATGTTGCAAACACAGCAGTGTACTTGGCATCAGATTATGCGAACGCAATGACAGGTACGATTGCAAATCTGACTTGTGGTGTAACATTAGATTGATCCTATTGAAATGACCATACCCTTGATTCGAAATAGGGTAGTTATTATAGGAGTTGGATTGCAATAAACAAAGCCACCATTTAAGGTGGCTTTGCAGTGTTTATAGCACTTATACCTTTACTATTCCCGCTAGGCTTCCGCCTTGGTCAAAAACACGCTTAATCCGCTCTTCTACAGTTGGATCCGGTATAAGCGGCGGTGCTTGATGCGGCTTGGTTCGCGCGTCTATAATAACATTATCACAAGCCCAATGCTTGAAATCAAAGTGGCTGTTTACACCATACATATCGTGTGATGGATTACTGCGAGTGAACGTTACCCATAAGAAGTTATCAATCGTAGCACTTAAGAATTCACTGTCATCACATAAGATGATCATCGGACAGCTATCGAGCGTACCTCTTGATTGGATCTCATCACATAGCTTGGCGATTTCTAGCTCGGCATTCTGATAAGTGGTAAAATTAGGGCCTTGTACAGCCACAACTCCTGGCATGATGAAGTTAACATTCTCGAATTCGTTCAATCCCTGTAATTGTTCAGGAACTTCCTTGCAAAGTTCTCGCTTCTTATCGCCAACCGCTGCAAAGACGACCTTACTTCCCGTATTGAACCCCGTACCCGAGTAATCGAGCGTATCAATGGTCGTATTCGTTTGAAAATGAATATCCCGCTGCAAATCGATTCGCTCCAGAATATAAGCTAGAAACTCCTCCATACGGTGCGTACTGACAGGCTCTTTCTCCTCAGCCGCAATGAATAGGAATTTAGCTAGACTTAGTTGACCTGTTCCCAGAATTCGATTCGCTTGTGTTAGAATCTCCATCGGCTGCTTCACCTGCTGGTAAGGCGTATAACGTTCGCTGCCTATTGCGAATAGCAAGGGATGTACGCCTGCTGCATCGACAGCGTGAACTTCTTTAACCCCAGGAATTTCTTGTCTGATTGCACTGCCTGTTAACTCATGAATCAATTCGCCAAAGGCTGTATCTTCCTGTGGTGGGCGACCGACGACGGTAAATGGGAAAATAGCATTATTCTTCGCGTATACTTTATGTACTTTCATCACAGGGAACTCATGAATTAAGCTGTAATAACCGAGATGATCACCAAAAGGACCTTCAGGCTTCGTCTCATTCGGAGGGATTTCTCCCGTAATGACGAAATCTGCATCATTGCTGATACAGTAGCCATCTACATAACTATAACGAAAATGTTTTCCTGACAATAGGCCAGCAAAAGTCAGCTCACTCATGCCTTCAGGTAACGGCATGATCGCTGATAAGGTATGAGCAGGAGGACCGCCGATGAAAATACTTACTTTAAGCGGCTTGCCAAGTTTATTTGCTTTGTCTTGATGGATGCCAATCCCTCGATGGATTTGGTAATGAATGCCGACTTCTTTATTAACTTCATAATCGTTGCCCGTTAGCTGAACACGGTACATCCCTAGATTGGAATTCATGATGCCTGGTTTCTCAGGATCTTCTGAATATACTTGCGGAAGCGTGACGAACGCGCCTCCATCTCCTTGCCAATGCTTAATTAATGGAAGGTCAGCTATTTGGATTTCTTTAAATCCGGCTGGAGAACCTGTAATTTGCTTGAGAGGTAAAGCGGTTCTTGCTGCTAAGCCAGTGCCTAAATATTTAAAAGGATTTTTCAGCGCTTTGATCGGATCATTGCGCAAGGCAATTACCTTCTGCGTGGAATCCCATGTATTTCGAAAAATAAACTTGCTGCGCTCGATCGTACCGAATAGGTTAGAGACCGCAGGGAATTTGGAGCCTTTCACATTCTCAAATAATAATGCTGGACCGTGAGCTGCGTAGACTTTCATATGGATAGCAGCCATTTCGAGATTCGGATCAACCTCTTCACGAATGCGGACCAGATGTCCATGTTTCTCTAAATCAAGGATACACTCTTCTAAATTGCGATATTTCACTCGAATAACTCCAATCTCTAGAAAATAAGAACGATACATGTACTATTATGTGTCTTATGCATGCAAATCACAAGTAAGTTAGGGGATCATCTATGACAAAACGCATTAAAATTATAGGAATCGTCATTATTTTGCTTCTGATCGGCTGTATATGGCAGTATGTGAAGATTAATTCAATTTACGGATAAGACGCAACCTGTCGTAATCACAAACATACACATATTCTTTACTCTCACAAAGTTCGTCAACTGCTCTTTGAACACCTTCATAAACATTGTAGCCATGAAACGCAATCATTCCACCGGCTTCAACTCTTGGAGAATAAAGTTCGATATCTTTCTTTACGCTTAAATAGTTGTGATCTCCATCAATAAAAAGAGCTGAAATACGCTCAGGACATTCAGGGAGTGCTTCATGACTATATTTTTTAATTGGAATGACATAATTCTCAAGTTGATATCCTCGTATATTCTTTTCAAAATCGTGATAATATTCCCCATACTCAATACTTGGAATAAATAGGTCAATTGCATATATCGAACGTTTCCGTTCACTAATCCACTTACTTCCGAGACCAAGAGATACCGTGCTTTTTCCTTTAAAAGAACCAATCTCAATGATTTCCCCATCTAAATGATCAACTAAAGCCGGTAAATGCAGAAGTGCTGTTTGTTCCAAGTGTGTCAACCAGCCATCAACCTGCTCAATAAATCCATACAATTGACTAATTTGTAATTGAGGATAAGTTTCATGTAGGTTCATTTTATTAACTCCTCTCTCAAAATCATTCATATAGGGTACGTCCAATAAGACTCCGCAAATCCACAAATAAAAAAATCCGTGGCATGTTATAAATTAATCTCCAAGGATTTTTTTAGTGCTTCCAAATATCGATATCCATATTTCTTATCTGGCTCCAAATATGTTCCTTCTGCCCACTCATTCCAAGCATTTATAAACAAAAATTCACTATTATTTTTCACAGCCTGTTTAATTTGTTGAGTTAGATAATGAGAGAATTTTTCGGGTGTTGATCCTTTAAATATATGTGCTCGATTACCTATTCTGGCCGAGTTATCCCAATCAACAAATGCACATAAAAATGTTTTAAAATTCTTTTTTATTTCTGCTCTTTCTAATATATTTGACCATACTTTATCATAATCCATCACATTAAACTTTTGATGATACCCATCTACTGCTTTTTCTAAATTAATTCCATAATGAGTCAAAGTATATGATGGTTCGAATTCAATACAGGCATCAAAACCTTTAACAAGGGGTTCATAGGAGAGGGTATGAACAAAATAAATTCCTTCAAGTCCATTCTGTTTCGCAAGATTTTGCCAATATAACAGCATTTCCTCACATCTTGGAATGATGGCAGGGCGATAAATAATAAATAAAGGTTTATTGTCTACTCGAATGTACCTTTCGTCTTTAAAAGCTATTAGTAAATAATCGAAATGTTCTTTCCAATCCTTTTCATCACCATAGTCTTGAGGCATTAACAGATTATGATTCGTTCCGTCCCATCTTCTAGACCACGGTTCATTTGCCCATGAGAGACAGAATGGAAAATCAGGTTCTCCTGTTCGAAGAACCTCATTAAAGGGTTTTTCAAGTAACCTTTTTCCTTTGAACCAGTAATGATAATAGCAAAATCCATAGATACCGTAATTCTTGGCAATTTCCGCTTGCCATTTCCTTGCATCTTCATCTGTTAAATCATAATAATAATCTTGAAAAGGCTCCCTCGGTTGATAATGTTCCGGAAACAGCTTTTGTGCTTTTCTGGTATTTGTCCATTCCGTAAATCCTATTCCCCACCAAAGGTTATTTTCAGGAATTTCATGAAATTGAGGCAAATAGAAGGCAATAAGTTTCAACTTTTCATTCCTCCTATAAGGTGACTTATAGAATAAGTCCTTGAGTTGATTCCAATGGATTATAGGTAGCTTAATGGAATTAACGGCAATGCTACATTATATATATTTTCTTTCGTTATATACCATTTGCGATAAGCTTTCCTGTGAAATTTAAGAACTGGTGCAGCAACAGCTTATGCAATGGTTCGATATTAGTCGTCAGGAGACGCTTCTGAATTCAGAGCATTATCTTCATTGGTCGAATCAAGAACAAGTATTGGATACAATAATACAAGCATTACCATGATACACGCAGTATGATGCAGGAGGACAACTAGATTGAACACCATGATAATGACAATGCTTATACAGCTTTTTGAGCGAGCGGCACTGCTTTTAATCATCATTTTTGTCATGCTCCGGATATCGAACGTTAAGCAAGTATTACAGAAGGATGTAAGATCACCACAAGAATTTGTACTTATTACGTTATTCTTTTGTTTGTTTGCGATTTTTGGGACCTATACTGGGATTACGGTTGAAGGATCACTTGTCAATGTACGGATTATTGTCATTATGTCTGCTGGAATCCTGTTTGGTCCATGGGTAGGCATTATCGTAGGAATTGTATCTGGCATTCATCGCTATGTGATTGACATCGGTGGTGTCACTTCGGTACCTTGCCTGATTACTAGTATCATTGCAGGTTTTGTTGCAAGTTATATTCATTTGAAGGCAAGCAAGTCTCGGCTCTGGATTATCGGGATAGTTGCGGGAATGGCTTGCGAAGCGTTAACGATGCTGCTGATTATCCTTTATGCCCAGCCTATTGAGCTTGGAGTTGACATCGTTTCGAAGATCGCTGTGCCGATGATTATTGGTCAAGTGAATGTAGGTTTGATCATTCTATTGATTCAGAGCGTTGAATCGGAAAAAGAAGGGATCGCTGCCAGACAAGCCAAGCTCGCACTTGATATTGCGAACAAAACCTTGCCTTATTTCCGTTCCATCAATAGCGAGTCCTTACATAAGATTTGTTCCATTATTCGTGAAGATATTCGGGCTGATGCTGTCGCGATAACGGATTTGAACAATGTGCTGGCATATGTAGGATATGGCGAGGATCGTTATTTGCTGCAGCATAAAATTATGAGTGAACTGACGAAGAAAACGATTCGGACTGGGCAGTTTGAAATTAGCAATCATGCTTTGGACGAAACCATGCCAGGGATTCATTCTCTACTGATTATCCCGCTTAAGGAACGCGATGAAGTAACAGGGACGCTTAAGATTTATTATCGTAAAGCGCATCGAATTACGTATCCCTTGCAGACGATGGCTGTCGGGTTGTCACAGATCATCTCGACTTTAATGGAAGTTTCACGGGTCGAGGAAATGAAGGAGATGGCGAATAAAGCCGAGCTTAAGGCGCTCCAGACGACGATTCAACCTCATTTTCTATTCAATGCGCTGAACGCTATCGGATCTTCTATTCGAACAAAGCCAGATAAGGCTCGAGAGCTCATCGTTAATTTGTCAGGGTATATGCGTTATAACTTGGAATTGACAGACGAAGTGATCGATGTTCATAAAGAACTAGAACAGGTTCGCAATTACGTCGAAATCGAGAAGGCGAGATTCGGTAATCGCTTGACCGTTGTATATGATGTGGATGATTTGATTGTTGTCACCATTCCAAGTCTTGTGATTCAGCCGCTTGTTGAGAACGCGATTAACCATGGCATTTTGAAAAATAAAGAACCTGGGACGGTGACCATTTATGTGCAAGAACATGACAAATCGGTTCGGATCGGGGTTAAAGATACAGGAATTGGGATAAGTGAGGAAATCATTGATCAAGTATTAAATGAACGGATGGCCGCGCACCATATTGGGCTATTCAATGTGCATAAGCGAGTACAGCTCCTCTATGGACATGGGCTTACGATTCAAAGATTAGACAAAGGAACTGACATTTACTTTGACATACCAAAGGAGACATCATGAGAGCGATCATTGTTGAAGACGAGGTTCTGGCACGAGAAGAATTGGAATACCTAATTACACAGCACAGTCAAATCAAGATCGTCGAGCAGTTTGATGATGGGCTGGAAGTGCTTAAATATTTGCAGGAGCATGCGGTTGATGTTATCTTCCTCGACATAAATATTCCGTCCCTTGATGGGATGCTGCTAGCTAATAACATAAGTAAATTTGCAAGTAAGCCTTATATTGTGTTCACAACAGCTTATAAAGAGCATGCTGCGCAGGCGTTCGAACTGGAAGCATTCGATTATATCTTAAAGCCGTATGATGAAAGAAGAATAGCTGCTATGCTGCATAAATTAGAAAGTGCTTTTAAACAACAGGGTAGTAAAGAAGTGAAAGATACAGCTATTCCTGCTGGCAAGCGAATAAATCTGCAAAAAAATGATAAGATCATCGTGACAGACTCGGCTGATATTTATTATGCAGAAGCACAAGAGAAGGTCACACAAGTGCATACCAAAAACGGCATGTATACGATGCCAATGAGTATATCGGAATTTCATGCCATGCTACCACAGGATCAATTTTATCGCAGTCATCGGTCTTTCGCGGTTAACTTGGCGCAAATCCATGAAATTGTACCTTGGTTTAATAATACTTATTTGCTACGATTGCGCGATTCAGATGCCGAGATCCCCGTCAGTCGAAGCAAGATCAAAGATTTTAGGCAGTTGATGCACATCTAAAGGCAGTTCATTCCGAGTTTCTGTCATCTCATGACGCAAATCATCTGGAAGCGCTTTATTCTTGTATGATAGGGATATCAGCAGAGTGAAAGCGAGTGATCATGATGAAAACAGAAGTTTCAATGACACCTAAAGTAAATCGTTGGTTGATTATTCTTGGTACGATTATCGTTCAAATGGGGCTAGGGACCATTTATACATGGAGTTTATTTAATCAGCCGCTTGCGGATAAGTTCGGGTGGGAGCTAAGTTCGGTTTCCATTACCTTTTCAATTACAAGCTTTGCGTTAGCTTTTGCAACCTTATTCGCAGGCAAAATTCAAGAACGGATTGGCATTCGTCGATTGATTCTGATCTCAGGTATTGTGCTTGGTTTGGGACTCATATTCAGCTCGATGGTTTCATCCTTATGGTTAATTTATTTACTTATTGGCGTTGTCGTTGGTTTCGCAGATGGTTCTGCTTATATCACATCTCTGTCGAACTTGATCAAATGGTTTCCAAATCAGAAGGGTCTAGTATCGGGTATTTCGGTTGGTGCATTCGGGACGGGCAGTTTGGTTTTCAAATATGTAAACGCAGGATTTCTGCAATCCTTCGGTGTTTCGCAGACATTCCTGTATTGGGGTATTATAGCAATGGTTATGATAGCAGCAGGTTCCTTCTTGGTTCGCGAAGCTACTGAGGCTAATATTCCTGCGCAAGCAAATAATAAACAAACCGTGGAACGAAACTTTACCGTCAAGCAAATGCTGCGTACGAAAGAAGCCTATCTCTTATTCATTATCTTATTCACCGCTTGTATGAGTGGATTGTATTTAATCGGAATTGTCAAAGATGCAGGAGTTCAGCTTGCTGGGCTTGATGTAAGCACGGCAGCAAATGCTGTTGCAATGGTTGCGATTTTCAATACAGCGGGTCGGATCATTCTTGGAGCGATGTCGGATAAAGTAGGTCGGATGACAGTCGTAGCGGGAGCGATTAGTGCAACTGCCTTATCCGTACTCGTACTGAGCTATGTACCGTTAAATTTCGGAATCTTCTTCGCTTGTGTATCCGTAATTGCATTTTGTTTTGGTGGTAATATTACGGTATTCCCTGCTATTGTAGCGGATTATTTCGGCTTGAAGAATCAAAGCAAAAACTATGGCATTATCTATCAAGGCTTCGGTCTTGGAGCTTTAACAGGATCTTTCTTGTCGGTATTACTAGGCGGTTTCCATGTAACCTTCACTGTCATTGCTGTGATGTGTGCCGTATCGCTGTTAATTGCGATCTTCATCAGCCCTCCTGGTGAGAAGAAACGTCAGAACCATAAAGCTGTTGTGCTGAGCAGTCAGCAGCAGTTATCAAATAATTGAAAAAATTAATAGACTTCTTCTCATATATACATTAGTCTATAGCTAGAGAGTGCACTTTTTTGGTGCGCTCTCTTTGTGTAATCTAAAGGAGCCATTGGGAATGGAGCGTGCATGATGAGAGATTTTGATAAGCTATGGGATTATAATCAACCGGCGGAGACCGAGCATAAATTCAGGGATTTGTTAACTCAAGTAGAAGCTAGTGCTGATCAGGGGTATGTGGCAGAACTATTAACACAAATCGCGCGAACGCAGGGTCTGCAGAGAAAATTTACCGAAGCTCATGAAACATTGAATCAAGTAGAAACAATGCTAGATGATAACATGAAATCTGCCCAGATTCGTTATTTATTGGAACGCGGAAGGGTATATAACTCTTCATCACAGCAATCAGACGCTCGTCCTTTATTTGCACAGGCTTGGGAAATCGGAATTGCATGTGGAGAAGATGACTACGCAGTTGATGCAGCGCATATGTTAGGAATTGCGGAGTCCACCCCAGAGCTTAGAATGGAATGGAACCTCAAGGCATTGGCGTACGCAGAAGAGCATCCAGATGCCAAACGTTGGCTAGGTTCGCTATACAACAATATCGGCTGGTTACAAGTGGAAGCAGGTAATCTAGTAGAGGCACTGGATTTATTTGAACGCGCGCTTCGATTTAGACAGGAACAGGGGAATGCGGGAACAATCTTTATTGCGAAGTGGTGTGTTGCCAAGGTGCTGCGCCTTATGAATAAGACACAGCAAGCGCTTGAGATCCAGATGGAATTGTTGTCTGAATCTGAGCGAAGTCATAATCCAGACGGTTATGTAAACGAAGAGCTTGGAGAGTGTTTGCTATCATTAGATAGACGTATGGAAGCACAGCCTTACTTTGCACGCGCATATGAGATGCTTTCATTGGATCAATGGCTAGTAGAGCACGAGCCTGAGCGTCTTGCTAGATTAAAGGAGCTTGGAAAATAGGAAAGGGTGATCATGGATGTCTATTGTGATTACAGGAGCTAATGGCAAATTAGGAAGATTAATTATTGAGCATCTTCTAACTATCGTCCCAGCAGACCAAATCTTTGCTTGTGTTCGTCATACCCAATCATGTGAGTATTGGAAGAAGCAAGGGATTACTGTGCGATTGTGTGATTATGATCAGCCTGAAACCCTCGAGCAAGCATTCGCAAATGCTTCGCAGCTTTTACTCATTTCAAGCTCACATCCCGACGATACAATTCGCTTACGTCAACATGCTCATGTCATTGAAGCAGCGAAGAAAGCTAAAGTGGAACATATCCTTTATACAAGCTTTGCCTTTTGTGATAAAGGTACAATCCCTCGGACTTATCTGCACTTAGCGACTGAACATGCGATCCGTACAACTGGAATTCCTTATACATTTCTTCGTAGTGGCTTGTATATGGATTTTATAGGCATGTTTGGTCTGAATGATGCGATTGTTAAAGGTGAACTTAGCGTATACCCGGGGGATTGGCAGTTTAATTCTATTACACGACTGGATCTTGCATTTGCAATTGTAGCAGTTCTTACAGAATCAGGACATCAAAATAAAATATACGAATTAACTGCATCACATACATGGACTTTCCAAGACCTCGCAGAGACTTTATCTGAGTTGGCAGGTAAGCCTATCTCGTTGCAGCAAGATCCTGATATTCAGAATTGGATATATGGATTCCTAAGTAAAATTGATACAACTTCAACTTCAGATCAACTGGAACAGTTACTCGGTCACCCAATTACTCCGTTGCAAGAAAGTATTAAAGCATTTATCTCGTAACGAATATGACTAGATAGTAGTTGTGGTATATAATATTGTTAAATAATGTGAATTGAAGATGGGGGAATAGAAATGAAAGCTGCATTTTTGGTAATTGATATGCAAATTGGCTGTTTTCAGAATAAAGGACTTGAGCCTTACGTTGATGGTGCGAGTGAATATATTAACGCTGTGGCTAATATTTTCCGTGATAACGGTCAACCTGTCATTTTTGTTCAGGATTTAGAAGTAGATGGTGGAGTGGGATCAAGTGGGTTTGAGATTATTCCTCAAATTGAAGTTCAAGAATCAGAGGTCCGAATCCATAAGGAGTTTGCAAATTCATTTTGGCAAACGAATTTAGAAGAGCTTTTGCGTGCGCAAGATGTTGAGTTTGTCCTGATTTCAGGATTTGCGGCTGAATACTGTGCTTTATTCACTTATAATGGAGCTAAAGAACGAGGATTTAATGCAGCATTCCTGCAGCATGGCGTCGTAGGCTTGTATCCAGAGAGCATTCAAGCACTTTATCGAGATCGTCCAATTGTGGCTTATTCGATAGTGGATATGCTGCTTAAGCAATAGTCCTGGCCTACATGACATTCCATTCAAAAGGTGACTTTGGCAGTTCAGTCAAGAGTTCGTAACACGATACCGTCAATTGAATAAAATAGGATATAAATTTTACATAAAGTTGTATAACTAGTTCAAACAATAGGGTATTGTAGCAGTGAGAGAATAACTCTTCTGAATTTCCAAAGGGAGTGGAGTGCAATGAATAATCGGTATTATCGTTGGCTCAGAGAACAGGATACAGTGTTATTTTATAAATTCAATCATTCCATCAGTCATAATATGCTGGATAAGATATTAAGCTTTATGACTCATTTAGGTGGAGCTACGTTTACTATACTGAGCACGCTGGCTTTGATCTTGTTCACACAGGAGCCTTGGAGAATGGCAGGTTGGAAGAGCCTGGCTGCATTAGCTTTAAGCCATTTGATTGTTGTGATCGTGAAGAAAACAATACGCCGCTCAAGGCCATATACCGTTATGCAGCAAGCTAAGATCATCATTAATCCGCTAAAAGACTATTCCTTCCCATCTGGACATACGAACTCGATTTTTGCAGTGGTTATACCGATTGTGTTCATTGCCCCTTTACTTGCGATTGTGTTAATACCGATTGCACTAACGGTTGGCATATCACGTATTTATGCAGGCGTGCATTATCCCTCAGATTGTTTGATTGGCTGTTTGATCGGTACAACGACAGCAACGATGATATCAATGATATAAAGCAAGAAGCTGATCTGGATAAGATCGGCTTCTTTTTTTATGGATGGATTTCTGGATATCGTTTGGACAATATTGACAGTTACAATAAAATGACATAGACTATCAAAAGAATGTAATTATCAATTAACTTTTAATTCAGAAAGGTTGAGGCTCTCATGATTAATCAAGATAAAAGAAGATGGTGGATATTAGGCTCTCTTGCGATTGGCATACTGGCTGTCGGACTAGATATGACGATTCTGAACCTGGCTTTGCCGATATTAGCCATGGATTTGCATGCCTCGAATGCGGAGCTGCAGTGGTTTGCAGATGCGTATAACCTTGTGTTTGCGGCTGCGCTTCTACCTGCTGGCATGCTGGGAGACAGATTGGGGCGCAAAAAGATGTTGATCATCGGTTTAGTGATATTCGGTTTATCTTCACTTGCATGTGCGAATGCAGATTCAGCGTGGCAGCTTATTACGGGTCGTGCATTCTTAGGTCTCGGAGCAGCATTGCTTGTTCCGTTATCGATGTCCATTATCCCGATTCTGTTTGCTGAAGAAGAAAGATCGAAAGCAATTGCTCTGTGGATGATGGCGAATGCAATCGGAATACCTCTAGGTCCAGTCCTGGGCGGTTGGCTGCTCGATCATTATGCATGGGGCTCTGTGTTTATCATCAATATTCCTTTAATTGTCGTTGCTTTATTTGCAGTAGCAATTCTCTTGCCTGAGTCCAGAAGTTCGGAAAAACATCGTATTGATCATATAGGAGTATTGCTCTCAAGTTTGGGGCTTGTCAGTGTAACGTACGGCGTAATTGAAATAGGGGAAAGGGGATGGGGAGATGGATTAACTCTCTTGACTATAGGTATTGGATTACTCATATTAATTGGATTAATCCTATGGGAAAGACGAGTAAGCCAACCGATTATCGATCCAAGCTTATTCCGTTCAAGTAGTTTTACTTGGGGTACGGTATTAGCTACAGTCATTTCGTTTGCGATGTTCGGTGTATTATTCGTGATGCCTCAATTTTTTCAGGCAGTTGAGGGAGTAGAGGCATTAAGTGCTGGTCTGCGATTGTTACCGTTTGTAGGGGGGCTTATCATTGGATCCAAAATATCAGATCTTGTACAGACGCGTTGGGGAACTAGAATCGCCATTTCATGCGGTTTCTTCCTTTTCGCAATGGGCTTGGTAGTTGGAGCCTTCACAAATATAAATAGTGGATACGAATTTGCAGCCATTTGGATCACAGCAGTAGGGTTTGGTATTGGATTTGCACTTCCGGCAGCAATGGATGAAGCGATGTCTGCCTTGTCAACAGAGCGAAGTGGTGTAGGATCAGCGCTTATTATGGCCCTAAGACAGGTAGGGGGAACCTTCGGGGTAGCCATTTTGGGTACCATATTAAATTCAAGTTATCGAAATCATTTAAATCTAAATGGTTTGTCTGAGGAAGCTGCAGATACCGTACTTCGTAACGTATCATCCGGAGTTGCAGTAGCCAAACAATTACAATCCAATGAATTACTTGATTCTGTACGATCTTCATTCGTTAATGGAATAGGTGCTACTTTATGGACATGTGGGGCAATTGCTATCCTGGGTATGATTCTAGCCATGAGCTTTATTAAGAAGCGGATTAAGCATGACTCTCGTTTGATTCAAAGTGACATTGACAATTAAATGAAATAAAGTATCATTTTAATAGATAGAGTCTTTCGTATTCCAATAAGTGCTAAGGAGTGAAGAATGCGTGTCAATGGAGAATAAGCCGAAAATAGGGCTGCGTGAACGCAAAAAAGCAAAAACAATGGCAAGCATACAAAAGCATGCAATGCGGCTATTTCGTGAACTGGGCTATAATGCTACAACTGTCGAACAAATTGCAGACGCAGCAGAGATCTCTCCAAGCACCTTCTTTCGTTACTTTGCCACAAAGGAAGATGTCGTAGTGACAGATACCTATGACCCAATGATTATCGCGGCATTTGAGGAACAACCACCCGATATAAGCATACTTCAGGCGATTCGAAATGCAATGTCTTCAGGAGTAAATTCAATGACAGCAGATGAGCTTGATACGATGCGTGAACGTAATCAATTGATCATGTCAGTGCCTGAACTACGTGCTGCAATGCTGAATAATATGATTCAGAATATGCAATTTCTGACCGGAATTATTGCAAAACGAGTTAATCGCTCACTCGATGATCTAACAGTGCATACTTTTGTAGGCGCAATTGTAGGCACTGGAATCTCTGTTATGCTTTACTATGCTGAACATCCGAATGAGGATTTTGTGCAGTTGTTTGAACAAGCATTTTCGAAGCTGGATGAAGGATTACTACTCTAGATTTGAGCCTTTTATAATTGTATATCATAAATAAACAACGACTATCGTTCCGCAGATAAGGGAGATAGTCGTTTTTGTTATTTGAATTATATAAAAGGACTAACTCTTTCACTTGGAGAATATTAGACAGATCATCCGCAAGTTTGGTAGGTGAAAGGTATGGTTTCATATAGATGGCTGGAGAAGCTCTTATTTCCGCGAACTTTAATAAATTGGAATAAACTGAGAAGTGAGTTAGACGATAAGACGATACTTATAACGGGCGCAAGCTCGGGGATTGGGGAGCAAGTAGCTTTGATGTTGGCCGATCTGAATGTTCATATGATACTAGTTGCGCGTCGAGGGGAGAAGCTGCTTGCTTTGAAGCAGGCAATTGAGCACAAAACTGCTCAGGTTAGTGTTTACCCTGCGGATCTCCGAAATAAGGAGGAACTGGAGGGGTTAATCGCCTATATTGAACAATTGTCAGGTGGACTTGATTTTATTGTGAGCAATGCGGGGATTTCGATTAGGCGCTCGATTCACGATTCATTAGATCGGTTTCACGATTTTACAAGAACTATGGCGATTAATTATATGGCGCCTGTTCAGCTATTGCTAGCAACAATTCCTCTTCTAGGTACAAGTAAAGGGCATATTATCAATGTATCCACCATTAACGTTCTCTTGTTGCCGATGTCTCATTGGGCTGCTTATCAAGCATCGAAGTCGGCTTTTGACACGTGGTTTCGATCAACTGCTCTTGAGCTTCATACGATGGGGATCACAACGACTTCAGTTTATCTCCCTTTAGTGAGAACGCCGATGATTGAGCCGACACAAGCTTATCGAAGCATGCCAGCTATGAATCCGTATCATGCAGCTCAAATCATCTGTAAATCAATGTACACACGTAAACGTACCTATAAACCGTGGTGGATCCTATTTGGTCAATGGGGATCCCTTATGTTCAGATGGTTATGGGAGCTATGGATTCCTGCGAGTCTTCGAAAAAGGAGATCATAACGATGCACTACATCCGTCTGATACAGGTGCTTTATCAACTAAAATTATTTTCTCCAGTCGGGTTGTATAAGCTCCTATCCGCCATTCGGAAATACGGCATGAACCTCATGGCTCTGCTTGGCTATGCAGGCAAGGTATACGGTAATCGTATAGCGATAGCCGATGAACGTGAAACATTGAATTACAGTCAATTGTTGAGTCAAGCAGAGCATCTGGCGATTCTGATTCTACATAGATATGGGATTCAAAACGGACACAAAGTAGGTATAATGAGCAGAAATCATGCTTGCCTAATAAAATCGATATTCGCGACATCACGATTAGGGGCAGATGTATTCTTGCTGAATGTCGAAATGAGCCAAGATCAATTCGATCATTTGCTGGCTAGGCATGATTTTCAATTAATCGTTTACGATGCTGAAGTAGAATCTTTAATCGAGTGTTCTAGTTATAGTGAAAAGAAAATTGCAAGCTACCATGATCATTTGCCAGCTATTAATGATCTATTGACTGCCGATACGACGGATTTTCCGAAACTAAAACGAGCGACGATGGGCAAGCTTGTTATT
Source organism: Paenibacillus albiflavus (assembly GCF_004344915.1). GTDB lineage: Bacteria > Bacillota > Bacilli > Paenibacillales > NBRC-103111 > Paenibacillus_AM > Paenibacillus_AM albiflavus. The sequence goes on along the minus strand of NZ_SKFG01000021.1, from coordinate 10,100 downwards.
CTTACAGGCGGGACTACAGGACATTCCAAAGCTACTGAGCATCAGCCCTCCATTGTCAATTATCTCAATCCGTTTGTCGCCTTAATGACAAAGTTGAAGCTGCAAAAATATCGTGCGGTATATATTGCGACGCCTATTTATCATGGATATGGTGTGGCACAATGCATGCTATTTATGGCAATGGGTGCCAAAATCGTGATTTGTCAAAAGTTTGATGCCGCTCAAGCATGCGCGCTCATTCATGAGCACCATGTCGAAGTTGTCACAGTCGTTCCTTTAATGATACATAGAATGCTTAAGCAGGACGTGAGTCGGTTAAGCTCTCTAGCTTGCATCGTTTCAGGCAGTGCAGAGCTAGATCCCAAGCTTGTAGAAGAGGTGCGTGGCAAGTTAGGCGATATCGTCTACAATTTGTATGGCACATCGGAAACGGGTTTGAATATCATTGCAACTCCGCAAGATTTAAGGCTGGCAGCTAACACAATTGGGCGCAAAATTCATGGTGTGAAGCTGCGAATCGTCGATGATCATAACCATGAAGCCCAGCCAGGGCAAATTGGTCAATTCTGCATCCTGAATAAATTGTCACAGCTAAATGGACAAGCCTGGATTGAAACGGGTGACTTAGGTTATAGGGATGATCAAGGATTATATTATTTATGCGGTAGAATTGATGATCGGATCGTGTCAGCAGGCATCAATGTGTATCCATTGGAATTGGAGCAGATACTTAACCGTCATCCTTTAATCGAAAATTCAGCTGTTATTGGGGTTCCAGACGATGAGTTTGGACAACGATTAAGGGCATTCGTACAATTGGACTATAATTCAAGCATAACACAAGAGCAGCTGCTTGAATGGCTTCGTCCAAGGATAGCAAGATATCAAATGCCACGAGAAATTACGTTTGTATCTGCGTTACCCTATACGACTGTAGGTAAATTGAATAAGAAGATGCTGCGGAAATACAGCGCAATAATAGAGAAGCAATGAGGATTAACAAGGTTGAGCGGAACTAAATTCTGCTCAACCTTATTTGAGGTTAGGACTCGAGAAACATAAAGGACTCAGGAGGCATTCTTCTTTATTGCTGATAGAGGAACCAACCGTCCATTCCCCATGCAGACACATCCAGCAAGACTGATGCAAACAAATATTAAGCATAACAAGAATACACTGTTTAATGAATGGCTCATTTCGTTTCCAGATGCTATTCGCTGTGCTAACAGACTTCCTAAAAGGCTAACACCTACCGTTCCTCCAATGGATCTAAAAAATTGAGAGGTTGAAGTAGCTGCTCCACGAGTTTGCAGGTCTACAGCACTTTGTGCAGCAGTACCAAGAGTAGGATAAACAGAACCCATGCCTAGTCCAGTAATAATCATATATAGAACGATTTGAAACTTCGTCGTGTCAGGAGACATCTGACTGAGCAGCAAACAGCCTATGGCCATTAAGGTCAAGCTGGGTACGAGAATCATTCGGTAAGAAACTTTATTCATCAGCCTTCCAGCAATCGTTGTACTGACGACTACTGATAGCATAAGGGGAGTTAATATATACCCCGTAATGGATGGATTGACGCCAATTACATTCTGTACAAATAAGGGTATATATATAATCGCTCCGAACATGCCCGCACTCATAAAAAATCCAGCGATATTCCCGAAAGCGATAACTCGAATTTTGAATAGATGAAGCGGGATAATGGGGTCTTTAGCCCTCATTTCAATCCACAGAAATGCAACGATAAGCACACCGCCACAACAGAATAACCCAATAATTTGTAGAGAATCCAATGGGTAATGTCCTTCAGATACTTGATCATTGCCACCAAGCACAAGTGCAAGCAGAATTGCAACAATCGCGATGACAAATGTTATTGCACCCAACCAATCGATTGTTTTTCTCTCTTTACTAATACTTTCTTTTAATGCTGAAGCTATTATGAGGAAGGCAGGAATACCGATCGGCAGATTTATATAAAAAATCCATCCCCAGTTCAAATTCTCTGTTATATAGCCTCCAAGAGCTGGCCCGACAATGCTGGATACAGCAAAAACGGTACCGAACATTCCCATAAACTTACCACGCGTTTCAGGAGGATAAATATCGCCAACAATCGTAAATGCAATGGGCATTAAAGCACCAGCACCAAGGCCTTGTATACCTCTGAATACAATTAAGTCTGATATACTTCCTGCCATACCGCATAATAAAGAACCAGTTAAGAAGAGAAATAAGCCGAGCAAATACATCTTTCTGCGTCCAAATAAGTCTGCCAGTTTGCCGTAAATCGGCATGGAAGCTGTCGAGGTCAACATATAAATGGAAAACACCCAACTATATAGGGATATACCTCTCAATTCCTTGGTTATCGTTGGCATGGCAGTTGAAACGATGGTTTGGTCAATAGATGCTAAAATCAATCCCATTAACAGTCCTGTTGAGATCAAGCCTATTTTTGGCTTATCAATTGACATTTCTTTACGCTCCCTTTTATTTCGTTTTTTGCTGGCCCGCGGAAGCAGCATCCAAAATATAACGAAATTATCAAAAAAAGTATAGACTTATTCTTTCCCGTAAGTTATTCTATAGCTAGAGAGCGCCCCAAATGGAGGTGCTCTTTTTCGTTATGGTGGAAAAACTATTTTGATCGCTACAATGTATGTCTCTATATAAAAGTGCTATAATAAAAGGATTCAAGATAATTTGTTTCACGAGAGGGAAGGGGAATTACTCATGAATACTCAACAATTAGAACGTATCCATACAGGAAAGGGCTTTATAGCAGCTTTGGACCAAAGTGGCGGAAGTACCCCTAAGGCTTTGCAGCAGTATGGTGTTAATGAAAGCAGTTATTCTAATGAAGAAGAGATGTATGCGCTCGTTCACGAGATGAGAACGCGTATTATCAAAACTCCTGCATTTGATTCCCAGTACATTTTAGGAGCTATTTTATTTGAAAATACAATGGACCGCTTAATTGACGGCCAATTTACAGCAGATTATCTATGGGAGAAGAAAGGGATTGTACCATTCTTAAAAGTAGATAAAGGGCTTGCTGATCTTGAAGACGGGGTTCAGCTTATGAAGCCTATGCCTGAGCTGGGTGACCTTCTGAAGCGTGCAGTAGAACGGAATATTTTCGGTACCAAAATGCGTTCCGTCATAAAAGAAGCTAATGCAGCGGGAATCAAAAAAGTTGTTGAGCAGCAGTTTGCTGTCGGCAAACAAATCGCAGAAGCAGGTCTAGTACCAATTGTTGAACCAGAAGTAGATATCTACAGTGCAGATAAAGCAGCATCCGAGAAAATACTGAAAGAAGAGATTTTCGCGCAATTATCCAAACTGGATAACGATACGAAGATTATGCTTAAACTATCCATACCTACGGAAGATAATTTCTACAGCGATTTAATGAACGATTCGCATGTTGTACGAGTTGTAGCATTGTCTGGAGGCTACTCTCAAACAGAAGCGAACGAGAAGTTGGCGCGTAATCATGGTTTGATCGCTAGTTTCTCACGTGCTTTGTCTCAGGGATTAACTGCTCAGCAAACAGACGCAGAATTCGACTCATTGCTAGCTAACACCATTAAAGACATTTATGAAGCTTCGATTAAATAAGGAAGCACTTATACAGGAAAAACGACTCCGAACTTATCGTTCAGGGTCGTTTTTTAGTTAGCTAATATGTCCGACGCATGTAAGCACGTACGGTAATAGGTGCAAAGATCGCCACAATGACTAAAGCTCCGACAATGGAAATTACGAGATCAGACCCTACAGTGCCAGAGTTGGTAAGATCTCGGACGGCTGTAACAAGGTGCGAGATCGGATTGATCTTCACAAACCACTGTAGCCATCCAGGCATCGTATCGACAGGCACGAAGGCGTTGGAAAGAAACGTGAGCGGGAACAGCACAATCATTGATATTCCTTGTACGCTTGAGGCAGTACGGCAATCACACCGAAAAACGCGAAGATCCAACTAATTGCCCATGAGCAGAAGATAACAAGCACCGCGGCTATGGCGACGCTCCCTATTCCACCTTCAGGTCGATAACCCATAATATATCCCATCGTAAAGGTGAGCACAGTCGCAATGGTATACCGAATGGTATCAGCGAGCAGGGCTCCTGCTAGCGGTGCAATGCGGGCGATAGGCAGTGACTTGAATCGGTCAAACACGCCTTTATCCATATCTTCACGCAGTTGAACACCAATGACGACTGAGGTCGTGATTACGGTCTGTACGAGGATGCCGGGAATGATAACAGGTAAATAGCTCAGCACATCTCCGGAGATAGCTCCGCCAAAGATGTAGGTAAACATAAGGGTGAAGATTATGGGTTGCAGTGTAACGTCAAACAATTGCTCAGGTGTGCGCCGAATTTTAAGCAAACCTCGATAAGCCATCGTTAATGCGTTTCGTATTGATTGCCCCATACTTGTATTGTTTTTCAACTGGCGTTCAGCAACAGGTTGAATTGAAGTGCTTCTCATGCTCTTGCTCCCTCCATTTTATATGAATTCACGGGTGTGTTTGACTCATCATCTTTCACACCGTGACCAGTGATCGTTAGGAATACCTCGTCAAGAGTCGGTTTCTGAACACTCATTTCAGCCAAATGAATCCCTTCCGCGCGTAGGGCGATAAGCAGGTCGGTAACCCGATCAGCGTCAACCATCGGAGCTGTTATCTTGCCGGCTTCCGATGTGACATTAGACTGAACCTTGAGAACTTGCTCGATGGTCAGACGGGTTTTCTCAATGTCCTGAGGATGCTGGACTCTTAATTGTAATGATGAGGTACCAATTGATTCTTTCAGTTCATCCACAGTACCCTCGGCAACCACTCGGCCACGATCGATTACAGCAATCCGATCAGCTAGTTGATCAGCCTCATCAAGGTATTGGGTCGTTAACAGAACGGTTGATCCAGTGTTCACCAATCGGCGAATTGTATCCCACATCTGTGAGCGAGTGCGTGGATCTAGACCAGTAGTCGGCTCATCTAGGAAGATAAGCGGAGGCTGTGCGATGAGACTAGCAGCGAGATCCAATCTGCGACGCATGCCACCAGAGAAATTTTTGAGCGGACGTTTAGCTGCTTCCGATAACCCAAATTCCTCAAGCAAATCTGCTGACTTCTTGCGTGCCTCCGTACGACTTAACCCGAGCAATCGAGAGAAAATGATCAGATTCTCTGTAGCGCTAAGCGATTCATCGACTGATGCATATTGACCTGTTACCCCGATCAATTGACGAACTATCTGAGATTCCTTCACCACATCATGTCCGAAGATTCGGGCAGAACCTGTGTCTGGACGAAGTAAGGTGGCCAGCATTCTGATTGTAGTGGTCTTACCTGCCCCATTCGGTCCAAGCACCCCATAGATCGTACCGGCACGAACGTTTAAATTTACGCCATCCACCGCACGATTGTCGCCAAAAGTTTTGACAAGTCCATGTGCCTCGACAGCCCAATCACCATTATTTGGTTTGGTAATATTTCTCTGTATCTGTTCCATTGTATTTCCTCCTATCAACATAACGGATTATGTTGAAAGAGTAACACTTCTTTTTAAACTGAATTTAAACAGTGAAATAATGTAAAGTACGTTGCGTTTATCGGTAAAATTAAAACAGCGCGCACCGATTAAGTATCGGTACACGCTGACTGTATAGCTTTTTTTAATTGTCTACTTGACAGGGGCACACTATCCAATAAATTCTTGAACCCACGCACGATTATAGTATGCTATGCCAATTTGTGTAAAGCCGCTGCCCAATATGTTGGCACGATGTCCTGGACTATTCATCCATGCGTTCATCACTTCCGTTGGACTTGATTGACCTTTGGCGATGTTTTCGCCCGCTGTGCTGTAATTAATACCATATGATCTCATCATATCAAACGGAGAGCCGTAAGTTGGTGACTGATGATCAAAATAATTATTATTGATCATATCCTGAGCTTTGTCCATAGCCATCTTGGAAAGGGCGCTATTCATCGTAAGTGGTTGAAGGCCCGCTTTTGATCTTTCTTGATTCACCAGATCGAGCACTTGCTGCGCAAATTGTGATGAATCGGCAGACTGACCCGGATTAGGAGTCTGGCTTGGAGTCTGGCTTGGCGGTTGTGGTGAATGAGTCTGGTTCGTTGGCTGCGGATATTGGGTCTGACTCGTTGGCTGTGGAATTTGGGTCTGACTAGTAGGTTGTGGAGATGGTATCTGAGTCATTGGTGGGAATGCAATCTGATTGTTTGGATTTTCTCTTGATCCCAAATTGCGATTGAACCAATCGATCCAAGACGAGTTGCTATTGGGTAGTTGTTTAATTGTGATCGACTGTTTCCCTGCATTTGGAGTAGCAATAGATGACGCTTGTGTTAAATTGGATGGCGGTGTAGCACTGCGAGCACGCGTTTCAACCTTTGTTTGATTGGGCGGCTGCTGTGGTTGCTTTGACAAATTATTATTCGAACATCCTGCAACGAGTAATAGAGCAGCTGCGATTGCGATTAATTGTTTGATAAAAAAACCTCCCTAAATCGTAAAGTAGAGATATATCAAACAAAGGATGTGCATATCGCAAATGAATTATTCTTCGTGGTTGTTATCTTACAGGGATCTGGCAAGACGAAATCCGAGATCATCAATTCGAAAAGTAGGGTGACTACGGCGACGGCATGTCGCTCCACAGCCTCTAGCTTCTTCCGCCCAGCTTCCACCGCGGAAAACTCTGTAGGAGCCGTATACTTGTTCATCGTATAGGTCCCAACACCACTCCCAAACATTCCCTAACATATCGTAGAGCCCCCACGCATTCGGCAGCTTTGTACCTATCCTATGTAACCTGCCGTCTGACACCTATTTTTCCCCCGCTTCATTTTCTACTTCAACATACTTAACTTTTCAATCGCTTGCTGCTCGGTCGGCAAGAAGAATGTATCATTTCCATTATTGCATTCATAAATAAAATCTCGAAGGCTTTTACTTGAATACACGGAGAAATCTCCCCAAATTGCAAACTTTACACGATAATTGATGAACTTCTGAAGAATCTCGCCAGCAAGACGTGTTTTTAAGTCGAAAAATTCTTCACTTAATATAGTTTTGTTTACTACAATACGATCACAGCCTGTTTCATATTGTACGGTTGCCATCAGATCCAATGCTGACTGAACATCCCCAATTACGATCTCGCTGCTGCTTACAACGGCAATATGAATCCCATTTTTCTCTATTTTCGCTATATTCATCATGACCCTCCTAAACGATTGGTGTATCTTCTAACATCATACTTATAAATAAACGTACCCGAGATTTGTTCTCGAGTACGCTTAATTTTGAGAAGTGTATAATAAGTTCATTTAATTGTATGGAATAGTCAGAATAAATAACAGTGTACCATGATTTATCGTGTTGTCAATTGCGCTGTTTGTTTACGACTGTTATAGCAAATCCTTAATTTATCCACTTTTCACACCAATAGGCTTTCATAAAATCAAGAAGACGCTCCAGTGCTTCTATCCCTTTCGATTCGGCTTCCTTCGCAATACGCAACAATTCAACTGCACGGTCGGCTGTAGCGGGATCATTTGGCTGTCCGCCTTGCGGGAAAGGAAACATCTCACGCATCTCGACCAAGGAAGTCGCTGTTCGCTCATAATGCTCTGCTGCTTCGGATGCAAATTTACGCACAGCTCGTTCTACAATATTTTCACCATTCCATTTGATTACAAGCTCACGCAAAAATTGTGCGGCAAATTCGCGTGCATCACTAACGACAGCTATGTTATATGCATTGCCAAACGGATCGGCGCCACGACGCTCCATACAAGCGATCCACGCATCATAGCCAGCAAGGCCAATCGAATATTTGTCTTTGAAAATATGCTGCCATTCTCTTCCTCTTGTGTGATCAACAATCATATCGAGCGCCATGCGGAGGGTTTCATATTTGGAATGTGGCAGACTTTCGCTGATCGTGCTCACCCAGAGCATATTGCGCTTCTCTACAAAATCTGTATAGGAGATCGTACCTTCCTGTGAAACATCTTTGGCATGGAATACTTGTTTCTCATCATCATAGCCGTAAATGAGTCCAAACTCCGGTATGAAGAGGTCGAAAGACATAGCTGGATAACCCTTATCAATGGACTGCTGAATGAGTGCCAATACCTGTTCTACCTTTTCTGGAGTAAAAGGCTTTACTGTATCGGACAAGTTGCTTATAAACCCTAGGTTACATAAATTACGTCTGAACATATACCCGCCGGGGAACATGGTTGGTCCAGCTACATCTATATGGTCTGGGTCAATATTGATACGGAAGGCATGTCCTGTTATTCCCATGACATCCACCAAAGAATATTGTTTTTTGTCAGTGTAGTTGATCGCGCCGTGAATGGCAGCAGCAGCGGTCGTCATAGTCTTGCTCCAGTCCTTACTTTTAATTTCACTCATAAATGACCTCCAAGAAAATTAGTTTGAGGGATGCTCTTGATAAGTACTTAAATTTGGGGTGCACGCAATATATTGACTCGCTTCAGACCTAGCTCCGCACGATGTTGGACATAAATGCGGATACTAACACGTATTCGTTCCTTTTGTACTTTTGCACGTGATCTGGATAGGAGGTTATATACGTTTGCTGTCGTTGTCTCAAATAATTCAGCGATCTCATCAGGTGACAACTCACCGAAGAAGTGTGCTTCAAATATTTGCCGCTCCCGCTTACTCAGGCAGATCATCAATGAGCGAAGACTATCCATTAACTCGCGACGGAGAAGGCTTCTCACCGGATCACTGTTTTGCTCCGCTTTATTAGCAGCTGAACGGGATAATCGAAACAAGATTTGATCGATATCCCCCCAGTCCGTCGTTTGGAAATCTTGTCGTGAATGAGCATCCGACGCAGCAGTAGTACCAGTACCAAAGCTTGTAAAAGGCTGTTCTTTACCAAACTGCCCACCACGGCGAAGCTTCATATACGCTTGGTTACGAATAATTCGTTGCAGCCACGGTAAAAAGCGAGTTGTGTCCACCAAGGTACTGAGATGTAAAAATGCCCGAATCAATGCATCTTGAACTATATCCTCCGCAAGATGCGTATCGCGTACAATATTATTCGCCCAGCCATACGCGTGTGCACGATGTGTACGGACAAGCTCGCTAAACGCTTCTTGATCCCCGCTGCGAGCTCGTTCGACTAACTCTGGGTTAACCTTTGTCTGATTGACTTTAGAGATGTCCAGTAATAAATCATGTTGTTTGACTCCTCGAATATTGGAAGGAGTATTGATTCTATCATCCTGTTCCAACCCAACATCAGGGGGTGGTTTTACTCCGAGTTCACTACCCAAGCACTTTTCACTCCTTCCCTCTAATATCTAGATGCCATTGGTTAGGAAAATCTATCATTGAACAAAATAAAATTATATTAATATTCAAATAATATCATCCATGACTATCAACGACTATCCTATAATGCATGGTTTATACGCAACATATATTTTCGCAAGCTGACTCACATGAGGAGTATGCGATCATGGATCAAGTCGGACGTTTACAACTGCCTGATCATTATATGGAAGCTGCTAATCTTAAGGGGAAGAAGAAAGTTAAGCTAGTACTAGATCATGATAAAATTATTGTCCAGTCGCCTGATCGCTAATTCCTAAACTTCGTTTATATGCGAAGATTTCCTCTACAGCTCGATGAGATCCGCCTGCTGCTCGGAACGAATCGCCAATTTTTATGCAAGACTTTCGAATTGACGCATCGTCTAGTACGCTTTCCGCTACTTCCCTAGCATGAGCCAGGCGCTGGCATCCAAATGGACTTTAACTTCCGTATTTCAGTTTGTAATGACTTAACGTCAGAAGGGGCCAGATATATTTGTAGCTGTGATAATGGGAGTAAAAATAACCCGGCAGGCCGGCGCCGGTCGGATAAACGGTCGTCCATTTATCTTCTTTCACGGAGTCGATCAGTCTGCAAATTCCTTTATCCAACGCGGCGGTTGGCTGCGGGTGAACGGCGATAAGGGCATCCAACGCCCATGCGGTTTGGGATGGCGTACTT
>NZ_SKFG01000020.1 GCF_004344915.1 Paenibacillus albiflavus | reverse complement strand
CTGCCGGGCGCGATGCGGCAACTTTGGGCATTTTTTCGGTAATTAGTTTCCGAAGTTCGGAATTTTTTTACCGTTTGCACTCTCGCAGCGTCCCCCAACCGTACTGCCGGGCGCGATGCGGCAACTTTGGGCACGGTTAAACCACTCTTATCTATTATTTATTGTATCATCCTCTGAAAGGGCTAACCACTCTGACACAAGCAAGGAATAGACGACCATATTCATATACACGTCCCCAATCAAATCAACCTGCCTTAATATCCCCTCCTGGGTAAATCCAAGACGATGAGCCAGATCTCGACTGCGAACATTGCGTGGATCAATTCGAAGCTCGATCCGATTCATCTGCCAGTTCTCAAATGCATACTGAATTAAGCAAGCACACGCCTTCGTCATAATCCCTCTGCCTTGATAATCCTTCCCTAGCCAATAGCCCATGGAAACATGCCGTACTCGCCAATTCGGCAAATGTAATCCGATTACACCACATAACTGACCGTGTAAAAATATTCCTGCAGTAAACCCAGCATTGTTCGCATAAAGACTAATTGTGCTTCGAATAAAATCTTCCGAATCTTGTACGGTGATGGTTGAATCGATCCATGGCATCCACTGTCTAAGATGTTCACGATTCATATCTGTCAAACGGAAAAGAGCATCAACATGAGACGGCTCCAGAATCTGCAAAGTCAAACCATCATCAATTACTTGAACAGGCATCCATATTCAACTCCTACTCAGCGACCAATCAGCTTAATCGTAGGGTCTTGGCTGAAAGTCGACACATTATATAATAATAAAATTTCTGTAATGCCTGCTTCCTTGATATAATCCCGAACTTTCAAATTATAGTAACGAAGATCCAGCATATGAATTTCTTCGTAATGATTCAGCAAGAATGGGACAAAGCAATGGGCATAGGAATCTTTTACAACAAGCAGCTTCTTATTGTTTTTTACATTCGATCTTATCGTAATCAACGCATGATTGCCATCTAAAAATACATCATATTTATTCTTCTTGTCTAAATGTTCTCTGGCATACATGGAATTCAGCTTTCGACCATCATCCTGAATGATAATAGAGGCCAGTAATTCTCCTGCAAAATGAGGCAATACAATCTCATCACTGACACTTCTGCGAATATTTGCTTTGGAATAGTAGGAGCCTTGGAAACGATCAGTTACCTTTTCCCAAGATACTTCTACAGGGTTCCATCCCATCTGCTTGCACAACGCTTGATAAGCTGCATAAGCTCCCCATATCGTCCAATGATGATCTGTTTTGTAATACAGATTGTCCTTAGCTGATCCGGTATATGATCTTAGAGTCCCTAACACATCCAACCATTGTACTTGTGGTTCTAGCCATTCTTGCACGTTCTTAATCGTTAGTCCCTGATCATACGGAACTGCATAAGCAGGCAGCTTATCATCAAGTACTTTAACCGAATTCGGTACAAGCAGCATTCTAATCGGTATATGGGGCATGGTTCTAGCCAACTGATTAATCCCTTCCACATTGTCCTTTACAATATCGCTAACGGGAGCTTCTGCTTTTTCCAGTAAATAATCATCCTTGCCAAAATAAATGCCATTATTCTCTTTACGCTGCCGAAGCCGCTCCATATCTGACTTGAGTCCAACCCAGTAGTCACGACCAATAAATTGATCGGACACATACTTCTCTGCTTCCTTCGTGAATTCTCCTGATACTACACGATCCCAATTCCACGCTGGCAGCTGCTGCAAGTAACGATTCTCTGCTTCAGAGAAGCTAACATCTTTACTTAACAAGCTCCAAAGGGACAGACCCGTTATAAAAGCAACAAACCAACCGATTAATATGCCATTTGATTTGAACATGGTGAGTTCCCACCTTTAGAACCGAAAGTATAAAAATGGATTGTACGATGCATCGACAAGGTAAGCTACAGATAGTACAACCAGCAGCAAATATACGGGCTGTAGTACAATTTCGGACAGTTTTGCATATCGGCTCTTCCAGCTACAAACCATGTTTTCCACAATAGGTGTTGCGCACAGAATCAGGATAAGAAGCAGCAGGATATTCGTATAGAGCAAATAAATAAACTGATCGTTCATTAGGCCATCACTAACTATGCCAAACATCGCTGCTAAATAAGCAAAACCTAAATCCAGCTCATCAAAGGCAAACAACACCCAACTGACTAAGAGCAGTATCCATGTATACGCATGGCTGATCCACCGAGATGATCGAGTTAGTAAACGTAAGATCACGTATTTCTCAAGTACGATTATAAGACCAAAATATAAGCCCCATAAGGCAAAATTCCAGCTAGCCCCATGCCATAGACCTGTCGCTAGCCAAACTACAAATAAATTACGATATACCTTCCAGGTTGCAACTCGATTACCGCCAAGCGGTATGTACAAATATTCTCGAAACCAAGCGCCAAGTGTCATATGCCATCTTCGCCAGAATTCCGAAATGCTTTGAGAAATATAAGGATAATGAAAATTTCGTGGAAACTCAAAGCCAAACATACGTCCTAATCCAATTGCCATATCCGAGTAACCGCTGAAATCATAATAAATTTGCATTGCAAAAGCGGCGATTCCTAACCATGCGGTCAACAGGGGAAGTTCACCTGCTGGCATATGCCGTACTTCATCCCATAGCATGCCAATGTTATTTGCCAGCAGCAATTTCTTGGCAAGCCCGATAATGAACAGCTTTATTCCATTTGCAAATTGAGGAATCGATTCTCTGCGATGATTAAGCTGGTCAGCTATCACATGATATCTCACAATTGGGCCAGCAATTAATTGAGGGAATAGAGCGATGTACGTTCCAAAAGCAATGATATTACGCTGAACAGGTGCATCTCCTCGGTACACATCAATTGCATAGGACATCGTTTGGAATGTATAGAACGAGATGCCTATCGGTAATGGAAGCTCATGAATCGCCCATGCGGTTCCGAGAATTTCGTTCGCACTCTGAACGAGAAAGTTCGCATATTTAAAAAAGCCTAATATTAGAAGATTGATCGTAAGTGAGGAAATCACAAACCATTTGGCGATTCTTTTGTTATGTAAATAATGATGGATGAGTAAACCGTGAAAATAATCAATGACGGTTGAAAAAAGCATTAGCAGCACATATACGGGCTCGCCCCAGGCATAGAACAGCAAGGAGCATAAGAAGAGCAGTAAATTACGAATCGTTCGAGGCGCAGCATAATACAGGATAATAACAGTTGGCAAAAATACAAAAATAAACAGCAATGAGCTAAAGACCACTAGGATTATTCCTCTCAAAGTAGCGATATTTCTTAACCTTGGCTATAAAAGGAATAATTATGCAGAAATAAGGACTATAGCAGATTCACTGCTCTAGTCCTTATTATCCTTTTTACAACATTCTGGTTATTGTGTAAAGCTATCGAAAATAGCCGCTAATTTATCCGCATATGGTGAAATTGCCATAAATACATAATTACCATTTGATTTAATGACTGGTTTCTGAGCTATTTCGTATTGATCTTGCAAATAAGTCTTAAAATTATCCGCTACCTTATCAGCACGATTCTTCATAGCCGCTTTAACGGTTTCAATTTGGCTCGCATCTTTTACTTCAACAAAGGCTAACTCGTCTACTTTAACATTCATCATCGGTGCCAGAATAAGAACTTGTTTATAATCTCCTGTAATGAGCCCGTATCTCTCTTTGATTAAATCAGGCTCCATCTCGATCATCTTCAACATTTCTATATCTTCAAACATTTTATCCGCGATATCTGCTACTACTACATTTGCTTTAGGCGTTGAAGTTGGAACTTCTGATGTTGATGTTCCCACGTCCCCACTCTTACTACCGCACGCGCTCAGTACGAGTATCAAGCAAACCGAAATAGAAGCAATTAAGATTCTTTTGTAAATCATTATATAAATCTCCTTTTATGTGTAATATAACCTAGATTATAACAATAATGATTTGCATTTATCGTGATTTGTATCACGAGGCCAATCAACACCAAAAATTACCTCCTGATGCGCTATTGTATTGGAGATCATAAGCTGTACAAAAAAACTGCTGGGTGAATAACCCCAACAGTTGATTTTGACAATAGAGACAATTTTATTTCACTTTCTTGCCTTTCCAGCTTAAGAATCCACCTTGCAAGTTGACAAGGTTCGTGTAACCATTCTTACTGAGCACGCGACCTGCTTGTCTGCTTCGCATCCCGCTCTGACAATAGATAAATAACTGCTTATCTGAAGGGATGTTCTTTAACTTATCATTCAGTGATGACAACGGATAATTAACTGCTCCTACGATATGCCCACCTTTGAATTCACCTGGCTCCCGAACATCAATTACGAGACGATTCGCAGTGCTCTGAATAGCCTCCTCAAATTGTGCGGCATTCATATTGCGCATTCCTCGGATTGAGCTAAATCGGGTATAGAAGAAAATTACAATGACAATCGCAAATAAAATCCATATGATGGTATTCGACGTCATCTTGATCACCTACTTTTTATCATAAGTTCAACAGCCTGTTCAATCAGCGTATTAATATTTTCATCTGAACCTGATCGCTGTTCTTCTTTAATGCAATCACTCAGATTATTGGCAACAATATGTGCAATCGCTTTATCAACGGCGTTGCGAACTGCGGTCAACTGACTTACGACATCTTTGCAGCCCTTCCCATCGTCCATCATTTGCAATACGCCCCGAACCTGTCCTTCGACTCTTCTAAGCCGTTTGCGAATATTAACGTCGTACTCGTATTGCTTCACGGTTATTCACCTTCCTCTATATCCCCTTGCCATGCAAGCATACCACCTAACATATTAATAACGTTATAGCCTGATTCTGCTAAATACTCACAAGCTCTAGCGCTGCGACCGCCGCTTCTGCACACGATGATCGTTTCTTCATTTGGATCAATTTTACCTACATGATCTCCAAATTCACTTAACGGAACATGAACTGCACCAGGAATATGTCCATCGATCCATTCATCCATTTCTCTTACATCTACAATGCGAAGCTTCTCCTTACCCATACGCTGTAAGACTTCACTTGCCATTTGACTTCTATAATCCGCCATTTGATCAACACTCCTTAAGAATACTCATCTATTATATTCAACAGTCTTAGACTATCTCATATACCCATAGGGGTATGTTAATATCATATTTCTATTTACGAGAATTGTCAAATCCTATTTAGAAATTGCGTATATTGCTTACTGCCACATAGCTTTACCCATACAATCTGTGTATACTAAATTAGATTCGTACTTTTGTTTAGACTCTAAATAAAACGAGGAGATGCTCTATATGTGTCCATTTCAGAAATTATCCAATTTTCTCTCGTTTGGCAATAAACAAGACAAAAATTGGATAAACGAAGCATCAGAAGAAACTGCAACAATAGAATCGTTTAATGGAACCGAACTTGTATCCCAGATGAAATTGATCGGGCTAACGGTGGAGGATCTTAAAATGATCAAGAAACTTCAGCCGTTAATCGAGGAACATATTGATGAGATTATTACCGGATTTTATCAAAGTGTTCTAGATATCCCTAAACTTAAACAAATGATTGCTAAGTATAGTTCGATAGACCGTTTAAGAGCTACACTTAAACAGCATCTATTGCAAATGTTCTGTGGAACAATTGATGAGGAATACATCCGAACCAGACTTAAAATTGCAGAAGCACATCATCGAATCGGTCTTGAATCTAAGTGGTACCTAGGTGCCTTCCAGAAGCTTCAAAACTCTTTTAGTAATGTAATTAGTAAAAAATTTCACAATCAAGAAGAAGCTCAGATCATCAACAATATCATTGCGAAGCTTCTTAACTTTGAACAGCAGCTTGTCCTCGATGCTTATGAGAAAAAGCATATGCTCGCTCTTGAGCAGCAGTACGAACGCGTCAAAGAAGAAGTTAAAATGAAAATGTCGAAAGTGAACAACGAACTCATTCAGCTAAGCGAACAAACCGACTCTTTTGTCCAAACTTTAATTACGAGCAGCACACAATTCAATGATTCCTTCCAGCAAACCGTTGGAAATTCAAAGAACACCAAGGAAATGGCAACAGAGGGGCAAACTATGCTGGAGCAGCTTGTTTCCCATATGAAATTGATTCATGACAAAACAAAGCAAATGGAAACTGCAATCAGCCAATTAAATCAAGCCTCTGATCAGATAAATCGAGTTATTGATATTGTTGAAGGGATTGCCAAGCAAACCAAAATGCTGTCATTCAACGCAGCCATCGAAGCATCTCGTGCCGGGGAATATGGAAGAAGCTTTGCAGTTGTGGCAAAGGAAGTACAAAAGCTATCTGAGGATTCCCGCTTAACAGTTAGTCAAATTACGGATTTAGTTTCACAATCAGCTACTTTCACAAGTCAAGTGGTCGCATCTATTCAAGATGTTCAAGTCTTGATGTCACAAGGCAAACAGGAGTCTGTCAAGACGCAAGAGGTATTTGATCAGATTGTCCAATCGATGGAACATAATATGCGAGAAATTGATAAAGTGAATATGGAAATCCATTCCCTTGTCAATGCAATCGATGAAATTGGCTCTTCGACGCGTCAGTTAGCAATATCCGCTGAAACGATCAAGCAAGTCACTTACAACATGTAATTTCAGACGCTACGGATTGTGTGAAATAAAGTTACCATGTGTAGTTAAATAATACATAGCGATATAAATAGCTGAGAAAAGCACGATCCACATGAATTTCTTGCTGCTGGGCCATCTGCTATTCATGAGAATTAATAAGATACCAGCAGGCAAAAACAAGATATTCACAATGACGACAACCCACATTTGTTGATACCATTTTATTGCCATGATCGATTACCTCCTGTTTGCTAACGGTACCTTAACATCAAGTCTCCCCTGAACAGGAAATATCATACAAAAGCGACTGAGGAATCTTCTTCTCCCCAGTCGCTTTATTCATATCAACACAACAATTACGCATTGCCTCTAATGCGGTCTTCATACACATTTTCTTGTGCCACAGGAATTGCATAATCTGGCATCCACTTGGGCGGACCATATTTTTTTAGATATCCAAGCTTGTTTATATATGTATCAATTGGAGCTTCATTATATAAAGCTTCTAACAGCTTCCAACATCCATTTACATCATTCAGTGCCCGATGAGCTCCTTCGAGCGGAACAGCATACCGATTGCACATATCACTTAACGTATAGGGATAAACACTGCGATCTCTACTAATCGTCAATGTATCAAGGAAGGAATTGTTAAAGGATCGGCCCGCTAGCCGCTTAAGTGTATAGTGCAGGAAGCTTAAATCAAACGCAGCATTATGTGCAACTAGTACATGATTCCCTAGAAAACGATTCAAAATCTTGAATGCTGTTACTTCATCCATGCCATAAGCAAGATCCTCATCCGTAATCCCCGTGATTTCTGTTATCTTCGGCGCAAGCTTGCCATCATATTGGACAAGTGTACGAAATTCACTTGCAACAACGCCATCAATCACACGAATGGCTGCGATCTCAATGACTCGATCCCTTTGTGGATCTAATCCCGTCGTCTCAAAATCAAAGACAGTCAAATTTCTTAGCATATCCGTACGAGTACCTCCTTTGTTATCACGATCAATGCCCTATGTCAGCTAGGTATATTATAACATAAAGCAGCCCCTAAGAAGATTGCTCTTCAAAGGGGCTGATGATGAAGTTATTATTTCGCTGGAATTTTGATTTGTTGTCCAATTAGAATTAAATGTGGATTCGCGAGCTTATTATATGCTGCAAGCTCTCTCCAATCTAAACCATAAGACTTCGCAATTCTGGAAAGTACATCTCCTGCTTTAACCACATAAATCTGTTCTCCGGCAGAAGTAGTTGGTTCTCCTGTTGGTGCAGTTGGTACTGTTACAGTCGTTGTTCCAAGCTTAGTCGTATCCAAAATAAACTTAGCAAAGCCTGTTTCTTTATTCGTATCAACATACTTCAAAGCACTGTTGCTAGCTGCCAGCTCTTGAGCCTTAGGTGAAGTTTCAAATGTGACCTTCACTTTATCGTTAATTGGAGCAATAGACCAGTTATTATCAGCAGATGGGTTAATCGTTCCGTTCTCACGAATGTAATCGATAACGATTTGACGATTCTCATCTGGCGAGCTGATGACGATTGTGCTGCCATTAGCACCTGGGAAATTGCCTCCGCCACCTGCGCGGTAATTATTCGTTACAACGATGAATTTATCCGCTCCATTAATTGGTTTACCATTGAATTGTAAATCCTTAATCCGATTTGCGTCTTTATTCAACAGCTTACCGCCAACATCATACTTGGAAGGCTGTGTTACGTCAATTTTGTATGTAACACCATCAATCACGTCAAAGTTATATGTTGGGAACGTATCATTCACTAGAGGCTGTTCTTCTGTTTTATTCGGATCAATTTGATTAAATTGTCCCGCAGAACGCTCTAGCCATTCTTTTACCAAATCACCTGTAATCAACACTGCATAGAGTGTATTAGGATAAACATACAGGTCAGCCATGTTCTTAACTGCAAGATCGCCAACTGGAATATCCGTATAATAGCTAACTCCATTACGTCCGCCAGCTTTGAAAGGAGCACCTGCTGAAAGTACAGGAAGGCCATCTAACTCAGTGCCTTTGATGTTCTTCTCGACGTACCACTTTTGTGCATTCGTTACAAGCTGAATGGAAGGATCATCTTGAATAAGAGCAAAGTAACTGTTAATCGGCGCTGTTGATTTGCCAACAGATCCACGAACATACTTCAAGGTTTCTTCATGCTCAGCTTTAACCGAATCTACGATTGCTTGATCTGCATCAACAAGCGCTTTTTTGTTCGCTTTATCGTAAATCGGAATTACGCTGGATTGCGAATCAACGACTTTCCATTTGCCATCAACCTTACTTAGGCTCAAATCGATAACACCCAGATTGTCCCCCCAGAAGCCAGGCTCAACAGCAGCAACTCCATTGATTGTTCCTTTCTTCATATCGACTCCCGCTTTCGCAAGATCAACGCCAGCAGGTCCTGCAAATTTCTCATTCGGGAATGTCACATGCGCATGTCCGAATAATATTGCGTCAATACCAGGAACTTTACTTAATAGATAAGCTGCATTCTCGTCATTGCCCGTGCCTTCCACTGATCCAAAACCTGAATGCGGAATTGCAATAACTAAGTCAGCACCTTCTTTAATCATTTGGGGAACGAATTTGTTAGCTGTTTCAACAATGTCCTTCACGATGACTTTACCTTCAAGATTAGCTTGATCCCAATTCATGATTTGAGGTGGAACAAATCCAATCACACCAATCTTCAGCTTCTGATCATTGCCCTTCTCATCCTTGAAGGTGCGATCTAGCAGAAGATAAGGAGTAAAGTAATTCTTATCATTGTCAGGATTGTTATCTTTATCGTCAACATAGATGTTGGCATTTACATAGGGGAAATCTGCTCCTTTTAAACTGCGCTGCAGGAACTCTAACCCAAAGTTAAACTCATGATTTCCAATGTTCGCTGCGTCATAGTCTAATAGATTCATGGCTTTATAAACAGGATGTGTTTCTCCGTCCTTAAGAGGATCAACCTTCGCCATTACATCCCCCATCGGATTCCCTTGAATTAAGTCACCGTTATCAAACAGCAAGCTGTTCTTCGCATCATCGCGATATTTCTTAATTAAAGAAGCTGTTTTCGCCAATCCAAACTCATTCGTAACACTATCCTGATAATAGTCATAGTTCATGATATTCGTATGAATATCTGTCGTTTCCATCAATCGCAATTTCAAATCTGGACCCGTTGTTTCTGCTGCTGCTGCAGTTGCCATTGGCATAATAAGCATTGTAGCGGCAACGGACGCAGCAAGCATTTTACGAAATGAATTGGCCTTCTTCTTCATAGATACTTGTCCTCCTCAGAATTAAATCACTACAATCCCATATTAACAACCTGTGGATTAATATGTCAATTCGGAAAATTGTGATAAATTAGATAATTATGTTCCAAAAAGAAACGGTTGCAGCGTCCTTGTAGGGACGGAACACGTTTCTTAAGGTATTACTTAGAATTTATGAAACAAAAGTTAGGAATTCTATCATACTAAAATAGCATTTTGCTCGCACAATATTCGATAATGTCGCTTCTTCTAACGATTCCTATGAAATTATCCAGATCATCTACAATCGGTACGAAGTTCTGCACTTTGGCAAGGCTAATCAAATCTTCCATATTAGCATCTATGCGTACAGATTGATTCGGCCTCTGAATAGGAACTTCCGAAATAAAATGACGATGTGCATTCTCTAACGATAAATTCGCTGTATTTTTGAAGAACCACAGAATGTCTCCTTCTGTAATAGTCCCTACATATTTGCCCTCTTTATTCAAAATCGGAATCGATGTATAGCGATGGTATTCCATTTTCTCTAGCGCTTGGCGCAAAGTAAATTGCTCTGTTAAATAGGCAACTTCATTTTTGGGCAACAGAAAAAAGGCAATATTCATATTGCTTGCTCCTTTTAATCATCAATATTAAGATCAACAACCCCTTTCCTAGTATAACATAATTCCTTCTTCATCACCTTGTCTGCAAGTACCAATCAACAGAAATTAAACCGCTCCCTAAGATTAGGAAACGGCCAATTGCTGACGAACTACCTATTCAAACAAACGAGAACGCGTCAGGAATCTGACACCTTCTGGACCCTCAAGTGAGAAGCCAGCACCACGCCCAGGAACAACATCGATAATTAATTGTGTATGCTGCCAATACTCATATTGAGCAGCTCCTATAAAGAAGGGTACATCACCTATGTCGCCTAAGTAGACATCCTGACCTCCTACCTTGAATTCACCTGCGCGGAAGCACATCGGCGCACTGCCGTCACAGCATCCGCCAGATTGATGAAACATCAGATCGCCATACTTCTCTCTAAGTCTCTCTATTAGCTCAAGCGCCGTGGGAGTTGCCATTACTTTAGGCTCCGTCTCTTTACTCATTACGCTTAGAAGAAGCCTAATGCATTCGGACTATAGCTAACGAGCAGGTTCTTGGTCTGCTGATAATGGTTCAGCATCATCTTATGATTCTCACGCCCGATCCCCGACTGCTTATAGCCTCCGAAAGCTGCATGAGCTGGATAATCGTGATAACAGTTGACCCATACACGTCCTGCCTCGATTCCTCTACCCATGCGATATGCCGTATTCATATCACGGGTCCATACACCCGCTCCTAATCCATACAAAGTATCATTAGCAATGGAAAGAGCATCGTCAAAATCGTTGAAGCTTGTAACGGATACGACAGGTCCAAAGATCTCTTCTTGGAAAATGCGCATTTTATTATGGCCAGCAAATACGGTAGGCGACACATAATAGCCTTCGGCGAGATCGCCAGATAGAATATTGCGCTCCCCGCCTGTAAGAATCTCAGCTCCTTCACGTTTACCTAGGTCGATATAGCTCATGATTTTCTCCAGTTGATCTATCGATGCTTGCGCGCCGATCATCGTCTCTGTATCAAGCGGATTCCCCTGCTTGACTTGTCTCGTGCGCTTAACGGCCAAATCCATAAAGTCACTATAGAAGCTTTGTTGGACTAATGCGCGGGAAGGACAAGTACATACCTCGCCTTGATTCAGCGCAAACATCGTAAAGCCCTCAAGCGCTTTGTCTGCGAACTGATCTTTCTTCGCGAATACGTCATCAAAGAACACATTTGGCGATTTGCCGCCAAGCTCAAGTGTAACCGGAATAATATTCTCAGAAGCATACTGCATAATCAGTCTGCCTGTCGTCGTCTCTCCCGTAAAGGCAACTTTAGATACACGATTGCTGCAAGCAAGCGGCTTACCTGCTTCAAATCCGAAACCGTTTACAACATTAACTACGCCTGGCGGTAGAAGATCTCCAATCAATTCCATCAGCACCATAATGCTTGCAGGCGTCTGCTCTGCTGGTTTAAGTACCACACAGTTGCCCGCAGCAAGTGCAGGTGCCAGCTTCCAAGTTGCCATCAAGATAGGAAAATTCCACGGGATAATCTGTCCAACAACGCCTAGCGGCTCATGAAAATGATAGGCTACCGTATGTTCGTTAATCTCACTCAGTGTACCTTCCTGTGCTCGAATGACACCTGCAAAGTATCTAAAGTGATCAATCGCAAGCGGCAAATCAGCAGCTAAAGTCTCACGAACTGGCTTTCCGTTATCCCAAGTCTCCGCAACCGCAAGCATCTCAAGATTAGCTTGCATACGATCTGCTATCTGATTCAGGATTTGCGCTCTATGAGCTGGTGAAGTTCTGCCCCAACTTGATTTAGCGGCATGCGCTGCATCCAATGCCTTCTCGATGTCTTCTTCCGTTGAACGTGCAACCTCGCAGAATGCTTTGCCATTGACTGGAGAAGGATTTGAGAAATACTCCTCCCGAACAGGTGCGACCCATTCTCCACCTATGTAATTATTGTATCGACTGCGGAACGATACTTTACTGTTAGCTGATCCAGGTTGTTCATAAATCATGCCACCATCTCCTTCTATCTTAGAGTTAGTACCATGTATACTGATTTATGAACCAAATATGCCAATTGCAGCATCATACAACGATTTATTTGCGAAGCTGCCTTACTATGATTCGTTCATACCACTTCCAAGGCAGCAGGGTCTTAGCGAGTAAAGAGAGTGTTGAACCCCTGCCAACCATATAACGAAGCCTAGGTGCCTTGAGGCCTGCAACGCGAACAATGAGACTAGCAACATTGTGAGGATCACCTGCATTGGAGGCCGATTGCTTAGAGAATCGCAGGATATCTTCAAGATGATCGCGATAAGGAGATTCCTTATTCACCCTAGTTGCGATATGGTCAAAGCCTTTGTTCCAAATATCTGTATGATAGGACGCCGGTTCAATAAGGACCGTATAGATCCCAAACGGCAGCATTTCAAGACGCAAAGATTCACTAAAACCTTCAACCGCAAATTTGGAAGCTGCATAAGGTGCGATACCAGGGAAACCGAATCTACCACTAACGCTGCTAATATTAATGATTTTCCCTTGCTGTCTGGTTCTCATATGAGGCAATACAGCTTGTGTTACGGTAACTAGACCAAAGAAATTCGTATCTAGCTGTTTATCCCAGTCCTCTCGTGGAATTTCCTCAATATAGCCACCATAAGCAGTTCCAGCATTATTAACGAGTACATCTATTCGGCCGTACTTGACAATTACATTAGCTATCAAGAATGTGGCTTCAACCGGTATAGTTACGTCAAGCTGCAGGCATTCTATTTGATCAGCTACCCCTAATTGTGTCGCCTGATGTATTAAATCATGTTTCTTATCCAAATTCCGCATTGTAGCAATGACCTGATAGCCCTGCTTGGCAAATTCAAGTGCTGTCAATAAGCCAAATCCACTCGATGCCCCTGTAATTATGACAACAGATTTCGTAGAAATCGTAGACATCCTTAACACCTCCACCCTCATGTATCCATTATATACGACCTTTCTTCATGGATTGCTAACTGAATAGCATCATCAACTGCATATAGAGGTTGTCATAAATGACAACCCCTTGCTGCTTGCTACACCCTTTGAAGTTTATTTAATAGGTCGAACTTGACTGCTCACCTTGCATGATCGCAACACCGGAGCTAGCGCCAATACGAGTTGCTCCAGCCGCAACCATGGCCTGAAAATCCTCATAGCTGCGGATTCCGCCAGAAGCTTTAACGCCGATGTCAGGACCTACAGTTTGGCGCATAAGCGATATATCTGCTGCTGTTGCCCCACCCGTTGAGAAGCCAGTTGAGGTTTTGACAAAGTCAGCTCCTGCACGCACGGATAGCTTACAAGCACGTACCTTTTCTTCCTCGGAAAGTAAACAAGTCTCGATAATTACCTTCGTTAATGCTTTGCCATGTGCAGCTTCAACAACTGCGCGAATGTCACGTTCCACGAGCTCATCTTGCTTATCCTTCAGTGCACCGATATTAATGACCATATCAACCTCAGTAGCACCGTTTGCAATGGCATCCTTCACTCCGAACGCCTTGACCTCAGGTGTTGAAGCACCTAATGGGAAGCCGATAACGGTACAAACCTTTACGTCAGGAGTATCCCTTAATACTTCATAAGCAGTCGCCACATTAGCAGGATTAACGCATACAGAAGCGAACTTGTACTGCTTCGCTTCCTCAGCAAGCTTTACAATAGCCTCTTTGGTCGCATCAGCTTTGAGCAGGGTATGATCGATCATCCTTGCAATTTGTTGTTTGTCCATATGAATTTCCTCCAAGTTTCATTAATGATCGAATTTACTGGGCGGCAGAATCATGCGCATGAATCTCAGCATAAACAAGTGTCGGATAGTCCACCTTAACAGCTGAGATCTGATACGATTCATAAATACGCTGCATAACTTCATCTACAGACTCTGTATTGCTATAAATCGAAACGAGCGTATCTCCCTTCTTCACTTCATCCCCAATTTTCTTATGAAGTACAAGGCCTACACTAAGATCGATCACAGATTCTTTCGTTGCCCGTCCCGCACCTAAGATCATAGCTGCTGTACCAATGCTATCTGCTACAATTTTCGATACATAGCCATCCTCTTGCGATTTAACTTCTATGATATGTTTAGCTGCTGGAAGCTTGCTCGGATCATCAATAATCGAAGAATCCCCGCCTTGTGCTTCGATAAATTCCTTGAACTTTTGTAGTGCCTTGCCGCTAGTGATCGCCTCTTCGAGAATTTGGCGAGCTTCATCAATATTGTCAGCATGCTTTGCAAGCAGCACCATGTGGCTTCCAAGCGTAATACATAATTCATGCAAATCCGCAGGTCCTTCACCGCGCAGTGTATCGATTGCTTCCTTAACCTCTAGTGCATTCCCAATTGCATACCCAAGCGGTTGATTCATATCGGAGATAATCGCCATCGTATTGCGTCCCACGTTACTGCCGATCTCAACCATCGCCTGTGCCAATTTCTTGGCATCGTTAATATCTTTCATGAATGCTCCAGCGCCAACCTTTACGTCCAGCACAATCGCGTCAGAGCCTGAAGCGATTTTCTTACTCATAATCGAGCTGGCAATAAGCGGAATGGAGTTGACAGTCCCTGTTACATCACGCAAACCATACATTTTTTTATCTGCAGGAGCTAGGTTCCCTGTTGATCCAGTAACAGCTACCTTAATCTCGTTCACTTGTTTAATAAATTGTGCATTTTCAATCTCGACATGGAAACCAGAAATCGATTCAAATTTATCAACCGTACCACCCGTATGTCCTAATCCACGGCCGGAAAGCTTGGCAACAGGTACACCAACGGATGCAACGAGTGGAGCAAGCACAATTGTCGTCGTATCTCCTACGCCGCCCGTGCTATGTTTATCCACTTTAATACCTTCAATAGCGGACAGATCAATCGTATCCCCACTATTCACCATTGCTAGTGTCAGATCAGATGTTTCTCTTGGCGTCATTCCACGAAAGAAGATAGCCATTAATAAAGAAGACATTTGATAATCGGGAATTGAACCGTCGGTATATCCTTCCACAATATAATCGATCTCTTGCTTCGTAAGCTCATGTCCATCACGCTTTCGTTCAATAAGATCAACCATTCTCATCCTAATCACTCCTCTATCATATTCAAACTGATTTCCCCAAAAGAATAATGAAAGCTTGAGCGTCATTCCCATGCCAGCTGTAAAATACTGTTTATCTCATTTTACTATACCAAGGCGGTGAACGTATGTAAATGTATAGTTGAACTTTTGTCAAATTTCCAACTAATTATGCAAGAAGGCATCTCCGAATAATATTGCCGATCCGCTCAAATATCATCCTTTCCCCTACCATCAAGAAAAAAACCTTTGATCGCATCAAAGCATCAAAGGTTCCTAACAACATGATCTATTGAAAATTCAATTGATGTACATCCATCTGCAGCTTCTGATCCTGATCGAAGTATAGACTGGAGATTGTTCCGATCGCTTTATGATCTTTATACTCCCAAATAACAGGTGAGTTAGCTGAAGAATCTAGTTTAGATACAACATTAGGTTTGCCCCAAGCCATCGTCACTTGTTCTTGATTCATCCCCCTAAGGACCCGCCCCTGCTTGATCGCGTCCCATATCTCAGCTGTCCATTTGAACTTCTCTTGTGGATTCTGTGTATAGAACAGCTTATCAAATGCTTGAAGATCATCACCAAACACACTTACAATTTGACCGTCTTTCTTCTTTATGAATAACCTAGCATCTTCATCGGTTAGATACATGTCCTGAATGACGACTTCTTCCAGATTAGAGAATGGGAAACTCGCACCCAATATGCTGTAATTATCCCATTCAGCTTGAGCGGTTTGATTAACCCAGACTGTGCGACCAATCAAAGAACTGCTAATTGGAATCCATACATCCCCTTTGGAAGTCATTGCTCTGTACCAGCCATCTTGTTCTTGTTGAACTTTTAGCGACTGAACATCAAGAACTCCCGCGGGCTTTTGATCTCCTCGCTTCGCATAATAGTTCGTACCTTTTGGGAAATATTGATTATTAAAAAATAAAGGGAAATTCGTATACTTCTTATTTTCTACTAAACTACTGAGTGGATGATCAAGGTTTATATAAGAAACGACACCATCTGAGGATACTTTTCTTGCCCATCCCGTTATTTGATCATCCTCATAAACTCCTTGTAACTGATAACCAGAAGGCTCTGTATAAACACCTTTGCCATTCAGTCTACCATCAACAATTTCACCGCTATAGGACTTGCCATCTACATCTATGTATTTTCCATAGCCATACTGTTCATGGTCAATAAACTCGCCAACGTACTTCCCGCCATCTGTATAAATGATGGATCCATAGCCATTGAGTACACCATTCCAATACTCGCCTTTATGTACTTCTCCATCTGGAAATGTATAAGTTCCTTGACCCTCCCAATAGTCCTGCCAGGCTTCTCCTTTATACTTGTCCCCATCTTTGCTCGTATAGGAAACCTGCCCATTCAGCAAATCCTGGATAAATCGTCCTTCTGCAAGACTGCCATCCTCCATCTTCAGCTTTCCCTGCCCATAGGCAACACCGTCAATGACGCCGCCTGTATATACATCACCATTCGAATATGTAATTTTATCCTGTTTGGCTAGCTTTCCAATAAAAGAGTCCAGAATAGCCGAGTATCGTGCTCTCATTTCCATCGATGTTGCATCACTGAGATATTTGGAAAGCGCAAATTTGAATCCATTATAACCTTTCGTGCCTTTGGCAATATCCGCTTTAGCTTCAATTAATAGTTCTACAATCTGAGGCTCTGCAAATTTAACGGCTAGTTCTAAGATTGAATCACCAGATGGTGTTATCGTATTCGGATTCGCACCTGCATTTAATAACAGCTTCATTAATTCCGGCCGCGTTATAGCCCATTCCATTAGTGAATTCTTATTCTTATCCGAATAATTAGGGTTCACGCCTTGAGCTAACAGTTCCTTTACCTTCACAGCTTGATTCGTGACAATGGCATTCCGAAGCAATTCCTCTTGACTCGTAATAGACTCTTGCTTGAAAATCATTTTCTTCCCATCGAAATTAGCTGTAGTCGTGAGACTATCAGCCAAGATCAATTGCGTATTAGACAACATAAGTAATGGCACGAATAAAGCAATTGCCGCTATCCGTTTCAACTTCACAAACTCATCCCCTCTTATCCATATAATTCAAAGAATATTCTGCAAATATGATAGACAGCCAGAAGAAACGGTTTCACCCTCCTTAAAGGTGGGTGCGTTTCTTAGGGTATTACTTAGAATTTATGACACGAATGTTATAAATTCTATAATACCTATAGACAGCCCATACAATTTAATTTATGAGCCATCTATAAGCTGCAGAATAAATTGCTAACGAAAGATGGATTCACCTATAAGCATTCATAGAACAATATGTCCTCTGGGAGCCCAAAATACTGACAATAAATGTCACGATACTGCGCATCTGGATAAGCGCCGTTATGCATGTACTTTCTAGTCGTTGCAGGGGCAATCCCTTTAATTCGGCTAAATTCAGCTGATGATAAATTATGTACAGCGAACATTCCCGTTAGAATACGATTAATTTTGGTACCGGACAGAACGCCTTTATTGAACTTCTTGTCTGTTATCGTTTCCACTCTGTCATACATCTGATCATCATAAAATAAAACCGACTGCGGCAATCCGAACTTAAATGAAAGGAACGCCCGGTACTCCTCAGTTGGTTGAACTCCTTGATAAATCCATGCTGCCACCGTACGTGAGGATACTTCCATTTCTGCAGCAAGCTCAGATAGCTTAACATCCTCAATGATCATAACAGCCATTAGAATTCGATTCTGAATCACCCATTTTTTCGGCTTTCTAAATCTGGGTTTATGAATTCCTTTGCCTATTTTGTCTCTGTTAATTCTTGCCCAATCTTTCATATCGAGCTTTGTTTCTGGTTTGTCTTCGAGTAATAACATGATGTGTATCTTCCTTTACCTATTCCTTGGTGCATAGTCCATTATAGCAAAAAACAGTAATGGTACAAAATGAGTCAACTAACCTATTATAACAAGGATAAACGAACAAGCGTAATGGTAAATATCCCATATAATATGGGTGAGCACAGATAAGAAAGGAGCTGATAGCTATATGTCTTGCTGTTTCGAACAATGTCCTACAGAAACCATTGTAGACCCGCCAATTCGAGTTGTTCGTCATGTCTGTCATCCACAACTCATACGTGTCATTCATCCAATTGAAATCGTAACTCGTCATCACTGTGTACCCGTTTTTCAACATTGTCGTGTTGTCACAGAGGTAGATGAAACTCCTGAAGTGGTAACAAGAAGTACGAACAAGCGCGCTTCAGATAAAAAAGGACGTATCTCAAGTACCAAATCACGCAAGAAGAAACGGTTTCACCGTCCTTAGAGGCGGTGCGTTTCTTAAGGTATTACTTAAAATTTATGCGCGAATGGAATAAATTCTATAATACCAAGAAATCCAAGAAGTAATTCTTTCTTATAATAGGTGTTTGAATGAGGACTCATCCTGCTGAGTCCTCATTTTCCTATGACTATCAATCTATGATCATACTCTTTTGACATTGACAATTAATTAAGGATTATGTAAAATTCAAATTATATAATATACCATACTATTCCAATTGGAATTACAAAATTTAGGAGGGTATTACAAAAAATGAAGGCAACATTGAAAATTTTAAACAAGCCCTTGAAGACGTTAGTAGTATCTGCACTCTTATTTTCAGGTGCGGCAGCATTGTCACAACCGACCTATGCACAAGCTGATACAAGCAATATTGTGTATGCCTCACAATCTGTTACAGCAAGCGAATACAAGCAATACCTAGAGGATAACTATCAGATTAAACTCTCTGATTCTTTAACTAAGGGAGAATTCGTTAACGCGATTAGCCAAATTCTTGGCCTAAATGCACAAGAAGTAGAGAAGAATCAATTAGTAGATTTAACTGAAGCTAGCCCATACTATAAATCAGCAAATGCGCTATTTGCTAACGGCATTCTTGCTGAGAGCACTTTCAATGGTGATCAGCAGCTATCTCAATTAAATGCTGCAATCATTGCTGTGAATGCTTCCGATTTCAAGGAGCTTAGCTTTACATACCCTGAAGCAAAAGTTGTTGCCGCTCTTAGCAAACTTGGTTTGAAAGCTGAGTTTTTCTCAGTTCCAGCCGCGCAAACACTAGCAGTTGCTGTTGATACTGGTATCATTCCTGCTAGCAGCTATCTTAGCTTTAAACCAGCAGCGCCAATTTCCTCTGATGAGGCATCTGCTCTATTAATCAAAGTGCTAGATATTCATGGCAACTATAAGCACTATATTGGCTACGTTCAAGACAACAACATTTATAGCAAAGTTTACGAATCCTATCGTACACAAGATATCATCAAAGCCGATGATTTAAGAAATATTTTTGATACCGCATTAAAGCAAGACATTATTACTGGTTACAATTTAAAAGACAACCGTTATACCCCTAACTTTGACTCCAAACTTACATTGAGTTATGGTCATTCCGACATTACACATGCACTACAATTAATCGGTTTGTTAAAGAGCGAGGGCATCAATGCTAAAGTTCAGTTAGAGCCTAAAACATCCGCATTCATCTACTTGAAAGAGTGGGGTGAGCCTGCAATTTCAGATGACTATCAAGTGGTTCAAATCGAGAATGGTAATTTCATCGCTTATTCCAAAGAGTATGATATTTCGTTCGAGTTCGATACTGTGAAGCACAAAGAAGCATTCGACGCAATCATCAGTAAATATGCGAAGAAGAATGATGAAGATCAGTCAGGCTTAATCAAGGCTTCTTGGTGGCAGCCGCTTTACTCATCCATTAATGAACTTCCAAATTACAAGCAGATCACGAATAATAAAATTTCCAGAGGCAATTACTTTGCACAATCTTACACCCTAACACAAGACAGTGCAGATGTTGTTGCTGGCCTTAAGAAAATCGATCCTAAAGCAGAAGTTACATCCTATAATTTCTGGGTTGACCTACCTTTCTACAGCTATCTATCTGGTGAAGATTACAAATAAAAAAACGTTTTTCACAAAAAACGATTCCGATAGGGATCGTTTTTTTTATGGTCATTTTTATAGTGTATAGACATAGAAGGCAAGTCAAATTATCATTATTTGAATAAGGCTTTAGACCTTCACTACTAGGAGGAAAACCTATGAATTTAAAAAAAAGCTTCTGGACACCTAAGCGAATGGCTAGAATGGCGATCTTAATCGCGCTTAGTGCAGTAGGAGCATTCATCAAAATCCCTTCGCCATCAGGTACCGTTGCGCTAGACTCCGCCCCAGGATACTTTAGCGCCGCTGCATTCGGACCTCTCGAAGGTGCACTCGTTGCCAGCCTTGGGCATTTGTTCACGGCTGCAACTACCGGACTCCCATTAGGCTTGCCCATGCATTTAATTATTGCTGTGCAGCAAGGTCTTTGGGCAATTTTATTCTCCTATTTAATCCGCAGGGTAAATATTTGGGTTGCAATTGTGGCCGCAACATTATGTAATGGAATTATTGCAGCTGCATCGGTCATTCCTATAGGTGGGATTCCTTTGTTCTTAACCTTCCTACTCCCTCTAACGGTCGGCTCTGCAGTTAATGTTGGTATTGCCGCAATCGCTTATCAGACAGTCAAGAAGAGCAAACTAATCTAATGGAGATAAGGTAATGAAATCCTATATACAGCATCCTGTAAATTATTTACAAAAAGTGCGTGATCTTACGGTAATGGCGATTAACCAGCAGCAATATTTGGTCATCGCATGTGATTCAGATGGCGGGATTGGAAGCAAGCCTTTGGATACGGTCCAAGTACCGAATAAGTTACTCGCCACATTTGCCGTCCGAGTGCCGTTATTCGAGCTTATTGCTTGTGGTGCTGAACCATTCTTGGTCGTCGATTGCTTAAGTGTCGAGTATGAAGATACTGGCAAAGAAATTATCGACACAATCAAATCCTATTCACGCAAAGCTGGCCTTACGCAGGATGTCCAATTCACAGGAAGCACAGAAGAAAATGTGCCAACCCTTCAGACAGGTATTGGCATCACCGTTCTTGGTCTTGCAGATCAAGACAAGTTCTATCCGGGGAAATCGAAGCGTGGGGATGTAGTTGTCTGTGCCGGTATTCCCAAAAGCGCGCCAGAATTTGAGCTAACGATCGATGATCCTGATCTATTATCAATAGAAGATTTAATCCTGCTTCGCAAGCATCCTAAAGTAGGCGACATTATACCCGTTGGCTCCAAAGGGCTTCACTTTGAAGCGAACCAATTAGCAGCTAGCGCTTCACTCCTGTTCATACCGAATGAAGACAAAGACGGAATAATGGATCCATTACGCTCTGGGGGACCATCTAGCTGCGTGCTACTAACGATCGGTCGTGAACACGTAAGCACCCTATCAGCGATGATATCCGCCCCAGTGTTCATCATTGGAGAACTACAGTGAAAGGACGACTAGCCATATGAATCATGATCCGGCAATTCAAATGAGCGGGTTGTCTTTTCAATACGAGAAGTCTACCAAGCAGGACCTCCATAACATCAACTTATCTGTTCCCCAAGGAAAAATAATCGCGATTATGGGCGAGACGGGTGCTGGCAAATCAACATTGCTTATGACGTTAAACGGAATCATTCCGCAGTTTATCGAAGGCAAGATGGAAGGCTCCGTTCTTGTACAAGGCAGTTCTACACAGGAAGTCCCTATACAACAGCTTATAAGTAAAGCTGGTTTGGTGCTGCAGGATACGGAGACACAAATCTTCGGGCTTACGGTCTGGGAAGATACAGCTTTTGGCCCTAGTAATTTAGGTGTTCCACTGGATGATATCAAACTTAAAGTCAATAACGCTCTTCAGAAGGTCGGTCTAAGCGGTTATGAACAAAGGCGAACCGAGTTTATGTCAGGTGGTGAGAAGCAGCGACTTGCAGTAGCAGGTGTGTTAGCGATAGGACCCTCTATCGTAGCGCTTGATGAGCCTACCTCTGAGCTGGATCCGGAGGGGAAAGAGCTTATTTTCCAAATCGTTCGTCAGCTTCAGCAAGAAGGCATGACAATCGTCATTGCCGAACATGAATCGGAGCAAATTTTGGCATATGCAGATGAGGTTTATGTCTTACAAGAAGGTAAGCTCGTATGGAGTGGTACGCCTGAGCAGTTATTTTGCCATAAACAACTCGCAAGTGAATTCCGTCTACGTCCACCAGGCATCGCTTCTTTATACTGGGAACTTCAAGGCAAAGGTGTAGATCTTGGGGAAGCTTGTCCTCGTACTGCTGATGAATTAGTTGAACGCCTTATTCAACAACTAGAACTTGTCCCCTTATACCAAAATGCTAGTCAATTAGGTACAAGCGCTGTTACTTCACCTTTAGCCAAGCAATCTTCTGCTGAGAGCTGTATCCTGCAAATCCAGGATTTACATCATAGCTACAGCAATGGGTATGAGGCGCTTCAGGGGATAACGCTCGATATTAACGAGGGGGACTATATCGCGATCGTTGGCCAGAATGGTGCTGGCAAAACGACTTTATGCAAACATCTAAATCGTCTTCTTGCACCGACTAAGGGTCGGATTCTTTTTCAAGGAGAAAATATTGCAGGCCAAGATACTTACCAATTAGCTCCGCATATCGGGTATGTATTTCAGAATCCTGATCATCAAATTTTCTGTTCCTCCGTACTAGATGAAGTGACCTACGGATTGAAAACTCTCGGCATGTCCAAGCAAGAACAGCGGAATAAAGCGATGGAGGTTATTTCTTTCATCGGATTAGAACCCTATGTAGATGACCACCCCTTTACACTAGACAAAGGGCTGCGTCAACGTCTAGCTATTGCCTCTATTCTCGTATTAGAGCCGCAAGTACTGATTATTGATGAGCCTACTGCTGGATTAGACTGGCACGCAACAGAGCAGATGCTTCATATGATCCGTAATCTTCACCAAAAGGGGCATACGATTATAACGATCACCCATAATATGCAGATTGCTACGGAAGAGGCTAATCGCGTTGTAATCATGAGTAACGGAACAATCCTCAAGGACTGTGCTCCGCTTGCTATTTTTACAGATGAACCGATTGTACAAGCAGCCAAGCTGATACCGCCACAGCTCGTTCGCATGAATCAGTTGCTTAGTCGCTATATCCAGCTCAGTCCAGAACAGATAACGGCCGAAGAGCTAGCTGCTGCTCTATCAGAGAGGATGAGAAGCAATGCTTGATTATCATCCAGGGCATTCCATCATTCACAAGCTGGATGTTAGGACGAAAACGATTATTTTGAGCATGCTAATGATCCTATTATTTTTATTTAAAAGCCCATTATTTAACCTAAGCCTATCGACCTTCTCCACCTTGCTCGTGATCTATATTCACATGCCTTATGAACGATTATGGCGATTGCTTAAACCAACTATTCCTATTTTAATCCTTGTTGTTATTCTAGCAGGATTTACATACTCTGCTTCTAGCTTCGAATCAAGCTCAGCAAAGCAAATTCTGTTCTATGCTTGGTCAAACCATAAGCTGCCTTTCTCCTATGGTGGATTTTGCTGGGGATTAACACTGCTTTTTCGGATCTATTCGATGATCTTGCTGACGAGTGTATTCACTTTTACGACCCCAATTCATGATTTTATTCAATTGATGCACTTATTGCGCCTACCAGGCCCTCTTACATTCTTAGTTGTAACTGCTATACGTTTCATTCCTACCATGCAGAAGAAAGTAGAGCAAGTATTTGATGCTCAGCGTGCGAGAGGTGCTAGGTTAGCAGGCAAAGGTATGTTTGGACAAATAGTCGCTTATCTGCCGATCATGGTACCGTTAATCGTCGATTCCATCCGAATGTCAGAGAAATTGGCTATTTCCATGCTGAATAGAGGCTATGGCGCGACGACCAATTGGACCGTATTTCATCAATTGCATATGCGTATGATCGATTATCTGACGTTATTCGTATTTCTGATTGGATTTGCTTGCTGCCTATATTTCAAAATAATTGGATATGGTTCCCTATAATTACGTGCACCTTTGCAATACAGCCAGTTATCCATCATAATAGACGACATATGGTAATGACAGGAGGAATTGCAACATGGGGTTACGCATTGGGGATCGCTATCAACTCACCTATGCGATACAATCTTTCGCTGATGGAGTCCTATATGCCGGGAAAGAATTATCCTTACAGCGCGATGTGATCATTTATATTTGGAATAACAAAGAGGAATATGGTTCAGAGGACCTTACACGGGTATTCGGCCAAACTTCTCAATTCAATAATAAGAATTTTTTTCATGTGCTTAATGCTGGAATTATCGACGGGCAGGTCTATGTCGTATTCACTTCTTATTCAGGTAAGCCGCTTACGCAATCGATTCAGCATCATACCCTAGGTTCCAAAGAAATTCTTACGATGGTCTATGAACTGGCATCTAGTATGTATCATGCTACTGAAGAGCAATTATATGGCTATTCCGTATTCGCAGAGAATATCTGGTTAACAAATGATAACCATCTTAAAGTTATCAATTATTGGACTTCTGTACATGAGGATCAGACGAATGCCATCGGATTATGTCTGCTCATGTATCAATTATGCGCGAAGTCCAGTATGATTCCGAAAACATATGAAGCGATTGAGTTCGAAATTCTGCATGCTTGTAAAGATTTATCTTCACAGCAGCAGGACAAACTCACAACACTCATACGCCGAGTATTCAGAGGAGATAATTCACTTGTCTCCTTTGTTACGAGTCTCCGTGAAATTATCGAATTGAAAGAATCTGTTAATCCGATTGGTACTATGGTACCCAAAGACGTGCCATCCAGATCAGAGCATAACTCAGCATTTAAGCCGGAGCGCAGATCTGAACAAATGTCCCCGAGCGAACAGAAGCAGCCAGCTACACCTAAACAGGCTGCAAATTATCGTTCGTATCGTAATCAATACTTGAATGAGAATGATCAAGAAGAAGATTTCTTAGAACAAGACCAATATGACGATAAACCCAAACGGGGTTGGGTTAATAAAATCAAATGGATAGCAGGCATTATCGTCGCACTACTTATTTTCGTAGGTACAGTCATACTCGTGTTAACGTTATTAACTTCATCGAAATCGGATAATAAACAAGAACCAGTTACAGGAATAATAGAATCTACACCAGCACCGACATCGACTCCACCAGCTAGTGATAAAGAGTCACCAGCAGCAACAGCTAAGCCAAATCAGAAGCCAGCCGCTACTCCCAAACCTACTCCGGTAGCATCGGAGAAGCCAAGTACTGGCAATGAGACGGGCGTTGTTAATCCAGGAGGAGATAATAATGCGAATACGGACGGCGAGCAAGCTACAATTCCTGTACCTGATTTAAGCGGGCTGACATTAGAAGAGGCTCAGAATAAAATCAAAGAATTGAGATTGTACCATGAATTTGCGTTAGAGAATAGTGACGCACCCGTTGGAACAGTATTCAAACAGCAGCCTGAAGCAGGCGAACTTGTAGCTAAGGGCTCAAGAATGAAAATTTGGGTCAGTCGGCAACAATAAATAAAATAACGGGACGATCCTTCTAGTAGTATCATCTACCAGGGATCAGTCCCGTTTTTAATTACTCCTATCATCCACACAATCCTGCTACTCTATTAGGGCATAGAGTATCTTGAGGTGAGGAGAATGAGCAAGAAATATCGCAGTACTCATATAACAGGTAAATTGACAGTACATCACTATTTATTATCAAGTTCAAGTATCAAACACTATCTACCACATACCATCCCCTTTAGTAAAGCCAACCTTGAACGTATGATAAGTCGTTACAAAATGCTATATATCAAACCAAATGCTGGCTCTCAAGGGATTGGCATATATCAATTAGTGCGTGATAATAAACGATATACACTTAAATCAACTAGCAAGATTAACAAATCTTTTGCTAGCTTGCAGCAGCTCTATGACTATATCAAGCCAAGACTAAGAAAAAAGTACATTATTCAGCAAGGGATCTACTTAGAAAAAGTTAATGGCAACACGTATGATTTAAGAACGATGATACAGCGTAAGCCAAAAAAGGCTTGGGCGGTTACAGGTACTTTTGCCAAAATAGCTAGACCGAATATGATTGTAAACAACTATTATCAAGGTTCCCGTGTCGCAATGATGAATCAATTATTCGATCGCTTGAATTTAGATGCTGCACAATCTAATGCCCGGATGGCCCAAATTCACAAAGTATCCCACAAAATTGCAGAACAACTAAGCAAGAAAAAGTCTGGTTTGTATGAATTAGGTATCGATTATGCCTATGATCATCATGGTCACCTTTGGGTATTGGAAGTCAATTCCAGACATCCGCAAATCTATCTGCTCAAAAAAATAGCACCCGACATGTATAATCGAATGCTGAAGTACGCCAAAAGTATAGGCAGATCTAGTTGAGCAATAGTTTTTAATGGCTGTTGCTCTTAATTTAAATCTTTTTTTTCGTAAATTTTGACAGAGATTAGATATGAACCTATTAGCAAAATGATCACCGCAACCGGGAGTGAATACCCGATTACGCTAAGTATAGCTTCAGATGGTACTGGAATTCCCATGTTCATGACAATCATAGTAACTAACCAAGGGATTACCATTACAAGCATCATGATTATTCGGCTTTTCTCGGCACCGAACTTAAACACTAACGGAAGCATTACACTCAGCATAACCACAACTACACAAACAATTATACCAGATCCAAGGAACATCTCTCCAAGCTCCAGGTTTCCATGAATTACTAACGATATTATATTAGCTATAAAATATACGATGGTGCCTGTCAGCAAACCTATTAATGCTACCACATACTTGCTAAGCACAATTTGTTTGCGAGTAACGGGCAGCGCGATTGCATAACGATCCCATTTGGCCATATCATCAAAACTGAAGGAGCTAACGACGAGAGTTCCTAACAATAAAATAATGAACATCCCTGAAAACGCACTCATATTTTCAAAAGTACCCATCATTACTAGCAGAGACAGAATCACTACAAGAAGTTGTTTAAAATTGCTTGTCATGTTATATAAATCTTTTAGAATAAAACCTCTCATCATTCCTCGCCCCTTACAAAAAATACCATAATATCTTCGATCCCTGCTGTATCATGAATAAGCTCAGGATATTTGGCAGCCATCTTGCGGCAATCTTTAGCCAGTGCTTCAAAACCAAACTGTGTATGACGAATCCCGATAAAATCCTGTTTGTTAATTTCTTTCATCTGATGATTGGTGCCTTTGAATATACCATAATTATAAATAAGATCATCCTTCGACTCACTGAAAATAACTTCACCATGATTAATAAGGGTAATATAGTCGGCAATTCTCTCCAAATCACTTGTAATATGGGAAGAAAGCAAGATCGAATGTTCCTCATCCTCAATAAACTCCAGAAAAATATCCAAAATCTCATTACGGACAATGGGATCAAGTCCACTAGTCGGTTCATCCAGAATTAGAAGCTTCGGATTATGGGATAGGGCAACAGCAATGGATAATTTCATTTTCATACCACGTGAGTATGTTTTTACTTTTTTATCAACTGGCAGTTTAAAACGCTTTAAATATTGATAGAAAAGCTCATTATCCCACTCCTTATACACGTTGCTCATGATCTTACATATTTGGCTTGCCTTAAGCGTATCGTGAAAATGGCTTTCATCAAATACGACGCCAATGTTCTGTTTAATATGTTCTTCATTCTCAAGGGCATCTTGTCCGAAAATCTTTACAGACCCTTCATTGCGTCGAGTAATATTTAGCATAAGCTTAATTGTTGTGCTTTTGCCTGCACCATTGGCGCCAATTAACCCCATAATACAGCCCTTCGGTACTGTAAAACTCACATTGTTCAGCGTAAAGCTGGAGTAATTTTTGGTTAGATTGCTAATCTCTATTACGTTCTCCATAGTTATTCCTCCTGATAGAGTATGGTCAACATGTCATGCAATTCTTCCAAAGAAATGGAGCTTTTATGTGCCGCGTCGACAGCCTTCTGCAAATAATCTTCAACGATCTTCATTTGCTCTTCACGAATGAATTCCAAATTTTTCCCAGCAACAAAGCTGCCTTTGCCAGTCATGGTTGTAATAAAGCCATCACGTTCCAAATCCTCATAAGCACGTTTGGTCGTAATGACACTGATTCGCAGCTCCTTGGCTAGCAGTCGCATAGAAGGCAGTGCATCACCAGCATTTAATTCCCCGCTAATAATCAAGTTTTTAATTTGACTCGTTATCTGTTCGTAAATTGGCCTTTTACCGGAAGAGTTACTTATGATGATATCCAATCCTTCACCTTCTAACCTATAATATTATATATATTATATATATACAATATACTAATATATACAGTTGTCAAGTGGATTTTTGAAAAAAAACGACCGACTCTTTTGGATGAACTCCAAAAAAGGCGGTCGCTTATATGACAAACTATGTTTAATCCACTGGACGCTTTCCAGCATCCATTCCACTTTCAGACACTGTCATGAGCGGTTTCACCATTAGATCTGAATGGACACGAATTTGACAAGATAAACGGATACTCGGTTCCGTAACGCCTTTGGCCTCACGAACTGCAGCTTCCGCTTCCCCCATTGGTCCAGCATCTCCTGAAAGAACTTCCACGCGACAGGTTGTACATCTCGCATTCCCACCGCAGCGGTGCAGAATATCCGTTCCATGATCCTCAAGAGCAAGTACAAGCTTGGTACCTTCTTCTACTTGAAATGAGCCTCTTCCTTCGACATGAATTGTTGGCATAACGATCCCTCCATTATTAAGTTTGTCTCTTCATTATCTTAATTGATAACCATGGATGTCAACTTGAACCTCTCATGACTAAAGTCACGAGATTCTTGGGAAGAGAGCGTACTTGCTAGCGTATTTCTTTGCGGGCAGCGGTTTCTCTTATTTACCAAGCTATCCCCGTAGTCCCTACGGTTCTTGTTTCTAGCCATTATGCTAAAGCGTGTAATCTTAGACCTTCGGTCAAAATGTTAATACTAGCGTTAATATCACGGTCATGATGAGTACGACAAATAGGACAAGTCCAATCTCGAATCTTAAGGCTTTTTTTGCCATCGTTATGACCGCACTCAGAGCAAATTTGACTAGACGGATACCATTTATCTACTTTGATGATTTCACGTCCGTACCAGTCGGCTTTGTATTGTAATTTTGCGACAAAGCTAGACCAAGAGACGTCTGAGATACTTTTTGCTAATTTATGATTGCGCAACATACCTTTTGTGTTTAAGTCTTCGATACAGATTATATCGTGGTTTTTGATAATCTCAGTACTCAGCTTATTCAGAAAGTCAGCACGCTGATTCATTACCTTTTCGTGTAACCGAGCAACTTTACGTTTTTGTTTTTGGTAGTTTTTTGCTTCAAATAGATGGATCCCCTTCTTTTTGGCGATCAAAGCACGTTTTGACAACTTCCGTTGTTCTCGTTTCAGTTTCTTTTCCATTTTGGAAGTGAATTTATTATTGTCAATTTTGCGACCATCTGAAAAAATCGCAAAATCAGTGATACCAAGGTCAATGCCAATTGCACTACCTGTTTTTGATAGCTCATCAATTTCTTCTTCGCAAAGAATAGATACGAAAAATTTGCCACTAGCATTTTTGCGAATCGTTGCGTTCAAAATGCGTCCGCTAGGTTCTTGGCTTTTAGCGAATTTCACTAAGCCAAGTTTAGGAAGTTTTAAATACTTTTCTTTTAATTCGATACTGTTGTTAACATTCTTTGTTGTATAGCTTTGAACAGGATTCTTTTTACTTTTGAATTGAGGTTTATGATTTTGCTTCTTGAAAAAGCGAGAAAAAGAATCTGCAAGATGTTGAAGAGAAGATTGAATGGCAATACTATCCACTTCTGCGAGCCAGTTAGTAGCCTCATCTTTTTTCATTTTTGGTAACATAGCGGAACAAGAATGATAAGACAATCCTTTACCGGATTTGGAATATTCTTCGTTCCATAAATTCAAAAAATGATTATAAACAAATCTGGAACAACCCATCGTTTTAGCTATTAAAATTTCTTGTTCTTGATTGGGATAGATTCTAAATTTATAGGCTTTGTGACGTAGTATTGCATTCACCTCATTTCTTCTTCTGATATTGAATGTATTTACGAATCTGTTCTTCTGGATTTTTACTTACAGTAGCTACAAAGTAGCTTGGATTCAATAGAGTGATACTGGATCGAATAGACGTATCCACGTCCATAATGAATTTCAGACATACAAAAAACACCTCTAAGAAAATTTTACCATATGTGTATCGCTAAATCTATTTCTAGAGGTATTAAAGCTTATACTCAAACTAACATATGTCGGTTGATTAATATAGCTGAAGCTATGCTTCAACCGAAGCCAATTCATCTACACGACTGAAGTCGCGAGTATTCTCGGCTATTTGATAATGGGTAATTATTCTTGTATACGATCAGCTTCATAGACTAGACCGATCTGCCGTCTTGCTTCATCCATAATTTCCATGGTGATCATCGAATTTAAGAATGAATTCGTCGACGATTCGGTTTTGCCACTGTTCACGAGATTAATAAAGGCTTGAACTTCGTGATACATACTATTGATGCTTTGTGGTCTTGAAATATCCTCTGTCGTATCGTCTTTATAATGTACGGTGACCTTGCTCATACGACTAATTTTATCGATGAGAATATTTCCTTTCTCCCCTTGAATTTCGGATGGCAGATACGAATTCGAAACCTTGGAATGCATGATGACGGCATCCATTTCTTTATATTTAAGCAACAGAGAACCTTCGCCATCAACCCCTGAGTCCAGCAGCAGGCCTGTAGCATGCAATTCGTCAGGCTTACCAAACAGAACAACCAGAGGATAGATGCAATAAACACCTATATCCATCAAAGAGCCATTAGATAATGCCGGATTAAAAGCATTTAATATCTTACCTTCCTTATAAGCATCATACCTAGAGGAATATTGACAGAAGCTTGCAAAATAGCGCCGCACCTTCCCAATTTTATGCAAATTGTCCTGAATGGAATGGAAATTAGGAAGCTTCGTTGACTTAAGCGCCTCCATAAGCAGAACGCCATTGTTCTTAGCCGCCTCAATCATAGCCGCCAGCTCATGACGATTAGAAGCCATCGGCTTCTCACATAGAACATGCTTTCCATGATTCAT
Organism: Paenibacillus albiflavus; assembly: GCF_004344915.1. GTDB lineage: Bacteria > Bacillota > Bacilli > Paenibacillales > NBRC-103111 > Paenibacillus_AM > Paenibacillus_AM albiflavus. The sequence continues at coordinate 33,063 of NZ_SKFG01000020.1, read as the reverse complement.
ACATAGAATCGCCTGCTCTGCATGAAACGAATTCGGACTCGCAATATATACCGCATCGATTACATCGCTTTGAGCCATTTCTTTCAGATTTGTGAAGATATGTGGAATATCATGCTTCGCTTGAAACTCTTGCGCCCGCTCCTCTGTTCTCGAGTATACAGCCGCAAGTTCGAATCCTTCCGCTTCACGAGCACCCTTAATAAATTCATCTGTAATTTGGTTAGTCCCAATCACGCCAAATCGTACCATCATTAACCTCCAACATTATGTCCTTGCTCTATTGTAACATGTCAGATCGGAACGTTGGAGTTACAAAAAATCACAGCAGTTGATTCAGTCAACTGCTGTGATTTCGGCTTGTTGCATCTACTACACTATACCTCAAGCCCTGAAGGCTTTGTCGTTGGATTAGACATCCCGCTATTGCGTACCATGAGCAAACAGACAAGTGCGAGAAGCAAGCCAATTGAAGCACAAAAGAACAAAGAAGTGTATCCATAAATATCTACAATTAAGCCAAGTAAAGGCGGCGAGCTAATGGCTGCAACAGAAGATACCAAATAATATAGCCCCGTTCTCGTCCCAATGCTCTGCTCACGTCCCGTTGAAATAACAAAAGGATAAGAATTAATGTTGATGCATGCCCAGAACAGGCCTCCTAGAATAAGTAGAATCCGCAATGTCAGTAAAGACTGAGCTAAAGGGATTGAAGCGAATACGAGAAACAGACCACATACGCCAATTAGGATCATTTTCTTTTTACCATACTTGCTTCCAAGAAATCCGCTTGGGAGTGCGAATACAAGGAAAGCTAGCGAATAGAAAGTCAGTGAGAACGAAGCGTCTCCTTCACTAAGTCCTAGCTGATGCTTGCCATAAAGCGTAAATAATGCTTCAACCCCCTGATAAGCAACAAACCAAAAGAATACAGCACCTAGCAGGAAGACGGTCGTCCGATCGAGTTCACCACGAAAACGGATTTTGTTCTTCTCTGCCACAGAATATGTAATCGTATCACGCCGTTCCTTAATATTCGTATGCAAAATAAACATACAAACCACCGTAATGACTGCCGCAAGCAAGAACGGAAAGGATGTGTTCGATTTATACAGAATGGATCCTACGCCAAACGCTAGAATGGAACCAAGTCCACCCATTAAGTTAATAATGCCATTCGCTTTGGTTCTTTTGGAATCAGGCGTTATATCTGGCATGAGCGCAACTGTTGGTGAACGATAAATACTCATGCTTAAATTCATCAATACCATGAACAGTACTAAGGTAAATAATCCAGTGTGAAAAGGAATCAGCGCAATAAATACGGCTGCAACTGGCATCCCAATCAATAAATAGGGCATCCGTTTACCGTACTTGGTATTCGTTCGATCGCTTCGATTGCCAATCCATGGCTGCAAGAATAGAGCAATATAGTTATCAATGGTCATCATAAACCCGATCATCGCTGTACTTTTGATATATGGCTCCAGAAAGAAAGGAATAAACGCGTTGTATAAGGCCCATGTGATGCTTATGCTAAAAAAACCAAATCCGAGCAACCATGTCTTTTTAATAACAATCACACTCCCTTAATTGAATTCCAGCAATGCCGCCAGACGATCTGGATAATCCGTAATGATGCCAGCTACACCTGCTGCAATCAACATCTTCATTTCAGGTACTTCATTGACCGTGAACGGATTATAGATCTTGCCATGTTTAGCCGCTTCGGTTACGAGTTCAGGGATAACGGCGTATTTAAACGCATGCAGCGCTGTGCTACCTACCTGATCGGCATAATTCCAAGGCTCGTACAGACCTTCCATGTACAAAATACCTGTTTGGATCTCAGGTGCTAACTTGTTGCATAATGCCAACGAATAATGGTTAAAACTAGAAATTATCGTACGCTCCACCATATCATATCGTTTAATCATGGTAATCACTTGCTCTTCAAGACCCGCATACTGAATAAAGCCATTCTTAAGCTCAAGGTTAAGAATCGTGTCCTTCTGCTTAACAAGCTCGAACAATTGCTCAAGACTCGGTAGCTTCTCACCCGCATAATCAGTATTAAACCAGGTTCCAGCATCCAGGCTTTGTAAGGTCTCCCAATCATAATCCTTAACTAGCCCTTCTGCACCCGTTGTCCGCTTCAACTGCTCATCATGAATAAGTACAAGCTTGCCATCTTTTGATACCTGAACATCCGTTTCAATTCCTGTAGCACCTAACTCAAGGCCTCTAGCAAAAGCAGCCATCGTATTCTCTGGACAGTAGCCCGAAGCGCCACGGTGCGCATAATTAATTACCTTATGCATGATCTCACAACCTTCCATTGTGTTAGAATTAAAATCTGAAAATTGTAAATTCGATATTCTCCAATAATTGTAGCATAGTCAAGTTAAATTGTGAGTTAACTTTTCTTTAAAAAATTGCTATATTAGCTACAAGAAGAAACGGTTTCACCGTCCTACGAACAAAGATAAATCTTTTTTCACAAGTAAGAAGGAGATTCCCATGGAAATTACAATAGATGATGAATCATTCGAAAGGGTTGAAGTATGCCTACTAGCGGGTAAAGTCATGCTAGAAAGTGGTGCGGAAACCTACCGGGTAGAAGATACGATGTCACGAATTGCGGATGCGCTAGGCCTGCCCCATTCACATAGCTATGTGACGCCGACTGTCATCATGTTCGCTACAGAAAGTAAAGATATAGCTAAGCTGATCCGCATTACAAACCGTACAATTGATTTGGAGAAAGTTGCTACTGTAAATAGTATTTCTCGGAATTTAACGGGCGGAATAATCACAGCGGAAGAAGCTTTTCAACAGCTCAAGAAGGTGGAAGCTGCAAAGCACACCTATCCAATTTGGATGCAAATTGCAGCGTCAGCAATATCGAGCGGGTGCTTTACCATTATGTTTAAGGGCGGATGGATTGATTTTATTCCTGCTATGATATGCGGTGGGTTAGGCTTCACTTCCTTCGTATACTTGCAACGTTTGTTAGGCATTAAATTGTTTGCCGAATTGACAGCTTCGTTCTTTATTGGACTCTTTGCCTTTATTCTTACTTTTGTCGGATTTGGTAAAGAAGCGAATAAGATTATCATCGGTTCGGTTATGCCACTCGTACCTGGTCTGCTGATTACGAACGCGGTCAGAGATTTGATGGCGGGGCATCTCGTATCTGGTATGTCCAAAGGGGCTGAAGCCTTTCTAACCGCTTTTGCCATCGGTACAGGTATCGCACTTGTATTCACAATTTTATAACATGAAAGAGGTCGCATAATGATTATCGAGCAGATTGTGACAAGCTTCATCGCCTCTGCAGCCTTCGGCATTCTATTTAATGCCCCTAAACGTTCCCTGTTATTATGTGGATTCATTGGCACGGTCGGTTGGATCGTCTACGTCCTGCTCGGCTTTACTAGCTCCACTACCGTACTATCGACACTAACCTCCACCTTCGTGATCGGACTGATCAGTTTGGTGGCTGCCAAAATATATAAAACTCCCGTCATCATCTTCAGCGTAGCAGGCATCATCCCTCTTGTACCTGGCGGAATGGCATATGACGCTATGCGCCGCTTCGTCGAGAATGACTACAACACCGCGCTTCAATTAGCTGCACAAGCCTTCTTGATCTCAGGCTCAATAGCAATCGGCTTAGTGCTGTCGGAAGTGCTGAATCAAATGATTCGTAAGGTGAGAACATCATAAACTCTATCATACGCACACAAAGAACCTCCATTCCTTCAATCAAGAAGGACAAGGAGGTTCTACTTCTTTCACGACGGGAGCATTACAACGTTCCGGGATTTGATCTTTGCATCATAGCATTGTTACGCATCATGCCCCGATTGCTGGAGCTGTCTAAGCGTTGGTGACAATCATTATACATCTGCTCTAGCTCGTTATCATTCAGATTTGGATGCATTTCTTTCATGAATGGAATCATGTCTCTGAACGTATCTGGACCGATCTCAGCAGCATAAGCAGTTCCAATTCCAAGCATTAGGGTTGTTGCACCTAAGATTGCTATCACTTTCGTTTTCATATTGTACACCTCCATTCGAATCAATACCTGTGGATGACTACATTATTATCGTACTACAAAACTATGTGGAATTTGTGAAGATAGGCACAATCTTTTTTAGAGATAATTTCTCAAAAACTTAATCTAAGATTAATGGTTTTGAATTTTACATTGTGTTATGATGTAGTTCGTGTCTTATCCTGCATATTAAATCAAAAAGGAGATTTCTTCATATGCTTCAACTGGACTATCAATTGTTTGAATTAATTAATAATCTCACTGAGAAAATCTCTTTTCTAAATCCAATAATGATATTTCTGGCAAGTCGGGCTGAATACTTATTTTATGCTGCAGTTATTATTTATTGGTTTACACGCACTGACAAAAATCGGAGAATGGTATTCGTTGCTCTCGTATCTGCAGCTATTGGATTGGGTATCAGCGTTGTATTAGGTGACTTCTTCTACCGTGATCGCCCTTTTGTGGCTCATGAAGTATTCCAGCTTGTACCTCATGCAGTTAATGCATCTTTTCCAAGTGACCATGCGACAGCATCATTTGCGATTGCGATGTCGATTTGGTTCTATCGTAGAAAAGAAGGTTGGTTGTGGTTGGCACTTGCGGCTGCCATATCATTCTCAAGAGTGTGGGTAGGTGTACATTACCCGCTTGATGTGACTACTGGAATGGTTAATGGCGTATTATGCGCTCTTCTTATTCACCTTGTATTTTCGAAGTGGTCGCCAGCGAAAAAACTCTTAGAAGGCATTTTAAAAATTTACAACAAAATTGAGCAATCGATTTGGAAAAAAAAGTGACTTTTATGAAAAAAGGGACCTCGAAAGGTCCCCAAAATGTAGAGAAACCCACGTTTTTGTTTAAAACGTTGGGTTTCTTTTTTGCTTTTTAAGATGATGCAATCACTGTATTTCTCTGGTGCTCTCTCGGATAATCAGCTTTGTCGGAATCGTAATCTTCATACAGATCTCCCGTTCAGACATCAGACGCTCCTGCATAAGTGAAACTGCGGTCTCTCCCATAAATTCGGTGTTCAAGCGAATGGTCGTGAGAGGTGGAACCATAAACTGGGCAGCTGAAATATCGTTGAAGCCGATAATGCTTATATCCTCCGGGATGCGATATCCAAGTTCATAGCATGCTTTATACAGACCTACCGCAATCGTATCATTTGCCACGAACACGGCCGTTGGCTTCTCCTCCAGCTTAAGCAACTCTTTTAATAACAAGTAGCCGTCCTTTGGATTATAGCCCCCTATCTTGATATAGTCCTCACAATATAAATCCTTACTTTTCAAATAATTCTCGAAAACTTCCTGACGTAAATCAGAATAATGATTGCCGTTCTTATCCGTATCTACGCCACCAATAAAGCCAATCTTCGTATGACCGAGCTCGATCAGATAGTTCAATGCTTTCTTTGTCGCCTTAGTAAAATCAATAACAACAGAGTCGAACAGATCCTCATTCGGGGATGAATCCATAAAGAGGACAGGCTTTTGGAAACTTGAGATCTTCTCAATATCTTCCGGAAAAAAAATCCCCAGACAGATGATCCCATCTATTGATCTCAGTTGTTCAAGCTGATCACTGCTTCGGATGAGATGCACCTTCAGCCCTTCCGACTGCAGCTTCTTCTCCAATGCGACGCGAATCGAAAGATAGTATGTATCGCTCAATTCTTCTTCAAGTGAGTATGAATAATAGAGACCGATCTTAAACTTCCGTTTACGCCATTTCTTGTTTGACTTCTGATAAGACAATTGCTCTGCTGCCTCAAAAACCCTTTGTCTCGTTTCATCGGACACATTCAACGTTTCATCATAATTCAACACTCTGGAAACAGTCGCAATGGAAACATTGGCTTGATCAGCAATGTCTTTAATTGTCGCCATAATACCGCCTACTCATCTTATTTTGTATAAATTTTAGCTTCGTTTCTGCCGTAATGATCGCTACAAGAATCAGGATGCTACCTATCACCATACGCAATGTAAGCACTTCACTTAGTATAATAATGGAAAATAAGGTACCAAACAATGCTTCCGTGGAAAGAATAATGGCTGCTTTGGTTTCGCTAGTATATTTCTGCGCTATAGTTTGTAACAAGAAGGCTATCGTGGTACTGAAGATGCCTAGATAAACTGCAGCCATAATCCCCTTGCTATCCATATTGACGGGTAGCACTGGTTCCCCGCGCAACACAACGACAAGCAAAGACAACAGGAAAGCTACGATCATCTGAATAATCGTTATTTCGACCGGATGATGCCTCTTCACGAATTCACTTGTGAAAAAGATGTGAAATGCAAAGCATACTGCACAAAGTATAGTCAGAACATCACCGATATTAAGGCTAAAATTGAATTGGAGAGATAAGATGCCAACCCCGATTACAGCGAGCAAAGCACCGATCAATCCATACTTATCCAGCTTTCTCCTATATAATACAAACCCGATGAATGGGACAATGACAACATTGACAGCCGTCAAAAAGGCATTCTTCGATGGAGTCGTATATTGCAAGCCTACTGTCTGTAGGGTAAAGGCAAGAAAGAGAATTACACCCAATACAACGCCTGCTCCAATTGTAGATCTCTTCAATGCTTTGAAATATTTCATAAATATAGCCGACATTAACAAGGCTGCTATTAAGAATCGAATAGCCATCACTTGATAAGGAGATAGTGATTCTAATGAGACCGCACTGGCGACGAATCCGCTCCCCCAGATGATGGCAACTAAAAGCAGACCGATTTCACCAGCATATTTTCTCATCCAATTTCCCTCCAAGGTGAAGAAAATTGCCCAGCTAGCATCAGGAATACACTTGATGTCCACGTAAAGGCTGGATCAACCAAACCCTCTCCACTAACGGGATCAAAGTTTTCTGCCATGCCACCGACAAGTGTTAGATCCATAAATTTACAAGCCAATCGAGTTGCAAATTCATTATAACCATTATCCATAAGCGCATCAATGAATAAATAAGTGACTGGTGCCCAGATTGGGCCGAGCCAGTACCCATTCTCACGATACAACGGGCTGGCATGGCTCTCTGTACATAGACCAAAGGCTGCTTCAAATCTATCAACGAGTGTATTCACAAGAGTTTCAACTATATTTTGAGGCAATCTGTATCCGATAATGATCGGCATCATCAAGATCAAGCTGTCTTGATGCTCAATAATACGGTCCTCTGGAGCATATCTAGCTACGAATCGACTATCTTGAACCAATCGCTCTAGCAAGAGCCCGTACAGCTTATCAGCCTCTACCTTCCACGCCGTCGCTTCGTCCTCCAGCTGAAGTTCCACAGCCATTTCGCTCAATATATCCATCTGGCGAATCAAGTGAGCAGCCAAATCAGGGGCTTCTACCGGGATGCCATGATGAAAGATTGAGGCATTGTCCCAGCCTGAATCGTTTCCATGATTATAGACTGGCAGACAGGAAGCATCGGCACGACGATGCTCAAGCCAATAGTTCGTCGCCCTCGTCAAACTGTCGTACATGCGAGCGACAATAGCTTTATCATCGAACCATGAGTTTTGATTTCTCATGTTCTTGAAGGCCCATGCATGAATAGGCGGTTTGCAGCAATTGAAGGATAGAAATTTATCGTTGATGAAGTCTGCATATATCCCGCTTTCATCCTGATGCCTTATGAAAAGATCTAGCTGAGCCAAAGCAAGCTCAGGACGATTAGCGCTCAGCATCATCGCATTGAAGCAATTATCCCAGCTCCATATATTGAACATCCAGTTCTTCGACATGTACATGGCATAGTCTTTGAGCTGGCCTTCCGGATGAACCACGCAAGACCAGGTAATATAAGCAGCTAACTCACGAGAAGGCTCATATTTGTCAGGGACCACAGGCATATCCTGCAGCCACTGCTTATAATGGGTGTCCACACGTTCGCATGCTTGTATATAATCCTCATACGTCTTCTTTTTCCATACCGTTTTATAACTCTCAATAACGAAGCTGCACACCTCATCATTAGGGTTCATTATGATTTCAATCGATTCGTTCCCGACAAATTTCCACGGAGCTCGGATATCGGCGTCACCTTGAAGCAAGGTGAACATCAGCTTGATTTCTTTTGAATACAGATGATATTCCCATTGATTGAGACCATAGGGCATCAAACTGTCATAGCGGGATTTCACAGCCGTCAACTGCAAAGATACTCCTGCTAATCGAGCATGAATGATATCCTCATCACTGATGCACAGCTCGGCATATTCAGTTTGATTGAACTTGTGCACGATGCGAAGCCTCGTTTCTGATACAACAAGTTCATAGGGGATAGCTTCTCCACCCTTCATAAGCTTTAGGACAAAAATGGTGCTTGGCGCTTCATCCCCACCATGCAAATCTCGCAGAACCAATTGATTGGTATCTTTATCTAGGGAAAATGCGAAATATGAACCGTAACGGCTGAACGGTATGCTGGAAATATCCAATAACACAAGTTTCCCCTCCTAATCTTCGTAACATTGCTTACTTGCTGCTATTTCCGTACCGTGTGTAATCGCGGACCACTCTACATGGAGCTCGAATGGCTGCAGTCCAAGCTTATATGGAGGAAGCTGTTCTTGTCCACAGCTATTGCTGCCCAGTCCTGATTGCATGTAATCGATATGAACGACATTATAAGGTGCTGAATCAATCGCATGCCTGTGCTTAGCCCGCTCCAGTGCCTCCGTCGTATAATCATGAACACTCATTTCACAGCCATGCTTGGTTTTGGTCATAAGTGCAGTCTCGAGATTGGACATACTGAACCATTGCACATCTGTGCGGTTTCCATTCTCTTGCGGGTACACATATGGCGTATGCAGGTCTGCAACATTCACAGAATAAACGCCCATAATCGATGCTTCTTTGCTGTCGACATAGTTCTCACCGAAACCTCTGCCATACCAGGTCAGCTGTTCAAGGCTCTTGCGTACAAACATTTCAATACCCAATCTTGGCAGCATAGAGGGTACTTCTTTACAGTGAATGATAGGGGTACCTGACAGCTGCAGCTGAACAGTTCCATCATTATAGATCGTGTAACAATATTCGATATCGAAGCCGAAGCCTTGGTTCAAAGCACTAAAATACGTGTTAATCAACACTTCCACATAGGTTCCATGATCAGTCACTTCAAAATTAGTTAACTGCTCACTTGATAGATGCAGAAAATATTTCTTCTTCCAGTCTTCTAACTTATACATATCATTATCGATCGGCGCACGCCACATCGTCATACGAGGTCCGCGTTCGATCAAGTCCATCCCATTGCTTCGATAACTGTGCAAATAACCGTATACATGATGGAATACAACCTCAATCTGTTCATTAGAAATCGTCGTATAGACCTGATCTCTCCTAACGCTTAACTGACCTGTTCTTGGACGCGGTGTCAGTTCCACTCGATAATACGGAAGCTTAAATTGCTCATAAGCTAACACAAATCCTCTTGCCGCATATGGTGCATCATCTTTCAGGACATGCTGAACGGTTAAATAGTAATCTGTATTCGCTGCAATCTCTTCGATTACATACGACAACTGCACCGTTCTCTTCTCCCCTGGTTGAATACTGCCAAGCTCCTGACTTCCTTGAGCAATCACTTGATCGTCGCATACCACTTTCCACTCCATATTCAAATGGCTCAGATCAAGAAAATCATAGAGGTTCTCGATCTCAATTAGGCCATTTGCTAAATCTATGGGGTAGCTCTTTACTGGCTCGATGACCTTCTTGTATTCCAGCAACCCTGGAGACGGCGTGCGATCAGGAAATACCAAGCCATCGATGCAGAAGTTTCCATTGGTCGGCTCATCACCGAAATCTCCTCCATAGGCATAATAGGTATTGCCTTGGTCATCCTTTTGCATAATCCCATGATCGCACCATTCCCAGATAAAGCCTCCCTGCAATCGTTTATACTGCCGGAACACATCTTGATACTCCTTCAAACCGCCTGGTCCATTGCCCATTGCGTGTCCGTATTCGCACAAGATATGAGGCTTTGTACCCTCGTTATTTTGTCCAATCACCTTCAAAGCCTCAAGTCTCGTGTACATGGAGGAATAGACATCACTCACAATCGCTTGTCTGTCCCCTTCATAATGAACAAGTCTTGTATCATCCAGCCTTTTGCAGGCATGATACATCGCTGTGAAGTTACTGCCAAAGCTCGATTCGTTGCCAAGCGACCACATTATAATAGAGGGATGGTTCCGATCACGCAGCACCATGCGTTCTCCCCGATCAACGAACGATTGCTCCCACAACTGATTATTAGCAATCCAGTCGTATCTGCCCGTCAGCTCAAATCCGTGGCATTCCAAGTCTGCCTCGTCAATGACATACAAACCGTACTGATCACACAAATCATAGAATACTTCGTTGTTCGGATAATGAGAAGTACGAACGGCATTGATGTTATGCTGCTTCATCAACAAAATGTCTTTCAGCATACTTTCTTCAGTAACGGTACGTCCTTCTACTGAATCATGATCATGACGATTAACTCCATTCAGCATAATTACTCTTCCGTTAACCGTTATGTTTCCATTTATGATTTCGATCTTGCGGAACCCAATACGAACCGGGATGACTTCAACAACCTGTTCTCCTTCATACAACGTAATCAGCAATTGATAGAGATTAGGAGTTTCCGCTGTCCATTTCCTAGGCGAGCAGATCATCTCCGTCAGCTCGACATCGGACTTCGATTGTGCTGCAGTCGTGAACGTTTGGCGGAAATGATTCGTTATCATGCCTTGATCATCCAGCAGTTCACAGGCTACAACGACATCTTGAGTCGTCTCCGTATAATTGGTGAGCTTTAACTTCACCAGCAGCTCACTGTCTTGATACATCTGATCGAAATCCGTCACAACGTAACAATCTTCAATTGCATATTGAGGTATTTGATACATTTCTACACTGCGAAATATGCCACTAAGCCACCACATATCCTGATCTTCCAAATACGTACCATCGGACCATTGATAGACCCGAACTGTAAGCTGATTGTCACCAGACAGCACATAATCGGTCATATCGAATTCAGAAGGAAGACGACTCACCTTGCTGTAACCAACATGCTCTCCATTTACCCATACATCAAAAGCACTATCGACTCCGTTAAATTTTAATATCAAACGATTGCCAGGCATGACTTCATCGACTCTAAATGTTCGCCTGTATATCCCTGTAGGATTGTCTGTCGGAACATAAGGAGGGTTAATAGGAAATTGGTAGTACAGATCGGTATAGCTCATCGTTCCGTAGCCTTGCATCTGCCAGCAGGACGGGACAGGAATCTCATTCCATCCGCTTGCATCAAACCCTGTACGCCAGAAACCCTCCGGGGACAATTCTGGAGCTTCGAGATAAACGAATCGCCATAATCCATCAAGGCTCTGATAACCAGTACTTTGGCGTTTATCCATAAGAATAGCTTGCTCTCTTGACTTGTACCGACTAAAACTTGCAACTGCATCTTTACGATTGATATGTGGCAGCTGAAAATCTTCCCATCTTTTTCGTACTCGTTTCATTGTACTTTCCTCCACTATCATTATTCTAAGAAGTTATTTTATGGCTCCACTAATTCCTTCAACTATATATTTTTGAGCATACAAAAACGCTATTACTGGCGGGATCATCATGATAATGGTAATCGCCATAATCGGAAGGATCTGCAATTCGTGAACACCCTTAAACGATGCAAGTCCAAGCGCCAACGTATACTTGGTTCGATCCTGCAGAAAGATTAGCGGACCCAAGTAATCGTTCCATACCGATAGCATGTTTAGTACGGCAATAAGCGTCAACGGTGCTTTCATTATCGGCATAAATATTTTCCAATAGGTTTGCAAATCATTAGCACCGTCAATCTTAGCTGCATGCTCCAATTCCTTTGGTACATTCATCAGAAACTGCCTCAGCAAAAATACAAAGTAAGCGGATCCAAAAAAGGATGGTACTATGAGCGGTTTTAACGTATTGATCCATCCAAACATGTTGAATTGCATATATAACGGGATCATGGTTACGTCCCAAGGAATCATCATCGTAGCTAGAAGCAGAATAAACAGTCCATTCTTAAACCTAAAGTCATATCTAGCGAATCCGTAAGCGATCAGCGAACAAGATAATACTTGTCCAAGTGTTGTCAATACCGTGATTAACACGGAATTCTTGAGGTATAGACCAAAAGGTTGAGCTTTCCAAGCATTAATGAAGTTCACAAATTGCATCTTGTCAGGAAAGAAATTCGGCGGAAAATGATGAACCTCCGCTTCAGTCTTGAAAGCAGTCAATACAATCCAGAGAAATGGAAACAGGAAATAAGCAGAAAATATAATTAGCAGCAGATAAACAATCACTTTATACCCTTTGGATGTTTTCATCTTTTCTTACCTCCACGTTTGCGCTCACTCTTAACTTCATTCTCATAAAATACCCATGTAGATGAAGATCTGAAAATAAGTGCAGTCAATATCAGTATGATGATAAACATGAACCAAGCGTTAGCGCTTGCATATCCGAGCTTATGATGCTTGAATGCATTGTTGTATACGAATAATCCGTAGAAATACGTAGACTTGAGCGGTCCGCCACTCGTTAGCAATAAGACAAGTGATAATTGCTGCAGAGCAGAAATCGTTGATGTAATTAAATTAAAAAATAAGGTTGGCGTAATAAGTGGCAGTGTAATGCTTGTAAATTGCTTTATAGGACCCGCCCCGTCAATCGCTGCTGACTCATACAGATCTTGCGGAATGCTCTTAATGTTCGTGTAAAATATAAGCATCATCGTACCAACTCCCCATGCGCTGGCAATAACGATGGTAAAGATAGCACTTTTGGGATCAACAAGCCACTTTGGTCCTTCAATACCAAGCAAGGATAGGGCATAGTTCAAAATGCCGTATTTGCTATTGAAAATCCATCCCCAAATAATTGATACGGCAACACCAGACAAAACAGCAGGTAAATAAAATATCGTTCGGAATACTTTAGCCCCTCTGACAGGTTGAGAGATCAGCAAAGCCAAAATTAACGAAACAACTAAACTCAACGGTACATAGAAGGCCGCAAATTTCAATGTAATGGTCAATGAATTGTAGAATTGAGGATCACTCGTGAACATTTTAGTGTAATTGTCCAATCCAACAAACTTAGGTGACGAAGTGACTGGCCAATCAAAAAGACTCATAATCAATGAGAAAAATAACGGTCCAATCGTAAATACCACTATGCCGACGATCCAAGGTGAAATGAATAAAAACGGTGTCCATTTTTCCAAACTGCGAACTTTTTTATGTCGCTTGACAGCATGTTCCATGGCTAGCCTCCTAATGTATCACATGTGATAAATGTGGACTGTTTCAAACCTATAGAAAGAAAAGGGGTGTATACACCCCTTTTGGTCAACATCATTTATTGCACAGCTTCATTTATAGCTGATTTCGGATCCGTCAAGGTGCTTGGATTAAAGATCTTCTCGAATACAAGCCCTAGTCTATCTGCGACTTCACTCCAGTTCTCTACCTTGTACGAAGCAGGCGTGAAACCCTCACTCCGTTCGAGCATGTTGTAGAATACACGCTTGAGTTCATCCTCCTGAAGCTTCTCGCTCTCAACCACGCTCTTCAGCACTGGCAGCTCATAATCGATACGTGCCTTGTTCGATTCTTCATTCGTCCAGAATTTGATAAACTCCCATGCAGCATCCTTATTCTTCGAATCCTTGGACACCGAGATACCAGATGAAGATACTATGCTAACAGATTTCCCATTAGGAAACTTAGGCATTTCAACAACACCGAAGTTAATCCCTGCATCCTTCAAGCCACCGATTGACCAAGATCCATTACCGAACATAGCAACTTTGCCAGATTTCATCTCCGTAGAGCCTGAACCTTCAGTTGCAATCGCATAGCCATCTTTCAACATGTTCTGGAACATCGTCAATACTTCAATGGATTTCTCACTGTTTGCATTACCCTTTAAATTGCCTTTATCATCAATGTATGCGCTTCCGTTACCCCATAAAAACATTTCAAAATCATATGGATCGGGTTTTCCTGTGAATGCAAATCCGCTGATGTTCTCACTCGGATTGTTCAGCTTCTTGGCAGTTTCCTGCAAATCCTTCCACGTCCAATCGCTCTTCGGATAAGGCAGCCCAGCCTTGTCGAATATATCCTTGCTGTAATAAATCACATGAGTCGTGTATCCAACCGGCAATCCTAGTACTTTTCCATCTGCTGAATTATAATTCCAAAGTGTTTCAAAAAAGTTGTCTTTGAATCCTTTTCCTTCTTTCTCGATGTAGCTATCGAGCGGCTCCAAAGCATTCTTGTAAGTTGGGTAATTCCACATGTACATCACATCAGGTGCATCCTTAGCACCCATCCCAGCAGCAATTTTCGTGTCATACTCACTGCCGTACGCTTCCAAGCTGATGGTAATGTTCGGGTGAGATTCATTAAATTTATCGATTATTTGCTGTTGAAGCGTTAGATTTTCTTCTGAATCCCAGGTTGCGAATCGTAACGTTACTTTGCTTGCTTCTTTACCATCTTGCGCCGATCCCTTCGTCCCTCCACACGCTGACAGGAATAACATTGAGAGAATGACGAGAATAAACCACGACTTTCCTTTCATTTTTTGCATGAGATGCACCCCTTATTCTAATTTGATTGCAAATCATAGATGCTGTACTCCTGTTCTACATTCATGTCTGACACGATGTAAGCGTTATCAATTTCACGTTTTTATTATATTTTTACTATACTAAAAAGTCAATATATTTTACTAAATTATTATTCATTTTTCTTCCGAAATTAATTTTACTTAGGTTGAATAAGCTTATTTAAAGGGGTTTTACTATATATAATCAAACATATCTATCATTTTTAGTTAGTTAAATACGATAGTTTTACTATGGAGGTTTGCTCGATTTATAATCTACAAACCTTCAACCGATATAAATAGAATATCTACTACTAGGAGGCATACTTCATGGACATCGCTGGATTATCAACTGCAATGAAACAAAGTAGTCTTTCTCAAGCTGTTAATGTAAGACTGCTAAAAATGTCTACCGATCAAGCTACTCAGGTTAGTCAAGATCTCGTCAAAATGATCGAGCAGAGCGTCCAACCTAATCTTGGCGGTAACATTGATATTAGAGCCTAGTACTATGGAAAGTATTTAGGGTTCACATGAGGAACCCTCAAGCTGTCGAGAAAGTTCTCGGCAGCTTACTTTTTATCCAAATAATTTAAGTATTTGAGGGAAGTCTAAACCTAAACCACTAATGGAGATGGATTATGACTTCTAAATTAAACAAAATAACAGGTCAAATTGAAGTACTTAGAAAAGAATTAAATGAAATCGTACAGAACAAAGAATTAACCGATTCAGAGGTAATAGCCGCTAGTGAAAAATTAGATGAAGCCTTAAATGAATATGATCGTTTATTAAAGAAACAATCTCGACAATCTTGACACCTTCGAGTTAAAAAAAAACCAACCAATAAAGGTTAGTAGGGTTTTTGCTTTATATTATAGATCTTGTCTATATCGGTAAATAGGATATAGGTTACTCTATCATTGTGTCTAATCTTAACGTAGCCATCTTCATATCGTTCAGCTACGCCTATAACCGTTCTTCTGTCCTTACATATGATATGCAGTTTTTTACCGTCTACTGCAGCTTGTTGGAGTGTTACGTGACGTTTCAACATGATCATCCCCCTCCATCGGTTTAACTATTTATTCGACATATTTCGCTATTATCCTGCAAAATCATACAATTTAGGTATCTGCGATTGTTTCCTTTAACCAAAAAAAAGGCACAGCCACCTCAGAAATTAGAGGAACTGTACCTTTAAGCGTTTTCATTTAAGTGCATCCTGCAACTTACTCTGAAATATTCTCAGGGTGGTGATTATTCTTCATACGTGCAAAAATGAATTCATAGCTGTGATTCCCATGATACAGGGAGCGCTTTACCCGTGAGATTGTAGCTGTGCTTGCTCCTGCTTCCTCTTCAATTTGAGCATACGTATTGTGGTTGTGGAGCATCTTGGCAACTTGAAAGCGTTGAATCATCGTTTTAATTTCATTCACCGTACATAAATCATCAAAAAAGGCGCAACACTCTTCTACGGTTTCCAATGATAATATTCCTTCCATAAAATCATTCAATGCTTTCCCTTGCAGCTCATTTATCAGCATTTATTCCCCTCCTAGATGTCTTAACTACATTGCTGTATGAACTATGTATAACATAATGTAGTATTATTTATTAAGGGTAATTTATTCCAATCGAGCAAAAAAAGTTGGCATATACCAACTTTTTCATTTCATTACTGTTGTCTTTGTGCTGCTCGAGAAGTTTGTGCAGATTTGCTTTTTACAAATCCATATAAAATGTTCAATAGTGGCGCCACGATACAGAATATAGTGAACGGCAAATATTCTAATGTGGATACACCAAGTGTACCCGTAATAAATACACCGCTTACCCCCCACGGTATCAGAGCATTACATGCAGCTCCTCCATTAGCTAGTATCCTCGACAGCTCTTTATGATCCACATTAATTTTATCATATTGCGACTTGAACGCTTCACCCGGTAAAATAATCGACAAATATTGCTCCCCGAGCAAAAGATTGATCCCCATCGAACTGATAGCCGTCATTAAGATGAGTTTTCCTTTCGTGCTCACAAAAGACGTTATTCGTGAAATTATGGTTTTGATGATATTCATTTCTACGAGCAATCCACCTAGTGCCAATGCCAACAGAATCAAGGACACCGACCACATCATGCTCTGAATTCCACCGCGCGACAGCAGCTTGTCCACACTTTCTACTCCCGTGTGAGACACATAACCATCCTGCATCAGCCTCGAAATGTCTGATAAACTGGTATGCGGGTGATAAATATAAAGAACGCCGATGGTAACAACAATACTTAGCAGGAGAGTCGGAATAGCCGGAATTTTCCTCCATGCGCATAAAAAGAGAACTAATACCGGAATTAATGTAACAACAGCAATAGGAAATGAGCTTCTTAATGTATCAATAAGTTCATTAATTTGCTGCCCTGTCGTTAGAACATTGCCATGTCCTACAATGCCGAAAAATACAAGAGAAATTAGAGATGCCGGAATGACAATACGCATCATATAACGGATATGATCAAATAAATCAACCTCGGCAATGGCAGATGCCAGATTGGTCGTATCTGATAATGGGGAGATATTATTTCCTAAGAAAGCACCAGAAATGATGGCACCTGTCGTAATGGCGGGATCGTAACCCATGATATGCCCCATGCCGAAGAAGGCGATGCCAACGGTTGATATTGTCGTAAAGGAGCTGCCCACCGTAATCCCTACCACTGAGCAAATGACAAATACAGAAGGTAAAAAGTATTTAGCGGATAAAATTTTGAAACCATAAACCATAATCGTCTGAATCGTTCCTGCAGCAATCCAAACACTAATTAAAGCTCCAATAAGCATAAAGATAAGAATAGGTACTAGCCCAGGAGTAATTCCATTCTGAATTCCCTTATTGATGCGATCCCAGGAGATCCCTTTTGCTTTGCCGAAAACGATAAGAACGCCCACGGAAATTAATATTGGAATTTGCGGATCCATTCCTAAACCAATAATACATGCTCCAATAATGGCTAACAAAACCACTAAAAGAAATAGACTTTCTTTTAAAGTCACCTCTTTATTCATATGCTGAACTCCTTATCATGGATTAACATCTAGTTTGCAGGGAGTTATATCAATAGAATTGACTTATAAATTGGACAAAGGCTACCTTAGCTATTCACGCGTTGTTCAGCCTTGTTATAAGCACCGTGCCAAACAGGACCTACGAAGCGATTAAACGCAAATCCACCTTGAATACCTGCGGTAGTAAATTGCTTAGCCTTGGCAACTGCAGCTTTGACGGACATTCCTTTGGCTAATCCTGCAGCGATAGCAGCAGCAAATGTGCAACCTGCACCGTGATTATGATTCGTATCCAACTTCTCTGCTTCATACATCGTGAAATCGGTACCATCGAATAGCAAGTCAATGGCTTTCTCGTCCTCAAGCGCCTTACCGCCTTTGATGACAATGTTTTTAGCTCCGAGTTTGAATATTTTTTGGGCAGCTTCCTTCATCTCATCAATTGTGCTGACTTTACTTATACCTGCAAGCTGACCCGCTTCAAACAAGTTCGGCGTCACAATGGTTGCTCTAGGCAGCAGTAATTCAAGAATAGCCTGTCCATTCTCCGGTTGAACGACTTCATTTTCTCCTTTACATACCATGACAGGATCGATAACGACATTGGCAATATCGTGCTCATCAATAATCTTGCTCAAAAGCTCGATCACTTCAATAGAACCAAGCATACCTGTTTTTAAAGCGTCCAGTTTGCCTCCGGATAAGACAGTTTTAATCTGCTGATGTACAAGCTCAGAATCAATTGGATGAACTGCATGATGCCAGTTGTTATTCTCATCCATCGTTACAATCGAAGTGATGGCAGAAAAACCAAAAGTTCCATATTCTTCAAATGTCTTAAGATCCGCTTGAAGTCCAGCGCCTCCGCTGGAATCGGAACCTGCAACCGTCAATACTTTTCTTATGTGAGACATATCTGGCTCTCCTTTGTGGATAAAGAGGAATGCATAACATCCAAAAACAGTTATGCATTCCAGCTTTATAATTTATTCGTTCATTTCGTACATGTAGATTTTTTCAAGTTTCTGTTGAATTGCTTTTTCAATTTTACCTGCATATTCTTCGAATGTTGCAGCGTCATGCGCATATGGAGACAGCGCACAAGCACGAAGGATTGTAACTTTACCTACATGGCTCCATTCTTTTTCGGTAAATCCAAGGCTCTTCACAAATTCCAGCGGGCTGTTGCCGTAGTCCGGAATAGCAAAGTCTGTATGGGAAGTAATAAATTCATTGCTGTACAGACCGCCTTTAACGTAAGAAGCATAGTCGAAAAAGTCATGGTTCAGTTTGTTCATCTTCGCCAGATCAGTGTTGCCTTCTTCGTTAAATACATAGTCAACCATGTTGAAGTCAGGTTTAGTCAATGGATGAAGCACAATCGTTTTGCCATTAACTTCAAATTTCTTGTTCTTCAAGAAATTGTAGAAGCGGTATGCACCTTCGATGCTAGCACCCATCAATTTACCGTAACCTGTAACGTTCAGCGGCAATACTTTATGGGCTGTCCATACAGCAGCTGCTGTTGCGCCTGCTTTGGAGCCTTCAAGGATATACGCACCAAGCAGTGCAGGAATATCTGCGCCTTTTTCGAATACATAAGTTGCGAAGTAAGAAATCGCTTCACGCATTCTGATGTCACGGATTGCAATCGCACCAGCAGAGTAAGGAATGTAACCCATTTTGTGAGGGTCAATTGTAACGGATTCTGCTTTGCTAATGGCTTTAAAGGAATTATAAATATCTTCAGTAAGCCATTCGTCTTTCAGCGTCATATCTGTAAAGATGTTGTATTTTTTGTACACTTCATCAATCTTGTTGTATTCGATAAATTCATCATTTTCATCGAGGAAGATTGCACGAGCATAACCGCCATATGCAGCATCGATGTGAACGTAATAGTAGATGCCTTCTTTAGCAAGTTTTTCACGCAGTTCGATGATTTTGTCAATATGGTCAACTTGACCTTCTTCGGTACTTCCGACAACACCCACTACGCCGAGAACCGGAATTTTTTGCTCAGCCAGTTCGCGAATGCGTTTTTCAAGTTTCTCGATGTCCATGCGGTATTCGCTGTCAACATCGATAGCTTCAACTTGATCCAGACCGATACCGATAATATCGCCGGCTTTCAACCAGGAATAATGTTTGGTTTGTGGAATGAGCCATTTACCAAGTTTTTGAAGATTATTGCCGCCGCGAGCGGATTTAGCTTTAATTTCATCCATATGGTCAGCGAGTTTTTCTGTAAGTTCCATGATTTCTTCCGTGGACATGTTCAGCAATTCCCATTCGGATTTGCCTGCAACAGCCTCAGGTGTAACTTCTTTGATAGCCAGTGGAAGGGATTTGATATTACGTGCATACCAGAGACCTTCCAAGTTAGCGATGGAACCGTCCGCACAAATGTGGCCCCAGCTTTTGCCTGCTTTGTAGCTCATCATTTTAGCAAGTTCATGACCAACTTCTTCTTCCATTTGCGACGTACCTGGAGAGGACTCATAAGCCACGTTATTACCGTTCCAAAGCATTGCTGCTGTATAAGCGATGATGGATGGCATCAAGGTTTCGGAATTCATATGTCCCCAGAAACGGCCTGCTGTATGCCATGGCAGCGACTCCGAACGAAGTTTGGAAGACAATACGTTAAATACGCTGCGCACATGATCGGCTGTATCTTGGAAGCTCTTTGAACTTTTATCGAAAGGCGTAATTACTGGCAAGTCTTGTGGTTGGTAATTTTGACGCCAGCCCACATGCTCGTCTACGACCTTGAGCAGCACTTCTTTGAATAGATCGACGTTTTCGCCTTTAGAGCCAAGGAACAATGCTTTGAGGTTAATATCTGGGATTTGATAGTTCATGATGAGTACCTCCGTATAATAGTATTTATAATAAAAAGCTTACTGTGTGACATTTTTCACTTTCGTTTCCAGCTTGGTTTCTTAAATTTGTAGATTACTAGAGCAATACCAACCATTACGACAGTTGCAACAACCTGGTAAATGACGTATCCTGTCGAGAAGCTTTCAGGCAGAATGGATGGTGGAATTAAGCTGACAATGATGGTGATCAGAACGCTAAGCAAGGCCAGAATCGATACGAACCACATCAAGCCATTGCCTTTGCCCAGACGGAATGGTCTGTTAATTTCAGGCAATTTGTAACGAAGGCGGATTGCGGAAATAGCAATCAGCGCATATACGATACAGTACAGAATTGTTGTTGTAATCGTGATTACCAAGAATGCACTGTTTACGTCAGGAACGACGATGTACATGACAGAAACCAGTGAGATAACAATTGCTTGGATCATAACGAAGGTAATTGGAATACCTTTGCTGTTTCTCTTTTGGAAGAATGGCGGCAAGTTACCGTCTTCCGCTACTTTGATCATCGATTTACTTGGACCAAGTACCCAAGCACTAAGCTGAACAAGTACACCGATCAAGATCATCGCAGAAATAATGTTAACGAAGATGGGTGGAATACCTAAATCTTGGCAGAAAATCATGTAAGGTTGAGTGATATTCGAAAGTTCCATTTTGCCCATTGGAACACCATTCGCAACAGTCAAACCTGCAATCAGGTTGAAAATAACCAGCAGAATTACGGATGCAATAACTGCGATTGGATAGTTGCGTTTTGGATTTTCAATGTTATTCGCGTGTACTGAGGAAATCTCAACACCGGCGAAGATAAAGATGATACCTGACAGATACGCAAGGCTTCCTAAGTCGCTAAAGTCTGGAAGCAGATTGCTTGCTTGGAAGTCAGCCAAGTAGCCTTCTGGATTAATACCGTTTTTGATCATGTAAGCAACACCAAGTCCGACGAGGAAGAAGAACGGAATATATACCCCGATAATTGATCCCCAGCCACCGGCGATTTTAACCATGTCGAACTTCAAGTTCAACAGGGTAACACCCCAGTAAGAAATCAGAATAACTGCAAATATAAACAAGTTATTCGACGACAAGCTTGGAACGTCAATGACATAACCAAAAAGTACACCTACAGTTGAAGCAACCATAACCATACCGAAGAACATTTGGGCCCATAATAGCCACGAGGTGACGAAACTCCATTTCTCACCCAATGCTTTTTTAACCCAGACTGCCGGTCCACCCTCTTCCGGGAATCCTGTTGACAGCTCAGCAGACATCAATGCAATTGGAAGTGCAAATAAAACTGCTGCTACAAGCATGTAGAAGATTTGTGTCCAACCGGTAATAGATAGCGTCGGTACACTACGTACAGTACCGAAGAATGCCATCGTAATACCAATTAAACCGAACAGCGTCAATTTTTTTGAATTGGCCATAGTCCATCCTGCTTTCTCTCTATTATTTTTCTTCCTAACTATTCCAATTAATGAATAAGATATGAATAATCATTGAAGGAATATAACTGAAGTGTTAGGAGACCACCGCCTTGTTCTTATAACAAAAATTTGATAAAAGTGTTAATCGATTAACTTTCACCGCCAGTATACGTCTTATTTTTTTGTTCTGTCAATGCGTTTTAAAACACTGCTATATAAGGATTATAAGATTTTTCCAGAATCTTATTAATGAGTACTTTAAAGGTTTCACCACTTCATTGAAGAATGCTTTAAATGATGTACGCTTTTATGCGGCAAAGAATTCTCCGGAAAAAGTATTGAATAATAATACATTATATTGACTATTTATAAATTCATTTTTCACTTTGAAGATCTCATTGGCTTCACGTTAACTCTATTAAAATAGAAGAGTCTCATTTGACCAAAAAGGAATACTTATACATCCAGGGGAACATGTCTGTTTATTCATAGAACCGCAACAGATCTAACATAAATAGTAATATCCACTCTTTCTTCTATTATCTTGAATTTAGATTCAAATTTGGAACGTAAACCCACTTGAAGTGCTAAGGGTAAATTTGGAAGAAAAAAAATAAAAAAGACTGATTTTCAGCTGTCTTCCAGCTCAAAAATCAGTCTTATTGTCATTAAAAATTACACATTTTTTGTGATAGATGTCATAGCGAAAACCGAGGAAAAATGGGTGATTTCCTTAATTTTTTATTCCAGGATACCAATGTATCATGAAATCAAATGCACAGTTGGCAACTACATCATTTGTATCATATTTATTCAAGTCATATTCAATCCCTGGATACAAGTAATCCATCTCTTCTTTTATCAATCTACTATATCCTACGAGTCTGCGTGCAGCAAGTTGGCCATCACTTTCGGCTTGGAATCGATCTGGTTCATTCTGCAATCGGATTAAGCCTTGCTCCATCTTATAAATAGTATCCTGCTGATCGCATTTTCCATTTAAGACATTCACGCTCACCGACAAGTTATTTTCTGGTTCCATATCGAGCGCCTTCTGCCATAATGATAGCCATTCACCATACTTGATATAGTATCGGCCTTGAAAATAACTCTTGATCGTCGGCACTAGAATATGAATTGTCGGATGGTATACTTCTTCCTCTTTCTTGATGTCCAGCATGCGATAATAGCCCAATGTTGCCTGCTTCACACATTTATACTTAAACAATCGATTGAGACCGATGAGCATACGATCTAGCTCTTCATTAATCTTCTCATATGCAACATGTCTCAGTCCTAATTCAATGATGAGCCAGTTAACTTGCTTGCTTTGGTTCACTCTCGATATTAAACGATGATTAAAATATGCTAGTTGAAGTGATCTTCTCCACGATGATCCCGGCATCTCTAATCCTCGCCTCCATTCTTTGAAAGAGAAAGCTGATAAATCAGCTATTCTCCCAGTTTCACGAGGTTGTAACTCTTTTTACCCTTGCGAATAATGATGAATCGTCCACCGAAGGAGTTGTCCACTGTAACGTCCATATCCAAGTCCGTTACTTTCTCTCCATTCATTGAAATAGCTCCATTTGTAATGTCTTCACGCGCTTGACGCTTGGATGGTTCAATTCCTAATTCAACGAGCCAGTCTACAATATTTTTAGCTTCCCTGGAAGCATGGAATGTAGGCATATCCTTGAAACCTTGTTCGATTTCATCCGCTGTCAGTGACTTAATGTCGCCGCTGAATAATGCTTCTGTAATCTTTTGTGCTTGAATCAACGCTTCTTCGCTGTGCACGAACTTTGTCATTTCTTCAGCAAGTACACGTTGTGCTTCGCGTTTATGAGGCTCTGTCTGCACCTTCACTTCCAATGCGTCGATCTGTTCTTTCGTTAAGAACGTGAAGAATTTCAGGTATCTAATTACATCGCGGTCATCCGTATTTGCCCAGAACTGGTAGAACTCGAACGGTGTTGTCTTTTTCGGATCAAGCCAGATAGCACCACCAGCTGTTTTACCAAATTTTGTACCGTCCGCTTTTAACATCAACGGAATTGTTAAGCCGAATGCTTTAGCTTCTGACCCTTCTTTTTTACGAATCAGATCAAGACCACTTGTAATGTTGCCCCACTGATCCGCACCGCCGATTTGCAATTGGACATCTTCATTCTTGAACAAATGATGGAAGTCCATGGACTGAAGAATTTGGTAGGAGAACTCGGTAAAGGAAATTCCCGAATCCAAACGGCTTGCTACAATGTCTTTCGCCAGCATCGTGTTGACGCTGAAGTTTTTCCCGTAATCACGAAGGAAATCCAAGATTGTAAGGTTATGCGTCCAATCGTAGTTATTCACCATTCGAAGACCTGTGTCTCCCTCGTTAACGAACAGCTTCTTCATTTGCGCTGTCAACGCATCTACATTCTGCTGTACTTGTTCCATCGTCTGCAACGTACGTTCTGTTGTACGGCCACTCGGATCGCCAATTGTTCCGGTTGCTCCGCCAATCAAGATAACAGGTCGATGTCCTGCAAGTTGGAATCGTTTCATCATCATAAATGGAATCAAGTGGCCAATATGCATACTGTCACCCGTAGGGTCAACACCACAGTATAAGGAGATTGACTTCTCGCTTGTTAATTTACGCAAACCTTCTGCATCTGTCTGTTGATTAATAGCATCGCGCCATTCCAATTCATCAATAATGTTCATCATGATAGTTCAGCTCCTTGGTCAATTTTGTGATAATATGTTGAAATTGTGATTATAAAACAAAAAAATCGTACCTAGTCTGTTATAGACATAGGGACGATTGATTACCGTGTTACCACCCAAATTGCATTAATAGTGCTGCAGTCGCTATTAATACCACTCTCGGCAATGATATCGATTGCCAGTCCGCTTAGCGTTACCTAAGTTCCTCCAGAGTGTAATTCGCAACATTTGTGTGTGCCAGGTCGCATCAACCCCTGGCTTTCTGAGTCAGTGACAAATATACTACTTCGCTCTTTCATCGTGTTAACTAATATTAGATTATGGACAATCATAGTAGTATTAAATTGATTTGTCAACACTAAATTTATAAAAAATGAAAAAAGGCCTTTTAAAAGTTCGATGAACTAATGAAAGGCCTCTTATTAACAAATCTTACATCATGCCGCCCATTCCACCCATGTCGCCCATGTCAGGCATTGCTGGTTTGTTTGTTCTACTTCATTTTATTCTATAACAATGCTTCGAGCTCTTTCATGGTACGTTCGAAGTTAGCTAAGGTGTCTTCAATTGGTTTCGGCGTGGACATATCCACTCCTGCCTGCTTTAGTAGATTGATGGAATAATCAGAGCCACCTGTAGTTAGGAAATGGCGATATCGCTTAATTGCCGGCTCACCTTCTGTCAACATTTGATCTGCCAAGCTAATTGCAGCAGAAAGCCCTGTTGCATATTGATAGACATAGAAATTCATATAGAAATGTGGGATCCGGCACCATTCAAAGCGCAACTCGGGATCAATCACAAAATCAGACCCGTGGTAATGACGATATAAATCTTCATATAAATTACAGAGTGTTTCTGGTGTAATCGGTTGGTCACTCTCCACCAATTCATGCACCTGTTTTTCAAAATCAGCAAAAAAGGTTTGTCTATAAAACGTGGAGCGAATTTTATCCAACTGCTCAGAAAGAAGCATTGCCTTCTCATGATTATTTTTGGCTCGCTTCAATAAATAATGGTGCAATAAATTCTCATTTACAATTGAGGCCACTTCTGCACTGAAAATCGTATACTGCGAATTCACAAACGGTTGATTTTTCACACTATAATAACGGTGCATCACGTGCCCCAATTCATGAGCCAATGTAAATACATCATCAAGTGTTCCTGAGTAATTAAGCAAAGAGTATGGATGTACGCCATAGGCTCCTGTTGCATAAGCACCAGAGGTTTTACCCTTATTCGGATATACATCAATCCAGCGGTCGCTGAAAGCAGTTCTGAGAACATCAATATAATCCTCGCCGAGCACTGATAAAGCCTCGAGAATCATATCTTGTGCTTCTTCGTATGTATAGGTTTGATGCTCACCTTGTACAATCGGAGTAAATAGATCATAAAGGTGAATCTCATCCAACCCCATCACTCGTCTTCTCAATTCAATGTACTCATGAAGCAGAGGAGCTCCTTTACGAACGGATGCGACCAAATTATCATAAACTGACTCTGGAATAAAGTTTTGCCCCACAGCTAACGCAAGTGCGGAAGTGTAATTCCGTGTCTTGGCAACAAATACATTATGCTTTACTGCTCCCAAATAGGTGGAGGTAAATGAATTTACATGTGATGAATAAGTAGATAATAGTCCACGGAACACATTCTCCCGAACGATGCGATTGGAGCTGTTCATTGACTTGCGATAACTGGACTCATTCGCAAGTATGTTTTCTCCATTCTCTCCTTCTACCTCAGGGAACTGTAGATCATTCACTCTAATATCATCATAAATTTTCCGAAATGAGCCCCCTAATGCATTCATTTTGGAAAGTAAATCTTCCATGTCAGAAGATAAGATATGGTTCTTTAAGCGAAATATTTTTTCGAATTTATGACTATAAATAGCTAAGTGCGGCTCTACGTTCAAGAATTCTCTAAATTGTGCTTCATCTAATTCGGATAATTCAGGTTCATAAAAGGCAAGTTTTCCTTTCACCAAAGTGTTTAATGAATATACTCGTTCATATCGAGCTTTAGATAAAGATTCATTCATATTGGTATCTAAGATCATCTTGGCATAACCAAATGCTCTGGATAAAGTAATATAGATTTGATCTACCTTATTCAAAGAATCATAAAGATTCTCTACAGAAGTAGTCAATTTTCCCTTGTATTGTACTACTTCTTCCACTGTATCCCGAATTTCCTGCATTGCATTTTCCCAATCCTGCTCTGTAGCATAAAAATCGTTTAAATTCCAAGTGAATTGTTCTTCAATTTCATTTCTATTCTTCATTTCTCTTCACCCCTATTTAAGTGTCCATACAATAATTCGTGTCGAATGTCGATATTCCTTTTTTAAACCCAAATGAAAAGAAAGAAGCCTCCCACAAGTTCAGTGAACTTATGAGAGGCTTCTATATATCAGGGGGGTGATGCGCAAGGCTGCTAAAGCCTATCTTACATCATGCCGCCCATTCCACCCATGTCAGGCATTGCTGGTTTGTTTGGTTCTGGCTTATCAGCGATTACAGCTTCAGTTGTTAAGAACATAGCTGCAACGGATGCTGCGTTTTGAAGCGCGGAACGAGTAACCTTAGCAGGGTCAACGATACCTGCTTAAAGGTTTTTGGGCATTTTATATCACAATTATTAATAGCAAATTTAGAGCGATGACCACTTCTTGCAATCATCCTTACAATTACATTGTAAAGCAGTGATTGATTTATGTAAATACGTCACACCTTCAAAATAAAAAGCACATACCTTTAAGATTAATCCACAGGTAACGCTTCTCTTATGCACCTTATTACATATTTACATTTCAAGAGTAAACACTCCTTAGATCCAAATCATGTAACCGCCAAAATATGATTTATCCAAATAAGAACTATATTTCTCGCTTCTCTATTTATAGATAAAATTGTGATTTCATGTATCATTGCCACACTCAATTGTTTCACATTAATAATAAATCTTTATTGGTCAATTATAAAAATAGTCAGAATAACAGTAAGAAATAAACTATAGAACACTAACCTCATTAGATTGTCTAATTATTCCTTTTGTACTTTCTACGTTTATTATCTACTAGAATATCTAGTCTATCGACCCAGTCACTCCCTAGATGAGCATTAAGAAGAACATTAATATCTTCATACGACCATATTTGAATTCTTTGATCCCTTTTTTTTAAATTTTCATTTACGTACCCAGTACAAAAAATCACCCCTCTATTCACCTTATTTTCTATCATAACATCACGGAATGCTCTAACAGTTTCTAGTTTCAACTTAGTCGTTTTATACAACTTGCATTCCACATATACATATTCATAACCATCTGGCCTCTCTATATTTGCAATAATATCTTTACCGCCATCACGAGTTGAAAGTGTCCATTCAGTATCGTAACCCATTCTTTCATATAGATATTCGATTAACCACTCAAATTCCACTGGCTTCAACTTCGTAAGTCTGTCTAAAGAATTTTCAAAACGAATAAATTTAGCCATAATTATTTCAGTACATTGCTCAATACCTATAATTCTATCATCAGGTAAATTAGCCTGTGCTAATAAGTAACTCTGAAGTGCTTTTATTGCATTATAAGGATTTCTTGGTAATAATTCTAGAACCCATGTTAAACCTTCCCAAGCATCCTGACCATTTGCTAATCTCTTATATATTTCATTCTGAGACATACTACTCGCCAATTCAATATACGGTTCACTTTTTGAGTCTCTCATAAGAACAAAAGCGTCATAATTTGATATATCTATCCTTCGAGTTATAGGGACTAATAAGCATCTCAGCAATGCTTTCACTTCATCGATAGACTTAGCCTCAATTCCTCCCACATACTCATCTACCCACTCATCATAAGGTATTCTGTAACAAGGGTACACATCTTTTTCGTAATTAATAACAAGATACAACCATTCATCTAATGTACTATAATTATCTGACACTCTATATCTCCTCAATATAACTTAATACATACAACAGAAATACCGAAAATCATGAACAACTTCAATATTAAGTCATGCTTATTATATAAATATTCTGTTTTTATCGTCCTTTTTAATGTCTTTAACTAGTCTTACACTATATGTAACACCACCATTCCAAGACACTAATTCTTCTCCACATAAACAACTCTCACTGTCTTTGTCTCTCATTGGACTATGATGCTTAGTAATAAGCCACTCTCTCCCACATGTACAAATATGTGTATTTGTCATTTCATTTCCTCCTCTTGATATAATAAGAAATCCGTGTTTCATGGATAGTGCTTACGTTTAATTATTTGAATGAAACTGTAAGTGCCATATAAAATGCTTTTCACTCTCTTGATTATAATGTCTACACTTCTGACCAACGATTGAACTGATATATTTTATCGATTAGATAATAATCTTATCTAATCCCATTAAATTAAAGCTATCCACTAATTGAATATATTAAATTCAAGAAATATCATCTAATCCATGTAGTGTAGGGGTTTCATTTGGGTATGAAGTAGTCCTACTAAGTTTTATTATTATCCTCATTAATTCCTTTTTAAAAAATCATTCACTGTTTTAGTTAAAGAAACAATCATATTAGTAACTTCTTTTACACCATCTCTACTTATTAAAAAAAGTGTAAGTCCCATTGCAAACAAAGAAAATGAGTCACTATATAAGCTAATTTCATCCATACTTAAGTTTTGAAAATAAGGTATATTAGGTATTCCTAATAAGCTAATGAACGCAACTGTCTGAAAAGAATTTTTAATTATTCCTCTTAATTTAAATAGTTCTATCAGTAAAAATACCAATGCACAAGTCGAAACACCTAGTATAAACAAGGGAGTGAAACTAATACCATTAATTCTTAAAATACCCAAAATAAAAATTGATAAACCTAGCATAGCAACTATATCGAAAGAATTTAACATCCTTTCGACCTCATTCTTATCTTTCATAGAACAACCCTTTCAGCGGTTTAATTAATAAATCGAGCATCCAATCACTTCTATATCATTCATTTTCTTAGCCACTTTTGTAAAGTGTCATAGTCAATATCAAATGCAAATTTAAAATCTATTGATTCAATTAATTGGTTATTGCCTTTATTGCTTGATCTCCCCTGTCTTTCATTACTCGCAGCCAATTCCATCACCATCTCTATCTAGTGCTTTACGGTATACAGGATCTCCTTTATTAATTGGTGTGGCACCCGCTGCTCTAACTGCTGCACAGTTTTTATAATAAGCATTAGAACAAAGCCACAATAAATAATAATGAACTCTGTTTGCGATTCTTTAATCCTAAGAAAGCAACATTCCACTTGATTAATCCAATAATCCCCAAAATGATTGATATTAAAAATAGAAAGGCTAATATTGTAGCAATCGTCTCCTTAATAATCCTCCAAGATTAAATTTCATTGTCTTATGACTGCATATAGTACGATACCCCAAAATGTAAGACCTGTTAATACAACTACACAAGACACTAAAGCTTTTATCCATCTTGGAGATTCACGATCTAACCAACTAAAAAAATCTCTTATGTACGATAATATTGCTTTACCGAAAATGAAAAATACTATAATCAATATTATTACAATTGAGAACCCACCATCATGCGCGCCTCTCATGATTAGCAACTCCTAATGCAATCGGCACTTTAACCGAATCTTTTTTTGCATTCTAGTATTGAAGGAAATTCTCTGCCATTAATGAATATGTAGTACTTTCTTAAGACGTTTTGTATTGCTCCATTTTTATCGCCAAATTCTCTCTGAATTCTTAAAAGTGTTTGATACATTTGATAATCATCAAGTACCACAATGTCTAAATTAACTTTCAAATCTCTTTCGATTTTTCTTACTTTACTCATCCTTGAGTTGACTGCTTTATCTTTACTTGTAATACTCTCCAGTGAACCCAAAAAGGAAGCGAATCGTTCCTCTTTCATAAAATTTATCCTCCTTATGAAATCGTCATTTTATCGAATTTACATAATTGATAAATTTAAATTTGCGCTCATTTTTTTCCATTTCAACTATTGCACTTGTATCTACTTGAAAATTATTTAAAATTGATATTGCTACTTCAGTAATGTGATACATAATCAGTGGCATCGATACATAATAGTAATCCCAATATTCAGTATGTTCTTTTTCATCAAAAAAAACAAAATTAAGATTTTCTGACTTTGTTTTATAGAAGTTAAACGTTGTAACGATATGGTTAGCCTTGTTCCAAATACGTTCAAAACTAAAGTCATCTTTTTTACTATAGCGCATTTCATAAATAAACATATATTGCTCTAACCCAGTATCAGCTATTCTTTCAGCATTTTTAATTATTTCTAATTTTCTTTGACCTGATATTTTATCAGGAGCGAAATTTTCAGAATTACCACTCTTAAATTTGGAAATAAAATCATTAGCATCGCTTAGTATCCATTCTAATAACAATAGATTATCCTTTAGAGGCTTTCTTAGTAAAGCATATGCAACAGTTAATTTCCCTCTTTCTGAGCATGTTAGAGATTCATATATAAAATGACATAAATCAGTCAAAACGGCAAAGTATACTTGCTTAATCATCATATCAAAAATGACTTCGTCGTAATTATTGTTTTCCAACCAACACCATAAGTTCTCTCCTTCTAAACTATCTATATGAGATAAATCTTCCTCATTTTTTATTTGTATTTCAGAACCTATCAATTCATAATTTTCGCATGAATAAATAATATTTGCTAAAAGATCATGTAAATCAAAGATATAGTCATGAGTTTTCTGATATTTTTTAGGCAATATACTTCTTCTCTTCATTCAAATACTCCTTTAAAATTATCATTTATTCATTTTTGATATAGCGAAATTACTCAATTTACCCAAATTATCTTCAAACAAAATATTCAAAAATTTATCGTGATACTCTTGTTTCTCTGAAGTAAGATTATCGTAATTAACAAGTTTTTTAAGCATTACTAAATCCTTCTCGTCATAAAATTTTCTCCAAAGAATTGAAAATACCCCTTGTTCCTTTGGAACATCTTTTCGGAAAATGAACTCATCAGCCTTTTTGTAATCACATCCCCTATCAAAAAATACCTTAATTGCTATTTCTTTATCTACTTCAAATTCTGTGTTAATTCGAACTCTGTTTACTGCAGCCCGTTTTACATCTTCTCGAATTGATCCAAAAATATGTACTAAAGCATGCGTCATCTTATACTTATTGTTTAGTTCCAATACTGTACTACCACATATAAATTCATCAAGCATATCTTGTATTCGATTATGCTCTATGTATTCAATTTCATTATCTTCAATTTCATATGGGTTAGGTTCACGCATACATTCACATCCTTATGAAATTAGTTTTTTATACAATGGATACTCTGGATTATCGTACCACTAATTTTGGAATACATAAACGAGAAATCTTAAAGAAAAAGAGAGTCTATTAATCGGTAGACCTATACTAATTGAATATCTTCCAAAATTGAAGGCAGCAAAAATAAGCAGCTCACGAGACGGAAATCAGAGTATTAAAGAATAAGCTGAAAAGCACCAAAGCAGAACAACGCACCGAAATATAAACGGTGTGCCTTCCTTATTACGCTTTGCAAAGAGGATATTAGTGAGAAACGATTAAATAGCTATCGTTGATTTCTACAAAACACATAAAGCCATCCTAGACGACTTTCATGGTATAAAAAAAAGCACAATCGCGTGGATTGTGCTTTAGATGAAACATCTCTTTTATTGAACTATCGTTCTCCGTTAGCTGAATAAATAAAGATATTGATTCATGCCAGAACGTAGAAAGACCCACAAACGATGGTTTGCAGGGTCACTCCTCTTTCGTGGACTATTTCTCTTCGATTGGCGTATAAATCTCTAGCTCACTTTCAGGTGAAGTCGGATTAAATCTTTCGTCCATCAACTCCACTACCCAACCTTTACTATGTTTGTAGCCATTCTCATCAATCCAACGGTTAAGAGAACCATAAGCATCACCTATTTTCCAAATCTCACCTTTGTGCGTATAGACAGCATAAGTGCACACAGGAGTGGTCTGGCTTACCATTCCTTGTGGAATAGAACCAATCTCTGTGACTTGAGCGGTTGTATAGTAGGTTCCAAGGTTATCGGGTGCATAATTACCTGG
>NZ_SKFG01000019.1 GCF_004344915.1 Paenibacillus albiflavus | reverse complement strand
TGAGACCGGCTGGCAGCAAATCTGTTATTACCACACCTGTTGCACTATCAGGCCCATTATTTGTGAGAGTGACGGTGATAGTTATAGTATCTCCTACATTCGGTGTTGCGTTATTCACAGTATTTGTGATGGAGAGATCTGCCTGTTGGGGAACAGTTACAGAACAGTCGCTGCGAGATGAGACAGGGATGTTGTTTGGATCGCCAGAGTAGGATACAACCCATTGATAGATGCCGGCTATCGGTTCAGTGGTGGGAAGAGTGAATCCTGTTGGAGTTGTATAAGTTCCATTTCCATTAACTGTGACTATCTCGGTATCAACAGTGGCTCCGCCGGGAGCAAGCAGATTGAACGTAAGCGTACCGGTCGGGTAATACCCTGAGGCTAAATTCGCGGAAGCCCCGAGCACTTGGGAAGACGATCCGATCATGACAGAGGTTGGGTTGGCACTGACTGCAAGGGTTGGCATCGCGGAGCTCACGAGAGTATGGCCTTGACCAGCGGCAGCAGCGTTGTTTGCATCCCCACCATAATATGCAGCCCAGGTATAGGTGCCGACTATCGGTCCAGTGGTGAGAAGAGTGATTGATGCAGTATATATCCCATTTTCGGAGACAGCATTGGTTTGAGTATATGAAAAGCCGTCGGGACCAGTTAGTGTAAACAGAAGACTGCCTGTAGGGGGGGCGGACGCGTCCCCCCCACTTAAAATCGCGCTCGCAGAGAGCGTTACGGTGCCGCCGCTGGGCAGCGTTACGTTAGGGCTTGCAGCAATAACAAGTGTCGGTTGAACAGTTGCAAAAACTTTCCCAGTGCAAGGGAATGCCATAGAAAGCATAATTATGAATACAAGTATTTTTCGTAACCTCATAGTTGTTTTAAGCAGTTTTCTTTTAATCCCCATAATAATTCCGCCTTTTTCAATGTGGTATATACTCTCCTAGTCAAGAAGCTTGATTCTTCAGTAAATAATTATCACCAGTTCCGCAACATTATCCTTCCTTCCCCCAACGGAGAAAACCTCCTATTATTCGACTCTACAAGGCATTATAGAGCGAATCATAGGAGATTGTCGTCCTACTAAAGTAGTACGCGGTAAAAAACAAAGAAAGTGAACAATACGGCACGCTTCCCGGTTTGTTAATCCATCAATTCGGAACGATAGCGGAGGGAGCACGGCATGGAAATCTACTGTTAATATTGTCATCGTCAATTGAGGCATCGGCAGCAAGTTAATTTCCAATGTTTTCTAAAAAAACTTGACTCTCACGTATACTGGAGACTATATACTTGTTGTTGAGAGGTGGGGGCATTATGTACAGCATTGGTGAATTGTCCAAGAATACAAATATATCTATAAGGACACTGAGATATTATGATGAGATCGGTTTATTAAAGCCTGCCAAAGTAGCTGATTCGGGCTACAGGTACTATTCAAATGAGGAGATTAGAGTGCTCCAACATATAGCTGCATTGAAGGAGCTGGGCTTTACGCTGGCGTCCATCAAGGAAATGTTATCTACAGGGAAGGAATCACAGGAGCACTGTTGGAGAACTTATCTGGATTTTGAGCTAGCAGCGGTTAAGGAAGAAAAGAATCGTTTGGATGAGATGGAGAAGCTGTTGCAGATAGCAAGGCATGCTTTTGAAATGAAAGGAGAGATCGAAGCGGAGGATATCTTTCTTTTCATCAGGGCGCTTCGGTCTCCTTCCGAGACTAGAGAAACGTTTCTTGCTCAGCACTTTTCGGATGAGGAAATTAAGATTATTAAAGACTTGCCGGATTTGAGCTCAAACGATCCACGAAACATGGAGTGGGCGAAGCTGATTCGAAAGGTCAAGGCGAGTATGCACGAACCTCCTTCCTCTATCATTTCTCAGAAGCTTGCAGCGCAAATTATTGAGGTTTCCACGGAATGGTTTCAGCATGACGAGCAACTCATTGATAAGTATTGGTCATTAATTCGCCCCGAAGAAGGAATGGAAACAAAGGTGTACGGAATGGATACCGAAGTAATGGATCATATCGATCGAATTGTTGATTATTATCTGCAGCTTTTACAGGAGGGAGATGGCAATGGCAGTTAAAACGGATAAGCGAATAAGTGAGGCAAGAGCATGGACTTATGTACTCTTAGGCGGAATATTGGAGATCGTGTGGGCAAGTGGCTTCAAATACGAGGGCATTCCCAGCATTGTCGTTCTTGTCTCCTTGTTGACAAGCTTTGATTTAATTATTAGAGCAACCAAGGCATTGCCGGTTGGAACGGTATACGCTGTGTTTGCAGGGATGGGAACTTTGGGGACTACGATTGTGGAAATCGTGATGTCTGGTGGTACCGTCAGTATGTTACGGATTGTTTTCATCTTATTGCTGTTAGCGTGTATTATTGGTTTGAAATTGTCGAGCAAAGGAAGTGGAGCCTGATGGATTGGATGGTGCTTATTGCGGCTGGATTGCTGGAGGTTATCGGGGTAATCGGTATTAAACGCGTAGCAATAAATAATAACTGGACCAATAACATCATCCTCATAGGCGGGTTCTTCCTCAGCTTCAAACTTCTTGTCGGGGCAATGGGAACAATACCGCTGGCGACTGCTTATGCAGTTTGGACAGGAATTGGAACAGTGGGAGCTGCTATTGTTGGAATGATATTTTTTAAGGAGTCAAAAAGCTGGCTTCGTATCGGCTGTATTCTTGGAATTATTTGTGCCGTTGTTGGCTTGAAGCTGGTCAGCTAAGCTTGGATTCCCCAAAGCCACTAGCAAAACTCGACTGCGAATTGTGTTGCACAGCCACGGTTCGCCTCTATACAAAAAATCCACATCCGAATGAGGTTGTGGATTTTGCGTTTCCGGGATTTATCTTTTAAGAATATTTTTTTAAATCATGATCTACCATCATTTTTACTAAATTCTGGAAGTCAATCTTCGGTTCCCACCCGAGTTCTTTTTTTGCTTTCTCGGGGTTTCCGAGAAGCAAATCTACTTCTGCCGGCCTCATAAATGCAGGATCCTGGACAACATAATCTTCCCATTTCAATCCAACATGAGCAAAGGCAGCTTCAACGAGATCACGGACGGTATGAGTCTTCCCAGTTGCCACTACGTAATCGTCCGGCTTTTCCTGCTGAAGCATGAGCCACATTGCTTTGACATAATCACCTGCAAAACCCCAGTCCCGTTTGGCATCAAGATTTCCAAGGCGAAGCTCCGTTTGAAGGCCAAGTTTAATTCTCGCTACAGCATCAGTTACTTTCCGTGTAACAAATTGGATCCCTCTTCGCGGTGATTCATGATTAAATAAAATCCCCGAACAGGCATACAAGTCATAGCTTTCACGGTAATTTACAGTAATCCAATGTCCATATACTTTCGCAACACCATATGGACTTCGGGGGTAGAATGGAGTCGTTTCCTTTTGAGGTGTTTCGATCACCCTTCCAAACATTTCAGAACTTGAAGCCTGGTAAAAACGGGCATCCTGCTTAACTTGCTTAACTGCTTCCAGCATTCTAAGTACGCCAAGACCCGTAATCTGTGCTGTATAAACAGGCTGGGGCCATGAATCTGCTACAAAGGATTGGGCACCGAGGTTATAAACTTCATTTGGCTTAGAAAGTTTCACAGCCTGTATCAATGATGATAAATCATCCAAATCACCGGAAATAAACTCAATTTCATTTTGTATATGTTTAATATTTTCATAGTTTTCTGTGGATGTTCTTCTTTTTAAACCATATACCTTATACCCTTTCTCGAGAAGAAGATCTGCCAAATATGAACCATCCTGGCCGGTGATACCCGTTATTAGCGCTCTTTTCATGGATGTCCTCCTCTAAGCCTAACCTCACGAAAAAGTGAGATTTCCATAGTCACGACGGTTGTCGATATACTGGGGAATACCTAACTTTCTTAATACATCGCTAAAGATCACATAATCATATCGGCCACTTCCATCGTCATAGCTGACTTGATCCAGTACTTCATTCCGAACCAAGTAGGTGCAGTGAATAACTTCTACTACAATTAATCCTTTCATATGTCCATAAAAAATATCGAAATAATAATTTGATTGTTTATAATATCCGTTTTCATCCGTAATATAATGATAGTTCGCATAAAGACTATTTTGAGAATCGCTGTTTTTCAAGAGCGGTCCAATAACAGGCAGATTCGTATGGAGTAGAACTTCAAGTGTTTCTGGTATGATGAAGTTATCACAATCTACAACAAAATAGTGGGTCCCTCTTTCACGGGCCCATTCAACGGATTCTTGACGCAAACGACACAGTACTTTTAATTTTAGTGGATTCCAATCATGTGGAGCATATTCTTGAACCTGTTCTTCAACATCACTTGCATCGTAATAGATTTCGGAATACTTATCTTTCACTTTTGCAATCCAGTTTTCAAGTAATTCTGCAGTATGATCGTTATTATTATTCGTACGTATATAAAGCTTGATTTTAGAAGCAGGGTAGGTTTGTCTTTCAATTAAATCAAGATACTTTGGCAACACATGTGCTTTATCCTTAGCAAGGATAGCAATTGTGACAAATTCTAAAGATTCAACCATATAAGTCCCCTTTCTTCTTACTTATCATTTTGAATTTGTACAATGGGCTTCAATGTCTTCCCATTTCATAAAGATACGA
The DNA here is from genome assembly GCF_004344915.1 of Paenibacillus albiflavus. Classification (GTDB taxonomy): domain Bacteria; phylum Bacillota; class Bacilli; order Paenibacillales; family NBRC-103111; genus Paenibacillus_AM; species Paenibacillus_AM albiflavus. Next base: position 50,958 of record NZ_SKFG01000019.1, on the reverse strand, counting down.
ACGATATCTTCCTCAATAAGATCTGTCCCTGCCTGTACTTCGATAAACTCTAAGTCGGTTATAGCTTTAATACCATGTAATGCTTCTGCTGGGATTTGTAACACGTCACCCTCTTGAATTTCAAGGATTTTCCCATTCAATACAAATAATCCTTTACCTTTGATAATGATCCAAACTTCACTACGATGGAAATGCTTTTGATAACTGAGATTCTGGCCTGCAGTTACGCCAATTCTTTTCGTTAACACTTCTTGTGTATCATTACATTTGGTAAAATCTAATACGCGATACCAGCCCCAACGACGTTCTTCATACATCGGTCTATTTTCGAAGTGATCAGCTATTTCTTTCACTCTTGGGCTTTCTTTTTTATCCGAAACAAGAATTCCATCAGGACTTACAGCGACGATTAAATCAGATAGACCTAATACCGAAACAGGTATATCTAGTTCATTTATGATATGGACATTGTTACAATCAGAACTCATAATTCCCTTTCCAATGATAGATGCGTCCATTTCTTCCGTAAGGGTATTCCATGTACCAAGATCTTTCCATGCTCCATTATAGGAAACGACAACAATTTTCTTTGTATTTTCAACGATTTCATAATCAAAGCTTCTTGCTGGTAAATGTGAATAGGTTTGTAACAAATCAGTATAGTTTAAGGTTATTCCACGTTCTTTCAAGCTCTGTAAAATATAATCTAATTTAAATGCAAAGACTCCGCTATTCCATAGAGCTCCTTCAGAAATGAGTTGCTTCGCCTGCCCATTAGTCGGCTTTTCTTTAAAACAACGAACAGCCTGAACATTTTTATCCTGTTCTGGCTTGTTGGGATTAGAAGGAATAATATAGCCATATTTTTCTGATGGAAAAGTAGGGTTTATTCCAATTAAAGCAAGATCAGCGTTGGAATCCTGTAAAATTCCTCCTAAATTTTTTGCTTGCTGAAAAAACTCATCTTCTACATAGGAATCAACGGGCATAACGACTACAATTTCATCCTCCGGTACATTTTTAACAGAATATAAATATACAGATGATAACGCAATTGCTGGATAAGTATCTCTCCTACTAGGCTCAATAACTAAAGGGACGCTTGTTCCTATTTGATTATGGATCATATCAATCTGTGATTTGCTCGTAGATACGATCGTACTTCCCGTTAGATTTGTGTTTTGAAGCTGCTGCCAAGTACGTTGAAGCATAGAAATTGGCCTATTCAGCTTTTTATCTGAAGGCAATAGTTTTAAGAATTGTTTTGAGCGTGAATCATTGGATAAAGGCCAAAGACGCTTTCCTGAACCGCCAGATAATAATATAAGATGCAGAATTTAACACCCCTCTTTTGATGGCACGCCTAGAAAACCATTGAAGTTTTCATTATCTTATGTGAACGGGGTAAAGAGGGTAAGGTATTTACGCCTAAAATGACTGGTTAAAATGAAATAAGGGCGGGCAGCTTTGGTTTTAGAATGCAAAAAGCGATGAGAAATAAAATTCCCATCGCTTTTGTGTTTGCTAAATATCCAATGCCTTGAGTTCTAATTTTACAGGGAAGGAATACCCCATTGACTCTAACAACTTCATAGCTTCCTTATTCTGTTCATTAACCAGCGTCTCAACTTCGTTTCGACCATTCTTAATATGATACTCAAAACCCTTCGCTATGAGAAACTTAGCCAACCCTTTATTACGCCATCGCGGAATGACGAATAACCTTTCAACTGCACCAGTTTGCCAACACATAACGCTACCAACAAGTTCATCGCCTTCAAATGCAGAAATGGTATGTAACTCTGGACCACCCATCATCCATTCCAACATATTTACACTTCTGTATACAACGCCTTGAAAGAATTGATTTTCTAATTCGGTATAGTTGATTCTTTCCTCTTTGTATTCCATCGGGTGGTATTGGACATCAACTCCAACAGGCATTCTGATTTCAGGTAGGGGTCTTTCAAGTGAACGCTGTGCTTTATAATAGGTTTGATAAGGGATAAAGCCTTTCTCTTTGCAAAAATCCCCGTTACCATAAAAGTCATTCCACGCGACCAACTTTGTTTTCTTGTTTGGATTACGCAACTTTTGACAGGTATCTATGAATGTAGGGAATAGAGCCATTCTAATTTCATCCATACGGTTCGAAGCTAATTCATTAGTGGGCATTTCGATTTCGAATACATCATGATCATCTGCTATTCCATGTCGTAAGTATCCCACACAAATTAAATTACCGTCCTCGTTAAATACACAACTCATTCTTTGATGATCGTAATCTTTATTATATTTGAAAAGTATCCAAGCTTTGTGACTTAAACTTTTAACTGCTTCCTCTAATTCAGAGCAATATGGATGAACTTGTAATGACATCCTAATGTCCTCCCCTGAAAGTTTTTTTCAATCATAGCAAAGGAAACAGTAGAAAAATATATAAAAAACAATTCAAATCATTTATTACACTAAAAATCACATCAGGGGGTCTGATGTGATTTGATAACCTATTTTTTTGAATAGATAATCTTTTTTATACTATCGATGGAAAGACAGAATTGAACTGAAAGTTCATCTATTGTTGCGCCATCGGTATATTGTTGGCGTATTGCTTCGTTTCTATGGCTCAACTGTTTGCGACTTCCTGAATTTTCGCCCCACTTCTTTCGTAGTACTTCAGGGGTTGGGATATAAACCATGCTACCGTGGGTATATTTCTGTATTTCCTTTAAAAGTTCTTCTGGAAAAATGATATCAGCGTTTATATATTTCATGATAGCTCTGCTCCTTAAAATTTATGTAAATTTTAGGATGCAAAGCCTATTCTATAAACAATTATCGCAGCACGCAGATAGTAAGGCGGTAAATAAACTTCTGGCTCCATACAAACAACCGCCGTTGTTTATAGATCAAGACTTTGCATGGAGCTAATCGTGAATTTTTCCATAATCTGATACATCCCTTTCAAAAAATAGTAAAGTCAACTATTTTTCCAAATATTACATTCGATCATATTTTACTGTTTTCTGCGCCCATTGTAAACGTAATACTATAAAGAAAAAATGGTTGACTAAAGGGAAAATATACCTTATTTTATTGATTGAATGGTTCATTTAATATTAAATGTAGAGTTAGGAGGACCAACATTGGTACCGTTAAATAATGAACAAATACTCCAGGTTCGAGATGAACGCAAGGAACAGATCATGAGAGCAGCCCTAAAGGTTTTTGCCGAGCGGGGAATAGAAGGATCGAAAATCAGCATGATCGCCGCGGAGGCGGGAGTCAGCCAAGGGCTTTTCTACCATTATTTTAAGTCGAAAGACGAGGCAGTCATCACGCTAGTGCAAATAGCATTAGAAGCATCCTATTCAGCAACGAAAAGTCTTCAAGATATGCCGATTTCCTCACTCGAGAAAATCAGATTCTTGACTCAATCCATTATTGAGGATGGGGGAAAATATTATTTCTTGTTGATTCATCAAGCGCGTATATCGGAAGATTTGCCGGATCAAATAAAAGTGTTTTTTTCCCAGTACTCCATGAAGGCATATGTGGACCTTATGATGCCTATTTTTGAGGAAGGTCAGCGAGAAGGTGTTATTGCGGCTGGTGATTTGGAGAAATTAATCTCAAGTTATTTTTCGATTCTTTCAGGGGTAATGGTTGTGAATGCAGGAGGGAGCAGCCTTTATACGATACCGGAAGTCGAAATGATTATGCGGCTTGTCACCAAGTAAGCGACTGGTAGTTTTATTAGATCAAAAATCATCGTTCAAGTAAGGTGGAGTTGAAAGCCATGAATGCAAATCAAAATCAGCGAATTCCCTATGCAGTTTTCGAGAATGAAATTCAATTACCGATCCTGGATATAACGCATCCTCTTTTTAACGCAAGTATTGATGAACAGGCGTATCATTTGAGTTGTCTGAAGTCAGCCCGGAGCATTGAATCATTAAAGAAGATGCCTGGCTTTATCCGGAATATCTTTGTGAAAATGTCGAATGTGGACAATTCCTATCTTAGCGGCATGCGTACATTGCTGTACAAGCTAGGACCTGACTTAAGCCGGGGGATCAAATTAGGTTTCCGGGACAAGTGGGCGATGAAGCAAACCTCTTTCATGGGACTTCGGATCAGGCTGAGGGATCTTTGCAGGCGCCAGTCGGATATATTGCTGCCCCAACTCAGGCAATTCTCTGAACGGAACCTTTGCCTCTTCAATATCGCTGGAGGGGCTGCTACTGACAGTATCAACACCCTGATTCTCATTCAGGAATCGGATCCGGAATTACTCAAGGGACGGAAGATTGAGATCAACATTTTAGATATCGATACCTACGGCCCCAATTTTGCACAACAGTGCATCGATGTTTTGAAGCAGCCTGGGGAACGCTTCCATGGTCTGGACATTACTCTCAATACGATTCATTATGACTGGAGCGGGCCGGAGGCGTTACTAAATTTGAGTTTGGAAAGATCCGGCTGGATTCAGCTCTGTTCATCGGAGGGTGGTCTTTTTGAGTACGGTTCGGATGCAGATATAATTGAAAATTTAAATTATTTCTTTGCCAACTCCCCGGCGGATGCTCGGGTCACGGGTTCATTAATTTTCGACCGGGCTCATGTGAATCCGGGATACCTGGGATTTACAGAGTTCATTGGCGTGCAGATCCAATATCTTGGGCTGGAAGGGTTGCAGTGAATTTTATCCCAAACCTCGTGGGTCTTGGAAGAATACCATGAAATTGAGACGATCTATCTTCTGTTTTCATTGAAGAAAGCGTGACTTAAATCAAAGATATCTAGAAAAAAAGCAGCTGATCATTTCTGATCAGCTGCTGCCGACTTATGCAACTACCTTATTTCTTTTCCGCTACAGCAAAGTAATTGTCTTCATCATCTGCAAAGTTAAAAACTCTGCCGGAGGGAAGTTCTACAATATCTCCAACCTTAATGCTTTTGTTCTTGAGATCGCCGTACAACGCATCGAAATTGTCCGTGTAATACATGAGAGATGGTGTTCCGAGATTCATTCCAGGGTTCATTTTGGCAATCAAGTCCTTATTATGAAGAACAATACTAGTTGCTGCACCCTTAGGAGCGACTTCAATCCATCTCATCGGACCGTTGGTTTCATCCGCGATGACCTCGAAACCGAGCTTTTCTGTCCAAAAATCTCTGGATGCTTCTTGGTTATTCACATACAGCATTACTTGGCCAATTTTGTTAATCATATCTTAAACACTCCTTTTTACTTAAGCGAATCCAGCAACTCGCCCAAGCGATTCCAAGTTTCAGTAATTCCTTGTAGCATGCCCATGTCCATGACGGTTTTAAGGGCTTCTGCCGATATATATTCTGAGCGACATACCAATCTAGTCTTGCCGCCTAGATCGATGAACTCCATCTTGATTAGGGTAGATGGCATAGACTCGTTGATATTGCCTTCGGCATCTGAGAAGTAATCGTTATAGATGAACATTTCAGGTTCGGCAATTTCCTTATAGACACCTTTTCCCCATGATTCCATGCCGTAAAATTCGCCTAGATTCTGATCAACGCACTTCATGCAGTAGTGCCACACACCGCCCGGACGAAAATCGACAGTACAAACAGGGATCTCCCAGCCTTTTGGTCCCCACCAACGCTTAAGATGCTCAGGTTCCTTAAACATCTGGAATACGAGATCTCGTGGTGCATCGAATACTCGCTCCAGCACCAGGACTCGATCGTTCTCTACGTTCGAAATTATTGCATTGTTTGACATTGTAATTACCCCTCCAATTTATATAACGTTATGGCCTTTCCTTTTTCTGCAGTTCACGCAAGTAATGGTCCAAGTTATCCAAGCGCTCTTCCATAATGTGCCGGAAGGACTGTACCCAAATATCCATCGCTTGGAAGGGCTCAGATCGAAGCTTGTAAATCCGACGATTCGCATCGACTTGTACTTCCACAATCCCGCTATCGTTAAGCACTTTTAAATGCTTCGACGCTTGAGGTTGGCGAATCCCCAATTGATCGGCGATTTCACCCACGGCCATAGGGCCGCCCTTCAACAGTTGAACGATATTCATCCGATTTGGTTCAGCTAAAGCACTCAGCGTTGTTATGTCCATCTCGGAATTTTTCATGACAGGTTACTCACCTCTGTTGTACTCTTGCTTATTCTTCTCCTGATAACATTTGTATCCCGTGATTCAAATATACAAAATAGGGAATATTCCTGTCAAGGAATATAAATAAAACGAACGGCCGTTTCATTCAACCTTGATCCTGTGTTGAGTATTTATCAACATAACGTTGAGGATAGGCACATTTTTTTAACATACGCATAACATACAGAAAGAACGTATAGAAGGAGATGCATTATGAGCATAGGGAGATTAATTACTATTGTTGCAATTGGAGTTGCCTCAGGTCTTGACCATAGTGGGTCTAATATAGCTTTAGCGTTAGGTGGGAACGCACATAAGTTATCAGAAAGAGAAACTCGGTTTTCATGGTTGTCTAATTTTATCCCTGCTTTAATCGGAGGATTTTTGGCAACGCTTGTGGCAGTTTTTTTTAGAAGCTTGTTTGCAATTTGATTTCGGTTCATCCAGAACGGTGAGTCTTTACCGGTGGTTACTGGATCACCACCGGTAAAGATATGCACTTTATTTCTAAGATGCTTTCCGACTTTTAGAGCAATGAAATTAATGAATTAGCCCCTTTTATTTTGAATATACATATAAGGCTGTATCTTGACAGGCGGTGGTGAATGAACAGGAAATGAGGGGGAGCCTAATTTATGCGGTTAAGCAAAAGCATACGACGGATCAGAAATACAAGATTTTCTAAGGAGTTATGGTTTTCTTTAAAAATCGTGATCATTTATATCCTTATTGGAATCCTTTATATTGTTCTCTCGGATGCCGCCTTGTTTAGGATTGTCTCTGTTGATTTGTTTTTTCGATTCAATATTTTGATGGACTCATTTTTTGTAATCGTAACAGCATTAATACTGCATTCGTATATTTATCATAGCTTAATTACTTTAAGGAACTCTGAGAAGGAGCTCAAAGCTACAAAAGAAACGCTTGAGTCATTTATTAATCATACAACGGACCCTATTATCATGGTCGATTTGCAAGGCACAATACTAAAGGTGAATAAAGCATTCGAACAAATGTTTGGCTGGGCCGCGGAGGAAATTGTTGGACGAGTATCACCTTTAGTCCATGATGAACTTAGGGATGAGGAACAGAAATTACGTCAGATTGTAAGTTCGGGAGGGCAAGTCACCGGGTATGAGACCATTAAAAAACGAAAAGACGGAAGTCAAGTTGATGTGAGTGAGACCTTCTCACCAGTTCGTGATGCGGCAGGGAATATTTATGCTTTTGCAAATATCATAAGAGATATCACAGAGCGGAAACGAGTGATGGAAGAAGAACGCAAACGTGCAGAAGAGGCTCTGAAAGATGCTGAAAAACTAAAATATATATATATGGAAAGAGAACGATTGGCTCGAGATCTACATGATACCGTAGCGCAGGATATTGCCTATGCTAATATGCAGCTAAAATTTATTACGAAACGAGTGGGTGTTATCGATACAGCAGAGCTTAGAAAATCATTGCATGCCATTTACACGGTTCTTGAACAGGGATTTTCTGAGCTGAGACAAACCTTATATAACATGAATCATGTTGCAGATCTGGGTACCTTTCTGCGGGATACACTGGATTTGTTCGAGAAACGAACGGGAATAGCGACCAACCTTCAATTGGAAGGTTTACCTGACAATTTGGATGTTCATTTTATTACACAAGTATCGAGAATTATCCAGGAAACGTTGAACAACATACGTAAACATGCGAATGCGACATGGGTTGATATCAGGATCATATATACAAAGACACAGTTGCAAATACAGATATCAGATAATGGTTGTGGATTCGATGTGAATGGCGTGGACAATAACCGTCATTTCGGTTTACGTTCAATTCGAGAGCGCTGCCAGGAGATTAAAGGGAACGCTGAGGTGAACAGCATAGTTGATAAAGGAACACAATGGACATTTGTATTCAACCTTGACCATTCGATATTAAACCAATTTCTCTTATGTGAAAAGTAATCCATTATTGAAATCAATTCATAGTTGAGGTGATGAAATGCCTATAAGTGTTTTGGTTGTCGATGATCATCTTCTGTTTCGACGTGGAGTTATAGGGATATTGAAAACAGTTGAAGATATCGAAGTCGTTGGCGAGGCCAGCAACGGTGAAGAGGCAATAAGAGTTGTGAAACAATTGCAGCCTGATGTCTTAATCATGGATCTTTGCATGCCTGTCATGAGCGGAATAGAGGTGATTCGTCACTTTCAGGACCTGGCTGTGGCAACTCGAGTGCTTATCCTGACGGTTAATGAGGAAGAGCGATCACTTTATGAAGCCGTGAAATATGGGGCTCAGGGATATGTCATAAAATCGATTGATCCTGATGATTTAGTAAATGCAATTCGAAGGGTGGCCGCTGGAGAAGCTGTTATTCCAAGTAACTTGGCCATCAAAATGATGCTTGAAATTACGAATCTGGAGTCATCTGCCGCTTCATTGATCGAATCATTGACGAGCCGGGAAATTGAAGTATTGCGAGAGCTAGGGATGGGGTTGTCAAACCGCGACATTGCAAGACGTTTGTACATAAGCGAAAATACGGTTCGCAATCATGTAAGAAATATTCTGGATAAATTACATATGTCAAACAGGGTGCAAGCTGCCGCCTATGCAGTAAGGGAAGGCATTGTCAAAGGGAATGAGAATCTGTGAACTGAAGTTTTGTATCCCCGTAACTCCAAAACATGTGGTTAATGTTGATCGTTAACCTCATGCTTTGGAGTTTTTTTATGAGAAACGCACCCGTCCATTATGGACGGTGAAACCGTTTCTTCTTATATAAAATGACTAGGAAAAAATAGTCTAATATCACTATGATGATCTATCCAATATGATCATGGTCTATTAATTACGAGTAATGTAGTCTATAAACACAAGGTTCTTGTTAACTAGTTTTAGCAGGAAAGGGTTAAATACCCAATTTAAAAATAAGGAGAGATGGTTCATGTTGCGATTCTTTAAGTCCCCCTTTGGTCTGATTCTTACTGCAGCTATATTAGCTCTTGCTGCATCGCCTGAAGCTAGAAAGAAGGCGCGTAGTTTGGCTGTCAAAGGAACGGCAAGTATTCTAGGATTATTCGATCGAGTTCGGGATTCGACTTCGGAAGTGCAAGAACAGTTGGCTTCTTTGGTCAAAGAAGCTCGTTCTGAGCAAAGCTTAACGGAAGAGCCAGAGATCAATCCTGAAAGTTAAACACAACAGTAAGGAGAGTTGCGATGTCTTACAAACCGTTTCATGATAGGTTCATTCGTACCCTCCCGGGAAGAGTCCGTATGGAAGTATTCGGGCTAAAGTATAACAGTAAAATAGCAAGCTTAATCATGCAAGAGCTGGGGCAACGAGAAGGAATCTATAGTGTTAAGCCTTGTTCGGATACGGGTAGAGTTCTTCTTACTTTTGATGAACAACGGATTTCCATGGATGACATTAGTCAAACCATTTGTTCGATTGAGAAACAATGGTTCTCGGAGTATCAGGTTGACAGTAAGACAACGATTCCTCCGCGAATCCCATTACCTTTAGTACTATCTGTCGCTGGGCTCGGTTTTCTTGGGGGTAAACAGCTCCTGCTGGGGAGATCGGCTTTGTCAAGAAGCACCTCTTCCTTTATGTTAGCCGGGGCAGTTTCAATCATTGCGGGATATCCATTCCTTAAACGAGGTTTTCAACAATTGTTAAAGGATAAAAAGTGGAATGCGGATTTAATTCTAGGAACAGCCACATTAGCGCTTGCTCTAATTCGAGAGAACCTTGTCATTTTGGCCGGGCTAAGTCTACTGCAGTATCTCGAATGGAAACGAGGCCAGATAAACGGGAATGAAGGAAATCAGAAATCGCAAAGATCCCCTTTATCCAAGGAAATGCACACCTATAGCGAAAGGGCTTCGAAGTGGGGAATGATTCTTGGAGGGGCAACCTGGACTCTAACTAGAGATCCGCTTCGTGGAATGGCAGTTCTACTCGCGGCCAATCCCAGAGCAGCAACCGCATCTGCAGAATATGCCTGGAACCTGGCGGAACTTAAATCAAAAGAAAGAGGTTATATGATTCCTGATCGTGGATCATTATCACAGTTATCTCGTACCACAACCATCTTGTTTGAAGATACCTCTCAAATTTTTGATGAAGAAACACAAGACCTTCGCTGCGTCTCCTATTCAGTTGAAGATATTGAACTATGGTGTGCCGCTGCTTCGCTCATGAAAAAAAGCCGTCACCCTTGGAAGAAAGAAGTGGTCAGCAAGGCGGAACAAACCGGTCGAACCCTACGCACTGCTTTTCATGTGGAGGAGGAAGACCATGGCATGAAAGGAAGGCTTCAAGGTGCTGAAATTTTCATCGGCAGCAGAACATTCATTGGGCAACATCATTTGAATGCTGATGAGTACCAACTTGAAGCCAAAAGAATGCAAAGGGCGGGGTTCAATGTACAGTTTGTGTTCAGAAGGACGAACAATAATGACACAAAATGTCTGGGATTGATCATTGGTGAGCCGGCCCGGTTCAATACTGCATTCGAAAATATGGCGATGGTATGCGCTCGGAACAAATGGCGAATAGGTGTTCTACATAATAGTTTATTGATCAATAGCGAGAAACTTGCCGGTTATGGAGTTGATGACAGTTGGTCACATATCCAAGAAGGGCAAGTGATTGAACGAATCGCTGCGCTGCGGTCACAAGGGGAGGAGATTCTGCTAGTAACCGGAAATCGCAGCACTATTGCAAACGGTTACTTGCGAAATTCAGATATTCCAATCGTGTCCATGGTGCAGTTCAGGGATATACAACGGTCACTGGACTATGCCGTTCAAATGAAAGAGGTTGTCCATCAACATTTCCGTGTGAGTAAATTATGGAATGTAATCGGCGCTGTATTGGCGATTCCTTTTGGTATAGCTGCACCTGTCATCGCTCTAATGGCGAATTCGATTCTTCTGACGTTCTTGACGAGATCAACGCAGGCAAGCGATAAACTCGCGCTCACCTCTGAACCGACTGGACCCATCTATACGGCAGTTCAAGAAGTTGCTGCCACTTCAGAACCCGTTCTATGGCATAGCAGAACCTCACAGGAAATTATGGAGCAATTCCAAGTAGATGAACATCAGGGACTAGATGCCAATCAAGTTACTTTGATAAGGAATGTATATGGGATGAACCAGCTGCAGTCCAAACAGCAAATTCCCTGGATCGTATCATATTTTCGGCAATTTAAAGAGTTTACAACGCTTGTCCTTCTCGGCGCAGCGACACTAGCTATTGTTTCTGGAGGACTGTTCGATGGATTAGCCATGGGAGCCATCGTCCTTGCGAATGCCGCAATTGGAACCGTCCAAGAACGTAAGGCAGAAAAAGTGGTTGACGCTCTTAATCAGTTTCAGCCGTCTATGTGCAAGGTGATTAGAGAAGGGCAAGAATTGCATATATCGAGCGCAGAATTGGTCCCAAGTGATATTGTTTATCTGGAAGCGGGAGACAGGGTGCCTGCGGATCTTCGCATCATTCGTTCCTGGAACTTACAGGTCAACGAGGCGACGTTAACTGGGGAGTCTCTTCCGATTGAAAAAGGGCATCAGCCAGTTGAAGCGGATTGTCCGCTGCCGGAGCGTAATAACATGCTCTATATGGGTACATCAGTAACCCGTGGAAAAGCTGTCAGTGTCGTAGTGACAACGGGGATGAGAACGGAAATGGGGCACGTTATGTCCCTTATGAAGCAGAGTGATGAAATGGAGGCAACTCCATTACAAATGAAAGTAACTTCAATTACGAAAAAGTTCCTAAAAGGAGCAGCGATTGCAGGTGGACTTATGCTTGTAACCGGTTTACTTCGAGGCATCCCTGTATCCCAAATGGTTATGACATCAGTAGCGCTTGCAGCTTCTGCCGTTCCTGAAGGTCTTCCCGTTATGATTACAATCGCTTTAAGCGCCGGTATTTTTCGGATGACCAAAAAAAATGCAGTGATACGCAAATTATCCGCCTTAGAGACGTTAGGAAGAACAACTGTCATTTGCTCAGATAAAACCGGCACGCTTACCAAAAATGAAATGACAGTAAAAGTCATTGCTACAGTAAATCGTCTATGGAGTGTAACTGGAGACGGATATAACCCAGACGGATCGGTTGTAGAACGAATAACGGATGAAGTGGCTGTTACGACCATAATAAATGAATTGAAAGCGGATGAAACGAATGATCCTGTGGCTATTCAGCAGAACCATCATCCGGATTTGGAACAGCTAATTCGAATAGGAGTTCTATGCAACAATAGTAAGTTAGCAGAACAAGATGGTCGATGGGAGGTCCAAGGAGATCCGACGGAGGGAGCCTTATTATGTCTGGCAGCTAAAACGTCATCGCCTGGAGAGGATATAACAACGTGGAAACGCCATCATGAAATCCCATTTGATTCTATGTCGGGTAAGATGGTTGTGGTTTGCCAAAGTTCTGAGTGGGATCAAGACTATTATCTCTATGCCAAAGGTTCAATAGAAGCTATTCTTCGCGATTGCGAGTGGTACCAGGAAAATGGGGAGATTTATCCACTAACGGATGAACAAAAACAAATTATTTTACAGCAAAACGAGAAATTGGCCAGCGATGCTCTACGTGTATTAGGGTTTGCGTATCGCCGAATCCACTGGAATAAGAACATGGAAGAATGGATGGGGAACGACCTCATCTATGTTGGGATGGCAGGGATGATCGATCCGCCAAAACCTAATGTAGAACAAAGCATTCGTGAAGCTCACGCATTGGGTGTGAAACCGGTAATGATTACGGGGGATCATCCCGTTACGGCCATTGCGATTGCCAAGCAATTAAGCATTTGGGACGGGGATAGTCAAGTCTTAACAGGGGCTGAAATAGAGCTTTTATCTGATAAAGAATTGGCGGATAGAGTCATGGGCGTATCGATTTTCGCTAGGGTGACTCCTGAGCATAAACTACAAATTGTAACGGCCTTCCAGAATTGCGGACAGATCGTTGCTATGACCGGAGACGGTGTGAACGATACGCCTGCCATTAAGAAAGCGAATGTCGGTATTGCGATGGGACAAATGGGTACAGAAGTCACAAAAGAAGCAGCGGATATGATTTTGAAGGAGGATCATTTCGGAACGATTGTCGACGGGGTGAAGGAAGGAAGAACGATTATCAGCAACATTCGAAAAGCGATAGGTTGTTTATTAACAGGCAATTTAGCGGAGATTCTCGTCACCACTGCCTCAGTCATCGCCGGGCTGCCTATACCACTCGTTCCGATACAAATTTTATTGATGAATCTGCTGACGGATGCTTTACCTGCCATGATTTTGGCGGTTAACCCTGGAAATAAGACGAAACAGACCAAACGGCAAGATATTATTGATAAACCATTGTATCAAAAAGTAGTAACGCGAGGCGTACTGCTTGGCATTGGATCGCTCGGTGTGTTTGCATGCAGTCTTGCAGCCGGGGTTCCCGTTGCCGTAGCTCAGACAGCAGCTTTTGCGACTTTGGTCGCTGGACAATTAATTCAAACATTTTCCTGGAGACAAGAGGGCAACGATGAAACGGTTCGCGATTGGTCCAAAGATCGCTTCTTCGTCACCGCGTTAGGGTTCTCATGGTTAGCTCTGCTTGGCTGCTTGTACGTCCCTCCGATAGCTCGCGTATTCCATACCGTTCCGCTGACATTAAAACAATGGGTTCCAGTCCTCCTCGTAGCAGGTTCTGTCTCGAAGCTATCAAAACCTATTTTGAAATTTTTATCTGGTAACAAGATTGCTTCTTCTGCAATTGTTCAACAGCCAGGTTTAAAAGTCGCGTAGCTTATGCTTTCGATGCCAGCATTGCTGTGCAATAACCGAGGAGGTAAAGAGAATGATACGAATCGAAAAATGGGTAATCGGGGCTGCCTTGGCCGTGGCCATCCCCGTCTTAATTCCGGTAATTAAAGAAAGCATCTATCCACTTGCTGTGGCGGGTGTGAAAAAAGCGAAATCCTCTGTTCAACTGATCAAGGAGGAAATAGAAGACATTATTGTTGAGGCTCAATTTGAAAGAATGCAGCAGCAATTTGATCAAGAGCTTATTATCACGGATGAAAGAGGGGAATAAACAATGACTTCGGTAGAAATAGATCAAAATATCGACTTTCATTTGCAACAAGCCTTAAATCACTTAAATGAGGCTCTAAATCAGAGTGTGGCTGTGGTGGCACAAAATCAAGAGCTGCAAAAGGAAATAGGACAGAAGTGGGGGAGCTTTATCAACAGTTTTTTTGCTGCTGTTCGTGATAGTGGAAAGAAGAACCGGATGAACTTATTTAAATGGATTTCCCTTCCGAAATTTCTATAATTAATCAATAAATCAGATGGGAAGTGAAAGTGGAATGAGCGAAGTACATTCAGCTTTAGCCTCTCAAGAAGGAAATCTATCGGACGAAAGTATTTCCTTTAAAGAGAATGTGACAAAAGGCAAGACAGGATATAAAAGAAAGCTATGGCTGTTTTGGGCACTTTTAGGGCCAGGTATCATTTCTTCGCTGTCCAACAATGATGCCGGAGGAATGATCAGTTATACGATGACAGGAGCCATGTTTGGCATAAGCTTCTTCCTCCCTTTGCTATTCCTGCTCGCGCCAATTGACTATAACATGCAGGAGATGTCGATGCGTCTAGGGGCGGTAACCAAAACCGAATATAGACAATTGCTTCTTAACCATTTCGGAAAGTTCTGGCATTGGACCAGTGTGGCGGCATTAACACTCGCAAACCTGATGTACATAATCACCGAGTTTGTAGGAATGACCGCTGGACTTACACTGATGGGTCTGTCGCTATGGCTAGCTGATCTCATTAGTTTCGCCTTTGTCTGTGTTGTATTACTTTTTATGGGATACTGGTCAAAAGAACGATTAGGGATATTGGTCGGGGCAATCAATGTTGTATTCATCATTGTCGCCTTTATGTCCCATCCCGATCCGACTGAAATCGGAAAAGTATTTACAAGTTGGCCAGATGTATCATGGGATCTACAAGAAAATGGGGTCTTGATATTTATCTTGGCAACAATCGGAAATGCCATCGCTCCATTTATGTTGTATTACAACAATAACACGACCCTGGATAAAGGGTTAACCCGCAAAGATTTGCGGTTAGGACGGATCGACATTGGATTGGGTTCTCTGTTACAGCCGCTCTTTGCGGCGGCCGTCATGATTGCAGGTGCTGCACTCTTTGGACAGGTGGCAAATCTCGATGATTCCAATCCATCAGAATTAATTACCGCTTTCGAGCCGATTACAGGCCGCTTAGGTAGTATCTTGTTTGCTTTGGGATTATTTAATGCCGGTTGGCTTGCGGCAATCACCATTTCCTTTTCTTCGTCCTATACCGTTGCCGGAGCCTTTGGCTGGAAGAGGAGTCAAAACCATAAAATATCAGAAGCGCCAAAGTTCTATGCTTTCTATTTTGGCTGTCTGTTAGTGGGAGCCGTGGCTATTTTAATCCCTGACTTGCCGTTAAGTATGTTAGCTGTCTTTACTCAAATTTTTGCGATAATGTTGTTTGTTCCAGATCTGATCTTTTTAGTTCTGCTTACGGGCAATCGAAAGCTTATGGGGGAATACGCTAATCCTGGGTGGAAACGGATAGTTGGCTGGGGAATCGTATCGATATACTCGGCCGTGTCGGTTGTAACGATTATTTTCACAGTAATGGGTATTATGTGAGTCAAAAATTAAGCGGCCTTTGTCCTAAATTCCATTGGACTGAGGCCGTTTTATTTTGCTTGTAATCCCTTGACAAAAAAGTAAAGCATGCTATTATTTTATAGACAGACAGTCGGTCGATTAAAATGGAGGCACAAAAATGAGAGTTGTGAAAAAAGCAGAAGAACGCAAGAACGAAATACTTGATGCGGCTGATGAACTGTTTGGTCAGAAGGGCTTTGACGGTACAAGTACAAACGATATTCTCGAAAAGGTCGGAATTGCACGTGGGACATTGTATCATCACTTCAAGTCGAAGGAGGATATTATGGACGCACTAATTGATCGGTATAATGATCGTCTTTTAAGTGCGGCGCAAGAAATTGCCTTAGACAAAAGCATACCCGTAGTCGAGCGGATTATTCGCGTTGTTATGGCTCTGAATGTAAGTGGAGGAAGCAGCAAAGAAATTATGGAGCACATCCACAAGCCGCAGAATGCGCTGATGCATCAGAAAATACAAAAGGTCATCATCAACGGTATTACGCCGATCCTGGCGGAAATCATCCGCGAAGGGATAGAGCAGGGACTATTCAGCACGCCTTTCCCATATGAATGCATGGAAATGGTTGTGACTTATGCCAATACCGTTTTTGATGGTGATATGGTTCAAATGACGAATGAAGAGCTTGTTATACGCATGCAGGCGTTTGTTTTCAACATCGAAAGGCTGCTAGGAGTCGAAAGCGGTAGCCTAACGTACATCATGAAGATGTTTGGTGGTAGAAATGGAGGAAGCAATGAATGATTCAAGGAACCCTTTCAGGAGATTTCTTGTTTTATGGTCAGGACAGTTTATTTCATCGATCGGAGGCGGGCTGACGGCGTTCGGGCTTGGGATCTACGTATTCCAGCAGACGGGAAAGGCATCGGCAATGGCGCTTGTAACCTTGCTGGCTTTTATGCCGTCGCTTCTCTTAAGTGTATTTGCGGGTGTGCTTGCAGACCTTTATGACCGCAGGCTTTTAATGGTTCTAGGCGATGGCCTTTCTGCATTGGGGCTTATATTTATTCTGATGTGCATGCTCAATGGAGAAGCACAGTTATGGCAAATTTGCGTAGGTGTTACTATAAGCTCGGTATTTTCATCATTACTCGATCCGGCATACAAAGCGACGGTTACGGATTTGCTTACCGAAGAGCAGTACTCCAAGGCAAGCGGTCTTGTCCAGGTAGCGGGTTCGGCCAAATTTCTAATTTCTCCGATCATTGCGGGATTTCTGCTCACCGTTTCGGATATCAAGCAACTGCTTGTTATTGACATTTGCACTTTTTTAGTTACGGTTCCTACAACTCTTGCCGTTCGTCGAGGTCTTGCTTCCAAGGCGAGTGAACAGGCCAAATCGTTTATTCGAGAATTCAAAGAAGGCTGGGGTGCCATTGCAGAAAATAGGGGCGTGCTTGTTCTTGTGATTATGACATCGGTGCTGACATTCTTCCTAGGAGTAATTGAAACACTCTCCATACCAATGCTGCTTGCTTTTACGAACAGCACCGTCGTAGGGACGGTCGAGACCATTGTCGCTACGGGCATGCTTGTATCCAGCGTATTCATCGGATTTCTTCCGATAAAAAAGGGTTATGTAAAACTTCTTTCGATTTCATTGTTTTTCGTAGGATTGTTTATGGCGGTGTTCGGATTACGTGAAAATATTGTTTTGATCTGTATTTCGGGTTTTCTCTTTTTTTCAATGATGCCATTTGCCAACGTAAGCTTAGATTTTCTTTGTCGCACAAACATTGATAATTCCGTTCAGGGCAGAGCGTGGTCACTTATAGGGTTAATATCACAGCTTGGATTTGTTGCCGCTTATGGATTTTCGGGTGTGCTTGCGGATTATGTGTTCACTCCTTTGTTAGTTGAAGGCGGAGTACTTGCTGACAGTGTGGGACAGATCATCGGTACGGGCAGTGGTAGAGGAACGGGATTACTAATTATTATCGCTGGGATTTTGTTATGTGTTACTGCAATCATTTTGTACAATTTGAAATCGGTGAAAAGGCTTGAAGACAGAGGTGACTTATGTATTACAAAATAATTCGCAATGATATTCGGAAAAGCAAAGCATTAACGCTAACAACAACGATATTTGTCGCTGCCGCAGCCATGCTTGTTGCGCTTGCCGCGATCCTTATCGTCAATCTTTCAGGAGCTCTTAATGAACTCATGACTACGGCGAAAACGCCGCATTTGATGCAGATGCATGCAGGTGAGATCGATTCTGAGCGACTACAGGCTTTTGCTGAGCACAATAGCAATGTCGATGAATTTCAGGTGGTTGAATTCCTCAACATGGACGGTTCGCAAATTCGATTTGGCGACCGATCGCTTGCCAGTAGTGTTCAGGACAACGGGTTCAGTATACAAAACAAAAAGTTCGATTATCTCCTTGATCTTGACGGTAGTGTTATAAACGTATCCGACGGGGAGCTATATGTTCCCATCAGCTACAAAAAGGACGGCATTACAAAGGTTGGCGATAAGGCGATCATAAGCGGGAAGGAATTTACGGTTACGGGTTTTCTTCGTGATTCGCAAATGAATTCCATGCTTGCCTCTTCCAAGAGGTTTCTGATCAGTAAACATGATTTTGAGGAGCTTGAAAATTTAGGAAATATTGAGTATCTGATTGAGTTTAGATTAAAGGATTTATCGAAGCTTAGCGAATTCGAAACGGCATATACTTCAGCAGGTCTAGAAATGAACGGACCAACAATTACATATCCACTTTTCAAAATGCTTAATGCGCTTTCCGACGGAATGATGATAGGGGTTATCCTTCTTGTCAGCGTGCTTGTCGTTGTAATCGCATTGATGTGCATACGATTTACGCTTCTTGCGAAGGTCGAAGATGAGTACCGCGAAATTGGCGTTATGAAGGCAATTGGATTGCGGATTTCTGACATAAAGAGAATTTATCTTGCTAAGTATGCAGCGATTGCCGCGGCGGGTTGTATGGTCGGTTTCGCGCTTTCTTTTGTATTCAAAGGCATGCTTCTTGAAAATATCCGACTTAATTTGGGTAAAAGCGACAATTCCTCTTTTGCCTTGTTGTTTGGAATCATCGGCATCCTGCTTGTATTCCTTGCAATCATAGCCTATGTAAGTGGAGTGTTGAGACGTTTTCGTAAAATATCTGCTGCCGAAGCCATCCGCTTTGGCACTTCGCAGGAAAAAGCCGCGGGCGCAAAGCGCTTTAACCTAAGCAGTAACAGGCTGCTAAGCACGAATGTTTTTCTCGGTGTCAAAGATGTTCTCGCACGGAAAAAACTTTACGCGACAATGCTTGTGGTGTTGATGATTTCGGCATTTATCATTATTGTTCCGCAGAATCTGCACAACACGATTTCCTCCAAAAGCTTCACCAAATATATGGGGATCGGTAATAGCGATATGCGTATAGATATTCAGCAGACCGACAATATGTCTGATAAAGCTGATGAAATTATAAAAACGATGAGTAGCGACAGCACCATTGCCAAGTATACCGTGTTTACAACAAAAACATTCAAAACAAAGACGGGGGACGGTTCGGAGGAAAGGTTGAAAATAGAGCTCGGCGACCATTCCATATTCCCTGTAGAATATTCCGAGGGCAGAGCACCCACTGCAGACAACGAAATTGCACTTTCGGCTATGAACGCGGGTGAGCTCGGAAAAAAGGTCGGCGATATCATTACACTGACGATTGAGGGGAAGGAACGAAACCTCACGGTAAGCGGCATTTATTCGGACATTACGAATGGAGGTAAAACCGCAAAAGCTGTGTTCACCGACCATTCGGCGAAGATCATGTGGTATGTGATCAGTGCGGAGCTTTCGGATCCATCTCTTACCGCCAGCAAGGTTGCGGAATATGCGAACAGATTTGATTTTGCGAAGGTTTCGGACATTGATGAATATATGGCACAGACATTCGGCTCAACCATACGCTCCGTGGGAATGGCATCGAAATCGGCAATTGTCGTCGCGCTGTTGATTACGGTATTGGTTACGCTGTTGTTTATGAAAATGCTTGTCGCAAAAGACAGATATTCTATTGCCGTCATGAAAGCGTTCGGTTTCACCAACTCGGATATGAAGACGCAGTATATTTCGCGTTCGGTATTCGTCCTGATTGTCGGAATTGTTCTCGGTACGCTTTTGGCTAACACTCTCGGGGAAATGCTGGCTGGAGCGGCGATCTCATCATTTGGCGCGTCTAAGTTTCATTTTACGGTCAATCCGCTTTCTGCGTATCTGTTCAGTCCGCTCCTAATGATAGGCTCGGTACTGATCGCAACAATTATCGGCACTTCACGCGCAGGACAAATCAAAATTTCCGAACATATAAAGGAGTAGGCATATGAATAAGATTATTATCGGTGACCATATCGTAAAATCTTTTGGCGAGGGAGACGAGAAGCGCAATGTTTTGGATGGCGTGACCGTGGAAATAAATGAGGGTGAATTCGTAGCGGTGATGGGGCCATCCGGCTCGGGAAAATCAACGCTGATGTTTGCGCTGAGCGGGACGGATCGTGTTAACAGTGGAAAAGTCATTGTTGACGGCAAGGATTTATCGGAGGTCGATGAGAACGAGCTGTCGGATCTACGTAGAACAACAATGGGATTTGTGTTCCAACAGCCGACGATGCTGCGAAATCTGAATATCCTAGACAACATCATTCTTCCGTCCATGCGAGACAACAGAAAAAACGCAGCCAAAATCACGGGAAAAGCAAGAGCACTTATGAAAAGAGTTGGCATTGCGGAGCTGGAAAAGCGCGACATTACGCAGGTTTCGGGAGGTCAGCTCCAGCGTGCGGGAATATGCCGCGCACTTATGAATAACCCAAGAATTATCTTCGGTGACGAACCTACGGGTGCGCTCAACTCAACAACGGCGCAGGAGATTATGGATATCTTGTCAGAAATCAACTCAGAGGGGACTGCGGTAATGCTTGTCACCCACGATGCCAATGTTGCAGCGCGGACGGAGCGTATTTTATTTATGCGTGATGGAAACATCGTCAGCGATCTGAAGCTTCCGAAGTTTAACGGGACGGATATGGATGGCAGGGTCGAGAAAGTGGCGGTGAAAATGAGGGAAATCGGAATATAATAGGTTGTTTATAGTTATTTGACTCGAAAGGCACCTAGTTGGGTGCCTTTTTTCGCTGAATGACGATACGCTGAACTGTACCGTAAGTGACGGCTAAATTTTTGGGTGGGAAGAGCGTAGAGGACCCACGAAATTTGCTTGTGAAGATGACCCTATAAGATCAACTTCGCAAGACGATGAATCCCCTGCTCAATCGATGCTTCATCTACTTTTGCAAACCCCAATACCCATCCCTTTCGTTTGCTTTCCAAACAATAGGGTCGAAGAGGGTATACACGTACTCCCTTTTGAAGAGCTAACTTTGTTACGGTTTCTTCGTCGTATGACTCTTCAGCTTCAAGGAACATATGCAATCCCGTTTCTATCCCACTTAGTGTGAAACGCTCCCCTAAACCGCTAGCCATTATAGCCTTTGTCATGGCTTCGTGTCTTCGTCGGTACACATTTCTGACTCTTCTCATATGGCGCATAAAATGCCCATTCTTTATGAAGTGGGTTAGAGTCAGCTGATCCATAATCGGAAGATGACGGTAAGTCAGCTCCTGTACCCTGGCTAGTTGAGCAATTGCCTCCATAGAGCCAACGATAGCCGAAATTCGAATGCCTGGAGCAATCATTTTAGAAAAACTCATGAGGTACAAGGTATTATTAGATGCCTGGCTAAACAGCGTTGGAAGTGGTTCCCCGCGATATCGAAATTCACTATCATAATCGTCCTCAATAATCCAGAATTGTTCTTGAGCTGCCTTATGTAGCAATTGTTGCCTACGCGGTTCCGACGTAACGACCCCGACCGCGCACTGGTGCGAAGGGGTCGTAAAGATCAGTTTGGATTGTGGGTGAATCTTCTCAACCACTAGACCATACTCATCAACGGGAACGGGCACCACATTCATACGCCGATATTTCATCGCCATCCAGGCAGCTGGAAAACCGGGATCTTCTACAGAGACAGTGTCCCCGTCAGCTAAAAGGGATTGTGCGATTAAGTCAATACTGTGCTGAGCTCCTGAGGTCAACAGAATCTGATTTGTTTGGACATGGATGCCTCGTTCAAGTGATAAATAACGCTGAATTTGCTCACGTAATGGTGTGAAACCATAGGGATTACCGTAAGCCCAGTTTGATAAGTCCATAGCAGCGGATGCGTGAAGAAGTGATTGTCGCCAGTTCTTTTGAAATTGCCCATCTAAATAGGGTTCATGGGGACTAAAATCAACATCCACTTCTCGCTGTTCTTGGCCTCCGAACCAGTCATGTAATTGATCGACAGCCGAGTTTAACAAAGGAAGTGAGGGGGGGATGGGGCCATCTGCAATTATTTCCTTCGTTGATTCAGTGGCTTGCTTCCATTTATTAACCCGCGTCCCTCCTCGGCGAGATGTAACCGTATAGCCTCGACTTAGCAATTCCTCATAGACGATCTGTATCGTTGAGCGAGAGACACCTACCATGTGAGCAAGTTCACGGGAAGGAATCAGCAATTCCCCTGGCGCCCAGATCCCGCTAGTAATATTATGAATCGCTTGATCAAGCAATTGCTGCCAGATTGGTCGCTTATCATTACGAATTACTTTCATCATCGCACACATCTCCAAGTTAGAAATTCCAATCATAAAATACTCATTATGGATTGCTCATAATCGTGATGTTTGGATGTTTTAACGCAATCCATTCACTGATATACTACCGTAATAACGCCGGTATTTGCAACCGGGTCATTGCTGCACTCTAGAATAGTATCGGGGTTTGGGGTGGGATGAATATGTTACGAGTGAAAGGGGAGATTTTGAAATGAATTCGGTTCGTTATAAGATCAGGGAATGCCGGGATCAAGAGAAAATTGAAAGTTTCCTTCATCATGCGAGAATTGGGTATCTTGGGTTGGTTGATGGGAACCTGCCCTATGTTGTACCGCTTAATTATGTGTGGACTGAGGGGAAGCTCTATTTTCACGGGGCCGGAGATGGAAGGCGTAATCATGTCATGAATGAAAATGCAGAGGTATGTTTTACGGTATGTGAGGAATACGGGACCATCACGGATCCGGTACCTGCCAAAACGGATACGGCTTATATGAGCGTAATGATATTTGGACAAGCTGAGCCAATCGCAGATTTGGACGAAGCCACCCATGTGCTTCAGGAAATGATCAATAAATACGTACCCGGCTATTATAACCGCCCCTTGTCGAAGAAGCATGTAGACAAGTATAGGTCGGCTGTGTTCGGCGGACCGGTTCAAGTTTGCCGTGTTATTCCGCACCATATGACGGCAAAAGAAAGTCCAATCGAAGCAGAAAAAATGTATAGAACGGTTATGAATTTCGGAAGAGAAATTTAACACCAAGATACCGTTACGACTTGCGCTAAGCTAACGTGTGCGGAAGTTCAATGTATAATTGCTCTATAAACGATCAGGGAGCTGCCGCGGCATGCTCCTTTCGTTTTTTCGCCGATACCCCGTTAAGCTGAACCGTATCATAAATAGTGGTTATTATTCGGAGATACGAGTGCGTTTTTTTCGATTGTAAAAAATCTATATAGTTATTCAGATCAGTTTGGTAAACTATTACTAGAGTTATGTACATAGGGGGAAGTAATAGCATGCTAAAGCAAGATAAAAATCGTATAATGCTCATACTATCGATAGGGGTGATGGGTTTATCCGCAGTCGTACATCTTTTACATAGGGTGTATAACATTTTCGGTGATTATCTATTTTTTAATAAAATGAATGCGGTGCCTGGACGATTTCTTTTTTTACTGAATATCATATTCACCATTCCAATCCTATTGGGGCTAATATCTGTTGTAATAACCTTCACAAATTCTCGATATAAAAAATATCTTCCCTTATTAAACACATTGACATTAACGTTTGGCAGTATTTCCATCATTGCTGGCGGAAACGGAATGGTCGAGTATCATTTTTCCATTTTTATGGTTATTGCCGCCATTTCCTACTATGAATCCATTCCCCTTATATTAATTAGTACCGTTATTTTTGCAGTACAGCATTTTGCTGGCTACTTTTTTGCCCCGGAATTGCTTTGCGGAACGAGCAACTATCATTTCGGTTTATTGATGATTCATGCGATTTTTCTAATTTTGACAAGTGGTGCAACGATCTTGCAGGTTTATACAAAAAAGAAATATACGCTGCAGCTAGAAAAAGAAAATGAAATAAAAGCGAAAGATTTAAAGCATATTCTATCGAATATTGCTGTGGCGTCAAAACAAATCATAGATACTTCGACTACCTTGTCCATAAATATTAAGAAATCAACTATGGAAAGCCAAAATATAGTTGATACGATGCAGCAAGTCACAACAACGGCACAACAACAGGCCTCGGCAACAAAAGAAAGTGCAACGGCAATGAATGAAATGTCCACGGGTATCCAAAAAGTTGCTGAGACGTCTAATTATATTTCGGAGCATTCGCGATCGACAGTACAAGTGGCTAAAAACGGCGACAAGATTGTAGAATCAGCTGTAGTGCAAATGAGCACAATCAATCAATCGGTTCAAGAACTATCTGATACGATCATGATGTTAAGAGAGCGAACGGACAAAATTGATGAAATTGTACAAGTGATAGGTTCAATTTCTCGGCAAACCAATCTTCTTTCATTAAATGCTGCCATTGAAGCAGCAAGAGCTGGAGAGAATGGAAAAGGATTTGCTGTAGTTGCTGGCGAGGTAAGGAAATTAGCCGAACAATCACAAGAATCCGCTAAAGAAATTGCAGAACTTATTCATGAGATACATGTGAGTACAGATGCTACGGTAGAAGTTATGATTGCCGGAATCCATAATGTTAGCACTGGAATTAAAGTCATCCATGAAGTTGGTCAATCTTTTGAAAATATCGTGAAAGATTCGGAGCTTATTGCCAGCCAAATTGAAGAAATGTCGGCCATAGCAGAGGAAATGTCAGCAAGCAGTCAGCAAGTATCTGCTTCTGTTGAAGAGGTTTCTGCAATTGCAGAACATAATGAATCTGCCGCTAGTATGGTCGCTCATTCGATGGAAGAACAACAAAAGGGAATTGAAATGATATTAGATGTATCAGATACATTAATGAAGTTAGCTGATGAATTAGAAGACTTAGTTGCGAAGTTCTCTCATTAAGAAATTTTAAGCGATGTGTATCACCATGAGCTCGGAAAATGAAAAAAGCACTGCCATCTCGTTAATCCAAGGTAGGCAATGCTCACAATTTTATAATTTCAGTTCCATTCCATCTTCAGCGATGTAAAACGCTCTATTTTGAACAAGCTGTGCAAAGGCACTTGCTTGATCGTTGACAGGGTTCGTATGATTGAAATGCGTAAAATAGATTTCGGTATGCTCTGCCAAGTCCTGCAGTCGATCCATCGTCTCCGTCATGACAGGATGGGGGATCTCTTTATAATTGCGTCCCATTTGTTCTATCTCTTCAATAGAATGGAAGGTCCCGTCTAATAAGCAGATGTCCGCTTTCTTGGCCACGTCATAAATGTCTCGATCCCACTCATCCCAACGGTCAATATCCGGGATATAAAGCAGCTTGCGAGTTGGACCTTCGATCCAGAAGCCGAATGTTTCTGATAGCTCATTGCGATGAGGCACTTCAATTGGCGTGATGCGTACAGAAGGGGACAGTTGTTCCTGTTGCTCGTGCCCAATGCTGTTCAATTGAATATTGTTCAGCTCCACCAACTGTGACCAAGGCGCATTCGCTTCAAGCATCTGCTTCATGTTATTCCCGCAGAAGACCGGAATTCCTTGTGCTCCGATCGCTTCTCTTCCCAGAAACATCAATCCGGGGTAGTGACCAATGTGTGCATGGGTCAGCCAAATACTGTTCATGATCTGCCCCTGAAGGCGGTACTTCATTTGTATATCTGCCATCTGCTCGCGCATGTCCGGTGTCGCATCAATAAGATGCCATTGCTTCCGATCAGGCTCAATAATGGCTAAAGAAGCAGCGAACCTGCGCGTTCCGTTGTGTATGGCGTTTATGCAGTTCTGACAAAAGCAGTTCGGATGCGGCACGCCTGCATCCTGGGCTGTCCCGATAATATTGACAATGACTTCATTCATGACTCATTCCTCCTACTGCCGCATTCCGTTGCTTCTGGAACGAACGCGTTGGGTATTCCTTCTTCACGATCGTCCAACCCGTAATCCCATAAAAGATATTGATAAGCGGAACCAAGAAGGCGAAGAAGATGTATGGGATGAATTGTTCCGGGCTTACGCCGAGCATGTTGGCTGCGAATACAGCAGGAACTCCCCATGGAACTAATGTAATGCCGACCGTACCAGCCGCCTCGACGCATCTCGATAGATTTTTCGTATCTATGTTCATGTCCTTGTAAGTTTGGACGAAAGTTCTGGACGGCAATATGATCGCAAGAAACTGTGCACCGCTAGCGAACGCAACAAGGAAAGTCGATGCAATCGTTGTTGCAATAAGTGAGCTTGAAGTCCTGATTCTAACCACGATAGGCCGAACAAGAGCTTGAAAGATTTGAGTCCCTTCCAGTAGTCCGCCAAGCGCAGTCGCGATCGTCAATAAACCAATCGTATTCAGCATGGAGACAAGACCGCCTCGATTCAACAAGGAATCAACTGCCTTCACACCGGATTCCGTATGGAACCCGTTCGTCATCGTGTTCACCATCGATGTGATGGATTCTCCTTGTACAACGATAGAAATTATCCCTCCAATGATGCCTACCAACAGCAGTGTCGGCAATGCCGGTAGTTTCTTGATCATTAGGAAAATCGTCAATACCGGCAGCAATAGCAGTAGCGGGTGAATAATAAACGTATGTTGAATCCCATTCAATATCATATCGATATTAGCAGTATCCACCGAGCCTTGTACCGAGCGGGTACCGAACAGCGCGTATAGTGCAACGGCGATGGCGAATGCAGGAATCGTATCCCAGAGCATATGCCGTACATGGCTGAACAAATCTGTTTCCGCCATTGCTGGTGCAATATTCGTTGTATCGGATAACGGCGACAGTTTATCACCAAAGAATGCGCCGGAAATGACCGCTCCCGCAATCAAGCCAGGGGAGAAGCCCATCCCTTCACCGATGACCATGAATGCCAATCCAATCGTCGCGATCGAAGTGAAGGAGCTGCCAAGCGTAATCGCCACGATGCCGGTGACAACCGCAACTGCCGGAACAAAGAAAGAGGGGTGAATAAAGGACAAGCCGTAGTAGATCATGGTCGGAATAACTCCGCTTGAGATCCATGTTCCGACGATCATCCCAATGACAAGCAAGATGAAAATCGCAGGCAATGCTTTGGATACGCCGCTAACCATCATGTCTTCAAGTTCTTTCCATCTATATCCGCTCTTCACCCCTACGAGAACGGTGACGATGATGCTAATTATTAACGGGATAAACATGCCAGCCTTCCAAATGAAGATAGAGGCAGCACCTGCAGCAATAAGCGCCAAAATAGGCAAGAGCGCTAAGCTAATTGATACTTGTCGTTTCATGTTCGTTTCACTCCTTTATGTCGTAGTTGTTTTGGTTCATGTTCATAAGTCGACTTGTTGAACAATCTCTATAAAATAAAAAAGAACCTCCATCCCTAAATAGGGACGGAAGTTCCGCGGTACCACCCTGATTAACAAAAATAAGCTTTTGTTCACTCAATTATTTAACGGCATTGCCGGACGTTAGTCAGCTCCCTAATTGTATTTCGCTGCTTGCTCCGGCTTAGTTCGCACCAACCACTAAGTCTCTGATTTTCCGCTACAGACAGCTACTGTATTAGTTCAACACTTTTGTGATATTTACTTTTACATTTTGACGCTTTTTGGCTTTCTTGCGTTAAAAGCTATTATAGTCCTCCTAAATTGTTTGTCAACAACTATTTTGATAGTTGTCGATCATATTTTATTAACGATAAAGGAATAATCGGGTTACATAAAAGCTCGAAATACGGCACTCTACACCGAAAAATTGGTATAGAGTGTCGTATTTCATTTCAACGCATTCTTAAGTTTAAGAAATTTTATTCCAGATACATTATGTTACAATGAAAGCGTTGACATGATACATTATGTATCATATATTTTAAGTTGTACCGTTGTAATTTCCAGAATATTTAAAAGGGGGTAAAAACCTGCTAGAACCTATCTTGAAATAATAGTAAAGGAGTGTTTAGCCGCTTGAAGAATCCACGTTTATTTTTAAGTCGTTTGCTAATCGTTGTATTGACGCTATTTTCCTTACTGTCTCCGATTTCCGCATATGCATCGGAATCAAACGGAGAATCGACGGCCAAGTTTCTAAGTTCTGAAGTGCGCGCAAAAATGCAGGAGATTGTTGATCAGAATACATTTACAGAAGGGCAAGAGCCTGTGCTGCATCCTGATTTACAAAACCTTACCGGCGACGAGGAAATTTCGGTTATAGTCGAGTTATCCGAAGCCCCGGTAGCTTTAGTGAAGGGGATGAATACGCTTCAGGGCAAATCATTTACCACAGCCACAGAACAAAGCACGAAACTAAAAATCGATAAACAGCAAAAAAGCTTTATGGGTCAATTAAGTAGCAATAGTATCAAAGCCAGCGTGGGCTATACATACAATTATACATTTAATGGGGTATCTCTTAAGGTAAAGGCAAGTCAAGTGGAACAGCTGCTTAAGCTGGACGGCGTTCAAATGGTAGAGCCTGACGTGGAAGTTCACGCTCTGGGAGTAGAGTCCTCAAAGGAGTCGGATAGCGAAGTCCATCCGACGCTGAGTAATAGTAATCCATTCCTTGACGTTCCAGCCGTATGGAACTTAGGTTATACGGGCCAAGGACTTAAAGTAGGTGTTATAGACACCGGAATCGATTATTATCATCCAGAATTAAAAGACGTATATAAAGGCGGGCATAACTTTATTACGCAAGAAGTAAACGGTTCTCCAACAACGGGATACGCTCGTACTAGAGGAGACGATCCGTATGAAACTACGCCGCTGGATCATCCTGATAATAGACCGTGGACGGACCCTACTACCGGAAATCCCTTCAATACCGAACATGGTACTCATGTTGCCGGAATTATTGCCGCTCAAGGCAACAACTCTTTTGGTATAAAAGGGCTTGCCCCTTCGGTTGAAATATATGCTTATCGCGTACTAGGCGCGTACGGGAGCGGTTCGAATTCAGGGGTTATTGCGGGTATCGATAAGGCCGTAGCAGAGCATATGGACATTATCAATCTATCTTTAGGTGGAACTACGAATAGCCAAACTCTTTCTGACGCGATCGCAATCAACAATGCGGTTCTAGCAGGTACGATATCAGTTGTCGCTACAGGTAACTCAGGTCCAAATAGAGGAACGATCGGTAGTCCAAGTACGGCAGCTTTCGCGATATCGGTGGGCAACTCTACAGTTCCGGAAAAAACAATGGCCGGAACGGCTACCGTAACGCTAGACGGAACGGGAACCAGCACACCATATTCGATGAATTTGATGTCTTGGAAATTCGGCACAGCACCGAAAGACATTTTGACGGGAACGTATGATATCGTCGCAGTCCCTAACATAGGTCAAGCGACGGATTACACAGGTCTGGATGTTAACGGTAAAGTCGCTCTCGTTGCTCGCGGAACGATTGCCTTCGTGGATAAAATTGCCGCAGCGAAAGATGCAGGCGCTGTAGCAGTTATTGTTCACAACTCTTCAAGCGGAACGAATGCTCCAGGGCCAGCAGGGGTCTTATTGGGAGATTACTTCTCGTCCATCCCAACGTTTGATATGTCCTACACGGACGGAAACGCGCTGCGAACGGCTCTTGCGACGAAATCGGGTACCGTTACCTTCGGTGGATTCACCACCGGTACGACTATAGGTGACGATATGAGTAGCTCCAGTTCACGCGGACCTGCTAATCCGGTCTTTGATATTAAACCGGACATCTCCGCTCCTGGAACCAACATCATGTCAACGGTACCTGCCTATGCTAAAGATTATGACGATCAAGGGCTGCCTCGGCCAGACTATTCCGAGTCCTATGATCGTTTTTCGGGAACAAGTATGGCGGCTCCGCATGTAGCGGCGGTTGTGGCTCTGCTTAAATCGGAGCATCCGGATTGGACTGCGTTCGATATCAAAGTCGCGATTTCGAATACGGCTAAGCAACTGGATGTAAGCAAATACGACGTCTTTGCTCAAGGTCCGGGACGCATTCAACCACTTAAAGCGGCGACGACCGAAGCGCTCGCGTATGAATTGGATCAAACGACTTTTTCTAGTAAGACTTATGACTATACCAAAGGCACAATCACCTTCGGCAACGTGACTGCGAATGCGAACAATCCAGTAACGGTAACGCGGTCTATTCTTGTCAAAAACTTAAGCGGAAGCCCAAGCGATTATACGGTATCCGTCCAAATGACGAAAGCAGCGACAGGTACACTAGCGAGCTCGAACGTAACGGTCGATAAGTCCAGCTTTACGTTAACCGATGAGCAAACCTTGAACGTGTCGCTAAATGTTCCGAAAGGGACTGGAACTACTGGAAACGAAATTCTGGGTTACGTGACGATTACAAACGGTACGACCAATCTAATTCTTCCTTTCGCAGCGAATTTTGCCCCACCGACGGGATTGAAGAGCTTTGCGATCGATAGCAACCATATCTCGCCAAACGAGGATGGCAAGCTGGACAGCACGACTGTGAGATATGAATTCTACGATAGGCAAGGAGGTACGTATATTGAACTTTATGATCTAAACGATATGACCGGTGGATATTATGGAGACGGTTCTATCGGATGGATTCTGAACACTAGCAGCGTGACAACGGGAGCAAAAACGTTAACCTTTAATGGTAATTATCATGCGTGGGGAACGTCGGGAACGACCCTAAACGTGAAAGCTCCGGAAAGCGTCTTTGCCATGCAAATTGTAGGGCAATCCTCTACAACGGGGGTAACGACTGCGCAATGGCTTCCGGTGTATGTCAAGGTAAGCACGCCTAAATTCGTTTCGCTTGACAGCCTAAATGTTGCGGGTTCGAGCTTGCAGTTCTCCGGTTCGATCGACGATTCATACGTGAAATTCGGTCCTGTTGTCGAGGAAGAAACAGACTTGGATTACGACGTGAACGACAACTTGCATATGAAATACGAACTATCGGGCAGCAACGACGAATCGATTTCCTCTGGACAGGTAACGCTCGATCAAGACGGCAAATTCGAAATCGCGTTAAGCGGTTTAAAGAAAGGTACGAATAAGCTGAAATTGATCGTGGACGACGCGGCAGCTAATCATGCGGAGAAAGTCGTTAGTATTAGCGTAGAACCCGAGTTAAGCGGAATTACAGTGGCGCCCGAGACTTTAACCTTAAATGTCGGTTCCACTGCAGATCTTAAGGTAACGGCCCAATATATTGACGTAGACGGCAAGCCATTCCCAGTAAGCGATGATAACGTCACGTCTGCGGCAACCTATACTGATTACGATCCGGCTGTCATAAACGTTGACGACAGCGGTAAAGTAACTGCTGTAGGTGAAGGCAACACAACGATAACGGTTTCTTATGGAGGGAAGTCGGTTTCGGTATCCGTTACCGTTACCGTAACCGTTACAGAATTAACGTCGATATCGGTATCGCCGGACAGCGTATCTCTAGAAGTTGGGAAATATTCTCAGCTTGCGGTCACCGCGAAGTATAGTGATGAAAGCGAGAAGGACGTTACAAGCGATGCAACGTATAGCGTACCAGATACAGATAAAGACATTGTTACGGTAGACAATACCGGAAAGGTGACAGCTGTAGGAGAAGGCATAACTACAGTGAGTGTATCTTACGAAGGTAAATCCTCCGAGGTACCCGTTAAAGTCACTACAACTCCAGTCGAGCCTGAATTAAAGTCGATTACGATATCGCCAGACAGGGTAGCTCTAGAAGTTGGGGAGAATACTCAGCTTGCTGTCACCGCGGCGTATAGCGATGGAAGCGAGAAGGACGTTACAAGTGATGCAACGTATAGCGTGCTAGATACAGATAAAGACATTGTTACGGTAGACAATACCGGAAAGGTAATAGCTGTAGGAGCAGGGACAACGATGATATCTGTGTCTTACGAAGGTATAACCTCCGAGGTACCAGTCACCGTCACAGACGACACTACAACTCCAGTCGAATTAACGTCGATATCGGTATCGCCGAAAAGTGTAAATCTAACAGTTGGGAAGGTTGCTCAGCTTGCAGTCACCGCGGTGTATAGCGATGGAAGCAAGGAAGACGTTACAAGTGATGCAGCGTATAGCGTACCAGATACAGGCATTGTTACAGTAAGTGATACCGGAAAGGTGACAGCCGTAGAAATAGGTGAAACGACAGTAACCGTATCTTACGAAGGTGAAATCTCTAAGGTACCCGTTTCCGTCACAGACGACACCACGACTCCAGTCGATCCTGTATTAACGTCGATATCGGTATCACCTAATCATGTAGCTCTAACAGTTGGGCAGAATGCTCAGCTAACGGTCACCGCGGCATATAGCGATGAAAGTGAGAAAGTAGTTACAAATAATGCATCGTATAGCGTATCAGGTACGAACATTGTTACGGTAAGCAATACCGGAAAGGTGACAGCCGTAGGAGCAGGGAATACGACGATCACTGTATCTTACGAAGGCAAAACTTACGGGGTATCAGTCACCGTAACAGATGATTCTGATCCAGGAACCCCATCCAATCCAGGCTCGTCTTCGGGTTCTGCATCAAGCTCACCTTCGACTTCTGCACCAACAGGTAAGAAAGTAAAAGCTGGAACGCTCTTTATTAAGAAAAACGATAAGGATACGACTTTTGCAACGCTAAGCGTTTCGACTGAGGTTATTAACACCGGATTGAAAGTTTCGTCAGCGGCTGACGTCACGCTGGACGTGACTGATATTAATTTCAACGACTACAACAGTGTAGATGTAATCTTCGATAAAGCAACGGCTGGCAAACTACTGGCATCCGGCAAAGGATTGATCCTTACAGGCAATGGATTCACCATTAGGATTCCTGCGGATGCATTGGCTGATTTTATTGGTGCAAATGGATTTAAATTAATCTTATCGGTAAAAGATCCTGACAAAAATCATACAACCGTCGTATCGCAGATCGTAACGATTGGCAGCGATAATGGAAAATTGACTCATCCGATAGAGATCAACTTCAAGCCGTCCAACAAAGTAATTGATTTGCAAAGAGTAGGCGTTTACCAGCAAGATGGAAGCGGTAGCTGGGCATATGTAGGATACAATGCCACGCATCAGCCAGGGAACATTAAACTTACGACATCTACGCTCGGTTCCTTCGAACTGATGGAGTATCAAATTTCGTTCAACGATATTCAAGCCCATTGGGCCAAACATGAAATTGAGGTTATCGCGGCTCAACACGTAACCTATGGGAAAAGCGATTCTGAGTTCGCTCCAAACGATACGATTATACGCGCAGAATTCATGGCGCTCTTGGATCGTATTCTTGGCCAAGGGAAAGATTGGAGCTATTACGTTGCGATGGCAGGGGCAGGCGATATTCTGAATCGCGAAGAAATGGTCGTACTGATGGTCAATGCCATGAAAGTCGATCTACAAGGCAAAGAAGTGCAATTAAACTTCAAGGATAAAGATCAGATTTCGTCCGATGCCCAAGCCGCGGTAGCGTATGCGGTGGATAAAGGATTGATCTTTGGAACGGATAACAACAATTTCGCTCCAAATGAAAGT
Source organism: Paenibacillus albiflavus (assembly GCF_004344915.1). Classification (GTDB taxonomy): domain Bacteria; phylum Bacillota; class Bacilli; order Paenibacillales; family NBRC-103111; genus Paenibacillus_AM; species Paenibacillus_AM albiflavus. The sequence goes on along the minus strand of NZ_SKFG01000019.1, from coordinate 17,166 downwards.
TCTACTCGCGCGCAAATGACTGCTGTTCTCTATCGTTTGATGAAGCTCTTCGGTAAAATTTAATCGTATCCATAGGATAAATAAAAAGCAGACTTCTTCGGAGGTCTGCTTTTTACTTCCTTTAACCTATACCATTTGAGCCCAACTATTGACAATCGAGGTTTACTGTAATAAACTCATTGCAATTAGGTTTATTTCAATAAACCCGTCGAAAGGGCCGATCAGAATGGAACCATACAAATTGTTTGATGCCGAATACAAATTCGCATGCCTGATTTGGGATAATGAACCCATTAATTCTACAGATCTTGTTAAGCTCAGCCAGACCAAACTTGGCTGGAAGAAGTCCACGACCTATACCGTTCTAAGAAAGCTCTGCGAGCGTGGGATCCTCAGGAACGAGGGAGCATTGGTTACTGCAATCATTAAGAAAACAGATGCACAGAAATACGAAAGCCAGACGGTTGTTGAAAAATCCTTTAACGGATCTTTGCCTCAGTTTTTAACCGCATTTCTAGGTGATAAGAAATTGTCTGAGAAGGAAGCGGAGGAGTTGAAGCGGATTATTGAGGAGGCAACTAAATGACGAATTTGTTTCTTATCATCCTTAATATGAGCATAACGGCAACCTACGTGGCACTTGCGGTTATCGTAGTGAGATTTCTTTTGAGGCGCGTTCCTAAAATATTCTCCTATATCCTATGGTTGGCCGTAGGCATCAGACTGGTCATCCCCGTTAGTTTTACTTCAGACTTCAGTTTATTGCGACTGATTCAGCCCCAGGCTATAACTAGCACAAGGTTTATGGAGTTTGTGCCAATGGATATCGGGATGCTCAAATATCCTGTTATGGACGCTGGATTTAGGGAGATTAGCCGTTTTGTAAATTCATCACTTCCAGCTGCTACTTCAATGGTAAGCGCGAACCCCATGCAAATCATCGTTTGGATCGGAAGTATAATCTGGGTGTCAGGCGCAGCCATTTTGCTTCTTTACAGCATCGCTTCGTATTTGAAAATGCTAAGTAGAGTTCGAACGGCTACTCTCGTTAAGGATAATGTTTTTGAGACTGATCAGATTACCACGCCATTTGTATTTGGTATGCTAAAGCCGAAAATATACATTCCGATCGGCTTAAGCGAACATGAACTGTCCTACATTTTATTGCATGAGCAAACGCATATCATGAGACGAGATTATTTGATCAAACCTTTTGCCTATCTGTTACTTATCGTTCATTGGTTTAATCCTCTTATGTGGCTGTCATATGCGCTTATGAGTAAAGATATGGAGATGTCCTGCGATGAGCGTGTCGTGAGCAAGATGGGTGACCAGATTAAAGGAGGCTATTCGACAGCTTTGCTTTCTTTTTCAATAAGAAGAAGCAATTTACTAACCGGTAGTCCGCTTGCCTTTGGTGAGAGTAATGTTAAAGCAAGAATTAAAAATATACTCTCCTATCGTAGGCCCTCTTCTTGGATGGTCGCAAGCTCAATAATCGTTATTGCAGCCTTGGTTGTAGGGTGTACGGCGAACCCTAAGTTTTTAGAGCAATCGTTGCAACCTTCCCCGCAGATAACTTATTCCGGATACAATATAGATAAGCTTATGAAGAGCAAAACACTTTATGTGGGTGACGCCAGTAAGGTAGGTGGACTAATTGGCGGAATGTCCCTACCTGAAGGTTTGGAAGGTAAAGGGATGGAGCTTCAAACAACGGCTGAGCCTTATGGAGTGACTATCAATTATGAAATAAATGACGCAACTGGAGCTGTAAAAGAAGGTGCTCTAAGTGGTGAAACCTATTATCGGAATTCTGTTCTGCTCTTAAGCCTGATAGATAATGTCGGTAGTATTACTTATTCGATTGTTGACAACACAGGTCACAATGATGGCACAGCACATAACTTCACGTTCACGAGAGAACAGGCCGACAAGCTTCTTGGTGAGGATGTTCGGCACTGTGCCACAGACGAAACAAGCTTGCGGAATCTAATTGATCGTTTAAAAAGTTTGCCTCTATACTAAAAGATGGTGTCCCTTAGTTATTCACTTTGGGGACACCGTTTTTTATTTTTCCAGCAGTTTTTTTATTTCATTTAGCTGTTCCTCAACTCTTTCTAACCGATGTTGATTTTCTTTTTGAATTTTTTCGGTTTCCCGTTGCGTTTTGGTGTTATCCATGATAACTAAAATGGTAAGTCCTGCACTAGAGATCGTTAGCCCTCTGGCTAGTTGATTAAGATCGAGTTGATTAAGGGCGAATATACAATCAGCAATCCCTGCTCCAATTAATATACCACCTATGGTTACAATTCCATTCCATTTCCATTTATCCGGGATCATATTATATTTCATCTAGAGTTCTCCTTCAGCTACAATAAAATCGTAGAATATGAACGCACATATCTAATTTTAATAAAAGCATAGATTCGAAGGAAATAAAAGCAAATTAGCTTCTAATTCACTATAAAGGTCGACGAAGTCCCTGTATATGGATAGATTTTTTGATCCCATCCATTTTTATAATTGCCGTAGTGAACGATTCGATAGGTTCCTGAGGCTGCTTCCTGTGGAATGTTCCATTCAATGGTCACTTGCGAGGTTGTACCGCCAGGGGTGACCCGTTTCCAAATGTACTTCGTATCCCAATCCCAGTCTCTTGAAACGACGGTCCATTTATCGCCATCTTTCCTTTGAACTTCTAAGAAAGTGGACTGCGTTTTGAGATCATTTTTGGGATGCCCGCCCCAGAAGGTGACAGTCGCAACATCTCCTTTGTTGTAAGAGGGTTCTACATTTTGCACAATACTGCCAAATTGCTTGCCAATAGGCACATCATCAAAAACTACACCTGTTTGGAAGTTGTTTTGCTTGTTACTTAAATCGATTGGTGTAGGGCCGTTGTCTAATGGTGTTCCATTTTTCAGAGAGGCTGCTAAATCGGCAAATTTCTGTTGATAAGCTGCAAGCGTCCAAGGTCCGAACAAGGTCGAAGCCCCTTCATAGTTCTGGGTATCGTATTCTTCTTTGGTCGTTACATAGTCTGAATAGGTGTTGGAAAGACCAGCTATGACGTAAAGGCCGTCTGGGTCGTCAGTTATAGATTGAACCGTATTGATTAATCTGCGCCCTGCCATGGTTGTAAACTCTGCAGGTACGGCTATGATTCTGAGCTGTCCGATTTTGAGGATTTGCAGTGGTAACACGTTAGGTGTCCATGGATAAGGCTGCCCCTTTGAGGTGGCAAATAGAATCGGCTTTGGATAATGAAGCGACCACAACTCAGGATAATATGTTCCCACAATAGGTCCAAAAAATGGCGTGATACCTATAAATGCTTGAGTTACACTTACTGCATTTGCAGAGCCAAACGGATAATCGTCTTGCGTCATACCTTCATGAAACATGGCTATATCACTTGGACCATCTTCGGCGCCAGTTGCAAAGGAATAGCCCATTGCTGCAGGAGCTGTATGTCTTTCTGTTCCATCCGCATACTCAGGTGCAACACTAATATTCTCGAAGTTAACAAATTGATGTCTAAAATCAACGGAACCGCTTAAATACTGTGTAGCCGTATCATTCAACTGGACTGCTGCTTCGTACTGCTTGCGTCCTGCGTATTCGGTACTTTCGAATTCATTGTTCCCATATCCCTTAACGCCGTTTCCGTAAATGTTGGGAGATACGTCTCCTTCATTGCTTTGTGCAAAGGCAGCAACAAATGTTTTGGTATTTGAATAATCGGTGTTCATACTCTTCTCGTACAAATAGGAGGCGTAGCCTTTATTGTCACCGCTGATAAGCGTATTGTATTTACTCATAGATGTACCATGCAGAGCAAACCAGTTCAGGGTTCCGATTGGTTGACCTGAAGTATTGATAAAATTCAAGCTTGTCATTGTTTTATCAACATCATCTGTATAGTTTTGTATTTCGGAAGCGGGGTTATTATGATAAGCGTCCAATGAGCGATTGACAGACACACCTTCCAATTGCCCGCGATTAATAGCAATGTGTCCTGGTTCCATATTGTTGTGAGCGTTTACAATTGACTGGTAGATGCCATTTACGATGACATCAAAGTTCTCTTTGATGAATCCCAAAATAGTGATGTTGTAAAGCGCGTAGTGAGAATAGCCACCAGGTCCAGCGTGCGTATGCGTGGAGCTAACCAGAACATTGCGATCCGAGTATAAGCCGCCGAATTTGGCTTGCAGTTTTTCAACGACCTTCTGTGTGACAGAACGAGGCATAATACCGAGATCAGCGCTAACAAAAACGACTCTGTTCGTATTTGCTGCATCACCGATGACAAACGCTCTCGAGCGTAGTCTAGTATGAATTCCAGCAGTAATTTGATCGGTGGAAGCATACCCCATCATTCTGACTTCAGCAGCATCCCCTGTAATGTCATAAATCCCTGCTCCTATGTTGTAGACATCATCGGGCGTGTCGGCATAGGCACTGGGGCCAGGCACGGAAAGGATTGTACTTAAAAGCAAAGCTAGAATCAGCAGTCCTTTTGTAAAAAGAAACTTTTTTCTCAGCATTCTTCTAATCATAGCTACCTCCTCATTATTTTGATAGAATTATCGTTATTTTTTAATACATATTGTTCAAATATGGAAATATGATAGCTATTCCACTTTGGCGGACTATCTAACATAACAAACAAGCATTTGATCATATAAATGGTGAGTGTAGCGGAAATGGCCGAAATGGCTGGCCTTTTTTGTTAGGAGTGTGATGTTGGTTGATAAAAGTTAAGGTTGGTTTGCGACCCATTGTAAGCAAGCTAAATTTACCCACTGTATTGAAAACAGCTATACTTCCGGGTGATTCAATTGAACGATTATTTATTGCAACCCAGGTAGGAGAGATCTTTTGCATAGGAAACGGAGTTATAAGGATTTTTTTGGATATTCGCTCGCGAATCATAAAACTAGGTGCCTCTAGTGGTGGATATGATGAACGGGGATTGCTAGGGCTGGCGTTTCATCCCGAATTTTATTATAATGGTCTGTTTTATCTCCATTATTCAGTAGCTGGAACCCAAGGTCCAGGTGCTCTTCCAGGTGCTTTTGAATCTTTTAAGCCTAACCCGTGTGATTCTAGAACCTTAAACCTAAAGTGGATAAATAGAGAAATTCAATATGATCATATTGATACAGTTGAAGAATGGATTGTACAATCGAATGGTCAACCTCAAAAACGGCGAACATTACTTAATATAAGAAGACCATTTTTAAATCATAATGGTGTCAATAGCTTAAACTTTTCACCTGAAACGGGAAAGCTTGTTTTAACAACTGGAGATGGAGGATCAGGCTATGATCCATTTAATTTAAGTCAGGATGATATGGAAATAGCGGGTAAAATTATTGAAATTGATGTAGATAAGCATTCATTTATCAATAACCCACCCGTAGTCACACGTTTTGATGAACTCCCAGCACCTATTCAGGAGACGCTTACGGTAATTGCCAAAGGGGTTCGCAATATGCCAGGTATTTCATATCAATGGTATTTTAATCAGTATATTAAATATGTGGGGAATGTTGGACAGGATTTGGTAGAGTCGATTTTTTCATTCGTTCATTATAAACCAATACCGGTTACTCAGCTTATTCAAGCTTCTTTAATGAAGTCTGAACTTGATCAAGAAGGATTTATTAACTTTGGCTGGCGAGGGTGGGAGGGTGCTTTTCCTACTTCGTTTATAAGGGGCTGCTCCCCAAATTCGACTTTGGATGAGAAAACAATTGCTTATTACGATGAAGCAATAAAAACGTCTGTGAAGCGTATTCCGCCTTTAATAAGTTATTATCATAAAGATCCCAGAACCGATAAGTTTGGAGGAACTGCACTTACTGGTGTCCAGTCCTATATGGGGAATCAAATTCCCGATTTAACGGGAAGTGTAGTGTTTACCGATCTTGCCCGGCATGAAGGAGCTGGGTCTCCGGTTAGAGGAGTTTTAGCTTACACTAGGGTAAGAATGGATTGCAAACTAAATGATTTTAGTGTTATTGAAATCGATTATAATTTTGGATCTCAATCAGCTTTTTATGTTAGTTTGGGAACGAATTTAGATCAGTCCAGACTATATTTAGGGGTTCATGGCTCTATGAAAGTAACTGATTTTAACCAAGGCACTGTTTTTGAAATTGTTCCATAATTACGATGAAAAGCGACCTTGTGAGGTCGCTTTTTTGTCTATGTGATTGTATAACTCTATTTTGCATGCTCATCTGGTTGATGAATGCCAAAAGTATTTCCTTCTGTGTCAATGTAATAACCTTGCCATGCCATTCCAGGCAGTGCATACTTTGGCAATGCGAGCTTACCGCCAAGATTAAGAATTCTTGTTTCAGTAGAATCGTAGTCTTCCACTCCTATAGTACATGCATAGCCATTCAAAGCCTGACCGGGCTCGGGGGAAGCACCTTGACGTTGCATCAAAGCCCCGTTGATTCCGAGTTCTTTTGCATCACCTGTCATAGCTCCGAAATAAGGCATCCCAGCATAGTCACTCCAATCCTCAAATGTCCATCCAAACACCTCGCCATAAAACATCTTAGCACGTTCCATGTCATTTACATGAATTTCGAAATGAACTAATCGACCCATAATTTCCTCCTATGGTTTGACTTCCTATATTTTCTATTATTATACTATCCTGTTTCATTAAAAATATAAACTATATTTGAAATTTCTAAATAAAACGGGTCTTCACTGCTATCAATCGAATACGATATAATTCAGAGCATGTACATCTAGTAAAAGATCAAATGGTGATAGGAGAATAAGAAGATGAGGAAGTATGTTGGTGAGCTTGGATTGCTGCTAGTTGCCGTCATTTGGGGGATCGGGTTTGTGGCGACTGCAATCTCGCTTGAGACATTAACGGCTTTTCAGGTAATGGCGATTCGATTCTTAATTGCTGCCTGTTTAATGTCGGTTATATTTATGAAGCATTTACGGACATTGAATCGTTCGGTAGTTCGAGCAGGAATCATGCTAGGAATATTTATGTTCCTTGGCTTTGTTTTGCAGACGGTTGGGTTGCAGTATACGACGCCATCGAAGAATGCCTTCTTAACCGCAGTTAACGTTGTTATTGTCCCGTTTATCGGATATATGCTTTATCGAAGAAGAGTTGATAAATTTGGATTGCTCGGTACGCTTCTAGCTATTCTAGGTGTTGGTGTATTATCGTTAGAGGCGCAGTTTAGTCTCAATCTTGGCGATGGCTTGACCTTGCTATGTGCGATCTGCTTTGCCTTTCATATCTTCTTTACAGGTGAGTTTGTCAAAAAGCATTCGCCAATCGGACTGACAATTGTTCAAATGATAACGGCATGTTTACTATCCGTTATTGTTGTTATTTTTCGGGGAGAAGCGCTACATATTAACTTTGCCAGCAAGGGGATTCTCGCAACAGTATACTTAGGCGTGATTAGTACGACAATCGCCTTTTTGCTGCAGACGATCGCACAGAAACATACAACGGAGACGAAGGCGGCGATTATTTTATCAACGGAGGCTTTGTTTGGTGCTCTGTTCTCCGTATTGATTCTGCATGAGATACTGACGATACGTATGGTGATCGGTATTATCTTAATTTTGGCAGCGATAATTGTTGCGGAGACTAAGATTGATTTTCTGCTTCAGAAGAAAGTAAGTAAACATTAAACGGCGACAGTTAAAGAAAGTTGATAATTTGCAATTTTTTTGAAATTATTTGAGCGGATTTATCCATTTAATGGTATATTATTTTTATATGAATGTCATATAAAATGGGAGCTGCTCTAGAATGATAGGGAATGCGACGGAGAAAGAACGGACGATATTTGAACATGTTGGAAATAGGATTAAGACAGAGGATCGGGAGGTTCGAATACTCGCCAAATACGAGGAACCGCTGATTGTCGTATTAGGAAATGTGCTTAGTGATGAGGAATGCGATAAGCTTATCGACCTGTCCAAGGAACGACTACAACGCTCGAGAATTGGGGAAGACCGTGAGGTCAATACGATTAGAACGAGTAGAGGGGTGTTCTGTGAAGAGAAAGAGAATGAGACGGTTACACGAATTGAGAAGCGAATCTCGCAAATTATGAATATCCCTATTGAGCATGGCGATGGCTTGCAAGTCCTGCTATACACTCCCGGTCAAGAGTATAAGCCCCATTATGATTTCTTTGCAGAGACGAGTCGAGCAAGTAACAATAATCGCATAAGTACGCTCGTGATGTATTTGAATGATGTGGAGGAAGGCGGAGCGACGGCATTTCCTACACTTAATTTGTCTGTTTTCCCTTGCAAAGGAATGGCTGTCTACTTTGAGTATTTTTATAGCAATCATGAATTAAATGAGCTTACGCTGCATGCAGGAACACCTGTGATCCAAGGTGAGAAATGGGTGGCAACGATGTGGATGAGAAGACAAAGCTTTCGTGTGTCATAGAAGAATCGGACTACTATGCTAGAGGATTTGCTGTGACAGTCTGGTTTTAGTAATGCAAAAAGCGATGAGGAATAAAATTCCCGTCGCTTTTTTGAACTATCGTACCCGTTAACGCAATGGTCTATGATCTTCGTGTTACGTTTCTCATTACAAATTGGTCTAATAAAAGATTTTTGTATTGGTTCTATATCATATACCAATAAGCTAATATAATTAATTTATACTAATCTTTGTTACTCTTATTATATTTGAAAGGATGATCCTATATCGCAGGAATATCGAATAAACAAATCTCGATTGACATTGTGCCACTGAGAGTAGAGGACCGTAACCGCTGGAACATCTTAGCTCGAGGCTATAAAACCTTTTATGAGACTGAACTCCCCGACTCAACATATGATGAGGTGTGGCACCGATTGCTGAACGGCGATGGTGTATATGGTTTTGGCGCGCACCTACAAGGAAATTTGGTCGGTATAGCTCACTACCTATTCCATCGCACTATCTGGATGGAAGATGCCTGCTACCTGCAAGATCTATTCGTCGACGAAGCTGCTCGGGGGCATGGGATAGCTCGCGCGCTCATAGAGCGGGTCGCGAAATCGGCGCGCGAACATAACGCTTCTCGATTCTACTGGCAAACTCGTCAAGACAATACCACAGCTCGTTTGCTCTATGACAAGGTCGCCAATCACAAGGGGTTCATTCGTTATGATTATCCGCTAGAGTAAAATATACCAAACTAAGAACTTTAAAACGGTCTAATGACCGACATATATAAATCAATAAGATATAAAAAATTTCCATATTATTTAATCCATTGAAACCTTTTGCTTGTAATTCATGTATTATTAGGATAATGGGATAAACACAAAGGGAGTGATGTAACATGGGAATTTTATCAAGGCTGCGAGATATTATGAAGGTTAATGTTAACTCTTTAGTGGAACGAACGGATGATCCGGAGAAGACGATTGATGAATATATGAGAAACCTGAATAGCGACTTGGGTAAGGTAAAAGCCGAAACAGCTTCAGTGCTCGCTGATGAGCGAAGAGCAAAGACGCTGCTCGACGAGTGTAATGCCGAGATCAAGAAGCTACAACGCTATGCGGAGAAGTCTGTGGAAGCGGGGAATGAGGATGAATCGCTCAAATTCCTGGAGAGAAAAGCAATGCTTGCTGAGAAATTAACCGAGCTGCAGGCTGCTTACGATCTCGCCTCCTCAAATGCTGCAAGCATGAAACAAATGCAGGATAAGCTTGTATCGGACTTGGGACAGCTGGAGGCTAAGCGTATAGAGCTTAAGGGAAAGCTGGCTGCTACAAAGCTGCAGCAGGGTTCCGGTATTAAGGCTTCCTTTCAAGAGATGGATGAACGGGTGACACAAGCCTTGAATGAAGCGACTGCTTTGGCTGAGCTAAGGGCTGAAGCGGAGGAAGACGACCTGGATACGCTGATCGCGCAATTGCAGCAAAATCCAAAAAAAGAATAGAATTGCTGGCTATATCTTACGTAATCTGAGGTGAGTGAATGAACACGATTCAATTTAAATGTCCAAACTGCGGTAGCGGCATGATCTTCGACTCAGAGACGGGGGCGTTATCGTGTCAAAGTTGTGGAAGAAAGGATAATATCGAGCAGAATCATGATCCTTTTGAACAGGGAAATTTCTCTGGGGGTGAAGTTCAGGAGTATCATTGTACAAGCTGTGGTGCTGTCATTGCTGCCGAACCCGAAACGATGGCGACCGTCTGCAGCTTCTGTAACTCGGCTGTCGTTCTTGGTGATCGCGTAAGTGGGAAGCTGACCCCAGCGCTGGTCATTCCTTTCTCGATTAACAAGGAGAAGGCGATGAAGGCTTTCCGAAAATGGTGCAGAAACGGTCTTCTTACGCCAAGTGGATTTATGACAGCGGATCGTGTCAAAGGTATAACCGGCATGTATGTACCCTTCTGGTTATATGAATTGCATAACAAAGTGGAAGTAACGGGTCATGCCACGAGAGTGAGTAGCTATACAAAAGGTGACTACCAATACACGGAAACGCAGCATTTTGACATCTATAGAAAACTTAATCTGAATTATGTGAAGGTGCCGATTGACTCGTCAGAGAAAATGCAAGATAAGCTGATGGATCGGCTGGAACCTTTTTCTTATGATCAGCTTAAGAGCTTTAAAACCCCGTATCTGGCAGGTTATACTGCGGATAAATATAGTTATACGGATACAGAGCTATTGCCACGGGCAAAGGATAAAATCAGAGAGTATATTGAATCCTCGATTAGGTCGGCAGTGTCAGGCTATTCGACTGTTCAGTTTACGGATAAGCAAATTGATACAAATGTCAAGAATACAGACTATTGTATGCTTCCAATATGGGTAGTTCACTATGACTATAACAAATTGGATTACATGTTTGCCATGAATGGTCAGACGGGGAAGGTCGTCGGCAAGCCTCCAATTAGCATGTTGAAGGTTACGGCATGGTTTGCGGGTATATCCGGTGTCTCTTTCCTTGCTTTAAAAACAATCTCATGGATGTTAGGGGGAGGTTTCCTGTGAAAAGGCAAAGAGTGGTTCTGGCAGCTCTGTTCCTTTTTTTGGTGTATCTAGTTGCCCCCTTTCAAGTCATGGCAGCAGCAGCGGGAGAAAAGAAGTTGATCTATGATGATGCGAAGCTGCTTACGCCTCAAGAATACAATGAGCTAAATACGATGGCGAATGAATATGGTGCCAAAAGAGAAACGGATTTTATCATCATTACTACAAAGAACACTGACAACATTGATATAGAGAAGATGACAGGAGATTTCTATGATCAGAATGGGCCTGGCTACGACAAGCCTCATGGTAATGCAGCCATTTTGGCGCTGGATATGAGGAATCGGGATGTGTATTTAGCTGGATTTTATAAGGCTAAGGCGTATCTGGACGATGGCAGGCTTGATAAAATACGGAATAAGATTACACCGGATCTATCAGATGGCAATTATAAACTGGCATTCGAAACCTATATCAAAACCTCCTATAAATATATGGGCTTTGAGCCTGGTGTGAATCCAGATAATATTTTGTTTAATATATGGGTTCAATTGGGAGGGGCCTTGGCTATTGGAGGTATTGTCGTTGGTATAATGGCTTACCGTTCAGGCGGGCGCGTAACTGTTAATTCGCATACCTACGAGGATGCAAGCACTTCAGGGATTGTGGATCGGCAGGATCAGTACATTCGAACAACCGTAACCAAGCGAAAAATTGAAAAGAGTTCAGGCAGCGGCTCTGGTGGTGGAGGAATTACCGGAGGCGGGCATTCTCATAGTGGCAGTAGAGGTAAATTTTAATGTAAAGGAAGGGTTATGATATGGCATTTTTCAAAAATCAGTTTTCAAACGTTGTAGAGTGGGAAGAGTTTAGAGATGATATGATTTTCTGGAAATGGAGCAACCGAGAGATTAAGAAAGGAAGTAAACTGATCATTCGCTCAGGGCAAGATGCCATTTTTGTGAACAATGGTAAGATTGAGGGGATATTTCAGGAGGATGGGGAATACAACATTGATTCCGAAATCATTCCATTCTTGTCCACTTTAAAAGGATTCAAATTCGGCTTCAACAGCGGCATGAGAGTAGAAGTTTTATTCGTGAATACCAAGGAATTTACGGTTAAATGGGGGACGCAAAATCCGATTTTGATTCCTGCTCCACAGCTTCCGGGCGGCATGCCAATTCGTGCAAACGGAACGTTTAATTTTAAAGTGAATGATTATGTAAGGCTGATTGATAAGATTGCAGGCATGAAAGATAGCTATCTTGTTGATGATATCAAAATCCGTATTACCTCCGTGTTGGATCAACTGTTAATGAAGTGGATCAGCAAGGAAGGGAAGAATATGTTCAATCTGCAAGCAAATGCTTATGAAATTGCCAAAGGGATTCGTGAGGATTTGGATATGGAAGTCATGGATAACGGAATGACGATTACCGGTTTCCAGGTGATGAGCTTTAATTATCCGCAAGAAATTCAGGATATGATCACGAAGACGGCTTCACACGAAATGATTGGTAACTTGCAGAAATATCAGCAGGTTAGCATGACCGATGCAATGGCTTCTGGTAAATCACATGGCGGCGGGACTGCTTCGGACATGGCAGGCATGATGATGGGAATGAATATCGCGAATGAAATGATGAAAAATATGAATGCCAACCAGAATCAAGCTTCTGGTGGCGGTAATTCTAATGCTCCGCAAGGCGGCAGTAAGCCGAACTTCTGCCCTAACTGTGGTGCGAAAAACGAAGGCGCTAACTTCTGTTCGAATTGCGGCCAGAAGCTAGGCTAATTAGCTCGGATTAATGAATGCAATTGAGGACTGAATATTTTATAGACCAGCAACCCCACCTGAATGAGGATGGGGTTGTAGTTTTTTTAGATCAGATCGTCGTCTTTTTGATTGTCCAAATTGGGAATTTTTTCTCAATTTTAAATCGAGAATAGGATATCATCGAATCTATAAAAACAATTGTGGTTCTACGATTAGAAGGAAGAGCATGCCTGATTTCAAGATAGAGGACCTTGGCTTTAGAATAGCACTGACAAAACCATGAGAGTTGATAATCAGTTATTAAGCATGATATAAGTGTAAAAGAAGATAATGAGAGGATTTGAGCTTAAATTGAAAGAAAATTTTTGGCGTGATTTGCCACGACCATTTTTCGTGCTTGCACCAATGGAAGATGTGACGGATGTTGTTTTTCGACATGTGGTAATTCAAGCAGGCAGACCTGATGTGTTTTTTACAGAGTTTGCAAATACGGAGAGCTATTGTCACCCAGATGGACACAAAAGTGTACGTGGACGTTTGATGTTTACAGAGGATGAACAGCCTATGGTTGCACATATTTGGGGGGATAAGCCTGAATATTTTCGTCAAATGAGTATCGGGATGGCAGAGCTAGGATTTAAAGGCATAGATATTAATATGGGCTGTCCTGTTCCAAATGTGGCAACGAGGGGGAAGGGAAGTGGCCTTATTCTTCGCCCAGATGCTGCAGCAGAAATTATCCAAGCAGCAAAAGTGGGAGGACTGCCTGTAAGTGTGAAAACAAGACTTGGATACACGGATGTAGACGAGTGGCATGAGTGGCTTACACATATATTAAAACAAAATATTGCGAACCTTTCTATACATTTACGTACAAGGCAGGAAATGAGTCAAGTGGATGCCCATTGGGAATTAATTCCGGAAATTAAAAAGTTACGTGATGAAGTAGCACCAAATACTCTTCTAACCATTAACGGAGACATTCCCGACCGTGAAACAGGGCTAAAGCTTGTGGAGCAATATGGTGTAGATGGCGTTATGATTGGACGTGGAATATTTAGTAATCCGTTTGCTTTTGAAAAAGAAGCAAAAGAGCATAGTCCGAAAGAATACCTGGATCTTCTTAAATTACACCTTGATCTTCATGATCAATATCTCGAAGAGCTGCCACGTGCAATGTCAGGGCTTCAGCGCTTCTTCAAAATATATGTCAAAGGCTTCCGCGGGGCTAGCGAATTAAGACATCAAATGATGAATACAAAGTCAACGGAAGAAGTACGTGCACTGCTCGATAACTTTGAAAAGAATGTTGACGGGTGCTGATCCAATACCCCCAAGGAATCTTGGGTCAAGTCTGAAGCTCAGGTGTAGTTTGCATCTGGGCTTTTGTTAAACAGTGTTATGGCTGGTAGCCTAGCCCCCCTGATCTTCGGACAGGGGTAAAAATTCTTCGCATCCACCATGAAACCCTCGACTGGTTAGGTCGAGGGTTTTCTACGTATCGAAATTAGCCGTGATTAGGGGAAGCCAGATGCATTTCCCTTCGTTGAAGGTTGATAAATAAGCTATTTTTCGATCTTTTTTTGCGTTTGTACTACTTTCGGATGACGCCTTATTCTCTGAGATCAACTATACTCTAGCCTATGGAGAGCTTCATAAGGCGTACCGGCTAAGTATGAATGCCAGAATGCCAATTGATTAGAAGGAGAATATTTGATGAGCAAAATCTTAATTTTCGGTGGTACCGGAGATGATAGAATGTCAGATTTGAAAGTATCAAATATGCTAAAGGGGAATCTTGTGTGAAACGAAAACAGAATGTAGGCAAATTTATATTATCCTTCTGCCTGGTAGTTTTGCTTGTCTTGCAGACGTTGACGTTCTCTGCTACCGCATATGCGGGAAGTGCGCCCGGTGATTCTGGGACGGTAGTAGTGAGCGAATTTGATCCGTCGAACGAGATCGAGCCATCGGGATCTGAGACGGTGTTCGATGCACCTGAAGGACAGCTTCCCGTATCTATGATGGCAAGTCCGATGCCTGAGTACAGCATCACAATGAGGTCTAACAGCAACGCTTCCGAAAACGGTTGGATTAATCAGGCTGCTTTTGTAGAGGGTGCAATCGAGTGGCAGGTGGAAATTGCCGCCACGGATATGTCGGATCCTACTATACTGCTGCCGCTCGCAGATCTGAAGTTTTACGACGCGCTCGATCCGGTGGCGATAGGCACTTATGTGGAAAGCTCCTTCAAGGTAAACGGTGTAGCGGCAACGCCGGATAACGGCACCACGAATGCGCTGGCCTACACCTTCCCAGCGGGCTTCGGTGAACATGCGATGATTACCTTCAAGACGTGGATTCCAAAGGAGAAGTATTACCGTGAGTATAACGCCGGTGATAGTGGGTGGCAGACCGTCACAAATGCTGTGGAGCTGAGGGACGCGTCCGATAATAAGCTGCTTTCCTCGAGCCCGTGGAGCGTCGCCCTCAAGCCCGACTGGATTCAAATGATCGGTACGCTGGACAAGCAGGCGAACCCTGCAGACCCGCGTACCATTACATGGACGATTGACGTCAATAAGAATTACAGCAAACAAGGCCTTAAAGACTTCACCATTACCGATGCTTTGCCGGCCGGCCTTACCTTCAAATCGGCAGCCTATCAGTTATGGAACAGCGGCACAAATGACTGGTTCGTAACAAATGAACTGATTACCCCCAGCGCAAACAATGTGTACACGATTGGGGATGTGAATGGCCCCATTCGGCTGGTCATTGTGTCTGAAGTTACTGGCAATACAACCAGCTTTACCAACAAGGCCATCACCCAGTGGAAGCTGGATGTCAATACCGTGCAGGACAATACCCAAACTACTGTGTGGGACACCGCCACTGTCAACTCGTCGCCGTCGATCACCGCTCAGCCGAGCAATTCCACCATTGCAGTCGGGGGGAACACAACTTTCTCCGTGTCGGCGTCGAACACGACGGGTTACCAATGGCAGGTAGATCAGGGCGCAGGATATACGAATATTTCGAATGGAGCGCCGTACAGCGGAGCGACAACAGCGACGCTGACGATCACCGGGGCAACGGCAAGGATGAATGGCTATATCTACCGTGTAATTGCCAGTGGTTTGGCAACGCCTGATGCGGCATCGAACGGTGCGACGCTGACGGTGAACTCGCCGCCATCGATCATCGCTCAGCCGAGCAGTTCCACCATTGCCGCCGGGGGGAACACAACTTTCTCCGTGTTGGCGTCGAACACGACGGGTTACCAATGGCAGGTAGATCAGGGCGCAGGATATACGAATATTTCGAATGGAGCGCCGTACAGCGGAGCGACAACAGCGACGCTGACGATCACCGGGGCAACGGCAAGGATGAATGGCTATATCTACCGTGTAATTGCCAGTGGTTTGGCAACGCCTGATGCGGCATCGAACGGTGCGACGCTGACGGTGAACTCGCCGCCATCGATCATCGCTCAGCCGAGCAGTTCCACCATTGCCGCCGGGGGGAACACAACTTTCTCCGTGTTGGCGTCGAACACGACGGGTTACCAATGGCAGGTAGATCAGGGCGCAGGATATACGAATATTTCGAATGGAGCGCCGTACAGCGGAGCGACAACAGCGACGCTGACGATCACCGGGGCAACGGCAAGGATGAATGGCTATATCTACCGTGTAATTGCCAGTGGTTTGGCAACGCCTGATGCGGCATCGAACGGTGCGACGCTGACGGTGAACTCGCCGCCATCGATCATCGCTCAGCCGAGCAGTTCCACCATTGCCGCCGGGGGGAACACAACTTTCTCCGTGTTGGCGTCGAACACGACGGGTTACCAATGGCAGGTAGATCAGGGCGCAGGATATACGAATATTTCGAATGGAGCGCCGTACAGCGGAGCGACAACAGCGACGCTGACGATCACCGGGGCAACGGCAAGGATGAATGGCTATATCTACCGTGTAATTGCCAGTGGTTTGGCAACGCCTGATGCGGCATCGAACGGTGCGACGCTGACGGTGAACTCGCCGCCATCGATCATCGCTCAGCCGAGCAGTTCCACCATTGCCGCCGGGGGGAACACAACTTTCTCCGTGTTGGCGTCGAACACGACGGGTTACCAATGGCAGGTAGATCAGGGCGCAGGATATACGAATATTTCGAATGGAGCGCCGTACAGCGGAGCGACAACAGCGACGCTGACGATCACCGGGGCAACGGCAAGGATGAATGGCTATATCTACCGTGTAATTGCCAGTGGTTTGGCAACGCCTGATGCGGCATCGAACGGTGCGACGCTGACGGTGAACTCGCCGCCATCGATCATCGCTCAGCCGAGCAGTTCCAC
>NZ_SKFG01000018.1 GCF_004344915.1 Paenibacillus albiflavus | reverse complement strand
CGCTTGCGCGAGGCGCTCGAAGCCGCCGCTTTCGCCACGGGCGAAGCGGCGAAGGCGGCACTGCTCGCGAGCGATGTCGCGAGCGCAGCGGCCGCCCGCGTGCGGGAGCACCGCGAGCGGGAAGCGGCGCTGCGTGCGCGAAGCGCAGCGCTCGCGGCGAAGCTGGGCGGGCGCGTCGTGACGCCCGCGGAATGGGCTGCCGCGCAGGCGGAGCTGCGCACGGCCGAGGAGCAGCGCGAAGCGGCGCTGCAGGCAGCGGCACGTGCGGAGCATGCGCTTAGCGAGCTGACGGCGAAGCACGCCAGATGGAGCGTGCTCGAGCAGCAGCGAGCCGCACAGGAGCTGCAGCGCGGTCGCCTGCACAAGCTGCAAAGCGTTCTGAAGGCGAACGCTTTGGTCGAATTCCTCGCCGAGGAGCAGCTGCTCGGCGTATCAAGGGCCGCCTCGGAGCGCCTCGGCAAACTGACACGCCGCCGTTATGCGCTTGAGGTGGATTCAAGCGGCGGCTTCGTCATTCGCGATGACGCGAATGGTGGTGTGAAGCGCCCCGTCTCCACCTTGTCAGGCGGCGAAACCTTCCTCACCTCGCTTGCACTTGCGCTGGCCTTATCCGCGCAAATTCAGCTCAAAGGGGAGTACCCGCTTGAATTCTTCTTCCTTGATGAAGGATTCGGCACCTTAGATGGCGATTTGCTAGATACGGTCGTAACTGCACTGGAGCGCCTGCATACGGATCGCGTAGCAGTGGGCGTCATATCACATGTGCCTGAACTCAAGGCAAGACTACCGCGCAAGATAATTGTTCATCCAGCAGAAGCATCAGGTCGTGGATCACGAATTGAGCTAGAAGAAAGCTAATAGCACATGATAATGATCATATTAGATTGATTTGGAAAGCTTGTTAAAGTGGACGCATAAACAAAAAGGGGATATCGAAAGTCAGTTGACTCTCGATATCCCCTTTTGTAATTGATATAGGATGCTAATGCTAAGTATCACCTAAAGAATATAACAGGATCAATTCCAGTTAAATTTTTATTACAGCTATTACAATTTCTCAATCGTCTCAATTACTTTGCGACGGACATCCGCATCGACAGGACGTCCCCATGCCAGCTCAAGTCCCCATAGAACAGCGCCAGCTGCTGGAGGAGCTTTGAGAATACTGTAATTGCATTTCAACTCGGTTAGCTCGGCAACATGTTTCTTATACAGGTCGAAGATAATCGGACGAACGGCTTTGACCCAGACGGAGCCAGCCAGAATGATATCCACTTCATTTTCAAAATCCAAATTGGTGATACAGCCTACCGTGGAACGGGCAAGCTGAAGTGCAGTGTTATCTACAATTTGCATGGCAATAACGTCCCCTTGTTCAGCAGCAGCAAGAAGAATATTAATCAGATCTGTATTTGGCAAGCTGCGCTTTACAGCACCCTCCAGTACAACCTCAATATACTGCTCTTTACGAGGAATTTGCAAAAGCTCCATGACAGGCGCTGTCAAAGAAGTTTGCGGACCCATGCGATAAAACTCATCATATACGGCGCGAAGCACCTTTCTTCCGAGGAAGAAGCCGCCGGCTTCATCGCCTGACAATTCGCTGCCAACGCCACCGACTTGCAGACGTTTACCAGTAGGAGAGATTCCGCCGGTTGAAGTGCCGGAACCGTTAATGCTGCATATGCCATAGCCCTTGTCACTGCCTGCCTTGATTCCTAGGAAGGAGTCATTATCCATCGCATAATGGGTAAACCCGATTCGTTCGATAACGTTATTAAGCTGTTCCTTCTGCGGAGGAATGTCAGCACCTGCTAGACCAAATGCACCAGCGATGACGTCATTTATCGATAG
Source organism: Paenibacillus albiflavus (assembly GCF_004344915.1). Taxonomy (GTDB): domain Bacteria; phylum Bacillota; class Bacilli; order Paenibacillales; family NBRC-103111; genus Paenibacillus_AM; species Paenibacillus_AM albiflavus. Next base: position 97,259 of record NZ_SKFG01000018.1, on the reverse strand, counting down.
CTGATTGCGTTCGAGGATATTTACAATATTCTGATTCATAATTCGATAGGAAGCTTCATAGGAATCTGGAAATTGTTCGTGACTGCATGTGCCCGTGTTGATGTGATCCACGAAGTTTCCTTGTTTATCAAATAGCAAATAGTCAGTTTTACTATTTCCGCCATCAACGCCAATAATGAAATTTAGATTCATAGGGGTACCTCTTTCCTTGTGCTATGATCATTATTTTGGGTAGTATTCTATACTTTTGATTATAGCGTGGAGTTGATAGACTAACAACAGATTCTAGAAATAAAATTTTAATATGCAATTTTATTTTCAGAATAAAATTTCGGAAATTTACATATATTTCATGATAAGCTCTTGTTTTTTAATTCATTTAAGCTTACAATTTGGTTGATTTGGAGAAATTATAGTGAGTAGGTAATGAAAATGGCAATTAATGATAACATTCTACTTAAACTGCGGGATATGAAGGATAGTTTGACACCGGTAGAGAGAATGGTTGCAGAGTACATACTAGACAACATGGAAGAAATACCACATCTTTCGATCAAGAATCTCGCTCAACTTAGTAAAACGAGCGATGCATCTGTTCTTCGTTTTTGCAAAACGATGGGCTATAGCGGGTATCGTAGCTTTATTGTTAGTATTTCTGCTTCTTTAGGCTCGATGGATGAACAACAGGACGATCCGTACACCGATATCCAGCCAGGGGATGACCTATCGATTATTATTAACAATATCTCACGTAACAATTGCAAATCTATTGAAGACACTTTAAGTGTCATTAACCGCAATGAGATCGCACGCGCAGTTGATGCTCTGCGGGAATGTAACCGCATTGTATTCTTTGGAATAGGTGCATCAGGGCTTGTAGCGTTAGACGCTGATCAGAAATTTTCAAGAATCAATAAGATGTGCCGGACATGTACGGATGGACATAGCCAGCTTGAGTCTGCCATTCTGCTTGAGAAGGGTGATGTCGCAATCTTTATCTCGAATTCTGGTGAAACGGTTGAGATTCTCGAATCTCTTGAAATTGCCAAAAAGAGTGGTGCTTTAACTGTTGCAATTACGAAGTATAATAAAAGCCAGCTAGCAGATAAGGCTAATATTGTTCTAAGTATATCAACGCCTGAAATTACGATTAGGAGCGGTGCGATGGGCTCCCGAATTGCGATGCTTACGGTAATTGATATTTTGTTTGCAGGTGTTGCAAGTAGCGACTATCAGAATGTAAAACGGTATTTGAGCAAGACGCACAAAATTTTGGCGAGTAAACACTAATTCGAGAAGGAGGGACATCGTATAATTCTATACGGCGATGTCTTTTCTTATGCAAGTTTTAAAATAAAAAAACAGCAATTTTTTTTAATTTAAATTTTTTTTTCAAAATGTTATTGAATTATTCTCTGAAATTACTTAGAATAAGGGTGTAGGAAAAAACATTTACAAGCTTGATGAAAGCGGCTTCAACCAAATACTTAAGAATGGAGGATTCGTATGGATGAGTATCTTGCTGGCTTAGCTACAGAAGGGATCAATCAGAGCACTTTATCAATTGATGAGTGTTCAACGGAACAAATGCTGCGATTAGTGAATCAGCAAGATTCTTTGGTTCCTGGAGCGGTGGAAGCGGAAATTCCTCAAATTGCAAAAGCTGTTGATAGTTTATATCAAGTGCTGAGTAGTGGAGGCAGAATGTTCTACATAGGTGCTGGTACCTCAGGTAGAATTGGTGTACTAGATTCATCTGAATGTCCACCGACGTTCGGGACTGACCCTAAGTTAGTTCAAGGGCATATTGCCGGAGGAGATACAGCACTAAGAGTAGCAGTAGAAGGTTTTGAGGATAGTGCAGAAGAAGGGGTCGCATTAATCGAACGTTGCGGTGTAACAAGCAAGGATGCCGTCATCGGGATTACTGCTAGCGGCAGTGCTAGATTTGTTATTGCTGGACTTCAAAAGGCTAAAGAGATAGGTGCAATAACAATCGGGGTAGTGAACAATAAGAATTCGAAGCTAGAACCATACTGTGATATATGCATCGCGCCTGTTGTTGGACCAGAAGTTATTATGGGCTCCACTCGTATGAAGTCAGGAACAGCTCAAAAACTCGTTCTGAACATGCTCACAACTTGTACGATGGTGAAGCTCGGAAAAGTGTATAATAATCTTATGGTAGATTTAAAAGCTAGCAACCTCAAATTGTATGATCGTTCTGTTCGAATCATTCAGATTGCTACGGATGTGGATGCAGAAACGGCTACTCATTATTTGAAGCAAGCTTCGATGAACTGCAAGCTAGCGATTATGATGATCAAAACCGGATTAGATGCAGAGCTTGCAGAAATTGCACTTAACAAATGCAATGGCAACTTGAAAGAAGCTATTCGTACAATTAGTGCGCCAATCTAGTTGTGAATCTATCATTCTATTAATCTAAATCATTTATTTATTGGGGGAATTCAAATGAAAAGAAAAATGCCAATTATCGCATCAGTTTTGGCTTTGAGCATGTCTTTGGCAGCTTGCAGCAGCAACGACACAGCCAATAAAGATGCAGGAAGCGCAACACCAACTCCAGCAGCAACTAATTCAGATGCTAAAGATACCATTACAGCGCTTCTACCGCCGGTATCAGGTAACTTCCAAAAAACGTTTGATGAAATGCAAAAAGATTTCAACGCATTGTATCCAAACCTAACACTTAAAATCGAGCCTGCTAGCTGGGAAGATATGACTTCCAAACTTGATACTCAAGTTAACGCTGGTAGCCCTCCAGATATCGCATTCATCGGTTCCAGCGGTATTCCTAAATATGTGAACCAAGGCATGCTAATGGATATCACTGATGTAGTTACGCCAGAAATGGTTGCTGACTATGATCCAGTTCCATTCGAATATATGAAGAACGGAAAAGGACTTTACGGCTTCCCAGCTTATATGGAAGTTCACTCCATCGGTGGTAACAAAGAGTTCTTAGATAAAGCGGGAATTGACTGGCAAAGCGTTCAAAAGAATGGTTGGACTTATGACCAATTCCGCGAAGCAATCAAAAAAGGTGTAGTAACTGAGCCTGGTAAACCAACTCGTTACGGCTTCGTATTTGCAGTTAAAGGTGTTGCAGCTAAGGATTACTTGTCTATCATGGCTAAAAGTGCAGGTATGCCGTCTGAGTTTAACAAAGATTTGAAATATACTTACACAAGCAAGAACTATCTTGGCTTGCTGAAAGATCTTCGTCAATTGATCGATGACGGTTCCATGCCTAAAGAACTTAGTTCCGTTGATGCTGGTAAGCGTTGGAACATGTTCTTGACTGGTCAAACAATGATCACTGGTAAAGGTCTTGCAACATTCGAAAACAATGCAAGACAAAATAACGAAAAGATCAAGAATAAGGATGCTAGCGCAGTTAAAGATAGTATTGAAGTAGAATACGTTGCGCTTCCTGTTCCATCTTTCCAAGGCGCTGAAGCTGTTGCAACTACAGTTGTTGACGGTTATGTAACATTCCGTGGTAAGAAAGATCCTACAGATGAACACAAAGCAAACGTTGTAAAAGCTGCTTATTTCTTAGCTAGTGGTAAAGTTGCGGCACGTACTAGTGCAGACGGTTTCTTGAACCTTATCACGAAGAGTGGTAGAGATGCTGCGAAAGACTTCCCAGTTAATCGCGATCCTAACAACGCAGCTGCTATTGAAGATATGTTGAAACATGCTACACCTGCTCGTCCTGATATTCCTTCTGAACTAGCTGCTAAAGCTATCAAGATTGAAACTGAAGTAATCGTACCGAAATTCCAAGCATTAATGGCTGGTGAAATGACTCCTGAAGCTATGTTCGATGAAATTAAGAAAGCTGCAGTTGCAGCGTTTGGTGAAGACGGAATTGTAAAAGAATAATGTATGTTGTTAGGCGGGGTAGTCGTGCGCAATGCACGACTACCCGCATTATAACCGACGCTCTGAAACGGGGTATGACAAATGACTAGTATCGCTAAAACTACGAAAAAAAGAAGAATCAGAGGAGAAGGAGCCTGGGGATACGCCTTTATTGCTGTAGCATTAACTGCATTTGCAATGTTTACAGCTTACCCAGTGGTCAACGCAATTATTATCAGCTTCCAAGAATATAAACCGCTTGGTTCCACTTTTATTGGATTCGATAATTATAAAACTACAATTGTAGATCCATTATTCTGGCAATCCGTCAAAAATACGGTTGTGTATACGATTTTGACAGTGCCTGTAAACTTGGCCTTATCTTTAGGTGTTGCAATTTTGATTCTACCTTTGAGAAAGAAAACACAAACTTTCTTTAAAGCGACTTTCTATTTACCTGTTGTAGCATCTGGTGTTGCTTTGTCCGTTGTTTGGTTGTGGATCTTTGATGCACTACCAGGCGGTATTCTAAATCAGCTAGTTGGCTATTTAGGTATCGATAGTCAGAACTGGCTGGGATCTAGCAAAACCGCAATGTTTTCACTCGTACTTATGTCTTGGTTATCAAGCCACGGTACAAGTATTATCATTTATCTAGCTGGTTTGCTTGGCATTGATGATGCTTATTATGAAGCTGCTGAACTAGATGGTGCGAACTTCTTCCAAAAACTATGGCATATCGTTGTGCCTGCAATTAAACCTGCTACTTTGTTCTTGCTTGTAACTGGTGTGATAGGATCTTTCCAAGTATTCCAAAATGCTTTCCTCATGACAGGTGGAGGACCGAATAACTCGACTACAATGATGGGCTTGCTGATCTTCAATAACGCATTTACATATTTTGAATTCGGTAAAGCTGCCGCTCAATCCCTAATTCTAGCTGCTATTATTGGAGTCATTTCATTCCTTCAGTTCAAATATGCAGGTAAAGACGTAGAATACTAAGAGAGAGAGAGGGATAAATAATGGCATTATTTAGCAACCATACGGGCAAACCACATAAAAGACATATAAGAAACTCGATCATTTTTATCGGCCTAACTCTTTTTGCTTTAGCAACCATTTTTCCAATTTATTTCATGGTTATCACTTCGTTTGGTGATCCGGTTGAGGCTGGAGCAATTAGCTACTCGATTCTGCCTTCTCAAATATCGTTTGAATCGTACAAATTCTTCTTCGACTTCAGTGAACATTCTTATAAATGGATATTAAATTCACTTATCGTTGCAAGTTCAGTAACAGTATCCAACGTCTTGTTTGCTAGCTTAGCTGGTTATGCTTTTTCCAAGCTTCGTTTTAAAGGCAGAGGTGTACTATTCGCGGTTTTACTAGTTTCGATGATGATTCCGTACCAAGTAACACAAGTTCCTTTGTACATCTTGATCGTAAATACGTTCGATATGCAAAATACTTATGGCGCGCTTATCGTACCTGGTATTGTTACGGTTTATAACATTTTCCTATCTAAACAGTTTATGAGCAGTATTCCGAACGAAGTTCTTGAATGTGCCAAAATCGAAGGCTGTAATCAATTCCAAATTTATTGGAAAATTATTCTACCATTATCCAAAACTGTACTTGCTGTTATGGCAATTCTAACGTTCATGGATAGCTGGAATACATTCTTCTGGCCATTACTTGTTACGAATACAATGGATATGCAAACGATTCAGGTTGGTCTTAAAAACTTCCGTTTTGCGAATACAACCTTTATCGCGCCAATGATGGCGGGTGCAACCATTTCGGCATTACCAATGTTTATTCTATTCTTTAGCTTACAAAAATACTTCCTTGAAGGGGTTACAGTAGGAGCTGTGAAAGGATAAAAATGGAAACTCATTCCTCTACCTTAAATCGACGCTATGTTGTCGGATTGATGTCAGGCACATCAGTTGATGGTATTGACGCTTCTGTGATTGAAATTAGCGAGAGCTTAGATACTAAGCCGAACGTTCAATTAATCGCTTTTGAGAATATCGCATTTCCCAAAGCGGTTAGAGAAGAGATATTTACATTATTTGATCCAAAACAAGCTACGGTAGATAAAGTTGGAATGATGAATGTACTTTTGGGTGAGCTTTATGCCGATGCTGCATTGTCAGTTATTCAACAGGCAAAGCTTACCCCTCAAGATATTCATGCGATTGGCTCGCATGGACAAACGATTTATCATGCTCCTAACTTGCAGCATCGTGAAGGCTATGATCTTCGTTATACGGTCCAGATTGGTGAAGGAGCTGTAATCGCAGCAAGAACAGGAATCCCTTGTGTCTCTGATTTTCGTGTAGCAGACATGGCGGTCGGAGGACAAGGGGCACCACTTGTTCCATTTACGGAGTATTTGCTATATCGTGAGCAGAATCGAACGATTCTCTTGCAGAATATCGGGGGAATCGGCAATCTAACAGTAATTCCTGCAGGTTGTACATCTGATGAGGTATTTGCATTAGATACAGGTCCTGGCAATATGCTGATCGATGGCGTTGTAGCAAGAATAACGGGTGGAGACCAGATGATGGATATAGGTGGAGCGATTGCTCAGAAGGGCAATGTAGATGAAGATTTACTAGAGCTCCTAAAGCAAGAGGAGTATTACACACTTCCGCTTCCTAAATCAACGGGTCGAGAGCTATTCGGTTCTGAATATGTGGATCAAGTGCTAGCTTATGCAGGCAAGTTGAATCTCGCATTCGAGGATATAGTAGCCACTGTTACAATGCTTACAGCATGGTCAATTGGAGATGCTTACCGTCGCTATGTGAGAGATCGTCATCCAGCTGACGTTTTGTTCGTTGGAGGTGGCGGCAGTTACAATCATACTTTGATGAAGTATCTGACCGAAGAGTTTAGTGTTATGGGTATAGAGGTATTAACACAAGAGCAGATTGGTTATAACAGTGACGCCAAAGAAGCAGTTGCATTTGCACTGCTTGCAGATTATACAATGGCAAGACTAACGAATAATTTACCGAACGTAACAGGAGCCGAGCGTCCTGTCATTATGGGCAAAATATCATACTAGCTCTTGCTGAGAGGGATGTTCATTATGATAGTACCATTCGATTATACCTATATCGAACAGGTCATTGGATTATGGAACAACGAAGCAGTGAACGATGGATATAAGGAACTTACAGAACAAAGCTTTGCTGATATTTTTCTAAACAATCGTTACTTTAAACAAGAGCTTGCTTTTGTCCTTCTTGAATCTGAACAAGTGATTGGATTTGCATGTGGATGTACCGGTGATGACCTGCCATTAGGTGATGTTGCGGGTTATATCACGTGCATTCTTGTGTCCAGTGACTGGAAAACAGACAATCATTACAAGCAATTGCTTCATGCATTAGAGCAGCAATTCCAGCTTGCAGGCAAAAAGCAGGCTGATTTCTTATTCTTTAACCCTATGCATCTTCCATGGTACATCCCTGGAACGCCAAAGCACGAGCATAACAATGCACCTGGCGTACCTGTGGATAGTGCCTTATATGCGTTTCTACTAGAACAAGGCTATATCGATCGTGCAAGACAATGTGCGATGTATCTAAATCTGGCAGGCTTCTCGATTCCTGAGAATATTCGGTTGAAAGAAGAGAAAGCGGCTGCCAAAGGATTTACAGTAGGGCTATTTGATGCGAATCAGTATCACGGAGTTCAAGAAATGCTGGAAGGATTAGGAAATCCCTTATGGCTCAAAGAAATTACTGAAAGTACAGCAAACGGTGTGCCTGTAGTTATTGCAGCTTGTGAAGGCAAAGCTGCTGGATTCGCTGGACCCGTCATACGTCAGGTAAGTGGAAGAGGCTATTTTGCAGGAATTGGCGTCCATCCTGAATATGAAGGTCATGGACTGGGCAGCATTCTTTTCTTCAAATTATGTGAAGCATTCAAGAATATTGGCACCGAGTACATGTCTTTATTTACGGGTAGAAACAATCCTGCATTAGGCATATATGAGAAAGCAGGATTTACAGAAGCTAAAGAATTTGCGATTATGCGAAAGGAGATATTTTAACATGAGTGAACAAAAATTAACGATTCTAGCTGTTGGAGGTCATGTTGGAGATATGGAATTGACTGCAGGCGGTGTGCTTGCTAGTCATTCACTTAAGGGAGATCGCATTGTCACTTTAGCGCTTACTGCAGGTGAACGCGGCGTGCCAGCAGGCAGAGATATGGCGGATTATCGTAAGCAAAAAGTACAAGAAGCTGAAACTTTTGCTTCCATGTTAGGCGGAGAAGCAATTGTTTTCGATAACCCAGATGGTGAGCTGCCAGATTCACATGAAATGCGTGTTCAAGTAGCCGACGTTATTCGTCAGGTGAGACCGAACATCCTGATTACGCATCATAGCAGAAGTATGCACAAGGATCATATGACCACACATCGCATCGTGAATGATGCTAGATTCTTTGCAGGATTGCCATCCTTTGAAAGAGAATTGCCAGCATTCTTTGCTTCCAAGCTGTATTATGCAGAGAACTGGGAAGATGCAGTTGACTATCGCCCTTATGTTTACATCGATTTCTCGCAAGAGGCATATGATTTATGGATTGACGCATTGTCCAAGCATTGGTTTGTAACGGGCAGCAAATCCTTCCCATACATGGAGTACTATAAACATTTGGCAAGAGTTAGAGGTATCGAAGCTCGCAAACAATATGCGGAGACATTCATGATCCCACAAGAGACTTTGCGTGAGTTGAGGTCTGGACTATGATTCTTAATGGAATAGATCAAATTGATAAGTATGACCATATTTTCAAAGGGAAACGAATCGGACTCATTACAGCGCCAACGGGTTTAAACAAGGATTTTGTTTCTACTATTCAGATTCTGCATGAAAAATATCATCTAGCGGCTATGTTTGGTCCAGAGCACGGTGTGCGCGGCGATTTAGCGGCTGGTGCATTAGTGGATACCTATACGGACAAATATACAGGTGTGCCTGTTCATAGCTTATATCGCAAAGATTCAAAGCGCTTGACGCAGGAAATGCTAGATAGCGTGGATATCGTCGTATACGATATTCAGGATGTAGGAGCTCGTTACTATACGTTTATTTATACGATGTTGTACGCACTTGAGGATTGTGCCAAGGCAGGCAAAGAATTCGTTGTTCTGGATCGAATTAATCCATTAGATGGCGTAACGGTAGAAGGCAATGTGCTCAAGGATGGCTTTCAATCCTTTGTCGGTAACTATCCGCTAGCTGTGCGATATGGTCTAACAGCGGGTGAAGTGGCGACAATGGCCAATGAGCAAATGAACTGGAATTGCAAGCTACATGTAGTACCTTGCGATGGCTGGGAGCGTCAGATGCAATTCGCGGATACAGGCCGAATTTGGGTGTTGCCATCTCTGGGGCTTCCTAGATTCGATTCCGCCTTGGTTTATCCAGGTGCCTGCTTGTTTGAAGGCACCAATTTGTCAGAAGGAAGAGGTACGTCTTGTCCGTTTGAGATCATCGGCGCTCCGTATATCGATGCTCAGACTCTATCAGATGAGATGAACCGTAAGAAGCTGCCTGGCGTTCTATTCCGTCCTGTGTATTTTAAACCTACTACCTCCAAGCATGAAGGTGTATTATGCGGTGGGGTACAAATTTATATCACAGATAGACACGCACTTAAGCCGCTTGAAATGGGTATTGATTTATTGTTTACGATCAAGCAGAACTATGAAGAATTCGAATTCTTGCCTCCTGTTAAGGAGAATAGCAGACCGTTTATCGACCTGCTGTGCGGCGATAATATATATCGTCAGGAGAATTTAGACGTAGCTGCCATGGTAGAACGCTTCCGTGAGGAAAGCCAAGAGTTTGCCAAGATGAAGCAGCAGTATCATTTGTACTAGACATAAACCTTGAACACTCTGTCACTTAGGGATGGAGTGTTCTGTTTTGTTTTGGTGAATGACGGAATCTATAAAATATTGAATTATATTTGTCTGATTTTTACTCTTTTGGTAGATGTACAAGCGATAAAACATAGAAAACTGATTTACAAGATTTACCCTTTGACATATAATTAACGTGACATATGTTCATGGATAATTTTTCATTTTTTCAAAATCACATGGACAACAATAATGTTTTGAGAGGGGAAACAAAATGCGCATTCAAAAAAAGGGTTGGGTTATGTCGCTAGTTTTAGTCATGACATTGATCTTGACAGCTTGCGGGGGAGCTAAGCCGGCTGCATCATCAGCACCATCTACAGGTCCGTCAGAAACACCTGCTGCAACACCTGCAGCTACGCCAGCTGCGACACCAGCTGCTACGCAAGCACCAACAGCTAGCAAGATTAAGGTTGGTATGGTTACAGACGTTGGCGGTGTAAACGATAACTCGTTTAACCAAAGCGCTTGGGAAGGTCTTCAAGCATTCGACAAAGACAATACTAAATATTTGCAAAGTGCAAGCGATTCAGATTACGTTCCTAACTTAACTCAATTTGCGAAGCAAAAAACGGATCTAACTTGGGGTATCGGTTTCATGATGGCTGATGCGGTTAAGCAAGTTGCCGATCAAAACCCAGATTTGAAATTCGGTATCATTGACGGTGAAGTGGATGCTAAGAATGTAGCGTCCGTACTGTTCAAAGAAAATGAAGGTTCTTACTTAGTAGGCGTAGTTGCTGGCCTAATGACGAAATCCAACAAAATCGGATTCGTAGGCGGAGCTGAAATTCCAGTTATTACACGTTTTGAAGTAGGTTTCGTAGCAGGTGTTAAGGCAGTAAAACCTGATGCAACTGTAAAAGTAGTGTATACAGGTAAATTCGATTCACCAAGTGATGGTAAGTCAACTGCAGCTTCCATGTACGGTGATGGAATTGATATCATTTTCCACGCTGCTGGTTCCACTGGTGACGGTGTGTTCAACGAAGCGAAAGAACGTAAGAAGAAAGATCCTAACGTATGGGTAATTGGTGTTGATAAAGACCAATCCAAAACTTTCGGCGATGAAATTACACTAACTTCCATGATGAAGCGTGTAGACGAAGCGGTTAAGAAAATTTCTGCTGATGCAGCTGCTGGCAAATTCGAAGGTAAGAAGATCGAGCTTGGTCTTAAAGATAATGGTGTAGGCCTACCTGAGAAGAATCCTAACGTTCCAGCTGAAGTTCTAGCGAAAGTGAAAGAATATCAAGATAAGATCGTTAAAGGTGAAATTACAGTTCCTGAAACAAAATAGATATTGGAATAATAAGATAGATGACTAATTCATACAAGGCTAGTCCGTTTCTTTAGGAGATGTACTAGTCTTGTATTCCATATTAAGGCAAGCAGGTGATGGATGATGCCGAGTGAACAGCTCGTAGTAGAAATGCGAGGGATTACAAAAAGATTTCCTGGGATTATAGCGAACGATTCCATTAGCTTCAAGGTTAGAAAAGGTGAGATTCATTCTCTGTTGGGCGAGAATGGAGCAGGTAAATCCACATTAATGAATATTCTGTTCGGATTATATCAGCCTGATGAAGGTGAAATTTATATTAATGAACAACAGGTTAATATTACGGACCCAAGTATCGCCATTAATCTTGGCATTGGGATGATTCATCAGCATTTTATGTTAGTAGAACCGTATACGGTAGTTGAGAATATTATTCTTGGCGCAGAGCCAGTAAATGGATTAACGATTAATTATCGCAAGGCAAGACAGAAAGTGATGGAGCTGTCAGAGAAGTATGGGCTCCATGTGGAACCGGATCAACTCATTAGCGACATATCGGTAGGTATGCAGCAGCGGGTTGAAATTTTGAAAACGCTTTATCGTGGTGCAGAAATTTTGATCTTTGATGAACCGACAGCCGTGCTTACCCCGCAAGAAATTGAAGACTTGATTCATATAATGCATAACCTTGTGAACGAGGGTAAAACGATTATTTTGATTACCCATAAGCTCAAGGAAATTATGGCAGTAAGCGATAATGTTACGATTATTAGACGTGGCAAGGTGATTGATAGTGTAGCGACTAGCGAGACGACGACTGATGAGCTGGCTGCTAAGATGGTTGGCCGTAAGGTTAGTTTCAGCGTAGATAAGAAGGATGCAGAGGTTGGAGATGCGATTCTCCAGGTATCTAATGTAGTAGCTAAGGATAACCGTGGCATTCCAGCGCTCAAAGGGATATCTTTTGAAGTGAAAAGCGGTGAAATTCTTGGACTCGCGGGTGTCGATGGCAATGGTCAGCGAGAACTGATTGAGGTATTAACAGGTCTTAGAAAGCTGGAATCAGGAGAAGTCAAACTGCGTGGGGAATCGATAACGCATGCGAAGCCACGTCAGATTTCGGAAGATAAGGTAGCTTATATTCCTGAGGATCGCCAGAAGCGCGGACTTGTACTAGATTTCAGCGTTGCTGAGAATATGGTGCTAAAGGACTATTATAAGCAACCGTTTAGCCATAAGGGCTTTCTCAACTACGATAAGATCAATGAGCATTCGAAGAAATTAATTGCGGAATATGATGTGCGTACGCCAGACGAGCTAACAGCAGCAAGAGCATTGTCAGGCGGCAACCAACAGAAGGTCATTATCGCACGCGAGGTGGATAGCGATCCTGATTTGCTGATTGCAACACAGCCGACACGTGGACTTGATGTTGGAGCAATTGAATTCATTCATAAGAAATTAATCGAGCAAAGAGACAAAGGCAAAGCAGTGCTGCTGTATTCACTAGAGTTAGATGAAATTATGAATCTATCAGATCGCATTGCAGTTATTTATGAAGGCAAGATCGTCGGGATTTTAGATCCGAAGGAAACGACCGAGCAAGAGATCGGATTAATGATGGCAGGCAGCAATTCTCAAGGAACAGGTGGGACGGTATGAATAAAATAGCACGATTGATCGTCAAAGATAGCACCTTGGTTCCAATCGTATCTATCCTTATAGGTTTACTATTAGGCGCCATAGTTATGTTGATTGGCTCTTATAATCCGATCTTGGCTTATGCATCTTTATTTGAATATGTTTTTGGCAGCATGAATAGCATAGGTGAAATGATCAGACAGATGACTCCGCTGATCTTTACTGGACTAGCGGTTGCATTCGCCTTCCGCACAGGTCTATTTAACATCGGGGCTGAAGGGCAGTTCATGATGGGGATGCTGGGAGCGACCTTTGTAGGCGTAACCTTCCAAATGCCATGGTTCCTACATGTGCCGCTTGCACTTATTGTGGGTGGAGTAATGGGAGGACTGTGGGGCGTCATAGCGGGATACCTCAAAGCACAACGCGGCGTTCACGAAGTCATTTCGACCATTATGCTCAACTGGATTGCCTTATATTTAGGCAATTATATCGTGAAGAAATTTTTCTTGGAACCGAACCAAATGCGTTCCAAATACATAGCTGATAGCTCATGGCTCAACTCCTCCACTGTAACATCCTGGTTCGATGGGGCACGCATTCATTTTGGTATCTTGATTGCCATAGCATTAGCAGTTGTGTTCTATATCGTGCTCTGGAGAACGAAGCAGGGATATGAGCTTCGAGCGGTTGGAATTAATCCACATGCATCCGAATATGCAGGTGTGAATGTCAAAGCAAATATCGTCAAGGCGATGTTCTATAGTGGTATTTTTGCAGGTGTAGGCGGGGTGTGTGAAATACTTGGCGTATTCCACTATCAAGCGGTTAACTCTGCTTTCCCTGGATACGGGATGCTCGGCATCGCTGTCGCCCTAATAGGCCGCAACAGCGCAATAGGCACAGTGCTCGGAGCGCTTCTGCTAGCTGTATTTACTTATGGGGCTGCAGGTATTAAATTCGGCGCCGGCGTGCCGGAGGAATTGATTAACATCGTCGTTGCCATCGTGATATTCTTCGTGGCAGCAAGCGAAATGGTCAAACTATTACTTCGATTTAAGAAAAGAAAGGAGTAGGTGATAGCGATGGAATGGCTTCAGCTTTCGAGTGAAATTATTCATAATACGATCGTATATGCGACAGCGCTAGTGCTAGCCATGCTGGGCGGCTTGTTCTCAGAGCGATCAGGTGTGACGAACATTGCCTTGGAAGGTTTAATGATTGTCGGAGCATTTACCTCTGCGATTATCGCCTACTTTGCAGAGACTAGCTTGCAGCTTGGCGCTATGGCGCCTTGGCTTGGCTTAATTGCTGCGATCATTGCAGGGATTATTTTCTCCTTGCCGCATGCAGTAGCATCAGTCACGTTCCGTGCGGACCAAGTTGTCAGCGGGGTTGCTCTTAACTTTCTTGCTATTGGTTTAACGCTTTATATTTCCAAAATTATTCTTAATGGTTCTGCTCAGACGCCGACTCTGCAAAATGTGTTTAGCAAATGGGCTATACCGTTTCTATCTGATATTCCTTATCTAGGCAATGCTATTTTTACGATGTATCCGACGAGCTTTTTGATGTTTGCTATTGTAATTGCATCTTGGTTTGTTCTATACAAAACAAGATTCGGGTTACGTCTACGTGCGGTAGGTGAGCATCCGAAGGCAGCCGATTCTGTAGCTATCAATGTATTTAAAATGAGATACATTGGTGTTATGATGAGTGGAGCGTTAGCAGCTTTAGGTGGGGCAACTATTGTTCTAACGACAACGAGCAATTTTTCCCATAATACGATATCAGGCCAAGGGTATATTGCACTTGCAGCCTTGATCTTTGGTAAGTGGCGCCCGATCGCTGGGATGTTCGCCGCCCTATTTTTCGGTATTGCGTCAGCACTTAAGCCCGTTTTCCAGATCCATGGATTAACGGATTATATACCTGTTGATTTTATTTATATTTTCCCATACGCACTTACGCTCCTCGTGCTAGCTGGATTCGTTGGCAAGACAGTCGGTCCTGCTGCTAATGGTATTCCTTATCAAAAAGGGAATAGGTGATGCTCGAATTTGACTTCTAGAAATGCGGTGATATTGAATGAGTGAGGAAGACAAGCTAAGAAAAATGATTGCAGTTGCTCAGTTATACTATCAACTCGACTATAGTCAGCAAGATATTGCGAGAAAACTGAATGTATCCAGACCAACGATTTCGAGGCTTCTGCAACAAGCCAAGACCGAAGGAATTGTCCAGATCAAAATTATGGATCGTGCGGATGACAGTGAGCAGATTGCAGCAGAACTGAAGAGGAAATTTTCACTCGATAAAGTTATAGTAGTTCCAGTTCCGCAAAATGAAGAACGAACTATCAAGCAATATCTTGGTGAAGCGACAGCGGAATATTTGTATCATAATGTTAAAGATGAAGATACGATTGCAACCTCATGGGGAACTACGTTGTATCAGGTAGCACTTCACCTGCGGAATAAGTATGTCAACAATGTAAAGGTTGTTCAGCTAAATGGTGGCGTAAGCTATTCGGAAATCAACACATATGCACATGAGATTATGCAATTATTCGGAGCTGCATTTAACTCGAGTCCGTATTATTTGCCTTTACCGGCTATTGTGGATAATCCGCTTGTCAAAGAGACGATTGAATCGGATCGGCATATACGCAATGTGCTTGACTTAGGCAAAAGCGCGAATATTGCGCTATTCACCGTTGGAATCCCGACTGCAGATTCAGTGCTTATCAACACGAATTATTTTTCTGAAGAAGATCTTCAGATGATCTACTCCGATGCTGTTGGTGATATTTGTTCCCGATACATCGATATGGAGGGTCAAATTTGCAGTGAAGTGCTTAACAGTCGTACGATCGGAATCGACCCGACCGAATTGTCCAAGAAGGAGCAATCCATTCTCGTTTGTGGTGGTCCTAAGCGAGTTGGAGCATTGCATGGCGCACTCCAAGGCAGGTATGCCAACATCTTAATAACGGATTACTTTACGGGTCAGTCACTTCTTAGCAAAGAGGACTAAGCTCAGATTTAACTAGTAACGATTCATTTCGTTACTAGTTTTTCCTTTTTTTAGATCAACCTTTTTTTATAAAAATGTTTTATAATGTAAGCGATAACAATTTAAATAGTGTGACAATTGTCACATACGAATAATTCACCTCTATGTAGAATAAAGATTGTAGAGAGGCTGTTCAAGATTAATTTACTAGATAAAGACAGTGGAAACTACGTTTAAAAAAACTTGTGAAAATATTCACAAGCGACGCCTTTAATTATTACCCATATTGGAGGAGAGAACATGGCTACTGAAACTGTTAAAGTGGTTGCTAAGGAAGTATCTGCAGAAGAACAAATTAATGATTTGGTTCAAAAAGCAAAGAAAGCACTCGGAGAATTCATGGCACTAGATCAAGAGCAAATTGATAATATCGTTCATGCAATGGCTATTGCTGGACTGGATAAGCATATGGTACTTGCTAAACATGCACATGAAGAAACTGGACGCGGTGTTTACGAAGATAAAATCATTAAAAACATTTTTGCTACTGAATATGTCTATCACAGTATCAAGTACGATAAAACGGTTGGCGTAATCGAAGACAATCCATATGATAACTGTCAGAAAATTGCTGAGCCCGTTGGTATCGTTGCAGGGGTAACACCTGTTACGAATCCTACCTCCACAACAATGTTCAAGTCATTAATTTCAGTGAAAACTCGTAATCCAATTATTTTCGCATTCCATCCATCTGCACAGCAAAGTTCCGCAGCAGCGGCTAAGATCGTTCGCGATGCAGCGATTGCAGCAGGTGCTCCTGAGAACTGTATTCAATGGGTAGAAACACCTTCCATTGAAGCAACTAACGCACTTATGAATCATCCGAATGTCGCGCTTGTTCTAGCAACTGGCGGATCAGGAATGGTTAAGGCAGCTTACTCGACAGGTAAACCTGCTCTTGGCGTAGGACCAGGTAACGTGCCATGCTTCATTGAGAAATCTGCTAACATTGAGCAAGCTGTAACAGACTTAATTTTGTCCAAAACCTTTGATAACGGTATGATTTGCGCTTCGGAGCAATCCGTTATTATTGAGAAGCCTATATATGACGAAGTCAAAAAATTATTGATCGCCAAAGGCTGCTACTTCACTAATAAAGAAGAGACAGCTAAGCTGGCAGATCTGGCGATCAAACCTGATTCTTGCGCGGTTAATGCAAACATTGTAGGTCAATCTGCTTATAAGATTGCCGAATTGGCTGGCATTAAAGTGCCACAAGATACGAAAATTCTTATAGCGGAAATCGAGGGAGTAGGTCCTAAATTCCCGTTATCCGCAGAGAAATTATCACCTATTCTAGCTTGCTATAAAGTTAATTCTGCTGAAGAAGGTATTACCCGAGCAGTAGAAGTTGTTACATTCGGCGGTATGGGGCATTCATCTGTTATTCACAGCAATAATGATGCTGTAATCGAAGAGTTCGGCAATCGTCTGCAAACGGGACGTATTATCGTGAACTCCCCATCCACACACGGTGCAATCGGTGATATTTATAATACGAACCTGCCTTCACTTACACTTGGCTGCGGTTCTTATGGTGGTAACTCAACAGCATCTAATGTTACGGCGGTGAATTTAATTAACGTGAAACGTGTAGCACATCGTACAGTAAATATGCAATGGTTTAAAGTGCCTAACAAGATCTATTTTGAGAAAGGTTCGTCCCAATACCTTGCCAAAATGCCAGACATCAGTCGCGTATTCATTGTAACAGACCCAATGATGGTAAAGTTAGGCTATGTTGCTAAGCTTGAACACTGGCTTCGCAAGCGTCAAACACCGGTTTCCATTGAAATTTTCTCGAGTGTTGAGCCGGATCCATCTGTTGAAACCGTTAATCGCGGTACAGAAATGATGAATTCGTATAAGCCTGACTGCATCATCGCACTAGGTGGTGGTTCAGCAATGGACGCAGCGAAAGCGATGTGGTTGTTCTATGAATACCCAGACACCGACTTCAATGACCTTAAACAAAAATTTATGGACATCCGTAAACGTGTATACAAATATCCGCGTCTAGGTCAAAAAGCCAAATTCGTAGCTGTTCCAACAACTTCGGGTACAGGCTCAGAGGTAACTTCCTTTGCGGTTATTACAGATAAAAAAGAAGGTCACACCAAGTATCCGCTAGCAGATTATGAGCTAACACCAGATGTAGCGATTATTGATCCGGAGTTTGTATATACGCTGCCAAAAGGAGCAGTCGCTGATACAGGTATGGACGTATTAACGCATGCAATTGAAGCTTATGTATCCGTTATGGCAAATGACTACACAGATGGACTTGCGATCAAGGCTATACAGCTCGTATTTGAGAACTTAGAAAAATCGTATAAAGACGCAGATCCAGTCGCTCGCGAGAAAATGCATAATGCATCAACAATCGCAGGTATGGCATTTGCGAATGCATTCCTAGGTATTAACCACTCACTAGCTCATAAGTGGGGCGGAGAATTCCATACACCACATGGTCGTACGAATGCCATCTTAATGCCGCATGTGATTCGTTACAATGCGCAGAAGCCGACGAAATTCGCTTCTTTCCCGAAATATGATCATTTTATAGCAGATAAGCGTTATGCCGAAATTGCACGTGTCCTTGGGCTTCCAGCACGTACAACAGAAGAAGGGGTTAACTCCTTAATCAAGGCAATCCGTGAATTGAATGCGAAATTGAATATCGCTGAAACGTTCGAGAAAGAAGGAATTGATGCAAAGGAATTTGAAGCTAAGGTAGAATATTTGGCAGACCGCGCATTTGAAGATCAATGTACAACTGCTAACCCACGTATGCCGCTTGTTAAAGAGCTTGTCGAAATTTACAGAAATGCATACTACGGAAAATTCTAAATTTATTTTAAAAAATGAACCGTGCAGACAACATTCTGCACGGTTTTTGCGTCTAATAGATTGTAGAGAATTTTTACAGGTGTAATCATTTCGTAAATCTTTGGATTACACAATATTTTATGATAAGGCATATGGGGAAATGTGGGGGAGATTATATGAAATTGAAATCGGTCTTAATAGGTTGTACATTAGTACTTGTCGTTTTTTTTATGAGTGGATTTAGTACAAAGGCTGAAGCGCAGAATGTGATAGGGAAACAGCCACAAATCAAACAAGTTGCAGCTACCACAGTGAAAGTTGCACAAGTGAGTTCAAAGCCATCTGTACCTGTAGCTGAACAGGTAAAGAAAGTTGCTCTAACTTTTGATGATGGTCCTGATCGCAAATACACGAAGAAGGTTTTAGAAATACTGAAAGACAAAGGCGTTCATGCGACATTTTTCGTTGTTGGCAAACAAGTTAAACTGTATCCTGATATGCTGAAGGAAATCGCTGAAGAAGGGCATGCCATTGGCAATCATTCCTGGGATCATAAGGATTTCACAAAGATCACGAATGAGCAAATGAAGCAGCAGATCGCCAAGACAGATCAAGTAATTAAAGATGCTATTGGAACGAGTACGACTTGGTTCAGAGCGCCTTACGGGGCTAAGAACAAGCAAGTAAAGGACACGATTACGAAGTCGGGCAACCAGGAGATTGGCTGGACGGTTGATACGAGAGATTGGGCAGGAACGTCAAGTAAGCAGATGCTGGCTAACGTCAAGAAAAATTTGAAGCCAAATGGTATTATTCTGATGCATAGCTTTGGCGGCAAGGGCGGAAAGCTTGATAATACGATTGAATTTTTACCCCAATTAATAGATTATTTACAAAAAGAGAACTATACAATTGTTACGATACCTGAGCTTTATGCGAAGGAGTAAGGAGATGCAATGCAGCACAGATTACGCGTATTGATTATCGTACTTCTATTATTTCTTACAGGCTGTGATATCCAAAAGCATCCTGAAGATTTAATGCGTGCACCTGCACTTACTGGGGAAATGAATCAATTGCATAAAGCAATAATGAATTATTTACCTGCAGATGCTCAAATTTATATACCTTTAAATTCGGAGAATGCGGTAGCAATAGGGGAAGTTGATCTCAATAGTGACGGGATCATGGAAGCTTACGCTACTTATAGTTTAAAAGTGAATAACAAGACAATCCATGGCGTTATTCTGCTTAAACAATCGAGCGATAGCTGGACCAAACTGAATCAGATCGAAATAAATTCGGATGAGCTGGATTTCATACGATTTGCTGATCTGGCTAATGATGGCCAATTGAAGATCATGATTGGTAGTGTCATATCGACAGATGAAAATAAAATTTTGCATATTTATGGAAATGATATACAAGAATTTCGCAAAATTGCAGAACTGCCTTATGCGCAAATGGAAGTTGGCAATCTGAATAATGATCCTGTTCCCGAAATTATTATTCTAAACAATAATCGTTTTGAAATGACTGCAGATGCGAGTGTGTATCAATACGATGGAAGAGCAATGGTTTTGCTGGATAAACTACCGCTAGATGGCAGTATAAATGGTTATAGTGATGTAAAGTTTGGGAAAGCATCAAGCTCTGTAAATGGTGTATTTATTGAAGCGGGGGTGGGTGCACACTCCGCTTATTCCATATTGCTTATTATGAAGGATGGTAAACTGCAGGATGTTTTTGGTACTGCTAAGCCAGACGGAGGGTGGATCCCCTTCATTCCTCGATCTACTTATCCAGAAGATGCGAATCATGACGGGATTATTGAAATCCCTCTACTTGAAGAATTAACGCCTGATGCAAGCTATGCCGAAATGGCGTTTCGGACGGTGTGGAATAAGTGGGATGGGCAAACCGGACTGATCCCTGCGTATTATACTTATGATGATTATGGTGCGGGGTATTCTTTAACGCTTCCGAATTCATGGAAATCCAATCTGCAAGTAAGTGGAGAGCATGATCCATTTGAAGAAACGACATTCTTTTATGTGAATGAACGTGGTCGGAAGATCGCAGATTTAGCTTCTATTCGATATTACGATAATGTGTTAAACCAGGAAGATATTGAACGTAAACTACAGCAATCGAAGCTGCACTATCAAATTCTTGGTATGAGATATAATCGATTATTTGTTGGCATTATTCCTGATGAAGCTAGTCAAGCTGCTAATTTGTCTCCCAAGGAGCTGGAGAAGCTCAAAGAGATGAGGATTGATCTTGCCTATTTACTTGAACATATTGAACTAACTGAGAGGTAAAGATTGAAAGGGGTAAAGATTTGGAACTTAAAGTACTATTGCTAGAGGATGAGGAGTCGATCCGAGGATTTGTCACGATTAATTTGAAAAGAGTCGGGTATCAGGTGATTGAAGCTCATACAGGTGAAGAGGCTATAAAACTGATGGAACAACATCCTGATATTCAAATTGCTTTGCTTGATGTAATGCTGCCAACCTCGATTACTGGGTTCGATGTATGTGAGATTCTTCGCCGCAAATATCCGCGAGTGGGGATCATTATGCTGACTGCCAAAGGGCAGGATCAGGATAAAGTCAAGGGATTGGAGCTAGGTGCAGATGATTATGTAACCAAGCCTTTCTCGCCTACAGAGCTAATGGCAAGAATTAATTCATTAAGCAGGCGATTACAGCTTATCGTCAAAGAAGAGCCAGAGCCGCAGGAGCTCAAATCGGGTCCCTTTGTTTTATCGCTTGATGAACATGTATTGTGGAAGAACGCTGCAGAGATTACGCTAACCCCGACGGAGTTCCAAATTATGCAGCTTTTAATGGAATCACCTAACAAAACGATTACTCGTGATGAAATTCTGGATAAGGTATGGGGAAGACATTTTGTCGGCGATTTTAAAATTGTGGATGTGAATATAAGGCGGATACGTCAAAAAATAGAGAATGACCCTTCAAGCCCTGAGTTTATTTGTACGGTGTGGGGAAGCGGTTATATATGGAAGAAGGAGACCGATGAGAAGCATCAAGAGTAGGGTGATCTTATATTTTGTGATCATCATCTTATTTGTCGTTGTCATTCTCGGATCTCTATTTATGGGAACCGTTTGGCAGTATTACTATGGTAGTGTTACAAGAAGCTTAGCTGTCAAATCAAGTTATTCCATCTCGTTCTACAATAAAAATTTGGAGTATGCTTCACTTGCTCAAAAATCGCGATTTATTATTGAAAACAGTCCCGCAGATCAAGAAGTACGCACTGAAATTATCGATCTTGATGGAACAGTAGTGATGGAATCGTATGGGATTCATTCCATGGCTAAGGTGAAGACACCTGATGTTAGAGCTGCTTATAAAGGAGAGCAAGGTACATGGATCGGTAATAATGAGGAAACTGGAGAGAAAACTTTAGCCTTATCCAGTCCATTAATGGAGGATGATCGTGTTGTTGGCGTGTTACGCTATTCAACCTCACTTGAACTGCTCGAACAAACGTTATGGAAGTACTTCTTCCTCACGTCTGCGATCGGTCTGGGAGTTGTCGCGCTATCTATTGCAGCCTCGTTATTTATGACAGGAACGATTGTCAAACCTATTCGCGAGTTAACTGCTGTAGCTAAGGCTTTCGCTAGAGGCGAATATAAGATAAAAGCTGTGAAACGGCATCCGGACGAGATTGGAGAACTTGCTGATACAATGAACTATATGAGCAGTGAAATACTGCGGAATGAACAGATTAAGAACGATTTTATTTCTTCCATTTCGCATGAACTTAGAACGCCTCTTACGGCAATCAAGGGCTGGAATGAAACACTCGTTTCTGGAGATGGTCATAATCAAGAGGAAACACAAATGGGGCTTCGAATTATTGCACAAGAAACAGATCGATTAATTGGATTAGTTGAAGACTTGCTTGATTTCTCCAAACTTCAGTCTAGAGCGATTCAATTTCAGCCTGAAGAGGTCGAGTTGAATCATATCGTGGAGGAAGTAAGCAGGCAGTATACCGCAGCATGTGCGGCTCGAAACTTAAATCTAGTAGTTCATTTAAACGCTGAACCACTAAGAACGATCGGAGAATATAATCGGTTAAAACAAATCTTGATCAATCTTGTGGATAATGCGATAAAGTTTACACCCGAAAATGGTTCGATCGAGCTTGCGACAGTGGAGACGCCGTCCATGTATGAGATCCATGTAAAGGATTCAGGTGAAGGGATTCCGCCAGAGGATTTGAAATACGTCAAGGATAAATTTTTTAAAGGCTCGAGTCGTCGTTCAGGCAGCGGGTTAGGATTATCGATATCTAATGAGCTTGCCCGGCTTCATGGTGGACAAATAGACATACGTAGTGTACTTGGTGAAGGTACCGAGGTCATCATATTGCTACCGAAGAGAATAGAAGGATAACATAAAAAAGCTCTTACGCCATACTTATAGCGTAAGAGCTTTCTCAGTATTATAAGATTTTGTTACACGCCCAGTTGCTTCAAGAAGGAGATTCTTCCGTCTTGAAACTCCTGGGATTTTTGATTAAATTCATGCATTAATTTAGTAACTTCAGTAAAAGAGCGATTGCGCTCAGCAACTTGATTATTAATCTGCTTTAAGTTGGATGATTTATCATTCAGCATTTGATAGAGCTTATCATCCAACTCTAGACCGCTCATATATTGATTATATAAATTAATAAAAACTTCATCACGAGATTTATATAGATCAATCAATTTATGACCTTGCTCGCTCTCTTCAATCGATTTTATTCGATTAACTTCTTTTTCCAGGCTGTTCATGTTTTCGCTTGCTGCTAGCAAAGCATTCTGAGCTTCGGCGAGAACGGATCTGCGCTCTTCAATTGTTTGTAGTGCATCTGATATAGAGCTTTTTGCATTTAGATAATCTTTCTTGCCTTCGGTGAGGATATTATCATAAGTTTGCTTATCCTTCGTTTCAAGCTGTGTTATTTGTTTTAAATAGCCGCTGAACTTCTGTTCAAGTACCATGTGTTCATTCAGAAGAGTGACTGCATTATCTTTGGCTTTATCGCTACACCCACCTAAAATAGCAAGCGATAGCAGCAGCAAAGCGACGCTTATATTAACTCGTTTCATCATTTGATCTCCTATAATCTGTTGTCTTTCTGGAAGTTGACTACAATATGCGAATCCGGATGATAGGCTTCAAGTTCATAGCCTCGTGAATGCAATAAATTGATAATTTCTGGCATCGCATCGATCGTTTGTTGTTTCTCATGGAATAACAAAACTTCAACGTTACGGCTAAGTTGTTTTCGAACTTCATTCACGACTGACTTAGGCTTGTTTGAAAATCTCCAGTCATTGGAGTCTATTGTCCAATCCCACATTTTAAACCCTGCTTTAACAATGGCATCTCGAAATGTTGGACCAATCTGTGGTGCACTACCGTAAGGAGCGCGAATTAAGGTTGGCTTATATCCAACAATACTTTCGACAATTTCCTGATCTTCAGTAAATTCTTTGATAAAGTTACTAGGTCCACCACTACGATATAAGGTTTTGTGGTCATGTGTCATACTGTGCAAGCCTGGATAATGACCTTCCTTCTCCATCCGCTCTACAACATCTCGATGACTCAAAACATTAGGCCCTAGCATGAAGAAAGAAGCTTGGACGTTTTGTTGTTTTAACACGTCTAGTAGCTTCTCCGTATATTTGCTAGGACCATCATCGAAAGTAATATAAGCAATTTTACGCACTTTACCATTGTATTCGAGAGCCGTAGGCTTGGATAGCTCCATGTCGTCGAAGCTAGCAACAGATTGTGTTAGCTGCTGATCTCTTGGAATGCTCGGTTGACTTGATGCCGACGACAATGGGGAAAACATCCAGATTAAGCTTGCACTAATTCCAATACAGAGTACAGAAATTGTGGATCGTTTGACTAGTTTACGCTTTTTGTTTGGTCTTGGTGTCAAATAGGGTTGCATTTCTTGTTGTCCTTCCTGTCTATCTATTATCTAGTCATAGTTTATAGGATATTTGACCTAGAAGATTTACAGGAAAGTAACAACAACGGAATTATTGTGCTTTTTGCTCTTTTTGCTTGAGTTCGTTAAGAATGGTTTGAGCTGCAAGTCTAGCGGATGAGAATGCACGTTCAGCAAGTTCACCCTTACCTTCACAGCCGTCACCACAGAATAAGAACGGTACATTCTCTACTTTAGTCGGCAATAGGTTATTGGAGTTGATGTTCTTAACTGATGCTACCATCGCACGTTTGGAGACACGCTTCACCGCGACAGCCTCTTGCCAACCTGGATAATAAGTGTCAAATAGCTTTTCCATCTGAATTTGCTTATTCTCCAGATAAGCTTTGCGATCTTCTTCATCTTCAAAGTTATCATTCAGATAGGCGATCCCTTGCAGCAATTGTCCGCCAATCGGTGTTAATGTATGGTCAGTTGCTGAGACGTCTGTAATAAACATTTTGTTATCCATATCAGAAATATAGCTGAATGGTCTAGCAACTACTTTATCAAGCCCAATGTCATAGACCATTACTTCAGTAGGCGTATTATTCTCATATGGAACGAAGAATGGCTCCCATGCAGTACCTTTGAGCAGCTTAATCACTTGTTGAACTGGCATAGCGAAGATGACTTTATCAAAAGCCATTTCTCTATTCTTCGTTGTAATTATATATTTGCGATCCTCGTAACGAATCGATTCAGCGGCTTCGCGCATCGTAATTTCGAAGCGGCCTGACGATTCCATTTTATCTTTGAGCTGATTCGTAATGACTGCCCAGCTTCCAAGTACATAACCAACAGGGTTTGCAGCTAGGAACAGGTTATGATAGTACTTGGATATCGAAGATCCTGGAACTTTACGGGCTTCTTCAGGTGTAATAAAGAAGTTCGAACAGACCAGATGCTCCCATAATTCCTTCACATCCTCGCTAGCGCCAGACTCCGCAAGGAAGTCGCCAAGGGTCGCGTAGTTTCGAAGATTGTGAATATTCGCCATAATGGCAGCGATTTCACCAACGAACCGCATTTTATCCTTCGTAATAAGAAGATTCGTTTTGACTAGGTTAACAAAATCAAGCGGTGCAGGTGTTAGTTGACCATTTTTCGCGTACATAACTCTTCGTTTATCGACTGATTTTGAGGAAAAGGAGAGGTTCAGCTCTTTCTCCATATCAGTCAAAATATGACGATCTATACCATAAAGTGCATGCGCGCCATAGTTTAGCGTGAATCCGGATTTCTCGTAAGTAAACGCTCTACCTCCAAGCTGAGGGCTTCGCTCAAATAGGATACCCTCGATATTTTTGTTCTCTGATAAATAAGCTCCAGCAGTTAGTCCTGCTAATCCACCGCCAATAATGGCAACCTTCATGCTGCATTCCTCCTTAGTTGCGATATCCAGATCTGTCATTAGGCCAACACCATCAACGCGTATACCTGCCCAAACCCAAGCTAAATTACTGCGTAATAAACTTGAAAGATCCTGCTCCTCGTTGCTAACCGAACACCATTTTAGGATCGTTCCTAAATAAGCAGTAGCTAGTAATTCTGCTTTATGTGGTTCAAGAAGCCAATAGCTGATTGCGCTTCTGAGCTTTACATTAAATTCTTGCTGTATTTCTTGTGCTGTTTTATTCTGTAAAGAAAGAGCGATCATTGAACGCATTAGCCGAGGGTGTTCATTTATATTAGACGCTAAGTCTAGAAAAAGCCGATTAATATGACCTTCAAGAGACATAATTTTCGTTGGCGTAACTTTTTGCCACTGCTCAATGGTTTCCAGTTGTTTACGAGTCATTTCCCACAATATTTCGTCTTTGGATTCGAAATAATGATAGAAAGTTCCTTTGGAGATAGCCGCTTCTGCGATAATTTCATCGACAGACACATGCTCATAGCCTTTTTCTATAAACATCCGCATGGCAGTGTCGATCACAATTTTACGTTTTTTTTGTGTATCAGCACGCATATAACGTTTCATTAGCATCACCTCTCAGACATTTCACTATTATCAGTGTATTCCAAGTAAACGAAATCGTCTACACTAAATTAGACTAATAGTCTAACTTTGCGGTTTGGAGACAAATCCGCTAAAATGAATGTATTGAATCTGAGGAAAGGAAGATGAGTATGGATTGTATTTTTTGTAAAATAGTAGATGGTTCGATCCCTGCTAACAAAGTGTTCGAGAATGAAGAAGTGCTTGCTTTCCATGATATTAATCCAGCTGCGCCAGTCCATGTAGTAGTGATCCCGAAGAAGCATATTGCTTCACTTAACGAGGCAGAAGACGATGATTGGGCAATTATGGGGGAAATTCAGCGCGCGGCACGTAAAGTGGCCGAGGAGCTGGATATTGCAGATACGGGATACCGCATTGTTAACAATTGCGGCAAGAACGGTGGACAGGAAGTATTCCATATTCATTATCATCTGCTCGGTGGTGCTAGATTAGCTCCGCTAGGCGTTGCTAAATCACATAAATAATCGATACATAGCATTATAGGCAGGATTCATAAGAGACAACATGGAGATGTGGATGATATCACTAAAAAAGGAAGTGAAGTAATGTTGACACGACCTTTGATTTTCACATATAATGTAGTTTGATGAACCGCTTTGTCTTGGACGGTCTGTTCGGAGGGAGGGAAAACTGGTGTCGGAAACTCGCGTTCGTAAGAATGAAACTATAGATGCTGCACTTCGTCGTTTTAAGCGTACCATCGCTAAAGATGGCGTATTAGCAGAGGTTAAGAAACGCAAACACTATGAGAAGCCTAGCGTTAAGCGCAAAAAGAAATCTGAGGCTGCTCGCAAAAGAAAGTTCTAGGAGGATTTTAAGTTAAATGAGCTTAAGCGAACGATTGAACGAGGAAATGAAGCAAGCGATGAAGAGTCAGGACAAGTTTAAACTCTCCGTAATTCGTATGGTTCGAAGCGCGATCAAGAACATCGAAATTGATCAGCGCAAAACTTTAGATGACAATGAAGTGCTTGAAGTTCTGAGTCGTGAGATCAAACAACGCAAAGATTCCCTCCAAGAATTTAGTAAGGCTGGTCGTGATGACCTAACTGTTAATCTGGAAGCAGAGATAGCTATTCTCATGGAGTACTTGCCGCAGCAATTAACAGAGGAAGAAGTTAAAGCTATCGTACAGCAGACGATCCAAGAAGTGGGCGCTTCCTCTAAAGCGGATATGGGAAAAGTGATGGGCGCTCTTATGCCGAAGGTTAAAGGCAAAGCTGATGGTAAGATTGTTAATCAGTTTGTTCAACAGTTACTTTCTTAAACAATTGTATCAAGAAGACCGACGAGGAAATTATTCCTTTTCGGTCTTTTTTGTATGTAAGCGACATTTATTGAAACGACTCGACAAATAATACGTATACATAAACAGGAGATAGACAGAAGGAGGATCGAGCTGGAATGGATACTTTAGTGAATATGTTAACATCTCCAATTCTGTGTATATTGCTGTTATACATCGGTACGATGGGTATTGTGCTCGAGATGCTTTTTGTGAAAAGGGGCTTATTTGCCATACTTGGATTTGCTAGCTTTGGCTTGTATTTTTGGGGCCAATTTGCGGCAGGATATGCATATTACAGCCATATTACTTTATTTGTGATCGGGATTGTACTCATCTTGCTGGAGCTAGTCGTCATCAACTTTGGAATCTCAGGTATAGCTGGCGGTATATGTATTTATGCAGGTATTGTGATGGCTGGTGGGGATTCGGATGACATTCGTTTTGCAATCGTGGCCGCATTACTGCTTAGCATCGTAACAGTGATTATCGCGATACGTTTTTTCAAGCAGCATATGACTTGGAATCGGTTTGTTCTGCGTGATCAGTTGACGACAGAAGAAGGCTACATCAGTTCACCTGATTATAGTTATCTATGGAAACAGCGCGGGATTGCGATCACACCGCTGCGACCAGCAGGAACTGTGATATTCGGTGAAGAGCGTGTAGATGTAGTGACGCAGGGTGATTTCATTCCGAGTGGGAGTGAAGTAGAGGTAACGCAGGTTGAAGGCGTACGGATTGTTGTTACACAGATTCATAAATAAGGTTGTTCGCTTTAGGAGGCGTTTAAATGGATCCGCAAATGTTTCAATTAATTATTATTGCATTAGTTCTAATTGCTGTTGTTATATTTTTTACATTTGTTCCTGTTATGCTTTGGATTTCAGCGCTAGCATCAGGTGTACGTGTATCGATTCTAACTTTAGTCGCGATGCGAATACGCCGCGTTATTCCTAGTCGAATTATTAATCCACAGATTAAAGCGACCAAAGCAGGAATAGGTTTAACGATCAATCAGCTTGAAAGCCACTTTTTATCCGGTGGTAATGTGGACCGTGTCGTTAATGCATTGATTGCAGCACATCGTGCGAATATTATGCTTGAATTTGAACGTGCTGCAGCGATTGATTTGGCAGGTCGTGATGTATTGCAGGCGGTACAAATGAGTGTAAACCCGCGTGTTATCGAGACACCGATTATATCTGCAGTTGCGAAGGACGGTATCGAGGTAAAGGTTATGGCTCGTGTTACGGTAAGAACCAATATTGATCGACTTGTCGGTGGTGCTGGTGAAGAGACAATCATTGCCCGTGTAGGTGAAGGTATTGTAACGACAGTGGGTTCAAGCTCATCCCATAAGGATGTTCTAGAGAACCCGGATTTGATCTCACGGACTGTACTCGATAAAGGTCTAGATGCAGGTACCGCGTTCGAAATTCTATCGATTGATATCGCGGATGTCGACGTAGGCAAGAATATTGGTGCGCATTTGCAGACTGATCAAGCGGAAGCAGACAAGCGCATTGCCCAAGCGAAAGCGGAAGAGCGCCGTGCGATGGCGGTTGCGAAGGAGCAAGAAATGAAGGCGAAGGTTGTGGAGATGCGTGCGAAGGTTGTTGAAGCAGAATCGCAGGTTCCACAAGCGATGTCTGATGCGCTTCGTTCAGGCAAGCTAGGTGTTATGGATTTCATGAACTATAAGAACATCGATGCGGATACGCAAATGCGCAGCTCGATCAGCAAAGTATCGGATACAGATAAAACGAGTGGAGAATAACTTCTATGGAGCAGTTACTTGATCTAATCGGTCATAATTTTGCCATCGTGATTATCGTAGTTAGTATTTTAGTTTCGCTCTTCTCTTCAAAGAAGAAGCCAAGCGGAAGCCGCCGGATGCCGTCATTTGGTGGGCAAGGCGACGAAGCAAGCAGCCGGAGCGCAACTGCAGGCGGCGAAGGACAAGCAGGCGGCGCCCAAGGTACGCCGTCGCTGTTTGACAGCGAGCCGCTGCCTAGGGCGGCTCGTAAGCGTGTTGCGCCAGCGGAGGAACGCCTCGGGCGTTCCGAGCATGCGACCATGTCGCCGCTGGCGGAGCCAATAGCGGAGCGCGCAGCGAGCTCCGCTAACGCTCAAGGCCGTTCATCTGCGAGGAACGGCCTTGAGGTAAACAAGCACGCCGTGTTACAAGGCGTGCTGTGGGGGGAGATTCTTGGCCCGCCACGCGCCAAGAAGAAGCAGATCCGTTAGCGTGCACGCTAACGTTAGAGCTGCCCTGTTCAGATCGGCTTATGCCGCTGAGCAGGGCAGCTTTATGTTTATATGGGATGAACACCCATTTTATAGTTGGACTTTCATAATCAGAGGTCTCCCTGCATAAGGTGTAAAAAGCCTATGCTTTGCAGGAGGTCTAGAACGATGCGTTTACCTCGTATATTTAATCAAATCGCAGCCAATATGCTTGATCTGCCACAAGACGTCGTTCACGACTTACCTCGTATTACGATGGTCGGCAATGTACAGCTTTATATCGAGAATCATCGTGGTGTGCTTCACTTTTCAAGCGAGCTGCTTAAATTGCAGTTGTCTAAGGGACAGGTTGAAGTGACAGGAGAGAATTTGGTCATTCGAGCGATTCTAACAGAGGAAGTTTTTATTGAAGGGTTAATCACAGGGGTTAAATATGTACCTTGATAATGGTCCTCTACATACATGGACGGTACAAGTAATTGGAGAAAATCGAATAGGGGGTAAACACAATGCAATCGCCGCTGTTCATGTGGATGCGAGGGTATGTTGGTGTGACAATTCGCAAGGGGCGTAGAGCCACGGCGGATAATGGACAAACGGGTCATTTATCCATTGAAGCGTTCTTGAATCATGCACTAACCAAATCGATGATGATATGGGATATTAAAGTCAATAAAAATGATACGGCTGAACTGAAGATCACATTAAGTGATTTTTTTCGGATGCGTCCGCTTTTATATCGGACAGGCTGTTTATTCCATGTAACGGAACGCAAAGGCGTACCATTTATGTTAAATAAACTAGGCAAACGCAAAATTTTTCTAGGAGGGGTAATCGCATTCGCTATTTCTCTCTATTTGTTATCTTCACTTGTCTGGCAAATTAATATATCGGGTAATGCGAAAATTACGAATACTCAAATTATGGATGCGGCTAATAAGGTGGGTCTTTATCGTTTACAATGGAAAATGAAGCTGGATGAGCCAAGCGAGCTCGCTCGTCAACTGCGGAACGAACTTCCTGATGCAGCCTGGATTGGTGTGGAGATCAAGGGGACGCATGTGAATATTCAAGTTGTAGAGGCACGCAAGCCTGATCCGAAGGCTCTTGTAGGTCCTCGGAATCTCGTTGCGTCTAAGAACGCGCTTGTAAGTGAAATTTATGCCCAAAAGGGAAAACCTTTAGTTAGAGCGAACAAATATGTGCGCAAAGGTGACATCTTGATCTCAGGATACATCGGTGATGAGACGAATAGCAAGCTGGTTGCTGCTGAAGGCAAGGTTAAGGGGTTAGTATGGTATACTTCAACTATTGAAACACCACTAAAAAAATATTATAAAGAGCTTACAGGTGAAACAAAAACGAGGGGTTATCTCGTCTTAGGTTCTAAAGCGATTAAATTATCGGGATATGGCAAAATTCCTTTTGAGCAATATGAGACAAGCCAGTCTCGGCAAACGCTTCAGCTAGGGAAGTTCATCCTGCCAGTCGGCTGGATTACGGAACGGCTGATGGACATGAATATCACGGAGCATTCTATTGATTTAAAGGAGGCGCGGGAAATCGGATTAGCCGAAGCTAGAGCCAAATTACTTGCTCAAGCTGGCCCAGAATCGAGGATTGTTTCTGAAAAAATTTTGCATGAGAAAACAGATAATGGTAAAGTTTATATGGAAGTACATTTTGAGGTGGAAGAATTGATTATGCAAGAACAACCTATTGCTACACAAGGAGAATGAGTATTGTTGACAGATACGAATAAAGGGCATGCCGTAAAAGTAAAATTGCAGAATCCTACTGAAGCACAAGAACTATTTGGCCCTCAGGACAAGTTCCTCAATATGATCGAAGAGCGGACAGAAGCGCAGATTAACACAAGAGATGCTGAAATTACGATACTCGGCACAATGAAAGAAACAGAATCTCTTAAACAATTGTTCGATGTTCTGCTTGAACTTATACGTGGTAATTATACGCTAACAGAACGTGATATTAGTTATGCGCTTGAGCTTGCTGAGCAGATGAGAGCAGATGAGCTGCTATCTTTATTCCGCGGAGAAATTACAACAACCAATAAAGGCAAACCGATTAGAGTAAAGACGATTGGTCAGAAACAATATGTTTCCTTAATTAATAAAAAGGATGTCGTATTCGGCATTGGTCCTGCCGGAACAGGCAAAACCTACTTAGCAGTCGTTCTAGCAGTTGCTAGCCTGAAAGAAAATAAAGTCAAACGAATTATTTTATCCAGACCAGCTGTTGAAGCAGGGGAGAGTCTAGGATTTCTGCCAGGAGATTTGCAGGAAAAGGTCGATCCTTATTTAAGACCGCTCTATGACGCGCTGTATGACGTATTAGGCGTTGATCAGGTAGGTAAGATGATTGAACGGGGTATAATTGAAATCGCGCCTCTGGCCTATATGAGAGGCCGCACATTAGATGATTCTTTTATTATTCTTGATGAGGCTCAGAACACCACACCGGAACAAATGAAGATGTTTTTGACACGTCTTGGCTTTGGATCCAAAATGGTCATAACAGGCGATATCACGCAGATCGATTTGCCACGGGGGAAATTATCAGGTCTAGTGGAATCTAACCGCATCTTGCGTGGAATCGAAGAGATCGGATTTATGTATTTTACAGAGCAGGATGTAGTCCGTCACTCACTCGTACAAAAAATTATTATGGCTTACAATGAAGAAGCGGAGAAGCAAGCGAAGTAGGCGGACGAATATCTATCATTTCGATTTAGTAACCGGGGGGTTCGAAATCAAGTAAAGGAATGATCGCGAATGAAACAGCAAGAATTGAATCATCAGGACAAGAAGGATATGCGGCTAGCAGGTTGGAAAAATAGCTATTGGGTACGTTTGCTGTTATTTGCTCTTATGGGCATTATTTTCTATGTTTCATTACTTGGCCCGCTTGTTCCCCAAAAATATGATATTCAATTAGGACAACCAGCAGAAAAAACGATCTACGCCCCGAAACAAATTGAGAATGAAGAAGCAACAGATATGGCCAAAGAAGATGCGGCCAAGAAAGTACCTGATGATTATAAGAATATTAATTTTAAAAATGAACAAGCTGTTTATTCTGTTTATTCCAAGATTAATGCGATCAACGGAGACATTGAAACCAAGTTTGAAGATAAAGTTAATTTGTACCGTACAGTGATTACCTCTGTGATTAGTGAATATCAAGCTGGCATTATTAAGAATTTCTCTGATAAAAAATTATATAGCGAGGAATTGATCGCAGAGATCAGACAGAAGGTTAATGATCAGACTTACAAAATTCCAGAAGAAGTGTTATACAAGGTTCCACGTCTGACTGCTGATGATATTAATGAGATGCTGCCAGTCTCTAGGGAAATCGTCGCTAGGCTAATGATGGATCAGATTAATGATGCTCAGACCGTTCGTGCTAAAGTAGCTGAGCAAGTAAATATGTCCACTCTAACCAAGGCAAGTTCACGTGAAATTGCCCAGGAAATCATTAAAGCGGTTATTATGCCTAATAAGTTCTTTGATGAGAAAGGAACGAATGAAGCCAAAGCCAAAGCAAGAGAATCGGTTAAACCGATTTATATCAATAAGGGTGAAGAACTGATTCGGGCAGGTACGATCATTACGCAGGATAAATACGATATGCTCGAGAAGAATCGTCTTTTAAAGGATAAAGCGAACTATTCAGCACATATCGGACTGCTCCTGATCATATTCTTATGCTGCATGATGCTGTATATGCTAGCAAGACATATGAAATCATCGATTCACAATAATAATTCACAATTACTAATGCTTGTTGTGATTTTTACGTTGACGCTAATTGTGATGAAGATATTTGGGATAGCACAGAATGTACAAGGTCCGAACATTGCCTTCTTAGCACCAGTTGCTATGGGAACCATGCTTATAGTGATTCTATTGGATGTTCAACTTGCATTTGTTTCATCTGTACTGTTCGCATTGTTTGCTTCCATCATATTTGATATGGAGCATATTCAGCCTTTTGATTATAGCTATGGATTTATTACGCTTGTGATCTGCTGTTCATCCATCTTTATGATTCAAAAAGCGAGTCAACGCTCTACGATTCTCAAAGCAGGCGGCTTGATTTCGTTCTTTAGCGTATTAGCGATCGTTGCCATCATGCTCTTATCGAATAGTGAGATTACGAGCAAGGAAGCTTTGCTATCATTAGCTTTTGGAGCAGGTGGCGGGGTATTAACGTCCATGGTTGTCATTGGACTCTTGCCATTCTTCGAATTAGCCTTTGGCATCTTGTCTCCGCTTAAGATGGTGGAGATATCCAATCCTAATCATCCTTTGCTGCGCAAACTGCTGACAGAGACACCTGGTACTTATCACCATTCGATCATGGTTGGCAATCTATCTGAAGCTGCTGCTGAAGCGATTGGTGCGGATGGCTTGCTATGCCGAGTAGGATCTTATTATCACGATATTGGGAAGACAAAGCGTCCAAGTTATTTTATTGAGAACCAGACGAATATTGAGAATCCTCATGATCGGATTGAGCCTGAGCTAAGTAAATCTATTATTATTGCTCATCCGCGCGATGGAGTCGAAATGCTTAAAGAATATAAAATACCTAAATTAATTCAAGATATTGCGATGCAGCATCATGGGACTACTTTCCTTGGATTCTTCTATCACAAGGCGAAGAAGCTGGCTGAAAGTGAAGGCAGAGATCCAAGTGAGGTTACGGAAGAGCAGTTCCGTTATCCTGGTCCCAAAGCACAGTCCAAGGAAGCAGCGATCGTTGGCATTGCAGATAGCGTGGAAGCAGCTGTAAGATCACTTCGTAATCCGACGATGGAGCAAATCGATTCGATGGTTCATAAAATCATCAAATCAAGACTTGATGATGGACAATTCAATGAGTGTGATTTGACGCTCAAAGAGCTTGATGTGATTGCCAAAACATTGAATGAAGCGCTGCTTGGTATTTTCCATTCACGCATCGAGTATCCAAGTGATACCAAAACGGAGGTTAAGGCCAATGGATAGACTTAGAATAGAATGGATGAATGAACAGGAAATCAAGGAAATTACGCCTGAATTTATTGGACTTTTGGAGAACCTATTGAAATATGCAGGTGAACAAGAGGAAATAGAAGAAGGGGAGATTTCCCTGACTTTCGTAGATGACAAGCGAATCCATGAATTGAATAAGGAATATCGCGGCTATGACAAGCCGACAGATGTTCTTTCTTTTGCCATTCAAGAAATGGGAGAGGATGAGCTTGAAATTGTATACGAAATTGATGAGGCTAGTGATGGCGACGACTTCAACAATGAAGTTGAGCCATTAGGCGACATTATTATTTCTGTTGAAACAGCGATTGCGCAAGCAGAAGAGTACGGGCATTCCATCGAGCGAGAACTCGGCTTCTTATTCGTGCATGGCTTCTTGCATCTAATTGGATATGATCATCAGGATGAGGCTGCTGAACAAGAGATGTTTGCGAAGCAGGAACAAATTCTAAGTAAGGCAGGACTTACCCGGTGATTAAGCGAAATACGTGGCTAGACAGTTTTATCAATGCGCATGAGGGGATTGTTCAAACCGTTGCGTCGGAACGAAACCTACGAATTCATGTCGGAATTGCTGAACTAGTAACGTTTCTTGCTCTTTTTTTTAGATTGCCTATCGGTTCATGTGTGATGCTATGGATTCCGATTGGAATCGTAATAACAGCGGAACTCCTGAATACTGGGATTGAAAAAGCTGTTGATCTTGTGACCGAAGAATTTCACCCACTTGCTAAGATCGCCAAGGATGCTGCCAGCGGGGCAGTCTTAGTGAGTGCGGGTTTTGCCGTACTGATTGGTATAGCTGTATTCTATAAGCCAGTAATCGATTTCTTGTTTCATGGAATAAGACCTGCCGAGATACCTGATCCAGCTATGCCTATCAGTTATCCGATGCTTGCTTTAATTCTAGTTTTTAATTTTTTGGTTGGGACTAGTCTTAATGCCTTAAGCTTGGTGAATCAATCCAAGTTAAGATTTAATCCAGTGATGTACCTGTGCACTTCAGGTGCTATGGTGCTTGCCTTAACATTGGATGATAGAAGAGGAATTATATTTGGATATATTCTCATTACCATAATATTCATTGCACTTACTAGTCTCAAGAAAGTGCGGACAATGTCTCTAATTTTAGGTAGTCTATTGGGAAGTGTGTTATCTGCACTCATTGTTTTGGGGTTAGAGTGGATATAATGAGAACATTAGTGAAATTCAGAGAGGGGAATTCCTATGGAAGCAAAGGAATTAATTGCATTAGCTAGGCAAGTCATGCAACGAGCGTATACTCCCTATTCGAATTTTAACGTTGGAGCAGCCTTATTAGCGGATGACGGGCAAGTACATTTGGGGTGCAACGTAGAGAATGCAGCGTATGGCCCAACGAATTGTGCTGAGCGTACGGCACTTTTCCGCGCCATAGCAGATGGATACAAGCCGAAGTCATTTCGTGCAATCGCAGTAATTGGCGATACAGAGGGTCCTATTTCACCATGTGGTGTATGTAGGCAAGTCCTTGTTGAGTTGTGTGCACCAGACATGCCTGTTTTTTTAAGCAATATGAAAGGCGAGTTTGTTGAAACAACGGTTGCGAGTTTGCTTCCAGGCGCTTTTACTAATCAAGATTTGACATCATCAGGAGGAAATTCATGAGTGGAAATAAACAATCCTTTAAATCGGGATTCGTAGCAATTATTGGTCGACCGAATGTCGGCAAATCGACGTTAATGAACCAGGTGATTGGACAGAAAATTGCTATTATGTCGGACAAGCCGCAAACTACACGAAATAAGATTCATGGCGTATATACGACTGATAGTACGCAAATTGTATTTTTAGATACACCAGGTATTCATAAGCCGACTTCAAAGCTTGGCGATTATATGATGAAGGTTGCCAAGAATACGTTTGGCGAAGTCGATGCAATCCTGTTTCTGGTCGATGTGGCTGAAGGCTTCGGAGGTGGGGACAGGTTCATTATTGAACAGCTTAAACAAGTCAAAACACCTGTTATTCTCGTGCTTAATAAGATCGATAAAGTGCAGCCGGAAGAGCTTCTGCCGATCATTACGAAGTATAATGAATTATATCCATTTGCTGAGATTATTCCTGTTTCCGCGCTAAATGGTAATAACGTAACGACAATGCTGGATCAGATCGTGAAGTATTTGTCACCAGGGCCACAATATTATCCTGCTGATCAAGTGACCGATCATCCTGAGCAGTTCGTCTGTGCAGAGCTAATCCGTGAAAAAATTCTGCATTTGACTCGTGAAGAGGTTCCTCATTCGATCGCTGTTGCCATAGAAGACATGCGTGTTCAAGATAACGGAGTCGTACATATCTCGGCCGTTATTTATGTTGAACGCGATTCTCAGAAAGGGATTATCATTGGAAAAAATGGTACGCTGCTTAAACAAGTTGGTGCTGGAGCTCGTAAAGATATTGAAGCGTTACTTGGTTCCAAGACTTTCCTTGAGTTGTGGGTTAAGGTGAAGAAGGATTGGCGGAATCAAGAGCGTGTGCTGCGTGATCTTGGATTTAGAAACGAATAAACCACTCTGTTCACGGAAGTTAATTTCTATCCCTGGCAAGTTTTGTAACGCATACTGTAGTGCAGGACGTACATCCTAAGTTACATGATAGTAAGCAATAGTCATGTCGATGGAGAGGATGTTACTCATGCGAAATTTTTCGTGGAATTACTTCTGGACGACAGGCGATCTTGATGCATACTTGCTTTATAAAGAGGTTACGCTTGGTAACCAGAATCAAATCGATGATTCTAATGAGGATGGATTTGATTCAGAGTCAGACGAGCTATTCGAGTAAATGAATATAGGCATGGGGGAGTATCATGCTACACAGAGTGGAAGGTATTGTCCTGCGCAGCATGGATTACGGGGAAGGTAATAAGATTATTACCTTGTATACGCGAGAGATGGGCAAAGTTAGCGTGATGGCTCGAGGGGCGAAGAAAGTCAAAAGTCGCCTCGGAGCTGTCACGCAGCTTTTTACTTTTGGCGAGTATGTTTTTTATAAATCGGGACAGATGGGAACGCTTAATAATGGAGAGCTGCTTAAGTCGTTTAATAAACTAAGAGAAGATCTGTACAAATCAGCTTATTCTGCTTATCTCGTTGAATTAATCGATCGCATGTCCTCAGAAGAAGATGCAAGCGCATACTTGTTTGAACAGCTTAAAGCTGGGCTTGAAGCGATTGATGAAGATAAGGATATGGCGATAGTCGCTCATTTGCTTGAGATGAAGCTGCTTGGCTCAGCAGGCTATTCTCCTGAGTTGGAAGCTTGCGTATCCTGTGGTTCAATTACACCGAGGATGCTTTTTAGCGCAAGGCTTGGCGGTGTCATATGCTCCTCCTGTAGCTATAAGGATCAACAAGCTATTGCGATGAGTGATGCGACATGGAAGCTGCTTCGCTTGTTCAAGCGTCTAGACCTTCGAAGGCTAGGGGCAATAGATGTGAAGCAAAGCACAAAGGATGAACTCAAGTCATGTATGCGAACTTATATGGATACACATGTCGGAATTAGGTTTAAATCGCGATCTTTTCTTGAGCAAATGGAGAAATATGATATTTAATAAGTTGACATGGTTAGAGCAGTTTGCTATTATTTTGTGAAGTAAAGATTCATGAATATCAAATTGCGCAGTGAAGGAAAAGAGTAATCGGTCAGCGGAGTATAGCGAGCTGGTGCTAGTGAAAGTCCAGCCTTACGTAATCGATGAATGGCATTCTGGAGCGCATCGCAGGATGAAGGTGGATCGACTTCCTTATGAGGTAGTTGGTCAAATAGGGTGGAACCGCGGGTTATACTATCAATCCCGTCCCTATGTCTGTTGGTCAGGCATAGAGACGGGTTTTTTTGTGTCGTCGAAAGCTTGCCAAGCTTGAACGAGTTTAAGTAATGGAAAGGGGTAGGAAACATGAATTTTCAAGGAATTATTCAAACGCTGCAGAAATTCTGGGCAGAACAGCAATGCATTATTATGCAACCTTATGATGTTGAGAAGGGAGCGGGTACATTCAACCCGATGACTTTCTTAAGAACGATCGGACCTGAACCGTGGAACGTTGCATATGTGGAGCCTTCACGTCGTCCTACGGATGGTCGTTATGGTGAGAATCCGAATCGTCTTTACCAGCATCATCAGTTTCAAGTAATTATGAAGCCGTCTCCGGACAATATTCAAGAATTGTACTTAGAAAGCTTAAAGCGTCTAGGTATCGACCCGCTTCATCATGACATCCGTTTTGTTGAAGATAACTGGGAAGGCCCAACGCTTGGCGCGTGGGGACTTGGCTGGGAAGTATGGCTGGATGGTATGGAAGTAACGCAGTTTACGTACTTCCAACAAGTAGGCGGTATCGATACTAGCCCTGTTTCGGTTGAAATCACCTATGGTCTTGAACGACTTGCTTCTTACATTCAAGATAAAGAGAATGTATATGATTTGGAGTGGGTAGACGGCGTTAAATACGGCGATGTATTCCTGCAACCTGAATTTGAGCATTCCAAATATACATTTGAAGTATCCGATACGAAGATGCTGTTTAATTTGTTCACAACATATGAAGCTGAGGCTAAGCGTGCGCTTGAGGCTGAACTGGTCTTCCCTGCTTACGACTACGTTTTAAAATGTTCACATACATTCAATTTACTTGATGCAAGAGGCGCGATTTCAGTAACAGAGCGTACAGGCTATATCATGCGTGTACGTAATTTAGCCCGTAATTGTGCAACGGTTTATTTGGAAGCTAGAGAACGTCTTGGATTCCCGCTTCTGAAGAAAGGAGAGGAGTAACATGGCCAAGGATTTATTGCTAGAGATCGGTATGGAAGAGCTCCCTGCCAGATTTATTCGTGATGCGGTTAATCAACTCGCGGATAAAATGACAAAGTTTCTTCAAGATTCAAGAATTGAATTTACTGAGGTCAAAGCGTATGCTACACCTCGTCGTCTAGCTGTTCTTATTACTGATTTAGCGGAGAAGGGCTCAGATGTTAGAGAGCAGGTCAAAGGCCCATCCCGCAAAATTGCGCTTGATGATCAAGGCAACTGGAGTAAAGCTGCTTTAGGCTTTGCACGTTCACAGGGTGTTGAGCCTGAACAGTTCTTTTTTCAAGAGCTTCAAGGTGTTGAATATATTTATGCGGAGAAAAACCTACAAGGAGCAGATACGGCTGCTTTACTAAGTGAGAGCTTGTCAGGTCTGATTACTTCCTTATCCTTCCCTAAGAATATGCGTTGGGGTGCAAAGGAGCTTAAATATGTTAGACCTATTCGCTGGCTGGTTGCTTTATTTGGTAAGGAAGTAATTCCATTTGAAATCGCAGGCGTGCAATCCGATCGTGTATCACGTGGACATCGTTTCTTAGGAAAAGAAACATCAATTAGCGAAGCTTCTGCGTACAAAGAATCACTTCGCGAGCAATATGTCCTTGTTGATATTGAAGAGCGCAAGCAGCTTATTGTTGATGGGATTAAGGCATTCGAGGAGTCGCAAGGCTGGAATGTTCCTATGCAGGCAGATCTGCTTGAAGAGGTTATTTTCCTCGTTGAGTACCCGACAGCATTGTACGGAACGTTTAATCCAGAGTTCCTGGGCATTCCGAAGGAAGTGCTGATCACATCGATGCGCGAACACCAAAGATACTTCCCTGTGCTTGATGCGGAAGGCAATCTGAAGCCGTTCTTCGTAACGGTTCGCAATGGTAATGATGTGTCGCTCGATGTCGTTGCAAGAGGTAATGAGAAGGTGCTACGTGCTCGTCTGTCAGACGCGAAATTCTTCTACCAAGAAGATCAAAAGCATGAAATTGCACATTTCTTGGAAAGACTTGAAACGATTGTTTTCCACGAGGAGTTAGGCACAATCGGAGATAAAGTTCGTCGTATTGTTCGTATTAGCGATAGCTTGGCGAAGAAATTACAGGCTGAGTCGTCTGTCATGGCTGACGTGGAGCGTGCAGCAACTATATGTAAATTTGACTTAGTTACACAGATGGTATACGAGTTCCCTGAGTTGCAAGGAATTATGGGTGAAGACTATGCTCGTAAAGCTGGCGAGAAAGAAACGGTAGCCAAAGCGATCAACGAGCATTATATGCCTCGCTTCTCTGGTGATGCATCACCTGCATCTCTAGTTGGAACGATTGTATCCATTGCGGATAAATTGGATACGATTGCTGGGTGTTTTGCAATTGGTATTATCCCTACGGGTTCACAAGATCCGTATGCACTTCGCCGTCAAGCAGCAGGTATTGTTCAGATGGTACTTGACCATAAGCTATCGATCACATTGCCTGAACTATTTGAGCTTGCATTACAAGTTCTTCAAGATGCTAATCTGGCGAAGCGTAAAGTAGAAGAAATTAAGTCCGATATGAATGATTTCTTCGGATTACGCGTGAAGAATGTACTAACTGAGCGTGGCATTCGTTATGATGTGATCGATGCTGTTATGGGCGCTGGTTATGGAGACATTGTTGCAGTTGTAAGCAAGTCGGAAGTTCTTATGAACGCGGTCGCAGAGCCTGAATTTAAAATATCCGTTGATTCCTTTAATCGTGTCAACAATCTTGCTGGCAAAGCAGATGGCAATGATCAGGTTAATCCGGCTGTATTCACAGAACAAGTTGAGCATCATCTATATGAAGAATGGCAAGCGGTTCGTGGCATTTATGCAGCTAAGCTTAGCGAAGGCGAGATGCAGCAAGCTCTAGCAACGCTAACCGGAATTCGAGGGGCAATTACAGCATTCTTTGATGGTGTTATGATTATGGCTGAAGATGAAGCCATTCGACGCAACCGATTAGCTTTGCTTAGCGGAATTTCTTCTGATTGTGTACAATTTGCTGATTTCCATAAGCTTGTGTGGTAAGATAACGTTCTGTAATGCTTTGTAACAAGAAAGACGGCTTCGTCACTAGGAAGTTGAGAAGTTTGCTTCTTAAGCTTATAGTGACAACGCCGTTTCTTCTTGTTGTGACAGACTTTAACACGGGCCCTTAACCTCATGATCCAATTTGATAAAATTGGATGCAACTAATTCCTATAAACTGCGTAATAGGATCAGCAGGAATTTTTAATCTGTCAGCGTATATAATAGATACGATATATTGTGAAATTTGGGGTTATAACAAGCATGCATAATTTTCATATTATTGTTGATGCAGATTCCTGTCCTGTTAAAAAAGAAATTATGGCCGCTGGACAAGCTTGTGATGTCCATGTCATCTTCGTTGCCTCCTATGCTCATTTTTTAAGTGAGCAAGGAAGTCATGTCACCACTGTTCAGGTTGATCCTTCCGATCAATCAGCGGATT
Organism: Paenibacillus albiflavus; assembly: GCF_004344915.1. Lineage (GTDB taxonomy): Bacteria > Bacillota > Bacilli > Paenibacillales > NBRC-103111 > Paenibacillus_AM > Paenibacillus_AM albiflavus. Next base: position 54,572 of record NZ_SKFG01000018.1, on the reverse strand, counting down.
TGCATATTGCCAATCGGATCCGATCAGGCGATGTGCTTGTTACGGGAGATTATGGCTTAGCTGCACTTGGGCTTGCCAAAGGCGCGCATGTCATGTCACCTCGAGGGTTAATTTTTACCAATGATAATATGGATGAATTGCTCGAGCGAAGGCATGCACTTGCCAAACAAAGAAGAAGCGGCAAATATGCCAAAGGTCCTAAACCAATTACAGCCCACGAAAAACAAGAATTTCTACAAAGTATGACAAAACTTTTGAAACAGTTGCAGGAGAATAGATTCTTGTAGCGAATTATATTTACGTGATATTTACGTGCTACCCGAAATGAAGGTGATTACAGCATGGGAAGCGGACGAATTCCTGACAAAGTCATCGAAGAGGTGTTAAGCCATCATGACATTGTGGATGTTGTCGGTAAATATGTAAGTCTGTCTAAGCAAGGACACTATCTTAAAGGGCTATGTCCTTTTCACTCCGAGAAGACGCCTTCCTTTACAGTAACGCCCGAGAAACAAATTTATCATTGCTTCGGATGCGGTGCTGGAGGAAACTCCATCCAGTTCGTTATGGAAATTGAAGGCTATTCTTTTGCAGAAGCAGTAAGGAGACTTGCAGTTGATGCGAATATTGAGGTTACGTGGGATCAACCTTCTGAGGCGGACAGCCAAGCTGGATTTGAACGAACGACTTTAATGAAAGCACATGAATTAACTGCAAAGCTGTATCAATATATTTTGCGAAATACCGATCAAGGTAAAGAGGCTCTACAGTATGTAAGATCCCGTGGATTATCAGATAAAATGATCGATACTTTCGGAATAGGATACGCTCCAGCTAATTGGGACACTTTAACGCAACTACTGGAGAAACGCGGTTTTTCTTTACCTTTAATGGAAAGAGGCGGATTAATTTCTGCAAGATCAGAAGGGGGGGGCTTCGTAGATCGGTTCCGTAATCGCATTATTTTTCCGATTTGCGATACTTCAGGCGGTGTAATCGCATTTGCAGGAAGAGCGTTTGGCGAAGCACAGCCTAAATATTTGAACTCACCTGAGACGATGCTATTTAACAAAAGCCGTTCTCTTTTTCATTTGCACGCTGCACGTCCACAAATCCGCAAGGATCATACGGTTATCATTTTTGAAGGATTCATGGACGTGATCAAAGCATGGAGCGCTGGAGTTCATAATGGCGTTGCAACAATGGGGACTGCTTTTACACCAGAACAAGCAGATATCATTCGAAGGCTTGCCGAGCGTGTTATTATTTGCTATGATGGCGATTCTGCTGGACAAGCTGCAGCGGCCAAATGTATTCCAATGCTGGAGAAAGTTAACTGCAGTGTTTCAGTTGCAATGATTCCAGACGGTAAAGACCCTGACGAATATATCGAATCTAATGGACAAGATCGGTTTGTTCGTGAAATCATCCGTGGTGCTGTTCCTGCTATGCGCTTTAGACTTCTTCATAGCCGCAAGAATTACAACTTGAACGAAGAAGGCGATCGTCTAAGGTATTTGCAAGCAGCAGTCGAAATCATTGGAGAATTAAGTTCCCCGCTTGAACGTGATCATTATGTCAAAGATTTAAGCGTCGAATTTAATGAATCTTATGAAGTTCTAAAGCATAGCTTACATGAAGCTAGGCTTTCACAGCAAAAAAAGATGAAGGCCGGGGATAAGAAACCAAAACGGTGGAATAATGTTATGAATAATGGGAGAACGGATGTTGGTATTGTCCAGTACCAAGCCTATCACCGTGCGGAACGTTTACTTCTGTCGGTTATGATGCGTAGTACAGAAGTATGTCGGTATGTTCAAGAGCATTTGGGTGACGGTTTTAACGTAGAAGCTCACGCGGCATTAGCTGCTTATTTATACAGTTACTACACTGAACATGATGAACTCAGTCATAGCTCATTCCTAGCAACCCTTAGAGACGCTTCATTAGAAAAGCTTGCATCTTCAATTGCAATTATTGAGGATGGTCATGTCATAAGCTTCGATATTATTGATGATTACATTCGTGAAATCAGCAATTATGGTTTACTGCAAGAAATTGAACGCAAGAAGGAAGAAATCATACGGGCGGAGCGAGAAGGAGATTCGCTTCGTGCAGCACAGATAGCAATAGAAAAGATATCCCTAGAAAATCAGCTTGCACAGCGTAAATAGAATTTCAATTTCTAGGGAGGAGGGAGATGCATTATGGCCAATGATCAACGTACTGAACTAGAGACAGAGCTCACGCTAGAGCAGGTTAAAGAACAGCTCATTGAACTTGGTAAAAAACGCCATTCATTGACTTACAAAGATATAATGGAAAAGCTAGCTCCATTTGAACAGGATCAGGATCAAATTGATGAATTCTATGAGCAATTATCTGAACTTGGTATTGATGTAGGCGGTGAATCCGATGACGAGGAAGATATGCCGAACGGAGGCAATTCCGAGCAGGATCAAGACGAGTTTAATTTTAGCGATGATCTTTCATTGCCACCTGGAATTAAAATCAGTGACCCAGTGCGTATGTACCTAAAGGAAATTGGACGCGTACCTCTATTGTCAGCAGAAGACGAGGTAGGTCTAGCTAAGCGTATCGAGCAAGGTGACGAAGAAGCTAAGAGACGACTTGCAGAAGCTAACTTACGTCTAGTTGTTTCCATTGCTAAACGTTATGTTGGACGCGGAATGCTCTTCCTGGATTTAATTCAAGAAGGTAATATGGGCTTAATTAAAGCTGTTGAGAAATTCGACTACGATAAGGGCTTTAAATTCTCGACCTATGCAACATGGTGGATTAGACAAGCGATTACTCGTGCGATTGCTGACCAAGCAAGAACGATTCGTATTCCCGTGCATATGGTTGAGACGATCAATAAATTGATTCGCGTTTCTCGTCAGCTATTGCAAGAGCTTGGGCGCGAACCGACTCCAGAGGAAATCGCGAAGGAAATGGATCTAAGCACGGACAAAGTTCGTGAGATCATGAAAATTGCGCAAGAGCCTGTTTCCCTTGAAACGCCAATTGGTGAAGAGGATGACTCGCATCTAGGTGATTTTATTGAGGATCAAGAAGCGCTTGCTCCTGCAGACGCTGCTGCATATGAACTGTTAAAGGAACAGCTTGAAGACGTGCTAGACACCTTAACGGAGCGTGAAGAGAATGTGCTGCGTCTTCGCTTCGGACTAGATGATGGTCGTACACGTACACTTGAAGAGGTTGGCAAAGTATTCGGCGTAACACGTGAACGTATCCGCCAAATTGAAGCCAAAGCTCTACGCAAGCTTCGTCATCCAAGCAGATCCAAGCGATTGAAGGATTTCTTAGAGTAAAATAACTTCATAGATAACCAATAGAAAGGATTGTCAATAAAGTAGATATATCTGCTTTGGCGACAGTCCTTTTGTGTGATATAGAATTTATATAATAGAACCGCTTTCATCAACCGATAAAAGGTTATGGGAAGGTGAGAATAATGGATGAGGATAAAAGACGAATAATTGTAGCCGAGATTATGCAATGGCGCCGTTCCAAGCTGTTGCCTGAGCAATACTGTGATTTTTTAATGAATTTATACAGATTGGAGCAAAGCGAAGAGAAAGATGAAAGCAAGCATAAATACAAATCCATTTTGCCCATGAAATCGAGCAATTGGAAAGCATGGTTGCTTACTGCCATTATCACCGCTCTGCTAGCCGTTGTTATCTATAGCTTTACGATGCAGAACTTGATTATGCAAGTTGCTGTTTCGGTTGTATTTGTTGTATTCTGTTATGTGGTGGGCATTCTATTAAGACATCGAACACCTATCATAAGCAATGGGCTGAGTGGTTTGGCTTCCTTGTCACTCTTAGTTGCAGGGATATTCATTCTACGCAGCACCGAAGGTACGCTATCTGAGCATTATATAATTTATATCGCAGCATGTGCATTGATATGGTTCATTATCGGTCTTGCAGGACGGATGAGGGTTCTACAGGCATGTGGTCTGATCGCGTTGTTATTTACATATTGCTGGTTACTCCATAATCAGTTTGGTGTGATGAACTGGCTTAACCTTCAGCTTAGCTTTGTTCCGCTTGCTCTGGTCTTCATATGGATAGGATCACTTATTCATTACCGAAATAAGCAAATAGCGAGTGTCTTATTGTTAGTTGGAATCGGGACATGGCTTGTGCCTGAATTGTTTGGTTTATTTATCCCAGAAGCGTCGGATCAATTCATCATGCAGATATCGTTAATTGGCAAGCTGGTTATAGGTAGTATTATCATCATCTTATCGCGAAAAAACTGGATGAAATGGGTTGGAATTTCAGATGATTAAACTTTCAAAACGTCTACAAATGATTGCTGAGCGAGTTCCGCAAGGAGCTAGGCTAGCTGATATAGGTTCTGATCATGCTTTGCTGCCAACTTACTTGGTACAGCAAGGCATGATTTCATTTGCGATTGCAGGAGAGGTAAATAGCGGCCCACTCGACGCAGCGATGAAGCAAGTAAGTGATGCCAAGCTGGAGAACAATATCTCTCCTAGGCTGGGCAATGGTCTTGAAGTTGTTGAGCCAGGCGAAGTGAATACGATCACGATCGCAGGAATGGGTGGCAGCTTAATTGCTTCTATTCTGGAGCAGGGTAAACATAAGCTCGAAGGTGTTAAGCATCTAATTCTTCAGCCTAATGTGGGCGAAGAAATGGTTCGTCGCTGGCTGCTAGAGAATGGCTGGTTCTTAACAAGTGAAACCATCTTAGAAGAGGATGGCAAAATATACGAGATCCTTACCGCTGTTCGTGAAACAGAAGAGAATGAGGGCAAATCCGTTCAGCTCTATGCATCTCGTACTTATGAACAGATGCCCGAAACGCTAATCGATCAAGAGTTGCTAATGCGCATGGGACCTTATTTCATTCAACCGAATCCTTCGAAGATTTGGATTGCCAAATGGCAGATGGAACTGGCTCAATTGGAACGTATTCGGCAGAACCTGGCGAAATCGGATATGCCTGTGTCCAGACAGAAGGAAGAAGAATTGGCGAATGAAATTAGACGAATTCAGGGGGTGCTTACATGTATGCAAAAGGTGCAGCAATAATTTCGTTGTTCGAAGAATTTGCGCCTAAAGCTTATGCAATGCCTGATGACAAAATCGGTTTACAGCTCGGATCGTTAAGCAAGGAAGTTCGTAAGGTGCTTGTAGCGCTTGATGTCACAGACGAGGTTGTTGAAGAGGCGATTGCAGAAGGCGTTAATTTGATCATCGCGCATCATGCGATTATTTTTAGACCTTTGGCTCATTTGCAGACCGATACGCCTGCAGGCAGATTGTATGAGAAGCTAATTAAGCATGATATAGCCGTCTACATTGCACATACGAATCTGGACGTTGCGACTGGTGGCGTGAATGATCTGCTATCGGAAAAGCTAGGTTTAACCGAGCTAAGCCATTTAGAGGATGTTCATACAGAGAAGTTGAATAAGCTTGTTGTATTCGTACCCAAAACGCATCATGAGGTCATTCAACAGGCGCTATTCCGCGCAGGAGCAGGCTGGATCGGCCAGTATAGCCATTGTTCCTTTAACATTGATGGAACAGGTACCTTTATGCCACGCGAAGGCTCAGATCCGTTCATTGGCGAGCAAGGGAAGTTTGAGCAGGCAAATGAGGTTCGGATTGAAACGATTGTAGCTGAGAATGCTGCAAGGCGTGTCGTTTCGGCTATGCTTAAAGCACATCCTTACGAAGAAGTTGCCTATGATTTATATCCGCTCGATTTGAAGGGCAGAACCTTCGGATTAGGGAGAACGGGTAAGCTGCCAGCTTCAATGACACTTGGAGAGCTGGCTGAGGAGACGAAGCGGGTGTTCGAAGTTGGCACTGTTCGCGTTGTGGGTGATCTGGACCGTTCGGTTCGCAAGGTTGCGGTGCTCGGTGGTTCAGGAGGCCGCTACTGGAAGCGAGCGCAATTCATGGGAGCGGATGTGCTTGTTACTGGTGATGTAGACTATCACGCGGCACATGACGCGTTAGCAGCTGGTATGCTTGTCATCGACGTTGGTCATAACGTTGAGAAAGTGATGAAAGCAGCGGTGGCTGTATATTTATCTAAGCGATTCGATGAGAAGAAATACGAAACTACGGTAATTGCCTCTAAGATTAATACGGAGCCGTTCCAGTTTATTTAGAGAGACGGTGCTATTGTTTCTTCTTGACTGATTTTCCAGACATTCATAGTTGAATCCTTGGTTAATTAAAGGTATACTAAGCAAAGCAATCGATAAGTTTGACAGACAATCGCTGGCAGCAGGAGACTGCTGCGAGAGGAAAGTCCGGGCTCCATAGGGCAGGGTGCTGGATAACGTCCAGTCAGCGCGAGTTGAAGGATAGTGCCACAGAAATGGACCGCCGATGGCGCTATAAGCGCACAGGCAAGGGTGGAACCGTGGTGTAAGAGACCACGAGGAGTATGGGTGACTATATTCCTGGTAAACCCCACTTGGAGCAAGACCTAAGAGGAATGCAGTCGATCCTATGGAATCGACAGTCTTAGCCCGAGACGCATTCGGGTTGGTCGCTTGAGCTGTATAGCAATATATAGCCTAGATAGATGATTGTCACTTCAATGGTGGGAGGGGAGTTCACCCGTTTACCACTGGAAGTACAGAACCCGGCTTACGGCAAACTTACCGTCTGAACGTTAAAACCGTCCTGTGAAGGACGGTTTTTTGCTATACATTACTTACGCTTCTGAGCTTCCTCAACTGCTTTTGGAACATTAATTAATCCATATCCGAAGTAGGAATCAGTTCCAGGATCACCGATATCTTGTGCTGTTGTACGGATAATATCCATAACCTCGGTATTGCGAAGAGATGGATTCGTTGCACGGATAAGCGCAGCTAAAGCAGAGACATGCGGTGTTGCCATAGAAGTTCCTGATAAAGCTACATATTGATTTTTGGGATACGTGGAGGCAATATTGACACCTGGTGCAGTAACATCGATGTAATCACCATAATTTGAAAAAGAAGCGCGATTGTTATTGGAATCGGATGCTGCAACTGCAAATACCTCTGGGTAATAAGCTGGGTAAGAAGGACGATCCGTATTATCGTTGCCGCTCGCAGCTATCAAGACGACATCTTTATCGTAAGCATACTTGATCGCGTCATGCAAGAAGCTGGACGTTGCATAATTGCCTAAGCTCATATTAATGACTTTGGCACCGTGATCTGTCGCCCAGATAATGCCTTGGGCTACGGCATACGTACTGCCTGCACCTGTTTCGTCCAGCACCTTAACAGGCAGGATACGGCTTGACCACGTCATACCTGCCACCCCTAAGCGATTGTTAACGAGCGCTGAAATAACGCCTGATACATGTGTCCCATGACCAACATCGTCATCGGGCTGATCCTCTGGTTTAATCACATTGTATCCACTTGCTATATGCGGCTCAATATCAGGGTGTGTTAAATCGACGCCTGTATCGATAACTGCAACGATTACTCCGCTTGCATCTTTATTGAATGTCCAGCTTTGATCGGTCCCGATCTGCCGCAAATTCCACTGATACTTGGAATACAGCTCATCATTAGGCTTAAAGGTCTGCGCGAGCTCGGGACCTTGCATATTGTTAAACAAAAATCGACCGAATGAGGTTGGAGCAGCGGGTTCTTCATTCGTCATATACAAATAATGAGGCTCCACATATTCAACATTCCATTTTCTAAAATAATGAATGAGCTTAGGTGTATCCATCCGATTGGATTTAAAGATATACGTTTGACCTAGCTTTTTGATTATAGATCCGTTTATTTGTCCTAGAATTTGTCTTAAATCTTTAGCGGAAGGCGCTCTTCTAAATTTGACTACGACTTCATTCTTTGCATAATGGCTCTCTTCATTACCGTTATCGTTATCAGTATTGGGCGCTTCATAAGATTTGTTTTTGAGCTGCCCAGGCTCGACGGTCTTGACGTTGATTCTTTTTTCACTTTGAAATGACTCTAACCGCATATTCTTGCGCTGATGACTTCTTACACGATCCAAGAGATCCTGCTTTACAACACCCAATATATAATGTTTGGCATCTGCTGAAGGCTCACCCAGAACAAAGTAATTCACATTGTCGACCTGAAATGGTGAAGAGATGTACGATTGTTGATTGCTAACCGAACGATCAGCTTCTTCCAGATATTCAGCAGCTGCTTCTATAACTTTCTGAGGGGCATTGTCATTATGAAATTTGGCGTTAGAGTTTGAATTATGATCTTTGGAGATGCTGCCATATTGGATATAAACAACACTCTGATGTTTATCAAGCCATGAAGAGACCTGTTTCTGAAAGGATGCTTGTGTTAATGCTTGATCTTTTTGCAAATTAGCCAGAAGCTGCTCAGTCGTATAGACGGAATGCTCTCTCGATAATTCTTCCGTAATACGAACATCATCATCGATCAGCGCTTCTTTGGCTTTAACCTCACTGGGTTGTACGGACTCTTGCTGCTGCGGCGCCGCCTGTGGCGGCTGTTCAGCATTGAGCTGAGGAGAAGGATTCACGTTGCTAACTGAGGGGTACAGAATGAACCCCAAAATGACTGCTACAATGATACCGTATATAAGTTTTCCCATTATCGACCCTGCCTGTCTGATTTGCAAGAAATCATGAATTGTATAGACCTAACTAGTTTTGGATAAATGGTCTGTAACTATTCAGATGAATCAGGGCTAGTAATAAATGGCTCTTCGTCTCGCTATCGTATAGTCATAGCTAGTTACGGGAACGTTTAGATAGGGGTGATAACATTGACGACAAAACCAGTAGTAAAATGTTCCGTTTCTAATTGCACGTATTGGGGACAAAACAATTTATGTCATGCAGATTCGATTATCATTGATATCGATCAGCATGCAAATCGGAATTACAATTCTGAATTTGCTGCCGAGTTTGAACATCAGGATACAGCTAGATCAGCTTCTAGCACCTGCTGTCATACGTTCCAACCAAAGAAGTAATATTGACTAATTCCATATCGCTACATGAACGGGCTGCGGCAAATTATTGCTTGCAGCCTGCTTATTTTATATACCATTACTTCTTCACTCTTCAAACAATCCTCGCCTTAGCCGATATTATTGTAGTATACTGTAATTAACTTTAAGGCAAAGGTGATATTGAATGAATACGATTGATCCAAGAGTTATGAAACAACTTCTCCAGTTAAAGCTGCTTGACCAGTCTGATATTCTATCGGGATCACAGCGCGTAAATAATGATTCTAGCCAGGAGTTTAATGAAGTTTTGGGGATGCTGATGCAGACAGGAAGCATAGAATCATCCATGCAATCAGAGGATTCAAGTGATCCTTTAAATGCTCTTGCACCTCTTAATCGCGCCTATTCGCCGTATCAGCTCTATGCTGAGGCTTCGACGTATGATGATTTGATTAATGAAGCTAGTAGTAAATATGGTGTAGATCCCGCTTTAATTCGAGCTGTTATCAAGCAGGAATCATCTTTTAATCCGAATGCGACATCTCATGCAGGAGCCAAGGGACTTATGCAGCTGATGGATTCAACAGGACAAGGCTTAGGTGTTGTTAATCCTTATGATCCTTCGCAGAACATTGATGGAGGAACGAAGTATTTAGCAGGTTTATTGCGTAAATACGATGGACAAGAAGCTATTGCGCTTGCCGCTTATAATGCAGGTCCGAGTCGTGTCGATCGATTAGGAATTCGTACAGAAGTTGATTTAAGCAATAAGCTTCAAACACTGCCTACTGAAACTCAAAACTATATACGTAAGGTATTGCATTATAAGCAAGCCTTCGCAGGTTGATGACCTAGATAACGAACTTAGACGAATGTCTTTTATAAAAGCTGAGCCCTGTGTATCAGGGCGCGGCTATTTTTTGTTTAAGCATCATATGATAAAGGGAAGGGGACAAGTGTAGAAATGCTATATTTGGATTATGCAGCGACAACACCACCCTACGCAGAAGTAATTGATACCGTAGCGGAGGTTATGAGATCGTATTACGGGAATCCTTCATCGCTGCATCAGCTTGGGGTCGAAGCTGAAAGACTGCTTGGACAAGCGAAGGATGTGATAGCGAAGATTCTGAAGGTTAAAGCGAATGAAATCATTATTACGTCAGGAGGAACGGAGAGTAATAATCTAGCGATTAAGGGAGCTGCTTATCAATATCGCAGTCGCGGCAATCATTTAATTACGACTCAGATTGAACATCCATCGGTAATGGAATCATTCAAGCAATTGGAGAATGAAGGCTTTCGTGTCACTTACCTGCCAGTCGATGAAACAGGTTGTGTTAGAATGGATGCGTTAAGGGAATCCATTTGCGATGAGACCATTCTGGTTAGTGTTATGCTTGTAAACAATGAGACAGGGCGTATACAGCCAATTGCTGAGATTGGCAAGGAGTTAGCGGATCATGCAAGGATTCTTTTTCACGTAGATGCTGTTCAAGGGGTGGCTAAACTTCCGATTGCACCGCATGAGCTAGGTATTGATTTATTATCGGCGTCTGCGCATAAGTTCAGAGGTCCGAAGGGTATTGGCTTCTTATATCGACGCGAGAATGTCAAGCTAATGCCGCTTCTCGTCGGCGGAGGGCAAGAGGCAGGTAATCGTTCAGGAACAGAGAATGTTCCGCTCATTATCGGTATGGCTAAGGCACTTCGTATGGCAACAGACCATCTAGCACATGCAATCCAGCATAAATATCGACTGCGCCAAGTATTAACGGATGGCATATCCGCAATTTCAGAGTTGCGATTAACCGGTTCGGCAAATTCGAATGACATGGCGCCGCATATCGTGCATTTTTGCTATCCAGGTATGAAAGCAGAGGTTGTCGTACATGCCATGGAGAAACATGGTATTTGTATATCAACGAAATCCGCTTGCTCATCTGATGAGCTTAAGCCAAGTAATGTGCTGTTAGCTATGGGATATGATCGGGATCGCGCAAGTAGTGGCTTACGGTTATCTTTTGGTGAAGAGCATACAGAAGAAGATATGATCAAATGCGTGAAGGCACTAGAACAGGTTGTTCAGGTACTGAAGCCGACAGCAAGATTAAGAGGGGAGAGATCGTGATGTATCCTGACATCATGTTAGTCCGTTTTGGTGAATTGACACTCAAAGGACGTAACCGTAAAAAATTCGAGCAAAGTGTAACTAAGCAAATTCAAAGATTATTATCTGAGCATGAGGAAATTACGTATTCTAGCGAGTTTGGCAGACTGTATATAGAGAATGTAAAAAATTGTTACGAGCATGTGAGTGAAGTTCTTCAAAAAGTATTTGGAATTCGTTCGTACTCACCTGCCTATACGACAGATAATGAGGTTCAAGCGATTCAAAACCTCGCTTTATCGATATTCCGTGCACAAGCTAAAGCACCGGAAACATTCAAAGTGTCTGTTCGAAGAGCGAATAAGAAGTTTCCGCATGACTCTCATCAAATGAATTATTTAGTGGGCGGCCATGTTTTGGATGAAACACCGAATTTAAAAGTTGATGTACATCATCCAGAGATTAATATTCGAGTCGAAATTCGCGAAACCAAATCTTTATTGTATTCAGAGGTTATACCAGGTACTGGGGGATTTCCGCTCGGTACGAATGGCAAAGGGATGCTGCTCTTATCAGGAGGAATCGATTCGCCTGTCGCTGGTTGGTTCGCAATGCGCAAAGGGCTTGCAATTGAAGCGGTTCATTTCCATAGTTATCCGTATACAAGTGAACGTGCTAAGCAGAAGGTAATAGACTTAACTCGGAAGCTCTCGGAGTATGCTGGAGAAATCAAGCTGCATCTCGTTCCTTTTACAGAAATTCAGACAAGATTGCATGAAGCGCATAAGGGTAATTTTATGATTACGTTCATGCGTCGTGCTATGTATCGAATAGCAGAGCGATTAGCTGAGCAGAACGGAGCGGGGGCGCTTGTTACCGGAGAAAGTCTTGGACAGGTTGCTTCACAAACGCTCGCTAGCATGAATGCAATTGGCCGTGTTGTTAATCTGCCGATCATTCAGCCTTTGATTACAATGGATAAGACGGAGATTATTCGCATTGCAGAAAAGATCGATACGTATGAAACTTCAATTTTACCGTACGACGATTGCTGCACGCTTTTCTTGCCTAAATCACCTGCAACGAATCCGAATTTGAATGTTGTGTTCCATATCGAAGAAACATTTGATTTCTTGCCTGAACTAATAGAAGAAGCGATACGGGGCACAGAAACACTAGTCGTGAAACCACAATCCGAAGCCGCTGAGGAAACGATGCATTTATTCTAAAATTCTAGCCTAGCAATCGTCAGTACGCTGACGGGAGGCAACTATATGTGGGAAAGCATTCTCTTGTTTTTCCAAATTTTAATTGTAAATATCGTGCTCAGTGGAGATAACGCAGTTGTTATTGCAATGGCAAGCAAGAATTTGCCTGCAGTACAAAGGACGCAAGCGATTTGGTGGGGAGCATTCGGTGCGATCGGGCTACGGCTTATCCTGACGCTGGTAGCTGTATCGATCCTCGGTATTCCCTACATCCAGGCTGTGGGCTCGATTCTGTTAATATGGATTGCCATCAAGCTGCTGATTGAAGATGATAGCGGCAGAAATATAGCAGTAGCCAGTTCACTTGGCAAAGCAGTTCGAACGATTATTCTTGCAGATTTTATCATGAGTCTGGATAATGTGCTGGCCATTGCGGCAATGGCAAAGAATGATATCGCCATTATTATTTTGGGTATATCGCTTAGTATTCCGCTAATTATATGGGGGAGCAGTGTCGTGATGAAGCTACTTCATCGGTTTCCAATCTTTGTGTTTCTTGGAGCGGGAATACTTGGCTATACAGCAGGCGAAATGTTTACGAATGATATTAAAGTGGCACCATATGTCGATCAGTATATTCCTCATTGGTTGATTCCGATTGCAGGAGGAGCATTTGTCATTATCATTGGTCTAATTAAGAAATGGGCTAATCGTAAAAATATACCGCATGTTACAACTCGTTAACGAAGTCCGACCTAGGTCTAGTAGAAATTTTATCCAATATCAGTTAAACTAACTGTAGATCAATGTCGAACTTGTTAATTATTCAGAGGGGAGAAATCAGATGAATCGTAGAAATTATTCAATCGGTATCCTGCTGATTGTTGTAGCGATTATTTTGCTGCTTGGTAAATTAGGCGTATTTAGTTTTATCGGAATCTTGCTTTGGCCGTTACTTCTCATTGCTCTTGGTGCTGCATTCCACTTTCTTTATTTCGGTGGATTATTGCCTGTAGGTCTTCTAGTTCCTGGGGGAATATTGACAACTTATGGAGTTATCTTCTTGTTCTGCAACATCTTTAGTTGGAGTTTAATGAAATACTTATGGCCTGGTTTCATTTTGGGTGTGGCGATTGGTCTATACGAAATGTATACCTTTAGCAGAGACAATGAACGAGGACTCTTGATTGCCTCTTCTATCTTAGGAATCGTGTCCATTGTCTTGTTCGGAATGACGTTACTGGTTACAATTGGTATTTACTTGATTATCGCACTTCTGATCCTAACTGGCTTGTTTATTATTGTGCGTAAGCCGAAAATTTGGTAAGTATTTTCTTGCCTTTTTTACAATTAGAGGATATACTAATATAGGTTCACAAGCGTCGGAAAAAGTCCGGCGCTTATTTTGTGGTATAGAGAGGGAATTGAGACATATGCATGCAAGAGATAAAATAAAAAACATTGCGATTATCGCCCACGTCGATCATGGTAAAACAACACTCGTTGACAAGCTGCTTCAACAATCTGGAACATTCCGCAGTAATGAACAGTTACAAGAACGCGCGATGGATTCTAATGATATTGAACGTGAACGCGGCATTACAATCCTAGCTAAAAATACAGCAATCCAGTATAAAGATTATTTAATTAACATCGTAGATACACCAGGACACGCCGACTTTGGCGGTGAAGTTGAGCGTATCATGAAAATGGTTGATGGCGTTCTGCTTGTAGTCGATGCATTCGAAGGTACAATGCCACAAACGAAATTCGTTTTGCGTAAAGCGCTGGAACAGAATTTAACACCGATTGTTGTTGTAAACAAAATTGACCGTCCTGCAGCAAGACCGCATGAGGTTATTGATGAAGTGCTAGATCTTTTCATCGAATTAGACGCTAGTGAAGAACAATTAGAATTCCCCGTTGTGTATGCTTCTGCATTGCAAGGTACATCATCGCTTGATCCTGAGAAGCAAGATGAGAACATGCAGGCACTTTATGAGACCATTATTGAACATATTCCTTCCCCAACTGAGGATATTAATCAGTCCCTACAATTCCTAGTCACTTTGATGGATTATAATGAATATTTAGGCCGTGTTGCGATTGGTCGTGTCAATCGTGGTAAGGTTCGCCAAGGACAAGTTGTTGCTATATGTACTCGCGAGGGTAATGTTAAGCAAGGTCGTGTCGAGAAGCTGTTCGGCTTCCAAGGACTAAAACGTATCGAGATCGAAGAAGCAGCAGGCGGTGATATCGTTGCTATTTCGGGTATCAAAGACATTAACATTGGTGAAACCATTGCAGACCCAGCTAATCCAGAGGCACTTCCTGTTCTGAAAATTGACGAGCCTACTTTGCAAATGACATTCCTTGTGAATAACTCCCCATTTGCAGGTAAAGAAGGCAAATGGATCACTTCACGTAAGATTCGTGAACGTCTATTCAAAGAACTAGAAACGGATGTATCGCTTCGTGTAGATGAAACGGATTCTCCAGATGCATTTGTCGTTTCAGGTCGTGGTGAGCTTCACCTTGGTATTCTGATTGAGAATATGCGTCGTGAAGGTTATGAATTGCAAGTATCCAAACCAGAAGTAATCATTCGTGAAATCGATGGACAGAAGATGGAGCCGATCGAGCACTTGATTATTGATGTTCCTGAGGAAAGCATGGGTGCGGTAATGGAGAGCCTAGGAACACGCAAAGCCGAGATGGTCAATATGGTCAATAACGGCAATGGTAATGTTCGTTTGGAATTCAAGATTCCAGCTCGCGGTCTTATCGGTTACAGAACGTATTTCTTGACATTGACAAAAGGTTATGGCGTACTAAACCATGCATTTGATTCCTATGGTCCTTATCAAGGTTCTGGTCTTGGCGGCAGACATCAAGGTGTGCTTGTGTCTTCAGAGACAGGTTCAACTACATTCTACGGTATGCTTGGTGTTGAGGATCGTGGAATTCTGTTCGTTACCCCAGGAACTGAAGTCTATGAAGGTATGATCGTTGGTGAGCATACGCGTGAGAATGACATCATTGTAAATATTTGTAAAGAGAAGCAATTAACTAACGTTCGTTCCGCTACTAAAGAAGGTACGGTAACGTTGAAAGCGCCGCGTCTGCATTCCATGGAGCAGGCACTTGAGTACTTGAACGATGATGAATATTGTGAAATTACACCGAAGTCCATTCGTCTTCGCAAGAAAATCTTGAACAAGAGTGAGCGCGAACGTGCAGAGAAACATCGTAAAAGTGCTGATGTAAACATATAAATATTGTATAATGGAATAGAGTGAACAGCGGCCGTCCTATATGGGGCGGCAAAGCTGTTTATTCTTGTACTATTTTCTAATGATAAGGAGCTGAGGTAATGGCTGCGCTGAATGAATGGTTTTTGAACCATCCTTTCATTACATTTTTCATAATTTTCGTGTTTGTTGCATTTGTTTACAACAAAGTATTTCGTGTGCAGCAGAAACTATCAATTGGCAAAACAATTCTCGTATATGTCATTATTGCCATTGGTTCAGTTATGTTGCTATTCTTCCAAGTGCTTGGTAGATTACCGATTATCCTTTGTTTAGGTGTAGCTATATTGTTGATGCTGATTGTGCGTGTACGTCATTTTATTGAGGATCGAAGCCACAAGAAAGAGGGAAAAGCGTAGATGAAGCTTGAAGATGCTATTTTTAATTGGCTGCAAATGAAAATAGTTTCAGATGCACGCACGGATGATGGCGCGGCTACTGAAACCCTTCAGTTTTTTGAAACAATCCTGACTGAAGATCATAAGCTTGATCATTATGTAGTAGATCGAACAGATGATCATGCTTATTACATTCAATATACGCAAGAAGGTAGGCAACTTGAGCTTAAATATGATCGGGAATTAGCTGAGAAGCTTCTCTCTGATATTAATTCGAATCCCAAGTATAATTAAGCGTTTACAGTGGACATTTTCACATGGAATCCCCTATGTCCATATGTTATAATATTCCTAAAGTGGAATTCGAAACCGGCAGTAGGAGGTTAATTGATGGCTGAAGCAATCACTTCTCTTACGGATCAATTGTTTTTCGATCAGCGTTCTAAACCAAGTTGCTTTGCGCTGCAGATCGATTCCATATGCAATGGTGAATTAAGCCTAGACGGTGAACTCCGTCTGGGCTTTTTTAGTGGTTCAAAACAATAATCAGTGTAATCAGCCTATTGGGGGAGGATGACGTTTCATGAGAAAAATCTATGTATTGGATACGAATGTTCTTCTGCAGGATCCGAATGCGATCTATGCTTTTGAAGACAATGATGTCATTATCCCTGCTGTTGTACTGGAGGAAATCGATTCGAAGAAGCGATTGGCGGATGAAATAGGGCGCAATGCACGAACCGTGGCTAGGCTGCTTGATGGACTAAGAGCTAAAGGCAGAATAAGCGATGGTATTGATTTAGAGAATGGCGGGATTATTAAGGTAGAATTGAATCATCGATTACTTGGCAAGGTTGAGGAGTTATTCGTTGAATTATCGAATGATAATCGCATACTTGCGCTCGCCATGAACTATCACTTGGAAGAACAAACAAAGACAGAGCCTAGACCTGTTATTGTAGTCAGTAAAGATACGTTAGTACGAGTGAAAGCAGATGTGCTTGGCTTAACGGCACAGGACTATTTAAGCGACCGGATCGTGCATTCAACCGAAATGTATCAGGGATATGCAACATTAAAGGTGCATCCAGCCATAATCGATGAATTCTATTCCTTTCGATTTCTGAATATTTCCAGTTTATCCCTTCCCTATACGTTACTTCCTCATGAATTTGTTATTCTCAGAGATGAGCTTGGCACATCCAAATCTGCCCTCCTTAAAGTCAGTGCGGATGGGAAGAAGCTTGAGCCACTTTATTTAAGCAATGATCCGATCTGGGGGATTTCTGCACGCAATGCACAGCAACGTATGGCGCTTGAACTGCTTCTGAATGATGATATCCCGTTTGTCACGCTGACCGGGAAGGCAGGAACAGGCAAAACCCTTCTAACACTCGCAGCAGGCTTAATGAAGGTGGAAGATGAACATAAATACAAAAAGCTGCTGATCGCAAGACCTGTTGTTCCGATGGGGAAGGATATCGGCTTCTTGCCTGGGGAGAAGGATGAGAAGCTGCGCCCCTGGATGCAGCCAATTTACGATAATCTGGAATTCTTATTTGATACCAAAAAGACGGGAGATATTGATAAAATATTGGCAGGATTAGGCTCTATCCAGGTAGAAGCCCTGACTTATATTCGTGGCCGCTCTATTCCTGGACAATTCATCATTATTGATGAAGCGCAGAATTTATCAAGACATGAAGTAAAGACAATCGTCTCACGTGTCGGCGAGGGGAGTAAAATCGTCTTGTTAGGTGATCCGAATCAAATCGATCATCCTTATTTGGATGCGATGAGCAATGGATTAACCTATGCAGTAGAGAGGTTCAAAGCCGAATCCATAAGTGGCCATATCATGTTAGAGCGAGGTGAACGTTCTCACCTCGCTCAATTAGCAGCCGATTTGTTATGATATGTTAGGTTCGAAGAGCCTGATTTAGAATTTCATTTTCAATTTGATTGTAATTTTGCCTTGCTCAACGACGACACCATCTGCGGTAAATATGGATGAGAACTGTGAAGGATCTATGCCGAGAGTGTATTGTTCATTTAAATCTTTGATCGTCGTGTCAGGCAAGTCGAATTGATTGAACGTAAGTCCCAAAAGTTCAAATTTGATTTTATCTTCATGTAATGTATAGGTGCCTTTGATGGATACTTGGATGTCGTCTTCATGACCTTCTGCGATGAAATAATCATTTTCAAATGTAAAGTTCAGATTATCAAATACCTTATTCTTCGATCGCAGGAATTGATTAAGCTGTGCATCTGAAATGATAAATTCCGCACTGTTTAGACTCGTTAACTTGAAATTGTCTTTGGACAACAATTCAGTGAAGCTGGACATTGATTTAGAGAGCTCCGTTAAATATTGATTAAATAAAGGGAGTCCTTTCGTACGCCACTGATCATTAAGCGCATTGATTTGTTCGATTAATTTATCTTTGTTATCGCTTTGGGCAAGAAGATTATCTAGTTCTGCTTGCAGCAGGAGTATGCGTTCTTTTTGGGCGATGTAATCCGCTTTGGCTGTTGCTAGCTCATCACGCTGCTTGGCAAGCTCCTGCTGCAGAGTTTGAAGCTTCTCTTGAGAAGATTTGTAGCTTGTAAGCACTCTCGAATCATGCGTAACAATCATATTCATGTATTCCAGTGTTTTAAATAAGTCACTTAACGAATCGGCTGTAAGCAAGACTTGTATAATGGAAGGTCGATCACCTGTATAATAGGACCTAAGTATTTTACCGGCTTTATCTTTAACGCCTTTCATTTCTTCTTTTTGCTGATTGATCAAGGTCTCATTGTCGCTCATTGCTTGTACGAGCTTGGCATCCTTTGCCGTTAGTCTCTCGAGCTCCCGATCGATCTCTTGAATCGTAAGACTCTTCTGTAAAAGCTCTCTAATATCGGCTTCCTCTGTACTTATCGACTTTTCTTCGGCATTTGCTCCTATAATGAGAGGAGAGATACAGATAAACATCAATAATAAACATAAGAAAATTCGCAAAAATCCCTTCATACCATCCCTCCCCCCATTAGATTAGCATGTATTTAGGAATTATAAAATTTGCCCCCTGATGTAGGAGGCATGTGGTTAAAATAATGTTACTTATTCGTTTTATTTGGAGCCAGGAATTGAAGTACATCATCAAAAGATTTGGCGTTCTCTGGAATAGCCATTTGAAAATCAGGAGCTGTATTGATATTGCTATAGCTTTGCTCAAAAGTTATGGCATGTGTATTCGTTGTGCCATTCTCATCCGTGATCGCTAGCTTTAGGTCAATGGACTGACTTCTGATATTCCCGTCTTTGTCGATAATAAGCTGCAATTGACTAGGAGCTTTAAGTTCGATTTTGGTTTCCTTGCTCTTTTTCCAAGCCTCAGCAGTTGCTGAACTGATTATTCCACTTGATGCAAGCTTGTCAATCATTTCTCCTGATTTGGATTGCATCATTTGATTTACAGCCTTTTCATTGTTGGATGTAATTTCCAAACGAATGCTGGTGCCAGTTGTCCCATCCGGAAGCGAAGCAGGTTCTTTATCTTCATGGAGCCATTTGGCTTCAGCGCTTGCAAATAGGATACGCATGACCTCGGATAACGTAGCGGAAGTTTGCTGCAGTGCTTCAGGATGAATGCCATTATTAGATCCTATGCTGCTTGTGGACAAATCCATTACAAAGAATTCTCCTGGCTTATTGATTGCTGGAATATTAAAATACAATTTGTTATCTTTAATAAGTAAGGGTAATTCAAGCTGCGAATTGGAGCTATTGGGTGTGAGCTTTAGTGTAGCTTCCAATCTAGCAGGATTGTTCTCGGTAGCGCCTTTCCATTCGATTGTACTTTCTTTGAGCATATTGACGATTCCAAGTGTTAGTGGATTCGTTGCAGGGATGAGGCCATCGCCTAATCCAAGCTTTGCACTGCCTTCAAAGGAATAAGACTTCATTTCACTTTGTTTGGCGATCGCTTGTAATGCTGTCGTCTGAATTTCTTGATTATTCGTACAAGCAATTAAGAGACTACTGATTAGAATAAGCAGTATAATTGTGTTAAATGATTTTTTGAACATATATGGTTCTCCCTTCAAGTTAGACAAAATTATTATATCGGTTATTTATCTTCTTGTCATGGGCTATTAATTAGGGAATTGAGGTGCTGATCATTGAAATCAACACTAGGGAATAAGAACTTGGTCACCGTATTGCAGCAGGCGATTCAGAACAATCGTAAATCTGCTATTTCTTTTTATGATTTTATGAATTTATGCTTGTATCATGAAGAGTACGGTTATTATAGAAGCTCTGCAATCAAGATTGGACCTGAAGGGGATTTCTATACGAGTTCTTCAATCGGGACCATTATGGGTGAGACACTCGCAGATTATGTGGTGAAAACTTGGGATACGCAATATGAGAAAATAGTTCCTTTGACGATCGTAGAGTGGGGAGGAGGCAATGGAAGACTTGCTGTACATTTGCTAGATCAGCTTCAGCGCATATCTTCAGAACTCTATGGAGAAATACGCTATATCATGATTGAATCAAGTCCCTATCATCAACAATTGCAGGTAGAGGCTCTGCGGCATCATGCGAATCAAGTTAGCTGGATGACGGAGGATGCTTGGCACAAGAGTCCAGCGCAGGGACTAACGATTCATCTGGCTAATGAGCTGCTTGATGCCTTTGCGGTACATCGCATACGCTATAAAGGGGAGCAGTTTGAAGAGAATTGGGTTAGCTGGGACGCGGCACAAGAAGAATTTATTGAGCAGTGGTACCCTTTAGAAAATGTGGATATTCGAGCATATCTAGAGGAAGAGGGAATTAAGCTATTTGAAGGACAGATTGCGGAAGTCAATTTAGATAGTAAACAATGGATTGCTCGACTAGCACAGCAGTTAGAACGAGGCCAGCTTATTGCCATTGATTACGGCGATGTAGCAGAAGAAATATATGCGCAGCATCGAATGCTAGGAACGCTTATGTGCTATCGGAAGCATCAAGCGCTGGATGCCCCATACGATTATGTGGGGGAACAGGATATTACAGCACATGTGAATTTTACGGCTTGCAAGCATGCTGCTGAACATGCAGGATTGCATGTTGATAAACTGGTTACCCAGAGGCAATTTCTCGTGGATCAAGGAATACTTGGCAAGCTTCAGGATACCTTCGGGCTTGATCCGTTCTCAGCCGCAGCCAAGCGCAACCGCGCGATTAGGCAGTTATTAATCAGTGATAACATGAGTGAGTTATTCAAGGTATTTATTGCTCATAAATAAGAATATAAAACGAGCTTACCTCTTGGAGATAAGCTCGTTTCTTCTTTGTATTATAGAAATTATAACCTTTGTGTCATAATTTTCAGGTAATACCTTAAGAAATGCATCCGTCCTTATAGACGGTGAAACCATAACTTCTTGGATGTGCTTAAACCACAGTTAATTTGAATACTGACCAGTAGGTGAAGCCGGAAAAAGCTATGACCATGTATGCCCAGAATAAGATGATATATGTACGTTCTGACAACTTTAAGTAGCCGAGAATTACAAACATAACTGATTGCGCAAAGAAAATTAACGCCATCGGAATCATGTCACCTGCAAGACTCATTAATCCTATCATCAACGTCCAAAATCCAAGAACTCGGTACATGCGACCCATAAGGCATCCCCCTCTCATACAACGTTGCAATTTTCTAAATTTTATTATACCTATAACAATTGTCACTGTAAACGTTCAATAATGGCAAAATTAAAAACATTTTGTGTATGGAAATAACCGTGATATGTATGAGCCTCCAAAAAAATGGCAATACCGAATAGTATCAAATAGATTCTATGAACTCTAGTATGGGCATAGAGATTTAATAATGGGATAACTGTATGCACTGTATACTTCGTGAATTCGACTCTTCTTTGGATGTAGCGATAATAATGGACTTTACATTTAGAACCTTAATGTTAGGAGGATTGTTTATATGACAGCAATCAGGCAGGACGCATGGAGCGATGAAGATGATTTAATATTGGCAGATGTTACTCTCAGACATATTCGAGAAGGTAGTACACAACTATCTGCATTCGAAGAGGTAGGTGAGAGAATAGGAAGGACGGCAGCAGCCTGTGGATTCCGTTGGAATTCATTTGTTCGTAAAAAATATGATGCAGCAATCCATATAGCCAAAGCGCAGCGTCAGAAGCGCAGCCAGCTGAAAAAGCATGCGGCAGCGGTACATTCTGTGAGTACTTCCTCGATTTCAGCACTAGAGATAACAGATACAACAGCTAGCAAGGCGGAGTCTTTTACCGAGGAATCCTTATCTATTGATTCCGTTATTCGATTCTTGCGTCAATGGAAGACGATCTATCAAGAAATGAACAGACAAATTCGTCAATTAGATCGTGAGTTGCAAGAGAAGCATGAGGAAATGATTCGAATTCGCAAAGAAAATGATCGTCTTAACAAGCAAGTGAATGAAGTTGAAACCGATTATCGGGTTGTTAACGATGATTATAAAGCGCTAATTCAAATTATGGATCGTGCTAGGAAGATGGCATTTCTCGTAGAAGAGGAAGAAGAATCCAAGCCGCGGTTCAAAATGGACGCCAATGGTAACTTGGAGCGAATTGATTAGATAGATGATAAGTAGAAACAGCTTAATCGTTATACAGCAGCACAATAAAATCTGCCTCTGTACTTCTACAGCGGGCAGATTTTTTGTATTAATGGTATCATTAAACAGTGAGCAGCAAGAGAGGAGGGAAGGTATGAATATAGTCGTGATTGGCGCTGGTTCGCTTGGTATGTTATTAACAGCTAAGCTAGCTTCGTATTGCAAGAGGATTGAGCTTGTTACACGTACACAGGCGCAGGCTGATGCCTTGCTTGCAGAAGGAATTCAAGTGAAAGATCAAATAGATGAGCGTAATCTACAGCCAAATCCGGAGTTCATCATTAGTTCGTATGAAAATCCAGCATATGATAATCGTTTAGCGGATGTCCCTGATTATGTGTTATTAACCGTTAAGCAGTTTGCAATAGACGATTCATTTATTCGAAATGTAGCTGCTAGACTAGGCAAGACAAGCAAGCTCATCTGCTTCCAGAATGGGACAGGGCATGTGGAACGTTTGATAACCCAGATTTCGAGCGACCAAATATACCTCGCTATTACTACGGAAGGGGCCAAGAGAATATCAGCTACAACCGTTCAGCATACAGGGCATGGGATCACTTATATGGGTCCATCTAAGCCAAATTCCGCTCCTTCGGAAATAAAAGATTTATGTAATCTGCTAAAATCAGCAGGATTTCGAGCGGAAACGTCGAATCGAATCATAACCAAAGTATGGAATAAGCTAGTGATTAATTCTGTTATTAATCCACTTACAGCAATACTTCGAGTGAAGAATGGTCAATTAATTCAATCTGAACACAGCATTCAGGTCATGCGTAATTTATATGCGGAAGCCCTGAAGGTGGCACAAGCCGAATCCATCAGCTTATCAGAGGATTTGTGGGAACAGATTGTGGAGGTATGTGAACGGACTGCTGCCAATCATTCTTCGATGCTTCAGGATGTACTTGCTGGACGATCAACAGAAATCAATTGGATTAACGGTGCTTTACTTACAATTGGAGATAAGCATCATTTAGCCTTACCTGTTAATCAAACGGTTTATCATCTTGTTAAAACGATGGATACTTCATAGGAGAAGTGACGATGACAACAGTACTTGCTATTCTCAAAACTACATATATTGTCCTATCAGTCATTCCGTACGTCGTTTTTGCCGCTGTATGGGGAATCTGCTATTTTATGTGGAAGGATAAGAAGAGATCAACACAACTTGCTATGGATATCTCAACCTTCTTCTTAATCACATCGGTGGCAGGTCTTGCAAATTCGATTATGGGTTTCAAATTTAGCTGGTGGTTCATCATTCTCATGTTATTAATTGCATTTGGCGTCGTAGGCGGTTATCAATATCGATTAAAAGGTGAGTCCAACGTCCCTAAAGTAATGCGAATCATTTGGCGACTAGCTTTTATGGTGCTGTCGATCTGCTATATCATTCTGCTTCTCATAGAACTAATCAGGCAATTATTTTAGTACTATACAATTAGAATAGAACGTGTTTTGAATCGCTTGATCTGCTAAGATCGAGTTCGCATTCGAAACACGTTTTTTGTTGAGTGCAAGCGGTATTGGAGCACTTTTTTAAAATGACCAAATTGGTATTTTTTAGTGATATATGATGACTATAAAAGTATTTATTAGAAATAGGTTACAGCTCAAATTCTTGTGCTATAATGAGAAAAAAATTAAATGACTGAGTATTCATTTTTTAAAAAAATTCAAGTTGTTTATCGGTGCCTAGACTTCATATACTCCGATTACTTCTATAGCACCTGACCATATATCTTATTGAATTTATAGAGGAGGGTCTTACGTGAAGCTAAGAAAAAGTTTTAAGTCGGCTGCAATCATGCACAATATTCCTTCTTATGGGACCAAACCTTATATTTTGTAGTAGACAGGATAATGCCTATGCTTTAATATAATCGTTAGAAGAATGGTTAAAAATACCTATTTGTCTTTTTAACCATTAAATAATCTGATAAATCAAATAAATCATAAAATTGAATTATTTAGTCTGGGTTTTTGGTGTAGATTTGACTTAAAGCGCTTACCTCTTAAGCACCTAGCCATATATAAGTTTCTTAATATTATGAGGAGGGTCTTACATGAAGCAGAAAAAAATGTTATCAACGGCAGTTGCAGTGACCTTGATTGGCTCATTAGTAGCTGGCTGTAGCAGTGGCGGTGGAAATGCTGCTAATACACCTGCGGCTTCTCAAGCGCCAGGTAATAGCACTAGCACACCTGCACCTGTATCGAATGTCAAGCAAGAAATTAAGATGAATCTTGTTACGGAGCCAGAAGCGCTGGACGTTTCGAAACAAACATCAGTTGGTGCGGCTGATGTTATTAACGCCCTCATGGATGGGTTGTACCGTCTTGATAAGGATGGGAAGATCACTATGGGTGTTGCTAAAGCTGCTCCTAAGATATCTGCAGATGGTCTCGTTTATACGATTGACCTGAACCCTGATGCAAAATGGACAGACGGTGTGCCTGTTAAAGCCCAAGACTTCGTGTATTCCTTCCGTCGTACAGCAGCAAAAGAAACTGCTGCTCAATATGGTTTCATGATGGAATGGCTTAAGGGTGGAGCTGATATTCAAGCGGGTAAGGCGCAACCAGATACATTAGGTGTTAAAGCGCTATCCGATACTCAGCTTGAAATTACACTTGATTCACCTAAGAGCTTCTTTACGAATATTCTAGCGTTCCCGACTTTCTTGCCACAACGTGAAGATATCGTGACCAAGTATGGTGAGAAGAATGGAGCAGACGCTGATAAGTTAATTACTAACGGCCCATTCAAATTAACAAGCTGGACACATGACCAAAGCATGGTTCTAGAAAAAAGTGAAAATTATTGGGATGCTGCAAACGTGAATCTAACCAAAGTTACATTAACGATGGTTGCAGATAACGGAACAGAGCTCAATTTGTATGAAACCAAGGAACTGGATTATGCCACGGTTCAAGGCGATAACATCGCTTTATATAAAGGCAAACCAGATCTTGTAAGTAGACCAGAGGTAGGCAACTGGTATATCCAGTATCAAAACAAGGATCACCCTGTATTCTCAAATGCTAATATTCGTAAAGCAATGGCTCTTTCCATTGACCGTCAAGCGTTAGTTGACGTTGTTCTAAAGGACGGTTCTTTACCGGCAACAGGTCTTATTCCTAACGGAACATTAGATGGTAACGGACAAGATTTCAGAAAGCTAAATGGCGATGTTATGCCTCCATTCGATGCGGCTAAAGCTAAAGATTACCTTGCTAAAGGTATGGCAGAATTGAAGCTGACTGCATTCCCGAAAGTCAAATTAACAACTAGCGATAACACAAGAGCGAAGAAAATTCTGGAATTCTTGATTTCCCAATGGAAAACTAACCTGGGCATTGATATTGATCCAGAGCCAATGCCAGGTAAAGCTCGTATTGAGAAAATGCATTCCAAAAACTTTGATTTGGTGCTAGCTGGCTGGAGCGCAGACTATAACGATGCTTCAACTTTCCTTGATATGTGGTATGAGGGTTCACCGTTCAACGATGTGAACTATAATAGTGCAGCATTTACGAAGAATGTGCTAGAAAGCCAAAAAGAAACAGATTTGGCGAAACGTTCTAAATTGATGCTTGATGCCGAGAAACAATTAATTGAAGATATGCCTATAGGTCCACTTTACTTCTCAGCTAGAAAGTACCTTGTTCGCCCGAATGTGGAAGGAATGTTCTTACCTCCACTTGCAATAGAATTTGAAATCAAATGGGCTAAAATCAAGTAATTGTGACTTGCATGCGATGTGATTAATTAGAAGGGGACGGCACTATAGGTGGGCGTCCCCTTTTTTTAACTGAACATGCCATCATTAGAACAGGGAGGAAAGTTGTGTGCTCAAGTTTACGCTGAAGCGTCTTGTTTATACATTAATCACATTGTGGCTGATCTGTACATTAACTTTTGTACTGATGAAAATTTTACCTGGCGATCCATTTAACTCCGAGAAGCTTCCTGCCGCAACGCGTCAAATGTTAGGTCAGCAGTATGGATTAGATCGCCCTATATGGGAGCAGTACTTGAAATACATGGGTAATTTGGCGCAGGGGGATCTTGGCTATTCATTTCAATTTCCTGCCAGAGAAGTAGTTGAAGTGATTAAGCAAGGCTTTTCGGTGTCAGCAGAATTAGGTGTTATCTCGATGTCATTTGCTCTTATCGTTGGATTAGTATTAGGGATTATTGCTGCACTCAAACATAATAAATGGCAAGATTATTCCTCTAGCTTTATTGCAGTACTCGGAATATCCATTCCATCGTTTGTACTTGGGCCTATGCTCTCTTATTACATAGGAGTCAAGCTCGCTATATTGCCAGCCGCATTATGGGAGGGGCCAGCCAATCGGATCATGCCTTCACTTGCATTAGCCTTTGGTACAATCGCCATTCTCACTAGAATGATGCGTACCTCTATGCTGGATGTCATCCATCAAGATTATATTAAGACAGCTAAATCCAAGGGACTAAGTAAGGGCAGAATCATTACAAGTCATATGCTTCGTAACTCGCTATTGCCCGTTCTAACTATTTTCGGACCTACTTTTGTAAACGTTATCACGGGGACGCTTGTCGTAGAGCAGATATTTGCTGTTCCAGGGCTAGGAAAACAATTTGTAAATTCCGTTAATACGAATGATTATACGTTGATTTCTGGCTTAACAATTTTCTATTCGGTTCTGTTAGTAGCTGTTGTGTTTATAACAGATATTCTATATGGATTTATTGATCCACGAATACGTCTAGGGAAAGGTGGAGCTAAGTAATGCAGCCAAATTTGCAACCGAGTCCAATTGATAAGTCAAGGTTCTCACGACTGCCGGTGGAATCATTACAAAGTGAAGCCATCGTCCGCCCATCTCAATCTTATTGGAAGGATGCGTGGCGCCGACTTAAGAAAAACAAACTAGCGATGGCTGGTTTAATTATATTATGTTTCTTGTCTATTATGGCGATAGTTGCTCCTTTTTTAACACAGTATGCTTATGATGAACAGAATTTGAAAATGACGAATGTAACTCCAAATAGCACGTATTGGTTTGGAACAGATGACTTTGGACGTGATCTATGGACACGCGTCTGGTGGGGAACAAGGATTTCACTTTTTATTGGCTTGACAGCAGCATTGATTGATCTAGTTATCGGTGTGATCTACGGTGGAATTTCGGGTTATTATGGCGGAAGATTGGATAACATCATGCAGCGATTTATCGAAATCATCATTGCGATTCCAATGCTTATTATTGCGATTCTGCTTATTATCACTTTAGGAGCGGGAATGTCAACGATTATACTGGCTTATGCGTTGGTTGGGTGGACACAGATGGCAAGACTCGTGCGGGGTCAAGTATTAACACTCAAGGAGAATGAATTCGTTCTCGCTTCTCAAACATTAGGCGCTTCTACTTGGCGAATTATAACCCGTCACCTCGTTCCGAATGCATTAGGCATTATAGTTGTCCAAATTACTTTTGCGGTTCCAGCAGCTATTTTCTTCGAGTCCTTCCTATCTTTCATTGGTGTAGGAATTAAGGTGCCGATGGCTTCCCTAGGGACGTTGTTAACTGATGGTGCAACGAATATTCGATTGTTCCCGCATCGAGTTATGTTCCCAGCCATCGTCTTTAGCTTAATTCTGCTAAGCTTTAATCTACTTGGTGATGGACTACGTGATGCGCTTGATCCGAAAATGCGTAAGTAAAGAAGGGAGGATATACTATGAGCAAACAACGATTGCTAGAAGTGAAGGATCTGAAGGTATCCTTTCATACCTATGCAGGTGAAGTACAAGCAGTCCGTGGTGTTTCATTTCATTTGGACAAAGGAGAAATTCTCGCGATTGTAGGGGAATCCGGATGTGGTAAATCGGTCACAGCCCAGACAATTATGCGTCTAATTCCGAGTCCGCCAGGCAAGATAAAGAGCGGTTCGATTCTGTTCAATGAGAGCCTTGATATATCGAAATTATCGGATAAGCAGATGGAGAAAATTCGGGGGAAAGAAATGGGGATGATCTTTCAAGATCCGATGACTTCGCTTAATCCTACGATGCAAGTCGGCAGCCAGATTACGGAAGGGCTGATGAAGCATCAAGGCTTGAATAAAAAAGAGGCAATGGCACGTGCCGTTGAAATGCTGTCATTAGTCGGAATCGCGAATCCAGAAAGTCGTGTGAAGCAGTATCCGCATGAATTCTCAGGCGGAATGCGCCAACGGGTGATGATTGCACTCGCGCTTGCTTGTTCTCCGAAGCTTCTGATCGCAGATGAGCCAACGACTGCACTTGATGTTACAATTCAAGCGCAAATCATAAAATTGATGAAGATGTTGTCGGATAAGACGCATGCGTCGATAATATTAATTACACACGATCTCGGTTTAGTGGCCGACATGGCACAACGCGTTATCGTTATGTACGCAGGTAAAGTGGTGGAGCAGGGAACAGTAGATGACATCTTCTACAATTCCAAGCATCCATATACTTGGGGACTATTGCGTTCAGTTCCACGGTTAGATAAGGATGCGAAGGAAGAGTTGGTGCCAATTCCAGGTTCACCACCCGATTTATTCGCACCACCAGTTGGCTGTGCATTTGCAGCCAGATGTCCCTATGCGATGGGAATTTGTACTGAGATTGACCCCGAACATAGCATTGTATCGGGTCAACATAGTGCAGCATGCTGGCTCTTGCATCCAGATGCACCCAAAGTAACACGACCTGTCGAGGTAGGAGGCAATCAGCATGTCGGATAATATACTCGAAATTCGCAATATGAAAAAGCATTTTCATCTAGGTGGCGGCAAAATCCTTAAGGCAGTTGATCGCTTCTCGATCGAAATTAAGCGTGGAGAAACGTTTGGTCTTGTAGGAGAGTCAGGCTGTGGGAAGTCAACAGCAGGTCGTACGATCATTCGGATGTACAATGCAACTTCAGGTGAAGTGTTATTTAACGGACAAGATGTTCATAAGCTAAATGGGAAGAAACTCAGGGAGTTTCGTCGCAATACAGCGATGGTATTCCAAGACCCATATGCTTCTCTTAATCCAAGAATGACAGTTGGCAATAGCATAGCTGAAGGAATGGATATCCATAACTTATATACAGGTAAGAAGAGAAGAGACCGCGTTGCTGAACTCATTCAAGCGGTAGGCTTAAATGAAGAGCATATTAATCGCTTTCCGCACGAGTTCTCAGGCGGTCAGCGTCAAAGGATCGGAATTGCGCGCGCATTAGCAATTGAACCACAGTTCATTATCGCTGATGAACCGATTTCCGCTCTTGACGTATCGATTCAGGCGCAAGTGGTCAACTTGTTTAAGAGCTTGCAGAAGGAGCATGGATTGACTTATCTGTTCATTGCGCATGATTTGGCAATGGTGAAATACATATCAGATCGGATTGGCGTGATGTATCTAGGGAATCTTGTTGAGGTTACGACATCGACCGAGCTATATGCAAAGCCACTGCATCCGTATACGGAATCTCTACTTTCAGCAATCCCGATTCCTGATCCGGAAGTGGAGCGAGTGAGAGAGCGGATCATATTGGAAGGTGAAGTACCGTCACCTGTAAACCCGCCAAGCGGATGTCCATTCCGTACACGTTGCCCGAAAGCAATGGAAATATGTGCAGCATCCATGCCTGCAATGAAGGAAGTTTATCCGCAGCATTATGTATCTTGTCACTTATATTAAACAAATCTATTGGGTTAAACGAATATTTCTATCAGCGCAATTTGAAAATACGATGAGTGATAAAAAAAACCTTGCGTAACAAGCGTTACACATAAAAATAAGTTGTTTAAGATGGATCAAATCCCTGCATCTTCTTGCAGGGATTTATTATTTTGTGCTAGACAGACTAATTCCTTATGCTATAATGAGAAAAATACATTGGTCAATTATCTGTTTCTTATTTTTTTTAAATATAATTGTCAAATAAATACATTTATCGAATAATATTATATTTAAATTGCATAAAAATGGATAATTTCAATCATGTAACACTTATTCTTTTGGGTTCCAGGTGCGGGATACTAAACTCGACTAATACTAGCTATATTGCACCAAGCCATACATCTAGATCATACATTATGAGGAGGAGTCTTACATGAAACAAAAGAAATTATTGTCTACAGCAGTTGCCGTGACGCTTGTCGGTTCCGTGGTAGCTGGTTGTGGAAGCAACAACAACGATGCAGCAGAAAGCACTAGTACTCCAGGAGCAGCAGCCAAAGTACAGGAAATTAAGCTTAACCTTAGTGCTGAGCCAGAAGCACTAGACTTGTCCAAATCCACGACAGTCGTAGCAGCTTCTGTTCTAAACGCGATTACTGATGGTTTATACCGCGTTGATAAAGAAGGCAAATTACAAATGGGTGTTGCAAAAGATCTTCCGAAAATTTCTGAAGATGGATTAACTTACACAATTGATCTTAATCCTGATGCAAAATGGTCAGATGGTAAGGCTGTAACAGCTCAAGATTTTGTATATTCTTTACAACGTACAGCTAATCCAGAAACGAAAGCGCAATACAGCTTCTTAATGGAATGGCTTGAGAATGGTTCTGAAATCGTTGCAGGTACTGCAACACCAGACCAATTAGGGGCTAAGGCATTATCCGATACACAACTTGAAATTAAGTTAGTATCCCCTAAAGGATTCTTTACAGAAATGTTGGCATTCCCTACATTCTTCCCACAACGTGAAGATATTGTTAGCCAATATGGCAACAAATTCGCTGCGGATGCTGATAAAGTGATCGGTAACGGTCCATTTAAACTAACAACTTGGAATCATGAGCAAAACTTAACACTTGAAAAGAATGAATCTTATTGGGATGCTGCTAACGTTAAGCTAAATAAGATCAACATTAGTATTGTTAAGGACGCTGGAACAGCACTTAACCTATATGAAACAAAAGAACTAGATTACACATCTATTTCTGGTGATAACATTGCGCTTTACAAAGACAAGCCAGACTTGGTAACAAAGCCAGAGCTTACAAACTCTTATATCCAATACCAAACGAAAGATAATCCTGTTTTCTCAAATGCTAAAATTCGTCAAGCTTTGAATATGGCAATTGACAAGCAAGGGCTAGTAGATGTAGTTCTTAAGAACGGTTCCGTTCCTGCAACTGGACTAGTTCCTAACGGTACAAAAGATGGTAACGGTGAAGAGTTCAGAAAAGTAGTAGGAGACATTCTTCCTGCGTATGATGTTGCTAAAGCAAAAGCTTTGCTTGAAGAAGGTATGAAAGAAGCAGGACTTACTTCAATTCCTAAGTTCAAACTAACTTCTGATGATACTTCTGCCGCTAAGAAATCGCTTGAGTATGTATTAAGCCAATGGAAAACTAACCTTGGTGTTGAAGCAGAAGCTGAACCGCTTCCATTCGCAGCACGCGTTGAAAAAATGAAATCACGCAACTTTGATGCTGTTATTGCACTATGGGGTGCGGATTACAACGATCCAATGACTTTCCTAGATCTATGGATGAAAGATTCATCCATGAACTACCCTAACTATGACAGCGAAGCTTATACAAATAATGTAAAAGCAGCTCAAAAAGAATTAGATCCAGCTAAGCGTTCACAATTACTTGTTGATGCTGAAAAGCAATTGATCGAAGATTTGCCTGTCGGACCATTATACTTTAGAAGTGCTAAATTCCTAATCAGACCTGGTATTGAAAACTTAATTCTAGCTCCATCAGGTTTTGAATGGGATGCTAAATGGGCAGAGGTTAAGTAATTTTAACCCAGCTTCAAGCTGATAGATTTAGAGGGGGATGTCGCTTAAGAACGTCGCGTATCCCCTCTTTATATTTATAATTCTATAAATAGAGGAGGAACCTGCGTGCTCAAGTTTACGCTACGCCGCCTTGGATATACACTTATCACATTGTGGCTTATTGTTACACTGACTTTTGTACTCATGAAACTATTACCTGGTGATCCCTTTGGCCCAGGGTCGGAGAAACTTCCTGAAGCGACTCGGATTATGCTAACCAAGCAATATGGATTGGACAAGCCAATCTGGGAGCAATATTTGCAATATATCGGGAATGTGGCGCAAGGTGATCTTGGGTATTCGTTCCAATTCCCTGCAAGAGAAGTAACTGAAATTATTAAGCAAGGTTTTTCTGTATCAGCTGAGCTAGGTTCCATTTCAATGGCAATTGCACTCGTTGTGGGTCTTAGTCTCGGAATTATCGCGGCTTTAAGACACAATAAGTGGCAGGACTATTCTGCTAGTTTCATAGCTGTACTAGGGATATCAGTTCCATCTTTTGTATTAGGACCCTTATTTTCCTATTATATTGGTGTGAAACTAGGCTGGCTTCCAGCAGGTTTGTGGGAAAGTCCAGCTAGCAGAGTGTTACCTGCTATCGCACTTTCATTTGGTACGATCGCCATTTTGACACGGATGATGCGTACATCGATGCTTGATGTCATCAATCAGGACTATATTAAGACGGCTAAGTCTAAAGGCCTAGGCAGAATGAAGGTAGTCATTAATCATATGTTAAGAAATGCCTTAATGCCTGTGCTTACTATTTTTGGTCCGGCGTTTGTGAATGTTATTACAGGTACGCTTGTTGTCGAGCAAGTTTTTGCTGTTCCTGGTCTAGGTAGACACTTTGTACAATCTGTATATTCAAATGACTATACGCTTATTTCTGGTCTAACGATCTTCTATTCAGCACTATTAGTTGGTGTAATTCTAATCACTGATGTTCTTTATGGATTTATTGATCCACGAATTCGTCTAGGGAAAGGCGGTAGCTAGACAATGCAGAATGATATTCAAATGACTCATATCGATAAATCAAAGTTTGAAAAATTGCCGAGCGAAACCTTGAAGAGGGACGTGATCGTTCGCCCATCTCAAACGTATTGGCAGGATGCATGGCGCAGACTGAAGATGAACAAGTTGGCTATGGCTGGTCTGATCATCTTGGTTGTTCTTTCGCTTTTGGCAATCTTTGCTCCTATGTTCTCATCTTTCTCATATGAAGAGCAAAACATCACGGCAACAAATGTTGCACCTAACAGTCAATATTGGTTTGGTACAGATGACTTTGGTCGTGATTTATGGACACGCGTATGGTGGGGAACTCGAATTTCCTTGTTCGTTGGTTTAGCCGCTGCAGCGATTGATTTGGTCATCGGGGTTATCTATGGTGGTATCTCTGGTTATTATGGTGGTAAAGTTGATACCATTATGCAACGTTTTATCGAGGTCATTATTGCGATTCCTATGCTGATCATTGCAATTCTACTCATTGTTACATTAGGCGCAGGGATGGGGACGATTATTCTTGCGTATGCTCTAGTCGGTTGGACTCAGATGGCTCGTCTTGTACGTGGTCAAATGCTATCGCTTAAAGAGAATGAATTTGTGCTTGCAGCTCAAACTTTGGGTGCATCCACTTGGAGAATTATTACACGTCATTTAGTTCCAAATGCACTTGGCATTATTGTTATTCAAATTACATTTGCAGTACCAGGAGCAATTTTCTTCGAATCTTTCCTATCGTTCATCGGTGTAGGTATTAAGGTTCCTATGGCTTCGCTTGGTACGCTATTAACTGATGGAGCAGCTAACATTCGATTATTCCCGCATCGCCTTATTTTCCCAGCCATTGTTTTCAGCTTAATTCTTTTGAGCTTTAACTTGCTTGGTGATGGATTACGTGATGCACTAGATCCAAAAATGCGTAAGTAAAAGGGGGAAGTTACATGAGCGATCAGCCATTGTTAGAGGTGAAGGATCTCAAAGTATCCTTCCAGACGTATGCTGGTGAAGTGCAAGCGGTACGAGGTGTATCGTTTCATTTAAATAAAGGAGAGGTGCTAGCGATCGTAGGTGAGTCTGGCTGTGGTAAATCAGTAACCGCACAGACAATTATGCGCCTAATTCCTAACCCTCCAGGAGTAATTAAAGACGGCTCAATCCTGTTTAATGGTGAGCATGATATAACGAAGCTATCTGATAAGCAGATGGAAAAAATTCGCGGTAAAGAAATGGGCATGATCTTCCAGGATCCAATGACTTCTCTTAACCCAACTATGCAAGTAGGTAAGCAGATTACAGAAGGTCTGATCAAGCATCAGGGCATGAATAAAGAAGATGCCATGAAGCGTGCCATTGAAATGCTCTCGCTTGTTGGTATGTCCAATCCTGAAAGTCGTGTGAAGCAATATCCGCATGAATTCTCAGGTGGTATGCGTCAACGTGTAATGATCGCACTTGCACTTGCTTGTACGCCGAAGCTACTGATTGCCGATGAGCCTACAACAGCTCTTGATGTAACGATTCAAGCACAAATCATTAAATTAATGAAGAAGCTGTCCGAACAGACGAGCGCTTCTATCATTGTAATCACGCATGACCTTGGTATTGTGGCTGATATGGCACAACGTGTTATCGTTATGTATGCGGGTAAAGTTGTAGAGCAAGGTACGATCGATGAAATTTTCTATAATTCGAGACATCCTTATACTTGGGGACTTCTTCGTTCGGTTCCAAGATTAGATAAAAGCGCTGATGAAGAATTGGTTCCGATTCCAGGTTCCCCACCCGATTTATTTGCACCACCAGTAGGTTGTGCATTTGCAGCTAGATGTCCATATGCAATGGGTATTTGTATGGAGAAAGATCCAGAACATACGCTTGTGTCAGGACAACACTCTGCAGCATGCTGGTTATTGCACCCAGATGCACCTAAAGTAGCAAGACCTGCAGATATAGGAGGTGATCAACATGTCGGATAATATTCTTGAAATTCGTAATATGAAGAAGCATTTTAACCTTGGCAATGGTAAAATCCTGAAGGCAGTTGATCGTTTCTCTATTAATATTAAACGCGGTGAAACCTTCGGTCTTGTTGGCGAGTCTGGCTGCGGAAAGTCAACTGCGGGACGGACGATTATTCGGATGTACGATGCGACTTCAGGAGAAGTCATGTTCAATGGAGAGAATGTTCATAAGCTGCAAGGTAATAAGTTAAAGGAATTCCGTCGCAACGCTGCGATGGTATTCCAAGATCCTTATGCTTCGCTTAATCCGCGAATGACTGTCGGCAACATTATTGCAGAAGGTATTGATATCCACAATTTATATACGGGCAAGAAGAGAAGAGATCGCGTTGTCGAGCTTATTCAAGCGGTTGGCCTGAATGAAGAGCATATTAACAGGTTCCCGCATGAATTCTCAGGCGGTCAGCGTCAACGGATCGGAATTGCACGCGCACTAGCAATTGAACCACAATTCATTATTGCCGATGAACCTATTTCCGCGCTTGATGTGTCGATTCAAGCCCAAGTCGTTAACCTATTTAAGAAGCTGCAAAAAGATCATGGTCTAACGTATTTGTTTATTGCGCATGACCTTGCAATGGTTAAGTATATTTCGGATCGCATTGGCGTTATGTACCTCGGTAATCTTGTTGAGGTGACAACTTCCACTGAAATGTATGCAAATCCGTTGCATCCTTATACGGAATCTCTATTATCCGCAATCCCGATTGCAGATCCGGAGATTGAACGTACACGTGAACGTATAATTCTAGAAGGTGAAGTACCTTCACCGCTGAATCCACCAAGTGGTTGTCCGTTCCGTACACGTTGCCCGAAAGCAATGGACAAGTGTGCACTAGCTATGCCTGAAATGAAGGAAGTAAATCCAGGACATTTTGTTGCCTGCCACTTATACTAATTTCTTATTCGTAAGCTGTCCCATAAGTCATTAACAAGACTTTGGGGCAGTTTCTTTATTTGTTCTTACTTTGGCTCAAAACAATAATCAGTGCTTGCCAATTAGCGAAAGGAGCGGAGAGGACGGAATCGTTCCGGACCAGAGAAACGGTTTCATAGTCAAATATGGCGAAGACGTTTTTTAAGGTATTACACATCATTTATAATCCGAAGGGATAAATGTTGTAATACGAAGCGTAAGCGGTCGCCTAAAGAGCTTTCCGGAGGAAAGCTCACTTCGGAAGGATATGCTTTGTCAGCGAATTTCTACATACTAAAGGCTAATCCAATCAGGAAATTCGGTGACAACAGCGATCGTAGGAATGATCCGTACTCGCAGCGCCACTACGTAGTTTCAAATACTTATTTTTGTGCTGAGCCTTTACTTTTTATTCATTTCTAACTTTTTGTAAGAATATCTTTGACGAGTCAGCAAGTGATGTGTACAATTTATTAGTGAGTATAATAAACAATAACTAATCGATAAGTGGAAGGAGGCCGAAAGGATGAGGCTTGAAATTGTGTCACAAACGCGTAATCAGCCTTTGGCCGAAGACTATATAGAAAATTATGTGAAGGTAAGCGAGTTTTACGAGTACAACCCGTGGGATCAAGGGGAGTGGGAACGTAGAGCGAGCGATTTAACGCGAGCATGGTGTGGTGCGCGAAGCGGCGAGCACGCTGCGAGCGAGGAAGCAGGCGCGGTGGATGGGCATAGCCACGGCTGCACAGCAGCTGTGGCTGCCAAGACAGCACCGCGCGCGGATCGGTCAGCGCTAGTCAGCGCGCTGACCGCTTACAACAGCCGCGTAGGCAACGCGGCTGCAGCGATGGACGCGATCGAGCAGCTGCGCGATCGCGAGAGCCTTGTTGTGACCGGCGGGCAGCAGGCCGGTCTATTCGGTGGACCGCTGTACAATGTGTACAAAGCGGTCACGGTCATACAAGCGGCGCGTGAAGCATCGCGCCAGCTAAATCGTACAGTAATCCCCGTTTACTGGATTGCTGGAGAAGATCATGATTGGGATGAGGTTAATCATCTCTTCTATCTAAATAACGATGTGAAAATACGCAAAGTGAAAATCGACGCACCGAAGCCTTATATTCGCACCTCTGTATCTCGTCTCGTTCTGGATGAAACCGCTTGGCTTAAAGCGCTTGAGCAATTAGATGAAAGCTTGATAGATTCCGAGCATAAGCGCGGACTTATGAAGAAGCTGCAGGAAATCACATCAAGCTCAGCTACGTTGACTGATGCTTTTGCACAGTTAATGGCATGGTTGTTTGGTCATCATGGACTTGTTCTGATCGATTCGGATGACCCTGCGATTCGTGCGATTGAAGCTCCTATGTTCGCGGCGCTCATTGATCAGAACAAGGCAGTGAATGATACACTCGTACATAGCGACTCCATGCTGCGTGCTTCTGGCTACAAACCGCAGGCAGACGTTAGTGCAAACGGTGCTAATTTGTTCATGTTTAATAAGAGCGGACGGGTTTTGCTTCAGCGAGAAAATGAGATGTTCTTAGATAAGAAAGGAAAGCACTCTTATTCCAAGCAGCAGCTGCTTGAATTAGCGGAAGAACAGCCAACCTTATTTAGTAATAACGTCATGACTAGACCGCTGATGCAGGAATTCTTATTCCCTGTGCTTGCTACAGTGCTAGGTAATGCCGAAATTGCGTATTGGGGATTAACGAAGCGAGCTTTTCACGAGCTGGATATGCAAATGCCGATTCTTTTGCCAAGGCTTGAGTTTACCTTAATGGACAATACCATTCATAAATATATGAACCATTATCAATTAAGCTTTGATGATACGAAGAACCGATTTGAATCATGGAGAAATGAGTGGTTGGCACAGCAGGATGATATTGCGTATCAGGATCGTTTTGCTGAAATTAGAGAGAAGCTTGCTGCTGAGTATCATCAGCTTATCGAGCTAGTCGAAGCAATCAATCCTTCGCTGCGCACATTAGGTGAAACGAATTTAGAACGGATTGATGAGCAAATTCGTTATTATGAATCCAAAACTTCGGAGGCAAAAGAGCACAAGTATGAGGCTGAGCTTAGACGATTAGATCTAATTGCGTCCAGCCTAATGCCACTGTCCAAGCCGCAGGAAAGAGGATATAATGTGATTGCTTATATCAATCGATTTGGAACCAATTGGATAGATGAGCTTGTTGATAATCCAATTCCAGTTGATGGGCAGCATCGCATATATTATGTATAGATAGCATGATTTCTGAGAGGAGTTTGGGACTATGACAACAACAGCTTTAAACAGTATTGTTGCCGATCTTACACTAGCGCACGAGGGACATCTTAAGATTGATTGGGCGAAGGCACATATGCCAGTACTTAACAAAATTCGCGAAGAGTTTGAACGCGAACAACCTTTTAAAGGATTGAAGGTTGCGATTTCTCTTCATCTTGAGGCCAAGACTGCTTATCTCGCCAAAGTCATTAAAGCAGGTGGAGCTGATGTGATTATAACAGGCTCCAATCCACTTTCTACCCAAGATGATGTATGTGCAGC
The DNA here is from genome assembly GCF_004344915.1 of Paenibacillus albiflavus. Lineage (GTDB taxonomy): Bacteria > Bacillota > Bacilli > Paenibacillales > NBRC-103111 > Paenibacillus_AM > Paenibacillus_AM albiflavus. The sequence continues at coordinate 15,590 of NZ_SKFG01000018.1, read as the reverse complement.
ACTAGTGGAAGATGGGATTACTGTTTTTGCCAAGTATAATCCATCTCCTGAGGAATACAAATCATTGCTTCTCAAAACACTTGAAACACATCCAGACATGATTATTGATGACGGTGGGGATTTAGTTACCATTCTTCATTCGGAACGTCAGGATTTAATCGGTAGTATCCGTGGTGGTGCCGAAGAAACGACGACAGGCATCCTTCGTCTCAAAGCGCTTGAGAAGGAAGGTCAGCTTAAGTTTCCGATGGTAGCTGTGAATGATGCATTCTGCAAGCATTTATTTGATAATCGCTATGGTACAGGTCAATCTGTATTTGATGGCATTAATCGCACAACGAATCTGGTCGTTGCTGGTAAGACAGTCGTTGTAGTTGGATACGGCTGGTGCGGCAAAGGCGTAGCTATGCGTGCCAAAGGACTTGGAGCGAACGTTATTGTAACCGAAATTGATGCGATTAAAGCGGTTGAAGCCTATATGGATGGATTTGCTGTTATGCCAATGAGCGAAGCAGCGAAACTAGGCGATTATTTCATAACTGTAACAGGTAACAAGGATGTTATTCGCGGTGAACATTATATGGTGATGAAGGATGGAGCCATTTTATCGAATGCAGGTCACTTTGATGTTGAAGTGAACAAAATTGAATTAGAGGCTGAATCTGTATCGAAACGGGTCGTTCGTCGCAATATTGAAGAGTATCAAATGAAGGATGGACGCAAACTATATTTATTAGCAGAAGGTAGACTTGTTAATCTTGCAGCAGGTGATGGACATCCCGCAGAAATTATGGATATGACATTCGCGCTGCAAGCTATGGCGCTTAAATACGTGAATGATCACTATGAAGCATTCGGCAATCAAGTCGTCAATATGCCTTATAAGCTTGATGAGCAAGTAGCTCGCTTTAAGCTGCAAGCACTAGGCATGTCCATCGATAGCTTAACCGAAGAGCAAGAAGCTTATTTAGATTCTTGGGTTGAACACTAAGCAAAAATAGCAGTATATCGTAACGGGAATGTTCCACCTAAACAGATTGTGAATAAATTATCGAAAAATCCTGCGTGTCAAGCAGGATTTTTGTTTTTTATGCAGAAAGAAATAGAAGTGGTGAAAAGTGGAGTGAAGTGGGGCGAAAGGGGTGAGGGATCATGTTCATGGGGGAATACCAGCATACGATTGATGAAAAGGGTCGTATCATTATTCCGGCCAAGTTTCGTGAAGCCCTTGGTGAAACCTTCGTTGTCACTCGTGGACTAGATGAGTGCTTATTCGTTTATCCACGATCAGAATGGACTGTGCTTGAAGGTAAGCTCAAAGCATTATCCCTTATGAAATCTGATGCGCGTGCATTTACACGGTACTTTTTCTCTGGAGCCACCGAATGTGAATTAGATAAGCAAGGTCGTATTAACATCCCAAACAACTTGGCTAAGCACGCAGGACTAGAGAAGGATTGCGCGGTTATTGGCGTTTCCAATCGTGTGGAGATTTGGAATAAGCATACTTGGGAAAACTATTTTCAGCAATCTCAAGAAGGCTTTAACGAAATCGCCGAGAAACTCGTTGATTTCAATTTTGATCTATAGACTAACTGCTGAAATAACTTCTAGGGGGACACAAATTGTTTCATCATATTACAGTACTTAAGAATGAAGCCGTTGAAGGTTTGAATATAAAGCCAAATGGAGTATATGTCGATTGCACACTTGGCGGTGCGGGCCATAGTTCTCTTATCGCATCCAAGCTTGGAGAAGGAGGACTGCTCATTTGTATCGATCAGGATGACATTGCATTAGCAAACGCAGGCAAGCTACTTGCAAGTTATGGTGATCGAGTGCGGCTGGTGAAGTCGAATTTTCGCAAACTGGAGCAGATCTTGCAGAATATCCCAGAAGCGATGAAGGATGGCAAACCACAAGTTGATGGCATTCTCTTTGACCTAGGTGTATCGTCGCCTCAACTTGATGAGGGAGAGCGTGGATTCTCCTATCATCAAGATGCTGAACTTGATATGCGTATGGATCAAGGAGCTGAGCTAACTGCCAAGACGATCGTAAATGAATGGCCTGCCGCTGAAATTATACGTATTTTATTTGAGTATGGTGAGGAAAAGTTTGCCAAACGAATTGCAAATGCGATTGAAGCAGCACGTGCCAAGGGTCCAATTGAAACGACTAGTCAGCTAGTTGAGCTCATCAAGGAAGGTATTCCTGCTGCAGCAAGAAGGACAGGGGGACATCCTGCCAAGCGATCATTCCAAGCGCTTAGAATTGCAGTAAATGATGAACTCGGCGCTTTTGAAGATGCCTTGGAGCAGACGATTCGTTGTTTGGCGCCTGGTGGTCGTGCATCAGTCATTACTTTCCATTCGTTGGAAGACCGGATGTGTAAGGTTACTTTTGCTAAATATGTTGGCAAATGTACATGCCCGCCGGATTTCCCAATGTGCGTATGCAACAATCAAGGCGTTGTAAAGCTTGTTAATCGGAAACCAATTTTACCTAGTGCGGAGGAACTTGAACATAATTCACGAGCAAGATCAGCTAAGCTCAGAATCGCTGAAAAGTTATAGAGTTAGGGGGGATTTATGATGCCATACTATCAAGGGAATTTAGCATTAGACAAACAGCATGCAGAACCGCTAAAAAAACAGAGACCAAGACAACAGCAGACTATCGTGCAAGAGCCAGCTCGAACCCGCCCGGTTCCTGCAACTTTACCGATTGGTGTGAAGCTGTTTCGATTAGCAGCGGTCATCTTTACCGTATGTATACTCGTATTCATTATGTATCGTTATACCCAAATCTATCAGATGAATCTTGATATACGCGATACCAAAGCAGAGATTAAGGAAATGACAGCAGAGAATAGTTCACTTAAGCAGCAGATTGAAACTTTGCAAAGTCCTGAACGATTAAAAGAATATGCAATTGCGAATGGTTTTAAACAACCAGTTGAAGGACAAGTCTCGCAGGTTGAGCGTAAGGTGCTTGGGAAGACACCTACTGAACAAGGCACAGCGAAACGCTAGTTGGGGTGATGGGACATGACTAAAAAAACGCGTTTAAGAACATTGCTCATTGGGGGGTTATTCACCCTCCTTTTTATTTCTCTAATAGGACGGATGTATTGGATTCAGGTCGTGAAGGCGGATGCCTATGTCGAAATGGCCTCTAAAGCTTGGGATAAAAGCGATATTCTCAAAGCGGTTCGAGGCTCGATTGTGGATCGTAACGATAAAGTATTGTCAGAGGATGTACCCGCCTATACGGTGTCTCTTAATCCCCAAATCGTTAATGATCAGGGCATTGTTGAAGATGTTGTTATTGGTCTTGCCCAGATTTTGAAATCAGATAATACGAATGTATCAGAGCTAGAAAAGAAGATTCGAGATGCAGCGAATAAGAAAAAGCCAGATGGCTCTTATTATATGGATGTTGAGATTCGGAATGAAGGAATGAAAATAGATAAATCCAAGCGTGATGCCATTATTCAGTTTATCGAAGATCTTCGTCCGAAGAAAAAGAATAAAGCGAATTCGTCGGGGATTTATTTAAGAGACGAAAAGAAACGTTATTATCCTAATGGAACTCTGGCTGCTCATGTACTCGGGTATGTGAATAAAGAGGGAGAGGCTATTCAAGGCGTAGAGAAGAAGTATAACGATGTGCTGACTGGAACACCTGGTAAGATTACAACCCAGCGGGATGCCAAGGGTGTTGAACTGCCAAATGCCAAGGCTGATATTACACCTCCAGTGAATGGCAAAACCTTGCGATTAACGATCGACAAGAACATTCAATTCATGATGGAGAACACCTTGGAAAAGTACTATCAAGCTTATAGGCCAAAGAGTATCACGGCTGTAGCTGCTGATCCGAAGACGATGGAAATTCTCGGTATGGTGAATTTTCCTAACTTTAATCCTAACGACTTCTGGAACTATAATGTGGAGAGTTTTACTAATCAAGCGGTCACGGCACAATATGAGCCGGGTTCGACATTTAAGATCGTAACGCTTGCGGCTACTGTCAAAGAAGGCATTTTCAAGCCGGGTGAAACTTATCAGTCAGGTAAAATCAAAGTGCCTGGTAACGAGGTGCATGACTATAACCGTGTTGGTTGGGGCGTTATCTCTTATTTAAACGGATTAAAGCATTCCTCAAACGTTGCTTTTGTTAATCTAGGATACTATAAACTTGGACAGGAAAAGCTAGTAGATTATATTAAAGAATTCGGATTTGGCGAGAAGACCGGAATTGATTTGCCTGCAGAAGGTTCAGGCTCCATTCCGATGAAATGGCCATCTGACTTTGCGCGTGCAACATTTGGTCAGAACCTTTATGTGACTACGATTCAGCAATTAGCAGCTTATGGTGCAATTGCGAATGATGGGATGATGATGTGGCCGCATGTTGTGAAGGAAATTGTTGATCCAGTAACGAATAATGTGATTCAAAAGATTGGTCCAACACCTGTTAAGCAGGTTGTTCCTCCGGAAGCTGCACGCGAGGTTACGAATTTGCTGGCACAAACGGTGCAAGATCCTGATAAGATCGCAACAGGTTTAGCAGCACAAGTGAAGGGATATAATGTTGCAGGTAAAACGGGTACAGCCAACATTGTTGTGAATGGTAAATATTCACTTAATACATGGGTAACTTCATTCTGTGGTTATGCGCCAGCAGATGATCCTAAAGTAGTGATGTGTATTGTGGCGGATCAGCCTGATTTGGGCGGTGATTATAAGCGTGCCAAAGAAGTTGCGCCTAAAGCGTTTAGTGAAATGATGGAGCAGGTGCTCACCCATCTTGGGGTTCCATCATCAGAGGTCATCAAGGAGAATAAGGTTGAAGTTTCTGATGCCTCTGTCAAAATTAAAGTGCCTGATCTGAGCGGTCTCTCCGAAAATGCAGCCAAGAATGCGGGGTTGCAGGCGGGTCTTAATGTTGTACCGTACGGTACTGGCACCAAAGTTGTTTTGCAATATCCGCCTGCAGGAACAGAGGTGGGGGCTTCTCAACGAGTTTATGTCGCGATGCAGCAGCCGAATACAATCCCGATTCCTGATTTTACAGGGATGTCTCAGCGTGATGCGCTTGAATTATGTAATTTTCTCAGCTTAGTATACAAGATTAATGGTGAAGGGTATGTCGTTTCGCAAGAAGTGGAAGGAGCAGGTGAAGTTCAGACGGTTGTATTAAATCTGATGCCACCAGATGAAAGAGCTTCTCTTCCAACGCCTACACCTGATCCCAAAGCGAAATCCCAAACAAAGAAATAGTTTCACCCCCTAGGCTTGTCATAACCCCTGATGATTCCGAATAGGCTTCATTAGAATAGGTTATGACTTGTCTTTATAGGGAGGGAGCTAGAGCGATGACAAGAGCTTCAGGAGTTACGCTTAGACGCAGAATGTTTATTTTATTAACGTTTGGGACATTGATTTTCATAGCACTTCTTATTCGTCTAGCTTATGTACAATTGATGATCGGTCCTGATTTGGCGGAACGTGCGGAGGATACATGGAGACGTGACATGGTATATCAGGCCAAACGTGGAGAGGTGCTTGATCGGAATGGTGTCCAGTTTGCCTATAATATTTCAACTCCATCTGTCATTGCAATTCCTGTACAAGTAGTCGATAAGCAGGGAACTGCGCTTAAACTTGCCAAGGTGCTTGGTGGATCAGAAGAAGAAATTCTGAAACAACTCAGCAAAAGGGTAAGCAGTGTTTATATTAAGCCATCCGGACGTAAAATCACGCAGGAGAAAGCGCAAGAAGTGCGTGATCTTCAATTGCCTGGTATTCAGATCGTTGAAGATAATACTCGCTACTACCCGTTTGGAACTTTGGCTGCACATGTACTTGGCATAACAGGTGCCTATAATCAAGGGCTAACAGGTGTCGAAGCTAAGTATGAAGATGGATTAATTGGGCTGCCAGGTTCCGTATCCTACTTATCTGATGCAGCAGGTAAGGAGATGCCAGGCTCGACCGAACAATATGTGAAACCTAAGGATGGCATGAATCTGGAATTAACGATCGATAGTAATTTGCAAATGTTTCTTGAACGCGAGCTGGATCAGGCGATGGTTAAGACACAAGCCAATAGTGCTCTTGCCATCATGATGGATCCTAGCAATGGCGAAATACTTGCCATGTCTTCAAGACCTACATTTGATCCTGGAAATTATACGCAATATTCGCAAGAAATTTATAACCGTAATCTTCCGATTTGGATGACTTACGAGCCAGGATCGACTTTCAAAATTATAACACTTGCAGCCGCTTTAGAAGAGAAAAAAATCGATCTAAAATATGATTACTTCTTTGATTCAGGTTTTATCGATGTTTCGGGAGCTAAGCTTCGTTGTTGGAAGCGTGGCGGACATGGCAGCGAGTCCTTCTTGCAGGTAGTTGAGAACTCCTGTAACCCAGGTTTTGTTGTTATGGGACAGCGACTTGGCAAGGAAACATTATTTGATTACATTAATAAGTTCGGATTCGGAAAGAAAACAGGTATTGATCTTGGTGGAGAAGCGAATGGAATTCTATTCAAGCTATCAAGAGTGGGTCCAGTTGAATTAGCGACGACTGCTTTTGGTCAAGGTGTATCTGTTACGCCGATTCAGCAGGTTGCTGCCGTAGCCGCTGCCATTAATGGAGGAACGTTGTACGAGCCGCATGTAGGTAAGGCATGGATCAGTCCCGAAACGGGAGAAGTCGTGGAGGAGATTAAACCAAAGGAAGTTCGGAAAGTCATTTCAGGATCAACTTCTAAGATGGTGAGAGAAGCGCTGGAAAGCGTAGTCGCCAAAGGTACGGGCAGACCTGCATTCATAGATGGGTATCGCGTTGGGGGAAAGACGGGAACAGCACAAAAGGTAATTAATGGTCGTTACTCAGCTAATGAGCATATTGTATCATTCATTGGCTTTGCACCTGCCGATAATCCTAAGCTGCTGGTTTACGTTGCCGTTGATAATCCACAAGGGATTCAGTTCGGTGGAGTTGTTGCAGCGCCAATCGTTCAGAATATCCTTAGAGATTCGTTGAAATATCTAAAAGTTGAGCCTGATATGAATCAACTTGCGAAGGAATACAAATTTGATGAGACTCCAATTATAGAAGTTCCTAACCTTGTTGGGATGACCGTTTCTGATATTTTTGAAAGCATGAACTCGAATTTTATGCTGGTTAAATCAGGTGAAGGAAACACGGTTGTTTCCCAAGCCCCAGCTGCTGGAACAAGAGTAGACCGAGGGTCAACGATTCGTGTATACTTATCTAGTCCAACGGATAAAAACAGGTAGGCACAATGCTTACGATGTAATTTTGTTCGGAATAGGGTTAAAGCTTACGAGGCAGTTTTTTTCTGCAAAACTTAAGCATACGCTTACGAAGTAGTTTTGCAAAGCAAAACTTGTACTCACAAAATTTGGAGGGATTTACAATGCAGCTTAAGGAGTTAGCTCAAACGCTTGTGGTTAGTCGCTTGATTGGGGATGGTTCTACGAACATTACAGGATTGCAGATCGATTCCCGTCAAATTCAACAAGGTGATCTGTTTATTTGTATAACAGGACAAGTGAGCGATGGCCATGATTATGCTGCAACGGCAGTACAGAAAGGTGCAGTAGCACTTGTTGTTGAACGTATCCTTGACTTAAATGTACCTCAGCTATTAGTTGAGAATGCAAGAGATGCTATGGCTGCACTAGCTTGTCATTATTATGGATATCCGACCACTGATATGAAGGTTATTGGTGTGACGGGAACCAATGGCAAAACCACGACAACCAATATCATTGAACATATATTGCGTTACAATCACAAACAGACTGGCCTTATGGGCACGATCCAAATGAAGATTGGCAATGAGTACACAGTTATGGAGAGAACGACCATGGAATCTGTTCAGCTGCAGCATGCGTTTAGCCAAATGCGTGATGTCCATACGGACTATTGTATGATGGAAGTTTCCTCGCATGCTCTTGATATGAATCGGGTCAAGGGGATTAGATTCAGAACTGCCGTGTTCACGAACCTAACGCAGGATCATTTGGATTACCATGTGACGATGGATAATTACCATCAAGCGAAGAACCTTTTATTCTCGCGAATGGATAACACCTATTATGCAGATGAGAATAAACGTCAATATGCAGTTCTTAATGCGGATGATCCAGCATACAAACTATTTAAGAAATCGACTGCAGCGCAAGTCATCACCTACGGAATTGATAATGAATGTGATGTACGAGCTTCGAAGATCAGCATTACTTCACAAGGAACTGAATTCACGGTCACAACCTTTGCAGGTGAAGCGCATATCCAAATGAAACTTGTCGGCAAATTCAATGTTTACAATACACTTGGGGCGATCGCAGCAGCTTTGCTTGAAGGGATCGAGCTTTCGGAAATTAAGAATAGCTTAAAGGAAATTAATGTCATAGAAGGACGCATGGAAGTAGTCGATGGCAAACAGGATTTTCTTGTCCTTGTTGACTACGCGCATACGCCTGATGGATTACGTAACGCATTATCTACAATAAGTGAATTTGCTGAGGGAAGAATTATTACGGTATTCGGCAATGGCGGTGATCGGGATCGTACGAAACGACCGATTATGGGGATGGTTGCTGCGGAATATAGCGATTATATTTATGTAACCTCAGATAATCCACGTACAGAGGACCCGAGTGCTATTTTGCAAGATATTGTTCCTGGTCTTGTAGAAGCAGGATATGAAACAGATAAATATGAGCTGATTGTTGATCGTCAGGTGGCAATCAACAAAGCTATTGCCGAGGCAGGCCCTAAAGATGTAATATTGATAGCGGGCAAAGGCCATGAGACTTATCAGATTATTGGTAAGGTCAAGCATGATTTTGACGATCGTTTAATCGCCAAATCTGCGCTTGAAGCCAGGGGGCTGCTATGATTAATCGAACAATTAGTGAGATTGCTGAGATGATAGGTGCGGCTTCTTCATTTGCAGAAGAAACTGCCAACCTTCGTGTGCAGGGGGTGTCCAAGGACACTCGGAATGATGTTGCTGGAAGCTTGTACATACCGTTAATCGGTGCTAGCTTTGATGGTCATGCATTCGCCCAAGATGCATTTCATAAAGGGGCTGTAGCTTCCTTGTGGCAGAAGGATCATCCAAATCCGCCGCAGGATGTGCCTCTTATTTATGTTGATGATACACTGCTTGCGATGCAGCAGCTTGCTACTGCGTATCGGAAGCAGCTTAAGGTTCGGATCATAGGTATTACAGGTAGTAATGGGAAGACGACTACGAAGGATTTGGTAGCTTCCGTTCTGTCTACGACATACAAGGTTCATAAGACACAAGGGAACTACAATAATCATTTTGGGTTACCGCTCACTATTCTTGAACTTGATGAAGATACAGATTTTGCAGTTGTTGAGATGGGGATGAGTGGCCGCGGAGAAATCGAGCTGTTATCCCAAATTGCGCAGCCAGACATCGCGATCATTACGATGATTGGGGAGTCGCATTTGCTTCAGCTAGGCTCTCGTTTAGAAATTGCGCGTGCAAAGATGGAGATCCTAAAAGGCTTATCGCCGGATGGTGTGTTTATTTATAATGGGGATGAACCTTTAATCGAACAAGTTAAAGCCGAAATCATGCTTTCAGGCAACATTAGAAGCATACGTTTTGGTCAAAGCAAATATAACGATTATTATACAGATTATATTCGTCTAGGTGAGGAAGGTACATTTTTTACGGTTAATGGTATGCCTGATCCACTTTATTACATTCCTCTTCTGGGCCAGCATAATGCAACGAATGCTTTGTCTGCCATAGCCGTAGCCAAAGTTCTTGGTGTGTCCGAAGAGCAGATTGTTGATGGACTGAGCAGTTTGCAAATGACGAGTATGCGAATTGAGAAATTGACGGCTGCAAGCGGCTTAACGATTTTGAATGACGCTTATAATGCTAGCCCTGCTTCTATGCGGGCAGCGCTTGATTTGTTTGATGGACTAACGGGTTACAAGCATAAATATGTTGTACTAGGCGATATGCTTGAACTAGGTGAGGAGCAGGATGAATTTCATCGCGAAATCGGTGCACGACTACATCCTGAACATATCCAAGGCGTATATGCATTTGGATCATTGGCTAAAGCGTATGTTGAAGAGACAGGCAAGCGATTCCCTGCAGGACGTGTACACTGGTTTGAAGATAAATCAGAGCTGATCGGGCACCTTGCAGACAAGTTAACGGATCAGGATGTTGTCTTAGTTAAGGGGTCTAGAGGTATGAAGCTGGAACAAGTTGTCCACCAATTATTGGAAAAATAATAAATAAAGTTGTGCAACATTATCGTTATTTATATAGTCACTAAGGATATAACAGCATAGAGAGAATAACAAATTGTGTTCACCCTTGTATGGAGGAACGCATCGTGGAATTGACGATTGTTCTGTTAGCATTAGGAACTGCATTTATACTAGCGATTATCATGGGGCCATTATTTATTCCTTTACTCCGTAGATTGAAATTTGGTCAGCAAGTTAGTAAAGACGGTCCTCAATCACATTACAAAAAGCAAGGCACTCCGACGATGGGTGGTACGATCATCTTAATTGCAGTTACATTAGCTTCGCTTCAGTTTGCGGAACATAAGATGGAGCTGTATGTCCTGCTGGTTGCCACACTAGGATATGGTCTAGTTGGATTTCTTGATGATTATATTAAAATACTTTTTAAACGCTCACTCGGACTAACAGCGAAGCAGAAGCTATTAGGACAATTGCTTGTTTCTGTCATCGTTTGTGTGATGCTCGTGTCCATGGAGCATTCTACTCTAATCACAATTCCTTATTTTAATGTTAGCTTTAATCTTGGTTGGCTATACTTTCCAATAATGGGGATTGTCATGCTTGGCGCATCGAATGCTGTTAATTTTACAGATGGACTAGATGGTTTATTGTCAGGCACAAGTGCGATTGCCTTTGGCGCTTACATCATTATTGCTATGCAAGCTGCTCAGCCAGAGTCAGCGATCTTCTCTGCAGCTATGGTTGGCGCCGTACTTGGATTTCTCGTTTTTAATGCACACCCAGCTCGGATGTTTATGGGGGATACGGGTTCGCTTGGGATTGGTGGAGCCATCGTAGCCGTTGCGATGTTAACGAAGGCGGAGCTCCTGCTTGCCGTGATCGGATTTATATTTCTTGTCGAAATTCTATCTGTTGTCATCCAAGTGATTTCGTTCAAAACAAGAGGCAAGCGTGTGTTTAGAATGAGCCCCATTCACTACCACTTTGAAATAGGCGGTTGGTCTGAATGGCGAGTTGTGATTACATTCTGGTCTGTAGGCTTAGCAGCAGCTATACTCGCACTAATTATTAATGGATTTACAGCAACGTAGTGAACAGGATACTTGTTCACTTTTATTTAGGAGGAACGCATCGTGGAATTGAAAGCTGTTTTGTTTACATTAGGAACCGCCTTTGTGCTGGCCATCATCATGGGACCTTTAATTATCCCTTTACTTCGCAGATTGAAATTTGGCCAACAGGTTCGGGAGGATGGACCTAAAGCGCATCTAAAAAAACAAGGCACGCCGACGATGGGTGGAACGATTATTTTACTTGCACTCACATTAGCTGCGCTTCAATTTGCAGATAAGACAATGGAGCTATTCGTCCTGCTTGTTGCCACACTGGGCTACGGCCTAGTCGGATTTCTCGATGATTATATTAAAATTGCCTTTAAACGCTCACTCGGACTGACTGCAAAACAGAAGCTTATTGGTCAATTGCTTGTTTCTGCAATCGTTTGTGTGATGCTCGTGACCATGAATCATCCGACGACAATTTCGATTCCATATTTTGATATTACATTTAACATAGGATGGTTGTACTTCCCTGTGATGGCGATCTTGATGCTTGGCGCGTCGAATGCCGTTAACTTTACAGATGGATTGGATGGCTTGCTTGCAGGTACGAGTGCGATTGCATTCGGTGCTTATACCATTATCGCAATGCATGTTTCCCAACCGGAGACAGCGATCTTCTCGGCAGCGATGGTTGGGGCCGTACTCGGCTTCCTTGTGTTCAATGCCCATCCTGCACGCGTGTTCATGGGAGATACGGGATCACTTGGCATTGGCGGTGGTCTAGTAGCTGTTGCGATTCTGACGAAGGCAGAGCTGCTGCTTGCGGTGATCGGCATCGTGTTTCTTGTTGAAATCTTGTCTGTCGTCATCCAAGTTGTTTCCTTCAAAACAAGAGGCAAGCGTGTATTCAAAATGAGTCCGATTCACCATCACTTTGAATTAAGCGGTTGGTCAGAATGGCGAGTTGTGATTACATTCTGGTCAGTAGGACTAGTAGCAGCCTTACTCGCACTTTACATTAACGAGGTGTTATAGCAGATGAAGCATCCGCAAGAATATAATGGACAACATGTTATCGTACTTGGTTTAGCTAGAAGTGGAGTAGCTGCAGCAAAGTTATTTCATCAAGCAGGCGCTATTGTAACGGTCAATGATCGTAAGGAACGGGATTTAAGCCCTGAAGCTGATGAATTAGAAGTGCTTGGGATTAAAGTGATTTGCGGGGGCCATCCCGATGATTTACTCGACGGCGAAGTGAAGCTGATCGTTAAGAATCCAGGGATTCCTTATAGCGCAAGCATCATCCAGCAGGCAGAGCTGCTCGGAATTGAAATTGTAACTGAGGTAGAGGTTGCCTATCATATTTGCCCAGCACCGATTATTGGTGTAACAGGCTCTAATGGTAAAACGACGACAACGACATTAATCGGTCTAATGTTGGAAGCAAGTAAGCTGGCTCCGATCGTAGCAGGCAATATTGGTGTGCCATTGTGTGAAGCAGCTGTACAAGCAAAGGCTGATAATCACATGGTAGTTGAATTAAGTTCCTTTCAATTGAAGGGAACGAAGGACTTTAGACCGAGTATCGCATGCCTGCTGAATGTGTATGAGACGCATCTGGATTATCATGGTGATATAAGTGATTACATTGCATCCAAGCTTAAAATATTTGAAAACCAAACAGCTGAGGATACCGCAGTTATCAATTGGGATAAACCGGTATGCAGGGAGTCTATACCGCACTTGAAGGCAAAGCTGCTGCCTTTTTCGATGAAAGAGAAGCTGCCTCATGGTGTTTTTCTTGATGTAGAAGCAGGTGTACTGATTTATCAAGAGGAAGGACAGCCTGCAAAGTCGATTATGCATACAAGTGAAATAGGTCTCAAGGGATCCTTCAATATTGAGAATGCACTTGCCGCAGCTGCTGTCGCAATTACTGCAGGTGCAACCCTGGAAGCTATAGCAAAGGTATTGCGTGAATTCCGTGGTGTCGAACATCGTCTGGAATTCGTAGGTGATATAGAAGGGGTAACCTTCTATAATAATTCCAAATCCACAAATCCAGTCGCTACGATTAAAACAATCGAAGCACTCGATGACAACATCGTCCTGATTGCAGGCGGATTGGATCGCGGATCGGATTATATGGAACTGGTGCCGATTCTTCGTGAACGCGTAAAAGCTGTCGTTGCTTTAGGACAGACTCGCGACAAAATCAAACATGTAGCTGAGCTTGCAGGGCTAACGACCGTGAAATCTGTCGATAATGTAGATAACGCACGGGAAGCCATTGAGGCTGCGGTACTTGCTGCCAAAGCGTTTGCAGACAAAGGCGATATCGTATTGCTATCACCTGCATGCGCGTCTTGGGATATGTTTCCTTCGTATGAAGAAAGAGGACGCATGTTTAAGGAAGCCGTGCATAACTTGTAATAAGGACATATATTGCCAAGCAGTCAGCAGGGAAGGAAGGACAAGCCTATCGGCACTTATATGAGCCTTAAGAAACAAGGCTAGAGGTGTCATTATGACGAAAGCGCGTTCCGCCCCTGATGTATGGATCATTGTTACAACCTTGCTCATTCTGACGATCGGTATTATTATGGTTTACAGTGCATCTGCTGTATTGGCTTTTCATGAGTATGGTGATTGGTACTATTATTTAAAACGACAGCTATTATTTGCTGCGCTCGGCATTGGCGCGATGTTCGTCACGATGAATGCTGATTATTACATTTGGAAGAAATACGCTAATCTTATATTAATTGTTTGTTTTGCCTTGCTCGTCATCGTGTTGATTCCTGGTGTGGGAGTCATTCGCGGTGGCGCCAGAAGCTGGCTTGGTATCGGATCTTTCGGTATTCAGCCATCCGAATTTATGAAGATGGGGATTATTATCTTCTTGGCCAAGATGCTGTCGAATGAGCAGATGAGGATGGAGCATTTTACGAAAGGCTTGCTTCCACCGCTTGGCTTTATTGGTATAGCCTTCGGACTCATCATGCTGCAGCCCGATCTTGGAACAGGTACCGTACTTGTAGGTGCTTCGATTCTGATGATTTTTGTAGCGGGTGCAAGGCTGCTGCACTTATCTTATTTTGTCATTGCAGGCGTGCTTGGCTTTATCGGTCTTATTCTGATGAATACGGAACGATTGGATCGGATCACTGCTTTTTTGGATCCTTGGAAGGACCCGCTCGGTTCAGGTTATCAAGCCATCCAATCTTTATATGCAATTGGTCCAGGAGGGTTAGTTGGATTAGGACTTGGTATGAGTCGTCAAAAATACAACTACTTGCCTGAGCCGCAGACTGATTTTATTTTCTCTATTATTTCGGAAGAGCTAGGCTTTATAGGCGGAGCCTTCTTGCTCGTGCTCTTCATGATTCTCATCTGGCGAGGCATGCGAGCGGCTATTACGGCACCTGATAAATTCGGTTCCCTGTTAGCAGTAGGCATTGTTGGAATGATTGCTGTGCAGGTGATTATCAACATTGGGGTCGTAATTGGAATGTTTCCTGTAACGGGGATTACATTGCCGCTTGTTTCAGCGGGAGGTTCGTCTCTTACGCTCATGCTTACCGCAATAGGTGTATTACTGAACATATCCCGATATTCGAGGTGAATGCTGTGCGCATCGTGCTCAGCGGAGGAGGTACAGGCGGTCACGTCTACCCAGCACTTGCAATTGCTGAAGAGTGCCTCAAGCATAATCCGCAATCTAAATTTATGTATATCGGCACAAATTCCGGGTTGGAACGCGACATCGTCGCGAAATCCAAGCTGGATTTGCCATTTGAAGCGATAGAAATCTCTGGCTTCTGCAGAAAGCTATTATCAACCGATAATGTTCGGACGGTTATGCGATTCTTGCGTGGCGTTAAGTTAGCTAAGGCCAAGCTAAAGGAGTTTAAGCCCGATGTCGTCATCGGAACTGGAGGCTACGTATGTGGTCCAGTTCTGTATGCTGCTGCTAAGCTGGGGATACCGACATTAATCCATGAACAAAACGTCCTGCCAGGGCTTACGAATAAATTTCTAAGCCGCTACGTAAGCAGCGTAGCGGTTTCCTTCAAGGGAATCGAGTCTCGATTCCCTAAAGCGCGGCGTGCCACTTACACTGGCAATCCGCGCGCAACGTCGGTCGTCGCTGCCGACCGACTTGCAGGACTGCGCTCCCTAGGCCTGACGGATCACGACCAGCTGG
>NZ_SKFG01000017.1 GCF_004344915.1 Paenibacillus albiflavus | reverse complement strand
GCAACTACTGTGAACGTATACGCCGTTCCGTTTGTCAATCCCGTGACCGTGACCGGACTCGCGGTTGTGCTCGTTGCTGTGATTCCTCCTGGACTGGACGTAACTGTATACAGCGTGATCGCACTTCCACCATCACTCGCTGGGGCGTCGAAGCTAATCGTCGCTTGTCTATTGCCTGCGGTCGCCGTTACATTCGTCGGTGCGCTAGGCACGATCGGTGCGACGGGCGTCACACTCCCTGATGCCACGGATGCCGTGGAGTCGCCTGCGCTATTCTTTGCAATTACTGTGAACGTATACGCCGTTCCGTTCGTCAATCCCGTGACCGTGACCGGACTCGCGGTTGTGCTCGTTCCTGTGAATCCACCTGGACTCGACGTAACCGTATAGCCCGTGATCGCACTTCCCCCATCACTCGCTGGGGCGTCGAAGCTGACCGTCGCTTGTCCATTGCCTGCGCTCGCCATTACATTTATTGGTGCGCTCGGCACAGCAACTACTTTAAACGCATTAGAATAAGAATATCCTGCTGCATGACTTCCATTCTGATCGTCAACACGAATGTGCAAATACCACGTACCTACAGCAGAAGGCGTAGAAATGGACTCTTCGCTCGTGAACTCTACCCACTCCACGTTCGGCCAATCGGGCACCGTTACCGCTGTTGACCATCGGTAATACGTTTTGGAAGATCCTACAAAATCAGGAACAGCAACCGTTACCTTTGTTGAATTAGCTTGCTTTCCCTCTGATTCGCCGTTTGGAGAATAGCTGACTCCGTAAGATAAAATATTGAGGAATGTATGCCCCCAATCAGAAGCATATGTCTTCGCTATAGAAGGATCAAAGGCTATCACCGAAACAGGTTTAAAAGAATTACTAAACGCATTAGTTCCAATTGCAGTTGAATCCCCTTCAATAATCACGCTTGTTAATCCATAATTATCAGAAAATGCATTATTACCTATGCTCGTTACACTGTTTGGGATCGTTACACTCGTTAATTCGTTCCAATAAAATGCATTATTACCTATGCTCGTTACACTGTTTGGGATCGTTACACTCGTTAATTCGTTCCAATGAAAGGCAGAAACGCCTATACTCGTTAGACTGTCCGGGATCGTCACACTCGTTAATTTGTTGTTATAAAATGCACCAAACCCTATGCTCGTTACACCGTCCGGAATCGTCACACTCGTTAACTGTTTATTATAAAATGCTAAATCTCCTATGCTCGTTACAGGATATCCACCTATTACAGGAGGAATATCAACCTCTGTGTCCATTCCAGTATATCCTGTAATGGTTACTTCTGAGTTGCTTGTTGTGTATTCAAAATCTCCTGCCGCCTTCGCCTCCTGAATACTACCTCCTGTCCATGAGCCAACCGTAATCAAAGCCAGCGTGAGTAGACAAATCAGCAACTTCCTTATTTCCAACAAATTTGATCGCATCATGTGCCTGTTGCACCCTCTTCTATTATTATTCGATTGCACCACTCTATATTTTACTAGATAATTTTTACTTGAATCTTAATGGATTCTTAATAGATAATGTAAATTTATGTAATTAAAAATCGGGAACATTACACTGTTTCACTGTACGTGCGTTCGTGCTGATCAGGCGTTAGATAGCCATCTCGCCACCTTGGAAGCCAGCCCACATCGTAATCGGCGTGAAAAACGACTCTCCGTATAAGGCATCACAAAAAAGACCCGCATCCGCTCATAACCGAGCTAATTGAGCCTCTTCAATCTCCAGCCCCTACCTAGAAAAAAATGATGCGGTCTTGCGATTACTCGCGACGGTATTGCATCAGGGTGAGCGCGGTTTGTACGATATCGGCATGCCATCCTAGAATGGACAAGTATGGTCCTCCATTTTAATGAACCCGACATACCATCCGAAAGAGGGCTTATCGCTTCCTCCCGTTTTCCTGTATATCGCATATTCATCATTCTCTTCCTGGATGATGATCCGCGAGGAAATCGACTTCCTCAACCGTAGATATCTTCAGTGAGCTATTTAACCAAATTCGGTCGATCCCGCCGCTAAAGTCCTTGCTGCCATAATCCGCTCTATTCACCCATTCTTGCATTCATTCCTTGCCAATATCGCGAGCCATCGCTTGTGATAGTACCACACAACGGATAACGCATGGCTGATGCCAACGTATGATCTTGATTCCAAATTTCGCGGGCTCGTCTACTCCCGTCCCACTTCTTCACCGTGTTCTCATCCGCAACGGTACCCGTACCTCAAGCACTCACTTTTCTCCGTTTTATATCAACAAGTAGCACTATTGAAACATTGTAGTCCCTTTACAATCCAACAGCCATAAATTTCGCCCTACTTGTGATACGGTTCCCCATATCACTCTAACGGCGAATTTTTAGGACACCTTTTAAACTAAGAGGGCCCTATGCTCATATTCAAGACGTTCAACTTTAGCTTTTCTATAACGTTAAGAATGAACTCATATGGTACCTCCCCTTGCAAACCGAATCAAATTCAGAATCTTGCAAATATCATATTCTTAACCTAGTACAAAGACCCCTTTTTCGAGGGGTCTCCATTTCAATAAGAGGGGTGTATTTTAAAGCAACTTAATCAGCTCTTCTAGCTCATCAACCAATACTTTTGCAGATTCAAAATCAGTATTTTTTAAAGCCAATTCTATTTTCATTTCAACTGCTTTTTTATTTTGTTCAGCTTCTAAATAGTTTTTATTAAAATGACTAGCATAAATCATCTGTCTAAATTTACGCATACTCATTTTTCTTATCGTCTTATCGTCGATGATTAAAACATAATCCATACCATTTACAACAGAATAGAAATCATGAGAAATCATGAGAATCGCACCTTTATAGTCTTCAATGGCTTTCTCCAATGCGATTTGTGAATAGGTGTCTAAATGGCTTGTCGGTTCATCTAGAAGCAATACGTTTGCTTTACTGGCAGCAACTTTGGCCAATTGAAGCGTATTTTTTTCTCCACCAGATAGAGATTCTATCTTCTGATTAACGATTTCTCCTTCAAACCCATAGCCAGAAATATACGATCTAATCTCATCATACGTTTTAAACCCAGCATCGATGAATTCTTCGAGTATTGTATTAGAATCCTTTAGCATTTCGCCTTGAATCTGAGATAAATAAGCCACTTTAACATCAGCATTTATTTCAATTGAATCCTGATTGTTTTTATAGATATCTCGGAGTAAAGTCGTTTTCCCGGTACCATTTGAACCAATAATGGCTACTTTATCCGTAGATTTTATCTCAAAGTTAACATGGTCTAGCAGCAGCTCATCAAAGGCAACACGATAATTATTAACATTTACAACAACGGTATCTTCCATTTCATGATCCATATCAAAACGAATATTCGGTTGCTTCATATCAACAAATGGCGCTTTAATTCTACGTGCTTCCAATCTTTCTTGAAACTTAACTCTGGCTTTTAGTGCTCTCCCTCTAGATGCATCTGCATTAACAGTCGCGATAGCTCTAAGATTATCAATGATGTTATCGTATCTCTCAATTTCTTCTTGTTCAGCGACTGCGATTTCTTGCAACTCAATTTTAGTCTGAAGTAATGAGAAGTTATAATCAATATATCGTCCATCAAACTCTTGGATCTCTTTATTTTCAAGGTGTATAATTTTGTTGAAACAATGATTCAATAGATATCGGTTGTGCGTAACAACTAGCAGTATTCCTTTGTGAGAATTAATAAGATTTCTGAGCGCATTTAGGTTTTCAAAATCTAAAAATACATCGGGTTCGTCCATAATCATTAAGTCTGGACTACTAAGCATTTCCTTCATCACTTGAATAAGTTTGAATTCCCCACCACTCAGATCGGATACCCTAACATCTTTTAGCTTCATGAGGTTTGCTAGATTTAGTTTCTTATTAATTTTGCTCTCAAAATCATCCCCACCGATTGAATCAAATGCGTCTAAAGCTAATTGATACTTTTCTAATAATGAATCAATATCCGATGATGTTTCCATCTCTGTACAAATAGATGTTATTTCATTTTGTATCTTAATAAATTCTTCCGCTATATATTCAAAAACTGTTGTTTCTTTCGTTTTATCTTGTTGAGGGAATTGACTTACATGCCCAATTTTGCAAGTCGGGTCAACTTCTAATTTGCCCTCGAACAAATATCTTTCTGGATCCATCAGTATATCTATTAATGTACTTTTCCCATTGCCACTCGTACCTATAAAAGCGCAATGTTGTGCCTCTTCAAGCGTAAATGAAATGTTTTTATATAGTTCTTTTTGCGAGAATGAGAAAGATAAGTTATCAACCTTTATCACAGTATTACCTTCCTTTATATCTAAAATAGTGACTATTCTTAGGTGTATTACAAAATATAGATTTTGAGTGTAACACTGTTTACAACCAACTTCAAACCATTTGAATCCCATTGCTTGGAGTATCGGTAAAAAGTTCCATCCAGCCTCCTGACGAATAGCCTAGCTGTTCCATTTCTTTCGAGTTGTACAATAAAAACTTGCCGTTACTTGTGATACGGTTCACCGCGATGGCTAAAGGGCAAGTTTTTCACAAAATTTTTGATTGCATTCATAATATAAGTTGAATCAAAGTTCTTAGCAAACCTTGGCAAGGAAACCAAACCATTTATCGAAAAGAATTCCGGTTGTTGACGAAGACAAGGATACCTTGAAGCAGTGCTTTTTTCATTATCAAGTAAAGACGTGCCTAATTTGATTGTGGCTGCGCATATATAATGAAAAACATGCCTGATCCGGCATTTCTCCGGTGGTGAGCGGCGTTGCCATAAGAAGAGTGGTTTCTTTGTATTGTATTTCAAAAATATGCTTTTATTGAATCATTGAGCCGTCTCTTCATTTCATTGCGCACATGCTCAGGTTCAATGCATTGGCATTTATTTCCGAAGCTCATTAGGATTCCGTAACCATAATCATCTTCAATAAAATCAAAATATGCATAGAATTTTCCATTACCGAGGGGAGTAATGTTCTCTTCTCCGCAATAATCCAATATCCGGTCGAGGATGGAATGGTCAAGCTGCAATTTTATTTTTTGCATTTTCCTGGACATGGTATCTGTAAACTCTGAAAAAGCCGGGGGAACCTCACGCATGGTAAACCGGTCTTCTGTTCTCTCCATTTCAGATATGCGGGATAGCTTGAATACCCGAAATTGCTGCCGGTTCAAACAATACCCCTGCACGTACCAATGATTTTCTTTCAATAAAAGACGATGAGGCTCCAGGGTCCGCATGACCTTGTCTCCTTTAGCGCTTAGATACATAAAAGACAGTATGCTGCAATGTTCCAAGGCTGTTCGAATCACTTCAACTTTGGTCTGCAGATCATTGCTGCCCAGCCAAGCGGATAAGTCAAAAGAGATTTGGTTGGCTTTCAGCGTAATTTCATGCTGTTTATCCTCCGGGATAAAGCTCTTTACTTTGGCCAGGGTAGCAGTGGTTTCCTCACCGGATAATGTATTGGATATAAAGCCAAGCCCCATCAGCATAGCGGTAATGTCCTTGACGGTAAAAAAACCTTTTTCTATCTTATACTGATTCATGATCCCAATTCCCCCGCCTACACCGGAGCTGGTCACAATCGGGATACCTGCTTGATTAATTGTTTCAATGTCACGATAAATGGTTCTAAGTGAAACTTCAAACAGCTCGGCCAGCTCTTTCCCGCCCATCTTCTCTCTTTGCAAGAGCAGCATAATGATAGCAATCATTCGTTCCAGCTTCATAATCATCCCCCTGAAATTTATGTACTATGACTGACATAAAAGCTGTCAGCGATACATTGCTATACTAAGTTTATCAAATGCTAAGGAGGAAATATAAGTGGATTATAAGAACGAATTTTACCACACATTAGACAAGACCAACGAAATTGCTCTGGCAACAGCGGTAGCAGGTCTACCCAATGTAAGGATTGTCAACTTCTGCTATGATGCCAGCAAGCCGGGAATCCTGTATTTTGCGACAGACAGGGAGAATCAGAAGGTGGCTGAGTTTTCTCAAAATAACAATGTTGCCTTCACAACCGTCCCCTCTGATGGGTCTTCCGTGCCGCATGCCCGCTCCAATCATGCAGTTGTACATAAGAGCAGGTACACCATAGAAGAGATCAAGGACCTGTTTATCCAAAAAATTCCCGGATATGATGAGACGCTCGCAGCCATTGGCGACACATTGGATGTTTTTGAAATTCACATCAAGGATGTTTTTGTCATCGTGGATTATGAGACTGCCGGATTGGTTTCTTTTGAGGTATAGCACTACCAGAAATTCAACATCCGGCGTTTGTTATCGCAGTGTATACGGACTCAAGATAAAACTCTATTGCTTCGGAAACATCGGAACCACCAGCCTTTGATTAATGATCTGATTATACCGAAAAAAAGAGACAGCCTCCTCTAAAAAAATAGGAAGCTGTCTCTTTTGGGGTTGAGGGACTTTTTCAGTGGTGTCCAGGTATCGCATCGTTCTTTGACCCCTAAAAGGACGCTGAAGCCCGTTTTCGTTGACTTTTCCGGCGAGCATGGCCCATCCCAAACCCATGTCGGTTAAAGTGATTTTGAAGGTACCTGCGAGTTTTCTCCAAAAAAATTTCGCCCTACTTATGATACGGTTCCCCCCGACTTATCTTAAACGCACGATAAATCTGCTCCACCAGCACCAGCCGCATCAGCTGGTGCGGCAATGTCATGCGGCCAAAGGATAGCCGCATGTCGGCGCGGCGCAGCACCTCGGGGCTTAGCCCGAGGCTGCCGCCGATGATAAAGGCCACCTGGCTCCGCCCATAGGTGGCCAAATCCTGCAAGCGCGCGGCCAGCTGCTCGCTTGCCAACTGATCGCCATCGATCGCGAGCGCGATGGCGTAGCTGTCCTCGCGCAGCGAGGAGAGGATGCGTTCGCCTTCCTTGCGGCGAACCTGCTCCTCTTCCGCTGCGCTCATGCTCTCAGGTGCCTTCTCATCAGGCACCTCAACGAACTGCACCTTGGCGTACGCACCAAGGCGCTTAGCATATTCCGCTATGCCTTGTACCAAATAGCGTTCTTTTAATTTCCCAACCGTAATAATCTGTATATTCATGCTGACGCCCCTTAAATTCTAATTTCTATATTTTATCCTACAAATATAATGTACTTACTTTCTTATTCTATTGCTAGTACCGATGTAATATAAAAAGCAGACCCTAAGGTCTGCTTCATATTTATTTTTGAAAAGTAACGGTCTCGCTCATACCGCCCAGCTGCACGCTCGTCTCACTCGGTTTTGTCTCAGCAATGATCTTACCGTTACGGAAAGAGTAGCGTACCGCAGCCTGCTTGCGAATTACCTCATACTCGTTCTCCGCATTCAATACGATAAAGTTGGCTGGCTTGCCTGTCTCAATCCCGTATTTATCCTCAATTTGCAGCGTAGTCGCGCTGTTCTTCGTAATCATATCGATACTGTTCACGATCTGCTCATAGCCCATAAGCTGTGAAGCATGAATGCCCATATGCAGAACTTGAAGCATATTGCCTGTCCCTAGCGGATACCATGGGTCAAAAATATCATCATGACCGAAGCACACATTAAGTCCCGCTTCTTGAAGCTCTTTTACCCGTGTTAAGCCTCTACGCTTGGGATACGTATCAAAACGTCCTTGCAAATGAATGTTCACAAGTGGATTGGATACAAAATTGATCTTCGACATCTTCAGCAGACGGAACAGCTTGTACGCATATGCATCATTATAAGAGCCCATCGCTGTTGTATGGCTGGCCGTTGTACGTGTGCCGATGCCGCGTTCATAAGCTTCCTTTGCTACCACCTCAACGAATCTAGACTGCTCATCGTCAATCTCATCGCAGTGGATATCGACGAGACGATCATATTTTTCCGCTAGATCAAATACGATTCTCATCGAATCTACGCCATACTCGCGTGTAAACTCAAAATGCGGAATGCCGCCAACCACATCGGCCCCCATTTTCATAGCTTCTTCAAGCAGTTCTACTCCATTGGGATAGGAGAGAATACCTTCCTGTGGGAAAGCAACAAGCTGAAGATCCACATAAGGAGACATCTCCTCTTTCACTTCCAGCATCGCCTTAAGCGCTACTAGAGTAGGGTCTGTCACATCCACATGAGTTCTCACATGCTGGATACCCTGAGCGATTTGCCATTTAAGTGCAGTCTTCGCTCTCGTTTTGACATCTTCTACTGAAAGAGTTTCCTTCCGCTGCGACCAGCGCTGGATGCCTTCAAATAGCGTACCGCTCTGATTCCACTCTGGCTCACCTGCTGTTAAGGTTGTGTCTAAATGAATATGCGGCTCAATAAAAGGCGGAAGCACCAAGCTCCCGTTAACATCAATGACCTCATGTCCTTCTGTAGGAAGTGAACTTTGAGTAATCGTCTTGAATGCTCCATCCACAATCTCGATATTCCATAAACCATCGCGACCTCTAAGCTTCGCTTGTTGAATAATCACTGCTCATTCCCCTTTTCTCGTTTTAGTTATGCTGTTTATCCGGGAAACACTTCATACCTATAATATATAGCACCGCTGTACCGATCAAGCAATTAATAGGCGGGATGCCAGGTACGAACTCAGCAATCAGAACGCCGCCGGCCCATGCCAATATCGCAATCCAATTCACAGATTTGAATCTCATTTCTTCGAATTTCTTATAGGATCCACGATGCAGGATAAAGAAATCTGCTAGTAGAATCGCGCCAATCGACGGCAATACCGAGCCTAGTACCGTCAAGAAGCCTACGAAGTTATTGTACAGCCACATCGCCATTATCGTACCTACTATTCCATTAAAGACAACAATGATATTCTTAGGCAGCTTCGTAATATTGGCAAAGCCCAGACTGGATGCATACAGCGCATTTTCATTCGTCGTCCAAATATTTAATCCTAGCACAATGATAGCTGGTATAATCAAACCTTGCATAAACATGACATCCGAGATATCCGCTTGTCCATACACAATCGCGCCTACCGCTCCAAATAGAAACATCAACGAATTTCCAAGGAAAAAGGCAATGACCGTCGACACAACCGCTGAACGAGTCGTTTTGGCGAATCGCACAAAATCCGGTGTTAGCGTACCTCCACTGATGAAGGACCCGATACAAACGGTCAATGCTGTTGCAAGACCCATCATTTCCGTCGGCTTATAGTCCATTAATCCTTGCAAACCGCCTGCAGTTGATGTCGCTTCGAAGACCGAATAGCTTCCTAATACCGCAATCGACGGTACAGCTACGATGCCGAGTATCGCCAATGCTTTAATTCCATAGATCGCGGTCACCGTCATCAGGATTCCTGCAATTGCAATCAGGACATACACGTTCATTCCAGTAACTTTTTGAACCGGAACTGCGAACATCGCCACCCCTACACCAAACCAGCCTACCTGCGTAAAACCTAGCAATCCTGAAGATAAATAGGAACCTTTCGTGCCAAAAGCATATTTAGTCAGCAAGTGAGTCGATAAGCCCGTCTTTGCCGCAATATACGCAAGCGCTCCTGTATAAATGCCTAAGATCAGATTTCCTGCCAGTACAATTCCGATAAAAGTGCTGAACGTTAAGCCATTTCCTAACGCTCCACCTGACCACATGCTTGCCGAGAAGAACGTAAATCCGAGCATCACAGCAAGTATTTTCCAAAATCCATTCCGATGTGTTTGCGGTACAGGTTGCAACGAGAATTCCAAGTCTACTTTTTCCATTTTATCCATCCTCCAGTTAGTCTTGATACCGATTATGCTCGAGCAGATGGAACATGCGGGTGTGATCGAAGGCAATAAAAAAAGGCTTATTGCCCAGTTGCCCTGACAATAAGCCATTTACGATCACAGTAAAACAATAGGTATACACGCATATACACACGTATCCCTATATAGATCATACTTCCGCTGTCCTTGTCAGCCTCACGGGACTGAGTTAAAGGTATCCTATTAAGTTGGTCCTATTATAAATGAATATATTGGTATCAACAAGGGTAAATATTGGAATTAATATTTTTACACAACCAGAAATCTCGCTTCGCCATCCTCGCAATGTTCGCAATGCGTGGGTGGCTGCCAGTCGCGAAACTTGACTTCATGCAGATCAATAATATCTGGTGCATCTTCGTATTCATCAACAAATTCATCAATGGCTAATTCCAAATGCTCTTTACATACGACATACATGGAAGCTACCTCGTTCCTTTAAATTGATATCATTAGCATGGTGAGTGGAACACAGCTCCATACACATTCTTCTACTTATGACTCCACCAATACCACATTCACGGTTTCCTTCTCTCCCTTACGGTAGAAGGTGACTGAAAGGGTGTCGCCAGCTTTCTTTTCTTTATATAAATACTTGCGCAGCTGTAAGATTCCATTTACGGTTTTGCCATCGATTTCGGTAATGACATCCTGCGACTGGATTCCCGCATCCTTGGCTGGCCCCAATGCTTCCAGGACGATAATACCTGTTTTCACATTCTCAGGTAATTTCAATACTTCTGTACCTTGGAATGCCTGCAAGTTCTGCATCGTAACGCCGATTAGCGGCCTTTTGACCTTATGATACTTCATGAGTTCTTCCAGAATCGGAACCACATCGTTCGAAGGAATGGCAAATCCCATACCTTCTACAGTAAGATTAGCAATTTTGAGTGTATTAATTCCAACGACTTCGCCCTTCATATTGACGAGCGCACCGCCGCTGTTGCCTTCATTAATCGCAGCATCCGTCTGAATCATATCCATTTCCCAATCAGGCTCGCCGTCTCCTGATATGGATACGGGAATCGTTTGTTTCGGTGAAGATACAATACCTGAAGTCGTTGAAGTTCCTAAGCCTAATGGACTGCCAATTGCAATGACTGCCTCACCCATCTGAAGGGTGCTCGAATCGCCAAACTCGGCTACAACCGCATCTTTGTCCGCTTCTATTTCAAGAACAGCAAGGTCAGAGATTCGATCGGCGCCTACTAGAATGGCCTTCTTAATTTCACCATCGAACAACCCCACCTCAAAATCTGTACCTTCCTCGATGACATGATTGTTCGTAACGATTAACATACGATTGCCTTGTTGCTGAATAATGATGCCTGAGCCTCTACCAAGCTGTTTTAAAGTACCTAAATCTGTTTTCTTAGAGGAGAGGACAGAGACGACCGATTTGTTGATTTTCTGAGCTGCGTTGACAATCAGATCGCCATTATTAACAGCTGGAGCCGATGCATTAAATACGCCATTTGCTGAACTTGCAACCGTGGTATTCGCTCGAAGAGAAACTACGATTAGAACGATCAATAACATTAGAATGGCACCGCTGCAAGCTGATGCAATCACAAGCAAATTGCGAGAATCTCTACTACTCCGGCCGCTTGTGAACGGCTTTGTTTTCATAACGTCTTGATCTTTCCATAAACGTGCAGGTCTCTTAGACGAATAAAAATCATCATTATCAAAAAAACTCATGTCGTCACTCTCCTCTCCTACAAGAAGAAACGGATACGTTTCTTATCGTTCGATTCCATGTTGCATCGAACCTTATTTTAATCTTATATTGCGATAAAGTATAGGCATATTTTTCACTTATTCTACCTAAACTAGTAATACGAGATTTGCCTAGTATTTGATCTCAAATCTCTCACTCTATTCTTGTAAAAAGGAGCTGTTACGATGGACCGTTCTAGTCATTCGCAAGGTCTTTATTCCCCCATGCAAGAGGTGCATATGGTTGCCCAATTAGCCGATCTTAAGGTTCAGAATTATCACGACTCGCTTGCTTTAACTGCACTAATTGAGCTTTTGATCGATAAGAAACTAATTACACCTGCCGAATTGCAAACCAAAGTTACTCAGCTTGACGATACCTTCACGCCTTATCCAAAATTTCCCATTTCGTAGCTCGATCATGGAATGTATCCATTAAGCGAATGCCCTTCTTCTGAAGGTCAATTCCTCTCTCTTGTGCAATATTATTCAGCGTCAGCCTGGCTAAGTCCAGCATGTTATGATCACGACTCAAATGTGCCATATACACGACCTTAGTTCGTGCCGACAGCACATCACACAGTCCCTCTGCAGCTGCCTCGTTGGATAAATGCCCAAGATCTCCGAGAATTCTACGCTTGATATTCCAAGGATAATGACCCATACGCAGCAAGTCTACGTCATGGTTCGTCTCTAGTACGATGGCATCTGCATCTGATAGCTTGTCCTTCACTTTGGAACTCATATAACCAAGGTCTGTTGCGAGTGCTAGTTTGTGATGATGATGGTAGAAACAATATCCTACCGGCTCCGCTGCATCATGCGAGATTCCATAAGACTCAATCTGTAAATCACCTAAATCTATCATCGTATCGGTTTCCATAATGAGCCGATTACACTCCGGGATGTTGCCCACATGCTTATCGATCTGCTCCCATGTCTTCTCATTCGCATAAATAGGCAAATTGTATTTGCGAGAGAACGCACCTAATCCTTTGATATGATCGGAATGCTCGTGGGTAACATAGATCGCATCAAGATCGCGTCCCGTAAGCCCTTGCTCCTGCAGCAGACTATCTATTTTCTTGGCACTAAGACCGACATCGACCATTACTTTCTTATCGCCAGCCGCAACGACCATTGAATTCCCTGTCGAACCACTGGCTAGTACTGCAAATTGTAAACCCATTTCTACTAACTCCCTCTACCACGATTCCTGCTGCAATTCGTTCGAATCTATTGCGCTATCATTCTATTATACACAGAAAATTGAACAAAGTATTGTTTGTGACTGTCCTGTAAGATAGTCAAATTTTCCAATTTACTACTATTCTTTGACTTGCTCTTTCCCCACATCTTGCGTCGACTCGATAGCTCCAGTGAAGGCGTGGATGTAGTAGGCTTTCTTCGCACTTGTGGTGACACGCCAGTACGGATTTAAGATGAGAATTGGCGAATCAAATTGCAGACCGTGATACCCAAGCTTAATGTCATCGATTATGGTGTCGCTTGGCAAGATGTTCTCTGCTAAATTGCTGATCGCGATGTAAGGTGAGATGACCTTCTGCTCGGTCGCTTCTTTCTCCTCATTGGTGGTATCGATTTCGGCATACGCTTGGCGATAGCTGGTAATTTGCCCTTCTTGTTCAATGAGCTGAATCGTAACATCGAACAAAGGCATGCCTTCAAAAATTTGATTCATCACATAAGCGTTCGGCTTGCTCACAGCAGAATCGAATTGATATTCCTCCAGCCTAGGGATATCCATTTTCATCGAATGCTCTCTTGGAATGATCTGATTCATGAATGAGCTGACATGCACAGGCGTTTTGAGTTTGATAATCTCATCCTTGTTATAGGAGCTATTCAGCTTCATCGTGATTTCTTTGAGTTTAGGTACATCCTTTGGAATACCATTCGGAACGGTTATATTCTTCTCTTGCAGCAATCGAGTCGTTTCCTTCGCAATCTCCTCCGCGTTCACTACAGGCTCGCCTTGCTTCATTTCCCGTGCCAATAGTTGATACCCCAAGACTATATTCACAAACAAAAACGAAATCAGCAGTATCGTTTTGGCCCTACTCCAATCCATGCGGGTATCCTCCTATTGTAAAAATTCAAGCTTGCCATCGCGATATTTAATTACCCACGTCGGCTGCAATTCGATTTGCGTATCGGATATGATCGAGCGATATGCTGGGAAGATCGCAACGATACTGAAACGTTTGGGATTATCCGCCAGCCTCGCTTCCACCTCTTCTCCGCTCGGCAGCGTAGCGCTACCCTGAACCGGGTTATCGTCCGGAACGACGGTGGAACGATCATAGTTCGTTACCATTCCTTTAAGCACAACCAGATTGATCAAGCCGAATCCTTCCCCAGTGGGCTCGATAATCGGATGCGATCCAAAATATTGCCGGAAGACGAACTGCGGGCTTATCCCTGCATTACCAGTAGTCTTCCGATGCGGCGATTGACTTAATCCGTAGTAACTTCCATTCGCACCGCCGTTTGAACCCCCATGCTGATTAATGAACTGAACGCCGGCCATTAAGTTCTCCCATACATTATCCATACTGTCTACAGGTGTAATCGGGTCCGTGTATTTGATCCAATTGGTACCGCGATTCAGCAGCAGGCCCTTTTTGCCATCGGTATAAATTTGCGATCCACCGCTTTCCTTAAGCGAGCGCACAATCCCAGGATCAACGAACAGCAGTCGCTTTAACTGTTCATCTGTCGTTACCGTATAATTGAATTTATAGGTTGGCATTTTGACGGACTTCTCAGGCAAATAATAATCGCCATTCTTCGTGTAATAAGTATCTGCGAATTCGCCCCAGCCAATAAATTTATGAATATCCTTCACCGTAAAATCCGTGCGAATCAACTCGTACCCCTCGGATCTCGAATCCGTAAAGAAGAACACTCGCACCTCATCCTGTGCATCTGTTGCAAACATCCATATATTAGTAATAATGTCATTCTCAACATTAAGGACGTCTTTCAATTGGAATACCTTTTGCAGAATTTGAAGGGAAATGCCATCTCGAAAATGCAGCTCAACCCCCTGATTCTTATTGCGAACATCTTCCCAGTTAATGTCGAGCAGCAGAGGATTTACTTTGCGAAACCCTTCAAAAGAACGCTGCTTTAAGCTCTCCATAATCGGGTTATAATGGCCCATTTGTGGATACAGCATCGTATGTTTGCCACTGCCGTTATGAAACAGCATATAGTCCGGGAATATAAGCTTCTCAAGCTCGATCTTCTCACCGATCTTCTCGGGCTTTACATAATCACCGCCGATTGTAATCGGCTCATATTGCGGTGAGCCATACATGAGCAGATAAGTCTGAAATAAGGAGCCACAAATGAGGATGACAAGCACTATCGTCTTGATTCTATCGATCATGCCTGTTCACTCTCCTTATGATGTATTGGCAGCGTGAAGGTAACTTTCGTGCCTTGGTTCGTTTCGGATTCGAGCGAAATCGACCCGCCATGTGCTTTTACAATTTCCCGGGCAATAGACAGACCGAGTCCAGTACCGCCTACATTACGAGAGCGAGCTTTATCTACCCGATAAAATCTGTCAAAAATCCGCGAAATATGCTTTCTTGGAATGCCGACTCCAGTATCCAGCACGGTGACTGCAATCCAGTCACGGTCATACTTATGTGCCTCAAGTCGAATCGTCCCATTCTCACCCGTATATTTAATAGAATTCGAAATTAGATTATCGAGTACTTGGTCAATTTTGTCGCGATCAATAAGGACTGGATCTAAACCTTTCTGCACATCGATTACGGTATGGATATGACGTTGACGGAGCTGGAAGGAGAAGCGGTCTGCCACTTCCTCTAGCATTTCATCGATACTCGTTGTTTTCTTTAGCAGAATGGCCTGATCCGAATCGAGCCTCGATAAATGCAGCAAATCCGATACCAAGCGAATCATACGCTCAGTCTCATTACGAGTTACCCCAATAAAACGTTGTGCCAGTGCCTGATCTTCAAGCGCGCCATCATCCAGAGCTTCAAGATAGCTCTTAATTGTTGTAAGAGGTGTCCGAAGTTCATGTGATACGTTCGCTACAAAATCTCTCCTTGCTACCTCCAGCTTCTCCTGCTCGGTAACGTCCTGAAGCACGACAATTGTTCCTGTGTCGTCCCCGCTTCTTGAGATCTTGGTAAATGTCACACGAACACTAATGAGTTCATCCTCTTCTGGTATTTCCAGCTCTAACATCATCGTATTGAGCTTGCCCTTGATGTAGGATTTAATTTCTTCCATCGAGATCGGCAGAACGTCGGTTATGGTTAGAGGCTCTAACAGCGCCTCCTCCGGCAGCCCTAAAATCAGTTGTGCACGCCGATTCATGAGAATGATCTGCCCTGCTCCGTCTGATGCGATCACGCCATCATTCATATTCGTTAAAATCGAAGCCAGCTTGTCCCGTTCTTCTTCGTTGCTAGCTAACGCATCCTTCAAAGAATTCATCATAAAATTAAATGTATGCCCGAGCTGCGAAATCTCATCCTTGCCATACACCCTAACCGACTGCGAGAAATTTCCCTCGGCAACAGCGGTTGCCCCCTTGGTCAATTCCTTAATCGGTTTCGTTATCGTTCCCGACAGAATGACCCCCAGCACAGCAGTCAAACCAAGCGCAATGATGGTCCCCGTAATAAAGATCTGGTTAATGGAGTCCATTTTGCCATACATCTCTTCCATAGACGCAGCAATATAGACCGCACCATACGGACGCACGCCCGTACCAACAGGCTTGGCAAAAATCATTTTACGCGATCCATCCGTATCCGTGAAAATTCGCTCATTCACCTTGATCCCCTGCAAAGCACGGGTTACTTCAGGTATCGTGTTCTTATTGCCGAGCATAGTCCCCTGTGATTGAACAGAGGAAGCCAGCACGACACCGCTATTGTCAATAATCTGAATTTCCAAATCTGAGCTGGCAAACAAATCATTTACCACGTTATTCAGATCGGTCTCTGTTTTATCAAGATCTGTATTCGTGCCTTCTTGTGTACCTTTTAAATAAGGCTCAACATATTGCGCAAGCAAATAAGCCCTGTTCCCGTAGGAATTGACGAAATCACTCTTAAAATAACTTTCAAGCGTATTATAAAAATAAACCGCGATCATCTGCATCGCAATTAAGATCAGCAATACATAGATGATGATTAGTTTGCTTTGGATCGATTGAAAGAACCGAGCAATCTTCATCTATAGACCTCCAGATTTCGTACTCCGCATCATATAGCCTAGCCCACGTCTAGTCATTATATAATCTGGCTTGCTTGGATCTGTCTCCAGCTTCTCGCGCAGTCTCCGAATCGTCACATCTACCGTCCGCACATCCCCGAAGTATTCAAATCCCCAGACCGCCTGAAGCAAATGCTCGCGCGTCATAACCTTCCCTGGATTCTTCACCAGATAGTGCAGCAGTTCGAACTCACGATGCGTTAAATCAAGTGGTTCACCATCTTTATAGACCACATACATATCCGTATCAATATATAATCCATGCAAGCGCAAGCCCTGTTCCTGCGCTTCTTCGACCTCTTGCAGCTCTTGTGTCTGCTGTGACGCCTTAGCCTGCTTTACCTGCCTGCGAAGATGAGCCTTGACCCGTGCAAGGAGCTCTCTTGTTCCGAACGGCTTCGTAACATAGTCGTCAGCACCCATTTCAAGCCCGAGCACCTTATCGATTTCCGTGTCCTTCGCAGTTAGCATAATGATAGGCATATTGAGCTTCGCGCGAACCTCTCGGCACACATCCATCCCATCCTTAATTGGAAGCATCCAATCCAGCAGGATTAAGTCGGGCTGTTCGGAATAAGCAAGCTCCACTGCTTCTCCGCCATCATACGCACAGATGACCTCATAGCCTTCTTTTTCGAGGTTGAATTTTAATATATCTGCAATCGGTTGTTCATCATCTACAACTAGAATTTTACCGTACATCACAATCACTTCCTTACCTGCCAATTTATAATGATTTAGCTTTATTTTATCACAAAAAAGAGACATAAACTTCCTAGGGAAGCTCATGTCTCTTAAATTCTATTTTTTCTTCAAGTATTGACTTGGATTCACTGGTGTGCCATTCTTATGAATTTCAAAATGTAAATGAGTGCCGAATGATTGTCCCGTGTTGCCCATAATACCAATCTTATCGCCTTTTTGAACGATATCGCCTTTCTTAACGAGCAATTTGCTCATATGCATATATACCGTTTCGTAACCATTTTTATGGTCTAATTTAATATAATTACCATAATCTTTATGAGTTCCAGCAGCTACAACGACCGCATTATCAGCTGCCATAATGTTCTTATTGCCGATCATGTCAAGACCTTTGTGCATTTTGCCCCAACGCTTGCCGAAGGTGCTTGTAATTTGAGGTCCATAAATTGGCCAAGCAAATGTACCAGTGCCCTCGCCTTTGATCACAAGTGTGCCTTTTTTGATAATCTCTTTGACAGGCTCTTTGATAACCTCTTCGGATACGAGATCCTCGTTAATCACTTGTCCATTCACTTTAATGAGATGGAACTGCATTTTCTTCAGACCTGACTGACCCTTCTGGATGAGTTCTTTATTACCAGCAAGCATCGTGTCGTCTGTAATAAATTCCGTGTCATAAGCCATTTCTTCATTCTCAATCACCGTTTCTTCGGTGCGCACGTTAACCGTTGGCTGTAACTGCGTCAAATCGATCTTGTCGCCTGGCTTAATCATATCATCCTCAATCCAAGGATTGCGTTCATAAATGGTTTCAATCGATACATTCAGCTTCTTCGCGATCTGACTTAATGTATCACCTTCAAGTACGGTATAAACAAAAGGCTCTACATTGCCTTTACGCAGGATTTCGAGCATCTCCTCAGGACTAAGCACATCCTGCGGTTGGATCTTTTTGAGAATCACATCGATATCTTCAACAATTTCGACATGATCCACACTAACTGATTCTGGCGTTGCATTCGGTGCTGAAGCTACTAAAGGCGTTGCTTTACTCTGCGTATCAAGCGATAGAGCAACTACAGGCAATGGCTTCGTGTCCGAGTAATCCTCTTTGAGCGTTGTAAGAATCGCCTCTACCGTCTGCTCATCTTTCACATATCCGACCCTGACACCATCCACTCGAAGCTCTGCGCCGATTGTATCTGGCTCAATCTTCAAGTCTAGCTTAGCTAGCAGCCCATCATCGTTCAACTCAGGTCTAAAAATTGTCTCTGCGTCAAACTGAATAAGAGAAGATCCCTCTCGTTCTGGCAATTCCATATGAACCTTGGGAAACTGTTCTGCAAGCTTCTGCTCTCTTGCAACTTTATATGTATCATAGATTGTAGGATCACTAATAATTCCCACATCTTCTCCTGCAACTGTAACCCGATATACCTCAATCGAATTCGCCTTCACATAAGAATGGCCTGTTATAACAACTGCAACTACCACTGCGCATGCGCTGGTTCCCCACATTAAGGACTTTTTATTCTGTATGATAAGGGCTAGTACGGTGTCCTTGCCGCTTTTGAGTTTGCCAGTCAAGCTATTTAGTTGGACTTTGCCTGGCGTAAGCGACTTCGCTTTATCCCAGATTTTCTTGGCCCAATTCATTCCGCTGAAACCTGTCATGCTCTTCTCCCTTGAATTTAATAGATTTATGCAAAACGAACAAGGAAATAAGATCCCATTGCTTGAGCGCTATGAGTTCATTTCCTAAGTTTTCTAGTTTCACACAAATCTAATTCTACCACACTCCTTCTCGTTTGTTCAACAAATGGCTACATGTGCCGCTTATTTGGCCTATTTTTTAACGGTTATTTAAGTCTAGAATCCCCATTAACTCTTGATATTCTTGCGAATCCAGTCGGTTCCACAAAATTTCTTGCATCTGTTCCAATCCTTCATTGGTAAGACCATTCTCGAGCAGCTTCGATATCGTCTGAATGTCGTTCTCTGGCACCTTCGCTGAGATGATATTGAATATTTTCATCTTATCCTCAGTTGAAATCTCATCTTTCAGTTTGATTATCGCGTCACGATCCATGACAATTTGATTATTTTGCTTCCATACACCAATTGCTCCATCACTCTCGGGTGCCGGGGAACCCTTTACCTCAGTTGAATCTTTCGGCACATTTGACTGCTCTAGAGGCTGTGTACTCTCTTTCGGCTCCAGATTATTCGCTTTGGATTTACCAGGTTCGGGTTTGTGGAACATACCTGTCAGGACATCGGATAGTTGAACCTGTGGAATCATGTCCGCTGGAAGCTTCAACTGCTCACAAATATTGGTCACTACTAAACTGACAACATACCAAGTCATGATTAACGTAATAAGAGAGACTACAATTGCACCGCTCGCAACTCTCACAAGCCATTTGATCCAAGACATCTATATTCACCTCTGCTAGAATGTTGCCTCTCCCCCTATACAGTATTAACCAATAAGAATTGATTGAAACTATTACCACAAAGAAAAGGTTTCACCGTCCTTAAATACGCACAAAAAACCTCCCACATGAATCTGTGAGAGGTTTTTCATTTTATCTATATCAACCGAGCTTATGCATAAATAGGGCGAACCAGATTGGTCTGTTCACGGTTACGACCTACAGAGAAGATCGAAATCGGAATACCTGTAAGCTGAGATACGCGCTCAACATAATGACGTGCGTTATCTGGCAGATCGCTTAATGTACGAGCGCCTGTAATATCTTCGTTCCAGCCTGGAAGCTCTTCATATACAGCCGTACATTCTGCTAGCATTTTAAGCGATGCAGGGTAATGCTCAATCAATTCTCCACGGTACATGTAACCTGTGCAGATTTTAACCGTTTCAAGTCCTGTAAGAACGTCAATGGAGTTCAAGGACAAGCCTGTTAGTCCACTCACGCGACGTGAGTGACGAACAACGACGGAATCGAACCAACCCACACGACGAGGACGTCCCGTTACTGTGCCGTATTCAAAACCTTTTTCACGAATCAAATCGCCGATTTCATTCTTGAGCTCAGTCGGGAATGGTCCATCACCAACACGAGTTGTGTAGGCCTTCGCCACGCCGATGATTTGGTGAATCTTCGTCGGACCTACGCCCGCACCGATACATACACCACCAGCAGTCGGGTTGGATGAAGTAACGAATGGATACGTACCTTGGTCAATATCCAGCATAACCCCTTGCGCACCTTCGAATAGTACACGTTTGCCTTGATCGATCGCATCGTTAAGGACTACAGATGTATCTGTCACGTATGGACGAAGGAATTCCGCATATTCCAAGTATTCTTTAAGGATAGAATCCGCATCAAGACCTTTAGCTCCGTACATTTGCTCGATTACACGATTCTTGTCAGCTACTAGACGACGAACTTTCATTTCGAATTCTTCCGGATCCATTAGATCTGCAATTCGAATACCGTTACGAGCAGCTTTATCCATGTAGCAAGGACCGATACCTTTACGTGTTGTACCAATTTTGTTATCGCCTTTGCTATCCTCTTCTAAACCATCAAGTACTAAATGGTAAGGCATAATAACATGCGCACGATCGCTAATACGCAAATTCTTCGCCGAGAAGCCGTTGCTGCGTACATATTCAATTTCCTCAATCAGTGCTTGAGGATTTATAACCATTCCGTTCCCGATCACACAAATCTTCTCTTCATAAAATACACCTGAAGGAATCATTTGCAATTTGTATTTTTTATTATCAATCAAAATAGTATGTCCTGCATTATTACCACCCTGGTAACGAGATACGACTTCAGCACTCTCTGCCAAAAAATCCGTAATCTTACCTTTACCTTCGTCGCCCCATTGGGTTCCAACTACAACAACCGTTGACATCGCGTAACCTCCGTTAGGTGAATCCACCTCTTATTGCCATTTGGCTTTTTGTGCATTATTATTTTAGCAATCTGAGGTTTCAAAGTCAATAAAAACGAACGATACTTGTCCCTGAATAGGAAATGTTCGGAAATTCTTAATACTTTATTATTTCCTTGAAACAACGCGTTTCTCATAGTATTCCTAGTCTGTAAAAAGTAATTCAAACAAGAAGAAACGGTTTCACCGTCTTTAAGGACGGATGCGTTTCTTAAGGTATTACTTAGAATTTACGACACCAAAGTTTTAAATTCTATAATACGCAAAAACTCCAAAATAGTTCCATCCGTCCATTTGCTAACTTCGCATTTGTTGACTGATGTCACTACCCTGGAGTTTTGTGTTTATCCGATATTGAATTAATAAGGTACTCCTCCTGCCGCTGCAGCCATCGGTGCTGCCCCCATCTCCTGCTGACGGCTCAAAGGAACGAACTTATTATAATGTTTAAGAAATGCGAGCTCAACGGTACCTACAGGTCCATTCCTCTGCTTTGCAATAATAATCTCGATCGTGTTCTTCTTTTCGGATTCTTTGTCATAGTAATCGTCACGGTACAAGAACGCTACGATATCCGCATCTTGCTCGATTGATCCTGATTCACGAAGGTCAGACATCATCGGACGCTTGTCCTGCCGCTGTTCAACGCCACGACTTAGCTGCGAGAGCGCGATGACAGGAACATTCAGCTCTCTTGCAATCTGCTTAAGTGTACGGGAGATTTCCGATACTTCCTGCTGACGATTATCACCCTTACCGCGACCCGCAATCAATTGAAGATAATCGATTAAGATCATGCCAAGCCCATGCTCCTGCTTCAAACGACGGCATTTGGCACGAATATCCGCCACGGTTACGGCAGGGGAATCATCGATGTAAATTTGTGATTCCGATAGCGAGCCTATTGCCATCGTCAGCTTCTCCCAATCTTCTGGCTCAAGCTGACCAGTACGCAATCTACCCGCATCCACATTCGCTTCCGCGCAAATCATACGATTGACTAGCTGTGCCGCGCCCATCTCAAGGGAGAAGATCGCGACCGTTTCCTTCGCTCTTACACCGACGTTCTGCGCGATGTTAAGCGCGAACGCGGTCTTACCAACAGATGGACGGGCTGCAACGATGATGAGGTCGGAACGCTGGAAGCCATTCGTCATCTTATCGAGATCTGGGAATCCAGACGGGATGCCCGAGGTGCCGCCTTTGTGCGAATAGAGGAACTCGATTCGCTCAAATACATCCATTAGCACATCGCGAATGGAAATAAACCCGTTCGCATTACGTCGCTGCGAAATTTCGAATATGCGCTGCTCGGCATCGCTTAGCAACATGCTGACATCCTCTTCGCTAGCAAAGCCGCTAGAGACAATCCCAGTCGCTGTACGGATGAGCCGCCGCAAGATCGACTTCTCTTCAACAATTGCAGCGTAATATTCGATATTCGCCGCAGTCGGAACCGCACTGGCAAGCTCAGACAAATACGTAACGCCGCCTAACTCCTCAAGTTGCCCTTTATCCTTCAACTTGGCAGTCAGCGTAATTAAATCAATCGGCTCCTCTTCATTCGCCAAATCGATCATCGCTTCAAATATACGCTGATGAATTGGACGGAAGAAGTCGTCCTGCGTTAACCGCTCCATCGCTGTAATCATCGTCTCGCTATCGCGCAGAATCGCACCCAGCACCGCTTGTTCCGCTTCAACGTTCTGCGGCAGCACTCGATCGATTAACATCTCTTCGTTCATAACCTCACCTCCTACAAGTTTTGTATTTGAAATTTGATCCATATGTTTCAGACAAAACTACTTCGTAAGCATCGCCTTAAATTATTTACTCTCTTCAAGCACATGCACATTAAGCGAAGCAGTTACATCGTGATGTAATTTAACAGGAACCTTCGTTACGCCTAGTGAACGAATCGGGTTCTCTAGTAGCATTTTGCGCTTATCGAGTTTAAGCTTATGTTGTTTCTCTAGCTCGTCAGCTATATGCTTCGTGGAGATCGCACCGAATAGCTTGCCGCCTTCGCCTGATTTCGTGTGAACTTTAACAGTAAGTGCATTAATTTTCTCACCTAGTACTTGTGCGTCAGCAAGCTCCTGCGCTTTGCGTTTCAATTCGGCTTGTTTGTGTTGTTCAAGCGTATTTATCGAGCCTTGTGTAGCTGGCGTCGCTAGTTTACGTGGAAGCAAAAAGTTATTAGCATAACCATCTGAAATTTCCTTAACCTCACCTTTTTTACCTTGGCCTTTAACATCCTGTAAGAATACTACTTTCATTCGAATAACCCCTCTTCCTCTTCGATTTCTTTGAGTACGTTCCGCAGCTTAACCACTGCTTCACTAAGTAAGCCGTCAAGCTGAGTAGCTGCATTCGTTAGGTGCCCACCGCCGCCTAATCGCTCCATTACAATCTGCACATTCATATCGCCCATTGATCTTGCGGATATCCCAATGAGTCCATCAGGTCGCTTGGCGACAACAAATGAGGCCCTTATATGCGTCATTTCGAGCAGCGTATCGGCAACTTGCGCTATGAGCAATTGAGAATATTGGCGATTCGGTTCAGCAACTGCAAGTGCAACATAATCATACATAACTTCAGTATGCTTGATAATCTCCGCCTTCTCAATATAAGATACCAAATCTTCTTTGAGCATTCTCTGAATCACACCCGAATCGGCACCATTTCGCCGCAAATACGAGGCTGCCTCGAACGTTCTGGCACCTGTATGCTGGGTAAAGCTCTTCGTATCCACAACAATCCCGGCAAGCAGCACGGTCGATTCCATTGCTTCCATCTTCAGCTTCTCGTGGATATATTGCAGAAGCTCGGTTACAAGTTCACAGGTTGAAGATGCATAAGGTTCCATATACACCAGTGTCGCATCCGATAAGAAATCCTCACTACGGCGATGGTGGTCAATCACCACAACCCTTGCTGTTAGTGATAACAGCTTAGGTTCAGCCAGCATAGAAGCTTTATGTGTATCTACTACCACGGCAAGAGTTCTCAGCGTAATCATCTGAAGCGCTTGATCAGGCGTAATAAAACGTGGCGCAAGCTTAGGATCTTCGTTTATGAGTTCCATCACTTTGTGGATCGATGGATTTACGCCTTCAAGTACGATATAGCCTTCCTTGCCAACGGTCTCCACCGCCTTCAGCACACCAATCGCTGCACCAATCGCATCCATATCCGGGACACGGTGTCCCATAATAATGACCTTGTCGCTTTCTTTAATCAGATCACGCAGCGCATGCGAGATTACTCTGGCCCGAACTCGCGTACGCTTCTCAACCGCATTAGACCGCCCGCCATAAAAAGACAGCTTCTGGCCAATCCGTACAGCAACCTGATCGCCTCCACGGCCTAGCGCCATATCTAAGCTCGCCTGCGCCATCTGACCAAGTGTAATTAACCGATCCCCATCGGTTGCAAGCCCCATACTAATGGTCATCGGAATTTTGTGTTCTTCTGTTAGCTCCCGAACATCATCCAGAACATCAAAACGTGTTGCTTCCAAATTGTTAAGCGTCAAGCGATTCATCAATAAGAGATAACGATCTGACGACATTCTGCGCATATAAATATCATTCTTCAGCGCCCAATCTGTAATAACACCCATTACTTTGGCTAGCAACAAGCTGCGTGACTGGTCATCCATGCCCTGGGTCAACTCGTCCCAGTTATCCATCATAAGAAGCCCAATCGTCGGTTTCTCTACCTCATATTTATGCTCCAGCTCCGAGAACACCGTAATGTCTTGAAAATAGATCACCCGTTCAACAGGCTTCACCCATACATCATAAACGCGGTCACAGATCGTCATGTCTAGATGATAATCTTCCTTATCCTTACGACCCTTTAGATAAGGAAAAATATCCTGCAGCAATTCGCCAATGGCAGAATCACAACCTAACATTTGCGGGATATAAGGATTATGCCACTCAATTTTGCGGTCCTCATTATAAATTACAACGCCAACAGGCAGATGCTGAAAAGCAGCAATTCCCACCTTGCGAACGTGATAAGAAATAGAGGCGATATACTTATTCAAGTCTTTATAAAAAGATTTCTCTGCACGAATGGACATTAAGACTAATAAACCACCCAATACAATAAACAGTAGTCCGAGTATCCAGTTATATACGAATAATGCAACCGTCGCTAGCAATATAACTGCGTATGCCCACAGCATGTGCTGTCCGTGCCACCGTTTCATAAGGAACTTAGGCATTCTGATAGCTCCCCATCTTATTTATTTTTGCGAAAACGATCCCTTAAGCCAAATGTTACATCAAACAAGCCAATGAAGCTATATACAAATACCGCTGGTGGTAGAAAAATCAAG
Organism: Paenibacillus albiflavus; assembly: GCF_004344915.1. GTDB lineage: Bacteria > Bacillota > Bacilli > Paenibacillales > NBRC-103111 > Paenibacillus_AM > Paenibacillus_AM albiflavus. The sequence goes on along the minus strand of NZ_SKFG01000017.1, from coordinate 64,939 downwards.
GCAATAATACTAAGAACTGGCAACGCTTTGCCTTTATTCGTCGTATGCGTAAGGAAGAAAAAGAAAGACACTGCCTGGATTGCGAATGCAAACAGCAGCAGCGGATACAGATTGGTCACCATTGCCCCCAGAACCGACTTGCCTTCCGTACTTACGAACATATTGAACAGTAAAACCAGCAGATAGATCCACACAAAGCTTCTTGGAAGCATCCATTCACGAAGCGGTCTGAGTCTTGAAACCTCCGTTCCAGACATGCTCAGGAATACACGGCCAAGTCCATGTGTTACAAATGCCCAGAAAATCGACATCATAATCAATAAGGTAGGAATCATCTCGATCATCGTGTCGATGAACGCTTTCTCAGCATCACCTGACATCACACCTTGTAAGAGCGGTTGGATAGTGTCCAAATAAGTTTTGGACATTTCGCGAAAACCACCGATGACTTTATAGCCAGATAATGTTGCAATAACAAGACATATGAGCATTTCAAAGAGCAGTGCAACTGTACCCGCTGTAATGACTGTTCGTGCGGATTTACGCTTCTTATGCAAGCTTCCCATGACAATTCCTGCCGGCAAGAAGAATAAGCCGAGAATCAACACGACAGGACTTAAGGAGCCTGCTAGCAAATAAGCAATGATGAAAGCTGGTAGCACAAATAATATGAACCTTAGAGGCGTTTCTAGAACGGCTAGCGCCATCACAGGAATCATAAGTAAACATATCGTAATAGGTAAAAATGTTGTGATTGTGGATAGGAGTAAAATCGTATATGCCACAGTCCAAAGCAAAGATTTTAAGGTTTGTTTATGCAAGGGGTTCACCTCTTAGAAATATGGTCTTCGAGTGCAGAAATGTCTCCGTACCAATCTTCTAGTTGGTGGCCTTCCGCTCTATGTTGTTTCATTTTTTCCAAAACAGCTTCATCTAAACGACGATAGGATATGCCAAGTCGTCTCCCGAGTATATAAGCGCTTGAAATCAAGCTCGCCAGCGCATCGATAATCTTGCTGCTGCTGCCTTCCCAAATCGCTTTAAGCAGATGTGCCGCCTGATCAATCACTTCTGTCTTAAGCCATTCAATGACCTTAACCCGCTTAGCTAAATCAAGGTCCCTCTCGTTATTGGACAACCTGTTTCCCTCCTTACATGCAAAAAGAAACGGTTTTACCGTCTTTAAAGACGGATGCGTTCCTTAAGCAAGCTCAGCCCTTCTTACAAGGATTTGCCTTCGATTATAACATAAATTCTTCAATTAGGTTATGGACAGCTCTTCGCGCACAGGAAAACATCTCTTCATTTTTAATTCCAATTAAATTACACTGGAGACAAAGATACATATCCCAAAGTAGGTGGTCACGATGAACGATATTCACCTAAAGTCCGTTCTGCAGGCAATCGAATTCATGCGTAAACATTTAGATGAAGAGCTTACTTCAGAGCAGCTTGCTGCACATGTTGGATATAGTCCGTATCATTTTATAAGAATATTCAAGCAAGTGACAGGCATATCGCCAAGACAATATTTATCGGCCCTGAGAATCGAAACAGGCAAAGTGAACCTGCTGAAAGAATCGTCCCTGCTTGTCAAAATCCTTCATTCAATCGGATTCCAGAGCGCAGGCTCCTTCAATACACGATTTAAACAATTTGTAGGCGTGTCTCCTAAACAATTTCATCGCACTTCCAAGCAACTAACCAGTCACATGAATGAATGGGAGCATAAGAATCTCAAATTGGATACGGTTGAAGCCAAATCAGGAAGTCTTCCCAGACTCACATGCCGCGTTACAGCACCATCATCATTTCGTGGCATTATTTTTGTTGGCTTATTCCCACGTCCTATCCCAGACCAGCGACCTATCATGGGTACAGCTATTAACCAGAACGCAAGATCTTGCACATTCCATCAAATTCCGCATGGCACTTACCATCTGCTGGCAGCAGGCATCGCATGGAGTCTAAATCCGAAGGATTATTTCTTACTCGACAAATCCTTACGTGGAAACTATGAGTCTGCAATCCAGGTGGATGCTGCAACAGATCAGGATGTATCCATCTGCTTGCGCGAACCGCTTCCACAGGACCCGCCGATTGTTATTAATCTCCCGCTTCTATTATTTGAGCAGAGCCAGAAGAAACGGTTTGACCGTCTTTAAGGACGGATGCGTTTCTTAAGGTATTACTTAGGATTTATGATACAAATGTAATAAATTCTATAATACAAAAAACAGAGCAAAGTAGAAGAATTTTCACCTGCTTTTAAAGGTTAAAATTCAATTAAGACTGATTTGTTATACCAAAAACAAGGAGCGTTGCTCATTGATTCAAGAAATGACCATTCAAATTCGTGTCACAGATATTGGGCAAGGTCTGAACTGGTACCGAACTCTACTGGGTAAGGCACCCGATTCAATTCCACATGATGGCTTTGTTGAATGGGAGCTCATGCCCGGCTGCTGGCTCCAAGTCGCGGAAGGATTACCTGCCGAAGGCAGCGGACCTATCCGACTAGGTGTTAGGAATCTCGAAGCTGAACGAGAACGAATAATGCAGCAATTAAATGTCGAATATTTTGAAATCTATTCAAGAGAAGAAGTACCTGTAAAGTGGGCAACCTTCAGCGATCCATGGGGAAATCGACTTGGTTTCTTTGAATACTTCAATAATAAGGAGGATTAATATGCCGCAAATTTGCGTAGTATCCATCTATGTATCAGATATGGAGCTAGCGAAGGATTTTTATTGTGGAAAATTAGGCTTTGAGGTTGACGAAGTTTATGATGAGGGCATTATCGGTTTGCAACACGATAGCGTGCCGCTTATTCTCTGCAAAGTCGAGGGCAATTCGCCTGCTATCTATCCACATCACGCGCAAGTCGTTATTGGTATTCAGACAGACGATATTGTAAATACCATGTCAGCATACAGACAGCAAGGCATTCAATTCATCTATGATACGCCAATGCCGTGTCCTCCAGGTACGTACACAGCATTCAAGGACCCTTTTGGCAACGTGATCGAACTGCTGGAGTTTGCGAAGTAAACGAAAAAAAAGCTCTAGCCATGAAGCATCCCGCTTCTGCTAGAGCGTTCTTATATTTAAACAATAATTAAATCTTTCGGAGCCAAGTTAAAGGATTCGCAGCCATCTTCTGTCGCAATGACGATATCCTCGATACGTACACCGAACTCCCCTGGAATATAGATACCAGGCTCGATGCTGAATACCATACCAGGTTCAACTAACTGCTCATTAGCCTTATGTACATATGGCGCTTCATGAATTTCGATGCCTAGACCATGACCTGTACGGTGCGTGAATAATGGACCGTATCCACCGTCTTCAATGACTTGTCTTGCTGCAAGATCGATGTCCATGAAACGAACACCCGGCTTCACTTTCTTCTGAGCGGTTTCATTCGCCAATCGTACAAGATTATAGACTTCGCGCTGTTTATCGGACGCCTCGCCGATCGCGATCGTACGTGTCATATCGGAGCAATAATGATTGTATACCCCACCCATATCAATAATGAGCATATCACCATGACGAATGGCATCATGACCAGGTGAATGATGCGGGTTAGCACCATTCGGCCCTCTACCGATTCCTGGGCTGAAGGATAGCTCATGTATGCCTTCTTTTTTCCATAGCGATTTCAATTCTTCCACTATTTCAAGCTCTGTGATACCAGGACGAACTTGGGCAATAATTCCCGCCATGACGCGATCAGCCAATTGTCCCGATGTACGGATGAATTCAATCTCTTGCGCATCTTTAATCGTCCGAAGTGGAACAAGCACATGATCGCTCGCCACAAATTTAAGATTCGGTTTCTTCGCCATAAGCGCTAACAGGTTGGCACTCTGCCAAGTATTATCAATTGATACCGTACCCGTATTATCCAAGTATTGCGCTAACAGACCAATATTGTCTTCCCCATCGTTCAAGAATACACATTCCATTTGATTCGGATCAAAATCACCTGTATGAAGAGATGGAGCGAACACGACAGGATCTTTGCCTTGTCTGATCAGAACCGCCAGCAAACGCTCGTGCGGATCAATCCATTTGCCCGTAAAATAAAAAACGTTCGGTGTTGCAGTCACAATTAGCGCATCGCAACCGTTTTGTTCCATTAAATGCTTCACCCTGCGAAATCTGTCCGCATATACGTCTAACATTTGCTTTCAACCCCCTGAAAATATGAACTCCCAATCGTTTCCACTTCACTTTTATCGTAAGTCATCTATTGAATAATTACAAATAAAAATGAAACTGAAAAGTTTCCCCTCTACTCTGAGAACTAATCTACTTCAAAGCAAAGATTCAAACCTTGTGCGGTTATTAATATATATTTTGACACAATTCATTCAATAATATGTTGTATGATGTAATAATTGGTTATTTTTAATTGACATTTAATAGGGATTTATGTTAATCGTTGTATCAAATTGAAGTTATTCAGTAAATATTCAGATCATATTGTTATGATGGTTCTGTATGTGAAAGGTGTTAATTGAAATGAGGAAATCTGTCCTATTCTGTATAAGCCTGATTCTTCTATCATGCATATGTCTTGTTGTTTACCAATTCACCACTAGACCCAATAAACTAACCACATCACCAGCACCAAACTCAACACCTATCCCAAGTACACAACAACCCCATTTTGAAGATGACAATACTTCATTTCGTACCGAACGCACAAGACTGCATCAGTTTATTGTAGACAAGCTCTCAGGCAACTTCGGTGTTTATACGAATTTAATCGATACGGGCCAATCAGACGAAGTCGCAACTGGACATGAGATTCTTAGTGAATCAGCAGGACTGCTCATGAGGTACTATGCATTGACAGAACAAAAGGAAGCATTTGAACGCGAATGGCACAAGGCTAAACAGAACTTCGATCTGAAGACAGGCTTTAGCTATCGATTTAGTCCTAAGCAGAATAAGAAATATACGCTAAATGCTGCTGTGGATGATTTGCGGATAGTCCGTGCCTTGTATGAAGCTGGAGCCCAGTTCCATGATGAACAATATAGTCAAGAAGCTGCAAGCTATGCTACCCGCTTCTTCCAATATAACGTCAAGGAGCATCGACTCTACGACTTCTATGATGAAACCTATCAAATGACCAATTCATTTATTACTCTGTGCTACGTCAATTTCAGTGTGCTTGAACAACTACCAGATCCAAACGGACAAGTACAGGCTCTTCAGTCTAATATGCTGCAAATTGTGCAGAACGGTTATTTGTCGGACCAATTTCCTTTTTATCAGACACGCTACTCTTATGAACAAAAAGCCTATCAATCCGATCAAATCAATACCGTTGAATCCCTCTTAACGATTCTGTCATTGGCTGAAATTAAGCAGCAGAAGCCTGAGAGCATTCAATACATTAAAAAGCATGTGAAATCAGGCACACTTTACGGTCGATATTCACAAGAAGGCAAGCAAACGACCGACATTCAATCCACTGCGATTTATGCTATTACGGCAATAATTGGCGCCCAAATTGGAGATGATACCCTTTACCAAGACAGTATACAAAGAATGAATCAATTCGTTGTGCAGGATGCCACAAGCTCGCTTTACGGCGGTTATGGGGATCCCGCGACTGGGCAGGCGTACTCATTCGACAATCTCATGGCGCTGCTTGCCTACGTATATCTAAACAACAATTAAGAAAGGAATCTATGGACCTATGAACTCAAGCAAGCCTGGATTACTCCGTCTCAATAGCCGTCTTGAGTGGTTCAGCAAATATGTATCTCCCGCAGCGCTAGCCGCTAGCGGTGTACTCATCCTAACAATCGTTGCCTTATTCATTCCTCCCTATATCGGAATGGCGGATAACGGGGATTATTATCGGATTATTTACAGCAATGGCCTTTTTTTTAATGCACCTGACTATGATAGCCAATACCTTGGATTCTTTAATAGAGAATATGGGATATTTCAATATTATAACGAACATACGTCAGAGGTGTTCTCGTCCCAATCGTTATTTATTCATCTGGCGATTTGGCTGAACAAGCTTCTGATTAGTCCGCAAATCTTTGATATCCGAATTCAAGCCGCTATTTATACATTGCTTTATACGATCGCGATCTATTTATTTGTTGAAAGCATCACTTGGCAAACACCAAAGAAGTATGGCTATCCTATTGCATTGCTCGCCATTTTTATATTTGGAGATTCGGGTTATACCGCTTACTTCAACTCTTTCTTTGGCGAAAGCAACGTTCTGATTATGATGATCCTGCTGTTCTCATCGGGTTTATTGCTCTATCGAAATCGATATAATGACTACGTCATGCTCGCCCTGTTCACGATTAGCGGTCTTATGTTAACGACGAGCAAGCAGCAGAATGCACCCGTTGGCATCATCATTGCCATAATGGGGGTTACTCTTGTTCTTATTCGCAAACAAAAGCTGTTTCGAACCCTGACAATCTGCTCTCTTATAGGCTTACTATTTGCAGGGATAGGCACTTATTTACTAATACCGAAGGAATTCGTCAACATCAACAAGTACCATGCGATGACAAGGGGGATTCTAATGGAGTCCGCAGACCCTGAGGTGGCACTACGCTACTTTGACATCGATAGACAATATGCCATATTAAATAAAAGTATTTATTACGAGCCGTACACACCGGTTGACGTGGATTCTGCAATTTTGGAGAAGAATTTCTACAGCAAGTATGGTTTCGGCTCCATTCTGACCTACTACATAACGAATCCGGATCAAGCAGGTAAACTTCTCAACTTGGCTGCCAAAAGCGCATTTACGATTCGCCCGCCAGCTATGGGTAATTATGAGAAAGCAGTAGGCAAGCCCTTTGGAACTCAGACGAATTTCTTCTCTGGATATAGTCTATTGAAGGCTTACCTCACCCCTTCTACCTTTGGATTCATTGTCATTTGGATCATTCTGATTATAGGCTGTTATTTACCTTCATTCATCTCCGCAATCAGAACGAGAAATAAAAGACTCGCCCTGCGATTGCCGCTTATTGTCATGATGATGCTCATGGGTCTATCTGGCATTCTAGTATCGATTATAGGGGCTGGGGATGCCGATTTAGCGAAACACGTATTTCTGTTTACCGCTGCATTCGATATCGTGACCTTCCTATTCATCGCAGATGCAATTCGTCGCAGGCTATGGCAAAAGGAGCGATAATCCAATTTCATCAGCTGTTGTCAAACAAGGTGGAGGTACTGTATGAACCTAAACATAACCCATTTTCACAAAGTGCTCATCCTTTCGCTTATGCTCATGCTCATCACGCCCTCAGTACATGTACAAGCTGCAGAGACGAAGCCACAGGTACAGGTTCTCCTTCTCTATGACAGTCTTGCTAAGCATACTGCACAAGAGGGTAATGTTGAGGCGCTTAAGCGAATGCTTGCAGCCTACGGTGTACAAGTTACATTCACAAGCATCGATCAATATGTTTCAGGACTCATCACAAAGTTTAATAAAGTCATTTATATCCAGAACGCAGGTGATTTATCGATCACGAATCCCGATTATTTGCACGATATGGAGGGCTATACAGGGGATTACATGCATATTGGCAAGCAGATACCTGCCAAGTTACAACGCCAGCTGGGGGTTCAAATAGCGACAACCCTTCCATCATCGATTCAATTCCAAATCGATCGGTTCTCGCAAACCATTACGAATGACCAGAGCCTTACGTATATGGTTAGCGCAATAGGCACGACATACGGAAGCCTCATTTCTGACAGTACCGAATTACATGCGCCATTCGCTGTATGCAATGGATCTTATGCTTATATTCCTTATTATCAGCAGGGCAATTTAAGTGAGCTTATGATGGCTTATCCACTTAAAGATTGGCTCGGTGTAACCCGTGAGGCGCAAACGTATCTCCTGTTCAAAGTGATTTATCCATTTTCTGATCTGTCCTTATTAAAGCAATTAGCCGATCAGCTTTTTGACGCAGGCATTCCTTTTATGGTCAGCGCTCGTCCTGTATTCGAGAACACCGATTATCCTGCTATGTTGCGCTACCTCGAAGCCTTGAAATATGTGCAAGCAAAGAATGGAACGATATTGATCAATGCGCCAGTCGTACAACCAACCATAAGTCAAGAACGGCCTCTCAAGGAACAAATGGAGTCCTTCATCGACGTATTAGCCGATTACGGAATTGCTCCACTTGGAATCGGAGCTGAAATGTATTGGTCATATGATCGGCTATATGGAAGCTCTGGAATGGGATTCTTCAATTCCGCTATCCTGTTCCCTGATGAAACCATTAGACACCGTGAGGAGACACCTACCGCTTATTCATTCGCGTTCTCTGGCTTTAGTTTAAGTGCCGAAAACACGCAGGAGATTAATTATTCTGGTATAACATCGCCACAACTGCCGATGGATACAATGCTTACTTATGATTTCATAGATGATGAAACTAAGCTTGCGCAATTGGTTGATAGCATCAGGAATAGCTGGAGATTATTCGGTGATTATAAGAATGAATCACATACCGTTCAAACATCCAAGAACACAATCGTTTCAAATCAAGGCATTCTTACGATTAATCAGCAGGTAATAGATTTGAACGAAGCGCCTAAGATTATTGAAACTAATTATGACTATGTAGAAAAACAGAAGCAAAGCTTTGCAACCTTGTTTAATATTCAGAATAAAATTTTTGCTATTCTTATTCTTATTTCACTAGTTGTTTTTGGTTTTCTGCTGATCATAGGAGCCAGATTGTATAAACGCAAATATAAGAATCAAAGGAGACAATAATGACAATTTCAGACGTACTCATGCTCATCTCCGTCATTTGTATCTGGTCTCTGCTGCTCGTGAATGTCGTGCTCATCATTGCTGGTTATTTGTATTACATGAAGGTTGAGCATGATCCGCTGCCTACGATTCAAGGAGAGCCACCTTTCGTGTCGATCATGGTACCTGCGCATAACGAGGGCAAAGTCATCATTCAAACCGTTGAATCCCTTCTTGCCTTTGATTATCCGCATGATAAGTACGAAATCATTGTGATCAACGATAATTCTTCTGATAATAGCGATCTTCTCCTTCGCAATCTGCAGGATAAATACGCACAGCGCAACTTAATTGTGATTAATACGGATGCTACGACGGGCGGCAAAGGCAAATCCAATGCTTTGAACATCGGCTTCAAGCAAAGCCAAGGTGAACTCATCGCCATTTATGACGCGGACAACACACCTGAAAAAGGAGCCTTACGCTATCTGGTCGCCGAGATTATGAATGATGCATCCCTCGGGGCGGTTATTGGTAAATTTAGAACACGCAATCGCAACACGAATTTATTAACTCGATTTATCAATATTGAGACGTTATCCTTCCAATGGATGGCCCAAGCTGGCCGCTGGCAGCTATTCAAGCTATGTACCATTCCAGGCACGAACTTTATTATGCGTCGTCACATTATTGAAGAGATTGGCGGGTGGGATGTTAAGGCAATTGCAGAAGATACCGAGATTAGCTTCCGAATCTACTTGATGGGCTACAAAATCAAATTTCAGCCCAAAGCCGTAACCTGGGAGCAAGAGCCTCAAACGCTCAAGGTTTGGTTTAAACAGCGCACGAGATGGGCCAAAGGGAATATCTATGTCATCATCAAGAACATCCCTCTTCTCTTTAAGCGTTCAGCTCACAAAATCAAATTTGATATTCTCTATTTTCTATCCATTTATTTTTTGCTATTAACATCCCTTGTTATCTCAGATCTATTACTAATCTTTAATGCTTTAGGATTTGTTCACACAACAATCGCAAGCTTCAGTTCATTTCTCTGGTTGTTAGCCATTACGCTCTTTATCTTGGGCACCTTCTTAACGATCATTACAGAAAAAGGAGAAATGCGATTATCGAATATCTGGATCATCATGCTGATGTACGTCAGTTATTGTCAGCTCTGGATGATCGTCTCTGTAAATGGCCTGTACAACTATTTCAAAGATGTCATTTTCAAGCGTGAAGTTAAATGGTATAAAACAGAACGATTCTAGAACAAGGAGGAGTGCTTATGAATAAGCGATTCATTTGGATAAGCATCATATGCCTAGCTTTATTAATAACGCCAATAGTGCCAGTGTCTATAGCAAATGCCGAGACTAGCAGTCCTCGAACGTATGACCTGTCATTTATCGATTCCAATACTTCCTTATCTGGAATCTCAACAGCTAAGAATCAATATTTCAACATCGATCCGAATTGGAATGTAAATGAAGTTGTCTTTCATCTGGATTATCAAGCAACACCTTTGACAGATGATAATCGGTCCAGCGTCACGCTATCGATCAACGGAACTGACTTTCATGCTTTTCGTCCAATTAAAGCTGATCTAACCAAACAACGATTAACGATCATCATTCCCAACGAATTAATTATAAAAGGGACAAACACCCTTTCGGTGCGGGGCAATATCCAGCTGCCTAATGACAACTTGATTTGTATTACGGATAATACCAGGGAAAATTGGCTTCAATTGTACAACACATCCGGCATTACGATTCATTACACGAACGCACCTTTGGAACCGAGTATTCGCGAATTCAATCGATTATTTACAAGCATCGATACCATTGCAGACCACAAGAATGCTATAGCCGTATCGGAACAGAGCAGTTCACAAGAGCTAGAGGCAGCCATATATGCCCTCTCGGGGTTTGCCAAAGCGAATCCATTAAAATCGCGAACTACTATACCGCTTTTCACCTCCAACAAGGACATGAGTGATAAACAAGCTGTTGTCATGATCGCTTTATACGATCATCTTCCTGCTACATATAAAGGACTGTTAGGCACACCTGACCTAAACAACAAAGCGCTTATTCAATTAGTCAATGCGAATACACAGCCTACGCTTGTGATCACCTCGAATGATCCGAATCTACTTGTGAAAGCAGGTCGCTTTGTCGCGAACCAAGAACTGATGGGGCAAATCGATAGTGACAAGAAGATCATTGATGACAATACGGATGTCACAACACGTATGGTGAATATGAATCAGAATATCGTTTTGACTGAAAATGGAGAAGAACTACGGGGGCCTTGGCGTCAAGAACGATCCTTTTTTATCGCCCTCCCTGCTAGTCGTACCATTGCAGATTCAAGCAAGATTAAATTGGATTTCCGTTATGCCAAAAATTTAGATTTTGACCGCTCCATGGTGACGATATACGTCAATAACACGCCAATCGGGAGCAAGAAGCTGACACCAGAATTTGCGGATGGTGATAGCCTAACCCTACCTATCCCCAAAAATTTGAATGTAGCAGGCAATTTCAGTGTATCCGTCGCATTTGATCTGGAGATGACGGGTACTGGTTGTATCGATTACCAAAATGAAATGCCTTGGGCATTTATTACGAAGGATTCTCTGATCCAGCTTAACACCAAGGATCAAACGAATCTCTTATTCAACAATTATCCATATCCCTTCATGCGGGACGGAAATTACAGTCAAGTCGCCGTTGTAATGCCAGCCGAACGTGACCAATATACGTATCTCACCCTAACCAATTTATTTAATTTACTTGGACAATTTGCCGAAGGAAATACAGGAAATGTAAACTTCTTTGAGGATAATGTCGGGTCTGATGCCTTGCAGGGTCGCTCAATTATTGCGATTGGGTCGTATCAGAATAACAAAGTTATTCAAGCCAATAACGACAAGCTCTTTTTTCAATATGCACCTAATGGAACTGAGTTTCAATCCAATGAAAAAATGAGTATTGACCCTAGCTACGGCAAGCGGATTGGAACCTTACAGCTAATCGAATCTCCTTATAGCCCGGGAAATGGCTTATTAGCCGTTACTGGCGCTGGATCCGAATATTATTATCTTGCGTCCAAACTAATCGCTAGTTCAAGCTCGATTTGGCAAATATACGGCGATGCAGCCGTGACCGACAAGGATGGCACGATTCAATCCTTCCGATTCAAAAAGCAAGCTGGAGAAGAACAAGTATCGCCAATTAAGGATATCCTGCAAAATAAGAATACACTCGTTTTCCTAGTCACCTTCTCACTCATTCTCATACTCGTTCTTGTCTCGTTAATCCTGATTCTTCGTAAATATCGGATGAAACGGAGGAATAAATAATGAGACGAAATCAAAGCAGCTTATTGTCGGATAGTGCCTTTCTGCTCCTATTTATTCTTTGCTTTGTAAGTATTATTGTGACTTCAGGAGATGGCGACCAATCGCACTATCTGACGAACATTATTGTGCTGAACATCGCCTTCCTGATTGCGATCATTACGTATTTCTTTAATTTAATTACGGGATTAGTGCTGAATATCATTTTTATTTTTGGTTATGGCTCATTCATTCTCTATCAGACGCTTGTCATCGGCACTGCCGTTGAATCACTGAATTATTTCTGGTTAGTCATTACCCCCCTCTTCACCGTTATCACTTGGGCGATGACACTAGCCAATAAACGACTCCAGGCAGAGAATGCCCGTCTCCAGAAGAGAAATGAGATATTAGCTACAGTAGACGAAAATACCAACTTGAAAAATACACGGTCATTCCATAAGGACGCTGAAGTCTTCATGGCCTTGTCTACCCGCTATCAAATTCCGATAACCCTGCTCATGATCACGGTTAAATACTGGGATGAATTGAAGCGGATGATCAATGAGGATCAGATGAATGAAATTATCATGGAGATTTCCAAGCTAAGCGAGACGAGCGTACGCATGAACGATTCGTTGTACATGTTTGATAATGTAAGCCCTACATGGGGGTTGCTATTGTTCACAGAACACTCTGGAGCCGACATCGTTATCGAACGGATCAAACAAAAAATCGATGTGCTGAATGCCAATGAATTCGCGGACAACTATAAAATTCATCTACAGCTTAGAATCGGAGCGATCGAATATAACCCCGATACCATTTCTTCGCCGCTTGATTTTATTGTACAGGCCAAAGGTCAGTTGGAATACGATGTATAACTAGAGTAAAGGGCTGCTCGCCCTGTCTCTGACAGGTACTTTCGTCACGCATCATACGAAAGAAATGTGTAGGCTCTGTTAGCTCACACATTTCTTTTTTAATCACAAATCCTGTGTAATGCGGGTACCCGCTTTACCATCCAGAGCCAGATCCGCCTGATCCAGGGAGCAAATGACAGCGGTTCCGCCTTTCTCAGCAAAGCCTATGGCTGATTCCATTTTAGGCCCCATGCTACCGGCACTGAACTGGCCCTCATCCGCATACTGCTTGGCTTCTTTCAGTGAGATCGTCCCCAGTGATTTTTGATCCGGTTTCCCATAGTTCACAAACACGTTCTGGACATCGGTCAAAATCATGAAAACATCCGCATGCACATCCTGGGCAAGCTGGTAGCCGCTGCGGTCTTTATCGATGACGGCTTCCACGCCCACAAGGGTTCCGTCCGCTTGTCGGGATACAGGAATACCTCCGCCACCGGCGGCAATTACAATGGCCCCTTGGTTGGTCAGAGACCCAATTACATCTGCTCCGATGATGGATTTTGGCATAGGAGACGGAACGACACGACGCCAACCTCTGCCCGCATCTTCCTTGACAATCCAGCCTTTATCTCCTGCAAGTCGGTTGGCTTCTTCTTCGCTGTAGAAAACACCAATTGGTTTAGTTGGATTTTGAAATGCCGGATCTTCTCTTGATACCTCGGTTTGTGTCAGCATGCTCGTAACAGCATTGTTTAATCCGAGCTTTTGAAGCTCATTTTTCAGGCATTGGTCCATCATATACCCGATAAAGCCTTGGGATTCTGCGCTGCACACATCAAGTGGAAACTGCGGAACCACTTCCTTGGCTTCGTCCTGCTGACGTAGTATATTTCCTACCTGTGGGCCGTTTCCATGTGTGATAACCACTTCATAACCCTGCTTCACAATGCGGGCGATCACCTCACAGCTTTTTCGAACGTTTTCCAGTTGATTTTCATAGGTTGCCTGCTGTTTAGGTTGTAAAATAGCATTGCCGCCAAGAGCAATCACAACTTTTTGTGCCAATTTGAATTCCTCCTTATGATCAGCATACCGATCAGTATGCCAAATGCTGTATCCAGTCCCGAGCTGTGTCCTACACACAGCAATTCTCGGGTCCGTTCATTTAAGTTGTCTGTATCCTTTTGAAGAAGGGCATTCAAGACACCTGTCACCACCGAACTGAAGTTCTGATTCAGTGCATACTTCAGGTATTCCCGGCTGATATCGGTGGTCAGGACTTCTTTCTCTACCAGTTCAGATAAATGCAAGCGAAATGTATCCGTGAACATCCCCGTTACCGCATCCACAGCGAGCATTCCCGCGAGCATATCATCTCCAGAAGGTGTTAGGCCTTCCCCTCGCCCAATCCAGTATCTGAGCACTTTATCTATCTGCGACAAGTCTTGGGTCTGAGCCGCATCCATTAGCTGCATAACCTTCCGTTCACTATCCGAGCAGGAAGCATGAGGTTCCTTTATGAAGCATTCGATAAAATGATCCACCGAAATACCTGCTCCTGTAGGCTGACCATGAATCAGCAGCTCAGCTGCAAACGCATTCAAAAGACAGAGCAACTCCTCCTGCTGATCTATTGTCAATCCTATATCGGAATGATAAGCGTCCTTAGGATCCAATTGAATAGAGAACGAGGAAAAGAGAAGAGACGACATACTGATGTCATAGAGAACCTTTTCATCTTTTTTGATCAATGAAATGAGCTCCGGCACATGCGTATCTTCGAGATGGATGCCGAAGGGAAGCTTGCCATTCTTCGTGCTGCCTATAAAAATAAGTCCAGCTCCCATTCGGATATTCCAACCATTCTGAAACACACTATGCACATAGCCTTGTTCACCTGAATGGAGGAGAGGAAGCACAGCGGAGCTGAACTTCCCTTCTACCTGGATTGAATGTCTCATACCGCTCTCCCCCTTTCCTTCGTTTCGTTAAATCAGTCCCAGCTTTTGTGCATAAGCTTCAAGAGCTTTCTCGAAGCAAGCCAGTGGTGCGCGAACTGTACCTGCCCCGATTTGGCCGACTCCAGGTTCTTTGTGCGCAATACCGGTATTAATCACGGGTGTGATGCCCGTTTCTACTACTTTCCTTGCATCAATACCGAGACAAATTCCTTGGAAGTTCCAAGTTGGAATCGTGAAGTTAGGGTTATGGCCGATACAGATTTCCGTCATTTCATTGCTAGTTGCCAGCGCATCTTCAAATCCGCCAGCACCCACAAATCGAGTAACACCAGGAGCAGCCACCATAGCCATACCGCCAACACCGAATGCTTCCGTAATGGCACTATCACCGATATCCGGGTTCGCCATATCTTGAGAGTATCCTGTGAAGAACAAGCCCTGTGGGGTATTAACTGGAGCGGTAAACCACTCGTCTCCCATACCGCTGATCCGGATTCCGAAGTTTTTGCCGTTTCTCGACATAGCCGTTACTACGGTACCATGCTCAATCGTTCTTGCAGCATCCAGTACCGCTTTAGAGGTTGCCATGGCAATATTCAGGAAAAACTGATCGGTATCAGCTAGGAACTTCACCACGTCGAATTTATCTTTTTCGGATGCATTCGTTTGTAGGATATAAGGACTGATTTCTTTCAAGAATACGAGAGAAGCAGCGATATTCCGCTGATGGAATTCGTCTCCCATAGTAATTGCCTTTGCTAGCATGACATTAATATTCAGGCCGTTCTCGGTCTGGGATAAAGCTTTAGAGAGGGTAGGCGCCAGCACATCCCTCATCCAGTTCAGGCGCTGAACAACCTCATCGGAATAGGCTCCAAAGCGCAGCACTTTTCCGATTCCTTCATTCATCGTGCAATAAGCACGGTTGCCGTCTGTCTGATTTTCTACAACCAGAAGCGGCATGTTCGCAGAAGTGATGCCGCCCATTGGCCCCACGGCTTTGACGTGATGACATGGAATGAAAGTCACTTCTCCTTGTTTCAGCATGGTCATCGCTTCTTCTTCATTCGCCGCCCAGCCTTCGAACAAGGAAGCCCCGATACAAGCACCCTGCATAGGGCCTGTCATATCTTCGAATTCAATAGGTGGACCGGCGTGCAGAAGTACCCTTCCGTTTAATTGTTCTACTACCGATTTGGCAGGAACCACGTCCACTAGGAACGGGGCACCGGCTACTATTTTTTGTATGACTGCCTGATTTGATTCATCTATTGTTTGATAAGGTCCGTACATGCTGCATCCTCCTAATCGATATATATTTACTTAAGCAGGCTCAGAATCTTACGCATTCTTTCATTGCCACCAGCTACCGGGCGCCAGTCAAAGTGAACGGCGCTTCCGCCGTAGCTAGTTACCGCATTCACAAACTTCTTGAGTCCAACATTGACAACTCCCGGTTTTCCGTTCAGCAGCTTGGTGATGGCTTCAGAAATCTCGATGTCTCCTTGTTCTGCCTGCTCTGCAGGAGTGAATGATTTATCCTTTTCTTGAAGCTGGATGCCCATCATCGCGAGGGCGGTCCGTACAGCCTGGTTGTTGCTGTCTTTGACAATGACACCTGCTTGCTCTAGCTTGGTTTTTTGCTCTTGATAATCCTGCGGGTCTTTTTCGGTTCCGCACACCGTTGCCACGAAATACAGGTTTTTGCCTTTTGCTTTGGCTTCGCTTTGTGTTTTCTTAATGATTGGCAGCAGGGCACCGACCATATCTTCATGGGAGCCGTACCCTAGAACGACATCCAATAAAATAATCGCCGTGGATTCATCCTGGGCAGCCTGCTCGATGTAATGGATTCTCGTTTCCGGATCAATCATCGGGTGAGGCTTACCTTGCGTATACTTGTCATCTCCAAGGTCGATTACTTCATGGCCTTTGGCTTTCAGCATGTACCCGTCTTCATGGATCAGCTGACCCAGCTCAAGACCTTTAGACATAAGGACAGCGGTTTCATAAGCGAGTGTACCGCCGGAATACAGACCTTTAATTGCGGTTTGCTCCGGTTTCAGCTCAGCTTTCGGAGCTTCTGTGTCCAGTTTGTTGTAGTTCGCCTTGATTTCTCTGTCTTTAGACAGGTCAACGGCTATCATAGCAGTCTCTTCCAGCGTATGGGCGTAAAATACGTTGCCTTCATGCACCTGCGGTTCTTCACCGACGAAAATAGCAACCACAGGCTTCGATACGCGGTGCAAAAGCCGTACTACCTGATTCCGCACTTCTTTGGCAGGCGGTTTGGAAATAACTACGATCACTTCGGTGGCATTGTGCTTCTCAAGTCCTTGAATGGTATCCAACATCGTAATAGCCCCAATCGTTTCAGAGAGGTCACGTCCTCCTGTTCCAATGGCATGGCTCACCCCGCCGCCTAGACGGTCAATGAGAGTGGTGACTTCCTGAATACCTGTTCCCGAAGCACCGACAACTCCAATGTTGCCTTCTTTTACTACGTTGGCGAATGCTACCGGAACACCGGATAGTATTCCGGTTCCGCAGTCCGGTCCCATGACCAGCAAACCTTTTTCATGCGCTTTTTGTTTCAGACGCAATTCGTCCTGGATGTCAACGTTATCGCTAAAGATAAAGGCGTGCAGCCCGCGGTCAAGTGCTTTTTCCGCTTCTTCCGCCGCATATTGGCCAGGTACGGAGATCAGGGCAAGATTAGCATTAGGCAGCGCCTGCAACGCCTTGTCCCAAGTACGCACGGATTCGAATTCCTGCTTGCTGCTGCTTACTGCCTGGTTCTTCAGTTCATCTTCAATGGTGGCTAGCACCTCGGATACTTTTTCTTCACTTTCTGTGCGGATCACGATACACATATCGTTAGGACCCGCTTTTTCCAGTTCATCCGTATACATGCCGGTATTTTGGAAAATATCTTTATTTGCTGGCGTCCCCATCATAATGGAGGCTTGGTTTACTCCGTCCATGGTGGAAATCTTGTTGGTTAAGAGCATGAGGTTAACCGAATCTTGATAGGAATTTTCTTTGATTATGGAATATAGCATAAGTACAAGCACCTCTTCCGTCATATAAGTTGATTCTCATTGAAGCGGCAAAGCGGCATTAGATTAAAGAATCACGCTGCTGCTCTAGGTAAGGAATAGGTCTTCCTTATAGACTGAATGTGAAATTAATTACTTGGCAAAAGGATCTTTGTTGTCGTATTGGTTTTTATGAACAATGTCCGACACCAGATATTCATAAATGTCATCCACAATTTCAATGCCGTTTTTCTCGTATTCTTCTTGAATCAGATCGTTATTCTGTCCGGGGAACAGCACCTGATTAAAGCCGGGCGCCGGTTTGATACGGTTCAAGTCGTCCATGGTGTTCGAAATATGCTGTTTAAATAGGTCCGGATTAGTAAAGAATGCCGGGTTAATCACAAGATGAAGCTGTCCAAGATTCCGGTATTCGGTCAGATCATGGTACATCGAAGAGACCTTATCCCCGAATGGAAGGCCGAGCAGGATACCTGAAAGCACATCCACCATCATCATCAAACCATATCCCTTGGGACCGGCAATCGGGAGCAGAGCATTTACCTTAAAAGGATCGGTTGTCGGATGGCCTTCTTTATCCACCGCCCATGAATCCGGGATGGACTCATTCTTCGATCTGGCATGAAGAATTTTACCCCAAGCTTGTACCGTCGTCGCCATGTCCAGCGTCATGATACGGTTATCATGGCTAGGAGCGGCAAAAGCAATCGGGTTGGTTCCGTAATAAGGCTCTGAACCGCCGAAAGGAACAACCATTGGATCTGATTGGCACAAAGAAATGCCGATCATGTCGGATTTGGCCGCTTGCCGTACAAAATAAGAAAGGGCTCCGCTGTGTCCGATTCTTCTGACGCCGACAGCTGCTACCCCGTTTTCCTTGGCCATCTTGATGGCCTCATCCATAGCTTGCTTGGCAGCCACATGGCCTACCCCATTGTCCCCATCGAATACCGCTGTGCAGGGACCGGTTTTGTCAAACTTAAACTCTGGATTTATATTTAAACCGCCTTTGGCGATCCGTTCCGCATAGTATTCCACTCTCATGGCCCCATGAGAATGAATCCCTCTGATGTCCGCATGGACCAGAACCTCCGCCACCCCGTCGGCATGTTCTTCCGATAGACCGGCTTTATGCAGTTTTTGCGTAATCAACTCTTTTAACTTCTGTCTGGATATTCTCAATTCCGACACCTCCGTTAAATTCGATTTCAGCACCTGTGTGATCGATTCCCGCTGTAACAAGGAGAACAAAAGAAACGGTTTTACCGTCTTTAAGACGGATGCGTTTCTTAAGGTGATACTTAGAATTTATGAGCTAAAAGATATAAATTCTATATCACTGGTAAAAAGCGGACCGCTTATTACCATCGTCCTCGTCTTTGCGAGTCTAATCCTTAGAGATCTGCATCCCGGTAGCAGTCTTTGGAGTAAACATAAGCGAGTTTCTCTCGGCCGACTGCATAGCAAGCCTGCTGCACATACGGACCCATGAAGATGTAGTCGCCTTTCTTCACCGGGATCCATTCGTTATCCAGGTTGTACATCCCTTCACCGGAAAGCAGGTAAGCTCCGTGCTCCTGCACATGCGTCTCGATGAATGGATGGCATGCGCCGGGATCAAAGGTCAATATATGGAAGTTCATGTCGAAAGCAAGCTCTTTCGGAAGCAGATCCTGAATCCGCATATCCGTCATACCATCATAGTCTTCTTCCGGAATGTTATTTGTGTTGCCGGTAACGACCCATGGTTTCAAGTCTTTTAACGGTTTATACTTTTGCTTGTACAAGAACAGTTTGCTGTCACCGTCTTTCAGATTTTCCAGATACATAGTCATTCCTGGAGGGCAGTACAAGTAGCCGCCGCTTGTCAGCGTATACGACTGGTCATCAGCAGATGCCTTGATTTCGCCTTCCAGCACATAAACGAAGGTTTCGATATGTTCTTGCCCACCAAAACCATCCGTGTTTTTGCCTCCCACGTGCATGGTAACTATATAATCCACAAAGCTTGCTCCAAGCTTCGGAGTCGCCAGAATGGACATGGAGCAGTTGTCAAAACCCGGAACCACATTATTGACCAAACCTTCTGGAGCGATTAATGCATATTTGCCATGTTTAATGATGGAACGGCTAGACAGCAGATCAGTTGCATATCCCATTGTATTTCTCTCCTTTTCTTTTTAAACATTTGTGTAAAATAGATTTAGCTTGTAGCAGGGCGTTTGATCATATTCGTGAAGAATAGGAAAAGCGTACCTACAATAATGATGCCGATAGCAAGGTAGAAGCCTAGGATCTTGCTTCCCGTAGCGTCCGAAATCAATCCCGTTACAAACGGAGCGACTACAGACGACATCATCCCAAAGAAGTTAAACACACCGAACGTTGTGCTGTACCCTTTCTTAGGTGCAATATCTGCCACGTAGGAGATCATAATCGGATCGATGGCCAGTTTACCGAAGAATCCGTACATAAGTAGGAACACAATCAGTAGTTCGTTGCTTTGGATCGTAACCGTCAAATACAGAGTAACGGCCGCAATCGCTTGCAAAATAATAACAACCATAATCTTTTTATTCTTGAACTTGTCGGACAATCGGCTGAACAATAGGGCACCCGGCACAGAAGCAAAGGCAACAAGAGCAGCGGCAAAACCAATAGCGGCCCCTTCGAATCCTCTCTCCATTTGCAGGTAACTTGGCAGCCAGGTCACAATCATGTAGTACCCGTAACAAACGGAGAAGTAAATGACGTAAGCCGAAATCATTCGGATATCGCCAAAAAGCGTTTTCATCGATGCTTTATCATCCGCATTTTTTTCTTTGCTTTCTGTAACAACATCTGCTACTGGTTTTTCCTTAATCACTTTGGCAAATGCAATAACCATGATAATAATTAAGCCCGTTGTGACAAAAAGCAAAGGTCTCCAGTCCCAGCCAAGCCCTTTTACCATGTAGGAGGAACCGATATATCCGATCGCCATACCGATCGCCGACCCGCTGTTGATAATGGCGGTGGAGAAGCCCCGCTTTTCTTTCGGGATTGCGGTGGATGAGATTGAGTAAGCCGGTCCGTAATAGGTACCTTGTCCAAGTCCTGCCAGGAAACTGCCCACAAGCAAGAAAATCAGGGACGGTGCGATCCCGACGGTAAAGACTCCGAAAGCAAAGATCAGGAAGCCAGGAATCAGCATTATTTTTCTTCCGAATTTATCAGCAAGAAAGCCGGAAGGTATCTGCATAGAGGTATAGGCTAGAAAAAACAAGCTGGAGATTAGACCCATGCTGGCATCCGATTCAACGCCAAGCTGTATTTTGATCTCCGGTAAAATCGGGTTCAGAACAGTTCTGTAAATCCAGATGACAGTCCAACCGAGACAAAATAGAATGACGACCTTTTTCCAGTACTCAAGTCCACCTTTTTTAGCTGTTGGGGTTTGTTCGCTCATCTCTTTTCTGCTCCTTATGATGGGATTGGCAAGCTTGTTATGAAGATGTCGCTTAATCTTGATATGCCAGCTTATAGAGGGTGCCGATCAGAGCCTTCACGCCCTCAGCTAAATCATGGGGCTCGGTAAACTCAGCCGGATTGTGGCTGATTCCTTCTCTGCTCGGTACAAAAATCATTGCCGATGGAACAAAAGGAGCAAATATTTGGGCATCATGTCCCGCTCCGCTATGCATTAGCTTATAATTCAGGCCTTTTTCCTTGCACTGCTGTTCAACCACTTCTACCACACGTTTATCCATAGGAACTGGATCCGCATCCATCCACATATCGATCTTCAGTCCTACACCCATTTCTTCCGCAATGGTATTCAGGGAAGCTGTAATCTCTTCTGTAACTTGAACAAGCGCTTCTTTCTCCGTATGGCGGATATCCATGGTGAATAAGGCATAGCCCGGAACCACGTTAACCACATTTGGCTTCACTTCGATTTTGCCCACTGTAGCTACTAACGGATCTCCGTGTTTTTTTGTCCGGTTCATTACGTCACTGATCATAACACTAGCAGCATGAACAGCATCTTTGCGGTAATTCATCGGGGTGGTACCGGCATGGTTGGCTTCTCCCGTCACTTCTATGGTAAATCTGCGCTGACCTACAATGCTGTGGACTACACCTACAGATTTTTTTTCATTTTCCAGAACGCTGCCTTGCTCGATATGGAGTTCTACAAACGTTTTCAAGTCTTTGCGAAGCTCTGTGGATTCCTTACGGAAATCAAAGCCGCAGTCTCTCATCGCGTCTACGAAGGCTATGCCATCAAAGTCTGCAATGTTTTCCACTTCTTCGCGTTTTGCCGTACATACGATATTTTTGGATCCCCAGAATGCGTAAGGGAATCGACTGCCTTCTTCTTCGGCCATGGACACCACCTGTAGATTGCGCAGCGGCTTCCCATATGTTTCTTTTAAGTATTTAACTGCAAGCAAACCGGCAACAATACCGTACTGGCCATCGTACAAACCGCCATTGCCTACTGTATCCACGTGAGAACCGGTCAATACGGTTTCATCTTGATACTTTGTTCCTTGTAGGCCCCCGAACAAGTTGCCCACTTCATCAAAGTGAACGTTGAAGCCTTCTTTGTTCATCCAGTCCTCTATAGATTTCTGAGCCTCCAGCCATTCTTTGGAGTAAAGAAACCGGGAGACGCCTCCTTCAGGATCTTTTCCAAAATATCCGAGCCATTCTAATAGCTGCATGATATCATTGTTTAATTCTTCCATACTTACCGTCCCTTTCTATGATGATGAAAATAATTCGAAAGACGTTTAGCTTCTTGCAACTTTAGTGTAAACGCTTACCAAAGCAGAGTCATTAACAGGAGTGGATAAAAGTCTAACCGATTCTTTATCCACCATGGGTAAAAAAAGACGGGCACAGGGCCCGTCCAGCTCAAATATTTAGTCGTTTCTTTCGCTTTTTACCAAATTTAGAATCTTTAGGCCGACTCTAACCCCTAGCATCTCTTCCGAATCCTCGAAATCCATGCCGGTGATTTCTTTGATTCGTTCCAGTCTGTACATGACCGTTTTGTAATGGACAAAAAGGTCATGAGCTGCTTTTGCTGCATTTTGATTATGCTGCAAAAATACCTCAAGCGTATGCAGCAGATCATTTTTGATGGCATTCTTGCTTTCTACCAGCCTGCTTAAAGAAGCGGGAATGAAAGAGGTTAGTGCGTCAGGATCAGGAAACTGGCATAGCAGCCGGAACAGGCCAAGTTCAGCATAGGCAGTAACCGACTCATTGCCGTAGAGCGTGCCTCCGAGGTCCAGTGCATCTTCGGCCTCCTGGTAGCTTCTCGCAATATCCGTTACGGTTTCCGCAACATTGCCGATGCCGACCTGCACGACAATATCTTTGGCTTTTGTCCGGATATTCTCCTGAATCTCGCGGGCTTTATCCTTAACAGCGTTCAACCAGCCTTTCCCCTTACCTTCCTGCTGGTCAACCGGTAAAAGCAGAATAATCGTATCGCTTCGGCTGCGCATAATACCGTCTGCAAATTGGGAGCGAATAGCTTCGTGCAAATAAGTAAAGGTTTTGCTCTGCAATCTGCGCAAGCTTATAGGTTTGTTCATTTCTTTTTGACTCAGAGAGATGAACTCGTCTTTCACATGAAACAATAACACAGCATACGAACGGTCCAAATCCCAGCCAATCAGATTAGCCCGATGATACACCGTTTCCATCATTTGGCCTTTACCCGCAAGAAGATCGTCAATAATATCATTTATAAATTCACGCTCTACCTCTGCCACGGCAAATTGCTTAACCAGTTCCAGGGACAGAGCGGTAGCGGCATTTTCGATTGCAATAAAGTCCAAATCTTCTATCGGTTTGTAGGCTTCGGTAACGACTAGATGCACTTTAATTCGGTTTACCGTTCGAATGGGTACCACTACCTGCTCGACCAATTTTGTTTCCGGTTCCGTAACCTGTGCCGTCATCCAATAATAAGGAAATTTTGTTTCGACTATTTTAACTCGTTCTACATTCCGTTCCTTTTGTTCTACCGGCGTCGTGTGAAAGGATGTAGGCGTCATACAGACAAAATTTCGGTCATAGAGGGCAACGGGGTTTCCGATCAATTCCTCCAGTGTAGTGATAATAGGTTCCAGACCGGCATCCATTAAGGAAAGCGTTGTGAAGCGATCATGCACATCTTTAAAATATTTAAGCTTCATCACTTGGTTATTAAATAATTCCTGCATTACGGGATAGAGCACATCCACATAAGGGATGTCCTGAGGGATTTGGATAATGGGCAGAGCCGTCTTCTCGCCTGTTTCTATGATGACATCCGGGATCTTTTTGACGAAACGGTGGTTTTTGATCATTAAGGCGCTGACTCCCTTATCAGCTAGACGGGAGACAAATTCCCGCTGTTCCTCCTCTGTATAATTGAGGATCGGATACAGGCTGGTCAGCAGCATCTCTCCACCACTCAACCAATCCGCGATATCGGGAGCTTCCATAATGGTGATGCCTTTAATCACATTCGAGAGGCCTTTTTCGCCCCCGAGTACTTTCGCATTTTGCAGTCTCTCCATTTTCAGCACATGTTCCACTCTAAACTCCATATCTTCAACCCCTTTTATTCGAAAAATAACATTTGGCAGGAAATATATCGTTTCGTGACTTTCAAAGTTCCGTGCCGGCATGAGCCGACTATTGGATCTTGCATTTAAGGACTGTACTATAATCTTACCAATACTGGAGCCGAAAGTCTTCCGCTTGGCTCCTGAAACCAAGCATCACCGCACTGCACTTCATGGATCTCGCCTTCCGTACCAACACCCTGGATATGAACGGATGGATATTTCTCATCGTTATGGACATCAGTAATGACACCTGTGGTTTGAGCGTTCTCCTGCTGTTCTTCGAGTGTTATGGATACAGTTTACATCCACTGAAAAAGTGCTTGCAAATTATTGGTTTTAGGAATAATATTTGATTATGACAAAGAGAGTTGCACGGAGGAAAAAAATAAACCAAAAAATGTATTTTGTGTAGGAGTGATTACTAAATGAAAAATCAAGCTGAGCAAGCAACCGACAATTCAGGGTGGTTGCGACATAGCTCAAATGTTAGTTTAGAGGAAGTTAATAATACCGTTAAAATTCCGAAAAAAGCTGGATTCTGGCGGAAGTTTCTAGCCTTTGCCGGTCCTGGATCGCTAGTAGCCGTAGGTTATGTGGATCCTGGTAACTGGGCAACGTCGATTGCTGGTGGAGCTCGGTTTGGCTACACGCTATTAACTGTAATTCTCATCTCCAATTTAATTGCGATGCTGCTGCAGTCATTGGCTGCGAAATTAGGAATTGTGACAGGCCGCGATTTAGCCCAAGCGACTCGAGATGCAGTTGGCAAAAAAACAGCCTTTTTTCTTTGGATACTAACTGAGATTGCGATTGTTGCAACAGATTTAGCGGAGGTTATCGGATCCGCTATCGCACTTAATTTATTATTTGGAATCCCTTTATTACTCGGTATCTTAATTACTACACTCGATGTACTGCTTCTGCTGCTTTTACAGAAGAAAGGGTTTCGCATTATCGAGTCCATTATTATCGTGTTAATGGCTACGATATTTCTAGTGTTTGTATTTGAACTGATCGTTTCGAAGCCTGAAATAGCGGCGGTATTAGGTGGTTATGTTCCAAGTTTTGAAATTGTGACAAACCCTGAGATGCTGTTTATTTCCTTGGGGATCTTAGGCGCAACCGTAATGCCTCATAATTTATATTTACATTCGTCTATCGTTCAGACTAGACAATACAAACGCAATAGAGAAGGACGCAAAGAAGCTTTAAAATTCTCAATTCTCGATTCAAACGTTTCATTAACGATTGCCTTTATTATCAATTCCTCCATTCTGATACTTGGCGCCGCTGCTTTCCACGGAACCGGTTTGGATGTTTCTGAAATTGAAGCTGCCTACGAACTATTGAGCCCTACTGTAGGTGTAGGTATTGCCAGCACATTGTTTGCCATTGCTTTGCTTGCCTCCGGTCAGAACTCAACGATTACGGGTACGCTAACAGGACAAATCGTGATGGAGGGTTTTATCAATTTAAAAATTTCTCCTTGGCTTCGCCGCATTATTACTCGGTTAATTGCTGTTGTACCTGCATTTATTGTAACGTGGATGGCTGGATCAAGAGGAACTGGGGATTTACTCTTATGGAGCCAAGTGGTACTGAGCCTGCAATTGCCTTTTGCCGTAATTCCACTCGTCTTATTCACAAGTGATAAGAAGAAGATGGGAGAATTCGTGAACCCGCCATGGGTTAAAATATTATCTTGGCTTGCCACTGTTGTCATTCTCGCTTTAAACGTTTTCCTAGTTGGTTACATCATTGTGACGGGTCATGAGCTGGGGTAACATGTGGGCGGTATAATACGAACAAAAAGCACCTGCTCAGGGTGCTTTTTGCTTATTCATTTGATGCTACAAGTAGATTTTGCATACCGAAGCTGCGCCAAAAATCGCACCTACGATAAAGTAATGATGCCAATTGCTCTTGCCAAACAGAACTTGTCCGTTTAGCCAACGAGAAATGATGCATATAGTGAAACAGCCAATAAACCATATGAAGTTTATCGGCTTGTTCAATTGATAAACAGCAGCTGCAAGGAGTGAACTATGGCTGATCATAAAAAAATAGATAGATAGTTGAGCAGAAAAAGATCTTTTACTATGATGAGAAGTAACAGATCCTTTATGAAGAAGAGCAATAGAGCCGATCAAGCTGATTACACTATAAAAAATTAGAATACTGGAAAAAATCATAAATTGAGCCTCCTATAATTAGTTTAAAGTCATTAAACAATACGGGGTAAACCCCACGTCAACTAATGATTTGCAATTCCGAAGATCACCACTTCAATGAATGGGAAAGGAAATGGATCAAATGCGAATAGGTGAGTTTATTTGTAAGGCAGGTGCAACGAAGGATACGATCAGGCATTATGAGGACTTGGGCTTAATCCAGTCCAAACAAGCGAATGGTACAAGGAGATACACCGACAAACATCTGGAGGATTATGAGGTTATTCAGGAGTTGAAAGGTTATGGTCTTAAGTTGAAGGATATTCAGCTCATTTTTGCAATGAAGAATAATTATGGCTGTGGGAACTCAGAACTAATAAAGGAAGCCCATGATTCTCTAAAACTTCAGCTGGACGTTCTGAGCAAAGAGGAAGAGGAGCTTCGCAATAGGAGAATAAAGCTTGAAGAATTGGTTCGAAGTATGCATGAGCTACATAACTAGCTGTACTTGTCTATGGATCGCTCTATTTAAATGCAGTTGACCCAAAATTCTCATTTTTGTTCACTGCAACAACCCGAGGTGATATAATTGCTGAATTAGTGAGATTATGTAAGGAATAATCTCGTCATTTAACCATTTTATAACAGGAAGAAGGGTTACTTTGTCACGCCTCGTTTATGTTGCGCTTTTAATGCTCAGTCTCATTTGGGGTGGTTCATTCTATTTTATCAAAATGCTGCTCCATGACTTCGGACCGTGGACAATCGTTTTCCTCCGATCTTCTTGCGGTTTAGCGGTTGTCGTATTGATTATGCTCGTGTTCAAAAAGCCGTTTGGATGGCGAACCATTCCTTGGATTCCAATGGTTATCATGGCGCTGATCAATACAGCGATCCCATGGTCGATCATAGGGTTTAGTGAGACGCGATTGAGCAGCAGTATGGCGTCGATTTTGAACGCGACTACACCCATATGGACGGTCGTGATCGGCATCTTGTTTTTTAGGCAAGTATCCAACAGGAACCAATGGCTTGGGTTAGCAATTGCCACTATAGGCATGATTGTCCTACTCGGCATTACACCAGGATCGGTCACATCAGTAGACCTGTTGGGATTTGTATGTATGCTTTCAGCGGCATGCTGTTACGGATTCGGATCACAGCTGTCCAAGCGTCTTCTCTCTAAATATTCGATGTATCAGATTACATTCGGCACTTTACTAACCAGCTCGGTATCGAGCGCAATCATTGCATTTACGATGGAGCCGATCTCATTCTCGCATCTTGTTGCGCCAAACAATTTACCGATGATCGTGGGATTAGGCGTATTCGGATCAGGCTTTGCTTACATTCTTTATTATTTTATCGTTCAAAAAGGAAGCCCCGAGTTTGCGTCCATGGTCACTTATCTGGTACCTTCTACTGCTCTAATCTGGGGGTATGCCCTTTTAAACGAAAAAATCGAATGGAACATGATAATAGGATTATTGATCGTTCTGGCAGGCGTATTCCTCGCAAGCAAAAAAATAAGGCCTCAACAAGAGGCCCATTCATTGAAAATTAGATAATTAAGCTGTTATATAAAATACGAATTCCTGGCCATTCTTAACAGGCTCTTGAGCAAGAGTATACCCGTGTTTAATCACTTCTTCAGGCACGTTTCGAAAAGCTGCCGGGCAGTCTGCGATAACTTGTAGCAGCTGTCCTTTTTTCATATCCCTTAATGTTTCCAATGTGTAAATCACCGGATATGGGCAAGATTCTCCTCTAAGATCTAGCGTGTAATCAATTGACATTCGTGTATTCCCCTTTCTTAAATCCAACTCCGAAGCGGTAGTTTTTCTGCCAGTAGACCGCAATTGCAAATCCTATTCCTAACATAACAAGTGTAACAAGCAGCGCAGCATAAGGTCCCATAAGCGGGATCAGATTTATTTTGGAGCCACTCTTCACCAGAAGGTTAAAGACACCGAGATGATCCCAAGCATAGGCAAGGCCAGTAGCGCCCATGATGTTGCCGATAAATACGGGTAAAAAGACAATCTGTCCTTCCATCAGCCGATACATCATACCTGTCTCACAGCCGCCAGCCAGCACGATTCCGAAACCGAACAGCGCTCCACCGACAAAAGTACTCGGAGCGGCGATTTTGGTGATAGGTTCTAATCCATAAATGATGAGGATCACAAGTGTCGCAACTGAACTGATGGCCATGCCAATAATAATGGCTTTCGTCATAGTAGCCCGGCCGCTGATCCACAAATCTCGGAATGCGGACGTAAAACAAATTTGCCCTCTTTCAATCAGAATACCAAAGGCAGCCCCGAATATAGCAGCTACGCCGAGCATCTTTTGGCCTGAGATGAAAAAGTAAATGATAAGGCCCGCATAACATAGTGCCAGGATGGCACCGACATAAGGTTGTATCTTCTTCGTTTTTTTAGTCAGCGTCGCAATATTTCCTTTTTGTAGGACGGGCTTGCCTTTCCACCACCTCGTATTCACCACTTTAACACCCACATAAGTACCTACTGCGGTAGCAGCCATAAAGATCCAGGAATGGAGTGAAAATTGCGGAACACCTGTGAAAAAAGCAGCCAGATTACATCCTAATGCCAACCGTGCGCCGAAGCCTGCGATGAGTCCGCCAATAAATCCTTGCAGCAAACGACGTTTTTGTTTAGGAACTCTGATTTTAAAATTATTGCTAAAAAGAACCATCATCAAGGCGCCTATAAACATGCCCCAGACGATCCAGCCATCCGTTCTGGTAAGTGTAGTTCCGTTCATATGGACCAAGTCATAATAAGCCCAATCAGAAATATCCACGCCGAAGAGCTGTAGAATATGGCCCCCAAGACGGGTGAATTCGCCTGTTACCGCCCATACGGTCTCGGTAATCCCAAAATATAAAGCACTTAGAATACCGGCAATCCCCATTACAATATAAGGGCTCCAGTACTTATTAAATAGTTTGTCTAGCATGCGATTCATCTTTTAACCCCTTTAATTTTTGCATAATAAAATAGATTTTGGTATGCGCCTACTCACAACTTATGTTAATTTTCATACTTTATGTAAATAAGCCATCCTCCATTTTACTACAATCGTGATTAGATGTGGGGATTATTTTTTGATGTATGAGGCAATGCAAATAGAGGAAATGACCTATTATCGGATCACTTCCTCTTTATTATATATTGACATATTATTTATATATCAACTTATAGTTAACATGGTTATGGAGCTCATAAGTTTCATGATTCCATTGTGCATTTAGCAAATGAACAGCCTCTACGCCTAACTGTTCTTCATTTTGCTGAATAGATGTAAAAATCGGAGCTACACCTTGTTCCTGAGGCGAATTAAAGCATACAACCTCGCATTCTGCCCAATCATTTCTTCGTCTCTGCAGCTCTTGCTGCAAGTTAATTCCCAGTTGATATTCACTAACCACGAAAGCCTTCACATTCGGATGCTGATCTATGAAATCGCCTAAGATCAATTGATCCTCTACAACATACGCAGGATGTACAACCTGCCCTCTTTGAACAATTGCATTCGTATAACCTTGAAACTGCGCTTCATAAGTTGAGTTGTTCTCTATTGATGTTGTAATGAAAGCAATGTCTAAATACCCTTTATCAAATAGATAATCCGTTAAATCATAAGCCGCATGTTTATGGTCAGTCCCAATAGTACAAGCCGCTATCCCTTTGAAAGATTGATTCAATAAGACGATTGGAAAGCCATCCAGTACGAGTCGAACCAATTCTCCATTGTAATGCGCTCCGCATGCTGGAAGCACAATTAAACCATCCACACCGAATTTTATCCAATCGCGGATCGCAGTCTCCTCCACATCCTGCTTATTGCCTGTTAGCTTGATCAATAATTGACAATTCATCTTAGCGCATTGCTGCTCAATCGCTCGGAATAAACGAAGTCCGAACGAATCGCTGAGATCAGGCAGCAGCAGTCCAATCACCTTAGATCTAGCCTCAATATCGCCGATCGTATCTTTTGGACGCTCACTCTGCGGCATGTGATCCCTACCTGCATCTACGTTAGTGACATAAGAACCTTTACCGCGTATCCGCTCTATGTATCCTGATTGAGCAAGCATCTCCATTGCCTTCTTCGTCGTTATCCGACTAACTTTATACTCATCGGCTAACTCCTTTTCTGAAGGTACCCTGTCTCCAGGCTTTAATTTGGAAGTTCGAATATCGTAAATCAATCGATTATATATTTTTTCATATAACGTTTCTTGCATTTAAGCACCTCTAGATATGTTGATATATAAAATATATCATTATTACATTTTCGTATCAAGAGAACGCTAAATTCGATGAAATTGGCCAAAATAACGATGGAAAATGGGTTTTAATAGGGTGAAAAAGAGGGAGAAAGCAGTCATATTTTGTAAATCTATATCTCTGCGTGGTATATTATGGTAATATTAATGAATGCTAGGTATTTTGTTATAATTATGAATATTCCAAACAAATGAAATAGATATCTCGAGTCTATCATAAGTACTCTCTACTCCCTATGCTAGATACAGAGGGCATTAGAAGGAGTAAGAAGGTCATAATTAGATCATGAACAGCCACATTAAAACCCGAAAAATAGACACTTTATTTTAAAGTATCAATCTTTCGGGTCATAGTTCGATCCATCAACTACTTATCCACATGTTGATAAGTATTAGGATTAAGATTTCCACATATCAATTGATAAGAGATAGGTTATGTTATTAAATATCATCAACTTTCTTTCTTACCTTCCGTCGAATTTTAAAGCCGAAACTATTGGTATGTACCTCATTTTTTGCCAGCAGTTTATATGCGTCAAGCAGGTTTGAAGTTCGTACTATAATGTAGATACCAATTGCAATCGCTCCTATACAGAGTGGGTAGTAAGGAACTAGAAAATCTGAAGTAATATACTTTCTATTTATTCCAAGAGCTATGAGTCCCGCAACAAATAAACACATACCTACTAAATTAATAACTCTATGTTTTTTTTCCAAATTTTCATATCTTATAGTCAACTCGTTAAGATATTTTTCATCAAAAAGCAAAGATTCTGTCTTTAGTACTTTATATTGATCTTCCTCTAAAAATGATACTGTCACAAACATTCCTATCCCGATTGTTGCAAAAATGATAGTTGGAATCATATACATCGCTGGATCTTGTTTAAATATGAAATAAGGGATAGTAGATAAAGCAATCAAGAAAAATCCTAATGCCATATACTTCGAAATTTTATGTGCAGACATCAAATATCCCTCTGCCATTTCTTTGTTCACATAATACCCGGCCTCTTTATCATTGCTAGGCTCGACAGTATCCTTTAACAAGTAGTCCATAGAGACCCCAAATATATTTCCAAGCATAATAAGTTTTTCAGTTTCAGGATACCCTTGGCCATTTTCCCATTTGCTTATGGCTTGTCTTGAAGTGTGCAATTTTTCGGCTAAAGCCTCTTGGGAAAGCCCTTTTTCTTTTCTCAATTTATAAAGTTTCTCACCAAATGTCACTTGCTATGAACTCCTTTCATTTATTGCTACTTTAGAATTCCTTGTTTTTGTATATATTTACTTTCAACAATTCGTTTATTATCTCACATTTATTCCTGACTGACATGCCAGTCTCCATTTCTTATTTCTGATTATTATTTTTTTTATGTTGTGATACGCCATATATAATGGCAATAATGATGAATCCTATAAAAACGAATATATTTGTTGTTGGCTCACTAATTCTCGGTATGGAGTCCTGGAAAACCTTTAAAAGAACTAATACTCCTACGGCAAAAATAATTCCAATAATCGATACTTGTTTCATCATTTCTTTCCTCCCTGTGTAGTTTTTGAATATTAATTTAATGTTACCTCTTTGTATGTCTATATCTTAGAAAAACACCGTTCTTGGTTCTACCATGTGGGAGTTGCACTTTGTCAACTTAAGGTTGCAATCGTGTTATACAGTGTATTTTGCATAAGATTTACCCATCTTCTCTCTAAATATAAAAAACAGCAGAGCCTATACCCTGCTGTTTCTCTATTCTAATCGTTACTTGTAATTGGTTCACCAGATCTTTCCGTCTCCACTGAAATAATTGTAGTTGCATACTTAACAGATTCACTATCATGCGAAGTGTATATGACGATCTTATCCTTAGCCATAGTGAGCATTGTTTTAAAAATGTCATCAGATGAGGCCTGATCGATACTGCTGGTGCTTTCATCTAATATGTATACATCTGCATCCTTTAGCAGCATTCTCGCAATGGCAATCCTTTGTTTTTCGCCGCCTGATAGATTTGCTCCGTTTTCCATGAGTAGCGTTTCCCAGCTTTTGGATTGAAGTATGGGGGCTAATATCCTGGATTGTTCTATGTATGCCTTCTCCTCTTCCGTTAACAGCCTGCCAAATCCAATATTCTCTTGCAAGCTTCTAGATAAGATTGTCGCATGTTGGGATAGATAAGCAATTCTAGATCGGAGCGAATGGTTACTAATCATTTCAATTGGGGTGTTATTGATATGGATTCCATGACTATGTCGGAATTTGAGCAAAAGCTTCAGTAAGGATGATTTGCCTGAACCTGAAGGGCCACGAAGGTAAACAACCTCTCCTTTAGAAAGTTGTTTTCGAACGAAAAACCTAAAATTCAACTCACCTAATTTAAACGCTGGATTATCAAATGAAATGGATTCAATTGTGTTAAGTTGCTGTGGACCATCATCTTCTTTATTGTGATCTAACTCATTCTTAACGAAGTCAAGACTAGTTTCTAACGTTTTGAAGCTTAAATTAACTTCTGTTAACTTTCTTAAAGAGTTAAAGAACAATGGGAGCGCAATACCAATAATGACGATTGTGCTAATAGGTAGCCACTGCTGTGTGATTGAATAGGTTATTTCCAAGTATATGAGCGTCTGAACGAGTTGATTTATAAAATCAATGATTGAGCTTGATCCCTGAGCAAATTTATTCGTATTAGCTAAAGTCCGATACATCTTACCTAAACTTGGCACTACAATGTTCTCTAATGTACGATAATCCGAAAATTGTTTGATATTATCAACATTAGACAAAGTTGAAACAAGATCCTTGTTAGCAATGGCACTTTTGGATTGCATAGCTTCCATCTTTTGTTTTAGCCTTTTATTGATAAACCGAAAGCCAAAGTAGTTAACGGGTATTAGAAGCAGTAATACCACGAAGATTACCCAATGAACTGAAAAAGCTAAGAAGAGAGAAACGGCAATAATAAATGTAGCTTGGGTTATCCCTTCCAAACTAGAAAGCATGAATAAATACAATGAATCTACTGCAGTGACTATTCTGTTAATTAAATAGGTAGGTTCAAGTTTGCTGTATGCGTCATACTTCATTTCAAACATTTTTCTGAGTAGCGATGATATATGCTCTGTATTAAATTTGGCCGCATAGTTTTGTCTGTATATTAATAAAGCAAATTGTAGTGCAAAAGAAACAAACATTGCCGTAATAACGATCCCGAATATATTTTTACTCATTCCTGTTGTTTGATTGGTTACAGCCTGAATAATGATGGGAGTAATCGTCGCAGTCACTGAAGTTAATATGACTAACACCAGGGTTATAAGCACAAATTTTTTGTTCTTCAAAATTAAATCTTTCATAAATCTTCCCCCCATTTACATTATCCAAAGATAAATTTCCCTATTTTTCAATATAAAGGGGGTAATAATGAAAAACAAGATGGAAAAATAAGAAGGTTTAAACCCCTGACTTCTGGCGCACCGGGTATAGCATCGTAAAGTTGAATGTTTTGATGTCCGTATAGGGGATTGTGAGAGCGTTCAACGGTTCTAGCGGTACCGTCTCCATCCCAAGTACTCCTTCACTCCGATCGAGCTCATAATCGGACGACTGCTCCGCCCACGCGAACATCGCATCATATACTTGCCACATATGTGCCTCATCCCCGTACACGCGTGCGCTCGCACAGAGCCCTCCACGTACCTCCAGAGTCTCAATGCCATCCGGTACATCTCCGAACTCGCGAACCGCCAGTCCAACCCAGAGTGTATCTACTTGCTTGCTCCATTGGTCCTGCGGAATGAATACATATGCTGAAGGCCCATCAGTAAGCCGCGCATCCTTAAGGGAGATCTTTTCTATAAGCGTACTCCACGCAACTCGCGTCCCGCTCCTATCAGGTGTCATCCCCGTCCGTACCGCCAAAACCTTGAAAGGTGCCAATTCAACTAACTCAATCGCGACTTGTTTTTGTTCATTCATTGTTTTTCCTCCAATTATCATTTTTAGTGCTTTTGGAGCCCTAACCGGGCGATAGCCTTCCGTTAGTTCTTTACTTATTGGTATTTGGCTCATAGTCTATCCTCCAGTTTTGTTTTCGTAGATTGATGGGTACGCAACACATCACGGTAACTGACCACTCAACGTCCGTTTCCGCCAATCCTCCACGATCCACACCAGCATCTGGTGGTATGTAGTGGGCATACCAGGATCGCTCTCTATCTGCCTCGTAATCAGGAGACGTAGCGAGCCAGCGATAAATCCACTCGAGAACACCCGATATTGAACCGTAGCCACAGCGGAACCCGATGTCGATCGTTTGGAGTTCGGTATGACGCAGGAGATATGCCGCCTCACTTATTCTTCGTTTTCGTATGTACTCTTTGATTGGGTAGCCTGTCATAGCATAAAACATGCGATAAAAATTAGGCACCGACATAGCAGCGGCCTCGGCAACCCGTTCCAACTCAATTGACTCTTCAAGGTGTTCCTCTATATAATCAATCGCACGTTGAACAATTTCGACAGTATGCATCACAGCCCCCTTTTAATCTTATAGCGTTGCATAGAATGTTCCTTATCTCTGAACTTATCATAGCAAATTGTTCCTATCATGAAGTGTATTTTTTTATCAAATTCAAATCTTTTGATAAACAAAAAATAGAGGTTATCAGCTCATATAATGAACTAACCATCCTCTATTTGTGCATAGACATAATATATTAATATCTTCGAACACAAAAAAACAGCAGAGCCGAAGCCCTGCTGTTTCTCTATTTAAGCTATAACCTACTCCGTAGTGTACGGAAGAAGTGCTACTTGACGTGAACGCTTGATTGCGATTGTAAGAGCACGTTGGTATTTAGCGGAAGTTCCAGTTACACGACGTGGTAAAATTTTACCGCGCTCGGAAATGAACTTTTTAAGCGTTTCGATATCTTTATAATCGATGTGCTTGATCTTGTTAACAGTAAAGTAACAAACTTTACGGCGCTTGCCTTTACCGCCACGACGTGGAGCAAATTTGCGCTCGCCGCGATCTTCGCCACCATTGTTTCTTTTTTCAAAAGCCATGTGGTTTCATTCCTTTCTACTCTAGAATGGCAAATCATCATCGGAAATATCAATTGGTTTTCCGTCATCAAAGAATGGGTCTTGTTGCTGCATACCGCCAGAACGATTGCCAGCCTGTCCACCAGATCCTCCAGTAGAACCGCCACCACTGTTACCACCACCGCCAGAGTAAGACTCTTCACGGTTAGCCGAATTCGCTGATTCCAGGAATCGCACGTTATCCGCAATAACTTCTGTCACATAAACTTTGCGACCTTCGTTATTATCGTAACTACGCACTTGAATACGACCTTCAACGGCTGCTAGACGACCTTTGCGCAAGTAATTGGCACAAGTCTCAGCAAGCTGTCTCCACGTTACGACTGGGATAAAATCCGCCTCGCGTTCGCGTGTTTGTTGGTTAGTGAATGGACGATCTACAGCGAGAGTAAACTGAGTAACAGCTACACCAGCTGGTGTATACCGAAGTTCAGGATCTCTTGTTAGTCTGCCGATCAAAATGACTCGATTTAGCATCTTACACCCTCCTGACGATTCTTACTTACACACTTAAATGAATTAAGCTTCTACTTTAGTGATGAGATAACGAATGATTTCATCAGAAATCTTCATTACACGATCCATTTCAGCAACAACTTCTGGAGTTGCTGTGAAGTTGACTAGGACATAATGTCCGTCACGGAACTTGTTGATCTCATACGCTAGACGGCGCTTACCCATTACATCATGCTTCGTAATTTCGCCACCATTGTTCGTGATGATGCCTTGGAACTTCTCTACAGTAGATTGAACAGCTTCTTGTTCAATGTCTGTACGAATGATGTACATCACTTCGTATTTGCGCATGTATTTCACCTCCTTTTGGACTAAACGGCTCCTATGAAGGAGCAAGGAGCGAGCATATCAATTAGTAAACTCGCACCTAAATACTATATCAAAGATCATATCTCTTTACAAGTGGAGGAATTTATCTTTTCATGCAAAGTAAAGTTCTGGACAAAGCTGGCACGATTTTCGTCACATGATAATCCCCTGTCGCGGTAATACTTGTATTACCACAAGCGATTTCAGCCATTTACATTCATAAGGAAAAGGAGCTGTCAACTAATGGGTGAAAAAACAGAATTCTCGCAAGGCGATACCGCCCCAAATGATGGAACATATATCGAAATAGGTGAAAATGATTTTCATATGGGGATTAACGATCCCTTAATGATTGATCTCAAGCAAGGGCAGAAGTTCCCTGAGAACAAGAACCATAATCGGAAATGGAAACGATTCAATCAATAAATGTAAGCAGTCGACCAAAAGAGGAGCTTCGCTTGAAGACTCCTCTTCTAACTATCTTTTTCTATTTAACCAATTTGATTGATTTATCTTCTGTAGACACGATTAGAATTACATCATTGTCTGCAAAAACATTTGAAACCTGATCTGTTATGGCTAAATGAAGATTTCCTGACTTGTCCAAGACTTTAACGCCATAGTCTTCTCCCGCTGCAAGCTTGCATATTAATTTGTCATTCACTAATTGAACGCTTTCTAAAGACTCTTTTAATACAATCGTGTCTTCTTTAGATGGCTCTGCCTTGTAAAGATTCAATTGTCCCATTGTATTTCCCACAGTGTAGTATACATTGCCGTCTATTTCATCATACCAATTTGAAACTTTGTTATCCGATATCTTTTGCTCATTTGTACCATCCATGTCTGATGAATATAAGTACAGATCTGCATCCTTCAGATAGTAAAGCTTGTTGTTCAAAACTTTGAAATTGCTTACTTCAGCATTTATGATTTTCTCAGTTTCATTAGTCTTTACATTTATTTTGTAAACTTTATTTAAATCTTCTTTGTCAGCAGAAATGGATGATCCCAGTACATAAACATCGTCTCCGATTATCGTAGTGGAATTATTGGTACTTAAACTTGAACTCGTTCCGTTAACTGATTTGTGCCAGCCGTATATAAGTTTTGGATTTCCTATAGCTTTACCATTGGTAGCCTGTTGCCCTGCTGGTACGAGTATAAGATTGTTACCACTTGGAGGTACAGATTGATTTATGATTAAGGTACCATTAGACGTATTTTTGAAATCAAGATATCCTTGATGCTCTATTGTAGCAATGCCTTTATCGTTTATCCTGCCATACTCATCAGAGCCCATTGTAGCTCCACCAAGATGATAAGAAAACCAAAGCTCTTTATCTCTTATTTCAAATTTCAAATTCTTATTAAGGCCGTATTTGGAATCCACTTCATAAGAATATACCAATTCCTTGTTTGACGTGTTATTTACAGGTACTTTGTATACTTGGTTCGTGCCCCCTGCTGTTTCTGTAAAGTAATAATACCCTTTATACACAGCAACATCATTGTCACCTGCAGATTTAGGAAGATTCACTTTTACGACCTGTACGTTATTAGAAGTTATACTGAGTCCTTCCGAGTCATCCCACGCATATTCCCATTCAAATTTATCATGTGCAAATTTCCATGTTAGAGGGAAATAAATGACATCTTTATAATTTAAAAGAGGGTAATCTTCTTTTGAATTATCTACTGTCTCTCCATTTATTGTAATCTTAAAGGTAGGTATCGTTGCCTTGAAGCTGCTCAAATTTTTGTGATTTGTTGTGTTAGGTACATAGGATGATGTCACGTTCCCTTTAACAATTTCAAGTCCATCATTTTGTGTCCATTTCGTTTGCAATCCCAAAAGTCTGGAATCGTACCATGTCATTGGGAAATAGGTTATGCCCTTATAAACTAATAGAGGATATTCTCGATATTGATTTTCAACCTTATTTCCATTTAGCTTAAGGGCAAACGCTGGCAATGTAACTTTTACATTTGTCTCCGCAGCGCTACTTTGCTTTGGAGGCAATATCAAATTCAAACTAAGAGTAAACA
This sequence comes from Paenibacillus albiflavus, assembly GCF_004344915.1. Classification (GTDB taxonomy): domain Bacteria; phylum Bacillota; class Bacilli; order Paenibacillales; family NBRC-103111; genus Paenibacillus_AM; species Paenibacillus_AM albiflavus. The sequence goes on along the minus strand of NZ_SKFG01000017.1, from coordinate 25,822 downwards.
AAACGGCACATAAAACGATCTTCTTTCTCACAGAAATCAACTCCACCTTTCTCTGTTTTTGATAATAATTTAACGAAATAATCAATTAATTTGTTTCAACTGCGATATAAATTTGTTTAATCCACTTTTTATCGATTGTTTTCTGCACAAGAAGAAACGGTTTCACCGTCATTAAGGACGGATACGTTTCTTAAGGTATTACCTAGAATTTAGGACACAAATGTTATAAATTCTATAATACTAATAAAAAAGCCTTCAATACGATTAATTATCGCATGAAGACTTCGCTTATGTTACGTTGATATAACGCGGTTTGATATGTATGGCGGAGAGGGTGGGATTCGAACCCACGCACGGCATACACCGCCTAGCTGATTTCGAGTCAGCCCCCTTGGGCCTCTTGGGTACCTCTCCATATTCTTGTGCAAACTAGAATAAGTTTACAACAAGAAATAGTTTATCATAAATTAACAGTTGTGACAACCTAGGAATAACAAATTATCTTCCGATTAAATAGCTTAAAGGCAAGTACAATTCATTAGCAGCTATTACAGCTATGATAATAACAAAAATAATAACAATCGCATATAACGCCGTTCCGATAATACCTGTTACCATACCTGCAGTAGCCATACCTTTGCCCGCTTCACCTGTACGTTTAATCTCGTCATTAGCTAGCTTAGCAAATACGATGGCAATGATTCCGATGATAAATCCTGCGTATGGAATAACTAAGCTTAGAATACCCAGTACAAGCGCCGCTACTGCCTTACCGTTCGTCCTAGGCGGTGCTGACGGCGGCATTTGTCTCATACCTTGATAATTGTTCTGATAGTTTCCTTGATAATTGTCGTTCTGGTCCAAATGTTAACAACTCCTTAATCTTCCATATTAATAAACTACGTATAAGTTTACATGACTAAAACAGATAATTCAAAACATTTTTTGTCGTAAATACGCTTAATTCTCTTCCTCCGCTCCCTGCCCCTTATCCGAAGCAGACCGCAGCACTTTCTTAAGCTTGCTCTCGAACTTGGCACGCGGTACGAGTACAGAGTGCTTACAACCCACACATTTGATTCGAATATCCATCCCCATACGTATGATCTCCATTTCATTCGTGCCGCAAGGATGAGGCTTTTTCATGAGGACAATATCGCCAAGCTCATATTGTTTACGCTCCATTGTGATTCACCCGACTTTTTTCAGTATGATATATACAACTTAAGTTAAGGAAATTTCATGATGATCAAATTCCTTCTTAATTTCTGCAAGCATGACTCTGGTCACTTCTGTCTGTCTATTCGGCAAGCATTCCACTGTCGTTCTCATCACAACCGCTGAGCTGTCCAATGTTTGAATACCTAGTACTTTAGGCTCGGATACGATTAGCTCACTTTCATTATACATTCTCATTGCCAATTCATTAAGTACTTTTAATGCGCAATCTAAATTCGCTCCATAGTCTATTGATACATCAACCACTGCTACTGAGTTATAGACGGAAAAGTTTGTTACCTGTGCAATGGTTCCGTTTGGTATAATCTGAACTTCCCCTGTTGAACTTTTGACACGAGTTACACGCAATCCAATTTGCTCAACGGTGCCTTTAAAGGCACCGATCTGAATAACATCACCAACTGCGAATTGATCCTCAAAAATAATAAAAAATCCGGTTATAACATCCTTCACTAAACTCTGCGCTCCAAAACCAATGGCAAGTCCGAGTACCCCTGCTCCCGCAATAATCGGTCCAAGATTAATGCCAAATTGACTGAGTATTAATAGAATAGCAATGAAGTTAACCGTATAGGAAATACAATTATGTATGAGTTTGCTGATCGTCGTTCCTCTTCTGGTATCAAATTGAATCTTCGAGCGATCTCTAACCTTCATGACCTTATCAATCGCTTTATCGGCAACCGTTATAACAACCCTTGCTAAAATATAAATAAGTATGATTCTGAAGCCATGCCCGATAATATCTAATTCTGCTGTATAGTCTACAAATTTTGCCCAGTAAGTTTCAAGTAAATTCATTCTAGATGTCCTCCTTGCCAAATCCGCTTAATTCTTAGATACGTGAATAACTTTCCCCTTGCTTCCTATAGATCCCACGAATTTCTACGTGCTCCGAAACAATAATTTGCTGGACAGCATCTAGATCCGTGCCACTGAATTCAATAGACAACGCACAGCCCGCTGTTATCGTTTTGGGAGTTGGGCACATATCTATTTCCAGACCTGCATATTCCAGTAGCATCTCCGCTCTAAGCGCTTGTTGGGTTGAATCAAAGGCAATCAGCATCATTTCCACAAAGATGATCCTCCGCTACGTATATTCTCTCACTTAATTCCGTATACTAGTAAAAATTGTTAGTCTAGTATCGTTTATCATTTCTCATATCGGAGGGATCACATGTTCGCCTCTTCCCCCATTAAGCTGCTTTATACCGATGAGCATACGACGAGTAAACTCTCAACCTATTTAATAACCTTGCTGAATATGGTCGGTACTCGGCCGATTGTTATTTGCTGTGTAGGTACAGATCGATCTACTGGTGATTCACTTGGCCCCTTAGTTGGAAGTCAACTTTCTAAAAATAGCCCAAAGAATTTTTATGTTTATGGTACGTTAGATGAACCTGTACATGCAATGAACTTGAACGATAAAATTAGTGAAATTCATGGTCGCTTCCATAATCCATTTATTATTGCTGTGGATGCTTCCCTCGGCCAAATGAGTTCAATCGGACATATTCAAGTCGGTGACGGTCCTCTGAAGCCAGGCAGCGGTGTGAATAAAGAACTGCCGCCTGTTGGTAACATCCACATTACAGGTATCGTGAATGTATCTGGTTTCATGGAATATTTTGTTCTGCAAAATACGCGTCTTAGCATCGTTATGAATATGGCTGAGGTGATTTCCACTTCCATCTTCCATTCGATGCAATCTTTGCATCTTTTGCGAACTACCCATGCTGCGGGCAATGAAATTTAGAATAAATGACTAAGCCTGCTGTAGTGTATGTGCGATTGCTTCTTTCTCTTCAGGCGATAAAGTATAGGTTGATACACCCTTCTGAATCGGCTTGGCGTAAATATAATTTTGGTCACGTCCATAAATACTCGTAAGAACGACTCCATCCGCCATATCATCCAAAATTGCAATAGAGAAGCTTAGATCGTTGTTCCCCATTTCTCCAAACGCACTATAACGATGGATATAAACCTTTGACTTCATTGTCTTCATTGTTGTTTGAATTTGTTGTATTTCACGATCCATTTGTTTGCCAAAATCACCTTGTTCATTCAATCTAGCTTGAATGCCGATCAGCAGTTCTTCTATATTGACTTCACTCGGTCCATTGAGCAGGGCTTTGTAAGCCTTCTTCACACGTGACAGCTTAACAAACAATACGATGACTAAAATAAATAAAATAGCAACGAATAAAGTTACAACCACTAATCCTGGTAATACCCACTCTTCCATCTGATCCTTCATCCTCTCACATCTTCACTACATTTCTTCTTGGTATTATAGAATTTATAACATTCGTGTCATAAATTCTAAGTAATACCTTAAGAAACACACCCGTCTTTAAGGACGGTGAAACCGTTTCTTCTGGTTGTATATAAATTCGGTACACTTCTATGGGTACAGAAGAATTCGTACATCTATGCGTAATTAGCCGCAATATCCTTAACTGCATCAATCAAAGCATCGATATCTTCAATTGTTGTATAGAAACCAACTGAAGCTCGAACTGCCCCTTGTTCTAATGTACCTATGGATTCATGACTGAGTGGTGTGCAATGATATCCCGAACGTACTGCAATTTCAAATGACTGGTCCAAAATAAAGGCAATTTCCGAGGAATCCACATTCTTCACATTGAACGCAACAATTCCTGTCTTAGCTTGTCCAATTTTAGGTCCTAACACATGTATTCCCTCAATTAAACCTAAGCCTTCCATTAATCGCTGTGTTAATGCCCATTCTTTCTTATAAATCTCCTCTACTGTCTGCTCCAGCACGAATTTAATGCCAGCGCTAAGCCCTGCTAAGCCTACCGTATTATGTGTCCCTGCTTCATAACGATCAGGTCGTACACGCGGCTGATCAATCTCCTCTGACTGACTGCCCGTACCGCCATATAATAGCGGTTCTAGTTCAAGCTCTGGGTGGATATACAATCCACCTGTACCCTGCGGCCCCATGAGCCCCTTGTGGCCGGGAAAAGCCAACATGTCGATCCCCATCTGATCGACATGGATCGGCAGGATGCCTGCGCTCTGCGCCGCATCCACGAGCAACCGCACGCCCTTGCTGCGGCAAAGGGCGCCTATCCCCGGCACGTCTACGATCGTGCCGAGCAGGTTCGAGCTGTGTGCGACGACACACAGCGTGGTCTCAGGGCGGATGGCCGCCGTGACATCCGCCACCTGAATGTTCCCGTGCGTATCCGCGGGAACATAGGTGACTGAAACGTTCCGTGTACGTTTCAGATGCTCTAACGGCCTTCGTACGGAATTATGCTCGATCATGGTACATACCACATGATCGCCTTCTCGTACGAAGCCATTGATGGCTAAATTCAGCGACATCGTCGTATTCATCGTAAATGCGATATCGTTTGGGTTGCGCACTCCAAATAGCTTCGCAGCATTCTTCCGAGCATCAAACACCACTCGACTCGTCTTGAGAGACATACTATGACTTCCACGACCTGGTCCCGCTGTACTTTCGTTCATGCTATTCATCATCGCTTCCATCACGCTAGGCGGCTTAGGCCAAGAAGAAGCAGCATTATCTAAGTATCTCACTTCTCTTCCTCCCCCCTTTGCGTATTATAGAATTTATAACATTCGTGTCATAAATTCTAAGTAACACCTTAAGAAACGCACCCGCCTTTAAGAACGGTGTAACCGTTTCTTCTGGTCATTTAGCTTTTTTCTAGCATTCACCATTTCTAGCCGCTCGCATTCATCATGCAATTGATTCATGCTGCTCATTAAAGATGGCATACCTGAATCAGTTCTGATCGAAACGATATTGACTTATCCAGTCAATCCTTGGTTTCTTGAGAGAACAATCGGGTATGCCATTCAATTTATTATAGTTAACGACAATGAAACCTATGAATTAATCTATTTTCTTTTGCAACAATTCTAGTATACGCTCAAGATCATCACTAGAATAATATTTCAGTTCAATCTTGCCTTTATTGTCCAAGTGATGGATGGTAACTGTCGTTTGGAATCTTTCACGCAAATGCTCTTCAGCTTGTTGAATATAAGGATCTTTTTTCTTATCCTTCTTCTTCTCCGTTGCTACCGGTTTAGCAGCATTCTTAGCTTCTTCAAGCATTTTCAGTTCTTCTTCTAACTGACGAACACTCCACTGCTCCGCTATACATTTTTCTGCCAAAGATTTAAGCAATTTTACATCCTTCACGCCAACTAATGCACGAGCATGTCCCATTGATAATGTTCCACGTGAAACATATTCTTTTACATTGTCAGGTAATTGTAATAAACGAAGGAAGTTTGCAATATGCGAACGACTCTTACCCACCTTAACAGATAGCTCTTCTTGAGTTAATGAAAATGCTTCAATCAGATTCTGGTAAGCAATCGCAATTTCCATTGCATTCAAATCTTCACGTTGTACGTTCTCGATTAATGCAATCTCCATTACCTGCTGATCCGTTAGTTTACGGATAACTGCTGGGATTGTTGCAATATTCGCGATTTGAGATGCTCTGAATCGTCTCTCCCCTGCAATAATCTCATAACCTTTGATCACATTACGAACAATGATAGGTTGAATTACACCATGCTCTTTAATAGATACAGCTAATTCTTGAATGCTGTCATCGTCAAAAGCTTTTCTTGGTTGATAAGGATTGGCTCTAAGCTGACTAAGTGGAATTTGTACAACCTTATCATCTTCATTAATGTGAAGATTATCGATTAATGCATCAAGTCCTTTACCTAACCGCTTGCTCATGGGAGATCACTTCCTTTGCAAGTTCGAGATACACCTCAGCACCTTTGGAGCGAGGGTCGTAAGTAATGATCGATTGCCCATGGCTCGGCGCTTCGCCTAAACGAACATTTCTTGGTATAACCGTTTCATATACTTTTTGTTGAAAATATTTTTTAACTTCTTCTATTACTTGTATACCGAGGTTTGTTCTTGCATCAAACATCGTTAATAACACACCTTCAATTTGAAGACTTGTATTCAGATGCTTCTGTACAAGACGAACTGTATTTAAGAGCTGAGATAAGCCTTCAAGCGCGTAATATTCACATTGAATTGGAATAATGACAGAATCAGCAGCTGTTAATGAATTGACCGTCAGAATACCCAGTGAGGGAGGACAATCAATTAAAATATAATCATATAAATGACGCAGTAGATTCAAAGACTTCTTCAACCGAACCTCACGCGAAATTGTAGGCACTAACTCAATTTCAGCTCCCGCTAATTGAATTGTAGCAGGGATTATTTTCAAATTCGGTATATTCGTGTCAACTGTTGCGTCATTTGGATGAATATCGTTAATAATGACATCATAAATGCAATATTGAACGTCAGCTTTATTAATCCCGATACCACTTGTTGTATTACCCTGCGGATCAATATCGACTAGCAACACCTTCTTGCCAAGTGATGCCAATGAGGCGCCTAAATTTACGGATGTCGTTGTTTTTCCTACGCCACCCTTTTGATTTGTAATTGCTAATATTTTAGCCAAAGCTAACTCACCTCAATTATTAAATCTGCAATCACGTTAATTTGATTCATACAAGTAGAAACAATTTCACCGTCCTTAAGGACGTGCGCATTTCTGCGTGATAGTTCAGAAAGTAAAAGTGTATAACTTATACATCTGATCTATTAATAAGATCATAATTGAGCACTGAATATGTAGTATTCACGTACACAAATGGATAAATATTTATACATAGACAATAAAAATCGACCTATCCATCCCATAACTACTGAAATTCATTATTTTTTGAGACGATAATTCTATTCTATCATATTTCAAGATTGATTTACTACATCCACTCACAAAAAAAGACCTCAGGTCCTATACTGAGGTCTTGTCTTTAATGTATTCATTAGCGTTTAGGAATTTTAATCACAATTTCATAATGATCTTCATAATCTTCTTCTGAAGTATTAATATTCAGCCCCGAACTTGTGACCATCTGTACCGATTGACGAATGGTGTTCAGAGCAAGACGTACATCCTTCGTATAAGATACACGTTTTGCCTTTTTAGGCTTATTCGTTAGTTCCTTTAGGAATTGAATTCTAATTTCCGTTTGCTTTACATTTAGTTCTTTTGCGATAATTTCATCTAGTACTTTAAGCTGCAATTCTTCCGTATCTAAAGCTAGTAAGGCTCTTGCATGACGTTCCGTAATTTTACGTTCTAATAAAGCTGTACGAATCGGTTCTGATAATTGCAGCAATCGAATTTTATTGGCTATCGTTGATTGACTTTTACCCAGACGTTGAGCCAAACTTTCCTGTGTTAAACTCTGATGTTCAATAAGCTGCTGGTAAGCAATTGCTTCTTCAATTGCCGTCAGATTCTCACGCTGTAAGTTTTCAATCAATGCAATCGATGCAGATTGAGAATCATTGAATTCTCGAATGATTGCAGGGATCGTTTCTAACCCTAGCTTTTTTACAGCTCTTAACCGACGTTCTCCAGCGATTAATTCATATTGATTATTCGTAATCCGAACAACGATTGGTTGGATAACGCCATGTGTCCGAATGGTGCGACATAACTCATCTATTTTATCATCGCTAAAAACCGTTCTAGGTTGATATGGACTTGGAAGGATCTCACCTACTGGAATATTCTTAACTTCATCAGTTGGTCCCTTTTCTGTAAAACCGAATAGCTTAGAGAATTGTTCTTTCATATTATAAAACCACCCTACTTCCCCCGAAAAATGTTATGCAAGAGAATTAATTTCATAATATCTTATCGAGCATCAATCAAGATTTATTTATGTTATGTCTATATCTACACTGAGTTCATTATCTTGTGTGCCTCGTATTTTCTTGATCATAAATAGCGAGTAATGAAATTGTATCAGGAACTAAATCTATTAATCAATAAACATGATTACAATTTCCATTGTAGTATGAGCTTCATCTATTAATAGGCTTAATATTCCCATCTAATAGGTTCAAGCCCATTAATAGTTCGTATCCTATATTCTACATTCATTGAATGATTTCCTGCATCGTACTCAGCTACGCCATCAAAGACAATTACAATTAATGTTCCACGTGAAACATTGACGAAATATATGTAAAAGAGATTGAACATTAATAGCTCAAAACAATAATCAGTGCTTGCCAAATAGCTAAGAATGATCCATACTCGCAGCGGTCACTACGCACGTGTAAAGTACTTACTTTTGTATTGACCTCAATTAACCAAGCAAAATATAACTCTAGACATTAGTGGAATTTAGTCTTTTTCATAATACAACTAAACAATCCTAGTAAAATATTAAAATAGTAATATTTTACATAAATTATATTTAATTACAATCACATCAGCTCTATGTTAGTAAAACAGTCATGAAGCAGCCATCTATTTAATTAGAGGCTGCTTTAGTGGAGTGCCCGCTTTACGCGGGTATTTCTTAGCTGTCGGTGCTGTCTTGGTAATATGAACAAAGTGTCTGATGCCCTCTACTACAGGCAGCTCCATCCGATCAATTCTCACGCGTTTGGCGCTAAGCTCTCTTAAGCTGAAGGATGATTCTTCAATCTCGTTCTCTACTTCAGAACCCTTCATAGCAACGAACATGCCGCCTGGCTTCACAAAAGGCAGACAGAACTCGTTCAATACGCTGAGCCTTGCAACAGCCCTTGCCGTTACAAGATCATAGTGATCACGGTGCTCAGGCGTTCTTGCAACATCCTCTGCTCTTCCATGGACGCAGTTCACATTCGATAACTCAAGTGTATCCGCAAGCAGATTCAAGAAGTTAATTCGCTTATTGAGAGAATCTACGATGGTAAGCTTGAGGTCTGGAAAAATAATTTTGAGTGGAATGCCTGGGAATCCCGCTCCAGAGCCAATATCAGCCATCGTTTTCACTTGATTCATGTCTTTATAGAAAGCCAGTGAAATCGAATCGTAAAAATGCTTCCAATAAACCTCCGACCGTTCCGTAATTGCCGTAAGATTTATTTTCTCATTCCATTCAACAAGCAATTGATAATAAGCTTCAAACTGCTGAGCTTGACGTGCAGATAATGTCAGACCATGCTTGCTAAGCTCGGCAGCAAATTGTTCTTGCAATGCATCCATCATGTATTCATCCTTTATCCTTGTGCTCTCGCTGCTGTAACGCGGTTATAGTGCTCCAAATAGACAAGCAGAATGGAGATATCCGCAGGCGTTACACCCGAAATACGACTCGCTTGGCCAATCGAAACAGGTCGAATTTTGTTTAGCTTCTGCTTCGCTTCTGTTGCGATACCGTAGACTTCCTCATATATTATATCGTCAGGAATCTTCTTCATTTCCATCTTGCGAAGCTTATTCACCTGTGTTAATTGCTTATCGATATAACCTGCATATTTCGTTTGAATCTCTACTTGCTCCTTCATATCATCGGTTAACTCAATAGGAGAAGGAGAAAGCTGTTCAATATGACGATATAGAATCTCAGGTCTACGCAGCAGAGATAGCAGATCAACTGCATTCACAAGCGGTGCGGAACCTATACTGTTTAATAAATTCGTAAGTTGTTCATCTGGACGAGCTTTTGTCATTTGCAGACGCTCGATTTCCTGTTCAACAAGCTCCTTTTTGTTAAGAAATGCTTGATAACGTTCTTCCGTAATGAGCCCGATCTCATGTCCGATTGGAGTCAGACGCATATCCGCATTATCATGGCGAAGCAGCAAACGATACTCCGCACGAGATGTTAGCAGACGGTATGGCTCATTCGTACCCTTAGTAACCAAATCATCGATTAGGACGCCAATATAGCCTTCAGAGCGGTCAAGAATGACTGGCTCTTTATCTTGTACGAGACAAGCCGCATTAATTCCTGCCATGATGCCTTGACCCGCTGCTTCTTCGTATCCAGAAGTTCCGTTAATCTGACCTGCTGTAAATAAACCGTTAATCACTTTCGTCTCAAGCGTCGGCTTAAGCTGCGTTGGAACGACTGCATCATATTCGATCGCATAACCATTACGCATCATTTCTGCACGCTCTAGACCAGGAATCGAACGCAGAATACGAAGCTGCACATCCTCCGGCATCGACGTCGATAGCCCTTGCACATAATACTCTGACGTATTAAGTCCTTCCGGCTCTAGGAAAATTTGATGCTTCGGCTTATCGGCAAAACGAACAATTTTATCCTCAATCGATGGGCAATAACGAGGTCCCGTACCTTTAATGGCGCCCGAGAACATCGGTGCACGGTGCAGATTATCCGTAATGACCTGATGTGTATCTTCGGACGTATACGTTAACCAGCATGGCAATTGCTTGTTAGTGCTTGTCGTTGTCTCATAAGAGAAGAACTTCGGCTCCTCATCACCAGGCTGAATCGTCGTTTGATCAAAATCAATCGAGTCCTTGTGAATACGAGGCGGCGTACCTGTTTTGAAACGTACAAGATCAAAACCAAGCTTAAGCAAGTTTTCCGACAGCTTAATAGAAGGTTGTTGATTGTTAGGACCGCTCTCATACATCAGCTCGCCCATAATCACTTTGCCGCGCAAGTACGTACCTGTAGTCAGTACAACCGCTTTGGCATTATATTGTGCGCCTGTCTTCGTAATAACACCCTTAACCACGCCATCCTCCACTACAAGGTCATCCACCATGCCTTGTCTTAGCGTCAGCTTAGGCGTCCTCTCGATCGTCTCCTTCATCACTTGCTGATACATAAATTTATCGGCTTGCGCACGCAAAGCGTGAACAGCAGGTCCTTTACCCGTGTTCAGCATACGCATTTGGATAAATGTTTTATCAATATTGCGCCCCATCTCACCGCCAAGCGCATCGATTTCACGCACGACATGCCCTTTAGCAGGCCCGCCAATCGACGGATTGCATGGCATGAAAGCAACCATATCTAAATTAATTGTAATTAGCAGCGTCTCACAGCCCATACGTGCAGCAGCTAGTGCAGACTCACACCCTGCATGTCCCGCTCCGATTACAATTACGTCATAGTCACCAGCTACATAACTCATTATGAATACCCCCCTTTATTTACCCAGACAGAACTGCGAGAAAATCTGATCAATCAACGACTCAGCTACAGCATCACCGATCACTTCGCCTAACTGCTCCCAAGCCGCTCTAATATCAATCTGTATCATATCAATCGGCACATAAGTCTCATTCGCTGTCAGAGCATCTTCAAGTGAGCGTTTCGCCTGCTTCAGCAATTGGATATGTCGAACATTACTTACATACGTCAAATCACTGCTTTCAATACTGCCTTCAAAGAACATAAGCGAAATAGCTTTCTCCAGATCAGCCAGACCCTGGCCCTCAATTAGAGACAATTCAACAATTTGATCCTTGGCAAAATAAGATTCAATCACGCCGCGATCAAGCTGCGTGGGCAAATCCATTTTATTAAGAATGGCAATGGTTTGCTTATTCTTCATAAGGTCAATCATCGCATAATCTTCCGCATTTAGCGCATCCGCTTGGCTGATCATAAACAGAATAAGATCTGCGTCTGTCACTGCAGAACGTGAACGTTCTACACCGATCTGCTCAACCACATCTTCTGTTTCCCTAATGCCAGCCGTATCCAAAAGCTTAAGTGGAATACCGCCGATATTGACGTACTCTTCAATGACGTCACGTGTCGTTCCAGGTATATCTGTAACAATCGCACGATTGTCTTGTGCAAGTGCATTCAATAATGAAGACTTGCCTACATTCGGTTTACCTACAATCGCAGTCACGATACCTTCTCTTAAAATCTTGCCCTGCTCTGCGGTATGAAGCAAAGTATCAATCTGCCCCATCACCGTCTCGCATTTCGTCTTAATAAAAGCATTCGTCATCTCTTCTACATCATGCTCAGGGTAATCGATGTTCACCTCAATATGAGCCATCAATTCAACCAGCTCATAACGAAGCTCTTTGATTCGTTTCGACAAATTCCCCTCAACCTGTTTCAAAGCCACACTAAATGCACGATCAGACTTGGCACGGATCAAATCAATAACGGCTTCCGCCTGCGTCAAATCAATTCGGCCACTCAAGAAAGCACGCTTTGTGAACTCTCCTGGTTCAGACAAGCGAACGCCTTGAGCCAGAATTAAATCCAACACCTTGCGTACAGATACAATGCCACCATGACAGCTTACCTCTACCACATCTTCCATTGTAAAAGAACGCGGTGCCAGCATAACGGTCACAAGGACTTCCTCGAGCTTATTACCCGTATTGTTATCTATAATATAACCATAATGAACGGTATGCGTAGCCGCATCCGCCAGGCTTGTTTTCGATTTAAAAATACGATCAACCATCGCAACTGCTTCACTGCCGCTCACGCGGATGACTGCGATACCACCTTCGCCAAGCGGCGTCGATATCGCTGCAATCGTATCATTCAACATGTACAACCACCTCTAATCCAAGATGAAACGTTATCACTTCGAATTTATTACACTACAGTTTTATTCTATATAAGACTAATAAAAAGGCAATGACGCTTGGTTCATAAGTGTCATTGCCATTAATTCTTGACTTACGTCCTCATTGTAATCACAATGCGACGATTAGGTTCTTCGCCCTTCGAGAACGTTTTGACATTCGCATGATTCTGCAACACCGTGTGAATTACTTTGCGTTCCTGAGCATTCATCGGTTCAAGTACAACATCTTTGCGTGTACGAAGAACACGATTCGCTAATTTATTCGCTAGATCCTCGAGCGTCTGTTTGCGACGTTCGCGGAAATTCTCTGCATCTAATACAATGCGGATGAAGGAAGATGAATAACGATTCGCTACAATACCAACTAAATATTGCAGAGCATCTAAAGTCTGCCCTCTTTTACCAATCAATATGCCGAGTTCTGGACCAGAAAGCTCAAGCAATGTATATTCTTTATCTTTGGATCTATTAATGGTTACAGAAATTTGCATTGCTTTCATCAAATCTTGTAAGAAAACAATCGCCTCTTCTACTGGATCTGGGATCACTTCGAGCTCAACCTTCGCATTCTTGGAGCCAAACAAGCCGAATAGGCCTTTGGTTGGCTGTTCCAGAACGTTTACCTTCACTCGATCTTCCGTTACATTCAATTGCGCAAGTCCCGATTTGATAGCTTCTTCAATTGTTTTAGCAGAGACAATCAAATTCTTCATCAGTAACTTCACCCTTTTATTTGGAAGCTTTTTTATTCGATTTCTTCTTCGATCCCTTACCTGATTGAGCCGATTGCTCAATTACTGCAGTCTTGCCTTTGAAACCACCGTACATGAAATAATATTGAACAGATGTGAAGATATTACCATAAATCCAGTACAACGCCAATGCTGCTGGGAACTGAAGCGCCATTACGTAAATCATGACTGGGAAAATAAACATGATAATTCGCATTTGAGAATTCATTTGGGATTGCATGAACAACTGCTGGAGATACGTTGTAGCAGCCGCTATAATAGGAAGCCAAATTTTCTCTGGTTGATCTAACTGGAACCATAAGAAATGTTCACCATGTCCTACAATGTTCGGATTTCGCATAATCGCTTGATAAAGAGCAATTAGAATCGGCATTTGTACAATCGCAGGCAAACATCCAGCAAGTGGATTTACGCCATGCTTTTGGTACAGCTTCATCGTTTCTTCTTGCATTTTTTGCGGATTTGCTTTGTGCTCATCACGAAGTTTCTTCATTTCAGGCTGAAGCTCTTGCATCTTCTTCGAGGAACGGAATTGCTTGAGTGATAGTGGCAAGATGATCAAACGAATCAAAACTGTGATGACCAAAATCGCTAGGCCATACTGATTGAATAACAGTCCTGCGAACCAGTCCATCAAACTAGCAAGCGGTACAATTAAATATTTAGAAAAGAAACTATTCGTCGGATCATTGTAATCAAGCACAGATAATCCAGAACTGCTGCATCCTGATAGAACGAGTAGCATCAAGGAAGCAGGGACCAAGAGCCATAAACGTCGAGTCAAAAGTACTCCTCCTACATCTTATACTATCCACGAAACAATAACGTTTCATTGCAAGGTGCGTTTGCACTCTGTTTGGTATTATAGAATTTATAACGTTTGGGTCATAAATTTCTAAGTAATACCCCAAGAATCGCATCCGTCCTTTAAGACGGGTGAAACCGTTTCTTTTGGACAAATCTAACATTTAAACTATATCATACTGGCTGTCTTATTTAAAGAAGCTTTGCGAAACACATGCTTAACGCTTTTTTCTAACTCTTGATACGACAAAGTGACGGCAGGCTTTCTCACGATTACGATATAATCGTAGCCTCCGACGATTTTATTGTTATTCAGGCGGACAATTTCTTTTATCATTCTGCGCATACGATTGCGTACAACCGCATTGCCGATTTTTTTGGAAGCCGAAATTCCAAGTCGAAAGTTCTCCTGTCCTGATCGCTTATAATAGTAGAGAACGAACTGGTGATTCGCAACCGACTTGCCAGCTCGATACACCTTATTAAAATCTTCTCGCTTGGCGAGTCGATATTCTCTTTCCATACCCTCACCCCAAACAAGCCGCTAAATCGGCAGCCTCTAACTTTGCCGCACATTAGCTATCCTTAACCAAAACCTGATGCAATATAACGTTATCTTAAATTATCAACAAAAAAGACCACCGAGCAGTGGTCCATCATTTAAGCACTCAATACTTTTCTTCCTTTTTGACGACGAGCAGCTAGCACCTTACGGCCGTTAACTGTAGCCATTCTTTTACGGAAGCCGTGGTTTTTCTTACGTTTTCTAGTATTAGGTTGGAAAGTAGGACCCATCTATATTGCACCTCCCTATGAGGATATTTCAATCCTTAAAATTTCTCTCAATATTAAACCATTTTTATAGGCAAAAGTCAACCTTTGTAAATTCACCTTTATTTAAATCTTCAAATAGCGTTGTTACTCTTCTCCTTCATTTGTGGACAAGAAGAAACGGTTACACCGTCTTTAAGGATGGAGGGGTTTCTGCGAGAAATAGCCATGTATGGTGTGAAACTTATACACACATCTATTTTAAACTCAAAAACCTCTTTTGTAGTTATCCACGGCATAACTTGTGAATAATCAAATTGTCCACATTTTTGATTTATCCACCTAACTAACAGATTATCCACAATATCTTGTGGTGTCGACAATTTTTGTACACAAGGTATGGAAACTGTGGATAAAACAAATGTTTCGTTGATTCTAGCGGCTTATTCTGCTAAGATTAGAATGTTTCGATTGTGGATTAACCCCTATATCAACAAAAATTATTAACAACCTGTGGATAACATTGTTGACAAGTCAATTTAATTGCGAATTATGTCTTATTAACAACCTGCGTATTGTGGACAACTTTGTCGAGCAATAGCCCTTTTTAAATACAAACCTAAGAAGAAACGGTTTCACCGTCTTTAAGGACGGCTTTGTTTTGGTCCCATTCGGGCGAGGCATTCGTTTCTTTTTGCACAAGGAGTGAAATAGGTGGAAGGTCATGAAAATGACATCTGGCAGAACATTCTAGCCATTATTCAAACCAAGGTAAGCCGTCCAAGCTTTGAAACCTGGTTAAAATCAACGAAAGCGAATTTCACCGCAAATTCAGCCATCATTTTGACACCTAGCAATTTTGCAAAAGACTGGCTTGAAAGTCGATATCATAAACTAATCTCCTCAGCTATTGTCGAATATACAGGCAAGGAATACGAACTTAAATTCCTAATTGAACAAGATGAGCCTATCAAATCAGTCAAATCGCAAGCACAAGCTCCCGCCGAGCAAAATCAAGCAAATACACCGGCAGAAGAACCTTATCCACATATGATGAACGCCCGATATACATTCGATACATTCGTCATCGGATCAGGCAATCGATTTGCTCACGCGGCTTCATTAGCTGTAGCCGAAGCGCCTGCCAAGGCATATAACCCACTTTTCCTCTATGGAGGAGTTGGTCTTGGTAAAACCCATCTCATGCACGCAATTGGTCATTTTGTGCTAGAGCATAATGCGTCTGCTAAAGTGCTCTATATCTCATCCGAAAAATTCACCAATGAATTCATTAATGCCATTCGAGATAATCGCGGTGAGGGATTTCGCAACAAATATCGCAGTATTGATATTTTGCTTATTGACGATATTCAATTTCTCGCGGGGAAAGAACGAATTCAGGAGGAATTTTTCCATACGTTTAATGCTTTGCATGAAGAAGGCAAGCAAATTATTATTTCCAGTGACCGTCCGCCCAAAGAAATTCCAACACTGGAGGACAGGCTGCGTTCAAGGTTTGAATGGGGATTAATTACCGATATTCAGCCGCCGGATCTGGAGACAAGAATTGCGATCCTAAGGAAAAAGGCTAAGGCTGAAAACCTTGAAATTCCGAATGAAGCAATGGTCTATATTGCGAATCAGATCGACACGAACATTCGTGAGCTAGAAGGTGCGCTTATCCGCGTCGTTGCTTACTCATCCCTTACAAATCAAGACATCAGCGTGCATTTGGCAGCAGAAGCGCTCAAGGACATTATTCCGTCTTCACGTCCTAGAGTGATTACGATTCAGGATATCCAGCAGCGTGTTGGCGAATTCTACGGTCTGAAACTGGAAGATTTCAAAGCGAGGAAACGGACCAAAGCTGTCGCATTCCCTAGACAAGTGGCTATGTATCTGGCAAGGGAGATGACAGACTTCTCGCTACCTAAGATCGGGGAAGCATTCGGTGGACGTGACCATACGACCGTTATTCACGCGCATGACAAAATAACGGAGTCACTTAAAGTCGACACCGAATTGAATAAAGTTATCCACTCTTTAATCGAAAAAATAAAGAATCCATCGTCTTAACAATAAACAGGCCTATGCACAATCTATTCACATGTGGATAGGCTTATTTAACGCCTGTTTCATCCACATATCCACATATTCACCGCACCTACTACTACTATTACTTAATAAAACAATGTATTATTAAAGATATATGTTCCAAATTAACAAT
This sequence comes from Paenibacillus albiflavus, assembly GCF_004344915.1. Lineage (GTDB taxonomy): Bacteria > Bacillota > Bacilli > Paenibacillales > NBRC-103111 > Paenibacillus_AM > Paenibacillus_AM albiflavus. The sequence goes on along the minus strand of NZ_SKFG01000017.1, from coordinate 8,562 downwards.
GCAGAACCACGGGAGTGAAATTATGAAATTTACGATTTTGAAAGATCAATTAAATGAATCCATCGGTCATGTTGGTAAAGCGATCTCGAGCCGTACAACTATTCCTATTCTTACAGGAATCAAAATAGACGCAAACTTCAGTGGAGTAACTTTAACTGCTAGCGATACGGACATCTCCATTCAGAGTTTTATCCCTACGCAAGCAAATGATCTTACGATTGTTGAATTACAACTTCCGGGAAGTGTTGTATTGCCAGCAAAGTTTTTTGCTGAATTAATTCGCAAGCTTCCTTCTCAACAAATTGAGATCGAAGTTCAGAATCAATTTCAAACAACGATTCGCTCAGGTTCTTCCGAAGTACAGATTATGGGACTGGATCCTGAAGAATTTCCTTTATTGCCGCAAGTAGAGGAAACTCGGATGTTCCAAGTGCCTAGTGATATACTCAAAACGATGATCAAACAAACTTCCTTTGCTGTATCTTCCAACGAAACAACGCCAATTCTAACGGGTGTTCTATGGAATTTGGCGAACAATAAACTTAAATTCATCGGTTGCGATCGTCACCGTTTAGCATCAAGAGAAATTGCAATTGAAATGAACGCAATCGATCGTCTGCCACAAATTGTTATCAGTGGTAAGACACTTAATGAATTAAGCAAAATTTTGCCAGATCAAAACAGCTTAATTGATATTGTTATTTCCGATAATCAAGCTTTGTTCAAAATGCAATCCATTCTGTTCTACACTCGTATCCTTGATGGCACATATCCAGATACGACTAAGCTCATACCGCAATCCTTCAAAACGGAACTTGTGGTCAAAACCAAAGAGCTTGCAGATGCGATTGACCGAGCTTATTTATTGTCTCGTGAAGACAAGACTAACATTGTTAATCTAATCATCAACGAGAACAACACAATTGAAGTTTCATCACCTTCAACTGAGCTTGGTAAAGTAACGGAGCAAATTGAGATTCATTCCATCAAGGGCGATTTATTAAAAATCTCCTTCAACTCGAAATATATGCTCGATGCGCTTAAAGTCATCGATTCTGATTATATTTATATTGGTTTTACAGGTTCTATGCAGCCGATTATTATCAAGCCCGAGGATGGCTCAGCCATTCTACAGCTGATCTTGCCGTACCGCACCCCACAATAAGGAGATTGTGAATAGGATGAAGAATATACCGATTTCGACCGAATATATTACGCTAGGCCAGTTCTTAAAGCTGTCTGATTGCATTCAATCAGGCGGACAAGCCAAGAGCTTTCTTGCAGAAGCTAACGTATTAGTAAATGATGAGGCTGAGAATCGCCGCGGACGCAAGCTGCGTGTAGATGATCGGATTGTAGTTGAAGGCTGCGGTGAATTTAAGGTTGTTGCTAAGTAAGCATAAAGGCAATAACCAGGAGGGCGTCTTTTGTTTCTCAAAAAACTGTCTGTACGACATTACCGTAACTATGAAGAGCTCGAGCTGAACACAGATAGCAATGTGAATATTTTCTTAGGCTCAAATGCGCAAGGCAAAACGAATCTGCTTGAAGCGATCTACGTTCTTGCATTAACGAAGTCACATCGGACTTTTCAAGACAAGGAATTGATTCGCTGGCAAGCAGATTCGGCGCATATAGCTGCTGAGATTGATAAGAAATATGGTCCGTGCAAGCTGGAATTAGCTTTATCGTCCAAAGGAAAACGTGTCCGGATTAATGGACTTGAGCAGCGCAAATTAAGTCAATTTATTGGCGCATTGAATGTTGTTATGTTTGCCCCAGAGGATTTGGAGATCGTGAAGGGGAGCCCGGGCGTACGCAGAAGATTCATGGATATGGAGATCGGACAAGTTTATCCCAGCTATATTTACGACTTGTCCCAATACCAGAAAACATTGCAACAGCGTAATAATATGCTGAAGAATGCTTTCAAAGCACCACTAGATCAGGATATGTTATCTGTCTGGGATGAACAGTTAGTAACCTATGGTGTTAAAATTATGAAAAAACGTCAAAACTTTATAAAAAAGCTACAAAAGTGGGCTGAGCAGATCCATGCTGGCATTACGAATGGCAAGGAACAGCTAACTATTACGTATAGTCCATCTGTAGCCGATAGTGAAGAAGTAGACGATACTGTTGTATTTGATCAATTTATGGTAAAGTTATCTAAGATAAGGGATCAGGAGATACGTAGAGGCGTAAGTATTCTTGGACCGCATCGGGATGATTTACTTTTTTTTATTAATGGCAAAGAAGTACAAACGTACGGCTCACAAGGACAACAACGGACTACCGCGCTGTCCCTAAAGCTAGCAGAGCTTGAGCTCATCTATGAGGAAGTAGGAGAATACCCCATTCTCTTGCTTGATGATGTTTTGTCCGAGCTTGATGAATATCGTCAAACACAACTGATCCAGACGTTTCAAAGTAAGGTTCAGACATTTATCACGACCACTGGTCTTGAAAGCGTGCATTTGGATCAACTAAACAACGCTTCGATTTTTCATGTTAATAGCGGCAGCATCACGGATTAATTCCATTTCACTTATAAAGAACGGTCCTTAAAGACGGTGTAACCGTTTCTTCTAGACAATTGGGGAGTTGATAGCTTGTTTATCCATTTAGGTGGCGAGAAAATGATTCGTTCTTCTGAGCTCATCGCTATATTTGATTTGTCCATCGAGAAAACCTCGAAAATATCAAAAGCGTTCGTTGCCTCTGCAACGAAGGAGCATCGCATTGAAGTTATTGGCGAAGAGGAGAGCAAGTCACTAATCGTGACCTTGAATAAAGTTTATTATTCTCCCATTTCTGCTTCTACGCTGGGAAAGCGTGCTCGATATTTACTAGCTGACCAGAAAATTTGATCACTGGTTTAAGTATTACTGACTAATAGAAAAAGCAGGTGAACGCATAGTGTCCGAAAATCATAATAGTTATGACGAAAGTCAGATTCAGGTTCTCGAAGGGCTGGAGGCCGTTCGCAAACGCCCGGGTATGTACATTGGTTCGACTAGCGGCAGAGGACTTCATCACTTGGTGTGGGAAGTCGTTGACAACTCCATTGACGAGGCGCTCGCGGGTTTCTGTACTAGAATCGATGTCATTGTTCACAAAGACAACTCGATTACCGTAATCGATAATGGTCGTGGTATTCCTGTAGGTTTGAATACGAAGCTGCAGAAGTCAACCGTTGAGGTCGTTCTGACGGTCCTTCATGCTGGCGGTAAATTTGGCGGCGAAGGATATAAAGTATCAGGCGGTTTGCATGGTGTCGGTGTCTCGGTTGTTAATGCATTGTCTAAACGATTAGTTGTTACGGTTAAACTTAATGGCAAAGTGTATCAACAAGAATACCATCGCGGTGTTCCTCAATATGATCTAAAAGTAATTGGCGAAACGGAAGAAACAGGGACGACGGTTCAATTCTGGCCAGACGAAGAAATTTTTACTGAAACAACAGAGTATCAGTACGAGACTTTGGAAGGTCGGATCAGGGAACTGGCGTTCTTGAATAAAGGACTTGAAATTAACTTAACCGATGAACGTACTGATCATTCTGAGAGCTTCAGATATGAGGGCGGTATTATCTCGTTTGTTGAATTTTTGAATCGCAATCGTATTCCAGTGAATGAAGTGCCGATCTATACAGAAGGCATGAAGGATGGAATTTCGGTTGAGGTCGCTATTCAATATAATGATTCCTATACAGAAAATATTTATTCGTTTGCCAATAACATTCATACGCACGAAGGCGGTACGCATGAATCTGGATTTAAGAGTGCACTAACGCGTATTCTGAACGACTATGCACGTAAATCCAATTCGATTAAGGAATCGGATAACAATTTATCGGGCGATGATGTGCGTGAAGGGATTGCGGCGATTATTTCCGTCAAAATTCCAGATCCTCAATTCGAGGGACAGACGAAAACGAAGCTTGGTAACTCTGAGGTTCGTGGTATTGTCGAATCGTTATTCTCCGAAAAATTGCAGATGTTCCTGGAAGAGAATCCAGCGGTTGCAAAGAAAATCGTTGAGAAGGGTGTTCAGGCTGCTAGAGCACGTGAAGCTGCGCGCAAAGCGCGTGAATTGACCAGACGTAAAGGTGCGCTTGAAGTTAGCTCTTTGCCTGGTAAGCTAGCGGACTGCTCCTCCAAAGACGCTTCAATCTCTGAGCTGTTCATTGTCGAAGGGGACTCAGCGGGCGGATCTGCCAAGAACGGACGGGATCGTCATTTCCAAGCGATTCTTCCACTTCGTGGTAAAATTCTGAACGTTGAGAAGGCAAGACTGGATCGTATTTTATCGAGTACTGAAATTCGTGCGATGATTACGGCGCTTGGAACGGGGATATCGGAGGACTTTGATATTACCAAAGCGCGTTACCATAAAATTGTTATTATGACAGATGCCGACGTCGACGGAGCGCATATTCGTACGTTGATGCTCACGTTCTTCTACCGGTACATGCGCAAGCTGGTTGAAGCGGGTTATGTGTACATTGCACAGCCACCGCTTTATAAGCTGGAGCGTAACAAAGTGATTCGATATGCTTATAATGATCGTCAAAAAGACGAGATTATGGCTGAATTCGGTGAGAATGTGAAAGTTAATATTCAACGCTACAAAGGTCTTGGTGAAATGGACAAGACTCAGCTATGGGAAACAACGATGGATCCAGAAGCGCGTACACTGCTTCAAGTGACGGTTGACGATGCGATGTTCGCTGATCAAATGTTTGATACCTTGATGGGTGACAATGTAGAGCCTCGTCGTGAATTTATCCAGAAGCATGCGAAGTACGTTAAGAACTTGGATATCTAAATAAAAGCAGTTTGCTATATAACCTTAAGAATGCACCCGCCCTATATAGGGCGGGATCAGCTTTCTTCTAGCAGGAGGTAAGAGATGACCGAGGAGAGGAATTCACAAATCAAAGAAATAGATATCGGGTATGAAATGCGCACATCATTTATGGACTATGCGATGAGTGTTATCGTAAGTCGCGCATTGCCTGATGTTAGGGATGGTATGAAGCCTGTTCATCGTCGTGTTCTATACGCGATGGCTGATCTTGGAATGTCTCCTGACAAACCATATAAGAAATCAGCGAGAATCGTAGGGGAAGTACTAGGTAAGTATCATCCACACGGTGATTCGTCAGTATATGGAACAATGGTTCGTATGGCGCAAGATTTCTCACTTCGCTATCCGCTGGTAGATGGTCACGGTAACTTTGGTTCGATTGATGGTGACGGTGCTGCCGCAATGCGTTATACAGAATCTCGCCTGTCCAAAATTGCAATGGAATTATTGCGTGATATCAATAAAGAAACCGTTGATTTTATACCTAACTATGATGGAGAAGAGACGGAGCCTGTTGTTTTACCATCTAGGTTCCCAAACTTGCTTGTCAATGGTGTTTCGGGTATTGCAGTCGGGATGGCAACGAACATTCCACCTCATAACCTGGGCGAAGTTATCGATGGTATTCAGCTGTTGATTCGTAAGCCTGATGTAACATCACTTGAGCTTATGAGTGCCATTAAGGGACCGGATTTTCCAACGGGCGGGTTAATTCTAGGACGTGAAGGCATTAAGCAAGCATATGCAACAGGTCGTGGATCGGTTACGATGCGTGCTAAAGCAGAGATCGAAGACAATGGCGGCAAGGCACGTATTGTCGTAACTGAAATACCATATCAAGTGAACAAAGCACGCTTGGTTGAGAAAATTGCTGAACTTGTTCGTGAGAAGAGAATTGATGGAATTACAGATTTACGTGATGAATCTGACCGTGTAGGTATGCGGATTGTGATCGAGCTGCGTCGCGATGTAAATCCAAGTGTTGTGCTCAATAATCTGTACAAGCATACAGCATTGCAGTCCAATTTTGGTATTATTATGATCGCGCTCGTTAACGGTGAGCCGAAGGTTCTTAGTCTTCGTGAAGTATTGCATCATTACTTGGTACATCAAGAAGAAGTTATCAGACGTCGTACACAATTTGATTTGAGAAAAGCTGAAGCACGTGCGCATATTCTCGAAGGTTTACGCATTGCGCTTGATCATATCGATGAAGTGATTGCCCTTATTCGTGCTTCACGTACAACGGAAGAAGCACGTGCAAACTTGATGGAACGATTCGGTTTATCAAATGAGCAAGCACAAGCGATTGTTGAAATGAGACTACGCCAGTTAACTGGCTTGGAACGTGAGAAAATCGATGCTGAGTATGCAGAGCTAATGGCATTAATTACAGAATTAAAAGCTATTCTTGCTGATGAGCAGAAAGTTCTCGCGATAATCAGTGAAGAACTCGAAGAAATTAAAGCAAAATATGGTGACGAACGCCGCAGTGAAATTACGATCGGTCAAGAAGCGATTGAAGACGAGGACTTGATTCCACGTGAAGATGTTGTCATTACAATTTCCCACACTGGGTATATCAAGCGCCTTCCAGTTACGACTTACCGTTCACAAAAACGTGGAGGACGTGGTGTCGTTGGGATGGACACGAAGGTAGATGATTTTGTCGAGCATCTATTTGTAACGAATTCTCATCATCACTTGCTGTTCTTTACTGACAAAGGTAAGGTGTATCGCCTAAAAGCTTATGAAATCCCAGCGCTTGGACGCACAGCACGCGGAACTCCGATTATTAACCTGATTCAAATTGAACAGGGTGAGAAGATCAGTGCGATTGTTCCAGTCGAGGGCTTCGAGAGCGAAGACTTCTTGTTCTTTGGAACAAGACAAGGTGTTGTGAAGAAAACACCGCTTAACGATTTCACTAATATTCGTAAAGTCGGTTTAATCGCCCTTGGCTTGCGTGAAGACGATGCGTTGATTGATGTCAGACTTACAGATGGCAATCAAGAGCTTATCATGGCTACGAAACAAGGGATGTCTATTCGTTTCTCGGAATCCGATGTTCGATCCATGGGTCGTACGGCTACAGGGGTTAAAGGTATTCAGCTTGGAGAAGATGATATTGTGATTGCAATGGACGTTGTTCGTGCAGATGATACCGTGCTGATCGTTACTTCCAAAGGTTTCGGTAAACGTACACCTGAGTCCGAATACCGTATTCAGACTCGTGGCGGTAAAGGTATTAAGACACTTAACGTAACATCTAAAAATGGTTATGTTGTAGGTCTTAAAGTGGTACGTGAAGATGAGGATCTCATGATCATCACGACTTCAGGTACACTAATCCGCACAAGCATGTCTGGAATCTCAGTAATGGGACGCAACACACAAGGTGTTAAGCTAATCAATACAAGAGAAGACGATGAAGTTTCAACAGTAGCTCGCGTGAGCAAGAGTGAAGAAACAGACGAAGAGTCTGAGGATGAAGAGATTTCAGAGTAAGCATATGACTGTAGAGCAGGTACTTCGGTGCCTGCTTTTGTTATTGTCTTATTGCTGTGAAAAGTATTTACAATTGTGGTACTGTGGATTTTAAGTTAATTATGATCTATGTATGAATTGTTCAGCAGATCGAAATAGTAAAGGGGGGCGATCCTTAATGACAAAGAGTAAATTGAATCCAAAAGTTGATGGATTCTTAAGTAAGTCTAAAAAGTGGAAAGCAGAATATGAGAAGTTAAGAAGTATCGTGCTTGACTGTGAGTTGACCGAAGATTATAAGTGGATGCATCCTTGTTACACGCATGAGAATAAAAACATCGTTCTCATCCATGGATTCAAAGAATATTGTGCACTTTTGTTTCATAAAGGCGCTTTGTTAAAAGATCCGAGCGGGATTCTAATCCAACAAACAGAGAATGTACAAGCAGCGCGACAGATTCGGTTCACCAATATTCAAGAGATCATTGAAATGGAACCTATCATCAAAGCCTATATTCATGAAGCCATTGAAGTTGAAAAAGCAGGCTTGGAAGTGACTTTGAAGAAAACGACTGAATACAGTATTCCTGACGAGTTTCAAAATAAACTCGATGATATGCCTGAGTTGAAAACTGCTTTTGAAGCATTGACGCCGGGACGGCAAAGAGCGTACCTTTATTACTTCTCAGAACCTAAACAATCCAAAACTCGAGTTTCGAGGGTTGAAAAATATATGCAGCAAATTCTGAATGGAAAAGGATTAAATGATTAGTATACGTGACAAACTACACTGAGTTTTAAAAGTTCTAATTAATGTTTGACACATATTCATATACATGTTATAGTTGTCTTCTGCCGCTGAAACGGCAACGTTCGACAAAATACTACAAGCTGCTTAATAAGCGTTGAAAAACACTTTAAAAAAGAATTTCAAAAAAAAGCTTGCAATTACCTAGTCGAATGTGATATATTAATTAAGTCGCCGCTGAGAAACACGGCAGCGAAAAATGAAAGAAATTGTCCTTTGAAAACTGAACAACGAGTGAAGAAATAAATGAGATTATTAATCTCAACAACGTCGATATCCACAAGATATTGACAAGCTAGCAAGAAATTTTGAGCAAATCAGCTCACCTTTAATGGAGAGTTTGATCCTGGCTCAGGACGAACGCTGGCGGCGTGCCTAATACATGCAAGTCGAGC
>NZ_SKFG01000016.1 GCF_004344915.1 Paenibacillus albiflavus | reverse complement strand
GAAGCATGAGCGCCAGCTTGTGTGGAGGCGACGTTGGGATACCACCCTGATCGTATTGGAGTTCTAACTCTCTACCATTAGCTGGTAGGAGGACCGTGTCAGGTGGGCAGTTTGACTGGGGCGGTCGCCTCCTAAAGAGTAACGGAGGCGTCCCAAGGTTCCCTCAGAATGGTTGGAAATCATTCGAAGAGTGCAAAGGCATAAGGGAGCTTGACTGCGAGACCAACAAGTCGAGCAGGGACGAAAGTCGGGCTTAGTGATCCGGTGGTACCGCATGGAAGGGCCATCGCTCAACGGATAAAAGCTACCCTGGGGATAACAGGCTTATCTCCCCCAAGAGTCCACATCGACGGGGAGGTTTGGCACCTCGATGTCGGCTCATCGCATCCTGGGGCTGAAGTAGGTCCCAAGGGTTGGGCTGTTCGCCCATTAAAGCGGTACGCGAGCTGGGTTCAGAACGTCGTGAGACAGTTCGGTCCCTATCTGTCGTGGGCGTAGGAAATTTGAGAGGAGCTGTCCTTAGTACGAGAGGACCGGGATGGACGTACCGCTGGTGTACCAGTTGTTCCGCCAGGAGCACCGCTGGGTAGCTATGTACGGAAGGGATAAGCGCTGAAAGCATCTAAGCGCGAAGCCCCCCTCAAGATGAGATTTCCCAATTAGTAAGACCCCTTGTAGACGACGAGGTTGATAGGCTTGAGGTGGAAGCGCAGCAATGTGTGGAGCTGACAAGTACTAATAGGTCGAGGGCTTAACCTACAAGCTTTCTGGCAGTAGTTTCGTAAGAAACTGCGAGAAGAAAGCTACTATGTAAGCATAATATGCATAAGGATGCATTTGTAAACAATTACCTTCGTTTTGCTACTAGTTTTCAGGGAACAAACCCTGTATAATGTATAAAGTATTCCCTGATAGCTCAGTTGGTAGAGCACTCGACTGTTAATCGAGTTGTCACAGGTTCGAGTCCTGTTCGGGGAGCCATATGGAGAGGTGTCCGAGTCTGGTCGAAGGAGCACGATTGGAAATCGTGTAGGCGCCACAAGCGTCTCAAGGGTTCGAATCCCTTTCTCTCCGCCACTATTTCAATAATATACATTATTGCAAAACAAATAAGGCCCGTTGGTCAAGGGGTTAAGACACCTCCCTTTCACGGAGGTAACAGGGGTTCGAATCCCCTACGGGTCACCATAAAGTTTACATGGTACGGAGGCTTAGCTCAGCTGGGAGAGCATCTGCCTTACAAGCAGAGGGTCAGCGGTTCGATCCCGTTAGCCTCCACCATTATAGATTACGACGCGGGGTGGAGCAGCCCGGTAGCTCGTCGGGCTCATAACCCGAAGGCCGCAGGTTCAAATCCTGCCCCCGCAATTAAATTTTCTTGAAGCTAATTTGTTTCTAGAAAAAAGTGTGGAGCCGTGGTGTAGAGGCCTAACATGCCTGCCTGTCACGCAGGAGACCGCGGGTTCGAATCCCGTCGGCTCCGCCATTATAATATAATAGTAGTATGGCTCGGTAGCTCAGTCGGTAGAGCAGAGGACTGAAAATCCTCGTGTCGGCGGTTCGATTCCGTCCCGAGCCACCATTCACTCTTAACAGTGAACGTGGAGGCTTAGTGAAGTGGCTAAACACGGCAGACTGTAAATCTGCTCTCTTCGAGTTCGGTGGTTCGAATCCATCAGCCTCCACCATTATAGGGGCATAGTTTAAAGGTAGAACAAAGGTCTCCAAAACCTTTGGTGTGGGTTCAATTCCTGCTGCCCCTGCCAGTAAAACTGTAGGACATTTGAATATGGCGGTCGTGGCGAAGTGGTTAACGCATCGGTTTGTGGATCCGACATTCGGGGGTTCAATTCCCCTCGACCGCCCCATTATTATCTTTAATGGGGATTAGCCAAGCGGTAAGGCAACGGACTTTGACTCCGTCATGCATAGGTTCAAATCCTATATCCCCAGTTTTATGCGGAAGTGGCTCAGCGGTAGAGCATCGCCTTGCCAAGGCGAGGGTCGCGGGTTCGATTCCCGTCTTCCGCTCCAATTATTTTATGGCGCCATAGCCAAGTGGTAAGGCAGAGCTCTGCAAAAGCTTTACCCCCAGTTCGAGTCTGGGTGGCGCCTCCACAATCTTTCGAGCCGGAGTGGCGGAATCGGCAGACGCACAGGACTTAAAATCCTGCGGTAGGTGACTATCGTACCAGTTCAAGTCTGGTCTTCGGCACCATGTAATCTTTATCCTGAATAAGCCGGTGTGGCGGAATTGGCAGACGCGCGCGACTCAAAATCGTGAGGGAAACCGTGGGGGTTCGAGTCCCTTCACCGGCATAATGGAAACACATGCGTGTAGCATAAGGATTTGCTTATAATGAGCAAGTCCTTTTTGCATTTTATAATGGTTATTTTTGCTTTACAAGCACCACACCGACTGCGATAAAGCCAAGACCGATCCACGTTTTCCACGAAGGAACCTCTTTTAGAAACCAATATCCCATCCATAGCGCGATCAGAATCTCCAGACACTTGGAAAAAACCAATACATAGGCTAGATTATGTGTTGCTTTTGAGCCGAATTTGACTCCATAGCCAATGCACATATTTGCTACGAAAAAAATGGGGATCATTGTGAGTTGAAAGAGAAAAGTAGTCCAAAATTGAGGATCTATATGTTTGCTTTGATAAGAAAAAATCAGATTGATAGCTGTTAACCCCACGAATAACAAAGCAAGACTGTATAAGTAAAGCATGCATACCTCCAGGATTGTGTGATATCTATAATGTTTCCTGAAGCCAATTTTTTTACCATAAGAAAACTTAACAACTTTTTTGTCGTATAAAGGAATATTATGGGGTTAAGTAGAATGGTTAGATAAGATTATAATGCTTAGGAGGTTGTTTATACGTATGAAGAAGATCAAACTAATGTTAAGTCTTCTGGCCGTGGTCTGCATGTTCTCTTTATTCAATTCTCAAGTTAAGGCAGCTGACAAGATTAACATTTTAGTATTTGGGGAGAAAGTTAATTTTTCAAATAAGCCAATGGAGATTAACGGAAGGATATTAGTCCCATTAAGGTCAGTATCAGAAGCCCTTGGTGCAGATGTATTTTGGGATGAGCAGACACAGAAGATCACGCTTGTTAAGGGCAATGTACAGAATGAACTATATCTGAATAATCTAATTGCGAACACATATGTAGCGGATAATCATTTTGATGCACCAAGTCCATTTACAAAATCGAGTACAACACTTGATGTGGCGCCTCGGGCTTATGATAATGTGACTTATGTGCCGCTCAGATACATCGCAGAAAGCTTTGGTATCGAAGTTGCGTGGAATGCAAACACTTCTACCGTTAGTTTAGGATTATATACTGTTCCAGGTACAGGTAAATATAGTTCTTGGAAGCTTCTTAAAGGACATGCTTTAGAATCCAAGTATAATTTATTTGTGAAAGAAGAGGTCAATGGTACGAATAAGAGCATTCAATTTACTTATGAGGATTTAAAGCCAGCCAATCTGAATGAAACGATAAAAATTACATACAACGGCAAAAGTTTTAAACTGACTAGACAAAAGATGTATGAGTATTTTTCTGATTCATTGGATTTTGCTACTGTGATGGAAAAGTTAGGTGATTCAAAGGCAATTAATAAGCAGTTAGATGAACATGATGAGGTATTTGGCAAGTATTTTGATGAATGGTTCAATCGGAAAGCGGATGAGAATAATCTACCGAGGTATTATGATGTGTTTGAGAGACAAGAGCAAGCACGGCAAGTAAAGATTACTAACATATCACCACTTGATTTTGACCAAATATTTGATGAACAAGCAAGAATGGAACAAGAAGAGCAGTTATATGCGAAAATAGAAGAACAGCTTAAGAAGCTGAATGATCAAGTTACAAACGAATGGGTACGATTGATGAATCAGAATACGAAACGAATTACAAAAGAATGGGTAGATGCAGAGGAGCTAGATAAAAAAGCGGATGGACTCTTCGTTGCTAGTGGAGACGGCCCTAGAACATGGAGATTCCAGCGAGTATACACACCAATTTACGAGTTTTCAATGACTGCCCAGCAGTACGAACTAGCCAAGACGGAACCAGTTGATATAGATGGTATTCGGATCAAAAGATGGGATAATTGGCTGACGTTTAATACGAGTGATCTTCTGAAGAAGAATATTATTCGCGCGGAGCATGTGAACATCCTTCCGGAGTGGGAGGAGATGTGGGATCAAGCGGTTAAATTGTTCCTGAATACGCAATATCCACAAGTGGATTATATTCAAATCAAGGAGAAGTTCAGAGCGCGTCAAAAGTCTGCAATTCCGACTCAATTGTGGCCTTAACGAGCTGCATGCATTCTTCTACAGTCTTGGCATAGATTTGTTTGCCGTTGACAATGACATAGGGTCTCGCTTTACAAATGCGGCAGAAGCTGAGGCAATAAGTACGGAGGACAGCCACACCCGGATATTCGTTCTCTAGCTCTTCTAGATCGACCTGACTCATTAGATTACTATCACATACTTCTACGACTACGATTCCGATGGTGAACACCTGCCTTTGGTGGGAAAGTTGAAGGGTTACGAATAAATTCGTAACCCTACTTGAGTTTTATAGAATGCTTAATCGATATTCTTCTGTATATCTACAGCTTACTTAGCTGCTTCGTAACGCTTGCCAACTTCAGTCCAGTTCACAACGTTCCAGAAAGCTGCAATGTAGTCAGGGCGTTTGTTTTGGTAGTTAAGGTAGTAAGCATGCTCCCATACGTCTAAACCAAGAATAGGCGTAACGCCTTCCATGATTGGGCTGTCTTGGTTTGGAGTGGAGGATACAACTAATTTGCCATCCTTCACGCTTAGCCATGCCCAGCCAGATCCGAAACGTGTAGCAGCTGCTTTAGCAAAATCTTCTTTGAACTTAGCGAATCCGCCTAGCTCATTGTTGATTGCTTCTGCAAGTGCACCAGTTGGCTCGCCGCCAGCGTTAGGTCCAATTACTTCCCAGAATAGGGAGTGGTTCGCATGTCCGCCACCGTTATTGCGCACTGCTGTACGGATTGACTCAGGAACTGCATTCAGATCTGCAATTAGATCTTCAATGGATTTAGCTTGTAAATCTGCATGTCCTTCAAGTGCTGCATTGAGGTTAGTAACATAAGCATTGTGGTGACGATCATGGTGAATCATCATCGTAGTTTCGTCGATATGTGGTTCCAAAGCGTTATTCGCATATGGTAATGCTGGTAATTGATGTGCCATCGTATAAATCCCTCCTAGGAATATGTAACTACAATTCTTATTATTACTCATTTTCATCATTAAATCAACATTGTTGTATATAAAGTATGTGAAGTTCTATACCTGTAAAAAAGCAGCCAGCTCTATAAGCTTGCTGCTTTAAGTAAGAATATGCTCTTTTTTGATTAAATAGGCGCATTTGTTGCCGTTCTTGGCTAGACATTCCGTGCGTTCTACCTCAGTATTTAATAAGGTTTGGAATAAGTTCAGCTCACATTGACAAGCGTAGCTATATTCATTGGCAACCTGCGCAATGGGACAGTTATGTTCTTTAATGAGATAATCCCCATCCGTTGTCTGCTCCCAGTCTGCCATATAGCCATTCTTTTTTTGAATTTCGGTAAGAGCGGCAACTTTGTCATGTAGGCTTTTGCCTTCTAGACTCGACTGATATTTATGAATAAGTTTATCATTGCGACGTTTAAATAATCGCTCAACTAGCTCTTCATCCACTTCATCTGCTAATTCCTGCAGCAGGTCTAGTGTAAGCGTGTGATAGTTTTTGGTAAAAACATCATCTGCCAGTTCAGTTAAATTAAATTGATATAACGGGCGCCCCATAGGCTGTCTAATCATTCGGGATTCGACCAAGCCGTCTAGTTCAAGTGATTGCAAATGTCTACGAACGGCCATTTCAGTAATTTCTAGATGTGCTGCAAGTTCTTTGGTGCTTTGAGGACCTTTTATTTTTAAGAAAAGAAGAACATTCTTACGTGTAGACGTGTTTTCATTCGGATTCATCATTTCACCACCTAGTGAATTCTGGTTTTATCGATAGTTTAACTGATTCTTAAAGATAAGTAAATTAATATACTAAAATGTATAAAAAAGAAGTAAAAAATAATCGCATATCTGAAATAAGTATGGGATAATGTTCAAGTATGTAAATGTATATAACCCCAGACCTAATGGTACTGGGGCTGATCATAGTTGTCATATCAATGGACAATTCTTGGGTGCTAGATGCAGAACGCCGAAAGAATGATTACAAGAAGGATAAAGAGTACAAGAATTTCTGTAGTACCCCAACCACATCTTACACCAGCTACTTCACCACATGACATATGAATTCCTCCTTATACAGTGATATGCTATTTAAATTACAAATAACCCGGAACGAAGAATTATAACTAGCAAAATGAAAAGTACCAGTATGGCACCAGTTGAAGTGAATCCGACACCACCCATAGTGACATCCTCCTTTCCGATGATATGTAGTAGTTTATGATGTAGAGGTATTCATTGATTGGACAATTGACCCGGTTATCATACGAAGTGGCAAACATCTATAAATGATACTGAATAGGGAGTGATCCATATGGAATTTCGGAATATTAGAGAAGATGTGAATAAAGTGGTTACAAAACCACCTTATTGATGATATACTGCCATTTATGTTTCCCTCGACTAAAGTAGGGGGGACTTGTAGCCCTTAGACTGTATCGAGTTTTGGTGTAATCGGCTACAATAGAATAAGCTATATAAAATGAGAAGGATCGGAGGTGGCAACATGGGGGAAGGGACACGCAATAATTACAATCGTAATCGCAATACTGCCTATTTACTTATTGGAACAGGTGTATATCTCTTAATTGAACATATAATCGGTCTATACCTTGTGATTGCCATTTTACTGATTGCGCTTGGGATTTATCAGATGCGAGTGGATCATAAACGCAAGGGCTATATATTGATTGGCATTGGTGTAATCTTTGTGTTACTGCGTGATGTATCCATATTGTTAGCGATTGTGCTTATCATTGGCGGTTATTTTTATTTTCAGTCGCGAAAGGTTGATAATCGGAATCCATCCGTACAGAAGAAGCATTCGATCATTGATAGCATCAAGTGGGGACATGAGCCTTGGCCGCTGCAAGACAGCTCGGTATGGTTTGTATTTGGAGAAGTCAATCTTGATCTAACGACAGCCATATTCGTTCAGGAGGAAACTACAATCCTTGTACAAGGCGTGATAGGTGATATCGATATTACGATACCTGAAGAAATAGGCGTGTGGATTGATGCCTCTTTGGCCATAGGGCCAATAGATGCTGTGAATCACAATGAGCATGGCATGATGAGCAAGGTAAATTGGCAATCATCCAACTATGCTACGAGCTCGAATCGTGTGAAACTAATTATTTCCTTTATCGTAGGAGATATTGATATCAAAATTCTAAATTAACGATATGCCATATAGGATGAAGACTACTCGTAGGAGGTTTACGGCTCATGCAAAGCAACAATAATACGAAGCTGACGAATATGATGTGGCGCAGCATGGGCGAAGGCATCGTCTTCAGTTCGATATTCGTTTGTTTAATGATCTATGGCTTACAATATTTTGGTCTTTTATTTAAAGTAGATACTTGGGATCGCATCTTAATACTGGTTATTTTAGCCGTGGTGCTAGTGCTGGTGTTAGGCAGTATATATGGATATTGGACAAGCGCACGAATAAAGAAGCGACTTGATCCGATTATGGCAAGAATGCAGCTATTAGAGAAGGGTAGCTTTGTTCGCAGCCAAATGAATTTGGGAGAAGATGAGATTGGCCGTTTAGGTGACCAGTTAGAGCGGATTATCAAAAAATGGGAAGAGCAGGTGACGTCTTTACAACGACTATCCAATCATAATGCAGAGTTAGCCGATAAAGCGAGATTCTCTGCCATTGTAGAAGAGCGTCAACGGCTTGCACGCGAACTGCATGACGCGGTATCCCAGCAATTATTTGCGATCTCGATGACAGCAACTGCTGTTGGGCGAATTATGGATAAAGATTTTGATAAGGCGAAGCGTCAAATATTTCTTATTGAAGAGATGGCCTCTGTAGCACAATCTGAGATGAGAGCGCTGCTAATGCATCTGCGACCTGTCCATCTAGAAGGTAAACGATTGTCTCAAGCAGTTGGAGATCTACTGCAAGAGCTGCGTGCCAAAGTGCCAATTGAGATCGAATGGGAAATGGATGATGGAGTTGCTCTTCCGAAGGGAATTGAGGATCATCTATTCCGGATCGTTCAAGAGGCATTATCGAATGCGCTTCGTCATTCCAAGGCAACGAAATTGGAGCTCAAATTAAAACATCTACATAGTCAAGAAGGTGTTAGACTATATATACGAGATAATGGTGTTGGATTTGACATGCAGGATAAGAAGCAATCTTCATATGGTCTTGCGACAATGCAGGAACGAGTCAGTGAAATTGGTGGATCTTTATCACTTGTAGCTGCACCAAATCAAGGAACCCGTATTGATATACGAGTACCTATTCTAGTAGAAGGAGGAGTATCAGATGGAGGAATCAGTCATCAAAGTACTTCTAGTTGACGACCATGAGATGGTAAGAATCGGTCTTGCCGCTGTTCTTGGAACTGAGGATGATATTGAGGTTGTAGGTGAAGCTAGCTCTGGAGAGGAAGGTATCCGGTTAGCTCAAGAATATGAGCCAGATGTCGTGCTGATGGATTTGGTAATGGAAGGCGGCATAGATGGAATTGAGGCGACGAGGAAGCTGCTTCAATTACGGCCTGATTGCAAGGTGATTGTGCTGACAAGTTATTTGGACGATGAGAAAATGTATCCAGTACTTGAAGCGGGAGCTATTTCGTACTTATTGAAAACTTCAAGAGCAGGGGAAATTACAGGGGCGATTCGTGCTGCCTCTAAGGGGCAATCCATTCTGGAATCGCAAGTTGCATCCAAGCTGATGAATCGCTTCCGTCAGCCTAAGCCTAAGGCCGCTCCTCACGAGGATTTGACAGAACGTGAAATGGAAGTATTACGACTGATCGCTGGTGGTAAGTCTAATCAAGAGGTAGCAGATGCTTTGTTTATTGGGATCAAGACAGTGAAATTCCATGTAACGAATGTTCTAGCCAAGCTGGGTGTGGAAGATCGTACACAAGCGGCAATTTATGCCCTTAAGCAAGGTTTAGTTGAGTGATGATAAAGGAGTCAAAGTAATGGAGTTATCAAATATTATCCTAATCATTGCAGTTGTGATCGGTTGTCTATGGTTCATGTGGCAGATGATTAAAAAATATCGTTCATAGAGGCTGTGCAAGAATAAGGTCTTGCCTTAACGAGTAGATATTAATCTGCTTGTCAGAGGTAAGACCTTGTGATTCGTTCATGACATGATTGTGTCAGATATTGGGTTATTGTGTAGTGCTCTTTGGAGAAAGAGTTGAATACATGAAATAATTTCGGTATGCTTAACATAACAAAATTCACATAGAAAGAATGATGTATAGATGATAGGAGCAGTTTTTCTGATATTTGGAGCGACTGGTGATTTAGCGAAGAGAAAGCTATTTCCCGCGATCTACAGTATGTACAGAGAAGGTAAACTTGGAGAGAATTTTGCTGTAGTTGGTTTGGCTCGTCGACCAAGATCGAATGATGAGTTCCGCAGCGATGTACGTGAAGCAATTGTTGAGTTCGCAAGACATGATGCTGCTGAGAATGGGGAATGGAATAAATTCGCTGAGCATTTCCAATATATGTCACTTGATATACATAATGTGGAGGGCTTCCGTCAGCTTAATGGTCTTGTGAATGAACTGGATCGTAAGTTTGATACGAATGGTAACAGGCTGTTCTATTTGGCGCTTGCACCTGAGTTATTTGGCGATGTATCGTTCAACCTGCGTGAAGGTGGTCTGCTTCAAACTACAGGCTGGCATCGTCTTGTAATCGAGAAGCCGTTCGGTTACGATTTACCGACTGCACAGAAGCTCAATGGACAGCTACGTCAAGTATTTGAAGAGTCCGATATTTACCGAATCGATCATTATTTGGGCAAAGAAATGGTTCAGAATATTGGCGTATTCCGTTTTGCTAACTCCTTTATTGAGCCTTTGTGGAATAACAAGCATATCGCGAATATCCAGATTACTTTAAGTGAGACAGTTGGCGTTGAAGAACGCGGCGGCTACTATGACCATGCTGGAGCTTTGCGCGATATGGGACAAAACCATATGCTGCAAATGATCGCCATGATGGCAATGGAACCGCCTAGCCGTATGCATCCAGAAGATATTCGGGATGAGAAGGTGAAGGTTCTTCGTTCACTTCGTGCTTTTGAATCAGATGAAGCGGTAAAAGAGGACGTAGTACGCGGCCAATATGTACAAGGTGAAGTGAATGGCAAAATGCTGCCAGCTTACCGTGATGAAGATAAAGTAAATCCAGATTCGCATACAGAGACTTATTTCATGGCTCGTGTATTCGTTGATAATTTCCGCTGGGCTGGAGTTCCGTTCTACATTCGTACAGGTAAGAGATTGCCATCCAAAACAACTGAAGTTGTTGTTGAATTCAAAAACATACCAGATGGCGTTTATTTAGCTGAGAAACAGAAGCTGGAACCGAACCTGCTTGTATTCCGCGTGCATCCAGAAGAAGGTATATACTTCAAAATGAATGCCAAGGATCAAGGTGCTTCTGGGGGTATTACGCCAATTGCACTTGATTTTAGCCATAGCAGTGAAGTGGGCTTTAATACGCCTGAAGCGTATGAGCGCCTGCTATATGATGCTGCTCGCGGTGACTCTACTTACTTTACCCGCTGGGATGAAGTTGCTCATGCTTGGGAATATGTCGATCGTATTGCACAAGCATGGAGAAATGCTGAAGAGGATCCAGAATTCTATGCTGCAGGCAGCTGGGGACCAGAACGTGCGAATGAGATTCTGGCTAAAAACGGCTTTAAGTGGTGGCCAATTTTTGGACAAGCAACACAAAGATAAGTTACGGATCAGAAAGGGAGCGATACTCGTATGATCAGCAGTTTTAGTCAAATTTACGATATATCTATGACAATTGAACCGGGTATGCAGGTTTATAAGAATAAAGAAGAGAAGAAGCCAGAGTTAATTAACATGGCTAATTTCTCTAACGCCAAGGTCCATGAGACTCGTGTTGCAATGGACGTACACTGCGGGACACATCTTGATGCGGCGCTGCATATGATTGAAGGCGGCGAGACGATTGAGGCTATTCCGCTGGAAGAACTTATCGGTATAGCTCGAGTAGTTGATTTAACGCATGTTAAAGAAGCGATTGAACGGGAACATTTAGAATCACTTGATTTGCAAAAGGGTGAATGGGTCGTATTCAAAACTCGCAACTCCTTGTCTGAGGAGTTCGATTTTGACTTTGTTTACTTAGCAGATAGTGGAGCGCAGTATTGCATTGAGCGTGGTGTACAAGGCGTGGGCACTGATGGGCTTGGAATTGAGCGTGCACAGCCTGAATATCCTACACATCGTTCACTACTTCGCAATCGAGTTCATATTGTAGAGGGGTTACGTCTGAAAGATGTTCCAGCGGGGACTTATACACTCGTTGTTGCACCGCTTAAACTTACGGGCATCGATGCTGCTCCTGCACGTGCTTTTTTGATGAAATAGCTTTTGACGCTTATCATCCTACATGTGAGCAGTTAATATAGAAGGGGTTTTAGCCTAAATGAATGAACAAGAACAAAGAAAATTAAATGAGGAAGTAGCTAAACGACGTACTTTCGCGATTATCTCTCACCCCGATGCCGGTAAAACGACTTTAACGGAAAAGCTGCTTTTATTCGGGGGCGCTATACGCTTAGCGGGTACAGTCAAAGGTCGTAAAGCAGCCAAATTTGCTACATCCGACTGGATGGAGATTGAGAAGCAGCGTGGTATCTCGGTTACTTCTTCCGTTATGCAGTTTGATTATAAGGGACATAAAGTCAACATCCTGGATACGCCTGGTCACCAGGACTTTTCCGAGGATACTTATCGTACGCTAACTGCAGCAGATGCGGCAGTCATGTTGATTGACGTAGCGAAGGGTGTCGAGGCTCAGACAATTAAGCTATTCCAGGTTTGTCGGATGAGAGGAATCCCGATTTTTACGTTTATTAATAAGCTTGACCGTGAAGGCCAGAACCCTTTTGACTTGTTGGAGGAGCTGGAGAACGTGCTTGGAATCCGTTCCTATCCGATGAACTGGCCAATTGGTATGGGGAAAGCACTATGCGGCGTATACGATCGTACGAAATCTCGCGTTGAGCTGTATCATAATGATGAGCATCGTGAAATTACGGTTCAGCCTGTTGCAGGATATGAAGATCCTCGTATTCGCGAAATGGCTGGCGAGCATTTGCATGATGAGCTTTGTCAAGATTTGCAGCTGCTAGATGTAGCGGGTGACCCTTTTGAGATGGATAAGGTGTTAGCTGGTGAATTAACGCCTGTATTCTTCGGTTCGGCAATTAATAATTTCGGTGTGCAGACGTTCCTTGAGAACTTCTTGCAGTTAGCTCCAAGTCCACAATTTCGGAAGAGCACGGAAGGAGAAGTGGAAGCAACTGAGCCGAAATTCTCTGGTTATGTGTTCAAGATTCAAGCGAACATGAATCCAGCTCATCGTGATCGTCTTGCTTTCTTACGTATCGTATCAGGTAAGTTCGAACGTGGCATGTCAGTTAAGCATGTAAGAGCAGGTAAGGATATTAAGCTGGCGCAGCCGCAGCAATTCTTGGCTCAGGATCGCGATATTGTCGATGAGGCGTATGCAGGAGATATTATCGGTTTGTTTGACCCAGGCATTTTCCGTATTGGGGATACGCTCGTACAGGGCGGAAGCTTTCAATATGATGAATTGCCAACCTTCTCACCTGAATTATTCTGTAAGGTAACGGTTAAGAACGCTTTGAAGCATAAGCAATATCAGAAGGGGATCGATCAGCTGACAGAAGAGGGTACGATTCAAGTATTCCATTCTGCGAGTGTGTTCGAAGAGACGATTCTAGGTGTTGTAGGACAACTGCAATTTGAAGTATTTGAACATCGAATGAAGGGTGAATATGGTGTAGATATTATGCTGCAGCGACTGAACTACCAATTCGCTCGATGGGTTGTCGGCAAGAATATTGATCCAGGCAAATTCCGTATTAATTCACAGCTTGTTAAGGATAAGAAAGGCAATTATGTCGCCTTATTCGAGAGTGAATATGCACTTCGCTCAGCACTGGAACGTAATAGTGATCTTGAATTTCTAACGAATGCGCCATAGGATGATGGTGCTTGTGAAGCAGTGCTCCTTAAGGGGGCACTGCTTTTGTATATGATAGAATTTATAACTTTGTACGCATGTCCATGAAGCGCATGAAATGTTGTATACTATTGGTTAAATAGTTGGAATCATCATACAAATATACACAACAAGGGGTGAGATAAGCGCTATGAAATTAATGGGGGTTGATGTTGGAACCACGAATATTAAAGCAGGATTATTCGATTATCATGGGTCGGCGGTTAAGCTTGCTAGCAGATCAACGCCAACTCGTCAGACAGAGGAAGGTTATTACTACTATGATCCTGAGGAACTTTGGAACACGGTCGCGGCTGTTATACAAGAAGCTGCACAGTCAGCAGCAGGCGAGGAAATTGTAAGCGTTGGGATTGCCAGCATGGCGGAAGCTGGTTTGCTTGTCGATCGCCATACGGGTGCTGCACGATCCCACATGATCCCTTGGTTCGATACCAGAACGATGGAGCAGATCGAGCAGATTAAGCAAGCAGGCGATCCTTTAGAGAGATTTGCAGCCTCAGGGCTCAGGGCGAACTTTAAACAAGGCCTGTCCAAAATATTATGGCTCCGTGATCGAGGCGGAGTTGATCTACAGGATACAAAGTGGCTCTCCATGGGAGACTACATCGCCTATCGCTTGACAGGTCGCATGGCGACTGACTATTCACTCGCTGCACGTACCTTTCTTTACCGAATTGATCGCAAATGCTGGGATGAGTCTTGGATTCGCCAGTTTGGCTTATCGCCTGATATGTTCCCTGAGGCTCTGCCAGCAGGTACACCACTTGGTACTGTACTGCCTGAGATGGCAGCTGGACTTGGATTAAGCAAGCAAACGACAGTAGCTATTGCGGGCCATGATCATGTATGCGCCTCGTTGTCCGTAGGTGCTGTTACACCAGGCATCGTGTTTGATTCGATGGGGACTGCAGAGACGCTTGTCGGCATGCTAAGTGAGCGGCCATTAGGTGAGGCAGAATATGCGACTGGATTATCCTATGGCTGTCATGTTGTGCCAGATCGGTATTTTTGGATGGGTGGGATCAATGCTTCCGGAGCTTCGGTCGAATGGCTCAGATCTAAGCTGTCGGGTTCAGAGTTAATGAGTTATGAGCGGATGTCGGAAATGCTGTCTCATACGAAACAGGAGCCGTCAGGGATTCTTTATTATCCGTATTTATCAGGCAGCGGTGCTCCGAATCCTGATCCGCAAGCCAAGGCTGCGTTCATTGGTCTTACGAAGTCTCATGAACAAGGAGATATGCTAAGAGCTGTACTTGAAGGTACATCTTATGAGCTGGAATCGATCAGATTGAAAGCTGAGCAAATCGCAGGTGAAGACATTGAACATTTGATCGCAGTGGGCGGAGGGACACGCAATCGCCACTGGATGAATATTAAAGCTGACGTAACGGGCTGCCGAATTACGGTATCACAAGTTGTGGAGGCTACCCTGCTTGGCGCAGCAATAACGGCAGGAATTGGAGTAGGGGTTTATAAGGATGCGAATGAGGCTGCTGCAAGTATCCGTGAAGAGCAACGTAATATTGTAGAGCCGCACGCAGCAAATCACGCTGCGTATAAGCGCATATTCAATCAAGGCTATATGCCACTGCAAGCACCACTTCGTCAATATTACAACCTTCATGAATAATCAAGAAGGGCATTATCTCGGCTGATCGTAGCAGAGGTAATGCCCTTTGTAGGTGGAACCACTTCTTCTTGTAAATTAAGCGATTTGTGAAGCGGGAAGCGATTGCTTGGTTCGTCTACCATCTTTGCGAATGGCAACGAGAATGACGCTGATGCCAATGACAGCTAACGTAATTCGGAGGAGCCACCAACAATCATTCGCAATGCTCGGTCCGCCAGAAACAAGGTTCATGATGCCATTAACGGCATAAGTGGAAGGCAGATAGCTGCTAAGGCCGTAATAGAAGCTTGAAAGTACCTCACGTGGGATTGTGGCACCAGATGTCAACAGCTGAATCGATAATAATGCGATGTTGATCCATGCGCCTGCATCCCCTAACAGCAGGAAGAACATCTGCGATAGGAATAGGAAGGAGAGTACGATGAGCGATTGGAACAACCACATGGCAATAAACCCTTGATCGGAATGAATGCCTAACAAATTAACCATTGATGTTCCGATGAGTGCGATAAAGACGGATGCTACAACATAGATAAGTGCTCTGGCTGCCAGCAGTCTCCATTTGCCAAATTGTTCTTTGATCTCATTAGCAGATTTGTTCATATTCATCGTCATGAGCATAGAGCCTGTGAAGGAGGCCATCACGAGAAGCATAGGAACCATCAGTTTGGCGAAGTTATTGACGGGGTTCACGCTCTCTATTTGCGTTGCAACCCGTTCGGATAAGCTCGTTGCCATTTGTTCAGATTGGCTGGAAGGCAGATGAAGCTGTTCGAGTGTTGATTGGAAGCTAGATTTAACCGATTGCTTGTTGATGGTAGCTGTAACCTCGGCAGCTATTCCTTGCATGACGGATTTAACCATAGAGGCATTCGAATCATTGACGATATAGTTGATCATGCCTTTGCTGGCAGGATCAGTCACATACTTGGTAAAATCGGAAGGAAAGTGGATTATTAGCTGAATTTGTCTATCTTCAAGCAATTGTTTAGCTTGATCTACCGAGGGGAGAATCTCTGTTTTAAAACTTAATTGGTTTGCTAACTGTTCCGCTGCACTTGCTCCAATTCCTTTATCCTCATTGACGATGGCAATCTTGAATTGATTCACATGATTATTAATTTGATCGTAGCCTGTTAACCAGATAATGCTAAAAAATAATTGAAAAATAACTGCTGTTATAATACCAATGATGCTAGCTGGTTTACGCAATAAAGCTATAATGGTTTTGATCATACAAACCAATCCCCTCTTTAAATGAAAATTCAATTCAATTCCTTTAATTGCTCCGCAAATTCATTCAGTAATTGTATTCTTTGCTTGAAGCTCTTGATCCCAATTCGGAAGCCAAGCTCTTGAGTAGGACTCATTCCATTGCGCCACACCTCAAAATTCGTTTCCAGTCTGCTAACCATACCAGACACTTCAGCGATATCCGCCTCTAGCCAGCCCATAATCGTATCCTTATCAGTAAACTCGCCAAAATATAGACGCATCAAAAGATCGGAACGCAATAGATCAGCTTCTAAGGAGCTTGATAAGTAAGCTTGAAAAACTTTAACGCCATGATCCGTTATGGAATACATATTCTTGTTCGGTTTGCCCTCTTGCACGACAACTTCTTTCGTAATATAGCCTGCTGCTTCCATTTTGCTCAAAGTCGGATAGATCGTACCGTAACTGGCATCGTAGAAGAAGGAGAATAACTGCTCAAAATTCTGCTTGATGTCATAGCCCGATAATGTATTCTTCATTAGCATACCAAGGATAATGTCTTGGCTGTTCATATCCTAACCACCTTTAATCATATTTCAATCTGATATATCTCGATTATTAATATAACAATCTGATATATAAAAATCAATCCCAATTTTCTAAAAAAACTTTGCAAATTCGTTCGCCTATACCAATTGTATAGGGATTTCATACAATATCGTGTCCCGATTGATGGGGTTGAAGAATGCCCACTAATTTACCTAAAAGGGGTGCTCAAGCCTTGCATATTTGTATGGTTGCTCCAGAACAAATACCTGTTCCACCCATCGTAGCTGGATCTGTTGAAATATGCATGTATGCTATTGCGAAAGAACTTGCTGAGCAGCATGAGGTCACAATCATATCTCGCAGTCACCCCAAGCAAGATCCAGTTACGATCCGAGGGAAACTAACGATCATTCGTGTTTCAAATCATAAACGGGGCTATATTGATTCTGTACTAAAAGTCATGCAGGGAAAGACATTCGATTTAATCCAAGTGGATAATCGGCCACAGTACGCAGCAAGAATTAAAGCGATGTTTCCTTGGACACCTGTGTCTTTGTTCATGCATTCCCTAACCTTTGTGACACCGCCTCATAGTACGCTTGAGCAAGCCAGAGCCTGTCTGGATCAAGTGGATCTGATTATTGCGAATAGCAGCTCGTTACAAGATGAACTACAACGCCATTTTCCTGAATGCCGTGTGCCCATATATAAAACCTTCCTAGGCGTAAATCCACAAGTGTTTCGTATGCCTTTGAGGGATGAAAAGCTGTTAATTCGTAAGAAGTATAAGGTAAGTCATACTTTTAATATTCTGTTTGTGGGTCGAATCATTCCTCGTAAAGGGATTCAGGTTCTCATTCAAGCAGTTCGTATGCTTAAGAGTAAAATACCTCATGTGCGTCTGATTATAGCTGGAGGAACCACGAGTAAGTCCTATTTTAATAAAATGAAAAAATATGCGGCAGCTATGCACGTACCAACTGTATTTACAGGATATATTCCACATCGGCATTTGCCTCAGGTGTACTGGCTTGGGGATTGTTTTGTCTGTCCTTCGCAAAGGCATGAGGCATTCGGACTAGTCAATGTGGAAGCTATGGCTTCAGGTGTCCCCGTAGTGGCATCCGCAAATGGTGGGATTAAGGAAATCATTCATGATGGTGTAAATGGGTTGCTTGTGCATCACTATCATCATCCAAGAGAATTTGCTCAAACCATCCATAAGTTAATAACTAGACCTGATTATGCAGAAAGCTTGAGTATGTATGCTCATCAGGATGTAATGAATAGGTTTACTTGGACACATACCGCTAGTCAGCTTGAGAAAATATATTTTCATTACTTGATGAATGGATGGGGTGATTGAATGTGCGTAAGATAATTAGCGACAAGTGGGAAAAGACAGAGGTGCTTAGTCGGCATCTTGACCTCCGAGAATTCGTTCCTGTTACGAAGCCCATTCAAAATAGGCACACGCTTAAAGAAATGCTAGAAATCTATCGAATGGTCTATGTAAAGCCTGTACATGGCATGCATGGCAAAGGTGTAGCACGGGTCGAATGGGATGAAACAAATGCAGAGCACCCCTATAAATATCAGCTTGGGCTGCAAATCGCCGAGTTCGCTGATTTTAACGAAATGTATGAAGATTTAAAGGTAAAAATGAAGGGCAAGAAATACTTGGTTCAGCAAGGTATTCATATGCTTCAACATAATGCGTGTGATTTTGACATTCGCGTTATGGTACAGAAAAGTCCCTCCCAAGAATGGAAAGTGACAGGGATGATCGGGAGGGTCGCGGAAGATGGTAGAGTTGTGACGAATGTTCATAGTGGAGGGAAGCTTAGGCCAATTGAATTGCTGCTTCAAAGCTATATGTCTAGTGAAGCACAGAAGACATTCATATCGTTGTTGAAGCAGCAAGGTCTACGCGTGGCTGAAGCAATGTATGAAGAATATCGTGGTGTTAATCAGCTTGGTCTGGATATTGCTACGGATAAATACTTGAAGCCTTGGATACTTGAGGTGAATACAACGCCTGATCCTTATATTTTTCTCAAATTACAGGATAAACGGATTTTTAGCCGCGTCATTCGGTATACCAAATATAATCGCAGGTTTAATTCACATTAGCTGGAGATTGTAAACTTGTGTGTAGGATTTGAAGAAGCTGCTGCCTAATTTCTGGTGCGGCATTGGTCCATATAAGCTCGAATAAGACACCCATGCCTGGAAGCACGGCATCCTCTCCACCAACTGATTCCTGGATAATTTCACCTAGTTGTTTGGCATCCGAATTTTTGACATTGTTGATGACTGCTTGTCTAAGATTTAGTTCCATAAATAATATCCGCTCCTTTGATGTCCTGTTCTACATTTATATAATATGCTTCAAGCTTCCATCAATCATCCAACTATGTGGATTTATACCGTTATCAAATTTATGCTATAATACAGGCAAATGGTGTAAGGAGAGCTTGATGTGAAGAAGAAACAATTTGCCATTATCGGAATGGGAAGATTCGGCTCTAGTGTAGCCAAAAGTTTATCTAAAGCAGGCTTTGAAGTGCTGGCAATTGATCGCAGTGAAGCAAGAACACAAGAGGTTTCTAACTTTGTTACCCATGCCATTCAGGCTGAATGTACAGATGAAGAAGCACTGCGTGCGATTGGAATTCGAAACTTTGACGTTGTTGTTGTGGCGATTGGGGCCGATATCCAGTCCTCTATTTTGACAACTTTAATATTGAAGGAAATGGGCGTTACGAATATAGTAGTTAAAGCATCAAATGATCTCCATGGTAAGGTACTCACGAGAATTGGTGCGGATAAAATCATTTATCCTGAACGCGATATGGGTCAGCGTGTAGCACATCATCTGATTTCATCCAATATTATTGACTATATCGAGTTCTCAAGTGATTACAGCATCATCGAAACCAAGGTATCTGGCAAAATGGTTGGGCATAGCTTGCGTCAGCTGGATTTTCGTGCTCGATATAATTGTAATATCATTGCGCTGAAGGTAGGAGAAAAGCTTATTATCCCGCCATCGGTTGATTCGCCGCTTAAACAAGACGATATTCTCGTTATCCTCGGGAAAAATGATGATTTACAGCGATTTGAAATATCATTGCCTGAATAAATAAAAGTGAAGGTAAACATTAATATGGGATTAAGTGAGATTATTTCGGTTCAGAACGCTCGTGTGAAGCTGTGGGTGCAGCTTCTCGGACGCAAAGGAAGAGACAAGCTGGGGCAATACATAATAGAAGGCACGCATCTTGTCGAAGAAGCGGTTAAGGCGAATGCTCCAGTAAAGACGATTGTCTATGATTTGGACAAAGGGCTGCCGAATGCGCTCTATCAAGCTACTCAGGATCATGTGGAATGGATAGGTGTCAGCCCGCAAGTATTAGCCAAATGCTCGGATACAGAAACGCCACAAGGGATCATGGCTATTCTGGATAAGCCCGAAAATACGCCAACTGATCTTCTATCCGCAAAGAATGCACTCGTGGTCGTTGTTGATGGTGTACAAGACCCAGGTAATCTTGGAACGATTATTCGCAGCAGCGATGCTGTGGGGGCTACAGGCGTTCTGCTGGGTAAGGGCACGGTGGATTTATATAATCCCAAAACCATTCGTTCCACGATGGGCTCTCTGTTTCATCTACCCATCATCAGCGGCGACTTACTTGAATGGCTGCCTAAGGCTGCTGCACATGGTGTTCAAGTCATCGGTACTTCGCTGCAAGCGACTGCCAGTTGCTATGACATGGATTACACCAAACCCACATGGCTCGTACTTGGTAACGAAGGACAAGGCATGTCCGCCGAGGTTGAGAACCTTGTAACACAGCCAATTATTATCCCCATGCAGGGCCAAGCAGAATCGCTTAATGTGGCGATGGCAGGAACAGTATTGCTGTTTGAAGCGTCAAGGCAGAGGATTTCACACCGACAATAAATAACGAAATCTTGAAATTTTGCAGGCATACGCTTCCGGTTCTTCACATAGAGGAGATATATCAAAGATGAATAATCCGAGGGAACAACATAGGAGTTGTTCCCTCGGATTATTTTGTTTATACAAAACGATACATAGACATTTTGTGTATAGGTGAGTTACGAAGTTATTTGATATTCTAAGTGTACGGAATGTATGACAGGCAAATATCTCTGATGAAAGGAGGAATATTCATGGCATTTGACGGATTACTAATGCATCAACTTGCCAAAGAAATCAAGACTAATCTACCGATGACAATCAATAAGATCTTACAAATTTCTGATACGGAGATTCTCCTGGATGGACAATCAAACGAGCGTAAACTTAGGCTGATTATCAGCATTCATTCACAAAATAACCGTATAAATTTCACAGAAGAAAATTATTCGGAATCGAAACAGGAAGATGAATTTTTGATATTACTGGCAAAACATCTACGCGCTGGTGTCATCCAAAGTATGGAACAGGTCGGTGTTGAACGAATATACTGCTTTCAAATCAGTGTTGAAGCAGTGTGCTTCTCACTTTACATTGAACTGCTAGGCAAAGATGCAAACATCATACTTGTCGATGAAGCGAATAACATTATTGGTGCAATGAAACAAACATCGCTCCGCAAAACCAGTGCGTGGACACTCTCGCCTGAAGCCGTTTATCACCTTCCATTTGATTATAGTGGAAAACAGAATCCTTTTCAGCCGTCTTCCATAAATGAAACAGAGTCATTTGTAACACAATTTCATGGTTTTTCGCCTCTGTTAAGCCGTGAATTTCAATACCGCATGCAACAAGGGCAGTCATTTTACGAAATTATGTATGAACTAAATAGAAGCGATAAGCTTTATTTGTCGGAAACAGAGCAGGGTATCCAGTTCCATTGCATTCCGCTTACACACTTGAGGGGAAAATTGAGTTTTTACCCAATTATGGAAGGCGTAGATATTGCCTTATATAAAATGCAAACTTGCCAGCAAACATACAGTTTATTCCAATTGGTACGCAATGAATTAATTAAACGATCTCGAAAACTTTCAAAATTGGAGCAAGCAGTTCTTGAAGTCGGGCCGTTTGAGCAATATCGTACCTATGCAGATCTACTTTACACATACTATCATCTGCTTCCCCGCAACGCTGCTTCTGCCGATCTCGAGGATTTTATGACAGGAGAACTGCTTCATATTCCGTTAGACACCAAACTGAGTGCAAAACAAAATGCTCAAAAATACTACGAAAAATACCACAAAGGAAAAATTGCTCATACCAAACTTAAGGAGCAAATTGTGCTTTGTAAAATGGAATTAGATTGTTTTTTTCGGCTTGAGTCCCGGCTTGAACTGGCTGATGGCATAGATGTATTAGAAATTCGCAGGGAGCTAGAAAGACACGGCTATTTCAAAGCAAAGCCAAACCAATCAACGAAGAAAAAGCAGAACAAGAAGCCTAACATTATGACTTTTCAATTCGAGCATGATATTAAAATCTTCGTAGGCAAGAACAGTATTCAAAATGATTACCTAACATTCCATTATGCCAAGAAAGAGGATTTATGGCTGCACGTGAAAAGTTATCACGGAGCACATGTTGTTATAAATACCGCAACACCTGATGAAGAGACGTTATATTATGGGGCCTTACTGGCTGCTTACTTTTCGCAAATCAAGGCCTCTGGTTCGGTCGAAGTAAACTATTGTCAAGTTAAGACTCTTAAAAAGCCCAAAGGCGCCCCAATGGGATTGGTATTACTTGGAGCCCATA
This sequence comes from Paenibacillus albiflavus, assembly GCF_004344915.1. Classification (GTDB taxonomy): domain Bacteria; phylum Bacillota; class Bacilli; order Paenibacillales; family NBRC-103111; genus Paenibacillus_AM; species Paenibacillus_AM albiflavus. The sequence continues at coordinate 134,829 of NZ_SKFG01000016.1, read as the reverse complement.
AAACAATTTATGTCAGGCCAAAGGAAGAAGTTATTCAAAGGCTTCTTATCGAAAATTTAGTTTATAAGGTGTGACTTATTAAGTTATTTTATTTGCGAACAAATCTATTACCCAAAGACCATTCAAAGTTGAAATGTGAAATTGCTTGTGCTACAATGCAAGTAATTAATCAAAGGGAGATGATGGGAATAATGTAATATTTCTTGCTTATTTATGAATGATAAAACAATAACTGTTTTATTTTTTGTTAAGCAAGAAGGTTACTTATTCTCTTCACTCAAATAATAGTACAATTTCTAATCCATCAATTGGGTTAGATTTTAATATTTGTTTATTTGAGCTACAAGAAAGGTAACTTTCTTGTAGCTCTTTATTTTTTTAATTTAAATTAGGAGGTTGAAATAAATGTTTGAAGTTGTAGATGTTCATGTGAACCTTTCATTGTCCGTTGTTACGGTTCACGATCAAATTACACGGATGCCGGAGCATTATCCATCTATCGATAGATGCACGTAGCGATTCTGGCTGCAAGCTTCTTGGGTTTTAATATAGTTGGTTAATGTACATGTTAAGCACCCACCAAGGATGCTAAAGGCATTTTCTCCGGCTAAAGAGGAGAAAAAAACATGAAATTAACTTCGAAATACGAAATGATTCAACATATATTGACAGAATTGAAACAACCTGCATATCGGTTTGAGCAAATCGCTGAGGCAATTTTCAAGCAAAGAATTGGTGAATATGACCGAATGACCATACTACCTAAGGGCTTAAGAAACGAATTAATTATGAGGCTTGGCGAACACGTTTTGAACTTAACTCCTGTCATACAAAAGACATCCAGACAAGTGAATAAAGTGCTTTTTGCCATTGAAGGCGGTGAACATGTAGAAGCAGTTCAACTAAGCTATGAGCGCGGATGGAAATCATACTGCATTTCCAGTCAGTGCGGATGCGGATATGGTTGTAGCTTTTGTGCTACAGGTACAATCGGACTGAAACGAAATCTAACTGCTGATGAAATTACCGATCAATTGTTATACTTTCATTTAAATGGTGATGCCTTGGATAGTGTTTCGTTTATGGGCATGGGAGAGGCGCTAGCTAATCCTAATATCTTCGATACGCTTAAGATTCTTACAGATTCACGAACTTTTGGCTTGGGCCATAGAAGGATTACAGTTTCTACCATTGGAATTTTGCCGAACATCGATCGTCTAACAAAGGAATTTCCTCAAGTCAACCTGACTTTTTCACTGCACTCTCCGTTCGATGAACAGCGGAGCGAGCTAATGCCAATTAACAATCGATTTCCACTTCATGATGTGTTGAATAGGTTGGATCAGCATATTCATGATGCAGGTAGAAAAGTATATATTGCGTATATATTACTTCGAGGAAAAAACGATTCAAATGAACATGCGGAAGCCATTGCTGCTTTGTTAAAGGACAGAGGTCCTTGGGAACATTTATATCATGTCAATTTGATCCCCTACAATTCAACCGACGTGACGCCTGAAAGCTTTCATCAATCGGACAATGACCGGGTTCAAAGGTTTGTCAGTATTTTAAAGTCAAAGGGAATCAAAGTCACTGTGCGAACACAATTCGGAACTGACATTAATGCAGCATGCGGTCAACTATACGGACACAACAAGTAAATTCATATTTATTATCATTAGAAAATTGAGGGGGATGAATTTTGTCTCATAAGAATAATACAATTACCCATGCTCAATTCCATGCAAAGACAGATATTTGGTGATATTTGCATGGAATAACATCATCGCCAATCATGCTGGCTTTGCTACTTGAGATATAACATTTATTCAAGGAGTGAGTCTACATGAGATATATCAACGCTAATGAAATTCTCCCGAAAGAATTAGTTGATAAATTGCAAGATTTTGTACAAGGTGAATACATCTACATTCCCGCAATAAAAGATCAACATAAAAATTGGGGAGAATTATCCGGTTTTCGTGAAGAGATTGATAAACGAAATAATGAAATCATACAAGCATATGCATCTGGTCATTCGATTCAAGAACTTGCAGAATCATACTACCTTTCTGTTTATGCGATTAGAAAAATAATTTATAACAAATAAAAATCACTGAACTGTGATCCTAAATTTGTACGAAATAATAACATTACATCGTCAGAAGATGATTCCTGCACTAAATGGGATCATCTTTTTTAGTACGCCCAGCATGGTTATACCAGACATTACAGAAGCGTTTTGTATATAGTTTATGTGATTTCTATCTGTTACTTTTATAACTATGGGTTCTTCTAAATTGTAGCAGGACAAACGGAGGTTAAAATAATGGATGCTATTGTAAATATACAAAGAATGTTAACAAGTTTTCTAATACAATGAAGCTTTTATTTGGATGTATCGTGAAAGTTAGGATCTGGAGGAAAGAATTATGTTGAATGTTACTATTTTTAATATGGAAGGTATTCATGTTGGTGAAATGGAGCTTGAAGAATCTATCTTTGGTATTATTCCCAATGAATCGGTTATGTATGATGTAGTTATAAATCATCTGGCAAATAAACGCAGTGGGACACAATCTGCATTAACACGTGGTGAAGTTAGGGGCGGTGGCAGAAAACCGTATAAGCAGAATAAAATTGATAAATCTAGAGCAGGTTCGATTCGTATGCCTCATTGGCGTGGCGGAGGAGTTGTGTTTGCTCCTAAACCCCGCGACTACAGCTACAAACTCAATAAAAAGGTTAAGCGGCTGGCTATAAAATCTGCATTATCTAGCAAAGTACAGAACAAAGAATTCATTGTCGTTGACGATATCAAGTTAGAAAATTACAGGACAAAGTCTATAGTATCTATGCTTAATGCGCTTGGGGCAGATAAAAAGGTACTAATTGTTATACCTATGATAGATAACTTTGTTATTAAAAGCGCCAATAACATACCTAGTGTAGAAACCACCGTAGCTAATTCTATTAATGTATACAATATTCTGAATTGCGATAAAGTAATAATCGCTAAAGAAGCTGTCACTATGATAACGGAAATGTACTCGTAATGAAGGCAAATGGGACAGGAGATAGCTTCTAAGTTTTTCTTTAAGCTCTGAAATATATTTACAAATGGATAATTTATCGAATATCAAACAGAAGATTGAACAAAAAAGAAAAGAGCTGTATCAGGCCGTTATTGAATACGGATTCGAAATGACGGGGGCAATGAATAAAGAGTTGAATAGCACTCAATTAAAGAGTAGCACCTGGAGATTCCTCTTCAGGTGCTGTTTTGATATTGATAGGGGTAACTCTAACTTATTTACGCAGTAACCCATGTATAAGCACTTCAAAGTGATGATCAATCAGCCTTTCTTGCTGAGCTTTGGGTAGCTGGTTCTCCAGGATAAGTCTTGTGACAAGTCCATAGGTGGAAGTCCATATGATTTGGGCTGTAAGCTTTGGATCAAGGGTACGGAATTTCCCTGTGCTCATACCTAACTCTAGAATCTGGATGACAATGGAAAGGCCTTGTCTTTGATCGAAGCTGCCATCCTGTAATATGCCTGGCTGTTTATCAACATTCTCTACATCCTTAATCACGTTTGCTTTAAAATGATTAGGTTTACTCAGCATCAGCTTAATATAAGCCCTTAAGCTGGTTTCAAGTGTTTTATCTGGTTGCTCCTGATCAATAGGGGTTTCTTCTATTTGTTCAAGTAGCTTGGAGTAGCCTTGTCTCGTAATGAACGTAATAATTTCTGCTTTATCTTTAAAATAATGATAAATGACGCCGGGCGAATATTCGATTTGAGTCGCGATTTTGCGTATAGACAATTTATCATAGCCTTCTTTGGCTAAGATCCGACTTGAAGCAGCTAATATTTTCTCACGAATCATTTCTTTCTCAGCTTGTCTTCTTTCTGAAGCACTCATTGTTTCCTCCTGTAGATAAAAAATGATATGAACGCTGGTTAGTGAGTGAACGCTGTTTATCATAATTTTATATACTTTATTGGAATAGTCAACAATAATATAAATTATTCTAATAATTTGGTGTGGTATGCCTAGAACTAGCTTCAAACGGGGCGATCCGCAGTTAATTTTAGCGCGAATAAGATCACAGACAACTCTCCAAGTACGCCGAGAGATTGAGCAAGTGCGCCAATCATTCCATTCCAGCCTGGTGTTAATAGAATACAGATCACTAAGGTTAGAAATGTAAAAAGAACGTTAACGGATTGAGACCATACCATGACCTTCGTTCGCCCCTTCAGCATAATAAGACCATTAGAGAAATCAAGAAATGGGAAAAATAAATTGTAGATCATAAACACTTGAATGGTCTCGATACATGCTCTCATTAGCTCATTGTTAACTCCCATTACATGGCTTAGAAACCAAGGCCCAATTGGGGAGTGTCCCAGTAAACCGGAAAGGATTGCAGGTATAAAGCAAATGATAAGAGCAAAGCGAAGCACAGCTTTACGGTCTTTGTTATAGAAATTAAGAACAATTTGGTGCATATAGGAAAAAAAGCTAAGAACTAAGAAATTTACTGAGCTTGCTAATGCGTATGCGGCTATTGCTAGCGAAATATTCGAAGTTTTGCCCAACATCGCATTAATGCCAGGACCGATCATCGCCGCTAACAGTGTCGAATAGAGCAAGGGGCGATAGAACTTAAAAATATGCCGCTTCGTGGAAACCGGGTGATCAGGAAGCTTCTTAGGTATTTGTTTGTGGAGCAGGCTTCTGCCTTCCCACACTGCAATGGAGCATTCGATCATCATACCCATTAGAAAAATAATAGCCCCCACTTTACCGCTCGTTACTTGATTCGTCTGAATAAAATATACGGATAATAAATACATGGCAATTAGACGTATGATCATGCCAATAGTAAGCATTTTGGTTCGCATATTGTAAATGATCAGACCATGATATAAGCAGCGTAACCCTGAGAAAATATTGACATAGATCAGAATGCGATAGACTTCTAATATCGGATTTAGCATCGAATCTTCTACTCCGAATATGTAGAGGAATACAGCATGACCAAGTGGTGTATAAGATATAGCCAGACTCAGAATCATGATGCCTAGCAGCACATAGTTGCTGATGGCTGACATTGCCTTGAAGGATACTTGATCTCTAACAAGTGCTGAACAGGTTTGTCTTAATAAAACAGCGGGTCGTTCGGTTAAAGCTAGTAGGCTAAGTGGTATCGCGTATGTTGCGATAATGAATTCAGGGTTAGGGGATCTAGCTAATGTACTATTAATAATGACATGGGAGATCGTTACAAGCGTGGATGACAATCCTAGCGGGATAAAAAAGGCTAACAGTTGCTTAATCGATATACGAGATTGTGCCAGTGTATTCATTTTTGCTTCCTCTTGATTTCTTTAGAAGTAGATTTTGAACTCAGTATAGCAGAATAGACGGAATATTCACATATGTGTATTGGTAAAAAAAGCACCCTTGAAGTGGGTGCGATTATGGCTTAATAGCCGATTGTTTGCATATTGGAACGAAGCACATCATACGTAATGCCAAGTTGTTGAACCTCATGTGGGTTTAAGTTTAATTCAACGATATCTTCAATGCCATTCATGGTAATGATTGCAGGAACGCCAAGGCATACATCCTGCAGTCCATATTCCCCGTCGAGAATCGCAGATACAGCTGTTATCTGATGATCGTTATTCAGAATGGAGCGTGTCAGGTGCGTAAGTGCATTGGCTATACCAAAATAGGTCGTGCCCTTGCGATTATAAATTTCCCAGCCCGCTTTACGTGTCTTCTCCATAATTTCATCCAGACTGATGTTACCGAATCTTTCTTTATTCTCCTTTAATATCTCGGTAAGAGGCTTGCTGCCAATCGTCACATGCGACCATGCAACAAATTGGGAATCTCCATGCTCTCCAAGAGAATAGCCGTTAATGCTTCTTGGATCAACAGGAATGATGTCAGACAAAATACTTTTGAGCCTTGAGGAGTCTAACGATGTACCTGTACCAATTACACGATTACGGGGCAATCCGGATATTTTCCATACATGATAAGTGATAATGTCTACTGGATTCGTCGCTACAAGGAAAATACCGTTAAATCCACTAGCCATGACGTTAGCCACAATGCCTTCAATCATATTAGCAGCGCTCGCGAGTGTATCCAGTCTAGACTGCCCCGGCTTCGGAGGTGCGCCTGCGGTAATGATCACGATATCCATGTCCTTGCAATCAGCGTAGGTACCAGCGTATACTTTCGTCCTCGAATGTGTAAAATCACCGCAATGATTCAGATCCATAGCTTCACCGACTGCACGTTCATGACTTTTATTAATTAATAGCAGTTCATTGCAGATTCCCTGATTCACGATGCAGAATGCACAGGATGAACCTACCAAACCAGTTCCAACAATCGCAACTTTTTTGCTAAAAGCATTCATATTCATTAATTCGCTCTTCCTTTCCTTACAGAACGCCAAATATATTTAAAAATACAATGATAACGACGATTGGTATGATATAACGCAGCAGCATGACATAGTAGACGGTACCTTTGCGCCACCAAGCAGATTCCTTGCAAAGCTCTTCAACCAGGCGAGCTCTTGGAAAACGATAGCCAACAAAGATTGAAATCAGGAATACACCAATTGGCAGCAGAATGTAGCTGGCTAAATAATCGGCAAGATCGAAGAAGGTTTTGCCAAAAAGAGTCATGTCCGACATGGGACCAAAGGATAACGAGCACGGAATTCCCACAAGAAATACGCAGAAACCTACGATCCAGCTATATTTTTTACGTTTGGATGCATCACCTTTAACGATAACAGCGACAATGATTTCAAGTAAGGAGAAAGCGGATGATAGTGTAGCAAATAAGAATAATGCCATGAAAATAACAAGAAATACACTACCGAACGCCATTTGTTCAAAAATACTAGGCAATACAACGAAAAGCAGACCAGGACCTGCTGTTGGCTCCATGCCGAATGAGAAGACAGCAGGGAAGATAGCAAATCCGGCTAAAATCGTCGTTAGGAGGTTTAATGAAACAATCGAAATAGAAGATTTGGTTAAGGTTTCTCTTTTATCTAGGTAAGAGCTGTAGGTAACCATAACCGACACCCCAATACTGAGGCAGAAGAAGGATTGCCCCATCGCGTAAATAACCGCATCTTTCGTCAATTTATTAAAGTCAGGCATTAAGAAGTAGCGAACTCCTTCTGATGCCCCCTCAAGTGTTAGTGATCGCACCACAAGTACGAGGAACAGAATGAATAGTGCAGGCATCATAAATTGGCTTGCTTTTTCGATACCTGTACTAACCCCCTTGGCAACGACATAAATCGTAATAAGGATGAAGAGCAGCTGTGCGCTTGTGACTGCGAGTGGATTAGCTGTTATTTCTTTAAATAAATCGCTAAAAACAAGATTATGGTGCAGCAGGCTGCCTGTTAAGCTTCGTCCAAAGTAGAGGAGAATCCAGCCGCCGATTACGCTATAGAAGGAGAAAATAATAAAGGAAGTCGCTGTTCCGAGATACCCAAGCAAGTGCCAGTAGCCAGTAGGCGCTATCGTTTTGTAGGCTCGAATTGCGTCTTTGCCTGTACTTCTACCTATTATTAATTCAGCAAGAAGCAGAGGTAAACCTATGAATATGGTGAAAAGCAGGAAAATGAGGAAGAAGGCTCCGCCACCGCTAGTCGCCATAACATAAGGGAACTTCCAGATTGCGCCTAGCCCGATCGCTGATCCAGCGGCTGCTAGAATAAAGCCAATTTTAGATGACCATTGTTGTTCTTGCTTCATGTAACCTCCAAGATGTCAGAAAGATAGTTCTTCATGAAATATAAGAATGTATAAGTTTTACATCATACATGGATATTTTGATATTTCTCGCAGAAACGCATCCTTCGTTATAGACGATGAAATCGTTTCTACGTGTAGCCTGAGTATTATAGCACACAATGTGGTATACCGCTCTGAAACACCAGAATTTTCTTGATTACCTGACATGATGTTGGACGAGGTTACATAAATTAGCTTGGAGGGGATGAGGAGCATGCTGCAACGAAGACCAAGATGGAAAAGCCGTCGTACCACAGTAAGAAAAATGAGCAAGAAGCGGAAGTGGTTTATTATCCTTCTGATTTTTGTGCTTTTTATTATTCAGTCTTTTATTTTCATTGACCATAATTTAAAAAAGCCTATGATGTTTTTAGCTAAAGTCCGCTTGAAGCAAATTGCTACGGAATCCATCAATACAGCGATTACGCAGCAAATATCCGAAAGCTCAAATACGTATAAGCTATTGGATTGGAAATTGAACAAGGATGGGAAAGTAACAAGCTTCGTTCTTAACTATGCGGAGCATATGCGAATTACATCCGGTATGATTAGCTCCATCCAGAACACTTTAAAGACATTAGAATCGATTCCTGAGCATATACCACTTGGGCAAGCACTTGGAAGTCCCCTCATAGGCTCGTTTGGTCCTAACATTCCTATTCGACTAGTCCCGCAGGGTGCAGCTAAGGTTGAGATCAATACAAGACCCCGCGATATTGGAATTAACAATATTCTGTTCGAGGTGTATGCTCATGTCACAGTGGATGTACGTGTCATTATTCCATTTGATTCAGCGCCTGAGGTAGTCGAAACGGATATACCGATTTCTTATGCACTGGTTGTTGGCGATGTGCCAGCTTACTATTTTGATAATAAAGGCAATCCGGTCGGTGGCACCAATAATGGTCTGACAGCACCCAATATTTCGCTTCCAGACTTAAATCTTCCCAAAGGAGATAATTCAGCTGGAGCGGGAGGGGCGAACACCAAGGAGGAGCAGCAACCTGCTGAATCGGATGATTCCCATTAAGATTGGCCGCTGTCAGATCGTCTTATTTTGCTTTCGCCTTGAGATCATCGCGTTCCCATCTTTTTAAGTAATGGTACGGATCAAAGGACCAGTCTGCCAAGCCGCCATCTCGATACATACCGTAGTGTAAATGAGGTACGAATTTACCAGATGTTCCTGGCTTTCCATACCCTGATGAGCCTACAGCACCTATGACCTGCCCTGGTGCAACAATATCACCAGCTTTTAAATCCTTCTTGTAGCTCGATAGATGGGCATAGTAATGGTATACGTTTCCGATATCCCGAATGCCAATTCTCCAGCCCCCATATGGATTCCATCCTTTAACCTCAACGATTCCATAACATGTACTGCGCACGGGTGTACCATAATCTGCGAACAGATCTGTTCCCTCATGTATCCGATGGCCGCCCCAACCGCGACTTGCACCGTAGGAATCTGGATAAGAATAGGTTGCATTGACTGGCAATGGGAATGCACGTTCATATAAATCCATCGTACCTTTTACAGCATAGATAGCTGCGAATTGCTCAATCCGCTGAACGCTTCTCGAGTTCTGATAATGATTCCATAGCGAAATCCGAATATCCTCAAGCCTCTTGCCACGTTTAAGCATAATACTTGTCATTGTCGCGAGCCGATCCATCGGGTCTTGCTCATCCGCATAGCCATCACCAGATCCGTCTAAACCAATCCCTTTGAAAATCCGAATCGATTCCAATTCCTTATCATCAGGATCCGGATTTAGCATCCCTGCCCACATACGTTCAGGAAACTGAATGGAAATGAGCCCTTGCGGCTCTTTTGATTTTTTACGCTTCTTGAACTGATGAATGGTAAATTCATATTGATCCACGGCAGCGATTAAGTTCCAAGGGATGCCAGTAACAAGGCTAGTTTGATCGAATATTGCTTTGCGCTGATGATTTAATTTTTTGAGATCGAAAGAAGTTGAAACCGTGTTTGAATTGTTTGAAGATGGTTGATTTATGCTGGCAATTGCAGCGTGGTCGCTGCCAATCATCAGTGTACAAATCGTACCGAGGGAAAGTAATATTTTCCAACAAGCGGATCCTCTCATTCATATCATCCTTCCAGACCAATTGGTTTTAGGATGTATCAGGTTTCCTCATTTTAGTCATGTGTTGATCATTTTTACATTTAATTCTTATTTTTGGGATGTGCATGTTTGACTGTACTTTGCATTCATAGCTATTTGGTGTAACATGAGAATTATAGACTACGACAAAGGTGGAGAAACAATGTCATCCAAACAACATGAGAGAAAGCCAGAATGGTTAAAAATAAAACTGGAAACGGGCGATAACTTTAAGGAGATCAAGAATATGATGCGTTCCAGGACGCTGCATACGGTCTGCGAAGAAGCTAGGTGTCCGAATCTTCATGAGTGTTGGGCGAATCGTACGGCTACTTTTATGATTCTAGGAGATATTTGTACGAGAGCTTGTCGGTTCTGTGCCGTAAAGACGGGTAGACCAACTGAGCTAGATTTGCAAGAGCCCGGACGTGTTGCTGAAGCGGCAGAGCAGATGAATCTGCAGCACTGCGTCATTACTTCAGTCGCTCGCGATGATTTAGAAGATGGCGGTGCATCTGTATTTGCTGCAACTATTCGTGAAGTGCGTGAGAAATTGCCATTATGTTCAATTGAAGTTCTAATTCCAGACTTTATGGGTAATGAGGATGCATTGCGTACCGTACTCGAAGCTAAGCCAGCAGTACTGAATCACAATGTAGAAACAGTCGAACGTCTATCGGACACTGTACGTGCCAAAGCGAAATATGATCGTACGATGAATTTATTAGCACGTTCCAAGCAAATCGCTCCAACTATTCCAACAAAGTCCTCTATTATGGTAGGCGTTGGCGAAGAGTGGGACGAGATCTTGAAGACGATGGATGATTTACGCAAGGTGGATTGCAATATTATGACGATTGGTCAGTATTTGCAGCCTGGCCATAAGTACCTCAAAGTCCACAAGTACTATACACCAGAAGAGTTTAAATTACTGAAAGAAGAGGGCATGAAGCGTGGCTTCTCACACGTAGAATCAGGTCCATTAGTTCGTTCTTCCTATCATGCACACGAGCAGGTTAAGGCGGCAAACGAAACGATTGCAGCAGGTATAACGAAATAAATTAAGAAGATCCAGGTTATGGGAGAGCTGATACGTATATGATTCATATTGGCGGTAAAACATACGAACTTGTAATGGAAAATAAGAATGCTTGGAATCAGGAAGTGTTCCGTGAGCGTTATAGCGAGGTTCTTGAACGATATGATTATATCGTAGGTGATTGGGGTTATAACCAGTTAAGACTGCGGGGATTCCTGAAGGATTCACATCCCAAGGCAACCAAAGAGACATCGATTTCTGGTTTGCAGGATTACTTGCATGAGTATTGCAATTTTGGCTGTTCCTATTTTATTCTGGAGAAGGTCAGCAATAAGTCATCAGGCAAATCCCAGCTCTCAGAGCCTGAAACGAAATGATAATTATAACGGCACTTGTCATGAAACAGCGGTTAGCTGTACATGCAAGTGCCGTTTCTTTTGTATTATAAAATTAAAACTCAGTTCCGATAAAGGCTTCACGTACGCGCATCCAGAAAGGGAAAGGTCTAAATCTGGCAAATTTCACTTTCTTATCAGGTGACACTCTGCAGCGTATCGATTTCACATCATGAAGCTGCATCGCCTGATGATCGACCGTTAGGATGAATCCTTGCTGTGACTTAGGAACAATATCGATATGATGATGTTTAGGTAAAATAATCGGTGAACCGAGCGTTCGGAATACTCGATTATTAATCGATGCAATTTCAGTTATCTGGATCGCTTCAATAGCGGGATGTACAATGGCTCCACCTAAGCTTTTATTATAGGCAGTTGATCCAGAAGGTGATGAAATACAAATACCGTCCCCACGAAATGTCTCGAATGGCTCATCGTTGATGGACAGTTGAGCTACTAAGGTAATGAACATACTTTTGAATGTAATCTCATTTAGTGCATAACGCTTCTCTACGCCTTGCGCAGTCGTAATTTCAACCTCGACAACGGGGTATTCGACAACACGTAGTCCATGATCCTTTTCGCTTGAATGGTACATTAATGAGGCAACTTCTTCAATCTTATCTGGCTTCCAGTCTGCAAAGAATCCAAGTCTGCCTGTGTGAATGCCAACGAAGGAGATTTGATCCAATCGTTCAATATACTTATGAAAAGCTTGCAGCATGGTGCCATCTCCACCGATGGAAAGAACTATATCTGGTTTCTTCTCGTCATGAATTAATTCATGCGTATCTGCGAGCTCATGAAAATGCTCCGTTAGTTCACGAGAACGATTATCATCGCGATAAACTATTGCGTATTTCAACGAAATTTCCCCCTGCATGTTGTACATAACAAATTGACTTGCTGGTTATCTTTTTACATCATAATCAATTACTGTTCGGAAAACAATGCGAAAAATAAAGTGTACACAATAAAGACAGAATAGAAGAGCAAACGCGGCTCCAAATAGAAGAAGACTGATTGGGAAATAGTGAAGTAAATGGTCTAAACCAATTATTCCTGAGTGTATGGAAGGGCTATTAATTGACTGAAAGACAGATGACGTGAGCTGCATTTCAGTAAAAGGCTGCCATAGAAGAAGTACGAGAATCGCTGCAATAATGCCATGCAGGAATCTGGCTCTGAGGAAAGGACCATAACGCATGTTGGTATGGGAGAGTAGGGAGACAACCTGCGCATGCACGGACAATCCGCCCCATGATAGCACGAATGCTGCGGCAGCAAGTTTATATACGAGCGCAATGTTGCCTACGCTGCCTGCGGATTTGGCGCCAAGCGTAACCTCGAATAGTCCGTTTATGATCGGTTCTGCCAATGTATGCGGAATGCCAACTAAGGTGAGCAGCCGCTCAATGAAGGATAATAGCACTTGCATGGTTCCGATTGAGGTCAAGAGCTGTAATAGAACCGAGAAGAAGACGACGAGTCCGCCCACGACGATCATCAGATTCAGAGATTTGCCAATTGCTTCGCTGAGAAGCAGTCCTAGACTTCGGCCATCCTTGACTCGAGCCTCGTGCATGGCATTGAAGGCTTGAAGCCAGATGGAGGTGGTCCGCTTACGGCGTTCTTCTCTAGTATCGGAGCTTGCAGACAACTGACCTGTCTTGGCACCATGAAATCGCATGAGCAAAGCAATCAGCATTGCACCCCCATAATGTGCTGTTCCTAGTATAAGTGCCAGAGATGCATCATGAAAGAATCCAACAGATACCGCACCTATTAGAAAAATAGGATCTGAGCTTGTTGTAAATGCGACTAATCGTTCACCTTCTTCACGATTTACAAGCTTCTGTTCCCAGAGTGAGGCTGTTAGCTTAGCACCAATCGGGTAGCCTGAGGCGAACCCCATCGCCATGACAAACCCGCCAATTCCAGGAATGCGGAACAAGGGTCTCATCATTGGATCGAATAAGGTGCCGATAAAATGAACAATTCCAAAACCGAGCAGCAGTTCGGATATTACAAAAAAAGGAAATAAAGCTGGAAATAACACGTCCCACCATATAGAAATTCCTCTTAAAGAGGCTTCGAGACTTTGGTTTGGAAATGCAAAACCGATGACGATCAAGCTAAGGACAGCTAGTCCGATAAGTGATAATGAGACTAAGCTAGTTTGCCGATTGCGACTCATAAGTGGAGCTTCCTCCTCATAGCTTAATAAGTATGGAGATTACTACACACTTATATGATTCGATCAGGACAAACATACCTTTTAATTACTAGAGACGGATGCACTCGGGGGTTATCTTATGATAGTATGGGACTAATTGGATTATTTCAGTTACAATAGAGGTAAAGACACAGAAGGAAGGCTGAACATGGTTAACAATAACGAGATAAGCCTATATGATTATATGGGAGGAGCTGAAACGGTTCGAAAACTTGTAGAAGCATTTTATCCGAAGGTACAGCTTGACCCGCTGCTTGCACCTTTATTTCCGAAAGATATTATGCCTGTTCTTGAAAAGCAGTATTTATTTTTGTCTCAGTTTTTCGGTGGCCCTGCTCTTTATACCGAGCAAAATGGTCATCCAATGATGCGTGCAAGGCATATGCCGTTCCCTATTACGGACACGCACGCAGCAGCTTGGTTGAATTGTATGCAGCAAGCCATGCAAGACATTGAATTGCCTGACCCTCTAATTGAAGTGCTGATTGAACGTCTGAAGGGTCCTGCTTACCACTTTGTAAATACGCCAGAAGTGTAACTAACATGATCTAATGAGGTGAGTGAGATTGATGAATGTCGAGCCATTATACACAATTGAGATCAGGTGCATGAACTGTAAAACGCCATATCAGACCTCGAAAGTGCGTCCAAGCTTTAAGAAATCGACTGGTTCTGATAGTGATTTTTGTGTCCATTATAAGGAATATAATCCTGATTATTATGTTGTTCGCGTATGCCCCAATTGCGGGTTCGCATTTACGGAGAACTTCTCAAATAAATGGACGCCTCTCCAAACCCAAGAGATGAAAAGCAAAGTAACCGAGCATTGGAACAATCGAGATTATGGTGGGGAAAGAAGCTGGGAAGAAGCTTTAGAAACGTATAAGCTTGCTTTGCTATGCGCTCAGATTAAGGGTGAAAAGGAAAGGATTATTGCAGGTCTGCTCCATCATATCGCTTGGCTGTATCGTTATAAAGGCGAGACTGAGCTAGAGCTTAAATTTCTGCAATTTGCATTAGATGCTTATATTTCCGTTTATGAAACAGAAGAATTAGAGCTCAATAATGCTCGCTTAATGTACCTGATGGGGGAACTGAACCGTAGATTATGTAATTATCATGAGGCGGTGAAGTGGTTCTCTCGCGTAATTAATGATAAGCGGATCATGGATTCTGCTATGATTCACCATAGTCGAGAACAGTGGGCGGTTACTAGGCAAGAAATGATTGCTGCCAGACTTGAACTTCCAAGTGAACTGGCAGAGAACTGATTCGTTATTTGGTATTGTCTTGATCTTCTTTGTCCTGCGGATTATTGTGTGATAGTTCTTGATTCAGTTCAGTCAGCTTCTGCACGAGGATGTGCTTAGGCATGTGCATGATTTGCTCGAGCGGCATACCTAGCTTCTTCGCTAGAAGTTGTGCAGTCTCAGCAGATATTTGTAAAGGACCCATGAGAATAATCACTCCAATTATAAATTCAAATTTATCCATATAGTATATGCTTAATAAATTAGCTATACAAGAACCTGAGGAGGTATTTGGCAAATGAACACACCTTTAAAACAAACTTGGGATTTAGAAAGCATTTTTCCTGGAGGCAGCTCCTCTCCTGAATTTCTAGCATTCGTCGATGGGGCAGAGGCTGATGTTGCGGTATTCCGTCAAAGCTTAGATGGGGCTAGTGCGCCGACAAGCAGTGAGGATACAGAAGTTTTACAAAAATTAACTGATCTTGTACAAAGCATCCAAGTGAAGCTGCACGAATCTTATGCTTTCGTAGGCTGTTTATCTGCACAAAATCAGAATGATAAGAAAGCGATTCAGCTTGAAGGAAAAGTTAGAACGATTGCGGCTGATTATCTATCAGGCATGACTTTTTTTGATCAATTGCTGAAGAACACATCAGATGACGTGTGGAATGCAATCGTAGAGAAAGAACCATTCAAGTCAGTAGCATACCCGCTTAGCGAGCGTCGTGAGCTAGCCAAGGAAATGCTGTCTCCTGAAATGGAATCGCTGATTAATGAACTGGCGATTGACGGTTATCATGGTTGGAGCGATCTATACGATACAACAGTTAGTCAATTCCGCATTCCTTATGAAGAAGATGGTAAAGTTGAAGAATTATCCGCTGGCCAGGCGTTCAATAAGCTAAATGTTGCTGATTATGAAGCACGTCAAGCGATGATGAAGAAATGGGAAGATAAGTGGAGCGACAATGCTGATTTCTGTGCTGAAGCACTTAATCACTTGGCAGGCTTCCGTCTTAAAGTTTATAAACAACGTGGATGGGATACCGTACATAAAGAACCGCTTGATATTAACCGTCTGAAGAAAGAAACGCTAGATATCATGTGGGAAGTAATTGATCGCAATAAGGATGTTTTCGTAAAGTTCTTGAATCGTAAAGCACAGTTATTAGGTCTTGAGAAGCTTTCATGGGTTGATGTAGGCGCACCTCTTGGAGATGCTTCACAGAAAATCTCCTATGATGATGGAGCAAAACTAATTGTTGAGCAATTCCGTAATTTCTCACCGAAGATGGCTGACTTTGCTGTCAAGGCATTCGAATCGGCATGGATCGAAGCTGAAGACCGTGGAGGCAAACGTCCTGGCGGCTTCTGCACAGGCTTCCCAGTCGAACAAGAAACTAGAATTTTCATGACATACAGTGGGACAACTGATAATGTTGGAACATTAGCACATGAATTAGGACATAGCTATCATCAATATGTAATGGAAGGCATGCCTCCACTTGCACATAATTATGCGATGAACGTAGCCGAAACCGCTTCAACATTCGCAGAGATGATCGTTAATGATGCACTTGTTAAGAATGCTGCGACAGATGAAGAGAAAATTGTGCTACTTGAGGGCAAGATCGGAAACTCCATTTCTTTCTTCATGAACATTCATGCGCGCTTTATTTTCGAAACGAATTTCTATGCAGAACGCAGTAAAGGAATTGTTTCTGTAGAGCGTCTTAATGAATTGATGGTAGATGCCCAGAAGGCAGCTTATAAGGATGCGTTATCCGAGTATCACCCACATTTCTGGGCAGCGAAGCTTCATTTCTATTCAACGGGTGTACCGTTCTACAACTTCCCGTATACATTCGGTTACTTATTCTCAGCGGGTATTTATGCAAGAGCTGTTGAAGAGGGCATCGCTTTTGAAGATAAGTATGCGGCTTTGCTTCGTGACACGGGTTCGATGACAACTGAGCAATTAGCTGAGAAACACCTAGGTGTTGACTTGACGAAGCCAGACTTCTGGCAAGCGGCTGTTGACATGGCAATCGCAGATGTAGAGTATTTCTTAGAGCTTACTGCAGATAAAGTTAAGTAATAATAGACAAGAAAAGCAGAGCAGCTTCCTTCTAAGGGGAGCTGCTCTGTTTAATGATGGGAAAATGTATATGAAATGTTGTACCTTCTGAACTCGTATCTACTTGAATAACGGCATTGTGACGTTTGGCAATATTGTAGCAGACGGGTAGTCCAAGTCCCGTACCGGTCTCCTTTGTCGTCATGAAAGGTGTTCCAAGCTGTTTAATAATCTCTGGAGGGATTCCCGTCCCTTGATCTTGAATAGAAAGAACGACGTAAGCATTCTTCGTGTACGTTCGTATGGTTAAGACGCCACCTTCATTCATCGATTCAAGCCCATTGCGGATGAGATTGTGAAGAAGCTGCCGGATTTCTTTGTCATCCAGATAAATGAGCGGTATTGCTTCTAACTGAAGCAGTACACTTTGATTGTTCGCATTCGCATTCGCTTGCATTAAAGGATGTATCGTTCGAATAATGCCATTCAGATCTTGCAGCGTTAATTCGGAGTACTTATCTTGAGCAAGCGATAAATATTCGGTAATGATATTATTCGCTCTTGTAACCTCTTCAATCATCGTATCAAAATATACACGATCCGTTTGATACTCCTGCTTATTTCTAAGAATTTGAAGGAATCCTCGAATGGTTGTTAGCGGATTACGGATTTCATGTGATATCGAGGCTGCCATTTCTCCAACCGTATGAAGTGAACTAATCCTTTTTAACTTATTTTCTAAATCTAGATTTTGGATCAGTTTGTTATTCATCTCGTTTACTACGGTGACTAATTGCGTGATTTCATTATTTGTTTTCGGTAGGACAGAATAATCATCATTCGGTTGAAGCGTCTTGTTCGATTCCCTAATTAACTGGTTGAGCGGAAGAACAGCCTTGTGATTTATCCACCACACATTAATAAAAAATGATAATACTAATAGCAGAATATTTAGATAAATAGTTATCTTAAATGTTGTATAATACCCTTTGATCAGATCCTTCTCTGATATGATCGATACAATTTTCCACTGGGAATAAGGCAGGACAGTAGAGAAAAAGTAGGTTGGCTCCCCACGAAAATTCACATTTTGTATGAGTTCCTTCGTATCTCGAATATTGGCATAGATAGCTTGGAAGTCCGCATCACTATTGATAATAATATTCTCCTGATCGTTTACAAATGGGTAACTTGGTGTAAAGGCATGATTCCCATTTGAAGTAGTCAGTAGGGTATATCCATCCATGTTGAGCTCGATTCGATTCATGATGTTCTGCAATTGATCTAACGCGATATCTAGCCCTGCAACACCCATAAGGAGATGATTATTATCATAGATGGGTGTTGAGATGGAGATTATATTCTCTTGTAGGGTCTGGTCTTGATAGACTTCAGATATCGTTGTTTTACCGGATTTCTGGGGTCCCCAATAGTAGACAAAATTAGGATTGTCCTGATTCTCTACACGGGATGGATCCAAATCTGCAATCTCGTAGTACGTCATCAGCTTGCCATTCTTAACGCCATACCAAGCTACGAAAGGGCCTTGTCCCGTATATAACGAATTTGCAGCGAACCAGTATCCAAAAACATTGGGGTCGTGATTCTCAATCATGATTTTCGTTAGAGCATCAATATTAGTCCTGATATCTGTATTAGAAGAATAAATATTCGAGATGATCCGTCCATAGGTTTCGACAGCTTGTTTGTGTATAGAGAATTGATTGTCGATTTGCTCCGCGTACATTTTGATTTGATTCATTCTATTTGCTTCTGATGCCTTTAGATGATCGGCTCGTAATTCCCATACCGTTAGCAGATTGATGATCAGTAATACAAGGAATGTCCATAACATGATAGGGATCGAGAGCTGCCACTTTAAACTTCGTCTCATGTTTTACACCTCTTGATTCTTTGCATAATGCAAAAAACCGCGAATACACCTGGTGTAGGAAAGTATTGCGGTTAGTTTCTGAATTTACCTTAGAGTTTAAATATCTGAATTGTTTGTTGCAGCTTGGTTGCGCTTCTCGTCATTTCTTCGGATTGCTGAACAATCGCCGTAACAGCTGATATTTGCTCACTCATGGAAGCAGATACTTCCTCGGTGCCAGCAGCTGATTCTTCTGTGATAGCGGATATGTTCTCCATTGTTGCCGAGATATGCTGAGAGCTTGTCAACATAGCTTCGCTTTCCTTAGCAAATTGCGAGATTTGCTTCGATATAAACTCGACTGATTGAACGATTTCAGTAAATATCTTTTCTGTGCCTTGGATGAGATCGGTTTGTTTGTTAACAACTTCTTCATTAATTTGAATGTTCGTCAGCGCTTGCTTAATTCCTTTTTCAATCGATGTGACAAGCGAGAAAACCTCTTTGGTTAATGTGGTTGATTCTTCAGCAAGCTTACGGACTTCCTGTGCGACGACTGCAAATCCTCTGCCATGTTCGCCTGCGCGTGCAGCTTCAATTGAAGCATTAAGTGATAGCAGATTTGTTTGCTCCGCAATTTCGGAAATAACACGGGTAACCTTCGAAATGCCAACAACTTTTTCAGCAAGCAGATGAATAGCAGTGGATACTTGAGAAGTAGCATCTACGTTACGTTTCATCCCTACCCCTTGTTGCTCTACAGCATCTTGACCTTTGGTAATAAGCGAAATCATGTTCGTCGAGTGAGAATCCATTTCTCTAGTGGATTGCGCATAGCCAGCAACCTTATGTTCAATATCTTTAGTCGATTGGGAGACCGATGATACTTCCTCAGAAATTTGACCTGCTCCAGAAGCTAGTTCATTAGATGATTGACTTACTTGCTCCATTAAATCTCTTAAATGCTCATTCTTGGTGTAGATGTCTCTACTAGAATCGGTTACACGTTTCGTGATTCCACCTGTTTCTTTCAAAATATCCCGCAGTTTATCAATCATTTGGTTGAATGATTTACCTAACTCGCCAAAAGCATCATCTGAATTGACATCAACCTTCTGAGAGAAATCGCCTTTGGCAATATTTAGTGCAACACGAGAGATACTATTGACATTCTCTGACAGACTAGCTTCAATCCATTTGACGAGTGGAACACTAGAAATCGCCATAAGTGCTATAAAGAAAATCCCTAATACGGTGTTTCCGAAAATAAGCAATAATAACAAAAAAAGGATTTCAATTGCTACTAGCGTGTACAGAATATAATGCAGCTTTTGCTTAAAAGAAAGAGAAGAAAATCGATTCATATCGGTGGTCTCCTTTTTTTCTGATAATATATGTACATTTTATGAATGTGTTTAATATGATCGAATTATAGCATTTTTTGGTTATTAGGGTCTACAACAATAAAAATATCAATTTTCGACAGCATTAAATTAATAATGTCAATAAAATGTCTTTATTTTTACAAATAATGTGATAATATTGAATATTATGATTGTTTGATACAAATTAACACATTATAATGTAAATACTAACATAACCTGCAGAAAAAATTTCATTTTTAAATGAGAGAGAGGGTATGATGTTATTGAGTCCATTTTCTTTGGCGAGGCAAGTCGATTTAGCTTTTTGGGAGCTGAAGGACGAATTATGTCAGATTCGGTCTGGAACGATTACGATTCAAGTACGTGATAATGTGATTGGAAAGTTTGGTGTGAAACATCTGCCAATGGAGAGTCGGGATGGGAGATTGGAACATCATGATGAGAAAGGCTTGTCTGAAGCACAGTTTATCTCACTCAAAAGTATGGCTATCGACAGCCTGAAGTACAAGAAGAATTGGACACATGGTGAAATCGCTTTTGATTTTACAATCAGGAACAACGTATTATTTGCTTCCGTACAATTTGAATCTAACTACAATATGGCGAATTTGACCAAAAGTAAGAGTGTATAATTTAGGTGTCAAATGAACAGGGCTGTCTATAGGGTCAATGAATTGACCTGTAGGCGGCCCTGTATTTTGTCTGAATTAAGTTTAAGTATAAACGATCAACTGTAACGACCTGCTAGATTTTGTTCCGCCATTTGTACAAGACGGCGTGTAATGTTGCCTCCGATGTGGCCTGCATCTACTGTCAAAATATTACCGTTGTAGCCGTCCTTGGATAGTTGGATTCCAAGCTCTTGCGCTACTTCATATTTCATTTGATCAAGTGCTGCAATTGCTTGAGGTACAACTAGCGTATTACTGTTGCGGGATTGACCTTGAACCATGTTATCACCTCCAGTAATAGGTAGTATAAACGGAAAAAGGATTATTACGCGGACTTGGAATTGGTAAATTAAAGGAGATATTAAGCGGTGGCAAATGCACCCGACTTAAAGGACGGTGAAACCGTTTCTTCTTGTTTACCTATAGTTCTGATATAATTTTGACGAGGTGTTGAGATATGGCGAAGAGCAAATATTACGTTGTCTGGGTTGGACATGAGCCTGGCATTTATCAAACATGGGCAGAGTGTCAAGCTCAGGTGAATGGCGTTACGGGTGCAAAATACAAATCTTATGAATCTAAAACGGAAGCAGACGAAGCTTATAAGCGTGGATGGAAGCAATCCTTAAACTTTACGAATAACAGCAGCAAATCGAATGGAGCAAGTAAAGCAACGAATGTCACGAGCTCGGAAGAGATTGATTATGATAGCTTATCTGTAGATGTGGGCTGTTCCGGTAACCCTGGGATTGTCGAATATAAAGGTGTCGATACAAGGACCGGAGAAATCTTATTTTATCATGGACCCATATCGAAAGGCACAAATAATCTCGGAGAGTTTCTAGCAATCGTACATGGACTAGCTTATTTAAAACAGCTTGGCAGCGAAAAGACGATTTATTCGGATTCGATGACTGCGCTTAAATGGATTCGGACTAAGCAGGTTGCTACAAATTTAGTTCGCGATGAATCAACTGCTGAAATTTGGGAACTTGTGGACCGGGCCTTGATGTGGCTAAATACGAATTCATATCCGAATAAAATCTTAAAATGGGATACCAAACGTTGGGGAGAAATTAAAGCTGATTTTGGTCGTAAATAGTATCTTTGTGATAAAGTTTATGTTAGAATTTTATAAATTTAAAGTAATAAAGTTATAAAGTTATACCCATATGGGATGGGAGAAACATAGGAGGAATCGGAAGATGGCAACAAAAATGCGAAGCGACATGATCACCAAAGGTTTTGACCGTGCTCCTCACCGCAGCTTGCTTAGAGCGGCAGGAGTGAAAGAAGAGGATTTTGGCAAACCGTTTATTGCGGTATGTAACTCCTATATTGATATTGTACCTGGTCACGTTCATTTACAGGAGTTCGGTAAAATTGTTAAAGAAGCGATTAGAGAAGCGGGCGGCGTGCCGTTCGAATTCAATACAATTGGTGTAGACGATGGGATTGCCATGGGCCACATTGGAATGCGTTATTCGCTGCCAAGTCGTGAAATCATTGCAGATTCACTTGAAACTGTCGTAAATGCACACTGGTTTGATGGAATGGTATGTATACCGAATTGTGATAAAATCACCCCTGGAATGATGATGGGAGCATTGCGCGTTAATATTCCGACAATGTTCGTATCAGGCGGACCAATGAAAGCTGGTAAAACAAGTGATGGACGCTCCATCTCACTTTCATCTGTTTTTGAAGGAGTAGGTGCTTACCAAGCAGGCTCTTTGGATGAAAAAGGATTGCTGGAGCTTGAACAATATGGTTGCCCAACTTGTGGATCTTGTTCAGGCATGTTTACTGCCAACTCAATGAACTGTCTAGCAGAAGGATTAGGACTTGCAATGCCTGGTAATGGGACGATCCTTGCTGTTTCTGAGGAGCGCAAAGAGTTCGTTAAGCGTTCTGCTAAACAATTAATGGAATTGATTAAGCTGGATATCAAACCTCGTGATATCGTAACGGTTGAAGCGATCGATAACGCATTTGCACTTGATATGGCAATGGGTGGATCAACGAATACAGTTCTCCATACGCTTGCATTAGCACATGAAGCTGGTATTGAATATCCGATTGCACGGATCAATGAAATTGCAGCTCGTGTTCCGCATCTAGCCAAAATTGCGCCAGCATCTGATTACCACATCGAAGATGTTCATAATGCTGGTGGGGTAAGCGCAGTTATTCATGAGCTGCTTAAGAAGCCTGGAGCTATTCATGGTGATCAAATTACGGTCACTGGCCAAACACTGCGTGAGAATGTTGCTGGTTGCGAAATTCAGAATACTGATGTTATTCATACTCTTGATAATCCACATAGCGAACGCGGCGGACTTGCTGTATTATTCGGTAATCTGGCTCCTGAAGGATCGATTATTAAGGTTGGTGCAGTTGATAAATCCGTCGGCGGACGCCATGTTGGACCTGCGATCTGTTTCGATTCACAAGAGCAAGCGCTTGAAGGGATCGCAAGTGGCAAGGTGAAGGAAGGTCATGTTGTAGTTATCCGCTTTGAAGGACCTAAAGGCGGACCTGGTATGCCGGAAATGCTAGCTCCCACCTCCCAAATCGTAGGTATGGGTCTTGGCGCGAAAGTCGGTCTAATTACAGATGGTCGTTTCTCTGGGGCTTCACGCGGTATTTCGATCGGGCATATTTCTCCGGAAGCAGCGGAGGGCGGACCTATTGCCTTTGTTGAGGATGGAGATATCATTGAGCTTGATTTAGACGGTCGTAGAATTGAACTTCAGATCTCTGATGAAGAAATGGAGCGCCGTCGTGCGAATTGGAAGGGATTTGAACCGAAGATTAGCAGCGGCTATCTAGCTCGTTATTCGAAGCTTGTAACGAATGCATCAATGGGTGGCGTTTTGAAGATCTAATTGGATAAAAGAGTGAAGGAGCAGCTTATTGCTGCTCCTTTGCTTTATTTCGGCTGTCCACCGCTGCTTATTTGTATGAAATATCCAAAAGGATATCTAATTCGATCGATTCTCCAGATGGAATACCGATGATGCCCGTTAACTCAGCATCCCGAGGCACATTTGGTGCATTCGTCACCCAAGTGTAAGGCTCGGCACAGATGAAATTATCTGCTTCTCCTTTTGTATAAATGACCCAATGCTTGAATTTATCAGATGGCGCGGAGTAACGAATGATGCATCTGTCATCTTCAAGTGTCGCAACATGAGGATATTCTTCATTGCCGATATGGAATACAGTGTCAAAGTCCGTTCCTTTAAGGGATATTCCCTCAGGTAAGCCTTGTAATTCGCCAAGCGGTAGGATTTGCCCTGTTGGCATGAGATCACTTCCAAGCTCCCATATTCCAGA
This sequence comes from Paenibacillus albiflavus, assembly GCF_004344915.1. Lineage (GTDB taxonomy): Bacteria > Bacillota > Bacilli > Paenibacillales > NBRC-103111 > Paenibacillus_AM > Paenibacillus_AM albiflavus. Next base: position 110,576 of record NZ_SKFG01000016.1, on the reverse strand, counting down.
AACGGGGAGTGTGAATTTCCAGTCTTGCGGTTTGTGATCGAGCAAGAACCAGGTATGTAGTCCATAGCCAAATGGTGCCTTGAGTTCACTATAGTTTGTCGCCTTCACTTTATGATTAAGTGTGGAGCCAACGAGCTCATATGTAACCTCTAATTCAAAATCATGCGGAAATTGCTCCATCACCACGGGATGGTCGAATGTACGGAAAGTGGAAGTAATGGAGATGACTTCTTGATCCTCGTGTACCTGTTTAACTTTCCATGGAAGCGCCTGTAGGACGCCATGATTATGCATATTGTTCGGACGGTTAATTAAGAATTGATAAGGTCTTCCATCAAATGTAAATGCCCCACCTATAATCCGATTCGGCGGCATAAGGATTGGTGTGCCAAAATGCGCCGGATTCGCACGTAACGCTGCTGGATCATCAGGAACGCGGAGCACCTCGCGCTCTAATGTTTTGTCCCAAATGCGAATTAAGTTGTTGTTGATTGCGGGACATAGGGTGATTGACAGCTTGTCGTTCTCGAGAATATGTACGGTTTCTCCATGCCAGATCTGTTCTGTAATCATAATCTGATCCTCCTAAGTATGCTAAATAGGAATAGCGTATCCTACTATAAGTTTTATAGCATTGACAAGCTTTGTCAAATGAATTATTTGTAAGCTGGTTGACTTTACGTAAGTTGTGGGTATAATAGTAAAAAATAAGAACTGGCAATGAGAGGAATTAGTACTCCGCATATGTGACGACAGAGAGCCGATGGTAGGTGCAAATCGGTGGAGCAGGCGGGTGAATGGATCCTTGAGCTTAGATCAGAACAGGAATAAGTCATGATTGAGCTTATTTCTTAGTATGTAATACGGCAGTCCTCCGTTAACAGGGCAATAATGAGGCTTTTTGAGCGTATTGGTGTAGGTTTGAGCTCAAAGAGTAAATTAGGGTGGTATCACGGTCTTTCGTCCCTTGCGGCGGAAGGCCTTTTTTGGTTTCTTTTTTGGTTAGCTATGAAATTAATTTATATATGGAGGGTTCTAAAAATGGCTAAAGTACTTTCAGGTATTCAGGCAACAGGAAATCTAACGATTGGCAACTATATTGGAGCATTGCGTAACTTTGCCAAGCTTCAGTATGATCATGAGTGTTATTTTTCAGTAGTGGATTTGCATTCGGTAACTGTACCTCAAGAACCAGCAGCATTTCGTGAGAATGTAGAAGCGGCAGCGGCGGTATTTCTTGCGGCAGGGATTGATCCCGCTAAATCCGCATTATTCCTGCAATCGCATGTACCCGCACATGCAGAGCTTGGATGGTTGATGACGACGCTCACGTATATGGGTGAGCTTGAGCGAATGACGCAATTTAAAGATAAATCAGAAGGAAAAGAATCTGTTGGAGCGGGATTATTTACGTATCCATCTTTAATGGCAGCAGACATCTTACTCTACCAGGCTACACTGGTTCCAGTAGGAGACGATCAGAAGCAGCATTTAGAACTGACTCGTGATCTAGCTAATCGGTTTAACAATCGTTTTGGTGAAACATTTGCCATTCCAGAAGCTTATACGCCTGAGTATGGTGCTAGAATTATGTCGCTTGACGATGCAAGCAAAAAGATGAGCAAGAGCAATCCGAATGCAGGCAGCTTTATTCTGATCTTAGATGAGCCGGATGTCATTCGCAAAAAATTGTCTCGCGCTGTAACGGATTCTGGTCGAGAAGTTAAATATGATCGCGTAAATAAGCCGGAAATCAGCAACTTGATGAGTATTTTCTCAGAGTGCTCGAATTTATCAATCGCTGATATTGAAGCGAGATATGAAGGACAGGGCTATGGACAGTTCAAGAAGGATGTAGCGGAGGCTGTTGTAGAGACGCTAGCTCCAATTCAGGCGCGTTACCGCGATATTCGCTCATCGGGCGAACTTCCTGCCATTTTGCGTGATGGAGCTGAGCGTGCATCTGAGACAGCTAATCAAACTTTACGATTAGTGAAAGAGCGTATGGGTTTTCATCTTTAGAAACATCGAATTTATAACGTTCAGTTTATAAATTCTTTGCGTCCTGATTCTGCTCAGACTCTTGCTTGCGTCTCATTCTAGCCTTATAGGCGAAGCTAAAGCCGAAGAATCCTAGTGCGAGCAGGGTGGATGCTAACAGCATCCAAGGCTGGCGTGATGAGATGAAATAAGCGATTGCAAGAAGGAATACCGTACCGATAATAGCAAAACCAAAAGCAAGTGGACGTTGCATGAGATTCATCACTCCTTTGTGTATATTATTTAGGCTGCATCGCATAATAAGGGTGCAAGCTTGCAAAATACATCTACACAATCATCATACTGAAAGGAGTGTTATTCCACAATGGCTAGAAGCAACAATCTAGTAGTTCCACAAGCACAAAAAGCAATTCAACAAATGAAGGTTGAAGCTGCTCAAGAGTTAAACGTACAAATTCCTCAAAATGGATACTATGGCAATATGACTTCTCGTGAAACAGGATCTTTGGGAGGCCAAATTACTAAGAAATTAGTACAAATGGCTGAACAATCCATGTCAGGACAAAGCTCATAAACTATAGTCATCTATATCACAATCATGACAGGCCCAGGAGAACTCGATTGTTCTCTTGGGCCTTTATTTGCTTTTTTTGCCGATAAATCAAAAGAAATCCCAATACGAATGAGAATCAATTGTGATTCTTCATACGGATTGGGTATATAATCGTTTATTGAAAGTTCATACCGAGCTTCTTCTCAAGCTTCTCTTCATTCAACCATCCAATGTACGAGCCTATCGTTTGATATTGGTGATCCATAAGCAGGACCGCGACGAATGGATATTGCTTGCGATGACGATAACGCACATCGACCCAACGCACCTCAAACCCATAATCATGCTCGCGAACTTCTGCGCAGGCAAAAGAAGTAAAATATAATAAAGCTTGAATGTCTGGATGCAGCTTCGATTGTTCAACTGCAGGATGCTGATGACAATCCACTTGATCAATCCAATTCAGGCGTCCTCGTTTCAGTTCACCTAACTGGTAGGAAGCATCTGCTCGTCGTTTCACAATGTTCCAATTGCCAATTTGTATAGTTGGAATCAGATAATATTTATCGCCATTTAGATACGTATGATCTTTGTGATAAAGATTTCGTTCAATCACCTGATGGGCTAATGTTCGCCAAATATAATATAGGCCAATCAAGATATAGAGAAAAGGGAAAATAACCGCAGGTTCGCTCCATCTTATGGCCCAGATCACGATAGCAATCACATGAGTTCCAAATATAAATGGATCAAAGATATGGATGATGTTCCAGGAAATCCACTTTTTGGAGAATGGCCATAACATTTGAGTTCCGTAGGTGTTGAACAAATCCATAAACACATGAACGAATACGGCTATTCCAACCCACATGGCAATATGCCAGAAAGGCAGTCCATGGACAAAGAGCATTATCGTGAGTGTAATTAGGGCAGTCCAGATTACAAGAAGAGGGATGGAATGGGATATGCCGCGATGCATTCGAATATACGCTGCATTGTTTTTAAGTCGAAAGACACTATCGCTATCTGGGATTTGAGAGCCGATCGATGTGCCGAACAGAACAGCTACCATAGCAGTTGAATCATTTGCGATTACAGGGTCAATATGGGCGAGTCCAGCTAGCCCGAGACCGATCACGAAGTGTGTAGCTGAGTCCAATAAGTCCCCTCCTAGATGACGTGAAGTCAATTGCAAGACGAACATTTATAAGATTAGTTTACCATGTTTTGACCGAAACCAATCAGCCCATTTTTAAGTGATGCGGAGGAATCGACAAATTCATGACAAGTGGGGCAAGTTTGTTGTCAATGAATTAAATCATTTGGTATGATAAAATAATATTGGGGCAAATAGGCTGTTTGTTAAGTATTATAGAATTTATAACATTCGTCTTATAAATTTTATGTAATACCTTAAGAAACGCAATCGTCTTATAAAGACGGTGGAACCGTTTCTTCTTGTTATAGACTTGTTTGGAGGAGTGAGTTTTCTAGAATGGATAAAACAATAAGCATGGATGAAGCTGCATCAGAAGCTATAGAGGGTATGTCTAATAGCTTAGAAGAAGCTGCTGCGCATGGAGAAGTGAAACAGCGTGCAACAATAAAGGATTATTATAGATTAACGAAGCCAGGAATCGTTATCTCCAACTCAATTGCAACATTTGCAGGTTTCTGGATCGCATCTGGCAAGCATATTGATAGCTGGTTAGTACTATTCTGTTCCTTAGTGGGTACAGCGCTTGTGATGGCTTGCGGAACCGTACTAAACAATTATTTAGACCGTGATATGGATGCCAAAATGGCTCGTACTAGCAAACGTGCATTGCCAAGCGGGCTGATGAAGCCTTCGGTCGTACTCACTTATGGGATCGTGCTTGGTATTGTTGGACTAACGATGCTGTTTTTTGGCACGACGATGCTTGCAGCTTTGTTTGCAATACTTGGACTTTTCATCTATGTATGGATTTATACGGCATGGTTTAAGCGGACTTCAACATGGAGTACCTTTGTGGGTGCTTTCTCTGGTGCAATGCCTCCAGTAATTGGCTACTATTCTCTTGATAATACACCAGGAGTAGCGGGTGCGTTGATTTTATTTGCATTTTTGTTTCTGTGGCAGCCACCACATTTTTGGGCGCTTGGCATTATGCGTACAGAGGATTATCGTGCTGCAGGATTTCCGCTTCTCCCTGTTGTTAAAGGAGCGGTAGTTACGAAGCTCGCAATGATGCGATATATCGTGATCATTGTACCGGTTTCTATTTTACTAACTGTCTATGGTTATACGGGGATCTTCTATTTGATCGGGGCAACAGTGCTAGGATTAGCTTGGGCAATCATAGGTTTTATCGGTTTGAAGAATGAAAATGAAGAGAAATGGGCGAAGAAAATGTTCCTTTTCTCCATTAATTACCTGACGATATTATTATTGCTTATGATTCTTGATACAGTGAAGGTGGGTTAGTAAATGGCCGCTTTTATGCAGAAAAATTGGTTCAAAGCAGGTATTATCATTGTCCTTCTGCTTATCATTGCATCATTCGGCTATCGGTTATTGGCTAGCTCGGATAAGGGTAGCGGTCGTTTGATCTCCACTACGAATGCGAAGGGCGAAGATACTCGTATCTATGCAGCTGACTTTGAATTAGAGGATTCAAATGGCAAGACAGTTAAATTGGCGGATTATGATGATAAAGTAAAGGTAGTTTATTTCTTCTTCTCTTTCTGTCCAGATGTATGTCCTGCTACAACACAGAATTTAACGTTCTTACAGAAATCGCTAATAGACAAAGGTTTGTTCGGGGACAAGGTGAATATGATTTCGATATCATTCGATCCTAAGCGCGATACAGCGGCAAGGCTTAAACAATTCGCCGAAAGCTATGGGGTAGATGAGAAGGGCTGGACATTCCTTCGCGGGAATGATGAGGAAGAAATGAAGAAGCTTGCTGAGAAGTATGGAATTGGTGTTATGAAAGATGATAAAGGCAATTTCATGCATACCAATATCGCTCTGCTAGTTGATAAACATAACGTCATTCGGGCTTATTATGATATTCTGGATGAAGCTATTACACCTGATATGATCGTCAAAGATATGAAAACCTTAATTAAAGAAAAATAATCATGCAGCTCAGGAGGCTTATAATAGCTAATCCCTGAGCTGTTTGTTTTCATCAGGAGTCGTAACAATATAGTCGCCAAGCCCAGCCTTATCGAGCTGCAGCAAGAGGTATTCATCTGGCGTACCTTCGACTCCAGCGTAACCTTTACGCGTATAGATCTGCTCAGCATCAGGGAAAATGTCGCGGAGTAGTCCTCTGATCTTTTTGCCTGACGAATCATTATCGGTGAATAGAAATACTTCCCGTTCCTTGACGATATGCTTAAGCTTCTCTAACCGATCCGTGCTAGGTGTTCCATATGTACAAACAATTTCGATCTCAGAGTTAAGGATATGACGGAGTTTAGAACGATCATTCTTTCCTTCAACAATAATGACGATAGACAATTGGCTCAGTTCCTTTCATTGCTGAATGCATAAATAAGAGGTGTGTAACAATCAGGATCTGGAAATAATTATGGTTAAAAGTAGTATTCACAAGAAATAGAACGTTCTATGAATAGTTAAGCATAAACAAAGCTCGGGTGCGAGCAGTTTGTTGCCCACACCCGAATATGATTTGTGCCGTCTATCGACTTACGAGAATGGAGTTAAATTTACGTAAAGGAAGCACAAGGAGTGCGATCATGAGTATCATAAATGCAATATAGTAGGAAGAGACGACACCCCTTAGATTTCCCGCCAGGATTGGACCGATAAATGAGCCAAGCGAGAAAGCAATGGATAAGAAGGAGAAGGCTCTGCCGTATTTGGAGCTAGGCGTTATCGCCGCAAGTAAAGTAGATAGTGCAGGGAAAATAATCCCTTTAGTCATGCCGATCATAAACAAGGCAGCATAGAGCGGAATGGGCCATTGCACAGCGATACCAAAGAAGATAAAGGCAAGCGTTAAAGCGCCGAATACCGTTCGATATAAAGGCGAAAATCGGTTCAGAAAGACGAAAGATAGCGTTAATAAAGCACCAAGACTGACGAGCGAGAACAGAATGCCAGCTGTGACAACAGCGCTGCGTGTTGTAGCGATGAGTGGCAGCTCAAAAAACAGAATTCCTTGAGAACAAGAAATCGCAAGCGGAATTAAAAAGAAAAGCCAGGGAATCTTACTGCCGCGCGCATCTGCTTCTAATTCGGGTACGGGGAGCGGTTCAGAGAGAGCGGATTTATTGGACTTTGTTGTAGAAGTTTCCCTAACGCCGATAATAGCAAATAAACCAGTTGCGATTAGAATCCAACCGAGAATGGCAAATGCCGCTGTAAAACCTACTTTAGAAACAAGTAAAGCTCCTGCTGCAGGTGATACGACGGAAGCGAGTGTATGTACAAGGCCATTGCCCGCCATCAACTTACTTTGATGAATGCGATCCCTGGCTATTTTGGCTAGTAATGCTAGACAAGCAGGTGATAGAAAAGCAAGGACAAATCCGGATATAGAACGAATATAAAGAAGTGTCCAAGGATCTGTAATCTGAGATTGGAAAATGAGAATAATCCCTGCTACAATCAGTGAGAGGACAATGAAAGCTTTGCTGCCCCATTTATCAATTCCAAAGCCGGCAATAATATTGCCAGGAAGATGTGTTAAGGAATAAACACCCATGATATATCCAATAAAAGATGGTGCAGCACCTAAGGATAAGGCAAATGGGGAAAGTATGGGGTATTGTGCATGCAAGTCAAACATGGCTACAAATATGAATAAATATAGCCATAATGAAGTCTTCATTTTCGTCACCTCACTTAGAGTTGATGTTGCGCAAATAAAGGCAAGCCTCATATTATTTAAGGTTATGTTACTTGTCCAATGCCTATGACATATTCTAAGGAGGATAATTGGGAATGGATGGTCTTGTATGGCTCGCAATTGCATGCATATTTATTATGGTAATTGTGCGGTTTAGACACACGAAGCGTAAATCCAAAGTACATATGGATAAAGCAGCGAAGATTCAAGCTGAGCTCAAACGACTACGAGATAAACGGAATGAATAAATTAAAAATCAATAATTAAAGAAATCAGGGGGGTAAAGGATGGATCAGTTGATCTCGTTCGTAGAAGAAAAATGGGTTATCTTGTTAATTATTTTAGTGGTATTAATTGTTATTACGACAGTAGTCAAAACCGTAGTAAAATGGATACTTGCACTTGCAATTATTGCAGGGGTTCTGATCTATGGTTTTAACTATACACCAGAATCGCTTAAGACCATTGGCACTGATATCAGCGAGAAAATTATTAATGATGTTAAAGGCCAAGCATTAAAATATTTAACAGATGATGCAAAGGACGCGAAGTTTGAAGCAAATAAGGATGGCTCCTTCACCATTTCATCACCTCACTTGAAATTAGAAGGCAAGGCTAATGATAAGGAAGTGAAGGTAACCATATTAGGTCAGACCTTCACGATGGATGCAGATACTGCAGTCAAATCTTTTATCGAGCAAGCCAAGAAGAATGCAAAGTAATGCTGTAAGGAGGTACTTACAACGATTACCAACTCTATAAGCTTTATTACGCTGCTTATTGCAGCGTTTGTCGTTATATCCATCATTCAAGGTATGAGACGGGGAACATTCGGTTCAGCCAGGCAGCTAATATATATGGTTGTTCAGGGCTTAGTAACGATTATCTCCTTAATCGTGGCATGGCTTGTGAGTCACCGATTATCAGACTTCCTACATGAATGGTTGGTAGGTAAAAATATTGAAGTGCCTATTGGCGAAATTAGTATGTGGAAGCAAATATATTACACGGTTGTGACAGGTTTCCGTGACTTTCCTCTGTTTCGATTAGGAGTTCTGCTCCTTGTGATTTACCTGGTTCTTAGACCACTCTTATCTTTAGTTGCAACGCCTTTGTTGTTTGTTTTTCAAGAAAGGCAGAGACAATCCACCTCCAGGAATGCATCACTTCTAAGTCTCGTAATCGGTGGTTTAATCGGTTTCCTGATTGGCTCTGTAAGAGCGATTATTCTCATCATGATCTTGTTCATCGTCGCCACGTTATTTCCTCAATCAAAGCTAGCAAGCCATATTGAAGCCTCGTCCTTATATCAACAGGGAGCCAAGCAGATTATTGAACCTTTTGCTGGTAGTTTAATAGCGGATCATTTGCCTCTGCTATCGGAAGCTTTGGAGAAGGAATACCAAGGCATTCTGGGTCGCAAATATGAGGTGCTAGATGCCAATATCTCCGATTCTGTAATTGAAGCTGCCAAAGAGGTAACGGCCAAAGGGGAAACACAGGAAGAAAAGGCGCGTTTGTTGTACAATTGGGTAGGAACACGTATTCAGTATGACTTCGATAAAGTGAAGCAGTATGAAGAGAAACGAATATGGAAAGAACAAACGCCAGATGATACCTTTGCTACCCGTCTGGGAGTCTGTATTGACTACTCACGACTCTATGCTGTAATGGCCAAAACAGTAGGGCTTGAAGCGAAGGTTGTAACGGGACTCGGACTTGACGGCAAGGGCGGCTCAGGTGCGCATGCTTGGAATGAAGTGTGGATTGAAGAACAGAAGGCATGGATTCCTCTTGATACGACATGGGTATCGGCTGGTGGTAACTGGTTTAATCCACCTCATTTTAATGATACACATATTAGAGGTTCTTAGGTGCTTCAGAAAGGAATTAACGTATGAAACATCAACAATTGCATACAGATGGCGACCCGCAAAAGCGTGAGCAGGTGAAGAAGCGCCATTTTTCATTGCGAATTAATTTATTCTTTTTTGTTACATTTGTATTATTCTCTGTTTTACTTGTACGTCTGGCGATTCTGCAGTTTGTTGACGGTAAAGAGCTTGTCGCTGCCAAAAATAAACTGTTATATCGAAACACACAAATTGCGCCGATTCGAGGCAATATTTATGATAAAGATGCTTTTCCATTAGCGTATACCGTATCCGTACAATCTCTTTTCTTTCGGGTTGAGGTTGGTCAAAGCAAAATGCAGGATGAGGTCATTAAACTCGCATATGATCTGGAGAAAGTATTCAAGGAAAAGGGCAATCCAGGTTCTAAAATGCCAACAGCCGAAGAAATCATCCTTGCAATGGACGTTGGTTATGACCTAAACAAGAATAAGACGAAGGATCCAGGCTCCATTTGGATTCCACGCCGCATTAAGGCGGATCTATCCAAGCAAGAAATCGCTTATATCATGGAGCACCGGGATGAATATAAGTGGCTTGAAGTTTCAGAGGAAAGTATTCGTTCGTATACAACAGAAGATGATGGCACAACAATTGCTTCCCAACTCATTGGGTATATGCGTCCATTCAGCGTAGGTAAGGAGAGCAAGTCTGGATTGGAGAAATATAAGGACCCTGCCCTTCTGGATGAATACGTTCCGGAAGAGTTTGTCGGTTATGACGGATTAGAATTGTTGTATCAAGATGAGCTTAGAGGCAAATCAGGATCGAAGAAGTATCCTGTCAATGCGGGCGACCGTATTATTGGTAAACCTGAAATTACGATGCCTGAGAAGGGCCATAACTTGTACCTGACGATTCAGAAGGATATTCAGTCGACAACTGAAAAAGCGATTATGGATCATTTGGCATATATGCGCTCATCTAGTGCACCTAAATATTACAATAATCCGAATGCCTATACAGGCTACGCGGTGGCGATGGAAGTGAAGACTGGCAAGATTGTCGCGATGGCTTCCATGCCTGATTATGATACGAATATTTGGATTCCGAGTATTTCGGGCAAAGATTACAACGAAATATTACCGATTATTAATAACGGAACGATTCGAACAGCGTTTCCAAAGCTGCCGCCAGAACAAAGAACGAAGCGAATGAGTTCTATCGTGTATATGGGCTCGGTTATTAAGCCTCTGACTGTGTTAATGGGATTGAATGAAGGTTTGATCACTACATCGACTCCCTATAATGATACGGGCTCTTTCTCATACGGTATTATAGGTAAGCAAGCGACTATTAGAAACTCTGGCGGTAAAGTGAATGGTGTAATTGGTCCAGCTAAAGCGATTGCAGTATCTTCCAACACTTATATGGCTGAAAAAATTGGTTATGCATTATATCAAAGGGATAAGCTCAAAGGTATTAAAGTGCTTGATAATTACTTTAATAAATTTGGTCTAGGCGTTGTGACGGGCAGTGATCTTCCTTATGAAAGTGCTGGAATCAGTGAATATCAAACTCTTGCTGAATCGGAAGGTTCATTATCAGCATTAGTTCGTGCCTCATGGGGACAGAACGAGAAGTACACGACACTTCAGTTGGCACAATATGTTGCTACACTTGCATCCAAGGGCAAGCGAATGAAGCCGCAATTCGTCGAGAAGATCACCTCCTACGAAGGTGATGTTTTGCAGACGTTTGAACCAGTTGTACTTGACAATTCCGAATTCCCTGATGCTTATTGGAACGTGCTCGTTAATGGGATGAAAGATGTTAAGAAACAAGGTTTTGAAGGCGTGAAATATACAGTAGCGACGAAGACGGGTACATCTACGCAAACCTTAAACGGTAAAGATGTAGATAATGCCGTGTTTATTGCTTACGCACCAATCGAAGATCCAACCTTGGCGATTGCCGTAGTTGTGCCTGAAGGCGGATTCGGTGCATACGGTGCAGCGCCAATTGCTCGTAAGATGTTCGATGCTTATGATCAATACATTGGATTAGATGGTGTTCCGAAGGGCGCTCCGCCAGCAGATGAAGTGCCAACAACAGGCGTTCCTGTTGCAGATGTAGGTACGGATACAGGCACTAACGCTGGAACAAATCATGAGACTGGCAATACAACGAATAAGAACAATACACAGGCTCCGGCTAATAAGCCAAACCAAGCAACTGGTGAGCAAGCGCCTGCAAATGATGCTCCAGTTCATGATGATTCAACTGTACGCCAAAACGATGTACCAATAATGCGTCCAGAAGATGAAACGACAACTGAAGGAACTAACCCATAAATTGTTAAAAAACATATTCATACATGTTACCTAAAGAAACGCTGCGCTATGTAAAAGGACGGTGAAACCGTTTCTTACAAGATGTTGCGTTTCTTTGGGTAAAGGTATGTTATACTAGTATATCGGCATCAAGATGTCCGGAAACGTAATGACGGGAGTGAGTAACATCATGTGTGGAATCACTGGTGTATTATATTTTGAAGATCGAGAACCATCTGAATCAATGCTAAAGAACATGACGGATATTATTCATCACCGTGGTCCAAATGATGTTGGATTCTGGACGGAGAATCGTATCGGTCTAGGATTCAAGCGTCTATCTATAATTGATCTTGGAGAAGGGCATCAACCATTATCCAATGAAGATGATTCCGTATGGATCGTATTTAATGGTGAAATTTATAACTACAAAGAATTAAGAGCTATGCTGCTAGATCGCGGGCATAAGTTCAAAACAAATAGTGATACCGAAGTTATTGTTCATCTCTATGAAGAGTTTGGAGAAGAATGTGTCAAGTATATGCGCGGGATGTTCGGTTTCGTGATTTGGGATCGGAACAAGAAGGAACTGTTCGGAGCAAGAGACCATTTTGGAATTAAACCATTCTATTATCATTATTCGGGTCGTCAGTTCTTGTTCGGATCTGAAATTAAGAGCTTGCTAGCTGCTGAAGGCATGAATCGTTCTATCCATCAAGACAGCTTGCTTAATTACTTAACTTTCCAATACGTGCCTGAGCCGAATACGATGTTCGATGGTGTGCAGAAGCTGCCTCCAGCGCATTATGTGAAGGTAAGCTTTAATGGACAAATGTCCATCCATCGTTATTGGGATCCGATGTTCGATCCGGTTGATCGTCCATTCGATGAATATGTCGAGCAAATTCGCCATACGCTTCGAGATTCTGTTAAACATCATTTGGTTAGTGATGTTGAACGTGGATGCTTCTTATCGAGCGGGATTGATTCAACTGCAATCGCAACGATGATCAAGGAAATCGAGCCGCTTCGTACGTTCTCGGTTGGTTTTGAAGGCGCGAATAACGAGACGATCATCGCCAGACAGACAGCTGCAGCAATCGGTACGATGCATTATGATAAAATGATTTCAGAAAAAGATTTCTTCTCCACTTTACCGAAGGCTGTCTGGCATCAAGATGAGCCAGTCGCGGATCCATCTGCAATTGCCCTGTACCATGTAGCAGGGCTGGCTAGCGAGCACGTGACTGTCGTGCTCTCGGGTGAGGGAGCGGACGAGCTGTTCGGCGGTTACCGTATTTACCGGGAACCACAAGCCCTTCGTCCGTTACAAGCGCTGCCTGTTCCACTGCAGCGCGTCATTCACCGCATGGCACAAGCCTTGCCAGGCGGATTCCCGGGCCGCGGCTACATGCTGCGCGGGACAACACCGCTTGAGGAGCGATTCCTGGGCAACGCGAAGATTTATACGGAGGATATGAAATCCGAGATTCTTCGGATGGACCGTGAAGCGCTCCGCCAATATAAGAATCCGTTCCAAATCGCGGGAGACTATTATAACAAAACGATCGGACAAGATCCGGTTACACGGATGCAGTATATTGATATGAATCTGTGGATGCCTGGTGATATTTTGATGAAAGCAGATAAAATGACGATGGCGCATTCACTTGAACTGCGCGTGCCATTCCTCGATAAAGAGGTGTTTGAAATTGCTCGCCGCATTCCTGCCAAGTATCGCATTGCAAATGGAACAACGAAATATATTTTCCGCAAAGCAATGGAAGGGATTATTCCCGATTTCATCTTGAATAGACCGAAGCTAGGCTTCCCTGTTCCGCTGCGTGATTGGATGAAGGGAAACAGTGGACTAGCTATTCTAGAACAAATTAAAGCAAGCGGTATTGAGGATTACATTCAAATATCTGCAGTTGAAAACATGCTTGCTAAGCATCGTGCGGGTCAAGGCGATTATGCTCGCCGCATCTGGACCATTTATATTTTCGCCTTATGGTATGTTGCTTATATGAAAGAGGATATACAGCTTGCAGTATCTTTACGTTAATAAGACTATGAACATCATGCAGTAAAGTTTTGGCTACGAGGAGGACTTAACAAATGTCGACAAAATATAAATTACTTGCGCTAGATATGGATGGGACTGTTCTGAATGAGGAGCAGAAGATTTCCGAGGAGAATCGTCAAGCGATTGCAGCAGCAATCGAAGCTGGAATTACCGTAATGTTCTCAACCGGGCGTGGTGTGCAAACCGTATTGCCTTACGTAGAGCAGCTTAATCTTCAATCTCCGCTTGTATCTGTTAACGGCAGTGAAGTATGGCGTGCTCCGCATGAGCTGCATAAGCGCGTTGAGATGCCTCGTGAGATTATTGCTAGATTGCATAAGATGGCAGTAGAAACAGGTTCATGGTACTGGGCATATTCAGTTGCAGGGCTGTTCAACCGCGATCATTGGGCTGAATCGATAGAGGATAATGTTTGGCTGAAGTTTGGCTTCTGGGAAGAGAATGCAGAACTGCTTTCCAAGATTCGCGCAGAGGTAGCCTCATGGGATCTGTTTGAAATTACGAACTCGAATGTGAACAATATTGAACTCAATCCGAAAGGCATCTCCAAAGGAAGCGGAATGCTTGAGGTATGCAAGCTGCAAGGCATTGGCATGCACGAGGTAATTGCAATGGGCGATTCACTTAATGACCTGTCCATGATTAAGGCTGCTGGACTTGGAGTAGCTATGGGCAATGCGCAGGAAGAGTTGAAAGCTAATGCAGATCTTGTGACCGTCACAAACGATGAGCATGGCGTTGCCAAGATTATTCGTGAGTATATGTTGAACCCATAAGATGGCGATATTCGCTTGGGTACTGATCATCCTATTGTTTATCATCGGAATGATAGGAAGTGTAGTACCGGTATTGCCGGGATCATTTGCCATATATGCGGCCTATTTCGTATATGGGTGGCTCATTAGCTTCGAGCCATTCGGCTGGTGGTTCTGGATCCTTCAGACCTTAATCGTTGTGATCCTCATCGTTTCCGATTATGTGGTATCGGCAATGGGAGTTAAGAAATTTGGCGGTTCCAAGGCTTCCGTATGGGGCTCGACGATTGGCTTGATCATAGGGCCGTTCGTCATTCCTGCCTTCGGTTTAATTCTCGGACCGTTCATCGGTGCGGTGATCGGAGAGCTGATCGTTGGGGCGAGCTTCGGCAACGCGGTTAAAGCAGGGATTGGTTCGGTACTGGGCTTCTTTGCGAGTACTGCTGTCAAAATTGTATTGCAAATTATCATGATCATTTTATTTTTTATCTGGGTGTTCTAGTGAGCCGTAGGATAGGAAGAAGGAACAACATTGAGTAAAGATTCGCTTATTAAAGGAACGATTATTCTCACCGTTGCCGCGCTAATTGCGCGGTTTCTTGGCGTGTTTCAGCGCATTCCTCTCGTTTACCTGCTGGGGGATGAGGGGATGGGCTCGTATGCGATTGCTTTTAACTTATATTCCGTACTGCTAGTTGTCGCAACTGCTGGAATCCCAAGTGCGCTTAGCAAAATGATATCTGAACGCACAGCGATTGGTCGTCATGAAGAGGCGGGTCGTATTTACAAGGCTGCTATTGGGTTCGCGATTATTGCAGGTATCGTGATGGCGATCATTCTATTCGTGTTAGCGCCGTGGTTTGCTGCTGACTTGTCTGGCGATCCCAAGGCGATTCTCGCCACCAAGGTGATTGCTCCGACGCTGCTGCTATTCCCTTTGATTGCCGTCATGAGAGGCTATTTCCAAGGTCGTCAGCATATGATGCCTAACGGTGTATCGCAAGTTGTTGAGCAAGTATTCCGTCTTGTGACTGCCGTTGGTCTGGCTTATGTGCTGCTGCAGGTTTCAGATGAATGGGCGATAGCGGGCGCGTCCTTTGGCGGTGTGATGGGCGGTATCGCTGCATTAGGCGTGATGATTTACTATACGCTAAAGCTGCGTAAGGAAGATGAGAAGGAACTGCTGCAGACAAGCAACTCGCCAATTTCAAGTGCAGGAGGGGCTTCATCCTCCGTACCTGTGCTGCAAGGTAACAAACAAATTTTGATGAGCATGCTTAAGCTGTCGATACCAATCGTTATTTTCTCAATTACGGTAACGCTTATATACAGTATTGATTCTTCGTCTGTTATCCCATTACTGCAGGATCGTTTTACCAGTGAAGGTGCTCGTGAATTGCTGGGGATTCTGGGAGGACGCGCGCAGTCGCTGGCTGGGCTGCCGATTATTCTCGCGATCGCACTTAGCCAATCCATCGTACCGCTTATTTCCTCGACGTATTCACAAGGTCGTATGGATCAAGTGAAGCATCATACGTCACGTGTGATGCAACTCGCGATTCTTACAGGGCTGCCTATGGTACTAATTGTGGCAATTGGGGCGAGACCGCTAAACGGGTTTATTTTTGGCTATGAACAAAGTGCATACGGCTATGCCAATGGTCACTATATTATTAGTCTGTTAACGGTTAGCGCTATGTTCCAGATCGTGATGCAAACTTCTGGTGCAGTACTTATGGGATTAGGTCGTATGAAGCCGCTAGTATGGGGCGTTGTTGCTGGTATTGCGACTAAGCTTCTGCTGAACTTCCTGTTAGCTCCGATTATTGGCATTTACGGGATTGTGCTTGCGACTGGACTTTGTTTTGTGGTGATGTCGATCATCAATCTCGGGGTACTGCGTAAAGATATTCCATTTGTAGCTTTCGGCAAAAAATGGATTGGATTAATCGCATCAACCATTATCATTGTGATCATAGGTTATGGACTTGAGTGGCTAACGCATACGTATCTGCATATTTCCACGATCGATCGTTTGAATGAAATGGTTAACGCGATCATTGTGTGCGGTATTGTGCTCGCATTATATCCACTGATGTTGGCGCTAACGAGAGTCGTAACGAAGGACGACGTGGCGAGCTTCCCTGCTCCGCTCCGCAAACTGATTAATAAATTTGCTCGTCTGAAACAAACAAGCAAATAATAGGATTGAAGACTCATCATTGTAATTGCAGTGATGAGTTTTTATTTTCCAAATTCTTTCGTATAATATATATGTATGTTCATAACTATTAATATGTGGAAGAAGAGAGGAGAAGTTTATATTGCTGAAAAAAAGCTATAAGCAAGTCATGAGTGTTCTACTTGCTGCGATGCTAGTTATTCTAGCAGGTTGTCAATCTATTGCAGGAGTTGACCTTTCGAAACTAGTCGCTAACAATATGACGGCAGTGAGTGGAGAAGGCGATATGTCACTTGCAGTAGAGTTGGTAACAGCTGCTGGATATAAGCCATCGGGAGAAGAAGCTGCTATTCTTGCCATTATCAATTCTACTAAGATTACCATTGATAATATGAAATCAGAAGATAGTACACATGTCTCCATGACAGGTAAGCTTACGATTAAGGACAAAGATATTCCGTTTAAGCTGTTCTCAACAGATAAATCAATAACGATACATATGGACGGCGCTAAGAAGCCGATTGTTATGCCGCTTGAAACGGCTAATGGAGCTATTTCTACTGAATTAACTAAGAGTTTAATAGGTTTGGATAAGAAGGCGGAAGCTCTTCTTCCAACAGTAGTTCAGTATTTTGTTAAACAACTGCCTGATGTCAAAATTGATTCCTCCAAGGTATCTGAGAAGATCAATGGTCAATCCGTACCTTTGACAAAGCTGCATATTGAGCTTAGTGGCAGCGATCTGGTTAAATTGCTTAAAGGATTGTTAGACAACATCATCAAGGATGAAGCAGGTCTAAAAGGACTAATTGGCCAATTGTTTGATATCGTAGTGCCAATCTTAAAAGAAAACAATGACCCTAGCATGGCGATGATCCTTCCATTCCTAGATGACAAAGAACTGGCACTTTCAATGGTTCTACCAGTTATTATGGACAGCTTGAAAAAAATGTCTGCTAGTTTCGATTTGAATGATCCACAAGTGCAACAATTGAAGGATTCAACCCTTAAGTTGGATTTATATGTGGATAGCGACTCCTATATCCGTAAGACTGCAGTGGATCTGAATGTTGTCTTCCCTCAAGTTGCAGGATCGAGTGGGATTAAGGGGATGAAAGTTACTGCATCAAACAGCATGTGGAACATAAATAAGCCTGTGAAGGCCGAGCCGATTGATGTATCGGGCGGTACGCTCAAAATCAATACGGGAGATCCGGAGCAAAGCGTATCTTTTGGCAAGTTAATGGGTAATTTTGATAAGAACTCAACGTTCTACAAATTGATTAAAGACGACTTGAAACTGCTTAACAAGAATGTACAGATTCATGTAGCGAAGAATACAGCAGAATCCGTTATTGGTCAGGCATATGTGAACGAAGAGCAGTACACAATGGCACCAACACGCTTGCTGCTTGAACAATTAGATGCCGATGTGAAGTGGAACGGTGAAAAACACGAAATTACCGTTGTTGACTACATAAGCGACACAACAATCGTGATGCATGTTGGTTCGAATAAAGCGACTGTTAACGGAGCTGAGAAGGAGATGCAATCCGCAGTTGTGAGCAAAGATGGCTATTCTTATGTTCCGCTTCGTTTCATTGCACTCGAATTCGGATTTGATATTAATTATGATGCAAATGTTGTAACGGTAACACGCAAATAAGCATAGACAGACGATCGAAGGGACTATCTTCGCAGATCAATCATCTGCTGAAGATAGTCCCTATTTTTATACCTTTCATTCTTGGCTGTTATTCTCGTCTGGCGCTGAAGGCGTCATTCTGTTTGCATTTGTGTTAGGTCTTCCAGGCAAACGCCCAGCATTTTTTAATGCTTCACGGAGCACGAACTCGATATGGCTGTTGACACTGCGGAATTCATCTGAAGACCATAATTCTAGTGCTTCGTAGATCTTAGGGTCAAGGCGTAAAGGAAATTGCTTCTTGGCAGACATAACATTGTCCTAGTATAACGATCCTGTGTTAATTACAGGTGTCGCAGAGCGGTCTGATACGATGGCAACCATCAGATTGTTAATCATGGCTGCTTTACGTTCCTCGTCAAGTGCAATACCGCTTGCTTCGATATCCGCCACGACCATTTTGACCATACCGATCGCACCATCCACAATAGTTTGACGAGCTGCAACAATGGCATCGGCTTGTTGACGCTGCAGCATAGCCGCTGCAATTTCTGCAGAATAAGCAAGGTGTGTCAGTCTTGCTTCAATTACTTCAAGGCCAGCAACCGTTAAGCGTTGTTGTAATTCATTCACTAATTCAGCAGCTACTTCTTCTGAATTTCCGCGCAGGGAGTAGCCATCATCGAAGTTATCGTAAGGGTATTTAGTCGCAACGTGACGTAGTGCTGTTTCGCTCTGAATTTCAACGAACACTTCATACTTGTCTACATCGAATAGCGCTTTGGCTGAATCGATGACACGGAATACAACAACTGCAGCGATCTCAATTGGATTACCGTTAATATCGTTGACCTTAAGCTTAGCTGAGTTGAAGTTGCGCATACGTAGGGATACTTTCTTCGCTGTTGTAAACGGTACTGTCATCCAGAAACCTGCTTCACGAACACTTCCGATATAACGGCCAAAGAATGTCAGTGTAATCGCTTGATTCGGTTGGACAACTTTGATGGAACTAAGGGTAATTACAGCGAGGATGGCTCCTAAAATGCCAGGAATAGCGTATAGTGGCTGGTTCTCGGAATCAAGTAAATAGAAGCTTCCTGCTGCTATGCCAACGAAGATTAAAAATAACAGAATCGCAACAACACCATTAAGTTTCCATGCATTGGTTTCTTTCATGTCTGTTTCCCTCTTTCGTCATAATATCTAAGTTATATTATTATGATATCACTTTTGCAAAATAATGTAAACCTATAAAAATGAGAATTTGTATAGTTTGTCACAAATATGATTGGAATTGCTAGACTAATATCGTTATAATTAATGTAAGAATGAATCAATTTCACTCTGAAATTGATTCATTCTTGTGATTCATACGACATAAAGAAGGGCAGAACATACATATGCAGAGACGAATTAGATTTGTGTCATTTGCGGCAGCGTTCTTCATGATGCTTGTCGTGCTTGGCGGTGCTTTAGTAACCAAGACGGACTCAGGCAAAGCTTGTGGAGATACGTGGCCGTTATGCAATGGTGAGTTTATTGCAGCTTTTACGATTCCACAGATTATTGAATCAAGTCACCGATATATTACAGGAATTTTTGGAATATTATTGTTATTGCTAGTTTTCCTTGTATTTAAGTATGTGAAACGCAAGGACGCTTGGTGGTTTGCAATTATCACTGGGATCTTCACCATTATTCAGGCTTATCTTGGGGCATTAGCAGCACTAAGCGCACAATCTTCAATCGTTATGGCGCTTCATTTTGGTATATCGCTTGTGGCGTTTGCAGCGACATTCTTGCTTGCACTTGTTTTTACCAAGTGGGGGGATTATTTAGGTGAAGCGGGAGCTAAACTTAGCGTAATGTCGCGAGGGTTTAAAGCGTTAATTTGGATTTCTGTCATTTATTGTTATATTGTAGTATATGTCGGGGCATATGTTAGACATACGAAATCTTCAGCTGGTTGTCTGGATTGGCCGCTATGCAATGGAGAACTCATTCCAGATCTCGAAGGGGCAACAGGCATTGTGTTCATGCACCGAGTAGCTGCATTCCTGCTTTTTGTACTTCTACTTGTCATGTTCATTATTGCTCGCAAGCATTATAGGGGACTCGATAAGGTGTACAAAGGGATTCAATTAGCATTTGTGATAGTGGTGCTGCAAATTCTAAGCGGGGCGGCTGTAACTTTTACTTTATTAAGTGAAACTTGGTATTCACATTTGCTTGCTACACTTGTTCATGGTCTTTTGATCGCGGGACTATTTACGGTACTTGCCTATTTAGCTGTACTGACGATATTCGCCCGCAAGCATAAGTAATAGGATGTATAACTGAAACGGAGTGACAGCATTGCTTAGATTTCTATTTAATGAACCAAGACGACTCGATTCAGAAGAACTTGTAATGGTCCAATCGGCAATTAATTCATTTCGTAAGGTTATTTTTTCAGGCAGAACACGCGTAGAAATTCCGAGAGATCGTCAAGCTCGCTTCGATATTTGGTGCCAGGGTTTTATTGATGCGGTGAATGAACTGGAGCAGAGTCAATATGTAGCGCGTAAATATGCGAATAAAGTGCACAAAAAATTTATCGAGCAAATGACGATTGAGGAGTCAGACGATTATCATCGGTTCATCTACTTTTACAAAAATGCACTTATTCGAATGTTCTCTATCTTAGATAAACTCGGTTATTTTATGAATGAAATATTTAATCTTCGAACCGAAAAGGTGAAAGCGAAATTCTCTTATTTTACGGTTCTACGTAATATGCGTGGAGGCAGCGCTAATTATAAATGGTTGGAGCAGCAGCTCACGAGAATCAAGGATGAGAATAAGAGCAAGCTGGACAAGCTGCGCAATCAACGCAATATGGAGATTCATTTTATTAATGTGGATATGATGGATGATTTAATGGATGAGAATCGTCGAGGTGGAGATCGAATTCGGCTTGAGGATGCGCAAGCGAATATGTTAGATTTAGACCATGGCTGCCATATGGTGATGCAAGCGATGAAGATCGTTTTTACTTATTTGTCACGGAGCCGATAAAACCATACGAATGGGGGCGATGTCGCAATGATCATAAGAGATGCTGCATATGATGATCTCGCCGCAATTGTGAACATATACAATTCAACCATCCCTGGAAGGCTCGTAACGGCTGATTTAGAGCCGATTACTGTTCAGTCAAGACATAACTGGTTCTATGAACACAACGCTGCTAATCGGCCGCTATGGGTCGTAGAAGTGGAAGGCCAAGTCGCAGGATGGTTAAGCTATCAAAATTTTCATGAACGCCCCGCTTATTCGGGAACTGCGGAGCTAAGTATTTATATATCCCCTCATTATCGCAGGCATGGACTAGGACGTATTCTGCTGACCAAAGCTATTGACGCATGCGCTGAGCTTGGAATTCATTCCCTGATCGGATTAGTATTTGGCCATAATGAGCCGAGCTTAAAACTATTTGAACAGTTCGGATTCTCTAGATGGGGGCACTTGCCGAGCGTCGCTAATTTAGATGGCGTTCAGAGAGATTTAATCATTATGGGGAAACATGTATGTCTTATAAAGTAAAAAAACGCGCAACCCTGATGGGTGCGCGTTTCTTTGAGTAAATTAGAATACTTGAACTACCTCTTGAACGCCTTCTACTTCTTCAACAAGTGCACGCTCGATACCAGCCTTAAGCGTAATTGTTGAGCTTGGGCAAGAACCGCATGCCCCCATCAAGCGAAGCTTTACGATGCCATCCTCAACGTCAACTAATTCAACGTCACCGCCATCACGTTGCAAGAATGGGCGTAATTTATCAAGAACCTCCAGCACTTCATCATACATGCTATCTTGTGTATTTGTACTCATGTTCAGTTATCTCCTTTCGTTACAATAATTCTATTATAGTACATGAAATGCTAATTGAAAACGATCCGACACCTATGCAATACTATAAAGTATTGTAATAATTCACTGAGGTGACAAAAGTATGAGACCCGTTATCGAATTCTGTGTGGCAAATTCCTTTCACGGCACTGATGATATCATGCGCAAGCTTGAAGCTGATAATGAAATCGATGTCATTGAATATGGATGCTTAGGCAATTGCGGTGAATGTTACATGTTCCCGTTTGCTCTGGTCAATGGCGAAATCGTATTTGCAGAAACAACTGAAAGCTTATATGCGCAAATTGTGAGAAAAGTGAGAGAAATAAAAGCAATTTAAATCAGGTACTTATCTATAATTTATCCAAAATGCTGCTTGGACATCCACAGAACGCCGTTCTTCAGCAATCGAGGAACAGCTCCCGTCATGACGGTATTCTTCCCCATCACGCCGAAACCGATTTTTTTCCCTAGTGAGCCTAATGTGCCTTTTAGTTTGATTTTACCAAGCTTAGGCTCCACATTATTCCACTCCGCTACAATAACGTCAACGATCTGCTTGCCTTGCGCTTCAGCAGCCTGACCACTTGGTGAGAACGGTAGTGAAGCACAATCGCCAACGACGAATACTTCTGGATGATCAGGGATTTGGTGATAGCTGTTCAGCACAACACGTCCTTGCGCATCTTTAGCTACTTGCAGCGCTTGAACGATTGGACTTGGCTGAATGCCGGCTGTCCAGATCGTCTGATCCGTCAAAATGATCTCATCCTGATTATAAAGCTCTGTACCCTCAACTCGTGAGAGTGAGATATGTGATCGCATTTCAATATCATGCTCAATCATCCAGCCGCGGACAAAGTTCTGTAGCTTATTGGGAAAAGAAGAGAGGATACTTGGGCCACGGTCCAATATCCTGATATTCAGATCACTTCTGCTCTCCCGCAGCTCGGCTGCTACTTCAACACCGCTTAATCCGCCGCCAACAATGGTCACTTGACCGTAAGGGTGGATATCATTGATGCGCTGATAGGTCATGCGAGTTTGTGAAAAGCTTTGAATAGAGTTCGTGAACTCGGCTGCGCCAGGGATATCATGATACTTATCTGTACAGCCAAGACCGATGACAAGCCAGTCATACTCAAGCGGCTCTTGATTAGAGAAATGCACGGTTCTACTACTTAAATCAATGCTAGTTACGGTTCCATAGATACGGGTAAGCTGCGGATTACTTGGGTAAGCAATCCGTAAATGAACGTCTGAAGCTGTTCCTGCTGCTAAGGCATAGTACTCTGTTTTGAGCCCTTGGAATGGCATTTGATCTACTAGTATGATTTGGGTGTTATCGGGACAGTCTTTGTCGATTAATTGCTGTGCAATTGTATTTCCCCCATATCCACCGCCAAGTATGACGAATTTTTTCATGACTTCCCCTTCTGATCTCTAATATGTTGTAATTTCGTTATAGAATGAATCGCGTTCTACAGGAATGCGATCTGCACCTTTAATTAACCAAATCAGTTCCTCACGAGTCATACCTTCTGGTGATAAAGCGCCAGCTGCATGGGAAATGCGCTCTTGTACAATCGTTCCATGTACGTCTGAAGCGCCGAATGTAAGCGCGATTTGCGTAGTTTTGATCCCCATATTAATAAAATATGCTTTAATATGTTGGATGTTATCGAGCATTAACCTTGAAATTGCAATCGTTTTAAGCTCGTCCCAAGCAGATACGTAACGTTTAAGACTTGCTTTCACATTCGCGGGTTGAACGGAGTTCGGGATAAATACCATGAAGCCGCCTGTTTCGTCTTGCAGCTCACGCAATTGCAGCATGTGATCGATACGTTCTTCCTGCGTTTCAATCGAACCGTAGAGCATAGTAGCAGTTGTACGAATGCCAAGGCTATGCGCATCACGTTGAACTTCCAGCCATTGCTCTGAGGTTGCTTTACCCACGCCCATTTTTTTGCGATAGCGCTCAGACAGGATTTCAGCACCGCCGCCTGTTAGAGTAGAAAGACCCGCATCAAGTAATTTCTGAAGAACTTCCTTGTAGCTTAGACCAGATAATCTGGAGAAGAATTCAATTTCAGCGGCAGTATGTGCTTTAATTGTGATATTGGGGTAGCGCTCCTTTAGAGCACGAACATAATTAACGTAATAGTCAAAAGAAACATGCGGGTTATGTCCACCTGTAATATGGAACTCCCGAAGCTCTGGATGAGCATGCTCGTCAATATAAGTGAACATATCCTGAGGAGTAACTGTATAAGCTCCTTCTTGCCCCTCATCGCGACGGAAGTGGCAGAAAGCACAGTGCGCCTCACAAACATTGGTGAAATACAGACTCATCGTTTCAATAAAATAGACTTTCTTGCCATTCATTCGCAGATTAACCTCGTTGGCAAGTTGTCCAATGGTCAATAAATCGTCTGACTGGTATAAGTAAACGCCGTCTTCCTTGCTTAACCGTTGACCATTATGTACTTTGTCAACTATTTCCGCCATGCGTTTATCCAGATTTGCCGTAGTAATTGTCATTTGTGCGTAACCTCCCTTGAAATTGAATCTGTTTATCAGAATTGATGTGAACGCCCCCGTTGTGAAGACGGTTGTATCGTTTCTTATGTGATATCAGATTTATCCAACATCTTATTATAAACCTTTCGTCCAAAGAGTGGCAATACGAAACGACTGTCAAATTTTATTGTAAATGTCGAATTTAACAGGTTCTTTTGGATGAAATTCATAAAGAAATCACAAATCGTAGACACTTAGGAAAAAACAAAATAAAAAGTAGAAGTTTGGATTGATTTGGGACAAATTTCCTGTATACTAAGAAATGAATAAACATACAAAGGTGATATTATTGGGAACGAGCAGTACGGCACCGTTAGAAGCAATTGTATCCTCACAAATTGAGTATTTGAGGGGACGAATGGTTTTTCTAGGAACACGCTATGGATTGCGCCATCCAGCAGTACAGCAATGTAGCGAACAGCTAGATGAGCTATTACTGGAGTTTTACAACTCCAAACAAAAGCTGGTAAACAGAGCCTGATTCAGGTGAGTGTGATCTATCGCATTGCGTGTACGCTGTCTTTGTCTCTTGAGTCGTCATTCATTTCGAGCTATACTAGATCTGAAGAAACATGAGGATTTAGGATAGGAGGATGTTACGATGATCCAGATAAGTGAGCAAGCAAGCGAGAAGATCAAGGAATTGCTTGCTGAGCAAGAGATAGCAAATCTGTTCCTTCGACTAGGGGTTAAGGAAGGCGGCTGTAGCGGATTCTCCTACGGCATGGGATTTGACGATGCACAAGTCGAATCTGATCAAGAATTTCTTATTCATGGTGTCAAAGTTGTTGTCGATCATGATAGCTCCAAATATTTGGACGGCGTCCAAATCGACTATAAAGACTCTGGCATTGGTGGTGGGTTCACCATCGATAACCCGAATGCAATCGCCACCTGCGGATGTGGTTCTTCGTTCCGTACGAGAGCTGAAGCAGGGAAGAAAGAGAAATGTGACGATTAATAGCAATTGAAGATTATTTTCTAAATATTAACCTTCCAAACTAGCGGATGATGGCTAGATTGGAAGGTTTTTTATTTCATCTATAGTAAGGTTTCTTCAATTTGTAGAGTGAATTGATAATCACATTGCTCACATCGCATGATATGTGTACATGTAGTAGGGGAAGAGGCATGAATACGATTGCTTTGTGTCAGGTCGTCAATATCGCGATAGGGTGAATAAGGTCCAACGTAATCATCGTATCTTCCGTAATCAATTGAGGGCTGATTGCATTTGGGGCAGGTCGCTGTCAGGCTAGTCAATCCATTGCAAATGGAGCATAAATAAGACAAAGAGCATTCCACCTTTATGCCGATAATAAGATCGGTTGATAAAGAATAGAATGCCCTTTTTAAGTAATATAGAATCTATAATTTTTGTGATGATTATGATTAGAACTTCATGTTGGAGCTATGTCCAGGTGATACTCTCGCTTTTGGATCCAAATATACTTTGGCATTGTTAACGGCTGTAGGCGCTTCACCAAATCCGACTGCGATTAGCTTCGCTTTACCAGGATAAGTCGTAATATCGCCAGCGGCAAAAATACCAGGAATGTTCGTTTCCATACGAGTATCGACAACGATTGATCCCGTTTCGATATTCAAGCCCCACTCCGAAATAGGTCCAAGCGATGACACGAATCCGAAGTTAACGATAACGGCATCCACGTCGATTGTTGTTTCTTGACCTGATTTAACATCTTTGATGGTCGCTTGCGTGATTTGATCATCACCATGCAGCGCACTAATTTCTGTCGGTGTAATGATATTGACTTTGGATTTCATCAAATTCTCTACACTATGCTCATGCGCACGGAAATTATCGCGACGGTGAATAAGCGTAACTTGCTTCGCAATCGGCTCAAGCATAAGTGCCCAGTCAACTGCAGAGTCGCCACCGCCAGAGATCAGGACATTCTGACCCGCAAATTGATTCAAATCATCGACGAAGTAATGGAGATTCTTCTTTTCAAATTTTGATGCTTCTGGAAGCTCAAGACGCCTTGGCTCGAAAGCGCCAACGCCACCAGTAATGATGACAGCCTTACAATAATGCGTACCACGATTTGTAACGATTTCAAACAAGCGTTCTTCCTTCTTGTTCACTTCGATTACTTTTTCTTCTAGACAAATTTGCAGGCTTGGAAACAGCTTCATTTGTGTTTTCAAATTATTGACGAGTTCTTGTGCTGTAATTTTCGGAAAACCTGCAACATCATAAATGTATTTCTCGGGGTAGAGTGCAGCTAATTGTCCGCCAAGCTGTGGCATATTTTCGATGATTTTTACCGAAGCTTGTCGCATACCGCCGTAGAATGCTGCAAACATACCTGCCGGTCCACCGCCAATGATAATGATGTCAACCGGTTGTTCATTTAATTCTGCTGTCAAGCTAAACACCCCTTATTGATAATTACATTAATTCCACTCTGTTCCATTATAAATCGAATGATTACCTAATTGATAGAGCAAACTTTTGGAGTTTTAAAAAATATGGCGAAAGTATGATAAAACCTATTGATCTTTAGAAAATAAAATTATATGATGATTTGGATTGAATACTTATTGGTGAGAAATGTCACTGTCGTTTCGATTTTGAACCAATCTGCATATCATATAACAAATAGATTAATCACAATTTCTCGAAGCAATATGTGTAATTTTTCACATAATTCAAATAAATTATACCATATGGAAGTGAGAAAAACATACCATGAACAGAATTCCGAAAATTGTTATTTTAGGAGCAGGTTACGGCGGAATTTTGACTGCACAGCGTCTGCAAAAAACACTTAATTATAATGAAGCCGATGTAACGCTTGTCAACAAGCATGACTATCACTATATTACAACATCTCTGCATATTCCAGCGGCAGGCACTGGCAATCCTGAGAGTTCCCGTGTGAACATCAGCAAGCTAATCGATGAATTCAAGGTTGATTTTGTGAAATCGACAGTTGTACAAATCAATCCAGAAGAGAAGAAAGTGATTCTGACTGAAGGTACGCTTTCTTATGATTACTTAGTTGTCGGACTTGGCGGTGAGACCGAAACCTTCGGTATTCCAGGGCTTAAGGAGCATGCATTTAATATCCGCAGCATCAATTCGGTTCGCCATATTCGTGATCATATTGAGTATCAATTCGCTAAATATAAGCGTGAACCAGAACATACAGAATATTTAACTTTCGTCGTAGGTGGAGCTGGCTTTACTGGCATTGAATTTGTTGGTGAGTTATCAGATCGTATTCCTGAGCTATGCAAGGAGTATGATGTGAATCCATCTCTCGTCAAAATATATAATATTGAAGCAGCACCCACTGCGTTACCGGGATTTGATCCTGAGCTTGTACAATATGCAATGGAAGTCTTAACTGCTAAGGGTGTAACATTCAAAATTGGCACAGCTATTAAAGAATGTACGGCAGAAGGCGTACTTGTAGCTGGGGATGAGTTCATCAAATCCGCTACAGTTATCTGGACTGGCGGTATTCGTGGTAATCATTTGCTTGATGAAGCAGGCTTTGAGACGATGCGTGGCAGAATTAAAGTGGATGAGTTCCTACGTATCCCAGGTCACGATAATGTATTTGTTCTGGGTGATTGTTCGCTCATGATTAATCCGGAGAATGAGCGTCCTTATCCGCCAACTGCTCAAATTGCGATGCAACAAGGCGTTGTATGTGCTTTTAACTTAGCTGCCTCGATTCGTGGCGGTCAATTGAAGAAATTTAAATATGATAATAAAGGTACAGTTGCCTCCCTAGGCAAGGGTGAAGCAATCGGCATTATTGGCACACGGAAAATTAAGGGATTCGCAGCTGCATTTATGAAGAAAGTGATCGATATCAGATACCTCTTCATCATTGGCGGCGTAGGATTAGTACTTCGTAAAGGAAAGCTGTTCTAATTATGAGACATTGCAGTGTTCAAGTTAGAGGACTTCTAACAAGGCCGGAGCTGGATCGGTATAACGCCCTGTTCGATGTAGGTCATTATTTGGAAGAACAGAATCGATACGATCTGGTACAAATTGTGCAAAAGGAAATCGATATTCTCATCCTTCCTGCGATTGAACGTCTGAAGGAGAAAAGTCGGAGACGTGACCGCGAGACGGAAGAATATTTGGCTCGCAAAGCACAGATAGAAGCTGAGCTTAAAGCGCTCGAAGATGAAGACAACGAGGATGAATGAAGATGAGGCTGTCCCTTTAGTAGTTGATTCTGCTGAGGGGAAGCCTTTTGTGCGTAAACAAGCGTATAGGATCACCAGGGTATGAGATGTTCATATTGTAGACACTTTACCTTGATGTGTTCTTACTATAAAATTAGTCACAGTTATTGTAATTTTGTTTATATTAGCATTTATTGAAATAATAGATTGAGAGGAGATGACGATATGATTCAGGCAGCTATTGCAACTGTGCTCATTTTCGTGCTTGTATTCGGAATTGGCTTCATTCTTAACATGTTGATCAAAACAACATGGTTCCCTATTTATTTGTACATCATCGTTGTTGCTATTTATGTGATCTATCAAGGTTGGGGCGACATCCCAGCGCAACTAGGAAAGTACACCATCATTGATATTATTCCGGGGATCGGTGGACTTCTTGGCGGTTATGCAAGTGGAGCTGCAATAAGCAAGCTTCGCAAAGGCGGCTACAAAATGTTCTAATTCCCAAAGCTTCCATTTCATTTGGAAGCTTTTTTTTGTCTTTGAAGTCGGAGTTTGTGGTAAGATGGATATTAAGACTTTGAAGAGAGGAAAGATGCAGAGACTATGAAAATCTCAAACATGCTGCAATTTACAGAGAAACATCGCTATTGTGTGTTTCGAGACTTTGCAATCAGTCCGCTGCAGCAGAAGATGCTGACTAGCGTATACCAACCGATGATCGGCGGGTTAGCTGTATCCTTCTATCTAACGTTGTACGGCATGCTCCCTCCTGACAAAGCTGGCTATTCATCGCTGGAACAGCAGCGCAAGCTATTTCTTCATCTTGATTTGGAGCAAGGTGAACGTGGAAGGGCAGCCCTGCTAGAGCTTGCTTCCAAGCTCGAAGCTGTCGGCTTGCTGCAAACGATGCGCAGGCAGGATCCTTTTGAAGAAGATTATATGTATGAATACTTGTTGTACATGCCTTTATCGCCTAATGAGTTCTTCCAAACGGATCATCTGATCTGGCTGCTTCATGACCGTGTAGGCAAACATATGCTGAATACGATTCGTGAAGAGTTATGGTCGCCAGAGCCTAAATGGTATCAGGATCGTAAATGTGAAGATATTACATCAGCCTTCTTTGATTTATTCCGAATCAGCCCTTACACAGCAGATACCGAAATGGAACAAATGATGCAAGAGGCGGCAGTAAGCCAAGCAACAATTTCACGCGATTCGCATGCTGAAGATACATCTAAATATACGCTTGATCAAATATTACTAGGAATTCCACACTTCATGGAAAATCGCAAATATATCGAAGCATTGGATCAAAAGCCTGAGCAGCTATTTTTGCTGAATTTCGTTGCTGCCAAGTATGATTTGGATCTAGCTGATTTAAGATATGTGCTTGATTCCTCGAAGTTGTTTGATGAGAAGGGTGTCCTACATAAGCAGCGACTTGAAGAAGAAGCGAAGCTGATCTATTTGCAAAGGGAAAAACGAAGTGATCGCAGAGCTATTCTCGCTGGCCGGAAGGATGAGCTAATTGCTCAGGATGTAGACATAAGTGATGAGAAGTTAACCTTGATGCATCAGGTTCAGGAGCAATACATGCTTGATATTCCGCCATTGCTTCAGAGTCAATATAACGACCCTCATCGCTATAATTTACATCTTCGCAATTTACCTTATACAAAGGTATTAGAGCTTCATTTTCCGGGGGGAGTAACGCCAGATGTGCGTGAAGCCTTTCTTGAATTGAATTCATTATATAAATTACCTGATGAAGTCATCAATGTTCTCATGCATTTTATCAGTGTTGAAGGTAAACTATGGGAGCGATTCCCGATCAAGAATTTGGCGACGGACATGATTGGCAAGCAGAAGGTCAATTCATTTGAGTCGGCTGTTGAATATATACGCAATCGAATTCGAACAAGGCAGCAAGCAGAAGCAAGTGCACGAGAAGCATCAGCAAGAGCTAAGAATCGGAGTCGAACTACCGGGGTAAGAACAGGTGGAGCGGCGAAAAATCAGCAGAAGCCACAAATTCCGATTGTTAAGCCAAGTGGCGGCATGAGCAATAAGCCTACGGAGCAAGAACTGGAAGAGATGCGTAAGCTAGCACGCAAACTGGATGAGAAATTCAAATAAAGAACAAACGGAATAGAGCAAAGCAGGAGGTGATCGTAAATGGAGTCATTATCGGGTGTGTTAAAAAGATTCGCAGCTAATTCCAAGCCAATTCAAGATAGTGAAGAACGCGTAAAGGAGCTGCTGCAAGATCCGCTTATTCAGAAATTCAGACAGAAGTATCCTGAGGTGGATGACTTAACGTTGAAGCTGAATATGAATCGGCTCTATCAATATGTCAAAGAATTTCGGACATGCTCGAACTGTCCTGGATTAGAGAACTGTCCTAATGATCTGACGGGCCATTATACATTATTGCAGGTAGAGACGCTTGATCGTTCCTATATCCATGAGACGAAGGTCGCATGCAAGAAGCAAATTGCAGAGAATGCCAAGCAACTGCTCAGATCCCGTATTCGAACGTATTATATGGATGATAAAGCGTTCTTTGATGGATTCTCCTTTGGCGATATTCTTGAAAAAGATCTGGATCGTATTGGTGCGGTGCATCAGATTAACCAGTATGTTGACCTTACGGTTGAGAAAGGCCTTCAGAATAAAGGGCTCTACTTATACGGATCATTTGGAACGGGCAAAACATTCCTCATGTGTTATATGCTGTACAAGCTAGCTCAGGAAGGCTACACAAGCGCAATTGTGTATATGCCTGAGTTCGTAGAAGATTTGAAGAGCATGTTCGGAGATAGTCAGAAGCTTAGAGAAACCTTGGAGGCGCTCAAAGAAACTGATCTGCTCGTATTTGATGATATCGGAGCAGAGAATTTGAATCCATGGCTTCGCGATCATGTTCTAGGTACGATTCTCAACTATCGGATGAACCGTAAGCCGACCTTTTATACCTCTAATTATAACTTAGAAAGCTTGGAGAAGCATTTTTCATTTACGGCAAAAGAAGGCGGAGAAGAGGAAAAAGGACAGCGCTTGATGGAACGGATTCGACCTTTTGTACAAACTGTAGAAGTTCTGGGAACGAATAAAAGGGGATAAATAGTCTTGAAAAGGTATTTAGAAAACGCTACCTCCTTCTAGAAAGAGGGTAGCGTTTCTTCTTGTTCGAGTATGTAAGTTTGTATTAGCCAATTAGCAGTTTAACGACTACTGCTCCAACAAAAATAACGGTCAAAACACCAGAAAATACGCCAAAACCAACCATTAAATCAACAAAATCATGACGTGGTTCTTCATTGATATGTTGTTCGGGATGATTATATTTGCTCATTGTAATACCTCCATGCGAACTTATCATTATTATCAGTATACTCAAAATAATGGTTTATTGTAAAGGAATAGAAGTGACAATTGTAAGAACTTCAATGAGGTAACTCACAGTTTAACGATTTGAATTTAGATAGGTATATGATATAATTAGTAATTATTGAACTATATAATGTAAATACTTATGGAGTAGATTGTTTGTTCCATAACAGACTTAGGAGGTTATACAAATGGCAATAGTTAACGTAAGTGACCAATCATTCCAGGCTGATGTAGAAAACGGCGGCGTCGTATTAGTGGATTTCTGGGCTCCTTGGTGTGGACCTTGTAAAATGATTGCTCCAGTACTAGATGAATTATCTCAAGAAGTTACTGCTACGATCGCAAAAGTAAACGTTGACGATAATCCTGAATCAGCTGCTCGTTTTGGTGTAATGAGCATTCCAACTCTGATCTTGTTCAAAGACGGCCAACCCGTTGATAAAGTAGTTGGCGTACAATCCAAAGACGCTCTTAAGAGCTTGCTTGCTCGTCACCAATAATCGATTCTCGAATCGATCTATATAAAATCAATTCGATTTTGAACTCTTTATCCACTTGGTGGGTAAAGAGTTTTTTTAGGTTTCTACTTACTTGCCATTTCATGCTATTCTATGGAGAAGGAGTGTGAATGAAGTCCTATGACGAAAAAGGCGGATGAGCGGGAAGACGAGCAGTATAAAGAGCTGATTAAGCACAAATTATCGCTGCTTCCAGATCGACCTGGCTGTTATTTGATGAAAAATGAAGAAGGCACCATTATATACGTCGGCAAAGCGAAGGTTCTGAAGAATCGGGTTCGCTCTTATTTCTCAGGATCGCATGATGCGAAGACACAGCGCCTTGTGATGGATATCCGTGACTTTGAATATATCGTGACCGAGAGCAATATGGAGTCACTTATTTTAGAATGCAACTTGATCAAGCAGCATTTGCCTCACTACAATGTGCGGCTCAAGGATGATAAGACGTTCCCTTATATCAAGGTAACGAATGAGGAGCACCCGCGTCTGGAAGTGACGCGGCGTGTCGTGAAGGATAAGGGCAAGTACTTCGGCCCTTATCCGAATGCTTTTGCTGCCCAGCAGACGAAGCGCCTGCTGGATAAGCTCTACCCGCTGCGCAAGTGCAGGACACTGCCTGACAAGGTGTGTTTATACTACCACCTTGGGCAGTGTCTCGCGCCGTGCGCGTATGAGGTCACAGCAGCGCAGAATGAGGCGCTGGTGAATGAGATTGTCCGCTTTCTAAGCGGCGGACATGAAGCGGTTAAAGCGGAGCTGACGGAGAAAATGCTCGCTGCGTCAGAGGAGCTTGAATTCGAGCGCGCGAAAGAGCTTCGCGATCTGATCCAGTATATTGAAGTCGTGATGGAGAAACAAAAGATCAATATGCAAGATACTGTGGATCGCGATGTGTTCGGTTACAGCGTCGATAAGGGCTGGATGAGCGTGCAAATTCAGTATATGCGGAGCGGTAAGTTGATTGAGCGGCATGTATCTTTATTTCCATTTTATGGAGAAGAATATGATGATTTCATCTCTTATGTTTCCCAGGTATATAGCGAAAATCCAGCAATGCCGAAGGAAATTTTCTTGCCGATGCCTCCTGTATCGGATAGTCACGATAATGCTGCAGCAGAATCACAGATGATTGATGTAGAGGAGATTAAACATTCACTTGAAAGTTGGCTTAATGTCAAGGTCCAGTTCCCTCAGCGTGGACTTAAGAAGCAGATCGTTGATATGGCAATAAGCAATGCTAAGGTCGCGCTTGAAGAGAAGTTCCGACTAATTGAGCGCAATGAGCAGCGTACAACAGGGGCTTCAAGCAGTCTTGGCAACTGGTTAGGGATCAGTGACATGTCGCGTATTGAGGCATTCGATAATTCGAATATTCAAGGCGTGGACGCAGTATCCGCGATGGTTGTATTTACAGACGGGAAGCCGGATCGCAAGCAGTACCGCAAATATAAAATTCGAACTGTGCAAGGACCAGATGACTATGAATCGATGCGGGAGGTTATTCGCCGCAGATATGAGCGCGTGCTCAAAGAAAATTTACCGCTGCCCGATCTGATTATCGTCGATGGCGGCAAGGGGCAAATTTCGGCTGCATTAGATGTGCTTGAGAATGAGCTCGGGCTCTATATTCCAGTCTGTGGATTGAAGAAAGATGAGAAACACAAGACCTCTCAATTGCTGATGGGGGAATCTGCAAGTGTGGTGCAATTACCACGGGATTCACAGGAGTTTTATTTGCTGCACCGCATTCAGGATGAGGTGCATCGATTTGCGATTACTTTTCATAGACAGACACGTTCCAAGAATATGGTCACCTCGCAGCTTGATTCGATTTCTGGTATTGGTGAGAAGCGTCGGAAGAAGCTGCTGCAGCATTTTGGCTCCCTGAAAAAAATAAAGGAAGCAAGTGTAGCTGATTTCCGCGAGGTGGGAATCGGGGATAAGCTTGCGGCGCAAATTTTGGAAGCCTTGAATGAACCCAAAGATGAGGCGGATCAAAAGTGATTCCGAATAGAATAATAAAGAAATAACTAGCAAATAGATGAAAAAAGTGTTATTCAAGGATAAAGCCAATGTTTCATGAAGAAAACAACCTATGGAATCCTTAAATTGACTAATTTTCGTAAATTACGTCATTGTATCCTTATGTTTGAAGAGCTACAATAAGAATCAATTGAATAAGCCGAATTTCTAAATTAGAAAACGGGGGAACCAACCAAGAAGCGATAATTCTGCTTTCCATGAGCAAATACGTTTCGATAGGGGTGAATGTTGCTAGAAGGATCCATAAGCATGGAGGATCTTCTATCAATTAGGGCGTAACTGCCGTCCGAATCCGTCAGCTAACCTCGTAGGCTTCGTGTCAGTTTATTTACTAATGACACTTGTTTCGAGGTGTCTTTTTTTTTTGCGCATTTGGAGGATAATATGTTCATTTAGGTGACTTGGAGGAGTCTTGATTGAAACTAAACACGATTCTACAGCGGTTAACGCCTTCTCAAACTTTAGTCATCGGGTTCGCACTTATTATTCTGGTCGGAACTTGTTTGCTTATGCTGCCATTTGCTTCAACAAGCGGAGAATCGCTTCGATTTGTTGATGCATTATTTACAGCAACCTCTGCTACTTGTGTGACAGGGCTTGTTGTTGTTGATACAGGGTCCTCGTTCACGATGTTTGGGCAAATCGTTATCATCTGTCTGATCCAAATCGGTGGTCTTGGGTTTATGAGTTTTGCAACACTGTTTGCATTAGCCCTTCGTAAGAAGATTTCGTTAAGAGAGCGCCTGCTTCTCAAAGAATCGCTAAATGCAGGCTCCATGGAAGGGATTGTCCGTTTATTCCGCAAGCTGGCTTTGTATGCTTTTACGATTGAGGGAGTCGCAGCAGTTATTTTATCGATTCGCTGGTCGTTTGACTTAGGGGTATCCAAGGGAATCTACTTTGGGATATTTCATGCAATCTCGATGTTTAATAATGCAGGCTTTGATTTGTTTGGATCCATTTCAGGTGAATTCAGCTCTCTAACGAGCTATGCGAATGATATAGTCGTCAATGTGGTTGTGATGGCGCTTATTATTCTTGGAGGTATTGGATTTATCGTCATGGCAGATGTCATGGAGAAGAAGTCTTTTAAGAAATTCTCTTTACATACCAAAGTGGTGCTCACGACCACAGGATTCTTGATCGTGTTTGGTGCGTTGATCATATTTATTTTTGAATATTTGAATGCGAGCACGATGGGTCCGCTTGATGTAGGTGGCAAAATATTAGCCTCATTCTTTCAATCGGTAACCACGCGGACTGCAGGGGCGAATACGGTTGATCTTAGCTCGCTAAGGCAGGCAACGCAATTCTTTATGATCATTCTGATGTTTATCGGTGCATCGCCTGGATCAACAGGGGGCGGGATCAAGACCACGACCTTTACTGTCCTGATGGGTGCCTTAATTTCAATGATTAGGGGGAAAGAGGATATTGTATTATTTCATAATCGTTTAGCGAAGGACCGTATTTTGAAGGCCGTAACCTTAACTTTATTTGCCTTAGGGCTAGTCATTATTGTATCCATGGTATTATCCACGACGGAGGATCGCTCGTTCCTAGCTATCTTGTTCGAAGTTACTTCAGCATTCGGCACAGTTGGCTTGACGATGGGCATAACGGCTAGTTTAACAACCGTAGGTAAGATTTTAATTTTACTGACGATGTTTATAGGTAGGCTTGGGCCATTAACGCTAGCTATTGCTATCGGGCCCAAAAATGATAAAGAGTTATTTCGCTACCCAGAGGGTAAAATTACTATAGGATAAATGGGTTTACAGGAAAGGATTGAAGGGGAACATCCATGATTGAGAAACAGTACGCAGTAATTGGATTAGGGAGATTCGGCTCCTCATTATCACGTGAGCTAGTTAAGCTCGGATATGAAGTGCTTGGCATCGATATTAATGAAGAAAGAGTTCATGAAATGAGTCAAGTACTGACGCATACGGTGGTTGCGGATTGCACGGAAGAAGAAGTGCTGCGCTCATTAGGTATTCGTAATTTTGACTGTGTCGTTGTTGCGATCGGCAATGATATGCAGGCAAGTATTCTAACGGCCATTGTCTTGAAGGATGCAGGGGTTACGAAGGTAGTTGCCAAAGCACTATCGGAGCTTCACGGTAAAGTATTGCAAAAAATAGGTGTAGATCGCGTCATCTATCCTGAACGGGATATGGGGA
This sequence comes from Paenibacillus albiflavus, assembly GCF_004344915.1. GTDB lineage: Bacteria > Bacillota > Bacilli > Paenibacillales > NBRC-103111 > Paenibacillus_AM > Paenibacillus_AM albiflavus. Next base: position 73,498 of record NZ_SKFG01000016.1, on the reverse strand, counting down.
TTCGTGTAGCACATCAGCTTGTTTCGCCTAACTTGCTTGACTATATAGAGCTGTCAGATGACTATACGATTGCAGAATTGTCCGTACCTCAAAAAATGTGTGGAAATACCCTTCATGATATGAACCCACGCGCCAAGTATGGTTGTTCTGTCGTGGCAATCATTAAGAAAAGCGGTGTTATCGTTGCTCCTTCTGCAACGGATATGCTTGAAATGGATGATTTGATGGTTGTCATTGGCAAGAATGATGGTATTGAGAAATTTGAAGATGATCTGGAACGCAGCTCATAACTGAATAAGCTCTGGTTACATAAGGCTGTCCCAAACGCAGATTCTGCCTAGGGGGAGCCTTTTGGCTGTGTGCCACTTGAGGCAATCCTTCGTTATTCATTCTGATAGCTATAGTAGGTTTTAGCTGTGTGGACAAAGGATTGCACCGTTTCGTTATCCATCGCATCACGTGGGAAAATAAGCGATGTTGTCCTCTTCATAGCTTCAAGCTCAGGAAAATGGCAAATAACAAGTTCGTTATTTTCTTCAAGGTGTGCGCGTACATAGGATTGAGGCAGTAGAGTTGCTGCATTGCAGGATACAACCAGCCTTATGATGGCCTCGAATGAATCAATTTCCATTTTGATATTTGGATAGATGTCATACTGCTGGAACCACTCATCAGTTAACACACGATACCATGTCCCTCGCGAGAACAGAATTAACGGTAAGCTCTTTAGATGATCAATTGTAATTGTTAGCTGATTCGCATAAGGATGACCAATCGGTAAAATGAGGCAAAGGTGATCATCAAATAATGGGTCGCAGATGAGTCCATTAACTTCAATAGAAGAGGCGACAAGTCCAATATCGACTTTGCGGTCTTTGACCATCGTCACGATTTCATGCGTTTTACCTGTTGAAGCCTTGACATCGATCATAGGAAATCGATTGAGATGTGCTGACAATAAATCTGGTAGAGTTGATTGCAGCGTTGTTAACGAAGCGCCAATGGTAAAGGAAATGTTCTTGTCTGAGCCTTTGAACTGTTTCAAATTCCGCATTAGTTGATCCTGCAGATGAATAAATTTCAACGCATGCTCATAACAGATCTCACCAGCGCGTGTAAGCTCTAGGCGCTTCCCTTTGCGTGTGAACAGCTTGACTTCAAGCTCTTCTTCTAGCTTCATAATTTGCCTGGATAGCGCAGGTTGAGAAATATTGAGTACACGAGATGCTTTATTTAGTGATGAAAGCTCTACAATTCTAGCAAAGGAATACCAATGTTCCACGATAGAACGTCTCCTTTTTTGGCGATTTGGAAGATAGGAAAGGACGATAAAACCCTCATATTATGCTTATGCAAGAAAGTTATAAATATTTATAATAAAACAGCACTTCCATTATAAGCTATTACGCGGTAGTATGTATACGTCACTAAAAATTCAGATTTTTATAGAAATTTTTACAAGGAGGTCATTGACTTTATGAGCAATTCTTATTTATTTCGCAAAATCCATTCTTTGCTCGGTATCGTTCCTGTAGGTGCGTTCTTAATCATGCATTTGATTTCGAACTATGCCGCAACTAAAGGCCACGGTGCATTCGTAGAAAAGGTCCTTTGGATTAATAGTCTTCCGCTTGTGTTCTTTCTGGAGCTATTGTTCATTTGGTTACCTCTAACCTATCATGCTGTATACGGTCTATATGTTGCCTATACTGCACGTCATAACGCGATCAACTATGGATACTTCCGCAATCAAATGTTCCTTTGGCAGCGCATTACAGGGGTTGTCACATTCCTGTTCGTTGCATGGCATGTCTTCGAAACTCGTGTACAGGTTGCTTTAGGCAATATCGATCACCAAGGACTTGGTGTGGCCATGCATGATATTTTTGCAAATCCTATATACCTAACGATCTATGTCGTGGCTGTTATCATGGTATCTTTCCACTTCTGTAACGGTATCTGGGGCTTCTTGGTATCATGGGGGCTTACAGTGGGTCCTCGCGCACAGAAAGTTTCTACGATTATCTGCATGCTGCTTTTCGTCGTGATGTCCGTTATGTTCATTCTTTCTATCGTAAGCTTTACAGGTGCTGAGTTTGAACAAATTCCAGCAGGCATTAAGTAGAAACGGATTTTCCCGTTATCATTCGTGAAATACATTATTAAACTATTGGGTAGGTGAACGATAAATGGCAACCTCAAAAGTAATTATCGTGGGTGGCGGTCTTGCAGGTTTGATGGCAACGATCAAGGCAGCGGAAGCTGGCGTGCATGTGCAACTCTTCTCCTTGGTACCCGTTAAACGTTCCCACTCCGTGTGCGCTCAAGGCGGTATTAACGGAGCGGTTAATACCAAAGGTGAAGGCGACTCCACATGGGAGCATTTTGATGATACTGTGTACGGCGGTGACTTCCTTGCGAATCAGCCTCCTGTTAAAGCAATGTGCGATGCGGCTCCAGGCATCATTCACTTAATGGATCGTATGGGTGTTATGTTTAACCGTACGCCAGAAGGTCTTCTTGACTTCCGTCGTTTTGGTGGTACACAATATCACCGTACAGCGTTTGCTGGTGCGACAACTGGACAACAGCTTCTTTATGCACTAGATGAGCAGGTTCGTCGTTTTGAAACAGAAGGACTTGTAACGAAGCATGAGCATTGGGAATTCCTTGGCGCTGTCATTGATGATGATGGTGTATGCCGCGGTATCGTAGCTCAAGACCTTCGTTCGATGGAAGTCGTTACTTTCCCAGCTGATGCGGTAATCTTGGCGTCAGGCGGCCCTGGTATTGTTTTTGGTAAAACAACGAATTCTGTTATTAATACAGGTACTGCTGCGTCTGCAGTGTATCAGCAAGGCGTTAACTATGCGAATGGCGAATTTATTCAAATTCACCCAACAGCTATTCCTGGGGACGACAAGCTTCGCTTGATGTCTGAATCAGCTCGTGGTGAAGGCGGACGTATCTGGACGTATAAGGATGGAAAACCTTGGTATTTCCTAGAAGAGAAATATCCTGCTTATGGTAACTTGGTTCCACGTGACATTGCGAGCCGTGAAATTTTTGCCGTATGCTACGATATGAAGCTTGGTATCAATGGGGAAAACATGGTATACCTTGATTTGTCTCATAAAGATCCTAAAGAGCTTGACGTTAAGCTTGGCGGTATCATCGAGATTTATGAGAAGTTCACGGGTGATGACCCTCGTAAGATCCCAATGAAGATCTTCCCTGCTGTTCACTATTCAATGGGCGGCATGTGGGTAGATTACAATCAAATGACGAACATTCCAGGTCTATTCGCTGCTGGTGAGTGTGAGTATCAATACCATGGTGCGAATCGTTTGGGCGCGAACTCGCTTGTATCTGCTATTTATGGCGGTATGGTTGCGGGTCCTAAGGCAATTGAATATATCAAAGGCCTTAAGAAGCATGCAGAGGATATCTCCTCGACAATCTTCGAACGTGAACGTATGAAGCATCAGTCCAAATATGACAGTATTCTGCGTATGAACGGAACGGAGAATGCTTACGTTATTCATAAAGAGCTTGGCGATATGATGACTCAGAATATGACCGTTGTTCGCTACAATAAAACGCTTGAAGAAACCATTGGCAGAATCAAAGATTTGAAGCAAAGATATGCGAAAATTAATGTTAACGATACATCAGGCTGGAACAACCAAGGCGCTTCCTTCACACGTCAGCTATGGAATATGCTAGAGCTTGCTGAAGTAATGACTACAGGTGCGTTAATGCGTAATGAAAGCCGCGGTGCTCATTTTAAGCCAGAGTTCCCTGAGCGTGATGATGACAACTTCATGAAGTCAACCATCGCAACTTGGACACCAGATGGGCCGAAGATCTCTTATGAAGATGTCGATGTTTCGCTAATCGCTCCACGTAAGCGTGACTACACAACAGACAAGAAGAAGGGAGAGAAATAATCATGGCTGAAGCAGCTCGTACAGTGAGGTTTATCGTAACTCGTCAAGATGGACCTGATGCGACTCCTTATACAGAAGAGTTTGAAGTTCCCTATCGTCTGAATATGAACGTAATCTCTGCTTTAATGGAAATTCAACGCAATCCAGTTAATGCGAATGGACAGCACACAAAACCCGTTAACTGGGAATCGAACTGTCTAGAAGAAGTATGTGGTGCTTGTTCGATGGTCATCAATGGCAAGCCTCGTCAAGGTTGTTCAGCACTTGTTGATAACCTAGAGCAGCCGATACGTGTCTCTCCAATGAAGACATTCCCTGTTGTACGTGACCTCGTAGTTGATCGCGCACGGATGTTCAATGCTCTTAAGAAGGTTAAGGCATGGATTCCTATCGATGGAACCTACGATCTTGGTCCTGGTCCCCGTATGGCGGAATCGAAGCGTCAATGGGCTTATGAGCTTGCGAAATGTATGACTTGCGGCGTATGTATGGAAGCATGTCCGAACGTTAGCGAGAAAACTACTTTCATCGGTCCAGCTGCGATTTCTCAAGTTCGTCTATTCAACTCCCATCCAACAGGAGAAATGAATAAGGATGAGCGTCTAGATGCACTTATGGAAGATGGCGGCATCGAAGGCTGTGGTAACTCGCAGAACTGCGTACGTTCTTGTCCGAAGGGGATTCCGCTTACAACTTCAATCGCTGCAATGAACGCAGCGACAACGAAGCATCTTTTCAAAAAGTGGTTCACGGTATAATTAAACTATGTTATGATAAAGGGCACTTCTGTTACTTCATAGTAGCAGAAGTGTTTTTTAGTATGGCTTATAACTTTGTTACCTGAAAGAAGGTCAGTTCATGATCTATGCATTTCTCGTCTTTATTGGAGGCTGTTTCTACGGCATTCTATCGACAATTGTTAAATTCGCCTATGCTGAAGGTTATACAGTAAATGAAGTGATTGGTGCACAATTCTTCTTTGGCTTCATTCTGCAATCTATTCTTGTACTGATCGTATCTCGCAAAAAGGTAAGCTGGAAACAGGCGGGCTTGCTGATGTTAGTTGGTACAACGATGTCGGGTACAGGTATCTTATATGGTGCAAGTTTAGTGACAGTGCCAGCATCGATTGCAATTGTTCTTCTATTTCAATTTACATGGATTGGAATCATTATAGAAGCAATCACGAATCGCAAACGTCCAAGTGCAGGTAAAGTAATTTCGATTATTATTCTATTGATCGGAACTGTCTTATCAGCAAATGTGATCAATGGCGAATTTGGAGCAATTAGTGTATGGGGAATTGTGCTGGGGCTATTATCCGCAGTAACTTATGCGCTATTCATCATTGTTTCAGGCAAAGTGGCAACGAATGTACCTGCATTTAATCGTACGATGTTAATGTCCATGGGCGGCATGCTGCTTGTGTTTGCTGTATATCCACCAACTTTTTTAATTGATGGCGCTTTGCTGGATGGATTATGGAAATATGGAATTCCGCTAGCATTAGTCGGAACAGTTATTTCAAGCACTTGTATGATTGTTGGTGTTCCTAAGGTTGGACCAGGACTGTCATCCATCTTGTCCTCATCTGAATTGCCTGTGGCGGTTGTTGCTTCTGCATTAGTTCTTCACGAAAATGTATCCACTTGGCAATGGGTAGGGGTTCTATTAATTTTCGTCGGAATTGCGATTCCACAGCTTAAAGTATTTCGTGAAAAAAAACAAAGTCCAGTGCATATTTAACTCATTATAAAATGATCCTGCTGACTCCTAGGAGTTAACAGGATCATTTATTATTAATCGCTTCAATCCTTCGAGTGGATCGTCTAGCGGAATATATTCAAGTCCAATATAGCCGTTATAACCTGTCGAATCTATGGTACGAAGCAGGTTAGGATAATGAATCTCCCCATAATCTAACTCATTGCGACCAGGGTTGCCTGCAGCATGAAAATGACCAATATGCTTAATGTTCTGCTGAATTCTTGCCGCAAGATGTCCTTCCATTACTTGTTGATGATAAATATCGAATAATACCTTAACATGCGGGCTATTCACCTTGCCTACGATTTCAAATGCTTCATCAGAGCTCCATAAAAAATACCCTGGGTGATCAACAAGTGTATTAAGCGGTTCAATGACCAGTGTAATACCTGCCGCTTGAAGCAAAGGAACGCAAGCCTTTAGACCTGTGACGATATTGTAGTGCTGCAAGCTTCTGGAGAGACGTGGGATTTCATTGCCAACTTGTGTGATGATCGTTGTGCATTGCAATTGTTTAGCGATCTGAATCGTTTCACTTAAAGCCTGTATATAAGCATGTCGCTCAGCTGAGTTAACTAAGCTAATAAATTTGGTACACATGGCGGTTAAATGTAGATTCAAGCTCTCCGTTTCACGCCTTAGAAGATCAATATCTTTATCCCACCAGCTCCAAATTTCATAATTACGAATACCTAGCTGTGCAATCGCTTCTAAGCTTGATTTCAGGTCACAGCCTGCAAAAACCGCATCCATGCAAACCGAATAGGAATGTTTCATCATAGCCTCCTTGGGATCAGAATATGGAATCGCTTACAAAATAAATAAGTGAATAATGAGATTTATTACTAGTATCTCATACATGAAGTAAGTGCTCAAGGGTTAACTAATCATTCATATAAGAATGATCGGCAATCTTGTCTTGGGTAGTGTGTTTATAGGTTTTTTTGATAATAATTAAGAATATTGCAACAATTTAGAGCTTTTGTAAGTTTATATAGTTAAAAGGCTTTAATATGATGATAAAGAGGTGTAAGGCTTGAGAAATCGAAATACCTTAATTGGTCTAATCATCGTTATTGTTGTTTTGCTTGGACTTATTACATGGAAGCTGATAACGAATGAGCAAGATCAATTAAAGGCTAATGCAGAACTTCCGCAGACCGACAATGCTTCTACATTAGCAATCAACACTCCACAGCCGACTGCTCCTGCAGTAGAAGCTTCTCCCATTCCAACCATTACTCCACTGCCAGCTCCGGACGTTTATCCAGAAGCGACGGTGGAAGAGCAGCAAGCTTATACCGCAGAATATGCGATGAAGGCGCCAGCAGACCCTCCAACGATTGAATGGACGAGGGATAAGGACGCCGTATTTCGGCTTGATTCAGACCCGCGTATCATCAGAACTACTATATTCATGCCACTAGTTAAACGTGATGAGGAAATCACGATATTTTTCCAGAATGCAATGGATCGCAAGTCAGTTGAAGATAAGATCAAGGAGATGTCACAGAGTAATCACTGGTACCGTGTGTATCCTAAGCTGTTGATGCATTGGTCGAGTGATACGGAGCTGCATATTAAGGTGCTTGCTTCTAAAGTGGATACTTTGCCGAATCTATCCGATCGATTCTATATTGATGTAAGCGGCAGCAAGAGACAAGATGGCTATTCGATCAATCGGCATCTCTTTGTCGGCTCTTTGGTAGAACCAAGTCAAATATGGCAAGCAGCAATTGACTTATCGAGTTTAAGCAAAATAAGTGATTTTGTTGAGTCTTATGACATTGAAAAGCTCGACCTCGAAGGCAAATATTATTTATTAAATCGCAAAGTCAATTCTTGTTATGAGTGTGATGCTCAGCCTGTCAAATATTTGAGTTTATACGATTCTACAAAACAGAAGAAGACGGATTATCCATTTGAAATACAGTTGACGACGAATTACCGTGGAAGCGGTAATTTCAGGGTAGATAAACGTGGTTTTTTCTATGAAGTGCCTAAAGCTGTAGGTGTGAAAGCTCCCGTTAACGATCCAATAATCGAATTTAACTTGACGGATTTTGTACATGGCGCAGCATTCACCCGAGATGCAGAGTCCATTATTTTAATCACTGGACCTCAAGATGCAACAGCAGAGACGAAGTTAACGATCAGGTGGATTGATTTAACGACTCGCAAGGAGACGGTTCTTAAAGAGGTTGTAAGCGGGGGTATTCCTCAAAGCCAAGTTGATGATACTCGATTTCCTATTTCATTTATCGACGATGGAACGGACGTATACTTCGCCTTATATGATTATCAAAAAGACGAATATATTCGTTATCGACTCAATTGGAAGTCGCAGCAGCTGACGAATTGGACATTAACGGTCCCTCCTGATAAATGGAGAGGGTTTGAGTCTTCTGATGATGGCAAGTATCGACTGTATACTAATTATGCGCTATATCGGCATCAAGAGAATGAAGATCAATTGCTTAAGCTGTATGAGGAGCTGGGGTTACTTGGAAGTGTCTGGATCCCGCAGTCGCATGATTTTCTAGGCATTTCTCGAATTGGCGCAGGCAAAGAGCTTACATCCTATGGCTCGATTGTACGCGTGAACGCAGATACGATGCAGCAAACGAATTATGCGAATACGGCATTATTGAACCCGCGGATTGTTATGATCTCCAAGGATGGCAAGACGGTATATTTAACAGCAAAGGATGCACTATGAGCCTATGAAAGCGTATTCTATTTTGTTACATAAATGAAATATTTCTGTTATGTTCCTATAATGTTGTTGGAGTAATATAATAGGCAAGACCCCCTTTTTAATATAAAACATTATGGACCTGCCCCGTTGGCGAGGTCCTCCTTTTTTTGTGTGCCAGATCAGAAGGCATCTCTATATTCGACATTAATTGACGTAATATTCAAACAAATGGTAGTATTTTCTTAATTGGTTAGAAGTACTTTGGAGGGATCATAAATGATATCCGTTTTTAATACGAACAAAAAGAAAGTTTTTATGTTATTTATATCGATTATCCTTTTATTTGTGATAGACGCTAAGACATTTGCTAAGGATAACAGTTCTTCGACTACAGAAAATGTAGTTAAGCAATGGGAGTTAGATCTCATGAAGTTATATGGACTAAGACCATTTATGCGTGATATGCCCAAAATAGCACCTGACGGAACAGCTTATATGGCTTTGAATAACATTAAAGCAAATAAGCTATCTATAATTTCTTTTACTTTAGATGGACATATCAATTGGAAGAAAGATTATGATTATTACGATTTAAGCCAAAGTTCATATAGAAATTTCCAACTTGATAATAAAGGAAATATATATTATATCTCCGTAAGTGATAAAAACTTAACTACTCTACATTGTTTAAAACCGGATGGAACAGAGAAATGGTCTCGTAGTGTTATTAACACAAGAACAGGGGATAAACTGAGACCTGAGGTATTAAGTCAGATTAACAGCTATTCTCCTTCCATAAGAAATAGAGAATTAAAGGCAGGATCTGAGAGATCCTATCACTTTAATGTAAATAATGATGGCACAGTCACAATGTTATCAAGTAGTGGGTTGACAATAAATTTTGTTTATCAAATCGATGATCAGGGTAATATCCTCACAATGAAGGAAATTAAATCTGAAGGTCTTTCTGCAGCAGGCATATACTTAATTGGTGGGAAAAATGACTTTTATTCTCAAAATAACTACATAGATTTTTATGATACTAAAGGTAATAAATTATTTGATTTTAAAATGAATGAAAATGAAATTGCACAATGGCACTTTTTACAAAATAAATCCATTATACTTGTATTGTCAGAACTTAAAAGTATTAAAAATAAAAAAGGTGAGATTGAACAAATAAGACTTGGTACCCGTCTTGTTGGACTTGACCCTAAAGGAAATGTTTTGTGGTCGAGGAAGGTGGTTGATTCTGGAACTTATGTTAGTAGCTATCTTATGGGGGATCGATTTTATTATCACTTAGATTATAGAGGCCCTAATATTTATGAAGTAGATCCTCTTACTGGTACCGAAAAAACAATAATTCAATCAGACGGATATCATAAATTTCAAATTCTTAAACCTAACGTGGAATTGGACAAAAGTCAGTTTACGCAAGATTCCAAATGGTTGCTTTTTGAGTCTGCAATTGATGCTTTCGATTCGCACGAGTATATTATAAATACGGAAACTGGTCAAACGGTATTATTAACGCAGGAACCGAGTTATGCGATGTTTAGTTACAAAGATGCTCTTTATTTTACACAATTAGGTCCTGATTGGAAATTGGAGCTTTATAAAATACTTCCGAAAGGTGAATCTTTTTACTAAGTATGATGTTTCCTTTAATATGACAATTTGTCTCACAAATGAAATATTCCTGTTATGATCCCATAATGTTCATGGCGTAATATAATAGGCAAGACCCCCTTTTTAATATAAAACATTATGGACCTGCCCCGTTGGCGAGGTCCTCTTTTTTTTATATTATAGTGTTAACGAATAATGATGGGGAGCAGAACTATGCTGACCAGAAGGAAGATTTGAATTAATCTTTCCGTCACTGAGCCTGTTTTAACAGCAAGAAACTTAGGAATTAATCGGAATTTCATTCTAAGCGGCCAAAGCAGCGCGACACCTTGTTCGTTAAATAGATCCAGCAGGGTGTGTGATGCATAGGCTAGTAAGCTGGCCCATAAATAAGTTTGGGGTAACGGTAATAGCAAAAAATACAGCCCTAATATACAGATTAGTGAATGTGTTAGTGTACGATGACGGATTTTGAGAAATCGTAATAAAGCCGATACTGGGAAAAAGATTCTAGCAATCGTCGATCCAGGCTTATCAATGTCCGCAAGCGGTCCGGCCAGACATCCGATCATAAGAAGTGCAGCGGATTCCCAAGAGATGAGAGGTTCGTTAAAATATAGGACGACGCTCTCCGCTGCTAATAAACCTGCGAGACTGTGTGTTTTCTGTAACATAAGATGATCTACTCCAATTTCTAATCTAAGCAGTATTTGTGTATTATGCAGATGCTAATTATAGCAAACATATGATCGTATTTATAGTGTGAGATCATATTTAAGGGGCGATTGTGTGAGAAGAGTTTATCTGATTTGGCTTATAACCGCATTGTATATGTTCGGGTTGATTATAATAAGCAATATTCATAAATCAAGCAACATAATGATTCCTAAAGAAGAAGCAGAAAGTATTGCAATGGAACAAGCATTAAATGAGGGATATAAGGAAGTAAGGCTATGGACTCGATTCAATGCGGAAACCACATCGATGTATGCTTATTCCGAGGAGGAGAAGACAGATATCAAGGTGTGGAAAGTAAGAATTGAAGCAAAGGATAATCCCCCAATAGCTAATAATCCTGCAGTTCTATATTATATTAAAGCTAAAGATGGATCTGTTCTTGCCGCGTTTCGAAGCTTGACTCAAGCAGGCATAGTAATAAAAATTGGGGATACTCAATTAAACTATAATGAGGCTGACAAGAAATTAGTTTATGAATCCAAGTTTATTAATTCTGGAGATAAGGATTATTTGATCGAATGGATACAACCGTTTTTAAATCAACATATACTAAGCAGGATAGAGGAAAGTAAATTAAAGATGAATATTAACAAAACCCTTCCTCATAATTCAGAATTATTAATAAATGGTGAGTTTGAAACAGAGGAGTTAGAGTCTAAATCCATAGAAGATTTAATTATTGGCTATTTGATAAAAATGAAGGAGGACGATGTACCTTTCTCGGTATATGACGAGCGCTATTGGAATGGTACAGATCTACAGTCATATCGTTAATCCTATTTTCTTATTGCTTGTAATTTGTATCACAAATGAAATATTCCTGTTATAGTCCTATAATGTTCATCGGGTAATATAATAGGCAAGACCCCCTTTTTTAATATATACCCTTGAGGACCTGCCCCGTTGGCAAGGTCCTCCTTTTTTTTGTGCAGGCATACAACTTTATTATGCTATTCTCGTCTATATAATTGGGATATATTTCAAATTTCTGTTGAAGGGGTATGAGAAGGTGAATAAGCGGCACAATTTTAGTGGAATCATTATTTTGCTTGTTGTCGTAGGTGCCATAATTGCAGGAACGTTATGGTTTAGTTCGATGAATCATGTTAGTTCAGTTCCCGCACCAACTTTAATCCCTATTGGTTCTGAAACCTCAACTATGTTTCCTAGTTCTCCACCACTGAAACCATCGAGTAGCCCAAGTCCAACTCCCTTTCCAGAAGTAACGATAGAAGAGCAACAAGCATTTGCCGTGGAAGTGAAGGAAGAGCCAATTATAACTGATTGGCCTGAGGATACAGAAGCACTGATTCGATTGGATTCTGAACCAAGAATGATAAAGGATTCATTGTCTGTCATTGTTCCTAATCGTGATGAATCCATTACGATTTTTTTCAAAAATCGAATGAATCGTGTTTCTGTTGAACAGTCGCTTAAGAAAATAGATACTAGTGATGCAATGCAGATATATCCCAAACTGCTATTACACTGGTCAAATGATTATCAACTTCATGTTAAGTTTCGGGTATCTCAAGAAGAAGTGATCCCTAACGTCAAGGATATGTATTATTTTGATTTGAATGGGGCTATGACTTATGATGGTCAAATGCTTCAGTTTCATCGATTTATTGGAAACGTTGCTGAACCTAATCAATGGTGGCAAGTAGCAATAGATGAGCCGAGTAAGATGAAGCCGTTAACATCTTTTGAAATTCCTTATCTGATTCAAAGTGTGGATCGTGATGGTCGTTATGTAATGCTCTCTAGAGTAATCGACTACTGTGGATGTGACCGTATGACATCATCCGTATACAGTCTTTATGACACAACGATGGGTACGTATGAGGATTATCCACTTGAAGTTCAATTAACCAAGGATTACAGAGGAAGCGGGTCGTTTGTTGCAGATCATCGTGGATTTTTTTATGACAATGAAGCTGCTCTTAAGTCACAGTTGCCAACTATTGATACCGCTGTTCAATTCCAATTGAAAGATTACGTACACCGAGCTTCATTTTCCAAGGATAATAGGTTTATTATTATGATTACAGGGCCTAAGGAACCGCAAGAGGGTAAGAAATTAGATTTAACGATTGTTGAGCTTGCAACTCGTCAAATTACAACCCTCAGCCAAGTGATCAATGGACGAATTCCTTATCCCTCAATGCAAGAATCTAATCTACACCCATTTATTGATGATGGCAAGGATGTATATTTATTTGTAAATGCATTGAAACCAGAGGATGGAGAAGTTCGGTATCGGTATAATTGGAATATGAAAAAACTGATTAAGTGGGAACCGCCTAAAACTGAAATTATTCCGCCTATTTATCAGGCTGGTTTTGTCCCTTCGGACGATGGGCAATATCGAATCTATTCAGGCGGCATATACGAAGGTGAGCGGCGCATCATTTCATATGAAGGTATACTGAATAAGCCATGGGAAATGTGGATTCCAAACTCACATCGTATCGTTAGATTAGAAGGTGATGATAGCGAACATACGCTCAGAATTTTCGATGTTGATACCAGAGTGGAAGTAAATTATGATTTAGGAACTTTAGTTATAACCGGGTCTCGATTCGTATCAGCTGATGGCAAGTATTTGTACACATCTGCAAGTAATTTGTCTCACAAATGAAATATTCCTGTTATGGTACCATAATGTTCATGGCGTAATATAATAAACAAGACCCCCTTTTAATATAAAACCTTGAGGACCTGCCCCGTTGGCAAGGTCCTCCTTTTTTTTGCGTAACGGGTTTGCACGATATTTAAACGGAGTTGTGGTATTATATTCATATATTCAAAAGTATAATGATTGAAGGAGCGTACGCGATGAATAACAATATCCAACAGTTTAAAGCTGATTTTTATAAAGCGTTGGCGCATCCGATGAGAATTCGAATTCTTGAGGTTCTTTGTGAAGGAGATAAGAACGTTAACGAAATTCAGAGCATTCTAGGTTCTGAAGGTTCCGCGGTATCACAGCAATTATCGGTTTTACGAAATAAGAATGTGGTCAGTTGTGTAAAAGAAGGTACTTCCGTTATTTATTCATTGCGCGATCCTCTGATTAAGGACCTGCTAGCTGTGACGAAGCAAATATTCGACAATCATCTTGTTGATGCTATCTCCATCCTAGAGGTAATCAGACAAGAGTCTTAAATGTAAAACAAGGGCATCCATGAGGCGTTACTAAGGATCACCTTGTTTTTTGCGTTTGAATAACAAGTGTTTTTTTTCTTCGTAAATTTAGCAATTGACTTTGCCGAGAGGGCGGAGTACATTTTATATATTCAAATAATCAAATATATGAATAAAAGAAGGTATAAAGATGAAGTGGGCAGGAAGATTTGAACATTACCATGCGGCTGCTTTTCGTAAAGATCTCATTTCGGGTTTAATCGTCGGTATTATTGCCATTCCATTAGGGATGGCTTTTGCTATTGCCGCAGGAGTTAAGCCTGAATATGGGATTTATACGACAATCGTAGCGGGTATTCTTATTTCTTTATTAGGGGGCTCTAAATTTCAAATTGGCGGCCCAACGGGGGCATTCATTCCGATCCTTTTTGCTATCGTCAATCAATATGGTTACGAGAACTTACTGATTGCTGGATTCTTGGCAGGAATAATGCTTGTTCTGATGGGCGTATTCAAGCTTGGCGTATTGATTAAGTTTATTCCTCGTCCTGTAACGATCGGATTCACTGCTGGTATAGCAGTTATTATTTTCAGCGGACAAATTGCCAATTTCTTAGGACTAAGTGGAATTGAGAAACACGAAAATTTCTTGCCTAACATGAAAGAGATTGTGATGCATCTGGGAACAACGAATATTTATAGCGTCGTTACGGCCTTGATTTGTTTAGTTGTCATCTTGCTTACACCAAGATTTCTACCGAAAGTTCCAGGTTCTCTGTTAGGACTGCTAGTATCCACTATTGTTGCGGCTCTGTTCTTCCAAGGAGAAGTTGCTACGATTGGATCGTCCTTCGGGGCCATTCCAAGCACCTTGCCGCAATTTCATTTTCCAGAAATCACATGGGAACGGATTGAGGTCATGATTCGCCCTGCATTTATTATCGCGATGCTCGGAGGTATTGAATCTTTGCTATCGGCTGTTGTTGCAGATGGCATGACAGGGAGTCGGCATAATAGTAATCGGGAGCTGATCGGACAAGGGATTGCGAATATGGTAACACCACTCTTTGGCGGTATTCCCGCAACTGGCGCGATAGCAAGGACGGCAACTAACATCCGAAACGGTGCGGTGTCACCGATGTCTGGTATCATACACGGTATCGTCGTTCTTCTGGTGCTTATTTTGTTTGCACCCTATGCATCAGGAATTCCTTTGGCAAGCATGGCTCCAATTCTAATGCTCGTTGCCTGGAACATGAGTGAACGTAAGCAATTTGCTCATGTGTTAAAAACCAAGACGACGGATTCGCTCGTACTTCTCATAACGTTTGTGTTAACGGTATTTACAAACTTGACTACCGCTGTTGAAGTAGGCTTAATTCTAGCTGTTATCTTGTTCGTTAAACGCATGAGTGATGTAATGCGAGTAGCCAAGGTACTGCCTGATCCTGACACAAAACATGAGAAAATGAAATCTCATATGGTAACAGAAGGTCATGATTGTCCGCAATTCGGTATTTACGCGATTGAAGGACCCTTGTTTTTTGGTGCGGCGAGTATGTTTGAGCAATCGATTATGGATACGATTCATAAACGACCTAAGGTTCTGCTGCTGCGCATGGGCAAAGTACCTTTTATGGATACAACAGGTGAGGCTAATCTAACTAGTCTCGTTAAGGATTTTCAGAAACATGGTGGGATCCTTCTGATGTCAGGGGTTCAACCGCAGCCACTAGAGGTATTAAAGAAAACAGGTTTGTATACACTGATTGGTGAGGAGCATTTGTTCGAACATACGGGCGATGCGATTGATTATGCGCTGTTCCAATTGGATCAGAATAAATGCTTGGGCTGCAAGCATTTTGCTTTCCGAGAGTGTACAAAATTATCGTATATAGAACCAAAGCGTTCAACTTCTTGACAGCCCGATCATATGTATGTTATAAAATCAATAATTAACAACTTGATAAATTTGATGACGAGAACGAGTAAGTTGTAGATCTGATCTTCAGAGAGCTGGTGCATTGCTGAAAGCCAGCGTTCAGGTAACAGCCCAAAATCATCTCTGAGAAACAAAGCTGAACATTGATTGTGATCAGTAAGCCTAGTCGGAATTCCACCGTTACAAGGAACACGTATGATGGTACGTTGATGGAGTGCTATGATCATAGGGCAATGACCTTATGATTGTGGAATTTGGGTGGTAACGCGAGTAATAACTCGTCCCATATTGGGGCGGGTTTTTTTGTGTTTTATTGGTCTGTTTTTTCTTGGCTTTTGAAGATGAATATTGTGATAAGGGGTTGGAATCGATGAAGAAGATTGATGTCAAAGAAAAAGCAAGAGCACGCGAGCTGCGTGTACTGCAGAACTGGAAAGAAAAAGATACGTTCAAAGAGTCTATTCGTTTAAGAGGAGACAGCCCGGCTTTCGTATTCTATGAAGGCCCTCCAACTGCAAATGGCGTACCCCACATCGGTCATGTACTTGGCAGGGTAATTAAGGATTTTATCGGTCGGTACAAAACGATGTCTGGTTTCAAAGTTATTCGTAAAGCAGGCTGGGATACGCATGGCTTGCCTGTAGAGCTCGGAGTTGAGAAGCAGCTTGGCATTTCGGGCAAACAGGAAATTGAGAAATACGGTGTTGAGAAATTCGTGCGCAAGTGCAAAGATAGTGTGTTCGAATACGAGAAGCAGTGGAGAGAACTAACGGAAGCTATCGGTTACTGGACAGATCTGGATAACCCTTATATTACATTGAAAAATGAGTATATCGAAAGCGTCTGGAACATTCTATCGACCATTCATGGTAAAGGCTTGTTATATCGCGGACATCGAGTCAGTCCTTATTGTCCTTGCTGCCAAACGACGCTCAGCTCTCATGAAGTGGCGCAAGGCTATGAAGATGTCAAAGATCTAAGTGCAACTGTGAAATTCCGCTTGAAAAATTCAAGTGAGTTCATACTGGCTTGGACGACAACACCTTGGACATTGCCTGCGAACGTCGCACTAGCGGTGAATCCAGATTTAGAGTATTCCCGTGTGAAGCAGGAGAATGAAGTATTTATCATCGCAAGCAATCTTGTCGAGGATGTAATGAAAGGCGATTATGAAGTTGAATCTACTTTAACTGGTGCTGAGCTAGTGGGTAAGGCTTATGAGCCGCCATTCAGCTATGCAACAGTCCCAGGCGGGCATGTTGTCATTGCCGGTGATTTTGTCAGTGATTCAAGCGGTACAGGGATCGTGCATATCGCACCTGCTCATGGTGAAGATGACTATAAAGTAGCTAGACAGAACAGTATTGGTATGCTGAGCGTAGTAGATACTGCAGGTAAATATACCGATGTTGTTACAGATTTGGCTGGACGATTCGTTAAGGACTGTGATGTTGATATTGTTAAGCTGCTAGCTGAACGCGGACTTCTGTTCTCGAAGCAAAAATATGAACATAGTTATCCATTCTGCTGGCGCTGCAAATCCCCACTTCTTTATTACGCAATGGAAAGCTGGTTTATAGAGACCACAGCAGTTAAGGATCAATTAATTGCGAATAACAATGAAATCGATTGGTACCCATCCCATCTGAAGGAAGGTCGCTTTGGCAAGTTCTTAGAGGATTTGGTGGATTGGAATATTAGTCGTAACCGATACTGGGGAACACCGCTGAATATTTGGACATGTGAAGATTGCCAATCGGAGTATGCGCCAAGCAGCTATGCTGATTTGAAAAATCATGCTGTAGGAGACATCGGGGATCATCTTGAGCTTCATAAGCCATATATAGACGATGTGAAGCTGAAATGTCCGAAGTGTGCAGGAACGATGGAAAGAACATCTGAGGTTATCGACGTATGGTTCGATAGCGGTTCAATGCCTTTTGCACAGTATCACCATCCTTTTGATAACGAGGAGCTGTTCCAAGAGCAATATCCTGCGGATATGATCGTGGAAGGTATTGATCAGACAAGAGGCTGGTTCTATAGTTTGCTTGCGGTTTCAACTTTATATAACGGGCAGACGCCTTATAAATCTGTATTAGCAACAGGTCACGTGCTAGATGAGAACGGTCAGAAAATGTCCAAGAGCAAAGGGAACGTCATCGACCCTTGGGAGATAATTGAGGAATTGGGTACGGATGCGTTCCGTTGGTCGCTATTAGCAGATAGTGCACCATGGAATAGCAAACGATTCTCCAAGCAGATCGTTACCGAAGCTAAGTCGAAGGTGATCGATACCCTTCATAATACACATGCGTTCTATGCGCTGTATGCGTCACTTGATTCATTCAATCCGGATGAACATGAGCAATTGCCTAAAACGAATAAATTGGATCGTTGGATCATATCGAGATTGCATTCGACGATCAAAGCGGTTCATACAGGACTTGAAACGTATGATTTCATGAATCCTGCCAAATTAATTGAAGCTTATGTTGATGAGCTAAGCAACTGGTACATCCGTAGATCCAGAGATCGCTTCTGGGGCAGTGAGATGACGGCTGACAAAATCACCGCTTATCAGACATTGCAAGAAGTATTATTGACATTAAGCAAGCTTATCGCTCCTTTTGCGCCATTTATTTCCGAGGAAATATTTGAGAATTTGGGTGGTCAGGGCAGCGTTCATCATACGGATTATCCGATGGCAAATGAATCTTTAATTGATTTGCAATTAGAGAAGGATATGGAAACGACTCGTAATATGGTTGAATTAGCGCGCAATATTCGGAATGAGGTGGCGATTAAGACACGTCAGCCATTGTCCGAAATGTTCGTATCCATGGATGATGATTTTGACTTAGAAGCGTATAGTGCAATCGTGAAGGACGAAGTGAACGTCAAAGAAATTCATATCGTGCATAGTGATAGTGAATTTGTTGAACTGTCCTTTAAGCTGAATCTGAAGATTGGCGGGCCGAAATATGGTAAGCATGTAGGTTTGATTCAAGGCTACTTGCAGAAGCTTACGCCAGAACAAGCTCGTGCAGTATCGCAGCAAGGATTTGTCGAGATAGCAGCTGCTGATGGCGAGAACCTGCATATTACAATCGATGAGTTATTAGTTCAGAAGCAATCGAGAAAAGGCTTTGCATCCGCGTCTGGCTATGATCTCGCAGTAGCACTGAATACAGAAATTACCCCAGAGCTGGAACAAGAGGGTCTCGTTCGTGAGGTTGTGAGGGTTATTCAAGATTATCGCAAGAAACTTGATCTGCCAATTGAACAACGAATTCAATTGGTCCTGGATGTAGCTCCAGAAATTCAGCATGCCATCACGAATAACGAAAGCTTACTATGGGATAATGTTCTGCTGTTAAAGCTGTCATTTGGCAAAAAAGACAATATGGAATACGCCACATTCGGTGATCAAGCTGTAGGCATGTGGATTGAGTAGAGTAACCTGTCGATTTTCACATAAACGATAAAAATAACATGCCACATTCCTGTTAATTTCGTCGCGTACAATATTGACATATCCGTCTTACTCGTTGAGCATGATTGTCACTAAAAAACGAAGAACAGCAGCTAGGAAATATGCCTAATTGCTGTTCTTTGCGCTTTATTTGAATTTACGCCAATCCATCTTGCTATTCTCAAGAAGATGCTCGAAATTGTTGTCGAGGCGCTTTTGCTCTTTCTTGCGAGCTTCTTCAGCTTGCTTACGCGCTTCTTCCTTCTGCTTGGCCTCTACTTCTCTCATTGCATCAGCTTGTGCTCTAAGCTTGCTGACAAGCTCTGGATTAAGCAAATCCTTGAGCGTTGCAGGTTTATCTTCCTGTAGAGCTGCTGATCTAGCGGAAGCGGGAGTCTGTCTGTTTTTCTTAGCCATATTCATCACCTCGGTTGTTAGTTATCAACATTTTAACATAAATGAAATATTCCTATTATGGCAAGTGTAAATTCTTTGATTTCAGATATTCAAAAACTATCAGTATCTCAACAAGAACAGTTGCATTTCATGGAGGATAAATTGTAATGATAAAAAATAATTTCAAAATAGAACACATTCCAGCAATTTTGTGGGGTGACAAATCAGATAAGTTATTTGTGGTGGTGCATGGTAACATGTCAAATAAGGCAGATGACTCGATTATTGTATTTGCAGAAGAAGCAACAGCAGTAGGTTATCAAGTGCTTAGTTTTGATTTACCTCAACATGGTGACCGTAAGGATGATACTTATCTTTGCAAAGTTCAAAACTGTGTTCAAGACCTTAACACAATTATGACCTATGCAAAATCGTTATCAAATAATATAAGCATTTTTGCTTGTAGCATGGGAGCATATTTTTGCCTATTAGAATATAGCCGTGAGCCGTTAAAGCAGTGCTTGTTTCTCTCTCCTGTGGTAAATATGGAACGTATCATAAATAATATGATGACATGGTTTAACGTAAGTGAGAGTAGACTAAAAATAGAGAAAGAAATATCTACACCTATTGGACAAACTCTCTATTGGGATTACTACTGTTATGTGAAAGAACATCCTATTGTTGCTTGGAATAATCCAACTTCAATTCTCTATGGTTCAGAAGATAACTTATGTGAGTTTGACGTTGTATCTGAATTTAATAAACGTTTTAACTGTAATTTGCAAGTAATGGAGAATGGAGAACACTATTTCCATTCTGAGGAACAGTTGCAGTATTTCAGACAATGGCTGAAAAAACATATTTACGTTAAATGATAATAAAAAATGATTGATGTATAAATTTCTTTAAAAGCGAATTAAGGGAAGTCAAGATGGCTTCCCTTAAAAGTTATTTAATTTCAACATTGTTTTAAAACATCGCCCAATATAAAAACCTTAAGGATCTGCCACGTTGGCGAGCTCCTCCTTTTTTGTCGAGCCTTCTGTCTTCAAAAAAGTATTGCTATAGTAGCACTATAGATGGCTTTCTTGATCTACACCTTAAAATTTTGAATTTTCTAAAAATTGTTAAATAATAATAAGAACTAGGTACTAATCTAATATGAATTATAGTAAATTCAAAAAATTGTCACCAAATTCCTAAATTATATGAAATGTTTATGATAGAATTAGAATAATTTTTTAGCGACATGAATTCATATAATATAGCATTTTTTATAGCATTTTTCGTTTTATTTAGACATTTTTTTTCAATAAATTTCTTTTTTCGCTAAAAGAGGTAGTGACAAACTAGTCAAATAGTCTTATTATATACAAAAATGAGAATTTTGCACTATACTTTAACAGAGTGAAATGAAGGTGAGCAACATACGTGAAGCAATTTTGGAAGTAAAGGCGCTTAAGACAGTGTTTAAAGATAGAAAGAGTGAGAAAACCATTGTCGATGGCATTGACTTTGAAATTGGACAGAATGAAGTAGTCGCCCTGGTCGGCGAGTCTGGCTGTGGCAAAAGCATGACTTCCTTGTCAATCATGCAGCTTCTGCCAGGGGATGGTGAAGTAACCGAAGGAGAGGTCTGCTTTCGCGGACGTAATCTGGTTGGTCTGAAGAACAAAGAGATGTCGAAGGTACGGGGTCGGCATATCGCGATGATCTTTCAAGAGCCAATGACCTCTCTGAATCCCGTACTAACCATTGGTGTACAAATGACGGAAGCGATTAAAAGGCATCTGGGGCATACGAAAACAGAAGCAAACGAAATCGCAGATAACTGGCTGCGCAGGGTAGGTTTTCCAGAGCCGACCAGAATTCGCAAGGAGTACCCTCATCGTCTGTCTGGCGGTATGCGGCAGAGAGTGATGCTGGCCATGTCGATGGCCTGCAAGCCAGATCTGCTAATAGCGGATGAACCAACGACTGCACTGGATGTAACCATTCAAGCCCAAGTGCTAGATTTGATTCGAGACTTGATTCAGGAGTCCAGTATGTCCGTTCTTTTCATTACACATGATCTGGGAGTGGTAGCCGAGATGGCACACCGTGTCATTGTAATGTACGCTGGACAGATCGTAGAAACCGCTGATGTTCGCACATTGTTTACCTCTCCATTGCATCCTTATACCAAAGGATTGCTGAATTCCACTCCTCGTATGCAGGGAGCAATTGAGAAATTGTCCCCGATTCCTGGTACAGTACCTCAAGCAGGCAATTTTCCAGCTGGATGCCGTTTTGCAGACCGCTGTTCAATGGCAACAGAGGCATGCAGAGCTCAGATGCCTGAATTGAGGGAGATGGGTTCGGGTCATAAGGTACGATGCATCATGGTTTAGCAGACGTAAAGGGGGATATAGAACGTGAGTACTCCACTTCTTGAAGTAAAAGGACTCAAAAAGCATTTTAGGATAGGCAATAGCTCCAAGAATGGCGCAGTTAAAGCAGTTGACGGAGTTGACTTTACAGTTAATAAAGGTGAGACATTGGGAATCGTAGGCGAGTCTGGCTGTGGCAAATCGACAGTTGGCCGATTGGTTTTACGTTTGCTTGATTTGACCAATGGCCAAATACTCTTCGACGGTGTCGACCTTGGTAAATTGAATCAGCGGCAGCTTCGCCCGCTGCGCAAAGATCTACAATGTGTTTTTCAAGACCCATATGCTTCTCTTAACCCACGTATGACAATTGGTAAAGCTATCGCAGAGCCTTTAATCATACAGGCAGGATTAAGCGGACAGGAAGCCATGCAGCGTGCAGAAGCTTTAATAGAAATGGTAGGACTGAGAGCACAAGCTTCGAGGCTATACCCTCATGAGTTCTCGGGAGGCCAGAGGCAGCGCATTGCTATTGCCCGGGCCATTTCCTTAAACCCTAAACTCATTGTAGCGGACGAGCCTGTTTCTGCCCTGGATGTTTCTGTCCAAGCTCAAATTGTCAATCTGCTTGGTGAGCTGCAAACGCAAACCAAAGTGTCCTACTTGTTCATCTCTCATAATTTGAGCATTGTGAGACATATCTCTGACAGAGTGGCAGTAATGTACTTGGGACAAATCGTAGAGACGGCTAGCCGTGATCAGTTATTTGATAATCCGAAGCATCCCTATACGCAAGCGCTCTTGTCAGCTGTTCCTGAACCTGACATAGAAAACAAGCGAGACCGAATCGTTCTAAGCGGTGAAGTCCCAAATGCGGCTAATCCGCCATCAGGATGTCCGTTTCATCCTCGGTGCCCGCATGCAGTTCAACGCTGCAGCGCAGAGAAGCCTATTTTTCGAGAAATTGAGCCGGGGCATTATGCATCGTGCCATTTCATATAAAAACAATTATACAATGAGGGGGATTATTTTTAATGTTGACAAAACGTTCTAGAAAGTTACCAACTATTATGCTTGCAAGTGTCATGTCAATAGGTTTGCTATTGTCAGGCTGCGGGTCAAGCAACAACACGGCCAAGACTGATCCATCAGCAACGCCTGCCGGTACGGCACCAGCGAGTACGCCTGAAGCACAGAAGGGTGAGAAAGTGGATGGCGGAGAAATTATAACTGCCTACCTTGCAGAGCCTCAGGGATTTATCCGTTTCTGGGCGACGACTACAACATCAAGTGAATCAATTGATTTGGTGTTCAGCACTTTGTACAAATTTAACGAAAAACAAGAGATTGTACCAGATTTAGCAGATGGTCAGCCAACATTTTCAGACGATAAAATGGAAATGACAATCAAAATTCGTACCGATGCTAAGTTCTCAGATGGTCAGCCGGTAACTGCAGATGATGTTGTATTCACATATAACATTCCGCTTAGCGAAGATTATAAAGGTCCTCGTAAAGGAACTTTTACGTCTGTAGATAAGGTTGAGAAGGTAGATGATGCTACAATCAAGTTTACTTTCAAAGAGCTGAATGCTGGATACATCGATATGATGCCTTATAACATATTGCCGCAGCATTTATTGAAAGATACGCCAATTAAAGATATGGACAAGTCCGAATTTTTCAAAAATCCAATCGGTTCTGGTCCTTATAAGCTAACGGAATGGAAGGCGGGGCAATACCTGACCTATACACGTAATGAAAATTACTATAATGGTAAACCTGCAATTGAAAAAATTACGACTAAAATTATGGCAAATGCCAATGCAATGATGGCACAATTGCAGACAGGTGAACTGAACTTTGTAGCGGTACCACCAGATAATCTTTCTGTTATTGAGCAGTATGCCCAAACAAGCGGTAATATTAAACTGCAAAAAGGTATTAGCTCTAGCTCATACAGTTTCGTTGGTTGGAACTTGAATAACCCGTTATTCCAGGACAAGAAGGTTCGTCAGGCGTTAACGATGCTAATCGATCGCCAAGCTATTGTTGATAATGTTGCAGAAGGACAAGGTAAAATTGTAAACAGCGAGACGCCTCCATCTTACTGGCACTATACAGATGATGTGCCTAAATTTGAGTATAACGTTGAGAAAGCCAAGGAATTGCTTGCAGAAGCTGGATGGAAACCGGGTGCCGATGGAATCATGGTTAAAGACGGCAAGAAATTTGAATTCGAGATGCAGAATATCCAAGGTAACGTAATCCGTGAGAAAGCGATGACAGTTATTCAACAACAACTGAAAAAAGCTGGAATTATCGTAAATACTCGTCTATTTGAAGGCTCTGCTTTCACTAAAAACTTCCAGGGTAAAAATTTCGAAGCGATTTACTACGCTTGGAGTATCTCCGGTGACCCGAATCCAAAAGGTATTTGGCATTCAAGTGAAATCGAAGGCGGTTTGAACACAGTATCATATAGTAATCCAGAGGTTGATAAGTTGATTGACGAGGATTTGAAATCATTTGACATGGCTAAGCGTAAAGAATTATTAAATAAAGTTGATGCATTAATCGCAGAAGACCAGCCGTATACATTCTTGTATTCTCCAACGACTACACTAGCATATCCTGCTAAATTAGAAGGATATAACCCGAATAGAGATTCTCTTAAAGAGGTCGAGAAATGGTACTTCACTAAGTAAGACAAAGTATTAAAGAAAGAAGTGAAATTCGGTGGGCAAATATGTACTACGACGATTACTTAACGCCATCCCGATTCTGATCGGCATCACGATCATATCGTTCACCATTATTCATATGGCTCCGGGAGGGCCACTATCAGCCATTGCCGAAGATCCGACTATTAAGGCTATCGATAAGGAAAATTTAATTGCGTCCTACGGTCTTGATAAACCTCTTCCGGTTCAATACTGGGATTGGTTGACAGGAATGCTGCAAGGGGATTTTGGTACTTCCTATCTGAAGAACGAACCTGTGACCAAAGTAATTTTGGAACGTCTTCCGAATACGTTACTTTTCACTATCTCGAGCTTTGTTGTATCCTTATTGATAGCAATTCCACTCGGCATTATATGCGCGATCAAGGCGAACTCTCGCCTTGATCGGATAGTTTCGGGATTTAGCTTTGTAGGCATGTCGATACCTGGATTCTGGCTAGGGCTGATGCTTATTATGTTTATTGCCGTCAAGCTAGGCTGGCTTCCTTCAGGCGGAATGCAAACTATCAACGCAGAGTTCAGCTTATGGGATCGCATTGAGCACTTGATTATGCCGGTGTTTACATTAGCGTTGGCTGAGGCAGCGGTCTGGACGCGCTATATTCGCTCCAGCATGCTGGAGGTAATCCACCAGGATTATATGCGAACAGCCAAAGCTAAGGGATTAAGTGGAAGTCGGGTGCTTAATGTGCATGGCATGCGGAATGCATTGATGCCAATTGCGACATTACTCGGTTTGGCTATTCCTGGTTTATTTGCCGGTTCATTAATTTTGGAAGCTATTTTTACTCTTCCAGGAATGGGCCGACTATTCACAGAAGCTGCTTTCCAGAGAGATTACCCTGTATTGTTCGCGATTACAACGATGGGAGCTTTCTTGACGGTTGCAGGGAGCATTATATCGGATGTCTTGTATGCTATTCTTGATCCGAGGGTCAGCTTAAGTAAATCGGAAGTGAAGGGGTGAGACGATGAACGTAGTTATTTCGCAGAACAATCCAGTCATAGAAAAGCCTAAGAATCGTTCATGGGAACGATTTAAACGGAATAAGCTGGCGATGATCAGTCTCATCATTCTAATCGCGCTCATTATACTTTCGGTGTTAGCTCCTCTTATTGCTCCTTATGATCCAGCAGAACAGGATTTGCTGAGTCGGCTTCAGGCGCCAAGCTGGGAACATTGGTTTGGAACGGACGATCTGGGACGCGACTTGTTCAGTCGGGTGCTTTACGGTGGACAAGTATCACTTGCAGTGAGTATTATTTCTGTTGTGTTCACCGTGATAATTGGAATAACGGTAGGATCGCTTGCTGGTTATTACGGCGGTAAGGTAGATAGCATATTGATGCGTTTCGTCGATGTCATGCTTGCTTTTCCGACAATTTTCATGCTGATTACCGTGGTTACGCTCTTAAAACCCAGTCTGATGAATATTATTATCGTACTGATTGCTTTTGGGTGGATGGGTAAAGCCAGACTTCTCAGGGGGCAAATATTGTCCGTGAAGAATCGTGAGTTTGTAGATGCAGCTCGCACAATCGGAATGTCCGATTTCCGAATCATCTTCCGTCATATTTTGCCTAACTCACTGTCTCCTATTCTGGTATCAGCAACCCTGCAGATGGGTTCGATGATTCTTACAGAATCGAGCTTAAGCTTTCTAGGTCTGGGTATTCAGCCGCCAACGGCTAGCTGGGGCAACATACTTCAAGGTGCTCAGAGCTTAAAGATCATGATGGAGGCTCCTTGGGTACCATTCATGCCAGGCTTTATGATTTTCTTGACTATTATGTGCTTCAATTTCGTTGGTGACGGACTGCGAAGTGCGTTTGATTCTCGCTAGAACGCGATATTCATAAGGAACACTTTGTGGAATTTGGGTGGTAACGCGAGTTTAACTCGTCCCTTAATGGGACGGGTTTTTTTGTTTTATCGAAAATATATGGAAGTACAAATTCCCTTTTAATATAAAAACTTGAGGACCTGCCCCGTTGGCAAGGTCCTCCATTTTGTCTTTCTATAATAAACCGAGCAATCGCTCGTTTTGCAGCAGATGATGCCGATAATGCATTTCAATTAATGTGAACCATTCAATCGCGTTTAGACCTCCAAATCTCGGATGGGCAACAAGGTTAGTTGCTGGAATTGCGGCGATCGTTGGTTCAATCTCCTGCATTCGATTCAATACCTGCTGAAAGCCTAGGACAAGCTGTTCTTTACTCGTTGGCTGACCGGGTGTGTACGCAGGAGAAGGCGGGACAGCAACGCGGATCGGAGGGAAGCTGCCTAGCGCGAAGATCGATTCTCCAGCTTCACTTTTACCCTCGATGATCGGCTGGCTTCTATCCGTCTGCAGTTCACGGCAAAGTTCAATGTTCCTAATCTGCATATGTAATGCGGAATTAATGAGGTGGACATACATTTGACCTAAAGACCAATCTGTCTCATCTGTCTTATAAGTGAGCTGTTCCATCGTAAGCTGATCTAGCTGATTTAGGTAGAATTGAGCTGTCTCCTCTAATTTGTGCAGTGTTTGGTTCGTATCGATATTCATTGTTCAAGCTCCCTTCAGGTAATAACTCAACTATATAACATCGCTACTGACAGCATTATGTCAGTAGCGATTTAATAATTGTACAGCTTGATTCCGAATGAGCTGAATGAGCGAGTCAGGTCCAAGCACAGTGGCATTTGCTCCAAAGCCAAGTACCCAGGAAAGCACTTCTTCAACCCGTCTCACACGTAAGGTGACGAGCACCCCATTCTCATGATGAACGATAGATTCCGTATAATAATAGGATTTAATCTGCCATTCTTCAGCTGCTTCAGGCTTGATCAGAATTTGCACGGCAGTGTCTCGGTTATCGACAGGTTTGTAGGCGTGTAGACGAAAATCAGCAGGACGGGAGAATGAGTCCTCAAGTACGATGAGCTCAGACATCCGATTCAAGCGAAAGTGGCGGATATGCTGTCGAAGATGACAGTAGGCAATCAGTCCCCATGCATGATTCACATAAACAAGCGCATACGGATCAACCGTTCGATCACTATGGCGGTTGCCTTCTAACTCCGTTATTCCCTTCGTATAATGAAAACGCACCCTGCGTTCATCGATGACAGCACTTCGTAATGCAGCAAGAATATCGCCGTGCAACTCATGATCCACTGCTGCTTGGGTCGTGATCATGCGAAGACTCTGGCGAACTCGTTCGACTTTAGCCTTGATCGCTTTGGGCAGAATGACTTCGATTTTATCTTTAGCTGTCCTAGCCTTGGAGCGGTATAAGGCATCGAACTGCTGCTCAACGAAATCGAGCCCTAGGAGCACAGTTGAAGCTTCTTCTACCGTTAAACTTATGGGCGGCAAGAAATAACCTGCTGCAAGTGAGTAGCCTTGACCAGGTGCTCCAATAATGGGGACACGGGCTTCGCTTAACGCCTGCATATCCCGATAAATTGTTCTCGTGCTCGTTTCGAATGTAGCTGCCAAATCCTCGGCACGCTGCGTTCCTTTGTGCTGTAGCTCGAGAATGATTGCAAGCAATCGATCCGTTCTGTTCAACTTGATCCACCTCCTAGTAATGTGATGAAGGAATGTAGTACCAAAATCTCTTTTCAAAAACAACTGAACAAGATATAGTTAATAAGGGGAATTTATTACCAATTAATTGCAAATCGTTCGTAACCAGAACTGCTTAACCAAGGGATGGAGGAGCACAATTGAATAAAGTCATTGAGGTTTCCAATTTGCGCAAGTCATATGGCACTGTTGAAGCGGTTAAAGGCATCGATTTTTATGTGAATGAAGGTACCCTTTTTGCCTTTCTTGGCCCTAACGGTGCAGGGAAGTCGACGACCATCGATATCATTTGTACACTATTACAGCCAAATAGCGGCAAAGTGCTGATAAACGGTCTTGAGCTTGGTAGGGATGATGATCGAATCCGTTCCGCCATCGGCGTTGTTTTTCAAGATAGCGTGCTTGATCCTTTGCTAACGGTCAAAGAGAATTTAATGACAAGGGGCAAGTTCTATGGAATGTCATCTACCAAGCTGAAACAAGCGATTGATGAAGCAGCACATGCAGCAGATGTGATGGATTTTCTCAATCGTCCCTACGGGAAATTATCAGGTGGTCAGCGCAGAAGAGCTGATATTGCTCGTGCTTTGGTGAATACACCTAAGATTCTGTTTCTGGATGAACCTACTACTGGTCTCGACCCACAGACAAGAAGAAGCGTATGGCAGACGATTCAGAAATTGCAAAAGGATAAAGGAATGACCGTATTCCTCACTACTCATTATATGGAAGAAGCTGCGAATGCTGACTATGTAACGGTGATTGATCATGGATTAATTGCAGCACAAGGCACGCCGAGCGAGCTCAAGGAGCGATATAGTACGGATTATTTGAAGCTGACAGCTATTGATCCTGATCAGCTCACACAAGTATTAGATGCTTCACTTACCCAGTATACCATGGCGCAAGGCGCCCATTTGATCAAATTAACTTCCACGATGGATGCGATTCCATTGCTGAATACATATGAGAATTACATTAGTGGATTTGAGGTTGTTCGCGGTACGATGGATGACGTATTCATCACGATTACAGGATCGGAGGTGAGGGAAGATGTGGAACATCGCACAGCGTAATCTGAAAATATATTTTCGTGATCGGTCGGCTGTCTTCTTTTCTTTGTTAGCGGTGTTTATCATTATTGGGTTATATGTATTATTTCTTGGAGATAATCTGGCAAACAGTCTAAAAGATGCAGGTGAGTATGCTAAGCCGTTAGTGAACAACTGGATCGTAGCTGGCTTACTGGCGGTTACCTCCATTACGACAACTATGGGCGCATTTGGCATCATGGTGGAGGACAGAGCGAAGAAGATGCTGAAGGACTTCGCAGCCTCCCCAATTAAGCGCTCTTCTTTAGCTGGGGGATATATTCTTAGCTCTGTGTTCATTGGGATTATCATCAGTATCGTAGCCCTGATTCTCATCGAAACGTATGTGGTTGTCGATGGCGGGCAGCTATTAACACTGCTAAAGCTGCTACAAGTACTGGGTATAATCGTGCTATCAGTAATTTCAGGTACGGCGTTGGTGTTCTTCTTAGTTACCTTTTTTAGAAGTCAAAATGCCTTTGCCACCGCAAGTACCGTCATTGGAACTTTGATCGGTTTCATTACAGGGATCTATATTCCGATTGGATCTCTACCTGATGCAGTACAATTCGTTATCAAAGTTTTTCCTGTCTCACATGCTGCAGTATTGTTCAGACAAGTTTTTATGGAACAATCGATGGCAGATGCATTTGCTAACGCGCCAGCGGAAGTAAGCAAGTCATTCCAAGAGACGATGGGTGTGACCTATTCGTTTGGTGACTTCACAGTTAGCCCGCTCATGAGTATATTGGTGCTCCTAGCGACAACAGTAATTTTCTATCTACTTGCCATTCTTAATCTTTCTCGCAAAAATAAATAAAAAACGAAGAAGGCAGTCTGCAAAATAGCGGACTGCCTTCATGATTATAGCGAAACAACTTGTTTTTGCTTTTGTTTAAAATACACCCAATGCTTGAAGCCGATCTCGAGAAGACGTTTGCGAACGAGCTCGAATTCATCAGATACACGGCTTGGAACATGTGCGTCGGAACCAAAGGTAACATCAACGCCGTAATGCAACGCCATTTCAAGCATGCTGTCTGATGGATACCAGCCGCCGACATCTTTCGTTTTGCCAGACGTATTAATTTCAATTGCAAGCTGATTCTCGGCGATAACCTTAAGCGTTTCTTCGACTTTAGGTGTAGGAAGATCACTGAACGCAGGGTAGTAAGCTTTCATCGCATCGATATGACCGAGAATTTGAAACATGCCGCTGCGTGCGGATTGTTGAATAAGATCGTAATATTCCTCTTTATGCTCAATCTGCTGCTCTCTGTTCAGACGTTTCCAGCGATTCTTGTTGAATATGCTGACGCCGCCAGATTGATGAACAGAACCGATAATATAATCAAAAGGATAATTCTTATATACATTTGCATAAATGTCAGCATGCTGAGGGAAGAAGTCGGATTCGACACCAAGCAGAACATCAATGCGTCCTTCGTATTCTTTTTTGAGATTCAGCACTTCATTTACATAGTCATCAAATTGGCTTTTCGCCATCGTAATTTTTGGAAAAGGCTGATCTTCATCTGACGCAAAGTAAGGAGAATGATCGGAAATGCCAATCACATCTAATCCAGACTGAATAGCTGCTTCAATATAATCACGAATTTGGCCATCTGCATGACCGCAACGTTCATGGTGTGTGTGTAAATCAAATTTCATATCATGAATGCCTCCTGTACGTATTACATTCGTTCCTATAGCCAGACTCTATTCGGTGCCGATAAACTGCGTTTCGGGCATGCCTTTCAAATCTCGCAGGAATTGCTGCATGGCAGAATTGACATATCGTCCTGACTTATACATCAGACCAACGGGATGCGTAATGTCAAATTCATCTACCTTAATACAAGCTAGTGTGCCTGTACGAAGCTCTTTGGATGCAGACAGCTTAGAGATAATTGAAGCTCCGAGGTTAAGTTCAACCATCCGTTTGACCTCCTCAGAACTGGACACCTCCATTACGACATTCGGAACTAAGCCATAGGATTTGAAAACTTGCTCAACGAATCGTCTTGCGGCTGTCTCAGGCGTTAATAAGATAAAAGGGACATTCCTTAAATTTTCGACAGATAAATGACTGTATTTGCTAAGTGGATGCGCATGGGAAACGATTAATTCAAATGTATCATAATAAAGGGGTGACATTTCCAAATTGGGGTTTTTATCGAACAGATAACCGATACCGATATCAATAGAACCATTTTCAACAGCCGCCATAATCTGTGAGGAGTTCATCGAGTGGATCGCTGTTTTGATGTTCGGATATTCCTCTTGGAAGTAGGATAGGATTCTAGGCAAAATCTGCATAGCAATAGAAGTTGTCGTTCCAATCTGGATGTGACCTTGCGGAATTTGGCTCATATCGGCAAGTTTCTGCTTCAATTCATCGACAGTGCCTAATATTTTCTCTGCATGCTCAAGGAATAACTTACCGCTGTCAGTAAGCGTAACTGGCTGATTGCGATCGATAAGCATGGTTCCAAATTCGTCTTCGAGGCTTTTGATTTGGGCAGAAACAGCGGGCTGGGTCAAGTTAAGCATCTCGCCTGCTTTTCTGAAGCTCATCGTTCTTGAGATCGTTAATAACGTTTCTAATTGGTTTATGTTCACGATCAAGCCCCCTCCAATATTATAGATAAATTTTATCGAAAATATGATCGGTATAATTAAAGTTTCTCATAACCATTATATGACATCATCTATAAGGTGGGCAATGCCCAAACAGAAGATTTCAAATTAATTTGTGGGTTGAATCAATTTCATAACTGATCTAAAAATGATAATTGAAACTATATATAGACCGAGTAAACCGTTCGGATCTATATATACTCTTGATTGAAGCAGCTAAAGGTATTATGAAATTGATTCGATTGACATCGCCTTGTGGAGCAGCTCATCCAGCCCATGGCAGACGAGGTCAGGCTGCACGCCTGCTGCTTCGGCGTGCTCACGCCAATTGCTCACTGTGGCAAGGCCAGTGAGCATCAGCGCGGTGCGGCAGCCTGCGGCCGCACCGCCGCCAATATCGGTGACACAGTTGTCACCGACGACTAAGGTGCGGTCTGCGGCCGCACCGAGACGAGCCATCGCATATCGCATGATGATAGGCGATGGCTTGCCAATCACGACTGGCTGCACGCCAGTCGCGCGTTCTATGGCTGCGGCGATCGAGCCTGCGCCTGGCAGGAACCCGCCATCTGATGGCAGCAGATGGTCTGGATTCGTGATGATCGACTTGGCGCCAGCTCGAATATGTCTGACCGCTGCGGTCAGCTTCTCATAATCGAACTTGCGGTCGATCCCCTGTATCACCACATCAGGGGCTTCATCAACAAGCTCGAAGCCTCTATCTTTTAGTGCTTCACGTAAGCCTGTTTCACCGATGACGAACACACGTTTGCCTTGTTGCTCCTCGTCCCAATATTGAGCGGCAGCTTGTGCTGAGGTAAAAACATCTGTTTCCTCAGCGGGTATTCCCATTCCTTGCATATGCCTGGCTACCTCTGCTGCTGTACGTGTAGAATTGTTCGTCATAAGCAAGAAAGGCAATTTGCGTTCTCTTAGCTGTTGAATAAATAGATCCGCGCCAGGAATCATCTCAGTACCGCGAAATAATGTACCGTCCAAATCAATGATGAATGCTTGCATGTTAAGTTCAATCCTTCCGAGTTAACTAGCCTCTGTTGTTGGAACGGGCAAGAGAATCTGCACCTCTGTACCCTTATGTAGCTGACTATCAAAACTAATAGTTCCGCCGTGCGATTCGATAATTTTATAGGAGACCATCAGACCAAGGCCTGTCCCTCTTTCTTTTGTAGAATAGAAGGGCTCGCCAAGCTGCTCCAATCGATCCGGAGCAATTCCGCACCCGTTATCTTTAATGGATATTTTGATTTTATGATGTTCGATAAGATACTCGAGGTGAATGACAATTTCTCCACCGTTAGAGATCGATTCAATCGCGTTCTTCATGACATTAATGAATACCTGCTTGAGCTGATGGGCGTCACATAGAATAGAGGGGATTTGCTGCGATTTGATACTCATTGTAACACGAATTGAGCCTATATATGCTTGCAGCTTTAGCAGTTCAATTGTATCTGCGAGAATATCTTCTATTTGATTGGCTTTGAAAACAGTTGTTTGAGGTTTAGCGATAAACAGAAACTCATTCACGATGGATTCGATGCGTAAAAGCTCGCGTTCCATAATCGAAACATAGTGATGCTCTTTAAAATTGGTTTTGGGAAATAGCTGGAGGAACCCTTTAAGCGCTGTCAATGGGTTGCGTATTTCATGAGCGACTCCTGCGGCAAGCTGGCCAGCCGCAGCTAATCGATCCGATTTACGCAGCAGCTCCTCTTGTTCCTTGTAGTCGGTAATGTCTTTGAACGTACAGACGATCCCCGTTTGGTTGCCATTGCCTTGAAGAATGGGCGAGACAGCTAGTATTGCAGGGAAGGAGGAACGATCCTTGCGAATCAAGGTCATCTGATTAAAGTTCAGATTATGCCCTTCAAACAAATTACACTGAATTTCTCTGCATATGATCAATTTTGAAGTGTCGTCTGAACTGATTGAGCATGCTTGGCAGTGACCGATCTTTTCCATAAGCGGATATCCGAGCGCTTCGTCGCTCGACCATCCTAGCATGTTCTCTGCAGCGCGATTCCAGAAGCTGATCGTTCCATTCTCATTTACCCCCACAATGCCCTCAGTAACGGAGTTTAATAGCAGCTGATAGTGCTTATGCAAGCGTTCAATTTCTTTTTTGTTCTTATTAATCTCCGTGATATCCTTACATAGAATGTAGATCCCGACAATCTTATCGTTCGCTTTCATTGGGATAAACGTCATATGCACCTCAATCAGGTCTCCCTGTTGATGCTGTAAATTCATTTCAAGACTCCAAGAATTGCCGCGCATAGCCTCCATATAATAATAAGACAAGTATTCTTGCTGCAGGGGATCAAAGAAATGATTCCATTGCTTGTTCTCGTAGTGCTCAAGCTTATAGCCAAAGAACCTCTCATATTGCTGATTTAGATTGATCACTTTACCTTTTAAATTTACGGTAATAATGGCATCCACATGACAATCATACAGGGAGCGGTATTTCTCTTCACTGACCGTAATTTTATTCAAGGAATAAATTGCCACAACAAGAATGATGACGACGAAAATGACTAATTCTAGGCGAACTTCAGTGTCTGGATTGCGTAATGTATCGGATAAAAAATATAGCAGCATGATGTAGATCGTACAAGCCATTACAAATAATGCAGCTTTGGCATTAAGCACCCATTTAAGAATTAGATAATAGAGGCTGCGCATAGACTGTTTAAGCTCCTTCTGAGTAGGATTTACAGTAAATGTGTCGAAATTAGGGATAGACTACACCTATTTTATCAGTAATTATTTGTATTTGATAGAATAATCTGAATATTATTGGAGGGAAATAAAGTGCTGGAACCAAAGCCAAGATCGCGTATGAGGCTAATTATCGGTACACTCTTTTTTAGACTACAAAGAAGGATGAACTGGTATTGGGGCAAACAAAAGTATGCACGAACACGAAATCAGCAGTTGTTGCCTTATGAAGCTGTCGTACATCAAACTCCACTAAGAAGAGAACTGCAGTCCGTCGACATGTGGCTTCAAGATAATAAAGTGATTAACTTGCGTATTGCAGTTGCCAAATTAAATCGAATCATCATTCGGCCAGGGGAAACATTCTCTTACTGGAGACTGATAGGCAAACCTACGCGGTCCCAAGGATATGTGGATGGGATGATTCTTAGCCAAGGTAAGGTTACCGTAGGAACAGGCGGAGGCTTATGCCAGTTATCTAATTTAATTTATTGGATGACATTGCATACGCCACTATCTGTCACTGAGCGCCATCGACATAGTTATGATGTGTTCCCTGACTCGGGAAGAACGCAGCCATTCGGGTCTGGGGCGACGTGTTATTACAATTATGTGGATCTGCAAATAACAAACGATACGGATGCGGTCTACCAGCTTGATCTTGCAGTAACGGATCATCAGCTAGTAGGGTCCTGGCGAGTTTCAGAGGAATCCAGGTATCAGTACCAAATATATGAGCGCAAGCATTGGTTTACGCAGGAGTATTGGGGTGGGTATGTCCGTCATAACGAAATTGGTCGCAGGACGATGACTCTGGAAGGCGATATATTGCATGACGAGCTTCTTACTGAGAATCATGCCCTTATGATGTATGAGCCTTATCTACCAGAGGCAAGCGGTAATGGATAGTAGAGAGATAAAAAAAGATGAACTACACCTGTTGTGGGAGTTCATCTTAGAGTTTGCCTCATCTGGACAGATTCTCCAGGCACTAGCTTGACATAGATACGTTCTGGTTCAACCTTTGATCCTGCAATTAGCTTCAGCAATTGATCGGAAGCAGCAGCCCCCCATTTATGCTTGGAATAATCGATTGTTGCAAGTGTTGGCTGCGTATATTGGGTTAGTTCAATGTTATCGAATCCAATTAAATGAATATGTTCCCCAATTCGCAGGTCGGTTTTGGCAACAGCATTATAAATGCCGATTGCCATCTCATCATTCAGGCAGAACACGGCTACAGGCTCTTTATATTCATTAATAATCTGCTCTGCAGCTTTCTCTCCTGACGATTTAATAAAACTCCCTTGGATCTCAATGAATTCAATGGGTTCATTGCGTTCTATCGTTTGAATAACAGCTTGAAGACGCTGATTGGCATCAAACGAATCCTTGGGTCCTTTAACTACGTAGATTTTGCGATGTCCGTTCTCTATTAAGTATTCAATGGCGAGAGTAGCTCCTGCTTTGTTATCGAGTAGTACCTGACTGATATTGGGATGATGGAGCTCGCGATCAAGAACGACTAATTTATGCCCTCTTTCGGCGTATTTAAGCAATTCCTCGTTCTGAAAATGGGAATCGAGCACAATCGCGCCATCAATCATCTTCTCGGGTAATAGCCGATGAGAAGGGGTTCCGCTGCATACAATTAAGTCATAGCCATTCTTATTTAACACTTCTTTCATACCTTGTAGGAGGTCACCATAGAAAGCGCCAAAATAATCTGTCAAAAAAGCTCCGATTAATTTCGTCTCTCGCTTTTTCAGGTTTCTTGCTGCTGCATTA
Source organism: Paenibacillus albiflavus (assembly GCF_004344915.1). Taxonomy (GTDB): domain Bacteria; phylum Bacillota; class Bacilli; order Paenibacillales; family NBRC-103111; genus Paenibacillus_AM; species Paenibacillus_AM albiflavus. The sequence goes on along the minus strand of NZ_SKFG01000016.1, from coordinate 36,795 downwards.
GGAACATAGTTTAATTCTTTAGCTATTGCTAAAATTCTGGAAGAAGTTTCAGCAGTAACTTTGGGGTTCCCATTCAGTGCATAGGATACTGTTGAAATTGAAACTCCAGCTTCCTTGGCGATATCTTTAATACTTACCACAACATTCTCTCCATTCAATGACTCAATCTTAAATCTCATTCTACTATAGCAATGGCGATCTCGAAAGATCGCCATTGAAATTATCTAATAGCAGTTTTCAGCGATGATACATTTTACTTCATATTAAAGTTGAATAAGCAGCTCGTTGCTTTCAAGATTCATCAAACGGCAAAGCTCTTGTTCTTCAATACGAATTCCGCCCTGACGGTATGGATTCGGAACAGGAATGAATTTCGTTTCATATCCATTGATGGTTACGCCTTGAATAGGCTGTCCAGTAATTCGGTAAATGAAGCGTACTTTCTGACCGTTTAACTCATAATCAAATTGCATGCCATCACAGGTTTGCGGAAGTACTGGATCCAGGATCAGATCCTGCCCCTCATGTCTAATACCAAGACAATTTGAAATCAATTGGTTCAAGTAGATTCCAGGGCCGCTGGAATAAATTCTCCATCCACCTTTGACCGCAACTTTCCCTGTTCGAAGCTCATCAAATCGTTCTTGTGCTTCGTAACGTGTATTGAATTTACCATCCGAGCTGCTGAAGTAAGCATTGCTTTGTCTTAGCTCAGCATTAGGGACAATCGACTGAATGCCGACAGGGTTAATCATTTCTAAACCTTTCCAGGTTTCTTCGGACTTTCCTAGCTTCGCCATCGCTTCAACGAAACGAATATGAGCATGAACGTATTGAAGTCCGACCTCACGACCGAAGTTGGAGGCTTGCTCAGCACGTTTGAAATGTGTGCTTACCCCTCCGACATATTTAGCTGGCTTATTCATTAAGCGAACACCATCTGGACAATAAAGCTCTTTCTTAATGAGCTCATAATGAGCGTCAGCCTGCTCCTTTGTCAGCAGTTCAGCAATCATACTGCGAGTCATAGGCAGTAATCGATATTGAATACCTGTCGTAGTATCCGTCGGATGCAGCATGTATTCAGCTTTGCCTGGCTCCTCCATGTAGACAAATCCAGGGATAACATCGGTTTGCAGCATATATTGATTGAAATCCTTTTGGATGCCTGCAGCAAGCTCTTGCAATTCAGTGGACAATGCCGAATCTTTTTCCGCAAGTACACTTGATAGTTGACTCAAGGTCTGATAGGTTAGGGCAACCGTCCAGCTACTGATCATGTATTGTTTTAATTGCGCATTGGCTGGCTGCAGGGTATCATCCCAGTCTCCATCGCCGTACGCTGAAAGATGTGTATCGTGCAAGAAATGATTCTTAATATATGCAATCTCTTTTTTTGCATGGTCAGCTAAAGAGTACTTGGCATCTGTAAACTCAGCCGTATGACGATTCGTATAAGGAAGCAGTTCTTCCAAAATACTGTAGTCATGCGTATTGTGCAGGTAATCACCCAATACTTTAAGTGGCCATACAATGATATCGCCATGACTTTCTTCTTGTTGAATCTTGTAATATTGATCGAACATAAACCATTGCGGCCAATTGCCATCATCCTCGTATTGGTGGCTATAGACTTGTTTAAGAATATCGCGTACCCGATCATACTTTTGCATTGCCATGAAATACTCTGTAGGACCTTGGCATACATCACGAGTCCCCCAAGCAGCGCCGCCATATTGTTCAAGTCCATGAGGGACAGAGTAGTGTACGAGCATGTTGTGAGTGTACCACCAGGCAATCGCATTTACTTTTTGCAGATTGTCAGAAGTACCTTCTGCAATTGATAGATGGAAGCCGTTCATGACTTTACGGTAGTATTCACGATAACGTTCAATTTCGTTCTCAGCATTTGCATGAAGGATCGGTGACTGCTCGTTATGAAGTGCACCTCGAACTGTCATACTCCATTCCTTGCATGCGTTCAGCTTAAGAACGACGAGAGAAGCTGAGCCTGCTGCAATTCCTGAGACTAATGCAGTTTCATCTTGAATCGCAAGCTCAGTTCCGAACACTTTCATGCGGTAGTTCAGTTCAGGTAGGACGGAGGCACTATCCGATTCCGCATCTGCGCGGAATGTGAGCACATCAGCTTCTTGGTTCATATGGAAAGGAACCAAATATTCATTATTGTTCATGGATACTTGATTAGTCACCATGAATGTATACGCTTTGCCGCTAGTTGATCGAACTTGAAGATGAACCTCAGGTGTATCCACGGTTGTGAAGTTTGTGATGATCAGCATGTCATCTTGCATTTTGTAATACCAGCGAGCATAGTTAAAGCCCATTTCGAACATGGAAGGCATCGTTAATAGACGATATTCACCACTTTGCTCGATATAGATGCGCTGTCCAGATGTTTTCATCACATTAAGAGCATTACGCGCATTGGTCAGCATTTTATTAGAAGAGGTGTTCCCGAGTACAAGCTGTGAATTAAAAATTCCATACATATAGGATGTAGTTGTAAGGATCTGATCGTTCAATCGATCGTTATTCCCAGTCATGAGAATATGACCATGCGGACGTTCGATCAGCAGCTCCTTGGCTTTAAGCACGACATGCTCATACGTGTCGGTAAAAAAGGAGAGAAGCTCCTCTCCTTGCCATTCTTCTTGCTCGCGGTTAGGGAAGAGATTCTTCACTTCTTCAATCGTCATAGACTCGGTTAGTAAAGGTGTTCCAATTGCGGAAGCAAACGATGCCTTGTGAACAGGCTGAGCAGCTTCCATTGCTTGTATTTTCGATGCTTGTGCCCAAGCCTGCTTAAGCTCATTGCTGAATTCAAGCTCGGTAATCGCATGAGGATGGTTCGGACGATATAAGCCATAGAAGACAAATTGAGATGAACCATCTAATCGAACACGCTCAGATTGCAATGCCGTATAGGCAAATTCGTACTGATAGACTTCGTTCGCTAGGCTCGCTTGTGTCAGAACAGCTGCTTGATCGCTTTCCTTATACGATAGCCCGAAGAATTGATAGCCATCTGTGGAATATCCAGCTGCTTTTGTTAATGAGCCTTGCTGAATATAAGGAAATTCACCTTGCTGCGGTTGATTTTGACGAGAACATACAACATAACCAAGAGCCGTATCCTCAAAAACTGTGTGATCAATATATTGAGAGAGGTAAGCTTCATTGGTGCGAACTACACCTTTGTCAGCGATTCCAAGATCCTGTCCATAAATCACGTCAATTTCCTGTCCTCGTCCTTCAACTTTAACATCCCAGAACCAGATATGCTGATCGGTTAAGGTGAAGGTGACTTGATACTTTAGCTCACGTGCAGTACCTGTCCAAATGATTTGAGAATCTGAATGACTCATCTTACTAGTAGAATGAATCCCTATCATTGGAATCGCTTCAATGCCGTTTGCCGTATGGAGTCGCAGATATAGATTATTTAGCGAGCCGTCAACTGGATTGGCTACCCATTGATTGATCATACGGTTAAGAACGGTAATTTCACGAATATCGCCACTCGGCATAAAAGTAAACGTCATTTCGTTTGAGGAAAGCTGATAATTGTTGCTAGAAGTATTGGACATATGAATCACTCACTTTCCTTAGTTAGTGTAAATTTCAGTTCTTGGACTTCTATGCTGCTTGTTCCTACATATGCGATAAAGTCACCTGGATCGCTTGTATATTGCAAGTCATGATGATGATATCTAAGCTGCTTTTCAGTTAATTCAAATGTGATTTCTTGGCTTTCGCCTGGTGCAAGTGTTATTTTGCGGAAGTCTTTTAGTTCTTTCACAGGGCGAACTACATCACCGACGAGGTCACGTACGTAGAGCTGAACGATTTCTTCACCTGCCATGCTGCCAGTATTCGTTACCCGCACTTGGATAGTTAAAGGCTTGTTAACTGACATTGTGCCTGATGAAATTCGAGCTTCGCTGTAATCGAAGGTTGTATAGCTTAGACCATAGCCAAATGGGAATAACGGCTCATTCGGAATGTCTAAATATTGAGAGACATAACGCACTTGTGCATCAGGTGCACCTTGTGGTCTGCCTGTACGATAATGATTATAGTAAACAGGAATTTGTCCTGTAACATAAGGGAATGACATCGTAAGCTTAGCGGAAGGATTGCGTTTGCCATACAGCAGCTCAGCGATTGCGATGCCGCCTTCCGTTCCTGGATACCACGCTTCAAGCACAGCGTCGACTTGATCGTAAACACCATGTAAATCAAGGGGACGTCCATTGAACAGAACAGCTACCATAGGCTTGCCCAATGGTTTAAGCTTCGCTATGAGCTCCAATTGAATTCGTGGAAGCTGAATATCCGCTCTGCATCCTGCCTCACCGCTCATTAAAGAATCTTCGCCAAGCGCGAGCACAATGACATCAGCATTCTTTGCAGCAGCTACAGCGGCTTCTAGTTCAGCTTCTGTACCAGTCTCGATTCCGCATCCTTGACTTATACGGATATTTTCCGGATCGCTAACAGTGATCATACCGTCAAATAATTGAACAGCTTCTTCTTTTGAACCTTGCCATGACCAAGGCCCAAGAATATCTCCATTCTGAGCGAAAGGACCAATCAAAGCGATCTTCTGCTCTGCTTTTAAAGGCAGAACGGAATCATTCTTAAGCAGAACACAGGATTTCGCTGCTGCATCTCGCACTGCTGCCCGGTGTAAATCTGACATAATAATGAGTTGCTCTTGCTCTACACTTGCGCCACGAGTTGGATTGTCAAATAATCCAAGCGTCTGCTTGAGCTTCAAGATTCTAAGCACAGCTTCATCAATTTGCGCTTCATGAATATGTTCTTCTTCTATAAGCTGCTTAAGATGATGCACATAGGCTGATGTCATCATTTCGATATCAATACCGGCTTGCATCGCTTTATAAGCCGCTTCTTTCAAATCTGCTGCCACACCATGTGGAATTAACTCCTTGACTGCTCCCCAATCGGAAATTAGCACGCCGTCAAATCCCCATTCTTCTCGAAGCAGCCCTTTTAATAACCGCTTGTTGCCTGTAGCAGGAATGCCATCCACCGTGTTAAAAGCAGCCATCACCATTTGACATCCTTCATCTAATGCTGCTTTATAAGCAGGCAAATACATCTCACGCAACTGCCATGCCGACATATCGACCGTGTTGTAGTCACGTCCGCCTTCTGCAGCACCATAAGCCGCAAAATGTTTGACACACGCAGCAACACGTGAATGATCATTCGTTAGATCCTTGCCTTGAAATCCGCGAACAAAGGCTCTTGCGTACTGACTGTTCAGATAAGGATCTTCACCTGTTGATTCCATTACTCTGCCCCAGCGAGGATCTCGAACGAGATCAACCATTGGCGCATAAGTAACATGTACCCCAGCAGCGGAAGCTTCAGCAGCAGCAATCTCAGCGCTTTTCTCCGCTAATTCCATATCCCATGAGCAGCTCAGACCCAGTGTAATGGGGAAAATTGTTCTATAACCATGAATAATATCCGCCATGACGAGCAGCGGGATTCCTAGACGATTCTTTTTTAAATGTGCCTCTTGAACTTGGATAACTTCTTTGGCACCGGATAAACCTAGTACAGAGCCTGAATTATGAATCATATCATCTGTGATTCCCATAGCTTCCATCGGACCTGTAATTTGACCTTCACTCTCAGCACCTTCATAAAAAGGAGTTGAAAGCTGCATGAGCTGACTGATTTTCTCATCCAAGGTCATCTGCCTTATCAATGAAATTAAGTTGGATTCATTCATATGCTATCCTCCATGATGAATGGGAGTATCCCAATTATTATTTGTAATAAATTCAACGAACTATGTTGATCGAAACGTTTCAAATTTGAACAAATTCATTATAAACAGCTTTTTTTATGTCGTCAATAAAGCATTATAAACCATTATAAGCAAAATCGAAACGTTTAAATTTTTTATAAAAAACTATTGAATGCGATTTCATAATATTATATAATGACTATCGAAACGTTTAGATTTTATAATTTCACACGGATATGATCCGGATGATAAAACGGTTACGCTTTTATCAAAACGTTTCTCTAATAGTTTTTTTGTTATATTGTTTGATTAAGGGGAAGTCATTCTGATGTTAGGAGGGCTGAAGGGTCTTGGCATAATGAATTCATAATTCATGTTTAGATTGATCAAGATATAACAAATAATTAGCAATTGATATGAACTAGAATCTGTTAGGAGGCATTTAAACATGCGTAAAACATTAGCAATTGGTTTGGCATCATCTTTACTTCTTACTGGCGTATTAGCAGGTTGTTCTTCAAATAATAATGCGGAGTCTCCTGCACCTGAGGGAAGCCCGGCAGCAGGCAAAAAAGTTACAATTAATGTATGGGGAATGGGAGAGGAAGCTAAGTCCCTACCACAAATGGCTGAGTTGTTCGAACAAGAGAATCCGGATATCAAAGTAAATGTACAAGCTCTGCCATGGGATACAGCTCATGATAAACTATTAACTGCAGTTGCATCCAAAAAAGGTCCGGACGTTGTTCAAATGGGAACAACTTGGATTCCTGAGTTTGCAAATGCTAAAGCACTTAAAGATTTGACTCCATACTTAGAAAATTTCCCTGAAATTAAAAAAGAGAATTTCTATGATGGATCCATTCAAACAGGTACTTATGAGGATGCCTATGTAGGTGTGCCTTGGTATATTGATACTCGCGTCTTGTACTATCGTACAGATATTTTAAAAGAGATTGGCTATAATGAGCCGCCTAAAACTTGGGATGAAATGTTGGCTGTATCCAAGAAGCTAGCTGAACGCGGCAACAATAAGTATGGCTATGCCCTTGATGTGAAAGAACAATCCCTAGGATTTATGTTCGCTCGTCAAAATGGTGCAGAGCTGTTCGACGCAGACGGTAAGCCACAATTCAACCAACCTAAATTTGTTGAAGCTGTTGAGTACATGGCTCAGTTCTTTAAGGATAAATCCGCTCCAGTCGATATCGGTATGGATGCCGTTCAAGCGTTCCGTGGAGATGGCGTAGCTCCTATGTTTATTAGTGGTCCTTGGATGATTAATCTAATTAACGATCAAGCACCTGAATTGAAAGACAAATGGGCAACAGCTGTACTTCCGCAAGGTAAGGAGAATAACTTCTCATCACTAGGCGGTTCTAACTTGTCCGTATTTGAATACACAGAGAATGCTGATGCAGCCGTTAAGTTCGTTTCATTCATGAGCAAGCCTGAAACCCAAATCAAGTGGATGGAGCTTACAAACTCACTTCCAGCAGCTAAGACTGCATGGGAGGATGATAAATTGAAATCCGATGCTAACTATACAGTGATTGGCGAGCAATTGAAAACAGCTGTTCCAATGCCGCTTATTAAGCCATTTGAAGAAATCGCTCAAAACTTCTTAAGCAGTTTCGAGCGCGTATATCGCAGCAATGCTGATGTTCAGAAAGAAATGGATGATTTCAACAAAAAAGCAGAAGAGATTTTGAAGAAATAATAAGAAGATTAAAGCTAACCGACTTTACCTAGTCGGTTAGCTATCATTAGTATGATAGTCTTCTAAAACGGAGAAACGTTTCTTCTTGTTGTCGTTGCTTTTACCTTGAACTATAAGGAAGTGAATGTCTCGATATGAAAGGCTTGACGACCTCTAAAGCGCCTTACTTTTTTATTGCACCTGCCATCATTTTGCTTGTTATTTTTTCAGTTCTGCCTATTTTTATTGCTCTGATTATTAGCTTTACCAATATGGATTTAGCCGGGCTAGCAAATTACTCGAATGTAGAGTTTGTCGGATTCAAGAATTACTTGAACGTTTTAGCGGATCCTGTATTTTTAAAATCGATCTTTAATACGTTGTTCTATGTTGTTATTGGTGTTCCTCTCGTCGTACTTATTTCCATGAGTATTGCGGTTCTTATTAATCTTGGTACTTCCAAGTTCTTTAAAGTATTTCGTGTTGTATATTATCTTCCGTCTGTAACGAACGTTGTAGCGGTGGCTGTTGTATGGGCGTTCTTGTATAACCCATCTTTTGGTTTATTCAACTATTTATTGGATCTTATAAATTTGCCAGCGGTACCATGGCTGACAGAGCCGACAATTGCGAAAATTTCATTAATCCTTCTCGCATTATGGAGAGCGATTGGTTTAAATATGATTATTTTCATCGCTGCTCTGCAAGGGATTCCGAAGTCTTTGTATGAGGCAGCACAGTTGGATGGAGCGACAACCTGGCAGCAAATCGTCAAAATTACGGTTCCGATGCTGCGCTTTGCGATCTTCTTCGTATCCATTACGACGATGATCGGATGGCTGCAATTTTTCGAAGAACCATTCATTATGACGAAGGGCGGACCGCTCGATGGAACGATGTCAGTTGCTCTTTTCATTTATAAGAATGGTTTCCAATTAAGTAATTTCGGGTATGCTGCAGCAGGCTCTTTCGTATTGTTTATTGCGATTATTGCAGTCACACTAATTCAATATCGTATGCAGAACAAAGAGTCTGATTATTAAAGAATGGGGGTAAAGTCGTGAAATCTGCTGCTGTGAACACACGTCATAAAGCACCGAACAAAGATCGACTGTTTCAGTGGATAGCAGGAATTATTCTAACGTTGGGAGGCATTATTTTCGTTATTCCCTTTGTCTGGATGATTTTCTCTTCACTTAAGACTGAAAATGAAATTATCCTCATTCCACCGACTCTGTTCCCGAATGAGGTTACGTTTGAGAACTTTAAGAATTTGTTTACCAACATGAATTTCTCCGTATACTTAAAAAATACATTGATCATTGTTTTCTTCTCATTCATTGGGATGTTCTTGAATGCGATGGCAGGCTATGGTTTTGCTAAATTCAAATTCAAAGGCAGTAACAATCTATTCATCATGGTGCTCGCAACGATGATGATTCCAGGACAAGTTACCATGATTCCTGTTTATTTGATTCTGAACAAAATGGGATTAACGAATACGATGATCGGTATCGTGCTGCCAGCTCTAGTAGGCGCATTCGGGATATTTTTGTTTAGGCAATTTATGTCGACGATTCCGAATGAATTGCTCGAAGCGACTCGAATTGATGGAGCAGGTGAGTTTAGGATTTTCAATCAAGTTGCTCTACCTATATCCAAGCCGATTATTGCGGTACAAGGCATTCTTACATTTATTGCAGGCTGGAACAGCTTCTTGTGGCCGCTCATTATTGCAAGTGACGAGAAGTATTATACGCTCTCCGTTGGATTGTCTTTGTTAAAAGGCCAGTATGGTGGTCAGAATGCACTGCAAATGGCTGGTGCTGCATTCATGGTTATACCCGTTATCGTCGTGTTTATCGTCTTTCAGAAGAGTATTATCGAGAATTACAGCACTTCAGGAATTAAATAATCGAATATGAGAAAGCCTTGAGTGAGCAGTATGGCACGCTCGAGGCTTTTTTAGCAGTCTTAAGAAACACGTTGGTTCATAAAGAAGCCGTTTTTTCTTGCTGTATAAAGTCGATTTTACCGTTACTGTATATTAGAAAATCGTCATAATAGGTATACTTCTTGCATTTTTTTAGATATAATGTAGAAATAAATAAACATATTCCTGCATCCTGTAATTAAGGGGTAAACTAATGAAAGCAGAGTTAATTAATCCATTTCTAGAATCAGCACGATTTGTCATTGAACAGGTTGCTAACGTTAAGCCTACAACTGGACAATTAAGTGTTAAGAATATAGGCTTGCTTGATCAATACATTTGGATCCAAATCGGTATGACAGGGCAATTAGAGGGTGATATCGTATTTGGATTGGAAGAAGCTGCAGCACTTAAAGTTGTATCTGCTATGATGGGTGGATTTATCCTGCAGGAAATGAATGAAATTGTACATAGTGCCATCTCTGAGCTTAGCAACATGATTTCGGGTAATGCGACTACATTGCTCTATAATCAAGGGGTGAAAGTGGATATTACGCCGCCTAAGCTGATGGAATCTTTACAGCGTAACTCCATTGACGGCAAACGTGCGCTAACGATCCCACTCCTCATGGATGGAATAGGGGAGCTTAACATTCAGGTTATTATTTCTTAACATATTACAAAATAGAGAAAAGTTATGGGGCGGCTTACGGGTCGTCTATTTTTTTTAGTGATAGAATGTTCTTCTTGAAATGGAGGGTACTGACATTGGACTTGCGCAATAAAATTGTCGTCATCACGGGTGGAACAAGCGGTATTGGAGCTGAAATGGCAAGACAGTTCGTTAAAGAAGGTGCAATTCCCGTTATTACAGGCAGATCGCTTGAACGTCTGCAGGTAATGGCAGAAGAGTTTGGTGATTCAATCGGAATTTATGCTTTTGATGTAAGGGATGAAGCATCAACTCAGCAGGCGCTAGAACAAATTGAACAAAAGTATGAAACGATTGACATTCTGATCAATAATGCAGGTTTTGGAGTGTTCGAGACGTTCGTCGATACGCCTGTTGATCGTTTTATGGATATGATGGACGTAAACTACATGGGGATCGTTCGTTGTACCAAGCAGGTTCTGCCGGGCATGCTCAAACGTGGGCAAGGCCATATCGTGAACATTGCTTCAATTGCAGGTAAAATGGGGACGGCTAAATCAACGGGCTACTCCGCTTCTAAGCATGCTGTACTTGGACTGACGAATTCATTGCGACAAGAATTAACGGGTACAGGGGTAAAAGTAACGGCTATTAATCCTGGGCCGATTGATACGCCATTTTTTCATACAGCAGATCCTACAGGGAATTATGTGAAAAATGTGAAGTCATTTATGTTGAAGCCTGATAAAGTAGCGCAGGTTGTGATTAAAGCTATTAAACGTGGCAGTGCCGAACGTAATATACCGAATTTATTTGCTGTTGGTGTTATCATGTCACAGTTATTCCCGCGTACGTTCGAACGATTTGCCGCTCGTTTTTTGAACAAAAAATAACGGTTTACAGATCATTTGTCTGTAGTGAAGTGATCGCTTATAATGGGACGAAGATAATGAAGCATTCGTAGAGAAAAGAGGATCGTATTTTGACATCAACTAATGGATTTCGTGATTTAGGTATAGAAGATAGATGGTTGCAAGGATTAGATCAACTCAGGATTATGACGCCAACGAATATACAGGCGGAAGCGATTCCGGCCGTTCTTGCAGGCAAAGATGTCGTGGCTCAGTCACAGACGGGAACGGGGAAGACGCTTGCTTATCTGCTGCCGATGCTCCAGGCAATTGACCCTACGAGCAAGCATCTACAAGCATTGGTACTAGTCCCTACACGTGAGTTAGGGATGCAAATTCTCCAAGTAATTGATTCGCTAACGAAGGAAATACCGGCAGAACAGCGTGTTCGCTCACAGGCATTGATTGGGGGAGCGGCGCTGTCTCGTCAGGTAGAGAAGCTTAAGGAACATCCGCATATTGCAGTAGGGACACCGGGAAGAATTGTGGAACTGCTAGGTATGCGCAAGATAACCGTACATTATGTAAGTACGCTAGCCATTGATGAGGTCGATCAAGTATTGGCGCTTGGGTCTGCAAGTGATGTGGATCGTATTCTCAAAGGTATGCAGCGTGATCGGCAGCTCTTGTACTTCTCTGCAACAGTAACGGATGATGTGTATCAATCCGCTCAGCAGCGGATGCAAGATCCCGTTGAGGTTGCTATTAATCCTGAACAGCTAACTTCAGCGACAATTGGTCATCAATATTATGTGTGTGAGCAGCGGAATAAGTTAGATACGCTGCGGAGGCTTGTACATGTCATGAAGCCGAAGTCAGGCATTGTTTTTGTGAATGCGACCTCTGACATTCAAGATGTTGTATCGAAGCTGCAGCATATTGGCTTATCGGTAATGGGTCTGTCTGGAGATGCAGGCAAGGGGGAGCGCGCACAAGTCATGCAGGCTTTCCGGGAAGGCAAGTTTCAATTGCTGCTAGCTACAGATGTGGCAGCCCGTGGACTTGATATTGAAGGCATTACGCATATTTTCCATCTTGATCTGCCTGTTAATAATGAATACTATCTACATCGGGTCGGACGCACAGGACGAATGGGACGAAAAGGGATGGCGGTATCGATCGTTTCCCCGAAAGAAGTATGGATCGTTGAAAAAATTGCCAAGCAGCTTCACATCACCATTCAGCATAAGGAGATGTTCGGTGGGAAAATCGTTGAACCCGGTGAAGCTAGACATGAATATAAAGCAAAGCCATCCGCAGCGAACAGCAAATCCACTCCAGTAAGTAAGCAAAAGGCGAATTCCGCATCGATTGCAGGAGCAGCGCCAAAACCTGTGGGTGACAAGCAGAAGCCAATCGCATCAAAAGCCCAGCAAGCTGCAACACCTCGAAAAAAGAGCAATAAAGAGATCGAACGGGAACGCAAGAATAAGGGTGCGCCTAAATGGCTCAAAGCCAAGCGGGAAGAGAAGCAATAACTAGACAATAAAAACATAAACAAATTTTAACGAATCGAGGGATGAGGGCATCCCTCGATTTTTTTATCGGTTATAGCTATTGAAGGGTTTTTCGTTGACACTATGCATTTATTAAATTAATATATGAATATATATTCATATATTAATTTGTGAGGTGTTCACATTGATCTATGACGTTATTGTAATTGGAGCAGGTCAAGCTGGTCTAACGATGGGATATTATTTAAAGAAGACCCCTTATACATTTTTGATTCTAGATGAGAGGCCACGAATTGGGGATATGTGGCGAGAGCGGTATGACTCACTAGTGTTATTTACGACACGATCTTATAGTTCCTTGCATGGATTGAGGATGGAAGGCGCACCCGATGGTTATCCAACGAAAGATGAATTAGCCGATTATCTGGAGCAATATGCCAGAACATTTGATTTACCCGTACAACTGGATACGAAAGTGAGCCAGATGAAGAAGCAAGATGACCTATTTGTTATACATACGCAGGACAAAACGATAGTAGCAAGAAGTGTCATTGTTGCCTCAGGACCTTTCCAATATCCGAATATTCCTTCCTTGTCGCAGACGTTGTCCAAGGAAATCGTCCAATACCATTCTTCCGAATATAAGAGCCCTAAGCAATTGAAAGATGGTCCTGTACTTGTGGTAGGCGGCGGCAATTCTGGTACACAGATAGCTGTTGAATTGTCAGAAACTCATGAGATCTACCTATCAGTTGGACAGAAACTTCGATTCTTACCTAGATCGTTCCTGAATCGCAGCATTTTCTGGTGGGCGGATCGAATCAGATTATTGCGAGCAAGCCGTTATTCAAACATCGGTAGTAGGCTTCAGCGTTTAGGTGACCCGATATTCGGCTATGAGCTTAAGGCTCGAATGAAGCAGGGCGCTATCAAGCTGAAAGGCAGAACTGCCGATGCTCAAGATGATGTAATATCGTTTGATGATGGCGATACACTTAAGGTGAGAAATGTGATTTGGGCAACGGGTTTTCGCTCAGATTACGCATGGATTCACATCCCAGAGCTGAATATGCCAAGTGGCGCGCTAAAGCATGACCGAGGAATCACTAACATTACAGGTTTAATGTTCCTCGGGTTGCCATGGCAGCATCGTAGAGGCTCTGCACTCCTATTAGGCGTTGGTGATGATGCCCATTATTTATATCAATACATCATGAAAGCTCCTTAATTTCCATAGGCTTAATTGGATTAAATAAGAACGGTGCTCCCTGCAAATAGTCTCTTATTAATGCTTGAGCGTATGGCTGCTCGGCGATCAGATTGGCTGTTTCACTTGGATTAGAGGCATGGTGACAGTAAGTCTCGATCATGGACATAATGAAGAATGTTTCGAGTAGTCTTACATAGTCAGTTTCAAGCTTGCGAATGCTTTCGTAGCCTTGAATGAGTTTACTTCTGATTGGTGGATGTATGCTCAGTATCGTATGTGCTAGATCATATAAATAGTAGCCGTGACCACAGCGTCCGAAGTCGATTGGTCTTGGATCGTCCTGATCGACAACGATATTACCCGTATGTAAATCTCCATGTACGATTCCAAAGTTCAGCTTGGTTGGCTGTATATTAGCTAGCTCAGACACAATTTTCTCAGATGCTGCTACATATTGTGTCCAAGCTTGTTCGGATAGAAAACAGGAATAGTACTTTCTAAGCCTATCAAATTCACGACGGAAGTGGTCTGCTCCCCACACGGGTCGAGTAAAGTCTGATGGTGGTATAAAGCTTGCAGTTGCTTGATGAAGACGCGCTGCCATTACACCCATGCTGTAAGCTTGCTCTTCCGTAATTTTGCCATTCACTAGCTCTCCTTCCACCCAATGCATGATTGTAACATACGGTCGACGGTACCCTTCATCTGTCTCTATCTCCAGTACATAGGATCCGTGCGAATTAGGTAATCCTTTAGGCAGAACAAGATCAGCAGACTCGTTCATTGATTGAAGCAAAGCAAGCTCCGATTGGAGTTCTTGTTTGTTCAAGCGATCAGAATGTATGCGAAGCAGATAGCTTTGAGAAGTAGTCGTCTCAATTTGATAGGTAATCGTATCGGAGAGTTGAATAAATGTTATTCGTACCCACTCGATGTTGAATTGTTGTAAGGCGGATAAAGCAACCTTCCTGCCACGAGCAAGTAGAGCGTTTCTTTGTTCATTAGTATCGAATTGAAAAAAAGGAATCATAAAATCCTCCTGTAACCATGTTATCTCTCTTATCATAATGAGAGAAATAGCCAGAAGGATATGGCAAGAATGATTAGAATGATTTTTACACAAATAAAGAAAAGCCACATCAGAACGAATTCCAATGTGACCACAGGTTATTCCTTTTTGCTATAAACAATACGTTTGATGCTATCGAATGACAGATGGAATTGCTCAGCAAGCTGCTCAATCGTGGCACCAGCCGTAAATTGACGACGAATGTCCTGATTTCTATCGTTTAAGTAAAGCCGATTGCCAGATTTTTCGCCCCATTTGCGATGCAATTCTTCAGGTTTAGGGATGTATACCATTCCCCCAGGGATATACTTCTGTATTTCCTTCAGCAATTCCTCGGGAAAGACCATTTCTGCATTGACATACTGCATATGAACTTCGCTCCTTAAATATAGGTAATCTCTAAGGAAGCAAAGTCTATTCAACGAACAAGTATCATTCAATTTTAGGACGGTAACTTTATTCTAGCTCTGTGCAAACAACCGCCGTTGTTCATCGTATAGACTTTGCACAGAGCGCATACTCAACCTTGCCATGATTGGGACTCCCTTCGACATGATGACTTAGCAATTATCTCCATTTACATTATACACCACAATCTTCAATCCTCCTGCAAAAATTGCTTGCGTGTGCTGGATTCCCCTATAATGAAACAATGTAAGATCAGATAAGGGAGTAAGAATCTATGTTCAAAAAATTGTTTTATACGTTCATCATCATCCTATTTGTTATCGTTGCCATTGTTGTAGGTGCTGTAATCTATGCAAAGCCTGCGCAAGATCTGGATTGGAGCTACTCCAAAGTGTCACTTACGGATAAAGCGTGGCAAATGGCTAAAAGCTTAAAGACGGAGATGGTCCTATCAGAAGAAGAAGTTAATAGCTTGTTCAAAGAGCGGTATAAGGATAAAGCTAAGCTGCCTCATGATATCCAAATCACGGGAATCCACTTTAATCTGCGAGGGAATACAGTGGATGCGGATGTAAATTTGCTATGGAAAGGATTTGTGGAGGCAGGTGCAAAAATTCGATTTGATATGGAGTGGTCAGATGGCAAATTGATTGTTCGCCATACCCAAACCAAAATTAAGAATATAACTATTCCGCTCAGCACCTTGCAGCTTCCAACAATCGAGGTCCCAATCGATGATAAGCTTCCAGCGCTTACTGCGATTAAAGACCTCAAGTTTGAATCTGATCATATCCGTGTTTTATTCAAATTGAAGATAAAATAAACCTCTAACTAAGCATATCCCAACTTTGATGACTTCAGCTTACGTATGTAGTTGGTGCTCCGCAATAGTTGGGATCTTCTTACTATCGTTGTTATTCTTGAGCTTATTGGGACGCAGCGGCCACCAATTCGCTTCCCCGAACCAGATGGTGATTGATGGAATCACAAGTCCCATCATAACGGTGGAGTAGATGAATAATCCGATGACGATACCCGCCCCTAGCTGAAGTAAGGTTGTAACCCCAGATGGCATTAATGCTGCAAAGGTGCCAGCCATTATGAAGGCTGCAGATGTGATAACACCGCCTGTTGTTCGCATCGATTTGCTTAGAGCATCTTTAACGCCACCTTGCCCAAGCTGATATTCCTCTTTGAAGCGGGACATGAGAAAAATATTATAGTCCACGCCGAGCGCAATTAGAATGAGGAACAGGAAGAAGGACACTGACCAAGACAATCCCTCGGAACCGAGCATTCTGACAAAAATAAATTCCAGAATCCCCATCGTAACAAGGTAATTAAAGGCAAGTGATAATAGTAAATACAAAGGCATTACGATGGAACGCAGCAGAATGATGAGAATGATGAAAATCCCTGCTAGCATTAATCCGCCAGTATAGATGAAATCATTCGCTGAAATCTCTTTAAGCTCTGTGTATGTTGCGGTATTACCTGACATTTTAACATCCAGTTCTTGTAGAACTGTCCCTTGAACACTTTGCTTAATCGCAGATTGGATGATCGGAATGGAATCCATCGCTTCCTTGGAATAAGGGTTGATATCAAAGACTATCTCTAATTTGGCAATCTTGCCATCTTGGGAAATGTAGGTGTCGACTGCTTTTTGCAGTTCCTGATTGTCACTCAGCATATTGGAAGGCAAATACCAACCAGCAATTTGTTTAGACCCATTCGTAACGATTCCTTGCTGAGCATCTGCAATTTGACCTAATCCGTCACTCATTTTCGTAATAGCCGCAGTTCCTTCGCCTAATCCTGATGAGAATTGTGCAATTCCTTTCTTTAGCTCGCCAACCCCAGAAGCAATTTGCGTTTGTCCTGTTGCCAGTTGACCTAATCCGTCTGAGATCTGCCCTACGGATGGAGCTATTTGCGAAATGCCCTGATTTAAGCCCTGCAAACCTTGCTTGGTTTGGGTCAACCCGCCAGCTATTCCTTGAGACTTGGCGATAATGCCTAAGTATAAAGAATCTTTGGCAAGATCAGGGTAATTTTGCATGAGTTCATTCAGATCGTTATTCATCGAATTCGAAGTTTGCTCCAATTGTGAAGCTGCGCCAGCTAATTGCTGAGCGCCTTGTGAGGATTGACCCAGTCCTCCGCGGATTTGATTTAAGCCTTGTTGTGTTTCTTTCATTTTATTCGCGATTAAGTCAGCATTTTGCTGTAATTGTGTAATGTTATCCACATTCTGGTTTATATCAGTCTGAGCTTTTTTCAGGCCATCGCCTAGCTGAGAAACACCTGAGCGAATATCTGTAATCGCCTTAGTTGTTTGTTCGAGCTGACTAGGTACAGTTAGCTCCGTAATTTGCTTACCCAGCGGCCTTGCTGCTGAACGAACCTCTTTGACATGTGGAAGTTTACCAATATCGCTGCTTACCTTCTCGAATGCTGCAATGCTTTCGGCTGATCGCATGGAGGTAGCCGATGTAAGGACGGCAGTAACAGGCAGCACTTCACCGGAAGAGAACTTCGCCTCTACGGTTCGAAAGCCCTTGACAGCGGATGCGTCCTGATTCATTTCACCCAGATCATCGAAGGATCGATTGCCTTGGAATAGCAGGGTGATCGGCGCAAGGATGACCAAGCAAACAAGAAGTACGATTGCTGGACGCTTCGTGGCAAGCTTATTCATTCCTCCCCATACTTTGGAATCGCGATGTCCATTGCCTTGCTTTAGCTTCACTGGCCAGAACATGGCAGGTCCGAGAATCAGCATAATTGCGGGTGCTAATGTGACAGCAGCGAGCAGCGTGATTGCGATCCCGACAGCGACCCCTGCAGCGGATTGGTAGAGACCAAATTTGGCGAATCCGATAAGAAAGAAAGCGATGAATACGGTACTGCCAGCATACAGAATCGTTCTGCCTACAGATTTAACGGTTTGAATAAGTGCAAGAACACGGTCAGAATTCTGCGATAATTCCTCACGGAATCGATGGATGAGCAGGATACAGTAATCCGTACCTGCACCGAACATGACGGCAATTAAGAAAGTTTCCGTGAAGGTGGATACTGGTAGTCCGAGCTTAGTCAATAAAGCCACAATCCCGCGCGTAATAATGAAGGACGCTCCAATGGTAAGCAGTGGAACGAAAGGCGCAATAGGTGATCGAAAGACGATCAGCAGAATAACAATGACCAGTATAACGGTCAGAATTTCAGTCTTGCGCAAGCCTTCTTCTGCTGAATGACTGTAATCGATATAGATGGGTGCTGAACCCGTGAAATCAACGGATGCACCTTGAGGGACATCCTTCATCAGTTCTTTCAGCTTCACTATACTGTCAGCCGTATCGGCGACTTGCACTTCTTTGGGTAATTCAATGACTAACAATTCGGTCGTATGATCTTGTGATACGAACTTATCGGCTAGAGAAGGATCATCGAATTGGGAAATAACGCCTGTAATGCCTAAAGTATCTTGATCACTGTTCATTTCGGAGATTTTGTTCTTTAGCCAGGTTTGATCCTGTTCCGTGAGCCCGCCATCGCGATTTAGTACGATAATTGCATTAGATTTAGACTGGTGGTCAGGATTCATGGAATCAAGTATTTGCTGAGCTTGAGCAGAGGCAGCATCCTTGGGAATGAACCGCCATTCGGTTTGGCGAACGATTTGACCGAGATCGGGCAAAGTGAACCAAGCCGTAACTGCTGCGGCAATCCAGATAATAACGATGAGCCATTTGATCTTGGCTAGCCCGTGTAGCCACTTGTTAACCATAGTACACCTCTCAATCCGATATAAGGTTTAAATTTCCATATCTAATCTTATTTATAACTGAAAAATGACTGACGGTCAAGTATTTAGGGATCGTTTATCTCATCCTATTTTTGAAGGTTTGTTGAACATCAAGATCTGAATGTCGAATCTTCCTGTACACCTGTGATTGTTAATCTTGTATACTTAAAGTCAATAAGGACAATGGCATACTCTATGGATAAAGCAGGTGAAAAACAATGAATCGTGAAGATAAGAAGCGGTTAACGCGTCAGAATGTGCTGAATGCAGCGATTGAATTGTTTGCTGAGCAGAGTTACGAGGCAACAACGATTACACAAATCACGGAACGTGCTGGCATTGCGAAGGGAACTTTCTTTAACTATTTTGCCAATAAAGAAGATTTAATTTGTGATATTCAAGTGATTTGGGCTGTCGAAGAGGTTCGTCGGATCAAGGAGCAGCCAGGGCTATTAATTCCGCATATCCGTTATTTAATTATGCAGATCGATAAATTTCATGCATCGAGACAATTAATGCTTGCTGTGAACCAGGGCATAATATCAAGCCCCAAAGCAATTCGTAACCAACTTGAGCAAATTGATGAGCTTGTTAAAGCATTGACAGAAGTGATTGAAGAAGGGCAGCGTCGTGGGGAGTTTACTAGCTCTTTGCCAGCAGCAATGATCTGCGAAATCGCAATTCAAACGTATCTTGGAACTCGATTATATTGGTCGATGGGTAGAGGTGACTCCAATCTGGGCACTCAGATGGTGGTAACGTTCGAGCTGTTTTTTAAATCTATTATGGCTTGATTCATGTTATCCTGCACAGCAGAGGGGGGAGCTGCTATACGTTACTTAGCTAATAAAAAATGGGCGATCAGCTTGGTGGTTCTGCTCGGTGTGTTCATTTATT
Organism: Paenibacillus albiflavus; assembly: GCF_004344915.1. GTDB lineage: Bacteria > Bacillota > Bacilli > Paenibacillales > NBRC-103111 > Paenibacillus_AM > Paenibacillus_AM albiflavus. Next base: position 16,939 of record NZ_SKFG01000016.1, on the reverse strand, counting down.
TAATCGGATATTTTGGCTATGCCTACTATAACATTCAGGAGATTGTTACAGAAATTGCAGATATCAGCCATGAGACGAAGAGGCCCAAGCATATCGTGCTCATTTCGCAGGAGCTGGATAATCCGTTTTGGCGAACAGTGGAGAAGGGCGCGCGTGAAGCTACGAAGACTTGGGACATGCAGATGGAATACATTGGCCCAATTCGGCTTAACGAGGAGGAGCAGACCAAACTGCTGGATAAATACATAGCTGCCAAGGTAGACGGGATACTCATTCAGGGCGTTCAAGGGGATGCTTATCGCAAGCTGATTGATAAAGCGGTGATGAAGAATATTCCCGTAGTTACGGTGGATACAGATGTCCCTGATAGCAAGCGTATTTCTTATGTAGGCACGGATCATTATGATGCGGGCAAGCAATTAGGCGAACGTCTCCTTAGATCCTATGGAACCAAAGGCAATATTGGGATTATTCTTGGCAGCAAGGATTCCCTCAGCCAGAATCTTCGATATAAGGGATTCCTTTCGGCGATTGATGCTTATCCGGATTTGAGAATCAGCGCACTGGATTTTTCCAATCTTTCAAGAATAGGTGCTGCTCAGGCTGCGGAAGACATGTTAATGAATCATCCTGATTTGGATGTGATGGTTGGGTTCAGCGCACTTGATGGGCTTGGTATTTTACAAATAATTAATGAATTGAAAAATCAGAATAGTATAAAAGTATTTGGGTTCGATGATTTGCCAGAAACGAGGCAAGCTCTTGCTATACAGGAGATTGAAGCAAGCGTTATGCAGATGTCCTATTTGATGGGGCAAGAAGCGGTTCATGTGCTGCATCAATATTTTGATGGGGAACAGGTTCCTGATATTCAGTACATGGAAGTCAAAATACTCGACCACACGAATGCGCTGCGAGGGGGATAACAAGTGAGTATTCGGATGAAATTGTTCATATTTATCCCTGTCATGGTCATTATCGTCAATCTTGTGACCGTCATTATTTATCAAAGCGGCAGATCAATACAAGAAAGCTATAATCTAATGCTGGATCGCATCCTTCTCTACAAGCAAATTTCCTATAAAACTGAAGATAATCTGCGCGTGCTCAGCAGTTATGTCGTTGAGAAATACCGTTCGCAGTATATCGAATTTTTGGAACTCCGAGCTGAGCTGCAGATGTTAAAGGGCAAGCTCTCTGAGAAAAAGCGAAATGCGGAATATAATTTGGCACTCGACAATTATATGAATATCTTGCAGACGTATTTGGATGCGACGGATACCGTGATCTCCGCATTAGATGAGAATGACATGCAGACTTATAGCAGTGCCTATGAAGAGGCGGAGAAAACAGCTACTTATATTAAGGAAGATCACCAGAACCTGGTCGATATGGAGCTTAGCTTCTACCAGCCTTTATATAAGAAAATGCTGCTCACCAGTAATAATATGTATCAAATCGATCAAGCGCTCTTGATTACGAATTTAGTGCTCTGCTTCGTATTTACGATCTGGCTGTCTCGCAGTATTACGACCCCGATCGGTAGATTATTGCATACAGCACGCCAAATTTCGAAAGGAAATTTGGAGGCCCCTCCTCCACCCATTCATAGCACTGATGAAATTGGTATTTTGACGGTTGCCTTTCGTCATATGCAGCTTAATATTAAAGAATTAATGATTAGGGACCAGAAACGAATGGAGCAGGAGCGGCTTGTGAAAGAGCTTGAGATCAAAGCATTGCAAAGTCAAATTAATCCGCATTTTCTATTCAATACACTTAACGTGCTCTCACGTTTAGCAATGCTAGAAGGTGCAGAGAGAACGAGTGATTTAACAGTCTCCGTATCGAATTTATTACGTTATAATCTGCGCAAGCTAGATCAAGCCGTGACGCTGCAGGAGGAAGTAGATAATGCGAGGGAGTATTTTACCATTCAGCAGGCACGCTTTCGTGACCGCATTACATTCCTTACCGAAATCGAAGAGTCCGCATTAGTGCAAGTCATTCCAAGTATGACACTTCAACCGCTGCTTGAAAATGCATTCGAGCATGGAATTGAAGGAATGGAGGATGGCGCTTATATTAAGCTAGTGATTAATCGAGAAGGAGATCAGGTCGTTATTCGAATTATCGATAATGGCGCTGGAATGAGTGAAGAAACACGGCTGTTGCTGCTGCAATTCGATTCCAATACACGCTCAGACATTTCACGAAACAATTCGACTGGATTAGGGACAAGAAATGTTTTTAGAAGATTGCAATTATTTTATAGTGTAAATGATTTGATTGAAATTGAGAGTACAGAAGGTCAAGGAACGACGATTGCTATTCGGGTACCCTATCGAACAAAGGGGGAAATGCACCATGTATCGCTTGCTAATAGCGGATGATGAAGCGCTTGAGCGCGAAGGACTGGAATGGATGATTGCCAGAATGATGCCAGGTGTTTTTGAAATTATTCATGCAGAGAATGGGAGAGTAGCGATTCAGCGTATTGAGCAGTATCGACCGGATATCGTGCTGATGGATATTCAGATGCCAGGGATCAACGGGCTAGAAGCATTGAAGCAGATTCGGGCGAACCATCCCACTATGAAAATTGTGATCGTGACGGCTTACGATTATTTCTCTTACGCAAGGGAAGCACTTCTTCTTGGGGCTAAAGAATATATTCTAAAGCCAGCCAAGCGCGATCATATGATTGCATTCCTGCAGAAGCTTGTCGAGGAACTTGAGGCTGAAAAGCATAAGCGTGAGTCTGAACTTCGGATGACGGAGAAGCTGCTGCAAGTGATGCCAATCGTGGAGAATGAGCTTGCCCTCATGCTGATGCTGGATCGCAGCAAGCATACACGAATTGCTGAGCTTACCGCATTGTTAAATATTGATCTAATTTCAGCTTGGGTAATTGTCATTGCGTGGAATGAGGAGGAGCAGAGTGGCTTAAACAAAGTGGCATTAGATAAATGGATGCACAGTGTAACGAGCTTTATCAAGTCAAGAGCTAGCTGCATAATTAGTCCGATGATTAATCAGCATTGTGCGATATTCATGCTGGAAGATGAAGTTGGAATGCCGATCGTACATAAATTAGGTGAGATAATGGATAAGCAATTCGGGGATGGAATGGTCATGGGCATAGGAACTTTGCAGAGCGGTGTGGATGGAATTAGACAGTCCTACCGTGAGGCCTATACATGCTGCTCACAAGTAGACTATCATGCGAACACTAGATTACGAAGATATATAGATTTATATCCTGACACGATTGCGATCGATTCATTTGCTGCAAATCAGGATGAAGTGACTTTTTTGATAGGTTCGATTAAGCAGGACAGAGAACAGCAGACCTTATCTGTCATCGATCGTGTACGACAATGGATTGCGGAGCATTATCAAGAGGATCTCTTTATGGAGAGTGTGGCGGAGCTGGTTCATTTAAGCCCTTATTATTTTAGCAAAATGTTTAAGCAGCATGTTGGCGTTACGTTCATCGACTATTTGACTGAGATTCGCATTCAGAAGGCTAAGGAGTGGATTGATGAAGGCTTGCTTAGTCTCAAAGAAATTTGCTATGAGGTAGGGTATAGGGATCCCAATTATTTTAGTCGAGTGTTTAAAAAGGTTGTAGGCATCACACCAACTGAATATAAACAGAGTAAGGCGCTGTGATATGTTGTAATCACGCATATAACTAGCATTATTTTGTTTTGAAGTTAAAAAAGTGCTAGCAATTGAAGGTAAGCTGATTTATTTGTACGAGACTCAAATAAAATCTAGTTAAGCAGCAAAGCAGTGCAGGATTTAGTTGAAGCTTTTTCTCTAATAAATGTGCTACGATTCGAAATGTAAGCGAATACATAAGCGTTCGCATACCATCTATTTGAAATATAAGGGGGATATGAGTATGAAACATAAGACACTAACGGTTCTATCTAGTGCATCAATGATAATGGGATTACTAGCAGGCTGCAGTTCATCTTCTGACTCCACTACGCCAACATCGGCACCGACACCAAAACCAACTAGCTCGTCATCTTCACCAATCGCAATCGCGCCAATAACGCCGATACCGCAATCGACTCCTGCTACTTCATCTAATAAATCAGTTGAAATTTTTAGCTGGTGGACAGGTGCAGGGGAAGAAGCAGGACTTAAGGGACTAATCGAATTGTTTAAGAAGAAGCATTCGGATATTGAAATTGTGAATGCAGCAGTAGCAGGTGGGGCAGGAACGAATGCCAAAGCTGTGCTAGCTAGCCGCATGCAAGGTGGAGATCCGCCAGCGACATTCCAGGTTCATGGCGGTGCTGAGCTTAACACGGGTTGGGTAGCAGCCGGTAAGATGGAAGGTCTGAATGATTTATACGATCAAGAAGGTTGGAAAGATAAATTCCCTAAAGATCTAATTGATCTTGTAAGCCATGACGGGACTATTTATTCCGTACCTGTTAACATACACCGCGGCAACGTCATTTTCTACAATAAGAAAGTATTTGATGATAACGGGATCAAGCCTCCCAAAACATTTGATGAGTTCTTCGCAGCGGCTGAGACGTTAAAAGCTAAAGGCATCACACCTCTAGCACTTGGCGACAAGGAACCATGGACAGCAACTCAAGTGTTCGAGGACGTGTTATTAGGCAAACTAGGTGCTGAAGATTATCGTAAGTTGTGGACAGGGGAGCTTTCCTTTGAAGATGCCAAAGTGAAGGATTCACTTGAAACCTTTAAGAAAATGCTGAGCTACACCAACAAAGATCATGCGGCTCGCAACTGGCAGGATGCTGCACAGCTTGTTGCTAAAGGCGAGGCTGCAATGAACATTATGGGCGACTGGGCCAAAGGCTACTTTACAACAGATTTGAAATTGGAAGCGAACAAAGACTTCGGTTGGATCACGACACCAGGATCAGAAGGAAGCTTTATGGTAATTACCGATACATTTGGTTTGCCTAAGGGAGCCAAAGATCCAGAATCCGTGAAAGAATTCTTGAAAGTGCTAGGCTCTGTTGAAGGTCAAGACGTGTTCAATCCGCTCAAAGGCTCAATTCCAGCCCGTGTCGATGCAGATGTCAGCAAGTATGATGCATACGGTAAGCAAACGATCGAAGAATTTAAGACAGCTAAACTAACCGCTAGTATGGCGCATGGTTCGGCAGCACCAGAAGGTTTCGTAACACAAGCTAACCAAGCGATTAACATTTTTGTGACGAAGGGCGATGTTGATCAAGCAGCTAAAGCTTTGCAGCAAGCTGCAGCATCGAGTGGAATGGTTAAGAAATAAGCAACAATTCATGGAGTCAGGTGGCATTCGTGCCATCTGACCCCAATTGTTTCTTCACGGAATGGAGGGTCATACATGCAAGGCAGCGTATCTACACAGCAGCAAGCTGAGCTTAAACTCGCCATCAAGCCTAAACCGCATAAGTTTAAAGTGAGTAAACTCATTCCTATTCTTATGATCCTTCCATCCTTAATAGCGATTGCTATTTTCGTCTATGGGTTTATCGGTTGGACGGGATATGTATCATTATCCAACTGGAATACTCTGGTGAAGGATTTATCCTTTGCAGGATTAAGCAATTTTAAGTTTTTATTTGAAGATTTCCGTTTCCAATCAGATTTACGCAATACGCTTATGTTTACAATTCTGTTCATTGCGGCAACCACCTTGATTGGCATGTGGCTGGCGGTTATGGTCGATAAGAAAATTCGAGCGGAAACGCTATTTCGGAATATATTTATTTTCCCGATGGCCTTGTCGTTTGTCGTAACGGGTGTCGTATGGCAATGGATTTTGAGTCCATCTACAGGCATTAATCTCATTCTGAAGGGTTTATTCGGACTTACGGATGATCAAGTACCTGCGTGGTATACAAGCACCGATATCGTGCCTTCCATTCCATGGGGGCAGATTGATTTCGGCTTGCCGATTGCGATCATCGCTGTTGCGATTGCGACGGTTTGGCAAATGTCAGGGTTTACAATGGCGATGTATTTGGCGGGCTTACGTGCGATTCCAGAAGAGCTGAGGGAAGCAGCACGTATTGATGGAGCGACGGAAAGACAAGTCTTCGCCAAAATCATTTTGCCACAGTTAACACCCGTGACAGTAAGCGTGTTTATTATTTTGGGGCATATATCGCTCAAAATTTTTGATTTGATATTTGCAATGACAGGGCCAGGCGCTATGTTCGTTACGGATGTACCTGGTGTATTCATGTTCGAGACGACGTTCAGGGGCAATCACTATGCGCAGGGTGCAGCAATCTCGATGCTCATGCTAGGTTTCGTATCAATCTTGATTATTCCTTATATCTGGTCTAGCTTCCGTAAGGGAGGGAGCTCATGAAGCCGAATATCGTAAAGCGAGTTTTCTTATACCTGATTCTTGGCATAATGGCATGCATGTACTTGATCCCGATTTATGTATTGCTTGTAACGAGTTTTAAAGGGACAGCAGAGATTACGCTCGATCAAATGTGGCATTTACCAAGTAGTCTGGATTTTGGTGGGTACGCTAAGGCGCTGTCTAAGCTTGCGCCAAATTTATTGAATAGTCTGTATTTAGCTGTTCCAGCAACTGTGTTATCCGCGCTCTTGGGCTCATTGAATGGTTATGTATTGTCAAAGTGGAGATTTAGAGGAGCTAATGTTTTGTTTGGTCTCATGCTATTCGGAATGTTTATCCCTTATCAAAGCATTCTAATCCCGCTTATTCAATTTTTGCAGTCCATTCAATTATATAACTCCATTCCTGGCTTAGTTCTGGTACATGTCGTCTACGGTCTTCCGATCTGTACGCTCATCTTCCGTAATTTCTATGCAGGGATTCCCGATGAAGTGCTGGAACAGGGGAAAATTGATGGCAATGGTTTTTTTGGACTCTACCGTCATATTATTGCTCCATTATCCATTACAGGCTTTGTCGTAGTGGGAATATGGCAGTTTACAAGTGTTTGGAATGAATTCTTGTTCGCAGTAACCTTAACGACGCAGAAGCAGCAGCCGATCATGGTTGCCTTGCAGAATTTATCCGGCAGTCAGATTGTAGAGTGGAATGTGCAAATGGCAGGTGCTCTCCTTGCCGCATTACCTACTTTGCTCGTCTATGTCTTGCTTGGCAAGTACTTCGTGAGAGGCTTATTAGCAGGATCCATTAAAGGGTAGCAAGAAAGAAATCAGCAACTTTAGGCGTAATGGCCTTAAGTTGCTGTTTTTCTTCTTCTTATTTATTTAAATCTTGAACGCCTTTATAGATCAAGTCGAACAATTCTTCGATGTTCTCTTCTTCGATACAAGAGAAGGCGACACGCAGATCGGTTTCGCCTAGTGCGATTGTACCGATTCCATATTCATCAAGCAGATGCGTACGAAGTGTTTCAGCATCAACGGTTTTGAGCTTTAGACACATGAAATAGCCGGAGTTGAACGGATAATAATCCCAAGCTGATTCAAATTTACCTGAATCCAGCACGCTTTTGACTTTATTGGCGCGGCCTTTCATAATATCATATTTCTCTTGTCTTTGCGCAGCAAACTCAGGAGATTTAAGCGCATGTAGCACGAAGGTTTGAGAAGGGTGTGGACCTGAGGAAATCGTTGCACGGATGATTCCCATCGTTTTTTGCTCAAGTGCACTTAGAAGTGCCTGGCTGTTGCCTCCATATGTAATAAAGCCTACGCGGAAGCCCCATACATATTCCTCTTTAGTAGCACCGTCTACTTTAATCGCAAGTACACGCGGATGCAGATTAGCCAATTGACCAAATAGGGATTCGTGCAAGGAATCTTCAAAGAAAAGTCCGAAATAAGCATCATCTGTCACGACAACAACGTTAATACCAGCTTCAGCTCCTGCAAGAATTGCAGCGACAATCTCACGTCCCTCAGCCGGTCCTGGTGTGTAACCTGTCGGGTTGTTCGGGAAGTTCAGAACGACGAATGCCTTGCCTTTGGATTGTTGTGCGAGAATCGCCTCTTTCAATCCTTCGCTATTGAATGTACCTTGTTCATTGTATAGCGGATAGTTGACGATTTGTGCTCCGCGACGGATGCCAAATGTCAGCTCGTAATTCTCCCAATTCTTATCTGGAATAATCACGACATCGCCAGCATCAGCGAATAAGTCTGCTGTTACACTAAGTCCATGCGTTAGTGCGTTCGATACGATTGGATTGCCAAAAGTTTTGTCAGCCAGCTCAGGGTTGTCAGCGATCATTTTTTGACGCCATACGCTTCTAAGTTCGGGCTTACCAGCAGGTGGTGCATATTCGTAAATATCTTTGGGATCGTATGCATTTAGTGTATCTTGTATCACTTTAAGATGCATCGGCTGTCCATTCTCAATTGCGATGCCGATCGTTGCATTATATTTCTTCGCTTTCGTCTTTGCTTCTGCAGATTGGCTTAGAATGCCTTCTTTGGGAAAATAAATTTGTTTACCGATGTTAGATAGCATGTCGTAAACATGTGGGTTCTCACGTAGCAAAGTTTCATTAAGCTGTTGGGCTAGTTCGTTCATGACGTCCCTTCCTCTCAAACCGTAGCGTTATTGAATTTAATTCTTGCGGTTATTATATCATTCTGCTCTAATTTCGTCACTTTCTGAGTGGAATGAATCAAATAATTCATATAATTTTCATAATACGGTATACCCCCCTGTAGTATAATGAGAGAGATATTAAAATGATAGTGGGGGTTATTTGATGATAAAGACTAGAAACCTATTCCTTACGGTTTTGATCGGCAGTATGCTTGTCCTTACAGCTTGCGGTTCTAAGTCAGAAGTACAGTCCAGTCAGATGCATGCCCCTAACGGTGATTTGCAGGAAACAACGGTTAATACGAGCACTTTGCCTAGTTTTCTGGATAACAAACCGGATATTTTAAGACAAGCCTATGAAATCGCAGCGGAGCATGCAGAGCTGCTGGAGTGGATTCCGTGCTACTGTGGCTGCGGACGTAGCGCAGGGCATAAGAGCAATAAGAATTGTTTTGTTAAGGAAATACAAGGCGATGGTTCTGTCGTGTGGGATGATCATGGGACACGCTGCAATGTATGTGTTGAAACAGCGGTAATTTCAGCTAAACTAAAAGTAGAAGGCAAATCGGATTTAGAGATTCGCCAGCTTATTGACGAAAAGTATAAAACAGGCTACGCTAAACCAACGGATACTAAGATGCCGATTTAATGATGAAGTTGGAGGTGCTGGGATGTTTCAGGCTGAGTTTTATTCAGGTACCAAACAAGAGAAATATGAGCAGCTCATTAAACAACTGCGTGCTTTGTTAGAGGGTGAACCGAATCGAATTGCTAACTTAGCGAATGCGGCTGCCCTATTAAATCAGTTCCTGACCAATATTAATTGGGTAGGCTTCTACTTAATAGATGAAAAAGGGGAACTAGCGTTAGGCCCATTTCAAGGTCTTCCTGCGTGCACCAGAATACCGTTAGGTCGAGGTGTATGTGGAACTTCGGCATTGAATCGCAAGATACTGCGTGTTGCGGATGTACATGAGTTCCCAGGACATATCGCCTGTGATGCTGCATCTCAATCGGAAATCGTTGTGCCTCTTGTAAAGGACGCGCAGGTAATTGGCGTACTAGACATCGATGCACCGATTAAGGATCGATTCGATGCTATAGATGAAGAGTGCCTCGAGCAATTCGTAGACGTGCTGGCCTTGTATATTTAGTTTTGTTCTACGTTGGTTGCTTATGGATCTTAAATAATATGGGCTGAATTGTTAGTCAGATGACTATCAATTCAGCCCTTTGTATTTGTATTACTTATGCTTCTTCGGTCCAAGAGCTTATTTTCTTGTCAGAAGGGAGCATGAAGGATAGTAATCCTAGCAGCGGCAAGAAGCCTACAATTTGAATAACTGCTGAGATATTGAAGTATTCGATCAATTCGCCAATTGCTAATGCCCCAATTCCGCCAAGTCCAAAAGCAAGGCCGATAATAAGTCCTGAAACGAGACCGACACGCCCTGGCAATAAGGATTGTGCATATACGACTGTAACAGAGAAGCTGGATGAAAGAATGAAGCCTGTGATGGCTAATAAAGGATATAACCAGTATTCATTTGCAAAGGGCACAAGCATCGCGCATGGTGCTGTACCTAGCATGGATAAGGCGATTACATTGCGTTTGCCGAATCGATCGGCGAGCGGACCGCCGAAAAATGTACCTACTGCTCCAGCAATTAAGAAGACAAGCAAGTAAATTTGTGCATTTCCCATCGATATTTTGTATACCTCTTCCAAATAGAAAGCATAAAAAGAAGAGATTGAAGCGGAATACCAAGACCGAACGAGAACAATTGCGATAAGCAAGATCATAGCTGTGATGATCGCCTGTTTACGCTCGGGATTCATCGCTCTCTTTATTTTCGCTTTGGAAGGCAGTGAAGTTGTCTGTAATACGCCGCGGTACCATTTAGCAACATATAATTGTAAAAGCACACCGAACCCAGCAACAAAGGTGAAGAAAATAGCTCCAATTTGACCAAGTGGAATTAGGATCCATTTGGATATGACAGGCTGCATCGAAGAGCCTGTATTTCCGCCAACCTGAAAAATAGATTGCGCAAGGCCTTTACGCTGACCTGCGGCTAAATGCGCGACACGTGATCCTTCCGGGTGGAATACGGCTGAACCAAGCCCAATGAATACAACCCCAAGCAGAACAAGCGCATACATTGGAGCTAGACTCAGCAGCAGCATGCCGATCAGGGATAACAGCATGCCTATTGGCAGCAGCATAGGAGTCGGCTTGCGATCTGAATATAGCCCGAATACAGGCTGCATGATCGAAGAGGTCAACTGAATGGTGAAGTAGATCCATCCGATTTGGGTAAACGATAGGTTCATCGATTCTTTAATAACAGGAAAAATCGCCGGAACGACCGATTGTAGCGTATCATTGCACAGATGGGCTAATGATATCGCGAATAGAATGCGATATGTTGTTGCATTTGGATTGGGTGAAGATTTAGGAACAGTTGCTGGTTGCCCGGCAACCGTGTTTATGCCACTCCCCATCGTTAATCATTGCTCCTTTGGATTCAATTCTGTTTCGAGATGTCCGTTAGAGTCCCGAGCTTCTCACCCATTTTAACTTTGCTACCCACTTCTAGATCTTCTCGAGGAATGAATGTATCATTCTCCATTAATAGAACAACGGTAGATCCGAATTCGAAGTAAGCAAGCTCGTCACCGCGTTCTAACTGATTAGGCAGTTCACTTACGTACTTAATAGAAGATACGTTAAGAGCGCCTACCTTAATAACAGCAAGCTCACCTTTATCATGCTGCATGATGGTGATGAGTCTTTCGTTACGGCTTAGTGTCTTACGCATGTAGCGAAGACCAAAATCATTAACCGGATATACTTTACCAGGTACATGTTCTTTTTCGACAATTGTCCCGTTAACAGGACTGTGGATACGGTGGTAGTCTGTAGGAGACAGATACAATACAAAGTAGAAGCCCTGCTCATAATTGATCCTGCGCGGATTATGGTTCAACAAATCTTCAACAGTATAATCCTGTCCTTTGACATTAATGATCTGACCTTCTTTAATGGATCCCATTCCCGTTATTAAGCTATCGACGGGTGAGGTGATGAGGTCAGTGCCCTGGTCGATTGGACGAAGTCCTGGCTTTAATCTACGCGTGAAGAAATCATTGAGGGATTGATATTCATGCAAGTTCTTCTCTGCATCTTCTATCCGAATTCCATATGATTTAGCAAACTTCGGAATGAAGTTGCGGCTCATTTTGGACTTGGCAACATGACCTGTAATTTGAGAAACCCACTTTCGTGCTGAAAGCTCTGTAAGCAGGCGGAAAAACGGTTTAGACATCGGTTCTTACTCCAATCTCCTTGTAATAATCAATATCTTGCCATAGATCATGGTTTTACGCAATCAAGAACGTAAACTACCAATATGATGGAAATTGTGATATGATGTTAAATTGTGGGATCTCATAATTATTTTTCAGAAGGAGTTGTAAAAATGCAATTTTCAAACAAGATCGTTAAAATTTGGACTGCCATTGTACTTGTGGGGGCACTCGTATTAAGTGGTTGTTCTGCAGAACAGCTTAAAGCTGCAGAAGTTTACAAGAAGACACAAGAAGCTAGTCAGAAGCTAGATAGCTTTGGCATGGACATGGATATGAAGATGAACATGGCTGCTGGAACAGATAAGATGGATATGAATACAGCAGTTAATGCTAGCATCATCATGAAGCCTGATTTACAAATGGATATGCTAATGGACCTCAATATGGCTGGACAACAAGTCAAAATGCAGATGGTTCTAGTCAAAGATGGACTATTTGTTAAAGATCCATCAAATGCTTGGACTCAAATGCCTAAAGAACAAGTAGATTTGATGATGGGCAGCTCGAAGGAACAATACGATCCTTCCGCGCAACTCGATCAGTTGAAGCAATTTGCTGATGATTTCTCTATGACAGAATCTAGTGAAGCTTATACATTAAAACTAGAAGCTACAGGTGAGAAGTTTAAGAAATTTATGCAAGAAGAGATGAAGAAACAGCTAGCTTCCCAACAAAATATGGGCGCTTTAGCTGAGAATATGCCTGAATTCACATTTAACAAAGCGGAATACGTATTTGTGATTGATAAAAAAACTTTCAATCCGAAGGAAGTTAATATGGTACTAGATGCTGAATTTACAGTTGAAGGTCAGAAAGTTCAAATGAACATTGATATGAAAGCCACGTACAATAAATTTAATGAGATCAAGGAAATTAAACTTCCAGAAGGTGCTAAATAATATCCCTTCTTCCACTAATTCATAAGAGCCTATGCATGCTGCTTAGCGTAAAGCAGTTATGTGTAGGCTTTTTTTTGTAAGCATATGACCAGTAATTGGGTGTTTGCATATGTTACAAGAGAGTATTACTTGAAAGGAGTGCCTTATGAAAAAGTGGAAAAGCCGCAGTAACGGAAAATCATCTACTCCTAAGCAAAGCAAATATGATTCGAGGACAAATGAATTAAGCTGGCTCGATTTAGATCGGAAGCAAGCCCACAAAACGAAAGATATTCTAGGGACTGAACCTGAGCAGACAGAAAGTGATAATAATACGATAACTGAAGCAAATAAAATATTGATTTCATTCGCGCATACCGCTGAACTTGAAGCTCCTGCAATAGTTCCGACACCTATACCTGTAGTTCTAAATGTTGAAAAAAAAGTCAATAAACAAGTGCCACCTGTTGTGGAAGGTAATACAGATATAAGAGTGGTAATGGCGCATCGGAAAAATGGGCGAACCACTCAGCCTGTTGTTTATACGGATGATATTGTTGAGGCTGCGGTAACGAATGAGAAGATCGCTTCAAGAGCAATTGATGAATCGAAGATAAAGCCGCAAAGCATCGGGACGAAATTGTTAAAGGATTACTCTGTTGATCAATCCAAGATAGCACCAAGTGCAGTTACAGGTGAGAAAATTGACATAGGTGCAGTTAATCAACAGCATATTGCGCTTTATGCAATTTCGGGTGATAAGATTCAGGATCGCACCATTACGGGAGATAAGTTGATCGATTCTTCGATCACATCGAATAAGTTAGCAGTTGGAGCTATTGATTCGACCAAAATTGCTTATCGCTCGATTCAGGCAGTTCATTTAGCCGAGTTCAGCATTTCACCAGAGCTGATTGAGGATCAAGCGATTACATCAGATAAAATCAAGAGTGGTGCTATTCAACCTAGACATTTGGTGAATCAGATTATTGATACAGCTAAGCTTGCCGATGGCGCGATTGCCACTGAGAAGCTTCGTGATCAAGTGGTTACGGCAGCCAAGTTATCACCTCAGAGTGTTTCTTCGGTTCATTTGAAGGATGACGTTATATTGCAGCAGCACTTAACTGAAGGGGCTATTCAGAGTGAACATATTGCCATTGAGCAGATTGTATCAGAACATATTGCTGCCAAAGCGATAAAAACGAATCATTTAGAAGACGGTACCATAACCTCAGATAAACTTGCTAAGTATTCGATTGATTCAGCTCATTTGAGGCATGGTTCTGTACAGAAGGAGCATTTGCCAAACGAGGTTATTCATGAAAAGCATCTCAGCAATAATTCAATTACAACACGCAAGCTTGCTAGAGGTTCGGTAACTGAAGATATCATTGCTGATTTTGCAGTAAAAGGTAAGAAAATAGCAGAAAATTCCATAACTGCTGAAAAGATAGCAGAGGAAGCTATCGATTCGGAACATCTCGCGAAATCAGCGGTTACGCGGGATAAAATTGCAGCTGAAGCTATACAATCCTCACATATTGCTTCAGGTGTAATCGGCCCAGCACATATTCAGATTAAGGCGATTGCTACAAGCATGCTGCAGGATGGAGTTGTTACTTCAAGTAAGCTGCAGCAAGGCTCGGTGCAAAGTCAGCATATAAGCGATAGCGTCATTCAGACCAATCATCTGGCAGCACATGCCATTACAACGTCCAAATTAGCACCAGAATCCGTATCATCGGATAAGCTTACGGATTACGCAATCATTACGAGCAAGCTTGGTGATGGTGCAGTTACGAGCAGTAAACTCGCTACCGGCAGTGTGCTGAGTTCACATATTGCCCATCATGAAATTACAACAGATTTACTTGCAGATGGAAGTGTGACCTCCACGAAAATTCAGGATCAAGCGATTGCTGCACAGCATTTGGCTCATCAAGTCGTAAGCGCCGACAAGCTGATGCATGATGCTGTTCAAGCTGAACATATTTTAGCAGGTGCAATAAGATCTGAACATCTGGAGCATTATGCATTGCATAAAGAACATTTAGCAGATGCTTCTGTCGATACGCGAACTATTATAGCGAAAGCTGTAACAGGGGAGAAAATTGCTGACGAGACCATATCAGGCGACAATCTGATGAATGATACGATCGGCGGCAAGCATCTTCAAGCCAAAACAATCGAAGGTTTCCATCTTAAATTCGGTTCGATCTCGCAGGAGCATTTGCAAAAGGGCATCTTTACTTTAGAACAGTTAAGTGATCGAAGCATTGATGGAACGAAGCTCAAGGCAGCGTCTATACAGACCGAGCATATGGAAGATGGAGCAATTACTTCTGATAAAATTGCCAAAGCTTCTATAGGCTCGAGTCATCTGCAGCCGGAATCCGTCCAAACGAACATCCTTGCAGATGGTGCCGTGACTTGTGAGAAGATAGCGGATGGATCGATCATTGGAACGAAGCTTGGTAAGGAAATTATTCAGGCTTTGCATCTTGTACCGAACTCGATTCAATCACAGCATCTGCAACGGTCAGCCGTACAACGTGCCCATTTGGCGGCAGAGTCGGTTACCAGCGAGAAGCTTGCGCTAAACTCAATACAAGACGTGCATATTGCTGAGAAAGCGATCAATACCTTTCATTTGGATAAACGTGCCGTCGGTACTTCGCAGCTTGATGATGAAGCGGTCTCTACTGCTAAATTGCAAGATCACGCTGTGACTACGGATAAAATTGCCGATGAGAGTATTACGAGCAGTAAGCTTTCAGAGGAAGCTGTTACATTCGAGAAGCTGGCACGATCGAGTGTGGATGGCAGTAAACTGCGCTATGAAACGGTAAGAACCGAGCATTTGGTTGACGCTGTGGTAACTAGGGAGAAGCTTGCGCCTTCTTCTGTCACCGAGCCAATTCTTGCCGATCATTCCGTTACGACTAAGAAACTGGCTCCGCAAGCTGTCGGATCGCTTAATATCGCTGAACGTTCCATTGTGGCAGAGCACCTGAATGATGGACTAGTGAAAGAAGAACATTTGGCTGACAGCTCTGTTACAAGTTATAAAATAGCTGGCAACAGCATTCATGCGATACATTTGGCCGATCATGCTGTCATTAGCAGTGCAATTTCACCTGAGGCTATTGAAAGCGTGCATTTGGCTAAAAAGACTATTCAATCAGCGCATTTGGCGAATCAATCTATTACATCGGATAAATTGCAAGATCGAGCTATCGTTTCAAGGCACTTGGCTGATCAATCCGTAGGCAGTCGGGAACTGGCATCTGGGTCTGTTTCCTTTGATAAATTAGCGGATGATTGTGTGGACAGTACGAAGCTCCAGACTGGGGCTGTACTATCTGATCATCTACATGATCAAGCGGTTACTCGTTATAAAATTGCCCGTGGAGCAGTTCTAGACACACATTTAGCTGAAGAATCCGTCACTAGTGAGAAGCTAGCAATGCAGGCAGTATTCGGCGTCCATCTTGCCAAAGGAATTATTGACTCCTCTCATCTAACGCCAGGTTTGATCTTGGAATCGCATTTGGCACCTGGTGCCATCGCAGGTGATAAACTGGCTGACGGGACCATTGGCTCGAATAAACTAACAACGGGCTCGATTAATACAGATAACTTGCAGCATGAAAGTGTAACATATGAGAAGTTATCTGCACTCAGCGTAGATGGGGCGAAAATTCGTCCGCATTCGATTACTGCCATCCATTTAACGAATGATATGATTGATTCGGATCATTTAAAGAAGCAAATCGTGCTGAGTGATCATCTGACAGATAGCAGCGTAACAGGTGATAAGCTGGCACCAAATTCGGTGAACAGTGATCATATCGAAGCAGGCAGCATTGACTCTGTACATTTGATTACAGACGCTGTGAACGAACATCATCTGAAGGATCATTCGATTTCCGCAGGTAAGCTGCAGGATGGTTGCATTTCGAATTCGAAGCTTGCTGTCAATAGTGTGCAGACGTCCAATCTGGAGGATGAATCCGTCACATATGACAAACTTGCTATTGGAAGTGTGGATGGTTCAAAAATCAGACATTTCTCGATCTCGACCTTGCATTTGAGTGAAGGATCAGTCACTAAGGATCGGATATCACCGGGATCC
>NZ_SKFG01000015.1 GCF_004344915.1 Paenibacillus albiflavus | reverse complement strand
GAGAAAGAACTTGAGAACGAAATCTTGCGTGAACTAGTAAAAAAGCAGAACCCTGCTTATCTGAAAAATTTGAAATAGCTCATCGTTTCATTAAGCAGGGAAATCCAGCCACACTTGTTCTAAGGATCATAGGGTTAGCAGAGTCCACTTATTACGCACGAATTAAACGAGCCAAGCAACCTAAAGAACATAAACAAACCGCTCGTAAAGGCCGTCCCTGCCCGGGATACTCCTTGACAATTAGTGGCGTTCAAATAGACGATGAGCAAATTAAGAAATGGCTCTTGGAGCTCCTAGAGGGCGAAGAGCACATCTATGGTTATAGGTGCTTAGCTCAGTGCCTTAGGAACAAATATGGACTTAGTTTGAATCCTAAAAAGTGTTATCGCTTATGCAAAGAGCTGGAAATTCTTCAGCAGCAACGCAAGAAGAAAATCAATTATCCACGTAGATTGCCTGTGAATCGAATGGTTACAGGTTCGAACCAGCTATGGCAAATGGATATTAAGTATGGTCGCGTAGTAGCTAGAAACCGCTTCTTTTTCATTCTGAGCATCATCGATATATTTGATCGTGTAATCGTTGGTTACTATGTTGGCACAACTTGTGAAGCGAAACATGCCGTTCAAGTCTTAGGAAAGGCTCTACAGGATCGCATACAACCCGGCGAGCCGCTGCCAACCATACGTACTGACAACGGCCCACAGTTCGTGAGTGCACTCTTTGAAGATATGTGTACAGCTTGGGGCGTTGTACACGAGAGGATTCCTCCGAAAACCCCTGATTTGAATGCATATATTGAGTCATTCCATAGTTTGGTGGAGCGAAATCTATTTGCCATGGAGATATTTATGACACTAGAACAGGCTTATGAAGCTATGGATCGTTATATGGACTTTTACAACAATCGTAGATTGCATGGAAGTTTGAAGCGCATGCCGCCAGCGAAGTTTTCTAAATGGATTTTAGAGCAAGAAGATCGGACGAAATTCTACAGAGCCTTGTAAACAGATGAAATAATGAGCTTTGCTAACCAAACTGGTTTTTTAATAAGGTAGACTCCAGAATAAGGGGGCCTAACCGAAAAATACAGTCAAATCCAGCCAAATATACTAATTTCCAATAATCATACGATTTTGACTGTACGAAATGCAGTCAAATGCTCAAATTAGCTGAATGTCGCCCATTTGACTGTACAAAATGCAGGCACACTCAGCATTTTTAAGGCTAAATACTCAGGAACGAAAGGAAGAGTCTATAATGTCAGATTTTATTATTTATCCCGCTATTGATATTCGCGATGGTAAATGCGTACGTCTCGTGCAGGGTGACTATAATCAAGAAACGGTCTATAACGACCAGCCAGTAGAAGTAGCGGCAGAGTGGGAAGCACAGGGGGCGCAGTGGATTCATCTGGTCGATCTTGATGGTGCTAAGGCAGGTTATCCTGTAAATGCTGACTTGATCGGGCGTATTGCGAAGTCAGTTGGCGTGCCTGTTCAGCTTGGGGGCGGGATTCGTACAGAGTCTGACATTGATCGCTTGCTCTCTCTCGGCGTATCGCGTGTGATTCTAGGTACGGCGGCAATTGAGGATCGGAAGTTCGTACATGAAGCACTTCGTAAGCATGGCGAGCGCATTGCAATAGGGATTGATGCCAGAAATGGATTCGTTGCAACTCGCGGTTGGCTTGAAACTTCAGAAGTCAAAGCCGTTGATCTCGCTGTTCAGTTAGCTGAGTATGGGGCAAGAACCTTTATTTTTACAGATATATCGCGGGATGGCATGATGGGTGGACCGAATGTCGAAGCGATTGTGGCAATGGCTGAAGCTTCAGGGCAGACGGTTATCGCATCAGGGGGTGTGAGTCAGCTAAGTGATTTAACGCGTTTAGCTCAGTATTCCACATCTGGCGTTGGTGGAGCTATTGTTGGCAAAGCTCTGTATACAGGAGCCATTCAATTATCGGATGCATTGCAGCAGATAAATTAATCTACATGAAAGGAGGAGTATTATGTTAGCCAAACGTATTATCCCTTGTCTGGATGTGAAAGACGGGCGAGTCGTAAAGGGCGTTAATTTTGTTAATTTGCGTGATGCAGGAGATCCTGTTGAGCTGGCTTCTATCTACGATAATGAAGGCGCGGATGAGCTTGTATTTTTGGATATTTCAGCTTCCGTAGAAGGCAGATCGACCATGATTGAGGTTGTTCGTAAAACTGCTGGCGAGATTACGATACCTTTTACCGTGGGCGGAGGAATTTCAACTGTTGATGATATGACAAGACTCCTCCGAGCGGGTGCAGATAAAATAAGTATTAATACGTCAGCAGTCAATAATCCGAGTCTTATATCCGATGGTGCAAGACGCTTTGGATCCCAGTGTATCGTCGTTGCTATTGATGCAAGATACAACCCCGAGTGGGGTGAGTGGGAGGTCTATACGCATGGAGGACGTAAGGAAAGCGGAATGAAAGTATTAGAGTGGGCTAAACGCGTACAAGAGCTTGGTGCAGGGGAAATTCTGTTGACATCGATGGGTGCTGATGGTACCAAAGATGGATTCGATCTGCCTCTAACGCGTGCTGTATCCCAAGCGGTATCCATACCTGTGATTGCTTCTGGTGGTGCAGGCAGCATATCCGATTTCTATGATGTATTTACAGAAGGAGCTGCTGATGCGGGATTAGCTGCGACTATTTTTCACTATAAAGAGATTGCGATTGCGGAAGTTAAAGATGATCTTCGCAGTAAAGGAGTGGAAGTACGATGACGACAATCGATCTAACAAAAATTCAATTTGATGCAAACGGACTTATACCTGCTATTGTACAGGACGCCACATCGAAGGATGTGCTTATGCTTGCCTACATGAATGAGGAGTCTCTACAACGTACGATCGAATCGAAGCAAACCTGGTTCTGGAGTCGTTCGCGTGGAGAATTGTGGAACAAGGGAGCGACATCTGGCCACATACAGCAAGTAAGAGATATCCGTTATGACTGTGATGCAGATACGCTGCTAGTGCTTGTTGACCCGCAAGGACCTGCTTGTCACAATGGTACTTACACTTGCTTTACACAATCGTTAGACGAAGCGGCTCAGCCACTGGAAGGCGAAGCGGAACGATTTGCGATTTTATCCAATCTGGAATCTGTCATCGCATCTCGCGATTTGGAGCGCCCGGTAAATTCTTATACGACTTATTTATTCGAGAAGGGAATCGATAAAATTCTGAAGAAGATTGGCGAAGAGGCTTCAGAAGTGATTATTGCCGCCAAGAATTCAGATCCTGAAGAACTAAGATATGAAGCTAGCGATCTTATTTTTCACTTGATGGTATTGCTCCGAGAACAGAAGTTGTCGCTAGATGAATTAATGGCAGAGCTTGATCGTCGTCATCTAAAAACGCGCAAAGGCTAGGTACGATAAGATGTTAATTGATTATCATACACATCATGCTCGGTGCGGTCATGCTGAGGGTAATCTTGAAGACTATGTGAAACGTGGAATTGAGATTGGATTATCCCAGCTTGGGTTATCTGATCATATGCCGCTCATTCATGTAGATCCTGCTACTTACCTCC
Organism: Paenibacillus albiflavus; assembly: GCF_004344915.1. Taxonomy (GTDB): domain Bacteria; phylum Bacillota; class Bacilli; order Paenibacillales; family NBRC-103111; genus Paenibacillus_AM; species Paenibacillus_AM albiflavus. The sequence continues at coordinate 48,130 of NZ_SKFG01000015.1, read as the reverse complement.
CAGGTATGGCGATGCCAATGGAAGAGATGCCTTTTTATGTAGAAGAGGCGCTTGAACTGAAGGACAAATACAAGGGTCAGATCGATCTGCGGGTTGGATTAGAATGCGATTATATTGAAGGCTATGAAGATCAAATAGCTTCGATTATCAAGCAGTATCCTTGGGATTATGTCATAGGTTCGGTTCATTTTCTCGGAACATGGGATGTTTCGGATTATCGGCAGTTAGATGGCTGGAATAATCGTGATGTCGATGAAGTATATAGACAGTATTATGATGCTGTTCAGAAGGCAGCTCGTACAGGACTGTATGATTTTCTTGGCCATATCGATATGATCAAACGATTTGGTTACAAACCATCGGGAGATATGACCCAGTTAGAACGTCAAACGCTCGATATCATTCAAGCAAGTGATACCGCAATTGAGCTTAATGCTTCTGGATTGCGCCATACGGCTAATGAGATGTATCCTAGTCCATCCATGCTGGAATACGCTTGCCAAATAGGAGTTCCGATCACGATAGGCTCAGATGCACATCAGCCGGAACGGCTAGGAGAGAACCTGAATTTAGCATTAATTGAACTGAAAAAAGCAGGGTATTCCCAAATTGCCACTTTTTGTTCAAGAGAACGTAGACTTATTTCTTTTTAATTTCGACGGATTTCATGTATAATGGAAAAATAGGTAACAATAATCGACAGCCTGAACGAATAACTTCCCGATAAGGGAGGTTATTCGTGCGGAATCTATCCCTCGGAGGTTATCCATGCTCTCACCAGAACAAGTTAAAATTTTTTCAGGTTCATCCAATCCTCAGCTCGCACAAGATATTTGTGATGAATTAGGCTTACCGCTTGGCAAAATTAAGCTATCAAAATTCAAAAGTGGTGAAAGCTATTGCTGCTACCAGGAAAGCGTTCGTAATTGCGACGTATACTTAGTTCAAACGTTCTCTCATCCGATCAATGATCATATGATGGAACTGTTAATTATGATGGATGCAGCAAAAAGGGCATCGGCAAGAACGATTACCCTTGTGATTCCTTATTACGGTTATTCCCGTCAGGAAAGAAAAGCAGCGCCTCGTGAGCCGATCTCGGCTAAACTGGTTGCAGATTTGTTCAGAGCAGCAGGTGCACATCGTCTAATTACAATTGATCTTCATGCACCAGCTATTCAAGGTTTCTTCAACATTCCTGTTGATCACCTGACAGCACTTGATGTAATCAGTGATTATATGATGAAAAAGAATGTTAAGAATCCGATCATCGTATCTCCTGATGCAGGCCGTGCAACAACTGCCGAGAAGATGGCTAACATCCTGAATGCGCCATTTGCTATCATGATCAAAAAACGTCCAGAGCATAATCAATCCGTAATTACACATGTCATTGGGGATGTTAAGGATCGTACTCCTATTATCATTGAAGATATGATTGACACTGGTTCTACGATTGTTAATGTGGTTGAAGGACTTAAGGAGCGTGGTGCACATGATGCATTCATATGCGCGACACATCCTGTATTCTCTGGTCCAGCACTAGAGCGTCTTGATCATCCAAATATTCAAGAAGTTGTTATTACGGATTCTATCGCGATTCCAAGTGACCATCCAGAACGCTTTAAGGTTCTATCTGTTGCTCCATTATTAAGCAGCGCGATCAACATTGTTTCAGCAGGTGGTTCTATTTCATCCTTATTTAAACACGGTGGCGTATAGTCCTGATTTGGTATGTGAAGTGGTCTATGCTATACTTAGCAAAACTTAGATTTGAAATATTAGCAAGTATATCCAATACTTAGCTTCTATTTCTCGCAGAAACGACAGCCGTCTTTTCACAAGACGGTGTAATCGTATCTACTTGCCTAGGAGGTGCCTTATTATGGACAAAAAGCGAGTTTCCGCGAACACACATATGAAAGTCATACCCATTCGTTTGGATGCTTCGTTCTTTTTCGAAAGAGCTGTCCAATCGCTCGATCGATACCACTACGATAAGGCATTAAAATATTTTCGTCGGGCTATCGAATTCGAGAAAGATAACCCAATGAATTATTGTAATCTAGCTGGTGTATTATCTGAAATGGGCCAATTCGAAGAGTCCAATCAGGTGCTCCAGGAAGTAATAGATACCATAGACCCTTCCATGATTGAATGCCATTACTATATGGCTAACAATTATGCCAATATGGAACGTTTTGAATTAGCGGAAGAAGCTCTCGGATACTACTTGGAGAATGACCCCAAAGGGAGTTTTCTAGAAGAATCCGATGAATTGATGGATTATTTGTCTTATGAGCTTCAACGTCCAACACGAATTAAACAGATTAAAGCCAGAGAGGGATTGTTTGAGCACGACGGCGCGCGTGGTCTATTGGAGGAAGGTCGATTTACGGAAGCGACAAGAATGCTTGAAGCAATCGTAGAGAAGCAGCCAGACTTCATGGCAGCCCGTAATAATCTGGCTTTAGCCTATTACTATACAGGTTTATTTGATAAATCGGTTGCAACGATCAAGGAAGTACTGGAGCTAGAGCCTGGCAATTTGCATGCGTTATGCAACTTGGCTATTTTCTATCAGCATCTAGGCCTTGAAGCTGAAGTGCAAGAACTGATTCGCACACTTCGCAAAACCTATCCTATGCAGCTTGATCATATGTTCAAAATGGCTACGACGATGGGAATTCTAGGCGAGCATGATGGAGCCTATCAATTGTTTAAGCGTCTGCTTAAACTTGGTGAAGGTGAATCCGACCCTAGTTTGTTCCACTATACAGCCGTAGCTGCTTGCAGCATTGGACGCTATGAGGAAGCTAGACGGATGTGGAAGCAGGTACAGAAGCTGGATCCAGGTTCTGAAGTTGCAGCCTACTACCTTCGCTATCTGGATACGAAGGACGAAAGTCAAGAAGCTATTAAATTGCATTATCATTATCATTTGCCGTTCGAGGAGCAATTTCGTGCCCTTACGAAATCCGAACATGGAATACCAGAGGGGCTGAAAGAAGATCCACTCGTACGGTCGTCTTTTTTCTGGGCGCTTAGACATGGTGATTATGCGACAAAGCTCCAAGTGATTCAAGCGTTCGGTTTAATAGGGGATAATGAAGTGCGAGAAGCCCTTACCGATTTCATCGCGGATGCGAATGAAGACGACTATTTGAAGCGTGCAGCCATATTCGTACTTCGTGATATGGGAATCAAAGAGCCGCTAATGGCTCATCTTGGTGGCGAATCTAGAATGGTCAAGGATGCAGCATTCGGTCTGAATTTGCCAACTTGGGAAGCCAAGTGGCAGGCAGTGATTGAGCTTGCCCATCGCAATATGCACGGTCGATATGATTTAATTGAGCAGCATGACTTAGAAACGATGTGGATTGAATTTCTAACGCGTGTTTATCCCAATGTTCCTAGAATTACCAAAGTCGAGGGATGGGCTGCTGCACTTGAATATTTAACAGCCAAAATGTATCATCGTGCTATTTCCTACCATGAAGTAGCCGCTCGTTATCAAGCTTCCGTATCAACAATTAGGAAGAATGTCAAACTAATTGATGAGGTATGCGGCTTGAAAGACAAAATGGATGCAATCCTTTCACAGCTATTGAAGATCAAGCAGTAATTGCGATATGATCTTCAGCCAATGAATCGACGTATAAGCTAATTACCTCATAGATTCTTACGATGGAAGGATGTTTGAGTGTATGCATAAGGTGATTGTTGTTGGAACTGGTCCTGCTGGATATACAGCAGCGATTTACTTAGCTCGTGCGAATATGATGCCTCTTGTAATTGAAGGACCTGAGCCAGGTGGGCAGCTAACCACTACGACAGAGGTTGAGAACTTCCCGGGCTTTCCTGATGGAATTACAGGTCCAGAATTAATGGCCAATATGCGCAAGCAAGCGGAACGATTCGGTGCGGAGTTTAAGCCTGGATTCGTGACGCGAGTTGATCTTAGCAAGCGTCCATTTCAAGTAGAGGTTGAAGGAGTCGGGGAGCTTGAGACTGAAGCGCTCATTATCTCGACAGGAGCTTCAGCCAAATATCTAGGTATAGTTGGGGAAAAGGAGAATATTGGTCAAGGTGTAAGCACTTGCGCAACATGCGATGGCTTTTTCTTTAGAGGAAAAAGATTGGTCGTTATTGGCGGTGGTGATTCAGCGATGGAGGAAGCCAATTTCTTAACTAAATTTGCTACAGAGGTTCGACTTGTTAATCGCCGTACGGAACTTCGTGCATCTAAAATTATGCAGGAACGTGCTCGTGAGAATGAGAAGATCACTTGGAGTCTCAATTATACACCTCTTGAAGTACAATCAGATGGCATGAAGGTTACGTGTCTTAAAGTACGCAATAATGATACAGGCGAAGAAGAGTTGTTTGAGACAGACGGTATTTTCGTTGCAATAGGGCACAAACCGAATACTGATTTTCTTGGCGGACAGATTACAACGAATGAAGTTGGCTACATCGTTGTTAAACCAGGTACGACCGAGACGAATGTTGCTGGTGTATTCGCTTGTGGGGATGTCCAGGATCCGAAATATCGGCAAGCAATAACGGCTGCAGGCAGTGGCTGTATGGCAGCTCTTGATTGTGAGAAGTTTCTGGAAGGAAGTATCGTGGCAGACTGGAGTCAATCACTTTAACAATCGAATGTTCCAAGCGCTAAGAGACGTGGCTGAAGCAACTTGCATCCGCGTTTTCTTCAGTTATTCAGAAAGTATAAGTTTTCACTATACTTCCTCTGAATAACCTTAGGAAACGCTCCGTCCCCAAAGGACGAATAGCCGTTTCCTCTTGGTTATAGAGTAGATCAGGTATGTAATTATCAGGAACTAACCCGTTTCCTTGACCTGCTCAGGAGGGTTCGCGTATAGTTCTAATTAAAGCTTGTGTTAACGAAGACTGCTTTCCTGAGGGGAAGCATTTTGAGAGGATGAATAGAGATGACAGATCAGATCTATGTTGGTGTCGATCTAGGCGGGACGACAATTAAGGTAGGCGTATGCGACAGCGAGGGTAATTTGCTTCACAAGTATGAAGGTCCAACAGGTGTAGAATTTGGTCAAGATCATGTTATTGGCAAAATTGCCGAATATGCGCGTGCAGCGGTGTCAGAGACATCCTATGCATGGGATCAAGTGGTTGGAGTTGGAGCTGGTATAGCTGGCTTCCTTAACATTGCTGAAGGTATTATCGTTGCATCGGTTAATCTTAATTTGCATAATGTTCCAATCAAACAGCGTTTAGAAGAGATGCTCGGGAAACCTGTTAAGATCGATAATGATGCCAACGTAGCAGCGCTTGGTGAAGTATGGAGCGGTGCAGGCAAAGGCTTGTCTGATGTTGTCTGCTATACACTTGGTACAGGTGTTGGCGGTGGTATTGTTGAGAACGGTAAACTGCTGCACGGATTCAAAGGTATGGCTGGCGAAATTGGCCACTTATGTGTGGTGCCAGATGTAGAAGCTATTCAATGTAATTGCGGTCGCGTGGGTTGTCTAGAAACGGTATCCTCTGCTACTGGTATAGTTCGTATGGCAACGAATGCAGTAGAACGTGGCGAATTCACTTCGTTAAGCCTGCTGGATAAAATTGAAGCGAAAGATGTATTCGAGGCGGCAAGAGGCAAGGATGAGGTTGCCCTACGGATTGTCAATCGAGCAGCTTATTATATTGGCAGATCGATGGCAACGCTAGCCGTGATCACAAATCCGCAACGCTTTATTATTGGCGGTGGCGTGTCTCGCGCTGGTGAAATTTTGTTTGAGCCAATTCGTGCTGCATTTAATAAATATACACCTGAGCCAATTAAAGATGGCGTTGATATCGTTGCGGCTACACTAGGGAACGATGCTGGTATTGTGGGAGCTGCGGGACTGAATTTGAAGTAATTAAGGGAGAGGGAAAGCATGGACAGTACGAGCGGGGCTGCTAAGCTCGTTATTATCACAGGCATGTCTGGTGCTGGTAAGACGATTGCCGTTCAATCTTTTGAAGATCTTGGTTTCTTCTGTGTTGATAATCTACCTCCAATTCTAATTCCTAAGTTTGCTGAGCTGATTGAACAGTCTCAAGGCAAAATTGGAAAAGTCGCACTTGTGATCGATCTAAGGGGAAGAGAGTTCTTCACCTCTCTAAATGAATCGCTTCGTACCTTGAAGGATCATCCTTCGATTACTTACGAGATTTTGTTCCTTGATGCTACAGATGCATCTCTTGTTCAGCGTTACAAAGAAACGCGCAGACGTCATCCGCTTGCGAATGGAGGTCTACCGTTAGACGGGATTCATTCCGAACGGAAGCTGCTGGAGGAGCTCAAAGGCTTTGCTACGCAAATTATAGATACAACTTCTCTTAAGCCAGTGCAGCTTAAAGAGCAGATTTCTTCTAGATTCACCAATCTTCAGTCTAATTGCATATCTATAAATGTGATTTCATTCGGATTTAAGTACGGCGTTCCAATTGATGCTGATCTTATCTTTGACGTGCGGTTTCTGCCTAACCCACATTATGTAGATACACTTAGACCCAAAACGGGTCAAGACCAAGAGGTCTATGATTATGTAATGAAATGGCAGGAAACACAAGAATTTTTAACTAAGTTGCTTGATATGCTTCAATTCCTTATGCCACAGTATCAAAAAGAAGGCAAGAGTCAAGTTGTCATCGGAATTGGATGTACGGGCGGTAAACATCGTTCGGTTGCGATTGCAGAATACCTCGGTAAAATGATGGGGAGTTCTGAAACAGAATCTGTCAGAGTCAGCCACCGGGATGCGGAACGAGATCGTAATTAGTCAAGCTAATAGGGTTATAGGGGTGAAATTTTGTCAACGGATCTCAAGCTACCAAACAATCCAAAAATAGTCGTTATCGGTGGAGGAACTGGGCTATCGGTAATGCTCCGCGGCCTGAAGAATAAACCGCTCGATATTACAGCAATTGTGACTGTTGGAGATGATGGAGGCAGCTCTGGGATTCTACGCGCAGAGCTTGGTATGCTGCCACCAGGTGATATTCGCAACGTGCTAACTTCTATGGCGGATGTTGAGCCGCTGCTTGCACTTATGCTGCAATATCGTTTTCCTGAAGGAACAGGCCTTGCGGGACATTCACTAGGTAATTTAATTCTAGCTGCGATGAAGGATATTACGGGAGACTTTGTGACGGGCATCAGAGAGATGAGCCGGGTATTTGCTGTTCGCGGCAATGTTCTTCCTGTATCTAGTCAACTTATTACGCTTAAAGCAGAAATGGAAGATGGGTCAATTGTAGAAGGAGAATCCAAAATCCCTCAATCAGGTAGACGAATCGATCGACTTTTCATTGAACCTGCTAATGTAAAGCCTCTTCCTGAAGCAATACAAGCTATTCGTGAAGCTGATGCGATTCTATGCGGACCTGGATCTTTATATACAAGTATACTTCCCAATTTGCTAGTAAAAGGAATAGCTGAGGAACTGGTTAAATCGAATGCGGTCAAAATGTTCATTTGTAATGTAATGACACAGCCAGGTGAGACCGATGATTACTCTGTTAGTGATCACCTTGAAGCGATTCATAAGCATGTGGGACATCAATTGTTCGATTATGTTATCGTCAATGATGGAGAGATTCCTCCACAGGTCCAAAGCAAATATGCGGAAAAAGGCTCCAAAGCCGTTCATCTTGATTTAGAAGAAGTGACAAGACGAGGCTATCAGGTAATTGCGGATACGCTAGTTTTGTTCCGAACTTATTTACGTCACGATGCTGAGAAGCTCAGTGATCATATTTACCAGATCGTAGATAATTGGATGTCCAGAAAGAGGTGATGAAGTGTCTTTTGCAGCGCAAACCAAAAAAGAATTAACCTTAATTGAATCGGAAGCTTGCTGCGAGAAGGCTGAGTTGTCTGCGCTAATTCGGATGAATGGCTCAGTTCAATTCAGCAACGGACGTGTGATTCTCGACATTCTGACAGAGAACGCTGCAATTGCTAGACGAATTTATTCTCTCCTCAAAAAAACATACGGCATCCATACTGAATTGCTTGTACGTAAAAAAATGCGGTTGAAAAAGAATAATGTCTACATCGTTCGCGTTCCGGTAGGTGTTCAAGAGCTGCTTAAGGATTTGTGCATCGTTTCAGAGGGATTCTTGTTCACAGATGGAATAGATAAGCGAATTATCCCATCTGCTTGCTGCAAACGAGCTTATTTACGTGGTGCATTCTTGGCAGGTGGATCGGTGAACAATCCAGAAGGCTCGTCCTACCACTTGGAAATCGCCTCCATTTACGAAGAGCATTGTCAGGCTCTTGCTAAGCTTGCAAATCGTTTTGATCTAAATGCGAGATTCATTGAGCGCAAAAAAGGATTTGTGTTATATATCAAAGAAGGCGAGAAAATCATTGAATTCTTATCCATCATTGGCGCTCATCAAGCTTTGCTTAGATTTGAAGATGTGCGAATCATGAAGGATATGCGCAATTCCGTGAATCGAATCGTTAATTGTGAAACAGCTAATCTGAATAAAACCATTGGGGCGGCTGTGCGGCAAATTGATAATATTCGATTGCTGCAAAAAGAAATCGGTCTTGAGAATTTGCCTGATAAGCTTAGAGAGGTAGCTGAGATGCGACTTAAGCATCCTGATATAAACCTTAAAGAGGTAGGCGATTTGCTAAAAGGCGGAGTGAGCAAGTCCGGTGTGAATCATCGTTTACGTAAAATTGATGAGCTTGCTGAAAAAATCCGAAGCACTCAGTAACGGATCTTCATAATAATTCCTAGTTTATTTTGCACTAGAGTGGTATAATATTAATAATTATGCGTTTTTGTGTGCCGTAATAAGCAAAGATTTTTACAGATAAAAGGGGGAATTGGTTCGATGTCAAGACGCCCAGTGATAGTGAAACTGAAAACCGGTTTACATGCAAGACCGGCAGCTCTATTCGTACAAGAAGCTAATAAATTTTCATCTGAAATTTTCGTTGAGAAGGATGAAAAGAAGGTCAATGCGAAGAGCATTATGGGGATTATGAGTTTAGCTATTTCAACAGGCACTGAGGTTTATATCTCAGCAGAGGGTTCAGATTCAGATCAAGCCGTAGATGCTTTGATTTCCCTGGTGAGTAAAGAGGAATTAGACAATCAATAATGCGGATCTGATTGTTAACGCATTCATTGTCTTAACTTGTCACTAACTAAAACAACGTGTCATCTTATTGAGTTCCAATAGGATGACACGTTGTTTTATCTATATGTCCCGAAATTGAATTACAGCTTTTCGATTACTTTATCAATTAAGCCGTATTCCTTCGCTTCTGCTGCAGACATGAAGTAGTCGCGGTCTGTATCGCGATCGATACGCTCAAGCGGTTGGCCTGTGCGATCAGCTAGAATTTTGTTTAAGTTCTCACGCATTTTAATAATGCGGTTCGCGCGAATTTGAATATCGGAAGCCTGACCTTCAACGCCGCCTAATGGCTGATGAATCATCACTTCAGAATTCGGCAGCGCATAACGCTTACCAGGAGCGCCAGCAGTTAGAAGGAATGCACCCATTGATGCAGCCATACCAACACAGATGGTGGATACATCGGATTTAATGAATTGCATTGTGTCGTATATTGCCATTCCAGCAGTAATTGAACCACCAGGTGAATTGATGTAGATCGAAATATCTTTCTCTGGATCTTGGGCATCAAGGAATAGCAACTGAGCGATAATGGCATTAGCCACTTGATCATTTACTTGTGATCCAAGAAAAATGATGCGGTCTTTGAGTAAACGGGAGTAAATATCATACGCGCGCTCCCCTCTCGCGTCTTGTTCGACAACCATAGGAACTAATAGGCTCATATGTAACAACCTCCTTGTGTGTTGATCTTTTACTTGTTTGAATATATCCATATCATACTCCAAATAAACCTAAAGGTCAATTAAGGTCAAACATTATAAGCAGATTATTTAAAAGCCTATAGAAAAGAGCTCCCAACTGTGGGAGCTCTCTTTAGTTTGAAGATTATAACGCGCCCACGAGGAATCGAACCTCGATCTCAGGCTCCGGAGGCCTACGTCATATCCGTTGGACCATGGGCGCATAATAGCAAGTGTTGACTCTGAAATAAGCGAGTGCAACAGCAAAGGTAATTATATGATAGATAGGCATGAAAATCAATCTAAAATTAATGCAGTTAGCAGGTTGCACCATGAAAAAAAATGGGATATAATGAAAACGTAGCTAGCGGGACTAAAAATGTACTAACGGGACATTTTTTGTCCAGCATGGTGTGGGAGAGATTAGATATATTATGAAACGGATTCTGGAAGTACAGAAACAACTAGTACCTGATTTGCTCGATGTGATGAAGAAGAGATATACAATCCTACATCACATCATGATTTCAGGTGTGATTGGCAGAAGAACACTCGCCGTATCACTTAATATCACGGAACGTGTTCTTCGCGGAGAAGTCGATTTTCTTAAATCACAAGGTCTTCTGGAAATTGAATCTAACGGTATGCGAATCACTCCTGCTGGGCAACTATTGCTTGATCAAATAGAGCCCATGATTAAAGAGGTATTCGAATTAACGGATCTGGAATCGCAGATTCGAACTACTTATGGATTATCCCAAGTTATTATCGTTCCAGGGGATTCCGATCGTTCATTCTTTACCAAGAAGGAACTTGGACGAACGGCGGCAACCATTCTCCGTAAGCTTGTAACTAATGGTGATGTCGTTTCGGTTACAGGCGGCTCGACAATTGCAGAGGTAGCGAATCATATGAGCAGTTCGGCTCCTATTAAAGAAGCTTGGTTCGTTCCTGCTAGAGGCGGTCTTGGAGAAAGCGTGGAATTGCAAGCTAATACCGTCGCATCGCAAATGGCGCAGCGTATTGGTGGACAATATCGCTTGCTACATGTACCTGACGATCTTGGCGAAGAAGCTTACCAAAGCTTGCTTCAAGAGCCGAGCGTAAAGGAAATTGTCAGTTTTGTCCGCAACTGTCGCATTGTTGTTCACGGAATTGGAGATGCTATGGTCATGGCTAAACGACGGAAAGTTGGAGAAGCTACGATTAGCATGCTGCAAAATGTTGGAGCGGAAGCTGAAGCATTTGGGTATTATTTTGACAACAACGGACATGTCGTTCATAAGATGATGACACTTGGTCTTCAGCTTGAAGACATTCAGGAAACAGAGGTTGTTATTGGAGTAGCTGGTGGTCAAAGTAAAGGCAAAGCAATTGCAGCTTTTTTGAAATTCGGCCATGAGGATATTCTTGTGACAGATGAAGCTGCCGCTCTTGAAATCATCAAGTACGCACCTTAAGCAAGTTATCTCGACTCGCCCCTTAAGGCTAGTCTTGAAATATATATATTATTTTTAGGGAGGAACCATAATTATGACTAAAGTTGGTATTAATGGTTTTGGACGTATTGGACGTAACGTATTCCGCGCAGCACTTAACAATCCAGAAGTTGAGATCGTAGCGATTAACGATCTAACAGACGTAAAAACACTTGCTCACCTTTTGAAATATGACACAACTCATGGCAAGCTTGATGCTACAGTAGAAGCTGGCGAAGGCGAACTTAAAGTTAACGGTAAATCCGTTAAAGTATTTGCTGAGCGCAACCCTGCTGATCTTGCATGGTCAGACTTCGGCGTTGAAGTAGTAGTAGAATCCACTGGTATCTTCACAGCTAAAGAAAAAGCAGAAGCACATATCAAAGGTTCTGTTAAAAAAGTTATTATCTCCGCTCCAGCAACTAACGAAGATATTACAATCGTTATGGGCGTTAACGAAGATAAATACGATGCTGCAAGCCACAACGTTATTTCCAACGCATCTTGCACAACAAACTGCTTAGCACCATTTGCTAAAGTTATTAATGACAAATTCGGTATCGTTAAAGGTATGATGACTACAGTTCACTCCTACACTAACGACCAAAACGTTCTTGACCTTCCGCACAAAGACCTTCGTCGTGCTCGTGCAGCAGCTGAGAACATTATCCCTTCAACAACTGGTGCTGCTAAAGCCGTTTCTCTAGTATTACCAGAACTTAAAGGTAAATTGAACGGTATGGCTATGCGTGTTCCTACACCTAACGTATCCGTTACTGACCTTGTAGTTGAACTTAGCAAGAACGTAACTGTTGAAGAAGTTAACGGTGCTTTGAAAGAAGCAGCTAACGGCCCACTTAAAGGCATCATGAACTACACTGAAGAGCCGCTTGTATCTTCAGACTTCAACAGCGACCCAGCTTCCTCCACAATCGACAGCTTGTGCACAATGGTAGTTGGTGACAACATGCTTAAAGTTGTTTCCTGGTACGATAATGAGTGGGGTTACTCCAACCGCGTAGTTGACCTTGTACAATTCATTGCTAAAAAAGGTCTATAATAGTACCCACTTATACGGGTGATTTGTAAAAATAAGAGGAGAAGTGATTCTCCTCTTTATCTCTGATACAGACAAACTTTGGGGAGGCTATCCTATGAACAAGAAGAGTGTACGCGACGTTGAAGTTTCAGGCAAAAAGGTGTTTGTGCGCGTTGATTTTAACGTGCCGATGGAGAACGGACATATTACCGACGATACTCGTATCCGTGAAACATTGCCAACGATTAAATATCTCGTTGAGCGCGGTGCGAAAGTAATTTTGGCTTCTCACCTTGGTCGTCCAAAAGGTAAGTTCGTTGACGAGATGCGTTTAACACAGGCTGGAGTTCGTCTTTCTGAATTACTTGGTAAGCCAGTAGCTAAGGCTGATGAAGCAATTGGCGATGCGGTGAAAGCACAAGTAGCGGCGATGAATGATGGTAATGTGCTGCTTCTTGAAAACGTTCGTTTCTATGAAGGTGAAGAAAAGAACGATGCTGAACTGGCTAAATCATTTGCAGAGCTTGCTGATCTGTATGTTAACGACGCATTTGGCGCTGCACACCGTGCTCATGCTTCAACAGAAGGTATTGCTCATTACTTGCCAGCGGTATCCGGACTATTGATGGAGAAAGAGCTTAGCGTACTAGGCAAAGCACTTTTAAATCCTGAACGTCCTTTTACAGCGATTATCGGGGGCTCCAAAGTTAAAGATAAAATCGATGTTATCAATAAAATGATTGAAATCGCAGATAATGTGATCATTGGCGGCGGTTTATCTTATACATTCATCAAAGCGCTAGGCCACGAGATCGGTAAATCACTAGTTGATAACGAGAAGCTTGATATGGCGTTAGGCTTTATTGAGAAGGCAAAAGCGAATAACGTGAATCTATTGCTTGCAGTTGATATTGTCGTAGCAGATGATTTCAGTCCGACAGCGAATACCAAAGTCGTCGATGTAACGGATATTCCTGCTGACTGGGAAGGTCTAGATATTGGGCCGAAAACTCGCGATATTTATGCTGATACAATTAAAAACTCCAAGCTTATCGTTTGGAATGGTCCAATGGGCGTATTCGAAATGGATGCTTTTGCAAACGGTACGAAAGCTGTTGCAGAAGCATGTGCGCAAACAGCAGGTTACACAGTCATTGGCGGTGGCGATTCTGCAGCAGCAGTTGAAAAATTCGGTCTAGCTAGCAAGATGGATCATATTTCAACTGGTGGCGGCGCATCACTAGAATTCATGGAAGGCAAAGCACTGCCAGGTGTTGTTGCACTTAACGATAAGTAATAGAGAGGAAGCTTGATTTAGATGACTAGAACACCAATCATTGCAGGAAACTGGAAAATGTTCAAAACAGTTTCCGAAGCTACAGCATTTGTAAATGAAATTAAAGGCGGCGCGGAAGTTGCAGGAGTAGAGAGCGTTGTATGCGCACCTTATACTTGCCTTCCTGCACTTGTGGAAGCTGTTAAAGGCACTTCCATTAAAGTAGGCGCACAAAATATGCACTGGGAAGAAAATGGCGCATTCACTGGGGAAATCTCTGGCCTAATGCTTCAAGATCTAGGCGTACACTATGTCATTATCGGACACTCCGAGCGTCGTGCTTATTATGCAGAAACAGATGAAACAGTGAACAAGAAAGTTCACGCTGCATTTAAGTATGGTGTTACACCAATCGTCTGTGTTGGAGAGAAGCTTGAGGAACGTGAAGCTGGACAGACGAAAGACGTGTGTAAAGTGCAAACAGAAGCTGCATTCGCTGGACTTTCTGCTGAGCTTGCTAAGCAGGTGGTTGTTGCTTATGAACCAATCTGGGCGATTGGAACAGGCAAATCCTCGACAGCAGCAGATGCACAAGATGTTATTGGCTACATCCGCAGCTTAATTGCAGCTTTATATGATTCATCCGTAGCAGATGCTGTTCGTATTCAATATGGCGGTTCTGTTAAACCTAATAATGTTACTGAATATATGGGCGAGCAAGACATCGATGGTGCTCTTGTTGGTGGAGCGTCTCTTGAGCCTGCTTCCTATATCGCACTTGTTCAGGGGGCGAAATAAATGGCTGCTCGTAAACCTGTTGCGTTAATTATTATGGACGGATTTGGTTTGCGTGACGAAGTACAAGGCAATGCGGTTGCGCAAGCAAAGAAACCTAATTATGATCGGTTTCGTCAGGAGTTCCCTTTTACAACTTTAACTGCTTGTGGTGAAGCTGTTGGTTTGCCTGAAGGGCAAATGGGCAACTCGGAAGTCGGACATTTGAACATCGGTGCAGGTCGCATCGTATATCAAGATCTAACTCGTATTACCAAATCCATTCGTGATGGAGAATTCTTTGAAATTGACAAGCTTGTAGACGCAGTACGAAGTGCTAAAGAGAAAGGCAAGCAATTGCATTTACTCGGTCTTCTATCTGATGGTGGTGTTCACTCGCATAACTCTCATCTATATGCCTTGCTAGAATTAGCAAAGCGTGAGAGCTTCAATAACGTTTATGTTCATGCTATTTTGGATGGACGAGATGTAGCACCTAGCTCGGCTGTTGGTTATTTAGAAGAGCTCCAAGCAAAAATCAAAGAAATCGGTGTAGGACAGATTGCTACAGTCCAAGGCCGTTACTATGCAATGGACCGCGATAAGCGCTGGGAACGTGTGGAGAAATCTTATCGTTCTATGGTTTATGGCGATGGTCCTACGCATACAGATCCAATCCAGGCGGTTAAAGAATCGTATGAACAGAACGTACTTGATGAGTTCTTTGTACCAACTGTTATCACGGATGGCAGTGGTAAGGCGCTTACTACAGTAGCATCAGGCGATTCCATGATTTTCTTTAACTTCCGTCCTGACCGTGCGATTCAAATTTCACAAGCTCTAACAAATCCTGAGTTTAATGGTTTTGATCGTGGTGCTAATCACCCAGAGGAGCTTAACTTTGTATGCATGACGACTTATGATGCGTCTGTTAAAGGATCTGTAGCTTTCTCTCCTAAAGATATTACGAACACAATCGGTGATGTGGTATCGAATAAAGGACTTAAGCAATTGCGAATTGCTGAGACAGAGAAGTATCCGCATGTAACGTTCTTCTTCAATGGTGGACGTCATGAAGAGCTCCCTGGTGAGAAACGCATTCTAATTCCTTCACCTAAAGTAGCTACTTATGATCTACAGCCAGAGATGAGTGCTTATGAAGTAACAGAAGCAGTTCTGAAAGAAATTGAAGCTGATGCACAAGATATGATTATCTTGAACTTTGCTAACCCTGATATGGTGGGTCACTCTGGTCTTGTTGAACCGACAGTTCGCGCTGTTGAAGTGACAGATGAGTGCATGGGTAAAGTTGTCGATGCGATTCTTGCCAAAGGCGGAGCTGTTTGCATCACGGCTGACCATGGTAATGCGGATCTCGTTCGTGACGAACAAGATCGTCCATTCACTGCACATACGACAAATCCAGTGCCATTCATCGTTACAGATAAGAATGTGAAGCTTCGCGAAGGCGGAATTCTAGCAGACATTGCACCAACTATGCTAAATTTACTTGGGATTGAACAACCTGCCGAAATGACAGGAAGATCAGTTATAGAGAAATAATCAATCTAACCAATACTACAAATTTTGAAACATAACCGTTTCAGCAAATTAAAGGAGTGTAATTCAAATGACAATTATTTCAGACGTATATGCACGCGAAGTGCTTGATTCCCGTGGTAATCCAACAGTTGAAGTAGAAGTATACTTAGAGTCCGGCGCAATGGGCCGCGCAATTGTACCTTCTGGTGCTTCCACAGGCGCACACGAAGCTGTTGAGCTTCGTGATGGTGACAAAGGCCGTTACCTTGGTAAAGGTGTAGAGAAAGCTGTTAAGAACGTTAATGAAATTATCGCTCCAGAATTAATCGGTCTAGACGCTCTTGATCAAGTTGGCGTAGACAACAAAATGATCGAGCTAGATGGTACTGCAAACAAAGGCAAACTAGGAGCTAACGCTATTCTTGCTGTATCCATGGCAACTGCTCGTGCAGCAGCTGAAGCATTAGACATTCCTTTATATGTATACCTTGGCGGATTCAACGCAAAAGCTCTTCCAGTTCCAATGATGAACATCATCAACGGTGGCGAGCACGCAGACAACAACATCGACGTTCAAGAGTTCATGGTTCTTCCAGTTGGTGCTCCAACATTCAAAGAAGCTCTTCGCACAGGCGCAGAAATCTTCCACAGCTTGAAAGGCGTATTGCAATCCAAAGGCCTTAACACAGCTGTAGGTGACGAAGGTGGTTTCGCTCCTAACTTGTCATCCAACGAAGAAGCAATCACAACGATCATCGAAGCAATCGAAAAAGCTGGTTACAAACCAGGCGTTGACGTATTCCTAGGTATGGACGTTGCTTCCACTGAGTTCTACAAAGATGGCAAATACACACTTGCAGGTGAAGGCAAATCCTACACATCCGCTGAGTATGTTGATCTTCTTGCTTCATGGGTTGAGAAATATCCAATCATCACAATTGAAGACGGTATGTCTGAAGATGACTGGGAAGGTTGGAAATTGCTTACTGAAAAATTGGGCAACAAAGTTCAGCTTGTTGGTGACGACTTGTTCGTTACAAACACAGAGCGTCTGTCCACTGGTATTGAAAAAGGAATCGGTAACTCCATCTTGGTTAAAGTTAACCAAATCGGTACGCTTACTGAAACATTTGATGCAATCGAAATGGCTAAACGCGCTGGTTACACAGCAGTAATCTCCCACCGTTCCGGTGAATCCGAAGACAGCACAATCGCTGACATCGCAGTAGCGACTAACGCTGGTCAAATCAAGACAGGTGCTCCTTCACGTACTGACCGTGTTGCGAAATACAACCAATTGCTTCGCATTGAAGACGAATTGGCTTATGTTGCACAATATGCTGGTCGCAAAGCATTCTACAACTTGAAGAACTTTGCTAAGTAATTAGCTTAAATAGCTTGAGGGACCTCGTGAGGGGTCCCTTTTTTATGACTGTTGTGTATAAATATTGCTACTGATCACTATCTGTGTTAAAATAATAGATGCTTGTTTTATTTTTTATGTTGAGAAATAACTATGAGGTGTCGATATGGAATTATTATGGAAAGTGTTACTTGTGATTGCTTCGGTTGGATTGATCATTGTAGTTTTACTACAAAAAGGTAAAAGTGCAGGACTTGCAGGCGCAATTTCTGGTGGTGCTGAACATTTGTTCGGTAAACAAAAGGCACGCGGCTTAGAGTTGTTCTTGGAACGTCTAACTATTGGATTGGCAAGTGCATTTTTCATATTGTCTCTTGTCGTAGCTTATTTTGTAAAATCATAGTAACAAATAAATTTAAGACAGCAGGGGCAACCTATACCTGCTGTTTTTTATTTAGGATTATAGAAGCAAATGGATAGAAGGTGACGATAATGATTACAGAACAGGATATTCTAACGTTCATGCGAGAAACTGCTTATAGACCCATGACCTATGGTGAGCTAGAAAAGCATTTTGGCATTCAACGCGCGGAAGATTTCAAACAATTCTTGAAAGTTCTGAATGAGCTTGAAAATAAAGGGTTCATTCTACGCTCCAATAATGATCGGTACGGTGTTCCTGAACGGATGAATATGTTAAGAGGCAGGCTGCAGGCGCATGCGAAGGGTTTTGGCTTCCTTATTCCTGATGATCGGGATCAGCAGGATATTTATATTAATGCGGCCGATATGCATACTGCGATGAATGGAGATACGATTCTCGTTCGCATAACTTCGCAGAGCCCTTCAGGTGGTAGAACTGAGGGTGAAGTTGTACAGGTTATTTCAAGAGCAAACACACAAATCATTGGTACATTCCAATCGAATGGTACGTTTGGCTTTGTGATTCCCGACGATAAGCGCGTGAATCGGGACATTTTTATACCTGAAGGTTCGTTCCAAGGTGCTGTGAATGGTCAGAAAGTGGTCGCAAAGATCGTATCTTATCCAGAAGGACGTGCTGCGGCAGAAGGGCAAATTGTCGAGATTCTGGGTCATAAGGATGATCCAGGTGTGGATATTCTTTCGATCATTCGCAAATATAATTTGCCAGAAGCATTCAGTGAAGAAGTCATGGCCGAAGCTGCTAAGGCGCCAGAATCAATCAGTGATGAAGAGCTTCTAGGACAAGGTCGGCGTGATTTGCGAGACAAACAGATCGTAACTATCGACGGCGAAGATGCTAAGGATCTAGATGATGCTGTCAATGTGGAACGATTACCGAATGGGAATTACTTACTTGGGGTACATATTGCAGATGTAGGCTATTACGTCAAAGAAGGATCTATGCTTGATCGTGAAGCCTATGCGCGTGGTTGCTCCGTTTATTTGGTGGACCGCGTGATTCCGATGCTGCCTCATCGATTATCGAACGGAATATGCTCGCTTAATCCTCAAGTCAATCGCTTGACGATGTCTTGTGAGATGGAATTCGATAGCGAGGCCAATGTGGTACGGCATGATATTTTTACATCCGTCATTAAGACGACGGAGCGCATGACTTATACGAATGTCCGCAAAATCTTAACAGAGCCTGATGAGCATCCAGAATTAATGGAACGATATGCAGGGCTTGTCGATCACTTTAAGCTGATGGACGAGCTTGCGATGAAGCTTCGCAGCAAGCGTCAGCGCCGTGGTGCGATTGATTTTGACTTCCAGGAATCCAAAGTTATCGTAGATGAGAACGGGAAGCCGACGGATATTATTAAACGAGAACGTTCGATTGCAGAGATGATCATTGAAGAGTTCATGCTAGCTGCGAATGAAACCGTCGCGGAGCATTTTTACTGGCTGAAGGTGCCATTCCTGTATCGTATACATGAAGATCCCGATCAGGAGAAGCTGATACATTTTCTGCAATTCGTTGCGAACTTTGGTTATGTGGTTAAGGGTGCAGGCAACAAAAAGGTTCATCCAAGAGCGTTGCAGGATGTACTTGAGGAGATTAAGGGAACGAAAGAAGAGACGGTTATCTCGACAGTTATGCTTCGCTCCATGAAGCAAGCGCGGTATGAGGCCCAGAGTCTTGGCCATTTTGGATTGGCAGCAGAGTTCTATTCGCATTTTACATCACCAATTCGTCGTTATCCTGACCTCGTCATCCATCGGATGATTCGCGAAGTGATCGAGAATGGTGTGTTATCTGAGCAGCGTAATGAATACATGACGGAACGCATGAAGGATATTGCACAGCAATCTTCTGATCGTGAACGAGTGGCTGTGGACGCCGAGCGTGATACAGAAGCGCTCAAGAAGGCAGAATTCATGCTGGATAAAGTCGGTGAGGAATTCGAAGGGATTATTTCATCGGTTACCGGCTTTGGTATGTTCATTGAACTGGACAATTCAGTTGAAGGCTTAATTCGTCTTAGCGATCTAACAGATGATTATTACAACTATCACGAAATGTATCATATGCTGATTGGCGAACGTACTTCCAAGACATTCCGTATCGGAGACGAAGTGAAGATCCGCGTGGCACGCGTGAACATGGATGATCATACCATCGACTTTGAGATGGTAGATATGAAGCCTCGCAATGGCGGTAAGCAAAGTCTGTTCGATAAGTTTGGCGGACGTACTAGAGGTGGATCAGGAGTTCCAGGCGGCGGTCGAGGCAGACGTGGCGGCAAGCGCGACGATCAAGGCAATGCTGGTGGCTTCGGTCAAAAAGGGAAGAAGGACCGGAAATCGCAGTTTAGTGGAGAGTCTGCTAAGTCGCGTAAGAAGGATAAAGACGGTAAGATTGGGATTCAAGTAGGGCAATCCATGAGTGATCCAAGTATCGATCCACCATTCAAAGACCATGAGTCTACAAATGGAGGGTCAGACTACTTTAGCAATGCTCATGATGCGAGCGGTAAAGGCCGCCCTGGAAAACGCGGTGGGAAATCGCGCAATGGCAAAGGAAGCAGCCAAGGTGGAATCTCGCTAGGTGCTAATGGCCAGCAAAGTTCGGGCGGCGATCGTTCTTCTGGACGTGGGAAACGGAAGAATGATACCAATTCATCTGTTCAAACAGGATCCAAGCGCGGTAAAGGTGACGACAGTAAAAATAGCTACTCAGGTGACTGGGCAAGCAGTGTGAATGTGCTTAGAAATAAGGGCAAGCGTCCACGCTGATCACGGAACTGAATCATGACTCCACCTTGATTTCTATGGGCGAAGTTGGTACAATGGGCGAAGGCGAAAATCTTCGCTCATTGCTTATTTCCTCAAAGAAAGGAGTCCTCTCGCATGGTGAAGAAGAATGAGAACGGCGGCAAAGTGCTTGCACAGAACAAGAAAGCATCTCATGACTATTTTATCGAAGACACATTTGAATGTGGTATGGTATTAACAGGTACGGAGATTAAATCACTACGCCAAAGTAGAGCCAATATTGGTGATGCGTTCGCAACGATTCGTAATGGAGAGGCATTCGTGCATAACATGCATATATCCCCTTTTGAGCAGGGCAATCGCAGTAACCCAACTGATCCGACCAGAGCTCGTAAGCTTCTTCTGAAGAAGGTTGAGATCAATAAGCTGATTGGATTAACCAAGCAGCAAGGTTATACACTAGTACCGCTAAAAGTGTATGTACGTAATGGCTATGCTAAGCTGCTACTCGGTCTTGGTCGAGGTAAGAAGCTATACGATAAGCGTGATACAGCCGCTAAGCGCGATGCAGATCGTGACATTCAGCGCGCATTGCGTGAGAGACAGAAGGTAGCTAGATAATTAAGATTTTTTTTGTGGTAACAACCACCTGAACTCCCATTAACATTATCGGCAGCAATCAGGAGGATATGATATACTAAGAATGTATCAAGCGCATTAAACATATGCGGAAGATACAATTAGCATCCAACTCGTTAACTCGGGGATACAGATGCGTCTTTATGAAACGGGCGTGTGATTAGCACGGGCAATCGTTTCACATTACGGGGGCGTTTTTGGATTCGACGGGGATAGTTCGAGCATGGATAGCGGGTAGTGGGGAGCGTCCGCTTCATCAACGCTAAAGCCTATTAAACGGCAAACAAAACAACAACTTCGCATTCGCAGCTTAATAACCTGTGAGCGAGCTTCTACCTTGTATCGCCCATGTACCAGGATAGGGGCCCAACTTTAGTGGGATACGCTGTCACATCTCCGCCTGGGGTGTGCTGAAGAAGACAATCAGGCTGACCTAGGAAGAAGCCGGTTACGGGGCGTCAGCCTAGGTGACATCAAATCTGTGACTACACCCGTAGAAGTCTATGTGGCGTTGTCTTCGGACAGGGGTTCGACTCCCCTCGCCTCCATACAAAAAATCCACAACCGAATCCGGTTGTGGATTTTTACTATTATAGAAAATAGAAAAACAAGCTGACCCAAACGAAAATGGAGATGAATACCTTCAGAGTCTCAATCTATTCTTATTCCAATATTCCCAAATTGCTCCCCATGTTGCATTCGCTGAAAGGCTTGAAGAGTGTCTTGTAAAGGATAGACACTATCAATGATAGGGTGTATCGAGTGGCGTTCCATAAATTGAAGCATAGCAATAAACTCTTCACTGCTTCCCATGGAGGTACCGATGATACTGATTTGGGGGTAAAATATGGATCGTACCGCTAGTTCCATGCGATTTCCTGAGCTTGCTCCATAAGTGACGATACGGCCATTCGGCTTAATGACATCAAAGTAATGTTGGAACGTCGCTGGCCCGATACTGTCTAGGATGAGATCCACTGTTTCTCCTTTCATATTTTCCTTCCAATCGCTATTACTGTCAAAGGCATGATCTGCCCCATGTGCAAGAGCAGCCTGCCTTTTTGCTTCACTGCGTGATGTGACACTGACTCGTGCACCCGCTGCTGAAGCCATAAGCATGGCATAAGTCGCCACACCTCCACCAATACCTGGGATAAGGATATGATCGCCTTGCTTCAAGCTACCTCTCGTGAACAAAGCCCGATAAGCTGTCAAGGCAGACAAGGGCAATACGCCAGCTTCGTCCCATGACAAGTAAGCTGGTTTGCTGACGGCATTTTGCGCAGGGATGATGATAGACTCGGCGAATGTACCATCCGAAGGACCGCCCACTATGGCTGGAACGGTCGGGACATCGTGGGTGGTTTCCCACCCGATACACGGATTAATGATGACATCGGTACCTACTGTAATGTTTGTTACACACTCACCTACCGCTTCAATTCTACCCGCGCCATCAGAACCCATAATTAGGGGGGCATCCTTATTTGTTCGATTCGCCATGAGAAATAAGTCTCGATGATTCAATCCTGCTGTTTTCAGCCTTACTTTTACTTCGCCGAAGCCCGGCTGTTTGTCATTAACGTCTTCATATGTTAAGCCCTTCAAGCCGTTCATCCCAGTATGTATGATTGCTTTCATCCTAACTCCTCCAGTAATTCGTATTTCGATGCATCTATTGTGAATTGTACAGAGTGGGAAGCATACAGTAAAATGAACAAAACCGAATGTGAGTATCATAAATGATCATACCAAGCAGGTGAAATAGAAATGGAAAGCGGAGATTTAAGAATATTCCAAGCTGTAGCTCGAGAGGGGAGCATAACCAAGGCTGCGCAAATGTTGAATTATGTACAGTCTAATGTGACGAACCGAATTCAGTATCTTGAGGCGCAGTTGAAAACCCCCCTTTTTCGGCGATCCAATCGAGGGATGACGCTAACTCCGGCTGGCGAGAATTTACTGGGGTATGCGGATAAAATACTGATTCTGATAGACGAGGCAGTGAAATCTACACAATACTCGGACCATCCTTCAGGGCCACTTCGGATCGGTTCCATTGAAACGACTGCGGTCATTCATCTGACGCCTTTATTGACTGAGTATCAATCACGATATCCAGATGTTAATGTATCCCTCATTACGGGTGTGACACATGCACTTTTACAAAGGGTGCTGGATTACGAGCTTGATGGGGCTTTTGTATATGGACCAATTGACCATCCAGACATAGAACATGTCGCGGCTTTTGAAGAGGAGTTGGTACTGATCTCGGAGCTGGGAAAAAGCGACATGCACGAGCTGCTTTCGAAGCCGATGTTGTTTTTCGATGTTGGATGTACGCATCGGGAAAAAGCGGAGAGTTTTCTGAGAGGAACTGGTCTGACCACCTATCAAATTATGGAATTTGGCACATTAGCAGTTATTCTAGATGGGGTTTCCGCTGGGCTCGGCGTGTCTATGCTACCACGATCATCGATTGCCAAGGCGGAAGAGAAGGGCATAATCGCTTCCCACCGTTTGCCTGAAGAGTACCGAGCTTTGCAGGTATGGTTTGTGCATAGACATGACTCAATTTACTCAAGTGCATTGACAAGGCTAATACAATTACTTGAAGCTAAGCATTAATAGTTAACCCGCAACGATCAATAGCGTCGAGTGTTAGTGCTAGACCACATCAACAAACAACCTCATCATCATGCTGCGGTGAATTGTGAATTTGTACGGTCGCGATTTGGAGTAGAGAAGGGGAGTAAACCCCTGTCGGGGTTCAGTCCCACGCGCAGTTTTTTTAGGATTTATTCTGCCTATCCGTGCATAAGCTTCTGTTTAATGATGAGTCAGTAATACTTCCTCAGCAGGACGTCTAGGGCTGGCTAATGCCTGACCAGTGGGATAACCCATACGGAAAGTAAATAACCCTTCATAACCCGGAGCATTGACTAGCTTCTCTATGGCTTTACCGAAGAGGGGTTCGATGCCTAGCTGAAGCTCGCGATCTCTTCTCTCATGCAGCTGATTCAAAGGTTGTGCAGCCAGCCCATTGGTGACAGCCCAAAGATGCATTCGCTGCCATAGCCTTCCGGCTTGCATTAACTGAGTTCGATCCCTCTGATTGCGAACGAGCAGCATGCCAAAGACGGATGCAGTTGAGACTTGAGGGCTCTTCGTCATCTTGAGCCAGTAGTCGTTAAAGGATTTTACAGAGTCAGGAAGCACTTTCCCGAAAAACCGAATCATCTCGGAATTGCCTGACGCGTCAATTGATATGCCGTCCTTATGCCGTTGAAGCTCATCCCAGTCATGTCTATTCCATTTATGGCTATCCCCTGACTGTGATTGATCGCCGATGATAGCTTCCGTTGCGTGAATAATCAAATTACCCACTTCCGTCTTCTTGTCCGCATCCGTAAACCAAGCAACTTTCACGTCGGGGAACTCACTACTGAGCTTCTCCATTTGCTGCAACGTGGCAGGCTCTACTTGCTTATCTGAGTCATAAGCTGCACGGTCGGTATGCCGCTTTCCAATTACATGGTAGAGGTCTGGCGAAGTCATCACCCCTGGTGTTAATGTGATGTTCGCGACATGAATCTGCTCGAATCCACCGGGATATAGAGTAACCTTGGATTCGTAGCTGGATGCGTTGGCAGCTAGATCTAAATTCTCAATTGCGCATCCTAAGCTGATATTCATCTCTCTAAAATAAGGATCCATCGTGCCAATATTACGCGATATATCAGTATATAGATCTATCTCGTTTTCTCTGATACGGTATAGCCATGGCTGCGTATTGTGCGCGTTAGAGGCTAGTATCGATGCTTTAACGAAACGGAATAACGGGTTTGTATCGGAGTCTATATCCTCTTCATTCCATGATTGCCACGGCTCATAGGCCGGACCTTTCCCTGTGGAAAAAGCTCCTTGATCGAAGGCGCGAATGACCCCACCTGTCGATATCAAGGCTATTGCGGCGGCGCTAGTCTTCAGAAAGTTTCTTCTCGATATGATCATACGAATTCCCCTCTCCGGCATGAATCGCTATGTAAGGCTTAATAATGGACAAGATGAGCTCCAAACCTTCTTGCAACCGTGCTGAATCTACAGTAACCCCGTTCATTTCTAAGAAACCTAACCAATTGGTCGCGACAATCCAGCCCGCCGTAAAAAGCTGACGATGATTATCAACGCCATGGTTAAATTGAAGAACACCACTTTGAACGAATCGCCCAATGAAAGCCTCTTGATCGAGCATTCTGCTCTCCATCATTTGCTGGTGCTTCTGTTTCAATTCCGCATCTGCTTGCAGCAATGCAATGGCTTCTCGATAAAAGAAGCGATATTCCCACAAAATTTCGAAGTTTAATAGAAGTCTACTTCTTAAATCCTCAAGTGTTACCTGAATGTCATCAGGGAGTGACCATATTGGATGCCATTTCGCATACATTTGGTCTAGGATAGCTCGAATGATCTCTTCTTTGTTTTTAAAATGATAATACAAATTGCCCGGACTCATTTGAGCCGAAGTGGCAATATGGTTTGTTGATACTTTTCCCGTACCTTGTTCATTAAATAAAGTCACAGCGGTATGCAGAATAAGTTCCTTAGTACGCAATACGATCACCTCAAACATTAGAGTATTTACTCTAATTATAGGATGAGGGGAGTTTTACGTCAATGTTCATCTATTCAGGGCAATGAATCTAGTGATGAACAAATGAAGAGTTTCTTATTGGACAATAAAAAGAAGTTATTGGATAGTTTCATTGAAATGTAGGGACACACGCGACACTCAGTCTCTTTCCACCTTGGTTGGAACAACTGAAAATGCGGCAAAAATGAAAAAAGCCTTAACCCACTTGAATTCCGCCAGCATAAAATGCTAATCTCGTTAAATATAGTATTTTTCATCTTAAGCAGAATCTTCAAATATCAAACTCACCATGATCATACCTCTTGGCCAATTTGAAATGACTTCCGGAAAAGTGGTTGTATCAGATCTCTGTTATGACCTGAACGCGGATTTGTAAATTATAAATACATAGCGGAGATTAAACGATGAATCGACCAAGTAAAATACTCGTAATTGAAGATGAAAAAGATATATCCCGTGTTTTGAAAGATTACATAACGATCAGTGGATATGAGGTATTGGTTGCTGAGAACGGTCAGGATGGATTGAATTTCATAGACATCTTGTCCCCCGATTTTATTATTTTGGATATCATGCTTCCGGATGTGGACGGGATCGAGCTCTGCCGCCAAATTCGCGAGACATGCGATACGCCGATTCTAATTTTGAGCGCTAGAGGCAGCGATACGGATAAGGTACTTGGACTCGGATTTGGCGCGGATGATTATATGACAAAGCCGTTTTCTCTAAGCGAGCTCGTCGCCAGAATTAACGCCCATTTGCGGAGAGGAAGCATGGAAAATAAGCCAAAGCAAGATGAATTGCTGCAGTTTGGGAGCCTTATCATTGATAAAAAAGCCTACAAGGTAACCATTGAAGGCCAAGAAATTTCGTTATCTGCCAAAGAATTTGAACTGCTGTACTACTTATCGAAACATAAGAATCAAGTGTTCTCCAAAAGTCAGCTATTAGACGCAGTATGGGGATACGAAACACTTGGAGATGAAAGCACAATAACTGTTTATATTCGAAGATTGCGAGAAAAGCTGGAGCCGGACCCTTCAAATCCAATGTATATTAAAACGGTCTGGGGCGTTGGCTACAAATTCAGCTCGGATTAGGTCAGGGGATGGGGACTACCATGTATGTAAGCCGTTGGTTAAAAAAGTGGATTTGGGCCGTATGCTTATGCCTTGTCATCGTGATCAGCTGTGGAGCGTACATCATATGGATCGGGAAAGAAGACAATGTTCAGACGAACTATGTCATTAATCAAGTGCGTATCAAGGTCAACGATATGATGTTATTTCTTGAAGAAAATCATAAAACGATCGCTACGGATGCGACATTACAACAAAACTTGCTAAAGATGAGTGAAAATAGCGGTGCACGCCTTCTGTTTGCACAGTTGGATGGCAGAGTTATTTTTAATTCCGCACCTGAAACGAAGGTCCAAACCATCGATTTAAGGACTTCTCTTCATTATGATTTATATGATTCGAAGGTAGATAAGGATCTTTTCAAAATTGCTTTTCCAGTCATCAACCCAGAAACACAAACTCAAATTGGAAACGCCATTTTTACATTGCCAGCAGCACTTGTCATCCCAAAACAATCACATCATGCTCTCCTTTTTACTCTCCTCCTGATGGTGACATGTTTACTGTTGGTATTCATTTTATTGTGGTTCCTTAGAAGGAAAATCAACAACGACACCATCCGGCCCATTCAAAAATTAAAATATTATTCAGAAGCGATTCTAAAGGGAGATTACGAGCACAAAGCGGAGTATGGCCGTATGGACGAAATCGGGGAAGTTTACGCCATGTTCGAGCAAATGAGGCTGGAAATCATACATCTTAACAAACGAAGAGATGAGCAAGATAAGGCCCAGAAAGAGCTGGTGTCGAATTTATCCCATGAACTCAAGACCCCTTTGACTACGATCAATGCATACCTTGAGGCCATACGTGCAGGCATTTGTCCCGATATGGAATCGGTAATGGAATATATTCAAGTGATGCAGACCAATACGCATAAAATGACCGTGCTTTTGGACGACCTGCTCTTGCATGCATTAAAAGAATTAGGGCAAATTTCAGTCCATAGGACAGAGCAATACAGTAAAGAGATCCTGCTGCAAATCCTTAAGCCGATGGGTCACAACGTTCGTACGTCAGGTATTATCTTTATCGAACCCGCAGAGATTCCCAATGTGCTCATCAACGTGGACGCGAACCGGCTGGAGCAGGTTATTTCCAATCTCATTGCGAATGCCTTGAAGCATACATCCCCGGGAGATTCCATCCGAATTAGCATTGAACAGGAGCTGGAGCGGCTCATCATCACAATCTCAGATACGGGAAAAGGAATTCTTCCACAGGACATGCCGTTTATTTTTGAACGTTATTTTAAAGGGCATGCTGGCGGTGGGGCTGCTAAAGCCAAAAATGAGGGTTCGGGGTTGGGCTTGTCCATATGCAAATATATTATTGAAGCGCATAAAGGTTCGATTTCCTTTAAAAGCACCCCGGGGCAAGGAACAACCTTTTATTTTTCCATTCCATTATGCTGATTCTCCGCTTGTAATACTTTATTAATAATCTGATAAGCAGCATGCAAGAAATGCCCTTTACAATGACAAATATACTGAAATTGCAGGAGGGCTTGAATAGATGACAGATAAAAAAACGATAATTCATGCAGCAAACCTATGTAAAACGTACTCTACCAGCAGCGAGCAATATCATGCCATTCGTAATGTGGATATCGAAATTTACCAAGGAGATTTTACGGTCATTATGGGGAATTCCGGCTCAGGAAAATCTACCTTGATGTATCTTCTGAGTGGACTGGATAGCGTGACGGCTGGAGAGGTGTATTATCGAGAGCAGCGCATCGATACCTATAGCGAAAAGAAAATGGCGGATTTTAGGGCACGGAAAATCGGATTTATTTATCAGGGGATTCATTTGGTGCCAGATCTCACTTTTTTGGAAAACATCGCATTACCCGGCTATATCACCGGTAATAAGAAAAATGAAGTGAAGAATAAGGCGCTTTCGCTGATGGAAGCGGTGCAGATTGGGAGCCTGGGCCAACGCTTGCCGGCGCAAGCTTCGGGGGGACAGCAGCAGCGGGCGGCTATTGCAAGGGCGCTCATTAACTCTCCGGAGGTCATTTTTGCCGATGAACCGACAGGCAGTTTGAATTATGACCAAGGCGTCGCGATATTGGATATTTTAACGGAGATGAATCGTCAAGGGCAATCGGTTGTCATGGTTACGCATGATATCAAAGCGGCTTGCCGGGCGGATCGGCTCATTTTCATCCAGGACGGCAAAGTTGGCGGCATTCTGGAATTTGATAAATATGAGCCTGGCAATGAGGACATTCAGGACAGAGAAAAAATCATATTTGCTTATGTGTCAGGGAAGGAGTGACTGTGATGAATGCGGTCTGGACTCTTTTCCGATCTAACGTAAGAACGAAGAAGCTGCAAAACGGGCTTACAACATTGCTCATTTTGTTATCTGCGCTGATGTTGTCGACATCCGTGATTGTGATCTCAAATACGCAAAATTTATTTACGGACATGCATAACAAAACGAACGGTTCCCATCAAATTTTAACTTTAGAACGTGGCCTGCATGATCCGAAACAGTTTAAGCAATGGTGGGACGAGCAGCAAGGTGTTACGGCGTCCGAACTGATGCCCTATCGAAATTTATCCGGAATTATTCATCAAGGAAAAGAAATCAATAAAACCTTGTATATGATGGATACGCCGAAACTTCCCTTTAAGGTTGATAAGCTGGTCTGGGCTCAAGGAGAAGAAAGAAGCACTCCTGAAGCCGGAACCGTATGGATACCCACTTCACTCTCTTATTCCAACGGAATTAATGTTGGTGATAAAGTTAGCTTTAAAACAGGCCAGGGTATATTTGAGTTAAAGGTAGCGGGCGTAGTCGTGGATATTCCTTATGGTGCTCCGTTTACAACAAATGCCCGCATTTGGATGAACTCGCAGGATTATGAAAAGCAGTTTCAGTCCATGCAAGGAAAAGACATGTATATGATGGGGCTTCGGTTCGCAGATTACGACGCAAATACACAGTATTGGAAACTCTTCGAGCAGAAGTTCGGAACCCCAAACCTTGAATCTAAGGACAGTTTCGAATCGATATTTTCATTTTATTTGATTATGAATAAAATGATCGGATTCGTAATGATTTTTCTTGGAGTTGTCATGCTGCTTGTGGCGCTATTCACGATTGGGTTCACAATTTCTGACGCGATATTGGCTAACTATCGAACGATTGGCATATTGAAAAGCTGTGGCCTATCTTCGGCTGGAATTATCGCTACTTACATGTCTCAATATGCTTTGCTTTCGATCGTCGGCATTATTCCCGGACTAACTTCCAGTCATTTTTTATCCAAAATCATTGTGGAGAGTTCCCTTTCATCTTTGAAAACAAGCCGTTCAAATCTGGCGATGCAAGGCAATGTTATGGCTATAGTAGTGGGAATATCCGTATTTTTACTTGTCATTTTATGCGTGTTGATTTATGCCAATAAAGCCCGTTCCGTACAGCCTGTGCAAGCGATCCGATATGGCATGTCTGAAATGGATAACAGCAAGCGGACAAGACGTTTAAGTACTGATGGAACGCACCAGCTTGGATTCGATCGTTTTCCAGTAATGCTCACCATTGGGTTTCGTAATGTTCTGAAAAATGTAAAATCTTCTCTCTTAATGCTCGTTCTTACAACGATTACGTCAGCTGTCCTTGTATTCGGATTTGTCCTATTATATAGCATCATTGCCATACCGAAGACGGCGT
Organism: Paenibacillus albiflavus; assembly: GCF_004344915.1. Classification (GTDB taxonomy): domain Bacteria; phylum Bacillota; class Bacilli; order Paenibacillales; family NBRC-103111; genus Paenibacillus_AM; species Paenibacillus_AM albiflavus. Next base: position 17,460 of record NZ_SKFG01000015.1, on the reverse strand, counting down.
CCTTATGGGGATATGATAATTCAAATATCGCTGTAACCATCTTTAATGAATCAGCTTTTTCGCACAATCAATTTGAAAAAGACATGCGGTCCGACCCTAGAATCAAAAACTTCGGATGGTATAAATATATTTCAGGAGTGATTGCCTCAGAAAAATCCGAGGACTCTGGAACGGCAGACGCACCATCCATGAATGTATATATAAGCGTCGCTGGCGGGAGTTATGATCAGGCGGGATTTTCTGTATTCAAAGGTACCAACCCTCAACACAAAAACGAGATAGCCATTGGAGTTAATATTTCCAAGAAGCTGAATAAAGACATTGGGGATGTCATGGAAGTATACATCAATGGGAAGAAGCATTCCCTTATGGTTACGGGGATTTATCAATCCATCGCTAACATGTCTTATTCCGCAAGGATAACAGCCGATGTGATCTCAGGGGAAAACTTCGGGAACAGCAATGATGAAGTGTGTTTTGTCAATTTGCATGATAGCACCCAATCCGATCAAGTCGTACGCGAGATCAATGAGCAATATAAGGAAGCTCTCTCCGCAGTGACACAGAAAACGTTAATCGATTCCGTATTTACGGAGGCAGTTGGGATGCTTATTTTGCCGATGAGTATCATGGACTTGATATTTATTGTGGTCACTTGCATCATCATCTATAGCACTTGCCGTATCAATATTAGAAAAGAGAGCAAAACCTATGGCATTTATAAATCGATTGGCATGACCGCAAATCGAATCCGAATGTCGGTAGCCATGGGAATCGCGGCTTTATCCGTCATCGGGGCGATCATCGGCATTTGTGCCGGAATATATATCCTGCCGATCATACTGGAACAAATCCTGGCCGACTATGGGATTGTAAAACTCCCCCTTGTTATGCACTGGGGCGGTATTCTTCCTATTGCCTTCATCAGTATCGTATCCGCGGTGTTTGGTTCATGGTTATCAACGAGAGTGATTGCCAAAACAGCCCCTAGAATACTAGTGATAGAGTAGAGCTGCAGAAATCATATTGGGTTAGAGCGCGCCTGCGTTCTGACCCAATTTCTTAGATGACAGACGTTGCTTAAGATGCTGTTTGAGGCACCTCCCCAAACATCCGAATCATCATACTACGGTGAATTCCACAACCGATTGAGGTTGTGGATTTTTACGTTTCTTAGGTCTGATAGATGCAGCACTTGTGACTATTTGCCTTGCAGGAAGGTATCCGTTTGTTCGATCAGCTCGTCACGATGCTTTTCATAGAGCGCCCAATGGGTGGCATCCTTAATCACGACTTCCTTTTTATTCTTTGCCTTCGTCAGCTTATTGATTAAGCCGGGATCCGCAAAGATGTCCAAATCTCCCCTAATAATAAGAACAGGGGCTTGGATTGCTCCAGCGTCGAAAATTGCCCTGTTGCTCCAAATCTCATACAAGTCGACTAGCGGCCCCATAGGACGCTGTACCGCATGATTGTCGCGTGAGCTGCTCGCAGGATCGCTGGCGTTAAATACTTGCTTGACCGCTTCCCATGCTTTCGGCTCGACCAGATCTTTTCCGTTCAGCATCATATGCCAATGATGGATCGCCTTCTCCCAATCGATTATTTGATACGCAGGCATTGCCGCGTTAATGACTCCCGGCTTGTCCGGCGCTTCGTATGTTTTGGCCATGGATGGCAGTTCAAAACCGTGCATCGCGCCGTACAGGACAAGCTTTTCTACGCGGTCCGGATTTTGCGCGGTATACATACCGCCGACGACTGCGCCCCACGACCAACCTACAATGCTAATTTTATCTACCTTACGCTGCTGGCAAATGTATTCTACAACTGCGGCCAGATCTTTCACCCCATCAGTCGCACGGACGACCGGTTTATTTGACTGTGGAGGCTGCTGCATGGCTGCCGGTCTAGTAGAGTGGCCATAGCCGCGGAAATCCATGGCCCAAGTGTCGTATCCTTTTGATGAAAAATCATCCATCCAAGAGTATTCCGGAACATCGAACGCTTCCGCTGTAGGCACGCTGAAAGGTTCAAGAAACAGTACTACTTTGTTTGGTTGTAACGTTTTACCGTTATCGGTTGCCGTTTTATGCCGTACGTAAAGCTCGATACCCTGCTCCTGGCTAGGGATTTTTGTTTCCGTTAGTTCAATTTTCTGTTTGGCGGGGCTAGCCTCTGACGAACAGCCGCTAACAGCAACAGTTAGAAAGGCTACCGCTGTTAGAATCGAAAGAGAATTGCAAATTTGGAACGAATCAAAGGTGACTCTCCTTTATTATGGTTTGCAGTTGCGTCAACAATTGTACCGTGCTTCTAGGAAAGATAGGACCACCCGATCGGGCTATATTGGTGACAGAAGTTTATATTTTTTTTGAAAATTGTATGTCATACGAAGAAAAACAAACTATAGGCATTTAGATCAGTAACAAGAGCGGAGTCCGATTCATATGTTGTCATTGAGTATTAGAATTGGCAGATCTCACAGGGGCAGTTGGTTCTTGAAATATAAGAAAGTCTAAAAGTAAATTTCATACTTAGCTTATATTTCTTGCAGTTATTGCTGCCAGCAAAACAATTAATAAAAAATGGAGGTAAGAGTATGAATGAATTTCAAAATGATTTAGCGAAATTGAATGTTTCCCAAATTAAGGCGAGTGAGGCGACTCCTTGGAACGGTCAAAACGAAGAATCAGCTCGTCTATGCTTCTTTTCTTGTTTTAATTGCTTCCGTTGCTTCAACTGCTCCAATTGCTTCAACTGCTCCAATTGCCACAACTGCTCCAATTGCCATAATTGTAGTAACTGTCACAACTGCTTCAATTGTCATAACTGCCATAACTGCCATAACTGTCACCGTGGAGGACAATAAGGTGTTTGTTGCCGATAAGGCTGCTTAATGAGAAAAGTAAGGCACCTGAATCAATTCACCCCCTAAATCGATATTAGAAAAACTCTAGGTTAATCTAATCTAATTAGGGGGTGTTATGTGTTGGCAACGAAAGGACAGAAGTTTAAACGTTACAGACATGAGGGACAAATAGCTGTACATAAGATTATTTGTGAAGTGATAAGTGTTGAGGCAGATTGAGAACAGCTAACGGAGGAGGTATAGAATGACAAATTTAAACCCTTCCATGCGTCTAAAGGTGAAAAGGGATACTTTTTTTCTCCCTGATTTGAGCGGTGTGTATTTTCGAAACAATGCAAGCTCGTTCCGCATGGAAGGTGAGGCGATCGATCAGTGGATTGAAAAGCTGATACCGATATTCAATGGGGAGTATAGATTGGGGGATTTGACAGACGGATTGCCGGACCAACACCGGAACCAGGTATACGAAATTGCAGAAGTTTTGTATCGTAACGGCTTTGTTCGGGATGTGAGCCATGATGCTCCACATCAATTGTCAGAAGAGGTTCTCAAAAGGTATGCTTCTCAAATTGAGTTTTTGGATCATTTCGGTGATTCGGGTGCGTATCGGTTTCAGTCTTATCGTCAAGCCAAAGTATTGGTGGTCGGTTCTGGTCCATTTCTGATCTCGGCAATTTCTGCGCTGCTTGAATCCGGGTTACCCAAGTTTTATTTCCTCGTCTCGGGTTCGGATTCTACTAATCGGCAACGGATAGCAGAAAAGGCGGTACATGCCCGTAAAACAGATTCCGAGGTGGCAGTTGAGGAGGTTACCTTGCAGAAGGAGGAAGGGTGTTGTTGGCGGGAGACTGTGAGGCCATTTGATTCGATTTTGTTCGTGTCACGGGAGGACGATATCGAGGGACTTCAAGCTCTTCATACCGCTTGCAGGGAGGAGAAGAAGGTGTTTCTTTCTGCTGTATGCTTGCAACAAGTGGGTCTGGCGGGACCGCTAGTGCATCCGGATGCCCAGGGATGCTGGGAGTCAGCATGGCGTCGCATACACCAATCTGCGATTTCTAAAGACCCGCAATTGCACACCTTTTCTTCCACAGCGGGAGCGATGTTGGCAAATGTCATTGTGTTTGAATTATTCAAAAAGTTAACAGGAGCGAACGATTCGGAACAGAATAATCGATTTTATCTGTTAGATCTGGAGACTTTGGAAGGAAAGTGGCATTCCTTCATGCCTCATCCGCTTGTGACTGGACTTAGCATACCTGAATGGATTGATGATATCGATCTTCAGCTTGAACGGAGATCCAACACAAGTGAGAACGGATTGATTCCTTACTTCAGCCGATTGACATCGGCGGAATCAGGAATTCTTCATGTTTGGGAGGAAGGGGATTTAAAGCAGCTACCACTCTCTCAGTGTCGCGTTCAAGCAATCGATCCGCTATCGGAAGGACCGGCTGGGCTGCTGCCGGACATGATTTGTACCGATCTGACGCATGAGGAGGCGCGGCGAGAAGCGGGGCTAGTTGGGATTGAAGCATATGTGTCGAGAATGGCCCGTCTGCTCGTTTCTATGCTGTCTTCCCATCAGGGAGTAGAGGGCAGAAGGATAGAAACGCAGGAGTTTATTGGCATAGGAGCAGGCGAAACGGTTGCGGAAGGTATTTGCCGAGGGTTGCAAAGGTGTTTGGATGAAGTACTGGACACGCAGCAGGCGTATCAGTTGCCTTTTGTCTCCCGAGTACAGTTAGGTACGGTAGAAGATAAACATTGCCTTTTTTATTTGAAGGCATTGACGACAATGAAGGGAGAGCCGATGATCTCCATTGGAGAGGAAGTGTTCGGATTTCCTGTGGTATGGATCGGTACGAGGGATGGTTGGTATGGCAATGTAGGCTTAAATGTGACAATGGCTTTACGCAAGGCATTACTACAGGCTCTGCTAGCAGCACAAAACCAACCGGATTGCCACAAAACGCAAGCGTTGGAGTTTTCATCTTTGCATCTGGAAGAACAGGTGCCAATAAGGCTCGAGATCCCTGCATGTGAAGCAACGTCACAACCAGAGGTTCTACAGTCCGCCTTGCAGGTTTTGAATCGGAACAGTAAGAGGCTCTTTGTCCTCGATTTGGCAGTAGAACCATTTTTGAAGGAGGAAATAGCAGGGGTGTTTGGTGTGGTGCTGCGAGAGGAGGGATCCCGGTGAGCGGTATCATTGTGATTATTGGAGAAGGGGTGTTGGCAGACTGCGTGTATGGGGAACTGTCAGCCCAATTTGAGGTCGTTCGTCAGATCGATTTCGAGGCAGGAGTGCCTGAAACGGTGGATTTGGTTCTGGTGTTGCACGATGCTTGGCATCCTTACGCTCATCAAAAAGCAGAAAAGGTGCTGCAGCCAGCCGGCATACCTTGGCTATGCGGATTCGTTCAATTTGGCGAAGGCGTGATCGGACCGTTGGTTAGTCCGGGCACACAAGGTTGCTCCCAGTGTGCAGACACACGGCGCCTCATGGCGGGACGTGAACGCAAAGAGATGCGGGAGCTGAAGCAGAGGTTGGTAACACATGGGGGGATGCCACGTGATGCATGGGCGTCTCGTACAGGAATTTTTCAGGTCGCTCACTTGCTGGTAGAAGAGACACGAAGGGTGTTACAAGGCAAGACGGTTCAATTGGCAGGGAAGGTGTATTTGATCAACTTGAAAACGCTGGAGAGCACACTTCACCTCATTCTCCCTGACCCGTTGTGTCTGGTTTGTAGTCAATTACCTGATGATTCATCGACAGCAGCCCATATTTCCCTGCAACCAAGCCCTAAGATTAGCGCAGACAGTTACCGCTGCCGCGGGGTGGATGAATTGAGTAAATTTTTGACCAAAGACTATCTGGACTACCGGACCGGCTTTTTGAATGGAAAAATGGTTAACCTTAAGTCAACATTTGCCGATATGAGTGTGAATTTACCGTTGTTCGCAGAGGATGTGGGAACTGCAGGACGGACTCATTCATATGCAACGAGTGAGTTGACCGCTATATTGGAGGGGCTAGAGCGGTACTGCGGTTTGGCACCCCGAAGTAAACGGACGGTAGTCCACGATAGCTTCCGCAACCTGAAAGATCAAGCACTTGATCCTGTTAAAGTAGGGGTGCATACGGAGGAACAATATGCCCAGCCGGGCGCTCCTTTTACAAGGTTTAATCCTGATCAACCGATCAATTGGGTATGGGGCTATTCGTTTTTACAAGAGCGTCCAATTTTAGTTCCGGAGCAGCTCGCCTATTACAGCATGGGTTGTGGGCACAACTTTGTGTTTGAAACTTCCAACGGGTGTGCGTTAGGCGGAAGTTTGGAGGAGGCTATTTTTTACGGCATATTGGAAGTAGTGGAGCGGGATTCGTTTCTGATGACTTGGTATGCTCAGCTGCCTCTCCCGCGCCTTGACTTAAACTCCGTTAATGATCAAGAATTGCGATTGATGATCGACCGTTTACAGACAGTGGCGGGGTTTGATGTGCATTTCTTTAACTCCACGATGGAGAATGGGATTCCAAGTGTATGGGGAGTAGCGAAAAACAGGAAGCAAACAGGAGTGAATCTCATCTGTACGGCTGGAGCTCATCCGGACCCGGTACGGGCAGTGAAAAGTGCGGTACACGAGCTAGCCGGTATGGTACAGTCGCTTGACGAAAAATTGGATGCGAACCGGGAGGCGTATGTTAGAATGCTCCATGATTCATCTCTGGTGCAGCAGATGGAGGATCATTCACTGCTTTACGGATTGCCGCAAGCGCAGGAGCGCTTGCAATTTCTGCTGGATGAAAATCGCCCCTTGCGAACGTTTGAAGAGGAATTCGAGCGGGGGGCAAGGCATACTGATTTAACGGATGACCTTAAAGACATTCTTAATGCGTTCCACCGACTCAACCTCGATGTGATTGTGGTAGATGTAACAGCGCCGGAAATTAATCGAAATGGACTGCATTGCGTGAAAGTGCTGATCCCTGGGATGCTGCCGATGACATTTGGACATCACTTTACCCGCCTAGCAGGGTTAGAGAGGGTGCTCCGGATACCTGCGGAACTCGGGTACGTGAAGGAGCCACTTGAGCTAGACGATCTCAATCCATATCCGCATCCATTTCCATAGATATAAAAATGTGGCGTGGTTGACTACCATCGTTCATATAAGGAGGGACAAGGATGAGTCTGGAAGAGTTTCTGCATAATCTGCATTATGACATTGATAAGACCAAACCGCCGGACTTGGTGGTGGATTGGGAAGACGGACCGCTTGCATATAAGCTCTATCGCGGTTTGCCCGTGGTTCCGTTATCTCCAGAGGTACCGCTGACGCTCGAAGGCAGTGAAGCGTCGGTGAAGCCCGACCTTCGTCGATTGGGTCATTTTCTCTGGTACGTATTCGGGCTCACTCAATTGTCCCAGTCAGTCCTTGCCTCGAATTCCATGGTGCAAACCATGGGCCTGTTGCAGCTTTATCGGCGGTTTGCTCCCTCTGGGGGAGCGTTATATCCCAATGAATTATACGTGTATCTAAAAATAGAGGATTTGCCTGCAGGGGTATATCATTATGATGTGGCACATCATCGTTTGGTTTTGCTGCGAGAAGGTGACTTCGATTCCTACTTAGTAAGGGCACTTGGTTATCGCTGTGACGTGTCAGCATGCTTTGGTGCCGTATTTGTATCGAGCATGTTTTGGAAAAACTTTTTTAAATACAATAACTTTTCCTACCGCCTGCAAGGACTTGATGCGGGAGCGCTGATCGGGCAGCTTTTGGAAGTGGCCAAACGGTTTGGCTTTGCATCGGGGGTGTACTTCCAGTTTCTTGATCGAGCTGTGAATCATCTTCTCGGGGTATCCGAACAAGAGGAAAGCGTGTATGCGGTGATTCCGCTGTCGATGGAGTCTGGGATTTCATGTTTTGCCAATTGGAACGAGGGAGAGGAGGTTGTCTCGGCTACTGAATTATGCCTGGAGTTGCCAACGGTTCATCATGACCATTACGTCCGGTCCCGGAGGGTCAGGGAATTTCCGATGCTAATCAGAATGAACGAGGCTTCCATATGCGAATCACTTCAGTCGATACCGCGAATTAGGGAAGAGAAGATCGTTCACTGCGAGGATTCAGTGCTAACTCTGCCCCACGTGAAGCGGTTGGTGTATGATCTGGCGTCAGTGAGCCGAAAGCGGTATTCGCCGGACAGTGATTTTATAATGAGGAAGGTAAGCCAAGAGCAGTTGGCCTTACTGTTACAGGAGGCCACGGCTTCCTTCAGGTATTGGAATGATTTAGATGGAGATCATGCGAACTCTGTTTCCCGCGTCTCACTGTACGTATGTCTGTATAACGTTGATGGTATTCCAGAAGGTGCTTACCATTATGACAGCGCTGCTCATGCGTTACGATTAATACGTCGTGGGGATCATCGGCTTCAACTGCAGCAAGGAATGTCTTCCGATAATGTGAACCTGTTCCAAGTACCGCTATGCTTTCATATAGCAGGGTACAAGGATCACCTTACAACAACGATGGGGTATAGGGGATACCGCATCCAACAGATGGAAGCAGGGATGCTTGTACAGCGTTTACTGTTAGCAGCATCATCTATCGGGTTAGGGGGACATCCGCTCCTCGGATTTGATGCCCGATTATGTGATGAGATCTACAAGATGACTTCCCAAGGATTAACCAGCCTAATCCAAGTCCCGGTAGGACCCCATCGTCATAGCCCTCGTTTAACAGGAGGCTTGCATGGCTAGAAGATGTATGGGTAAAGCTTCTGTGAATATTATAGTCGTTTGAGACAGCAATTGAGATGCTATTAAAAAACATACGAATCAGCACGGCAAATTGTGGCTTTGCACAGCGACGGTTCGCCTCCACCATGAAAAGCCCGACCTCATGCGGTCCGGGCTATTGTTATGTTCAGTTTTATGGTTGGCTATTTTTTCATGATATGGTAATCTTACTGTAAATAAAGGTCATATCTAGTATTCAATAATTTACTTTTTCTAAAAGATAAGTTGAAGGTATGAGTCTGGATAAGCGGACTTGTTAGGAGATTGTAATTATGTTGGTTATTGCTAGAAAATTAGTTTTCGTTCTAGTTCTATCGTTCTTTATATCATTCGCGGTTTCCGGCTGTACGCTTTCCGTTCCTGCAAAAGAAACGGGAGGAGCAGAAGTCATGAAGGCCCATACCGACAAAATATCCTTGCACAGCGATGCGTTAAAGAAGGATATGAACGTAAATGTCTATTTGCCCGAAGGCTACTCTACCGAAAAACGCTACCCCGTGCTCTACCTGCTGCATGGACGGGAAGGAAACGAGAATACGTGGATCAAGGACATGGATGTGTCGAACAAGGCTACCGCATTAATCAGGGACAAGAAAATAAATCCGCTTATTATCGTCATGCCCAATTACAATAACAGCTATGGCATAAATTATTCGGAAGAGACGTATTCAAAGGCAGGAAGGCAATACGGGCGTTATGAAGATTATTTGACTAGAGAACTGATCGGTTATATCGATGCCCGTTACAGCACGATAGAATCAAAAGATGGCCGCTACATCGGCGGGGTCTCTATGGGCGGGTTCACTGCGCTCTTCCTTGCCTTTACGCATCAGGATCTATTCAGCAAAGCAGGCGGCCATAGTCCGGCCATGTTCATGGATTCGACGGATAAACTGAATTGGCTATTTAAGGACGAGGACATGCGCAAACGCACAGATCCGTTATTTCTTGTCGACGAAGTCGATCTGAAGCCACTACGGTTGTATGTGGATTACGGCGATCATGATATGAAGCATGTCATAGACTCCACGAATCAGCTGTACGAGAAACTGAAGAACAAGGGGGTCGACGTGAAGTTTCGAGCATCGTCTGGCGGGCATGACAAGTATTATTGGAAGGCGAATACGGAAGACTATCTGATGTTTTATGCAGGTTTGCAGGGCTCATGATAATCGCAGCAACGGTGCGGTTGCGCGAGATGGATTGTTCGACTCCCCTCGCCTCCATTTTGGAAACCCAGTCCCGATAAGGACTGGGTTTTTGTTATTCCTGAAATTGTAGACGGCTAGTAGACTTACTAACTTCGAGAACAAATGGTTAGCTATTACGCCCCTCGTTTTATTCGAGATACTCCATTAATGGTTATTCATCATTTGAGATAAATTTGTTATTTTTTGTAGGATTTCGTTAGAAGATGTCGAATAAGGATTCTATTCAACTAAATCTGATTTCTGGATTATTAAAACATCACAAGGGAGTTCATCATGAGAAGTAGCTTAAAGATTAAAATGTTAATGGTTTTTTCAATTCTACTTGTTATTTCGTGTTTTCTAATTAGCTTTTTTATTTACCGTTCATCATTAGATCTAGTGAAAGAGGTAGTTGGTCAGCAAAATTTAGCTATGATTGATCATGTAATCTCTAAGATAGATGATAAAGGTTATCAAATTTTAGAAATTGGTGCTAAAAAGGAAGGATATTATCAAGAATTACAAAAAGAACTAAGCTCTGTTAAAAAGTTTTATAAGGTATCAAGTTTGTATACGATGTCTCGTGTGAAGAATGGTGAAGACTACGAATACTACTATATGGTAGATAGTACGCCAAGTGAGGATTCAAAGATTGGTGTTAAAGAGGAATCGCCTGAATCCTATCCTCTAATGAAACAAGTATTTGAAACAGGGAAAATACAATTTCAGTTATCGAATGATGCACAATATGGTGCTGTATTAGCAATTTATGCTCCGATAAAAAATAATGCGGGAGAAGTGATTGGATTTGTGGGGGCAGATTTGGATGCCACAGATGTTTATGCACACATGGATGCCAATCAAATGAAAATTATTGCTATAACATTGATAGTCTTAATAGTGGGAATCTGCATTGTTTATTTCTTCACAGATTATTTAACGAAACCTATACGAAAATTAACATCACAAGTGAAAAAAGTTGGTAATGGTGATTTAACTGTTGTGATAGAAACAGGTCGAAAAGATGAAATTGGACTTTTAACACATGCATTTCAACAGATGATACTGGATTTACAAAATATCATACTCGGAATCAATGTTGGGTCCAAGCAGTTAATTGACACGACCAATTCAGTGGCAAAAAGTAGTGAGAAGGCAAGTGAAGCGATTAGCCATATTTCTGTGTCCATTCAGGAAGTATCGGCAGGTGCTCATGCACAGTATAAAAGCTCGGAGGAAAGCTCTGCTACATTAGAGCAAATGTCAGAGGGCATTCAACAAATTGCTGAAGCTTCTTCAAATGTATCTCAATTATCATCAACTAGCTTACAATATGTAGAGCTTGGAAATAGTAGCATTGAAAAAGTGATTCATCAAATGAATGTTATTCATCAATCTGTTCAATTATCGGCAAATGCAATAAAAAAACTCGAGAATCAATCAAACGAAGCTTCACTTATTATAAATATCATTCGTGACATTGCTTCACAAACGAATCTACTTGCATTAAATGCTGCGATTGAAGCAGCGAGAGCTGGTGAATCTGGAAAGGGCTTTGCTGTAGTAGCTGAGGAAGTTAGAAAGCTATCTGATCAATCGGAAACATCAGCTAATAGCATATCGGATTTGATTTCTAAAATAAATGTGGATACGAGTCTAACAGTACAAGCAATGAATGTTGTAACAGAAAATGTAGAAGACGGTATTCAAGCTGTTGAAGAAGCCGGAAAATCATTTGAAAGTATTCTTCATTCTATTCAAGGCGTAGTATCTCATACGAAACAAGTTTCTGTAACTTCAGAAGAAATGTCAGCATTCTCGGAGGAAATCACAGCAGGAGTAATGGAAACGACGATGCTTGCAAATAAGGCCGCAAAGGCAACAGAAAGTGTGGTCGACCGAACAATTGAACAAGAAAACTACAATCAAGATATCCTTCATACCGTTTTGAGGCTTAATAAAATGGCGGAAGAACTTGAAAAGACTGTTTCAAAGTTTGCTGTAGGTGTCAAAAATACAGACAAGTAGCCATTTCTAGTGAGGGGTTGAACTGGAAAGTCATGAATTAAGAAAGAACCCTTCCATAATGAGATCCCAATGATGGTCTGAGCCTCTCCAATCCTTGCCTGATGGAATTGTTACAGAAGAAACGCGCTGTAGTCCCCAATCGTCATAAATGACGCCCTTTCCCGATTGATTATGGAAATTAACTATGAGTATCCTGAAATCTTTGTGCGAAATGCCATATAAAGCTTGTTCCAGGAGCTGCGCCTCCGAGCTTGAAGTTTGTGTACGCAAGAAACAGACAGGGCCGGTTTTTATTGTTTTTAAAAATCTGGATATCCTACGGTCCATTTGCTCTTTAAACTGAGGGTACAGCTGGTTAGGATTATAAGGAACGGGGAAATCATGATACGAATCTACATGGTGTTCCATATCACGTAAAACATAATGATGATCGACTATGTTTATAAGACGCAAATTATTTAATTCCATAAATCCTTTGAACTTTGTCTTGACAAGGTGTGAAATTTTCGAGGAAGGAAAGGAAATAAACCAATCAAGTGGGCCACTAAATTTGCGAAGTTTTAATCTACTTAATTGATGCGCAGTCTGGCACGTTGCTCCAAGGCTGATAAATGCATGGTAAGTTCCTCTGTTTTGATTCCAATCCAAAGAACTTCACCTCAATTTCATATAATTGGGCGGATACATATCATTTGCCCTATTCTTTTCCTATTGTATGGGTATCTAGAAATTTAGCCTGTTCAAATGCCTAGATGATAATTTTTTGCTTGAGAAAAGATTCGTACTAAAGCATACGGATAGGATGGGGGCATGAAATATAGCGGCTACAAACCCAATAAGAAACGTAGTGATATTTCGTTGCACACTCATTGCAGAGCAAGACGGAAGACTGTTCTAACATAATAGAAAAGATGAAGCACCCGATTACCTAAGAAGGTTCGGGTGCTCATTTATTTGAAGTACTGTAGGTTTATAGTTACCTGATTCGATTAGATGAATAGATTCAGATTAGAATCGTCCGTCTTACCTAAATAGGTAGCTACACCTGCGATTTCTACTCCATCAATTAATTCCTCAGGCTTGATGCCCATAACATCCATGCTCATGGCGCAAGCGACAAAATGAACTCCAGCTGCACGAGCATTCTCGATTAAAGTATGAATGTCATCAACGTTCTTCTGTTTCATTACGTTTTTCATCATTTTCGTGCCCATGCCCATCATGTTCATGTTGGATAACGGTAATGCGTTTGCTCCTTTAGGCATCATCATTCCGAACATTTTCTCCATAAGGTCTTTATCGACAGAGGGTGCTTCTTCTCGTCTAAGAATATTTAATCCCCAGAAGGTAAAGAACATCGTCACTTCTTTACCCATTGCTGCTGCACCACAAGCAATAATAAAGGATGCCATCGCCTTATCAAGCTCACCGCTGAAGACAACGAATGTCGCTCCGTCTTTAGCAGTGGTGCTAGAGATTGAACATTCGCCTATTACGGCTTCTGTAGATCCCTTTTGAATCTGTACAACCGCCGCGTTATTCTCGAAGGTTGAGGATTGCAGCGTATTGCCTGTTTTCTTACACCATGCTTGAATGTCTTTGCTAAAGCCAGGATCAGTGGCTTTGATCTCAAGAACATCTCCAATCTTCATCCGATTCATATTCTCGGCTACTTTCATAATCGGGCCAGGACATTGCAGACCACAAGCATCGACTTGAATGCTTAGGGGCTCATGACTTGGTGAAACTTTGACTGCTTGGGTCACATTAGCTTCGCTAGTTCCGCTGTCCGAGATGGGCGCATCATCCATCTTCAACATTTTCCAATGTACACTTGAATACGTCTTATAGCCTCCATCGACATTGATCGCTCGGATTCCATGCTGCTGCAGGATACGTGTTGCCAGATAGCCACGCAAGCCTACCTGACAAGAAACGTATACCGGCTTATCTTTCGGCAATTCATCGACCCGATCACGGAGTTCTCCAAGTGGGATATTGATCGAACCTGGAATGATGCCCATTTCACGTTCAATCGGTTCACGAACATCAACTAATAGTCCACCCTGGGCTATGATCTCATCGATCTCGTGCCATTGCACAATTTCGGTATCGCCTTCCACGATATTGGATGCAACGTACCCTGCCATATTCACAGGATCTTTAGCAGAAGAGTATGGAGGTGCGTAGCTCAACTCTAGGTCGGGTAGATCCAGGACGGTTAATCCACCTTTAATCGCAGTCGCAATCACATCAATTCGTTTATCTACACCATCTCGTCCTACAGCTTGCGCCCCCAGAATGCGACCATTCTTCGGATCAAAAATTAATTTTAAGGAGATAGGCGTAGCTCCTGGATAGTACCCCGCATGGGAATTGGGATGAATGTGTATGGCGTTGTACTCCATACCTAGTCGGCGTAATGTTTTCTCGTTATTCCCTGTTGCCGCAACGGTAAGGTCGAAAATCTTTGCAATCGATGTGCCAAGCGTGCCTGGATAACGCACTTGGCGGCCATAGATATGATCCGCGACGATGCGCCCTTGACGGTTTGCAGGCCAAGCGAGCGGAATCATGGTCGGCTGCCCATTGATGAAGTCGGTTACTTCAATCGCGTCACCAATCGCATATATACTTGGATCTGCCGTTTGAAGTTCATCATTTACTTTGATCGTACCGCGTATTCCAAGCTCCAATCCTGCATCCTTTGCTAAGCTATTCTCCGGCTGAACACCGATCGCAAGAATTACCATATCCGCATCAATGGTTTGTCCACTGTTTAATACCACTTTCTTGCCTTGGGCTTCAAAGTGATGGACACCATCTTCCAAAATAAGATTCATGCCTTTATCAGCCATATGCTGATGAATCATCGATGCCATCTCATAATCCAATGGAGCCATGACCTGATTACCTAATTCAATGAGCGAAACCTGCATTCCGCGCTCGTGCAGATTCTCGGCCATTTCGACGCCAATAAATCCACCACCAATAACGACGGCCGATTTAGGGCTGTTATGGTCTACGTAATTCTTAATCCGATCGGTATCTGGAATATTCCGCAGTGTAAATAAGCTCTCTGCTTCCTCAATCCCTGGGATCGGGGGTCTCATTGGTTTGGCACCAGGAGATAGAATCAAGACATCATAGTTCTCTTCATAAGTCTCATCGGTATTTAGATTGTGGACACGGATTACTTTCCGTTCACGATCAATCGCTGTTACTTCGCTTCGATTGCGAATATCCAGATTGAATTTTTTGGACATACCTTCTACAGTTTGTACGAGTAGTGCTTCACGATTCTGGATGACTCCACCAATATAATAAGGCAAGCCGCAGTTAGCAAAAGATATATGCTCCCCCCTTTCAAACAAAACAATGTGAGATGTTTCGTCCAAACGTCTTAACCGTGCCGCTGCAGTTGCGCCTCCTGCAACTCCACCTACAATAACAATCTTCTTATTCATATTAAGTTCCTCCATTCGATAATTGATTGAAACAATATGAGATTAAAATCACAAAATACCGTATGGGGTATGTGAAAGTGTGTGCTGTATACCCATATGGGTATATTAAAAGATAATTTTCACTTTGTCAAACCAACAATTTTGCCTATGTGGCGTGTCTTGACACTCTCGATTTACGCTTTATTGTATATAAGACAGGCTGCGAGTCAAAAAGCTCGCAGCCTGATTTTTAAAGCGTTACATGCTTTACTTCGCTAGCAAATTGTAAAGCACCTGCGCCATTTCTGCCCTTGTAGTCGTGGCTGTTGGGGTGAGCATTCCGGCGTTGCCGACGATGCTTCCCGTTTCGACCAGCAGCGTGATGGCTTCTTTCGCCCAGGAGTCGATCAGACCGGCGTCGGTGATATCAGAGAGTGTCTTGCCGGAATTACCTTGCGGCAGTTTTTCGATGACATTCAAGGCATTATAGAGCAGGGTAAACAATTCCTGGCGTGTGATTTCCTTTTCTGGTGCGAACATATTGTTACCCACACCTGAGGATATGCCGAGCCGCATTGCCGCTGCAAGATAGCCGGTATAGTAAGTATTGCCTGCGTCGGAGAAATTATCCGCCGGATTAGTATCCGCAGCTATATTATATGATTTCATCAGCATTACAAGGAAATCTCCACGGATTAGTTTTGTATCAGGGCTGTAATTCCCGTTGCCTGTACCTGTGGTAATTTCCCTTGCGGCTATAAAGGAAACCGCTTTGCCAAACCACGTGCCTGCCGCCACATCCTTAAAGCTAACTTGATTGTAGCTTACAGCGTAGTAGCTGAAATGGGTGGTGGCAAAGGTCACGGTTCCTGTGACTGGGTCATAACGTCCGCTTGGTACGAAGACCGCTTTGCCGCTGCCGTCGATGTACCAGATAACAATGCTATCGGGATTTATTAGCTCGGCCGCTATAGGTGTATAGGGTATGGATATAATGACCGGTGCATTGGGATTATTCCACTCAATCTGCTTTCCGCCTATATTCACTGCCAATTGGATCAGTGGCCTATCACCTATGGCTGTTATTACGTTGTCAGGCATACCTGATTTATCGCCCCGTCCAATGGTAATTTCAGCTTTCTGTCCTTCTAAGCCCAAAATAACTGCCAACATATCCGCAGGAAGGGTTATCGTTCCTGCATTGGTATTGAAGACCAAAGTACCTTTACTATCTGGCGTGGACAGGTAATCAACGGGAATCCCCAGGGTATAGGCATTCACACCAGGGATGGCAGGCATGGAGATAACAATTGTTTTTCCACCATTGGACATATATTTTGCCAAAGTTCCCAGGTCTACCGATGCGCTGCTGGTATCCATATTTGTAATAATAGGTAGGGTGGCCCCCGATATGCCGGTTCCTGATATAACCGCATAGTTTGTCGATGTGACAGGGGAATTTTTGCTACTGTTACTGCTACCGCCACTGTCGCCACCGCTACTGTCGTCACTATTGTTCATCCACTTAGCAAATAGGGTTAAGTTACCGGATACAGTATCTCTGCTGAAATTCCACGCGTTAGTATATGATGATTCCTTATACCAGCCAACAAATGTATAGCCTGATAATGTAGGTGCAACAGGTGCGGTTATTGTGGAGCCTGAAGTAACACCGCTTATCTTTGATACAGAACTACCACCCCGGGAGTCAAAGGTGACAGTATAGGTTGTTTGGGGAGTTACAGTTGCCGATGACGTATTGTTGCCTGTGTTTGGGTCAAACTGGTCAGCATGCGATATAGTCGCTGTGTTTGTTTGTGCAGCCGGTGAGACAACCATCACTTGGAGTGTGAGAGTTGCAGACGAAGCTTTTGTGACTGTTCCGACAGCCCAAACTCCTGTAGTGGAGTTGTAGGTTCCATGACTTGGCGTTGCAGAAACAAATTTGAGATCGGTTGGCAGCAAATCTCTTACTTCCACACCTGTTGCACTATCAGGCCCATTATTTGTAACAGTGACGGTGAAAGTTATAGTGTCTCCAACATTCGGTATTGCGTTATCCACAGTATTTGTGATGGAGAGGTCTGCCTGTTGGGGAGTTACAGTTT
>NZ_SKFG01000014.1 GCF_004344915.1 Paenibacillus albiflavus | reverse complement strand
TCATCCTTATGCGTATAAATATATCGCTCGCTGTCGTGGCGCTTATTCTAGTTCGCTATTCACTCTTGCGGTAATTGTAGTAATCATCTCATCCTCATCAACAAGAAAAGGAATTTCTTCTTTCTTAAATCTAAATAGTTTCTCATTACCATCAACACTAGCGTTGATTGTTCTTCCATTGTAGTGTTCTCCGACTGCTCGTGTTGGTTGCCCGACTTGTGGGTTTTTAAACTGGATTGTGCTCTTCCGAATAATAATTTCCATTAGACTGATTCCTCCATATTTGTTATTTCTTCTACTTCCATAATCTCGTCTACTTCAAACACATAAGTTTCACCACGCCAGCTCTCGCCGATCTCTCGCTCTACACCTTTGACGTGCCAATCTTGTACATTATCATCGTTACGAGTACCAATGACGAGGGCTTTGTACTTTCCTGCTTTTTCGCATGTTACTTTAAGTGTATCACCTTCAACAACCCCATAAGCTCTGCCAAAATGCAAATGACCATTTACCCACACGTCTACATTGGTGTTTAAGTGCTCAAAGTAATCTGGCAAATGTATCTCTACAGTTTGGCTATCTTTTGTTGCTTCAAGAGTATAGCGATAAAGTGTGTCGCCAGGCGTTGGGCTCTCAACAGCTCCATGTCGTATGACGTGCGTATTTTTCTTTACTGGATGAGGATGCGGTATTTCAAAATTTTTAGTACCTTGGACGGAAAATGATCCAGGAACTAACCAAGTATCTGTATTTCCATTACCAGAGCCCAAAATTCCCTGCGAATTATTCAATGCAGTTGCGTTACTTCCAAGTGCTACCGAGCCTGCTCCTTCTGCTGATGACAAAGGCCCAATTGCTATACCAAATGCTTTTGTGGTTTTTGCGTTACCACCTAGTGCAATTGACGCCAAGTATGCATTTGACTCTTGACCTATTGCGACAGCACCACTGTCTGAGCTTGATTTTTTCCCCATCGCAACTACGTCACTTACTAATTTATCATTAACTTGTTTAACTGCATTAGCGGTAGCAGCTAGCGTCTCACTTGTACTCGTTACACTGCTTGATAACTGCACATGTCCCTTTTTAGTCAAAGACGCATCTTCCGCCAAATGTGCAGCAAAGTCACTTTGTTTAGCTGCTCCAATTTGTTCAGGCGTTACGTTAATATCAAGCTCAGATATTTTTTGATCAACATAGCTTTTATCAGCCGCCTGCTCCTGCAGCTCTTTCAAAGCTTCATATGTTGTATACTGCTGCCAGTTAAGCCAATCAGCAGGTGGGTGGTCTTCTACTTCCCAACCAATATTCAATTTTGATAACGGCGGCTTAATCCCCGGTGCATTCCACATCGGAAGTTCTTTCACAAATCCCATCAGTATCCCTCCTTAAATCGGTAAATCTACGTCGTTACCTGGAACATAAACTATCCCTAAAGTTCCGCCGGTTGTCATGCTTACATCAGCTAATCCAAGTTGGCTTTTCTCTATTTTATTTCGAAATGAGGATAGTCTGAATGTTCCAGGCATTTCAATTTGTGCGACACGTACACCAGCTGCAACAGTCCGCTGCACAATTCGAGCGAATTGATAAGGCGACATACCCACAGCATTTAAGCGTGACACTGGCAGCCGTATGAGTCCGATCGCTGCTGGCTCAGGTTCTGATGGATCATTCCATTTCTCTTTAATTCGTATTTCAGCCGGATCACAGTCCAGAGCCAAGGCCAATACATCAATAATTGTATTTATGTCGCCACGAGACAAATTTCGAGCAATCTTTGACTTAATCAGTACCCGGTAAACCTCGTCAGTCGATGCACCACGAGGCTGTACGATATTTTCACCAATCCGATCGAGTGTAACCCCGCGAGCCTTATCAATATCTCGCCATTCTCGCATCGTCTCAAATGTATCTCCAAGGTCTTTTAACTGTTGCTGCAAGATAGAAATAAGACGTCCTAAATTGCTGTTTGGTTTTTTATTGTAGTTGTCCGTGAGTTTTGCAAGAAACGCTTTCAAGCTAAACACTATGAACCACCTCTATTTCTGCAGCAGATGTCTGTGCTACCTGAAAAATGGAGATGTTTATATTCTCTGACCGGTGAGCTTGTCCATTTACCTTGATCTCGTATGAGACGTCTGTTGTTCCTTCTACCTTCAATGCAGTTGCTACTAGTTGAGAGAAGACTACACTTTGACCCATGTTCAGTCCTACATAAATTGACCCATCCTCATCATTTCCACCAATGTACCGAACAAGTTCGCTACATATACGGCGATCACCGTCAATCGGAAAACGGTTATCAGTACCAATTAACACTTTCAAGCTGATTCTAACCTCTTCAGCGCGACTGAATTTAACTGTATGCGGCTCGCCAGCAATATCCTTTCGGATAATCTCAATATCACCAAACGGCTCAATTCCAGCCGCCTTGGTATTGAGAATGGTTTGTGCGATATCGTTGTCATCCCCACCTAACAAATAACATTGAAATGACTTACCAGGACGTCCAGCGCCGTCAGTTTGTAAGGAATTGTTTTCCACAACTGCTGCAGCACGGACACCAAATACTCGCAATAATGCCCCTCGTAATGAATCCAGCGTGGCCGCACCGCCACCAGCAACAGATAGGCGAAATCGTTCGCGAAATTCTGAATCTGTCTCCTTCTCGCGTCCGCCAGTTGAAGGTGCAGGATTTGTTACCGCTGTAATGTCTGGGACCGGATTGATTATCTCTGTAATGGTTCCGGCTGCAACATTGCTTTGTATACCTGGTTTCTTCCCCCTGACCTTGACCATTCCTCTCCCGTTGCTTTCAAGAGTAATGGAATTGAGCGTTTCAAACAGCACTCCGTTCTTTGTACCGAAGACTGTGCTAATCGCGACAGTGTAACCAGCCGTGCCTTCAATTTGCACTTCTCCGGTTGCCGGCCGCTGCGGTATGCGTGTAATGCCAACATACGCACCTAGTCGGTCTAAGCTAGTGCCGATTGCTGTGCCAACGTATGCGCTATTGTAAACGGACTCGGCGAGTGACCATGCCATTGCGAGGAACCAGGCAAATATCCGCAAAATAATACCAAGTGGCGATCGTACAGCAGTGTTTACTTGTTCCCCGAACGCTTCGCGAGCTTTTCCCTCCATTTCATCGAATAAGTCAGCAAATCTCCTACGTTTAAATCCCCGTTCGTCAAGCATCTACTTTCACCCCGCTTTCTATCCTGCTGCCATCTTTTCCGGTAGCAATAAAATAGATCGCCAGCTCACGAGCTCTGCGATCCCGATTAATCGTTATAGATTCGACCGTTGCGATTTCAGGAATTTGTCCCAACCCCTCACGTACAACCGCTCGCGCTTCGTCGTCTGTCACGCCTTTACCGAGAAGCGCCTTGAAGTCGATGCCGTGCGATGGATTCAAGAACCATTCCCCGATGTTCGTGCTTAATACACGGTCGGCGCATTGATCAATTTCGTGTTTGCCTTCGACGGTAACAAGCTCACCATTTTCAAATACGATATCGCCGTCGATCACCTTTAAAGAGAGCACGGAAACACCCCCACAATGACCGCATCATTTATGTCATGTTTTCTTGACGTAGCTGGAGAAGCAGACTTCCCAGAAGATGATCTTTGAATGTCAGTGTCGCAGCACACGACAAGCACAACATCACCATTCTTTAACGCTGGCTTATAGACTCGTTCAACACCATCTACCTCTAAACGCTGGCCTAGTGCCGATACGTCTTGAATAACAGGCTGCTCAGCGCCATCTACCTTTACAAGAGGCTGTACCGTTGCTGTTTTACCATCAAACGAAATAACACGACATGGAATTGCGACATGTAGAGATCTCAACTCTTTATCGATCCATGCCGTCAGAAACCTATCAATCGCATTCAATATATCGCCTCCATTTCTGTTGTGAACGTTTGAATATTGAATGTGTGCTTGCCAGCTCTGACATACAGGACAGCATTTGCAATTCGCGACTGCAACTGCACGATTGATCCTTTCGTGACGGGATGGCTAAACTGGCTTGTCAGTTTATACCCCTTGCCTCGTTCATCTTCGAACGGCTCCGGGTACCCAATCAGTCCCGTATCTGGTGATAGGACAAGGACGCTACCTTGTGTGGATACCGGTGTAACAACAAGCTGACCGCGATCAATATATGCCTTTGATCCGCACTCTCTCGCGACTTTACGAATGATATCGAGCGGCATGCCATTGACAGCATAACCTGAATTAAAAACTACGTCCTTAGTCACAAGTTTTGCAATCGGAATGCCAGCTGAAGCAGCTAAATCGCGAATAATATAATTTCCGTTCGTGCCCTTGGCGTATGCTTTTTGTACCGAACTTCCTATAATTCCATCGATAACATTTATAGTAGTAATTTTATCTGGTCCCATGAACTGCGTCGCAACTTTTGAGATCGTTCCTACTAAGGTAACACCGACATCTCCCTCATACCCTGCATTAATTACGACAGCTGTACTGCGACTAAACCGCGCGATTGTAGATTCAGTCAAGTTGTAGATTTTAATTTCACATTCATCCGGTGTGCTTTCATCCGTAAATGGAATTGAAAACTCGATGGTAAACGAATTATTAGCGAATTTTTGATCACCGATTGTCACCTCTACGAAGCGCTTGAAATTCATAAGGCACCATCCTTTTCAACGACAAACAAGAAGACGGATTCGCTTAAATTCGACCATGTAACCACTGTCTCATTGTTAGCCTCGTCACACGGAATTAAGTCGACACTCGGCAAACGTGTATCTGAAAAATCAGCAAAAAGCGGTGAGCCATATACAAGTTGCTCACCGCTTACAATCAATTCCTGATCCTTGTACAAATCAACGGAAAAGGAGTCTGATACCGCATTATAGTCGACTAAAAATGAAAATAGCTCGCTACAAAGCACGATTTCGAAACGGTATGGGATCATGTTTTTTTTGATTTCAATTACTCTTCCCATATCGACTTACCGCCTTTCCCCGATCCTTTTTCGACCGGTTGCTTTCGCCCAGCATCAGCTACTTTCGCAACTTGAGTCCTTACCTCAAATGACAAACCACTCGTATATTCTGGAGTTGCAATTCGTATTTCAACTAGAGACATGGTAAAGCCACATCCATTGGCCGTTTTGTAACCATGATCAGTCGAAAATGACTCTATGACGCCAGAAAACAAGTTCCTGCCGACATATTTCACGATTTCGCCTTTCGACCATAAATCAAGAATCCTCTGTCGACGTTCAGCGGCATCTGAACCTAGAATAAACCCGCTGATTTTTAGTGTTTTGGCGCGTTGCCTGACATGATCAGTTAAACTGATTCCAGACTCTACAGGTTGCTCAGTTACATCTGATGCATATTCTGGTGATTCTTTCTCGGCCATGATCTGTATATCATTTATCTTCGCCAAGCAATCAACCCCCTTGCGGTACGAGCCCGTATCTGCGCATTAGACTCTCGAATACGTCCTCTACTTGTTTCGCTACGCTTTGTCCTACGTTGGCATCGCCGCCGTTCACGCTTATTTGAAATACCGGACTAATCTCAGCGTTGCTATTTGATGTGTTGTTCGTTACTGTCGATGGAGACGATGAGGGTGTAATGCTAGATAAATAGTCGTTATCGCGATATGGCTCAACAGCCGAATCAGCCACTTTTTCTGACGCCTGAACGACGCTGTTGTTCTCTTCCATCCCGACTGCTAGACCTTCCGATGTCCAGAAACCAACTTCCATCATTAGACGAGAAGGCGATTTGATACCAAAGAAGTCGCAAAATCCGTCTTTAATAGAAGATCCGATATCCTTGATCGTATCCCAAATAGCACCAGCGGCATTTTTGATACCGTCAATCATACCTTGAAGAATATTCTTTCCAATCTCGAAAAGGTCGAAGTCCGCAAAGAAATCCCCAATCGCATTAAATATTCCGAAAATCCAATCTTTAAAGGCATTCCATTTTTCGCTCAGCCAATCGGAAATGCTACCCCAGTTCTTGAAAACATATATAACTCCAGCGATAGCAGCTCCAATTGCTACAGCAATGGCGATGATTGGTAACCAAGGGGCAATCGCCGCCCATCCAGCGGTTGCTGCAGCCCATAAAGATGGAACAAGAGCTATACCGATAACAAGTGCGAACCCGCCGAGTGCAGGTCCGAGAATATCAATATTTCGCGTAAATAATCCGATACCTTCCCAGACGGTTTCGATAACTGGCCCTAGTACTGATCCTAACGCATCAGCTAGGCTTTCAACGAACGGCATAGCTTTCTCTATGCCAGAAGCAATTTTCGAAATAAACTCCCCAACCTTAGGAATCCATTTACCGAATGTGTCCAGCATCTTCTTGCCGATCGGCTCTAAAGCGATCATCATCTTGTTTTTAAATGTATTCCATTTGTCGCTTAGTGTCTCTGTATCAGCGTAGGTCTGATCAATGGCACCGGAAGAATTTTTTATTTGATCAACTAACGATCCGAGCTCGAACCTTCCTTCCCTAATTGCCGCAGCCATGTCTGGTCCTGCCTTGGCCCCAAAAGCCTCCATAGATAGTGCCGTTGCTTCGCCGATCGTCTTCGCTTCTTGGATTTTCTTCGTAATAACATCAAATGCTTTGCGCGTATCCTTAACTCCGTCTTTCGCCATTTTACCAAGAGCGATACGCATTGAACCGGCAACAAGCTCAGTATTGACTCCTTCTTTTTCCCACTTTGCCATTAGTCCTGCGGATGTGTCGAAGTCGAACCCGAGCTGACGAAGAGGGCCGCCATACTTGGTGAGGTTTTCGGCAAGTGATGTTATACCAGCACCAGTTTGTTGGGACAGGACAAATAATTTGTCCAAAGTTGCCCCACCCTGATCTGCTGCCATAGACCAATCACCCATCATGCGAGGTACAGATGATGACAA
The DNA here is from genome assembly GCF_004344915.1 of Paenibacillus albiflavus. Taxonomy (GTDB): domain Bacteria; phylum Bacillota; class Bacilli; order Paenibacillales; family NBRC-103111; genus Paenibacillus_AM; species Paenibacillus_AM albiflavus. Next base: position 110,818 of record NZ_SKFG01000014.1, on the reverse strand, counting down.
TGCATCCGCCCCTTCTGTGGTTAAGGCGGTAAGGCTTAATATTTTCCCCGACATATCTTCAAGCAGAGGTCCAGTTGCTCCTGTTCTCGTATTGATGTCAGCCATGACTTGTGCTACTGTATTCAAATCATCAGGAACATTAGCGCCAAGGTTGCGATAACTTTTCAACAGTCCGTCTAATTGTTCTCCTGTCGCCCCTGTCCCCGACTTGATAATTCTGAATGAATCTTCTGCCTGTACGCCAGCTTTATAGGCTGCGACTCCAAACCCTGCGATACCAGCAACAAGTGTTCCTCCAGCAATCCTCCCAACAGTTGTAATGGATTTACCAAGCACTCCGAATTTGCTGTTGGTTTGATCGGCTACATTGCCAAGTCCAAATGTCTTGCTTTTGATTCCATCAATTTGTTTATTCGCTTTGGTTAGCTCATTGCTTGCTACTTTAAATCCAATAGCAAACATCAGATTACCGATTGCGCCCATGTATTAACCACCACCTATGCAAAAAAGAAGAAATAGCACCCGATATGGACACTATTTCTTCTTCTGCTTCTCAATTAGTTCGATGTGGATATCTAGAGCTGCATTCGCTTCTGCTAAATCTTCCGGGCTCATTTTATCGAGGTCGGAATAGGTGATATTCATATCACTCAACAGCAGCCGCCACATCGCCCAATTCCGTTGAGCTTTTTCACGTGCCTCAGCCTTCGTCAGCATTGCTTTTATCGTCGTCTACACCTTCCATAAAAGACGCCGCAGCTCCGATTACATCGTTGAATTCTTGTTTGTTATCACCAAAATAATCCCATGTAATCTTAGGCGAAACGATGACATGCTGCATCATTTCTTCAGCGATTTTATATTCCTGCTGTACACCGTGCTTATTTTTACATCGATCGCTGATCTGAGATGCCGATCTTACACCAGGATGCTGAAACGTATATTCTTTTCCGCTTTGCGAGACATATTTCCTTTGTTTAAACATTGTTTTCACTCCTATTCGAATTTAAGATCAAGCGCTTGGATTTCATATTCGCGGTCAGCAACTTCTTTACCATAAGAACGAGTCGCTGGTTTCTTTACGAATGCCTCTGTTGCTGTTGCCGTCTCCTTTGGATCGCCAGCATAAATCACGCTGATCGGAAACAACTTACCAGAGTTTGCTAAGCGATCTAGCATTGATACTTGAGGGCTTACAGAGAGTAAAGTGACTTTAATCGTACCAAGATTGTTATTGATTCGCGCCACAGCTACGTCACCCTGCGCACCTACTTTTGCTTCCTGATTGTCTTCATCCTTATCGACCTCGACCATATCTTCACCGAGCCCTGTTAAGTATACGCCACCGACAATGACGGTCGTATTCTTTGGATCATAAACTTTTGCCATTAGTCATCTCTCCCTAGTATCGGACTACTCCGTTAATTCTTGCCCCGTGTATTGCACCAGCGAGCTCGTACCAAAAGTTTCCCTCACGGTAGACGCGTTTTGCTCGATCTTCCGGATCAACGGCTTCTCGTGGCTTGAAGTCAGTGCCATACAAGCCAATACCGTCTGCATCATTCGCGATAATTCCTTGATTGTTTGCGCGCTGTAGGACAGATTTGACAATACCTTCAATCAGCGAAATTCCTTGTGTAGTGTAAGGAATTTTGCCTGAGTTATTAAGCAGTTTTTGCACTTCGTATTCGATAGTAAACTTGACGAAATCATTTGAATGAATGACGTCGATGTACTCGCCAGATACAGTCTTTCCTTCGCTTGTCACGTTGTCGCCAGATTTTATGACGTATGTGATCGCACCAGTATCATGAATTGCACGAAGTTCAGTAGCATCGATGTCAAGCGGTTGAATCCCTGCCAGTGTCTTGAATTTCCATGTTACCGAACCAACAGGGGCGCTTCCAGCACGTCCAACGAGAGCAGCGTCAGGATAATTGTTCGTAGTGGTATGGTAAAAAACAGCGGTGTTGTCATATTTCTTATCCTTGATCGTTTGCGCTTCTTCCTTGCTGCTCGACCGCGCAACAAAAATCTTTCCTTTTGCCTTCTCAATTTCGTCAGCAAGTTCGATGATGCTTGCGACCGTATCTTTTGTGTAAATTAAGAAATACCAATCGCGATCATAGACAGATTTCAATCGATCGGACAACGTTTCAGTCGCTGCAGCAGTACTGTTGTGACAAGTTATAGCGATTTTAGCAGGTGCGTAATCTCCTTGTGCGAAGATCGCTTCTGCAGCCTTGTATTCGTCCGTACCTTTGGCATAATCAACCTCGACCATATCTAGGTCGGAATACTCTTTGTAGTCCTTTCCTCCAGACTTAGAACCGAGAATAAGCGGTGTGCCGAATCCAATTCGTCCTCTCGGTTTTTGTACGTCAATGACGACAATTACGTCACTTATAGATGCCATTATTTGAATACCCCCTTGGTTTCAATTTGTTCAATCGTTTCTTTTGAAGTTGAAACGATGCTTAGTACCCGAATACGCACATCAAAACCGTTCCGTCTCTCCCATTCATCCCCAATCTGAATGTCACGATTGCGTATGTCACCTACATCCACCGCAACAAGTCCAGCATTATTCAGTGATTCATAGCCGGACACGCGAAACCAATCATGTGCGCGCATCGCGTTATCGATGCTCCCCTGCCGTGTATCCGCATATGAGTTCATACTAATCAGCATTTCCGGCTGCTCAATGTACCCCATGTCGATACCGCTCATATCTACGACTGGGTAATAGTCAGGGTAAATTGCTGCTGTCGTGAAATTGAATGCGAGAAATGGGTACGGCGGGATCAGTGAAGACTCATTTGCTTCGATTACGAGAACATTAAGATGCGATTCTAGTCCGTCTGCGATTACTGCTCGAATTTGATCAAGATCAACCATGTGTAGTCACTCGCTTTGCAAGATACTTCTTAAAGTCGGCATATTCGGAATAATCCACGGTCTTATCGATCGTAAAAATCCCTCCATCTCGCTCAATCTGATCTCCATTATTGAGCGGAATGAGCGAATAAATCGCTCTATCATCCATCGTGTAACGACCACCTTCGAGTTGTAGAAGTCTAGCGTCGATTGGTAAAATGACTACTTCTAATGTGATGCGCTCTGGAGGTAATTCTACATATTTTCCGCTTTTCCATTTTCCTGATTTACGGATAAGTATGCACTTCACGGTATAGCGCTTGATTATGTTTGAAAATCTACTTTTTCGCACTTTTTGGCCTCACCTCGAATTGAATCGCTTCACGCATCTGATTTGTATTTATAAGTGGCTTTGTATTCCTATCTTTTTTGCGCGCAATCGTTTCCGGTTTAAGTGGCGGATCTTGGAGCTTATCGAAATAGGTAGTAACCCGATCAATAGCTATTTCACCAATCGCACTCATAAAAGCTTGAACATCTTCACCGTTTTCAACCACACCATTGATTCCATTACGTACAATTTTTGATATCTTGGCTGAACCTTTTACCATGCCAGCGCGTAGAAACGATCGTTCTGGAATACCTTTCTTCACCGATCCGTACTCTTGGATCGCTGCCACCTGAGCGAGTTCATTGTCATCAGAAAAAACGCCAACATATACTTCGTTCTTAATAAGTTCTTTCAACTGTTCGAGAATTGCCGGTATTTGATTCGTTTCTTCGACGATGATATTCGCCTTACGCGTTCGCTTCTTCTTCGGTTTTACACTCATACCCATCTACCTACATAAGGATTAAGCAATGAGATAACTACAGCTGGCAACTCACCTTCATAGTCTGAATAGGAAACAGAGATATCTCCAACTCGTTCCGATTTCACACCAACAGGCGTGTTTACAAAATGCTGGACAAGGAAGATACAGGCAAGCTCCACCGCCTCAGGAAGTGTACGCGGATTATCAGTAGTCGCTTCGCTCGGAAGGACGTAGCCTGCCTCGTATGTCACCGTGAGGTTGTGTGCTCCTGATGGCCATTTATCTCGGTATACCATCCCATCAGATAATATCTGATAGCCATTTACTGGCTCATTACCATTTTTGATTGATGTTATCTCTATTACCGGATAATTCCGGAGGCTGATGTAATTCCAACCACCGGAATGTATTTCGATATATGTTTGCCGCCTGAATGATCGCTTGCAGTGGTTCTCAACAGCCTGTGAAGCAGCGAGGATTTGAAGTGTCAGTGTGCCATCCTGGGAATCATCCTCAACGGATAAAACCTTTTTGACCTTTTCAAGCGTAGTCAACATGCATGATCACCCCATTACGGAAGGGAAATTTCGCCGTATATCATTGCCTCATCGTCCCACTTAACAACATCTTCACGATCAATGACGCGTGTCTTCGTAGTATTCGTTTCAAACGCTTTGCCACCGATGTTTGTCGTCAATATGCTGATTTCTTGACGGTCAAAGATAACTACGGATTCCTGAAGATCACCGATAATCATTGGTGCCTTCTTCGTAGTTGTGCCAGAAGTCGGTAACAAACGATTCGCCATAACGACAACAGGTTTTCCAAAGATTAGATTACGCGTTGGTTGTGTAGGGTCAGGCTGCAAGAGCGGACGACCGAAACCGTCTTTTAATGTGTCCAAGAAATTATATCCATCTTGGTTAGTTACGATAATCGCACTGGACGCGATCAATGGATCCAACTCTACGTTTAATACCTTTTTGATGTCGTCAATTCCGGATAATGCAACTTTCTTGAATGTTTTCATGATGTCGAGAATCAACTTGTTATCTGTAATGATTTCCTTACGAGCAATCCATTTCGCAATGAAAGAAAGGATGTTTTCCGGGCTGTCAGCAAGAAGGTTATTCGTCAGCGTCATGATACCGCCGTAATCCTTAACGGTGAATGGAACTTGCTTCACCTTCGGGTTGTCAAGGTCGGATAGTTCCGTATTTTCAGCCGTGATTTGTGTTAATGGAGTAATGTCAGTGAATTTTTCCAACACTCTTGAACCGCTCAACGTTGATACGGGAACCATAGTTACATAATCAGATAATGCAACGTACTGACGTTTAATCTCGTTAATCATCACTTGAATATCAGGTGGTATTAGGAATCCGCCATCTTCACCAGAAGTAGAGTTCATTGCCCGTCGCTCAGAAAGAATGGACCGTTGTTGATTCGTTAAATCTTTCCCACGAATCAATTGCACGAATGCATCACGATGTTCACGGTTTAATTCTTCAACTGAACGTGTTGAAGCTCCAGGCTCAACAATTGGCGCGACAGCAGTTGGATTAACCGTTTGACTCATGTGGCCTTGCAGTTCTCTCGTCTCAACGAGCACGTCCAATTGGCTGCGCATCTCTTTCGCTTCGTTTGTAGCTTTACGAGCTTCTTCTGTCTTTCCTGTTTCTGCTAAATTGCGGGCTTCTTCTAATTTCGCTGCCAGCTTCTGTCGTAATTCGCGTTCTTTTTCATCCATGGATAATTACCTCACTTTATGTTTTTTGGAAAATAAAAAATCGATCACTAGGCAATGCCTAAAAGATCGATCTCAATCAGTAATTTATCTAATTCTTGTTTTCTTCTAAGCTCGTTCTTGTAGTTTTCGAAACTTCGATTCGAGACAAGTGATTCTGCCTGCACATATGCCGCATAGGTAACCACGCTGACATCGTATATTCGTTTGATCTTTGTGATTGTTCGTTTATACATGCCTAAATTGTGGTCATAATCCCAATTGTCTCCGTCATTATCGTAGTCAACCTGAAATGCGAAGCTAGATTGATTGACGTCGCCACGCTCCATGACTACGATTAGGTCATTTGCGTATGTTGTATCGGGAGGATCTGTTTCGTAACGCAAACCGAAATCGTCGACCGATAACTTAAGAGTTCCTGAAGTGTTGCGTCCCAATACCTTACTACTTTCGTGGTCGATCAAACATCGAACGTCGCTCATGTCTGCCTGATCTAGAGCGCCTGGTTCAATTCTTTCAATGAAACCTCCAAGATCTTGGGACCAAACTCCGAAGCGTAAGCCGTAACCGATTATTTTACGCCCACTGCTATCGTCATTGCTACGCAATTCCACTTTATTGTTCAGTAATCTGCGTTCCTTCTCCATCGCTGCCACCACCCCCTTTCCCGCCAAGTCCTGCTTTCGCTAATTGGTACTTCTCCAAGTTGTCCAACGTAGTGTAGTTGAGGCTGATGAGATGCTTATCTCCGTTATTACCGATGTTATCTGCCTCCAAGAATGCACGAACTTCATTAATCGTATAAACACCCATCTCGATCATTAGCTTGTAATATTCTGCAAGACTCTTGCTATCACCACGCAGTTCGCTTGTTACATCAAACTTTGTGTAATAACGTTTTCGTTCCAATGGTGTGAATAATTTTCGGCGGATCTCTTGTTCCCAATTAACAAAGATCGGTGTTAGCGTATTCTTGACGTACTCAAGCGACTGGTGCTCAATGTTGCTAAATGTAGCCTTATCCAACAGTCCGAGTTTGTGCGGTGGAATTTTGTAAATTTTCGCTACTTCTGAAATACCGAATTTTTGTGTCTCGATGAATTGTGCATCCGCAAGAGGCATACCAAGTGCTTGGTATTCCATTCCTGCATCTAGAATGGCGATCTTGTGTGCGTTGGAAAGTCCAGTGTGAAGCTTTTGCCATTCCTCCCTTGCTTTGTCTTTGGCAGGCTTATCGAGTGGAGTTGGCACTTTTAATACACCGCTAGTCGCCGTACCATTGGAATAGAAAGCTCCCAAAAACTTATCCGAAGACTGTTGTATACCTAACTTTTCGCGAATGACAGCAATAGGCGTAATACCTTTCAGACCGCTTGTTCCGATTGCTTTAAAATGCAAAATATCTGATGCAGGAATCTTTCTTGTTTCGCCACCTGGAAACGGGAATGTTGTTACATACCATATTGATCCATTAGTGAGATCAAAGCGTATATCAGTCAATGCCGGGTGCAGTGGGAATAATGAAACAGGCCTACCGTCTGGACCCCACTCGATGTAACTGTATGAGTTTCCCCATGTAACAAGGTGCATCTCAACTGTCTCTTTGTACGTGTAAGCTGTCATGTACTGGTTTGGTTGCCAGCCTAATAGTTCTGCTACTGGATGTGATTCATCACGCTCAAGCCCGTTCTTCTTTCTTCTATACAACTGAATAGGCAGCTTTCCAATGTCACCGCCAAGTATTGAGGCGCACGTATACACATTAGAGTTAAGCGGTGCTGTATTAGCTGTCACCACTTCTCCGCTTTGTGTATTTGATCCACCCATAAGGTCAATAAGCCAATCAGCAGGATTAGTAAAACCTGAAATTCCCGGAATATCGGCTGTGATACCTCTTTTTTCAAGTAATTGCCGAAAAATCAATCATTTTCACCCCTTTCGTGGTGTTTTTCGGCTCAACAAGTAACCTATAGCGATGGAAATAACCCCAACTGTGTACCAACCTGCAATTATGTTTAGGTAGAATGTTGCTCCGATGATAGCGGATAAGCCCGCTAAAATAAAAAAATCTTCTGCAAATGCCAACAGAAGACGCATAATAATAGCTATTTTTTTCATAATTTCACCGCCTAGAATCCGAAGTCCTCACTCATGATATGCTTATTAAGATCAGCAGCAACGGCATCGAACATCGCTTGAACATGTGCGTTAATTGTTGCAGCCGCAGGGTCAATACGTTGCGTTGACTTTTTTTTGCTAAGCATGATGTTGTCATTTTGATCCTTTTCTGTCACTGCATTACCTAAGGCAAAAGCTAAAACCGGATTCTTATCATGGATTACTTTCTTCTCTAGTACCATTTCGCGAAAGTTCTTAGTAGGCTCAGACAATGTCTTCATTCCTTGTCTAATCTCCACCATAACAAACCCTTTTGTCTCCATATTTTGAGCAAATTGAGTTGCGTTGTAAGGGTCATAACAAATCTGCTTGACGACCCATCCGTTTTCATCAATCATTCGCTGAACATATTCCTCAATGAAACGATAGTCTACTACTGCTCCAGGTGTCTTCGTTATCCATCCTTGCTGCTCCCATAAATCATAAGGGACTTTATCTGTGCGTTTCTTAGTCTCCAATGTTTCCTCTGGCATGAATGAATGACTAAAAACAGATACACGACCATCTTCTAGAGGGAATACAAACGAAACGCTAGTCAAGTCAATCTTAGAAGACAAGTCTATCCCGACATAACACTCTTTCCCTCGTAATTCCGGTAAATTCTCTGGATTAACAGCGCACAATGCCCAACGATCCATGCGCATATACTTATTTGCCCCACCATTTACCCAAACGTTCAAATTCTTTGTTAAAAAATCGTTCATTTTCTCTGGTGCATTGATAGCATTCTTTAAACGTTTACGGATATTATCTCTACCGGCTGGATATGAACACACAATTGGGTTCGCTTTTTCCCAAACAGACTCATCCATAATGTCATCTATTACGTTTCCGTCTTCGTCTTTATCCAGTTCATTAACCATAGCAAAATATTCATCATTTTCTATCGGGTTATTAGGATCTAATAACTTAGATACCATTTCATACTCTACCCTATAGCACGGATTATTCAGCTTTTCGCCTGCGGTAGTAATGATCATCATTAATGGTTGGACACGAGCCATCATCCCTGAATCGATTACATCATACATTTCCGTAGTCTCATGGGCATGATATTCATCAACTATGCCACATTGAGGATTATATCCGTCCCCTTTTTTACCATCTTCTTTACTCAACGGCTTAATTATTGATTGGCTGTTTTTATGTGTAATAACCCCATATGATGTTTTGAACTTGTCCTTCAATTCAGGACATCGCTTAATCATGACATCTATTTCATTCCATACGATTTTAGCTTGATCTTTTTTGGTAGCAGCGCAGTATACTTCTGCCATTCCTTCATCCATAGCCGCTGTTTCATAAGATCCTACACATGCAAGACTTTGAGATTTAGCGTTCTTCCTGCCAACTTGCCAATATCCGTACTTAAATCGTCTATACGAAGTGCTTCTATGCACCCAACCATATATGTTTCCGAAGATAAATACTTGAATTTCATGAGGGTTAATCTTTTCACCTTTCAATATTCCTTTCGTATGGCGAAAAAGAGTCATCCACTCTAAAAACCTCAGTGCCTTATCTTCGTCAAAGATGTACGGGAATTCATCTGTATTCTCTCGTTCAACGTCCCGCAAAAACCTCATACAAGCCCATTTATGCTTTTGACAAGCTACAATTTCGCCATTGATTACGTCTCGAGAATAATCAATTATATATTGTTTAAGCACTATACATTACCGAATCTTTCATCAAATGCTGTTTTCGGTTTTTTATCTTGTTTGGGAACAACCAATTTACATCTTGACGAAATTGTAAGTCCAAGATCACTAGCAGCTTGACGACATTGTTTAAATAGCTTGTCTTGATTCAATAGGAGATCCGAATAAATACCACTTGCAGCTTCTTTGATAGTTGTGTTTGGAATCAATTCACCATCAACTTTATCATCTTCTTTTACCTCATATTGAAGTACAGGACTTCTCGCAAGAAGAGCATTGGTAACTTGAAGATACATTTTACGGGCAATTAAATACCGCGCTAATGCATCAACATCCAAATTTGACATGATGCCAATCTTGACCAACTCTTTGGAGATTTTATTGAATTCTTTCTTCAATTCCTTATCCAAATAAGAAGGCGCCGAGACTTTGTCAACCGGCGCCCTTATTTCTTGATCTTTCCGTTGCTCTATTTCTTGCTTGGTCAAATTCTTCTTGCCTTTGTAAAGCAATAGATCAATCGGTTGCCTTGGCCTCGCCATCATACCGCCTCCTTTCCGAAAATTCATTTAGGGAATTTTTTTTACATTATTGGGGGGCACGCTCTCCGTTGATACTGTCTTAGCTTTCAATGCCCGGGGGGGTTCCCCTGTGTTCAATGTTTAAATCATTGTCAATTGACTTACATAAATTAATCGCTCTAAGAAAGATATCTTGATGTTCATTATGACTAATAATTCCTGATGTACGCATCGGACCTGCCTCTGTTAACAACAACCTTAGCTCACACAGATACTCGATCTTCGTACTTATTTGTTTCTCGTACTCCGCTATCTCCTTCGGTGTTCCTTCTAAGACTATCTCACCTATCGTAGCCTTCATCTTCCAAATCCCCCATCCTCTTTCGCGGTCTTCCTGTCATGACACTGCTTATTCAATGCTTGGTGATTGCGTGGGTCCCAGAACAAAGTAATATCTCCCTTATGGGGTACGATATGGTCCGTTACCTCAGACGGTAGCGGAATGACAGCTTGCTTGCATTCATCACACATGCATAGCGGATGCTGTATAATAAACTGTTTGCTGTACTTCGCCCACCGTCTGCCGTATAGATATTGATATTCCTTGCTTGCATATCTTTGATTTGCGAGGTGTTTATGTCCGTCACAGTATCTTTCAGTCGTAAGTTCCCTACAACCTGGTATACTACATGGTCTTTTAGGTTTACTCGGCATAACTAATTCTCTGCTTAATCATATTAATCTTTTTCCTTCGATCTAATACTTGGCTGACCAATATTCGTTCAATTTTGCGCTGCTGTTTCTTACGCTGCCGTTTGGACTTAGGTTTTATATGTAACAAAGGTCTTATCTTTGACCAATAGATGCGGTCACGTAGCACTCTGAATACATTGGTAATCGCTTCAGCTAACTCGTTGAAGTATCCCTTTACTTTTTCCACTATGCTATTAATTGCATCGATCTGTTCTCTAGTGAGCTGCATTCCATTTGAACAAACGCAAATCATCATGCTCTACGCTCCTTCCTATTACGAGGTCCAGGTTTGGACCTTCCTTTGGTTATCTTAATGAGCCACTTAATGAATCTCATGCGATCACCCTTTATACCAATTTGGTCGACTGCGTTCATCTGCTAATCTTGCAATCCTAGTTTCGTACCTCAAGCATTTCCGACAGAAGAATGTATCCTTTTGTTCATAATGGTCGTTGTATGAACCTTTAATCATGCTGAACTCAGGATAAAGATACTCGTAATCGTGCTCACATGGTTTGGTCTGTACTGCGCTTTTCCATCCATTTTGCGGTGCAGGAGCTGTTGGTTTATTGATCATTTACAACACCCTTTCGAGACATAATAAAAAGGCCCAGCATCCAGCAGCCGTTTTATTGGCATACTGAACACTGGGCCTCTTGGGTCTCTGGTTCATTTTATAATATTTGCTTTAGAACATTCCAAAGTGTATCGCATAGCTCCTTTTCAATAGCTACTTTTGATATACCATCTTTTCTTGCAGCAACTTCCCATTCATCTTTATATGTGCTCATGGAAATGCCACAACCATTTGACTCTAATAGATCGATCATCTGACCAATCGATAAGAACGGTAGTGCTTCTCCTGTATAATAATCTTCAAGAAAGTCTCTGTGTCCTGAATAAATATGTGGACCTTCGTATCTGGTTAAGTCGTCATACTTAACTTTGACTACATAAACATCAGAAAGTCTTGGCGGGCTTCCATACCACCATTCCCGTACTTTTTCTTTCTGCTGTTCTGCCAATTCATCCAATTGTTCAATCGCAATCCTTTGTTTCATGGGCTTCATGAGCCTCCTTATGTATATTTAACGTTTTACACCGTATGCATACAATCTCTGCTCTTCCTTCAATCTTACCAAGAAGCTTGTTGCACTTGCTACACCTAAATTCCTGCATCATCTCCACCTCTTTCGTAACCATCTCAATTATCCATATCTTATATTGTGATGAACTAGATAAACTCTGTTATCCTAAGAACCACGCTATATTTCAGACTTCTTATAAATGAGTTCATTGTTATATTAAATATGGATAATTAAACTCTAAATTTACGTGTAGCATCGTTTATTGTATCCTGCACAATACCAATGTAACGTAACGTGAATGCAGGATCAGAATGATTGAATATCTTCTGAAGCATCGCAATATCATTTGTTCTCTTATAAAAAAAATATCCGTAAGTTTTTCTGAGTGAATGTGTCCCGATTCCGTTTACTTTGTACTTCTCACCAAGCGCTCGTAAAATCCTATATGCCATATTGCGCGTAATAGGCTTATTCACGCCTTCTCTGCTGATGATAAGGAACTCATCTTCATCTCTATCATTCACTAGCTCCAACAACTCACGACGGACAGTTGGGTTCATTTCAAATGTCTTCTGTTTCCCTGTCTTTATTTCTGTCATGTAAAGCTCTTTACGCTTAAGGTCACGTATCCTAAGTTGTAGAATATCGGATATACGCAAACCGGTATTAATTCCTACTTCAAAGAGAATATAGTTTCGTAGATTCTTTCTTTTTAGTAGGTCCTTCTTGATAGCTGCAATTATTTCTGGATCTCGAAATGGCTGTACGAACTTCATTTATTCGTATCACCATCTTTGATGCACTTCTGTTTCCAACAATATTGCACGCCTTCCCATCTACCTTCAACGCAGCCTTTACACTTTTCAGGCTGCTTAGGCGGATCTTTAACCTGTATATTCTTCACGCGACTCCCTCCCCTTGTCCCATATGCGTGATTCTTCCCAATGCAAAAAGAGTCGCACTAGGCGACTCTTCTGCATATACCAATTTATTTTCCCTGTAAAGTGTGCTAATTCCGATGCCATCGGTCAGTACAGAGTGGCTTTTTCTTGATAATACTACTATATCACGGTTTTTCCGTCATTGTCGGACAAAATCAGGACATGAAGCGGACATGAAGCGGACATGATTTTAACTTGCTTCTTCGTCCACTAATACCACCAATCCTAGTGTATTAGCCAATCGATATATAGCCAATGACTTTATGCGTCTATAATGACGGTCAGAATATCCAAGCTGCAGCGCTACCTCTGTGTCACTTACGTTATCATCATCTAAGTATCGCATTCGCACTAGCTGCTGCTGTAATGTGCCTAACCTATTGACAGCTCTCTCAGCACGATCTACATGCCGACTGCGGCGTTCTGACTCGTCTACATTTTTAATAGCGATATTTGCTACTGGAGAGCTAACAGCGTATTTATCTCTAAATTGAGGTTCATAAGCTGCTGTTATCTTCTGTTCCATAGGAATGTATTCTGTTACCTGGTATTCCCTAGCTTCAATCAAGTATTTCTCAACTGCTCTTTTTGTTGCATCCTCATCGATCCGATAAATGCTCATTGATATTTGTACTGCTCTTTTACCTTTACCCATTCCCCTCACCATCCCTTATATGTTAAGATATTGGTGAGAACGTATATTCTCCCTGTCGCCTATCCCCATAGAGTCAGGGAGATTTTTATTTATGTACTTAATAGTTCTGGGTTATCGTAGATGTTTCCGACCACTGTACCGCCAGCCCCTCGGCAGTAATGTATTGCTGTGGCTCCACAGTATGGGCAGCTTTGCTTACTTGTACCTTCTACTGGTAAATTGATCTTTGCCCAATGAGTTACCCATCCTAATAAAGATTCATTGCATTTCCATCCATAACAAAGATTTGGCCCAAGATGCATATGCTGCGCGATAAGTACGACTTGACCATTTGTTACAAGGTGGTTGACATGGCTTTCAATTTCCCTACTGTGTCGATCGTATTTTATCCATTCAATCATTCTCATGTACCTCCTCTTTACTCTTATAAGCATCTAGCCAGCTATCAGGTGGTGTTTCAGAAGTTCTAATAATCTGACCATGTTCATCTATGGCGCACCACATAAGCTTCTGCACCCAAGTTGATTCTTTCATGGCTTTATCTGCTCTCTTGTATATGTCATAGTCTCTTACCTCCCAAATGGTCCATCTTTAAATGCCGAAATGAACATAATTCCGATTACTGCTAAAAAGATAATTACAAGTCCAAGAGGAATGCCAATCACCCACATCAACAAAATTGGAATAGTGAATGTCATACATGTATCCCCTCCTGTATGCGGTCTATGGCTTGCTGTACAAAGTCACAAATGCGATACGCTGCCGTTTCTTCTATTTCATTTTCTATTCTCTTAAGAGTGTTTAGTGCATCTTGGAGTTTGTTAAATAGATCAATAACATCTTGATCGCAATATTCACCTGCATCTACATATCTTTCGAATTCTTCACAACTCATATCTGTTAACTTCAATCTGTTCACTCTCCTTTATAGGAGAGAAGGAGTAGTGTTAGTCCTTCTCAATTTTTTAATTAAAATTCAGTTGAGAACACAATAAACGGTGTGCCATTCCAGTGATTTTCGAGTATTTCTCGAACAGGAATCTTTCTCTGCATAAACTCGTCTTCCCAAATCATTGCATCAAATGAAACTTGTTCACATTGTTCATCAGATTCCTCGCCAGTTGTTTCTAGATACCATTTCTTTGCTTGTTCCAATGATTCAGCAGCTACAGCATCACATTCATTCAGGCGATATACTTTCACATTTTCCATGAATAATCACTCCTTGTGTTTTGATCTCGCTATATCTTCGTACTGCGTCATATTAGAGACCGTAATTTTCTCCGAAATCCTCGATATGATCTTGGAAGAATTGTTCTAATTCTTCTAAGAATGTAGGGTCATCGTGCATTTGTTCAGCTACGGATTCAGCGTTACCAACATCAAGTTGTTCCAACATAAACTTGATCATTTCTTTCATCGCCATTCTTGGATTCATTCCAATCGCTCCTTTGAATTTAATTGCGCTTTATGTGTCTACTGTGTTTTGATCTTGCTATGATTAGATAACCTTCCCACCATGTCGTTGTGGTCGTGTTGCGTTGTATGCCATCTTCTCGGTGATTGCTTTCTCTAAATCGATTCCATAACGTCCGCATGCATCAAATACACGAATAACTATGTCTGCCAGCTCAGAAGGGATGCCGCAAGGCTTGCAATCCGTGGTAATTGGATCATTCAGTCTTGTTTTCAATTCTTTGTTTTCATACCAAACTTCGGTAATATCACGACCGTTCCGATAATCCTCAAGCGCCTCTGATGCTTCCGAGTGGATAAGCGCGATAATCTCCCCAAAACTACGATCTTCTTCCCACCATCCCTTATTTACTGCATTCTGGTGAGCATCTTGCACTAATTGGTTAATAGTTTTCATTTGTTATATCCCCCTATATAAGAGAGGTCTAAGCCTCTCGCACAATATCTTTCAAATCATAGATATATACTTCCATGTCTCGAATAGTGAAGTAACCTTCACTTCTATCAAAGTGATTTCTAGTTTTAAAGACAACAGCAGAAGGGAACCTTGATTGAATTAGCTTAATCACTCGACTTCTGTTATTGTCGTTATCCAGTAGCTCTGGACTTCTACCATACTTGTTATAAACAATTTCATACCCTTCTGCCGCCAACTGCTTTAACCGATCTTTTTTACTAATCTTGTCTGTTACAGGCGTTTCGCTGAACATTGAAATATGATCAAGCATGAAACAGAATCTAGCCTTGTAATGTCCATACTCAGTAAATTCCTCATCACTTACATGATGAAATCCATGTTTGTTCCACCAATTTGAAACAGTGCTTGCTAGATGCTTCAACTGCTCTGGAAGTCCATCCAGCGGTTTAGCTTCACCTAATTGTTTTTCCAGTTCACGAATCCTTTGATTTGCGTTTCTGATTTGCAGGTGACGTTCTTCCTTCTCCTTTGTTAAAGCACTCTCATAATTCAATTGCTTAGATATATCGCAGAAGTGCCCTTCGATTAAACTCGGAAGTATTCCAGCCATTTCTTCAGTTAGTGAATCACTCTCAACCCATTCATGAATCTGCTTTACCGCAAAGAATAGATCCTTTGTTGATTTTAAAAACTTTGCCTTTTCATCATCATTGAGCACGATTAATTTTTCTTGAGTCATCTTCTTTACCTCCCTATGGTTATGGTGCAATATCAAACATATCTATTTGGCCTGTTGCATAATCGGTCTTTATTTCTTCTGTCGCCATTCCTGACCACTGAAGTATCTTGATTTTTTTAAGCTTAGTGTAATCATCGATGCGTTCTTGGTAGAGCGGTATCAAAGTTTTGCTCAAATAATCGATTGTTTCGTTGTTCTTACGTTTTGGATTTCTAAGTAATTCTTGCAGTTGTTTATTTGCACTATCCAATTCCTCACCATCATACTTAAGTGCAGTATTACAGTTAGCGATACAATACAAGCGATTGAGTTCATCTCTTCGTCCCTCTGATCTAAGCTTGAGATACAACTCATTTGGGTAAATCCTGCCGTTTTCCGAATAGATGGCATTAACTGAAACACTGTATATTTGCTCGAATTTCTCAACAGCCTGCTCGATCAGATCAACCATTGTTGATCACTGGCAGCCCTTTTGCCTGTATAGTGTCAAGATGCATTGAATGCGATCCTTCACACACTGAACAAACAGGCTCATCAATCTTGTCGACTTCAACAGCGAAATAAGCTCCGCATTCCTCGTTAGTGCATTTATATAGGTCTAGGTGTATCAAGTTAATTCCTCCATTTCACATGCATCTGTAAAGCATCCGCAGCCGCCGATATCGAACATATCGATCTGCCCATCATTCTCAACTTCATAATGTAAATCTCGGATTGGATAAGGTTTTGAATCTTTCTTCATAAAGCTGTATTGCTGTATCTTCATGTATTCGCTTATTGCACTGCTTGAAGGGTGAATATAAAGCTTTGGTTTGTTAACTCGTCCATAAAAGTAATCTCGATAACAGTCATCTAGCTCTGCCAACATGTAATCCTGAACATGAGTTGGAATTCTATCTTCTTCAGGAACTTTGTCATTGGTAATGTATCGATAAGCTGAAACGCACATTTTCAAGTGATATTCTTGTTCCATGATTTCTTGAAATACATCAGGCATTTGCACTTTCAAAAGCTTGTAATGCCCTTGTCCAGCCTTTACACAGCGTCCGTTACAGTTGTTATGGCTGAATCCGTAATCGTACAGGACAGGTTGCTTGATATCGTATTTTTTCAATACTTCATCTGTCCAGATGTTATTGTCGATCAAAGGCATTTCAACTTCAAACGGCTGCCAGTTCTTCCGTATAGCTGACTCACGGTGCATCTCGTCAAATCCAATCCCGAAGTAAAGTACTGCATCAATCCTCACATCTTCGCCTTTTAGAAACTGCTTATTGCGCCATTCTTCGTGTTGCGGTTTTACACCTTTCTTCAAGAAATCACGAGCGACTTTCATCTTTAGAATCTTCGAGCAATCACCGATCATGCTGTTAAATACTAGCTTTTTCTCGAACATGAGTTGAACTGGATTAAGTCCGGCGCTGTGAATCAATAATGGTAGCTGCAGCTTGTCCGAAGACTCATTGATGAATCGATATAAATCTTCGTTTTCCCAGAGAGTGTCCGTGAAGTACAGGAGTATATTATCTTCTGGGTATTTGTTTTTAACGTAATCTGCTACTGCAAAGCTGGCTTTACCACCACTGAAGAAAATAATCCTGTTTGTCACTCTCTCCTATCTCCTTTCACTCACACAATAGATTTAACATTAACGTCAGATTTATAGTTTAAAATCTTTGTGTCATTAAGTTCCTTGCATTTATGCTTTGGATAATTGTAGTAGCTATATTTTCTCTTGCATGCTTTACATAAAACTCGCTTATACTGTTTCGGATAAGTCACATAATCAACTCCGTTTCTGTAGCTGCTGCAATTCTCTAGCTGCTTCATATCTCACTTCAATGTTCTTGGATTCATCCGTAGCAATTTGGTAAAGCTGTTCTATAGTCAAGTTAACCTACTCCTACGCGCTCTTATTCTTCTTTGGCGGTCTTGTACTCTCATTGAATGGCTCATGATTTTTATCCAATGTTACAAACTTGTTGTAGTTCTTAAGGAATGCCAGCTCCACCGTTCCAACTGGTCCATTCCGCTGCTTGGCAATGATGATTTCGATCGTATTCTTCTTCTCGGATTCCTTATTGTAGTAGTCGTCACGATACAAGAAGGCTACAATGTCCGCATCTTGCTCAATCGATCCTGATTCTCGAAGATCTGAAAGCATTGGTCGTTTATCCTGCCGCTGCTCTACGCCTCGGCTAAGCTGAGATAGTGCGATAACTGGTACATCCAATTCCCTAGCCATCTGCTTGAGCATACGTGAGATTTCAGATACTTCCTGCTGACGGTTTTCGCCTTTTCCTCGACCAGCAATCAGCTGTAGATAGTCGATCAATACTAGCCCTAATCCATTCTCCTTCTTCAATCGTCTGCACTTCGATCTGATTTCGTGAACGGTTAAGTACGGGCTATCATCAATGAAAATATTAGAATTAGATAGTGATCCAATCGACATCGTGATTTTTTCCCAATCTTCACCTTCGAAGTATCCAGTTCGTAGTCGGCTAGCATCAACATTCCCCTCAGAGCTCACCATGCGCTTAACTAACTGACTTGCTGACATTTCAAGGCTGAATATCCCGACAGTTTCTTTGCTTTTAAGTCCAACATTCTCCGCAATATTTAGTGCGAAAGCTGTTTTACCTACTGATGGACGCGCTGCGACAATAATGAGATCAGAGCGTTGAAATCCGCTAGTCATCTTGTCCAAGTCAGAAAATCCACTTGGTATTCCTGTTACGCCACCGCTAGAACCCCGATTGTTGTACAGCTTCTCAATATCGTCATACACTTCCACCAATACGTTTTTTATTGGCTTAAACTCTCTTGCTGGAGCTGCTTGATCTGCTAGGTTTATGACTGAATTTTGCATTGAGGATAATACAGAATTTATGTCAGTTGACTCAAGCGCCTGGTCAATATGCAGCTTACTTTCTTCGATTATTTTTCGCCTTGTGTGTTTATCCAACACCCTTGCGATATAATGTTCAATGTTTGCTGTGCTCGGAACACTCGAAGCCAACCTTGAGAGATAAGATACACCGCCGATATCATCCAGTTCTTCTGTATCAGTTAGCTTTCCAGTAAGAGTAAGTAAGTCAATAGCAACTGGATGCTCTGAGTCGTTCAATGCTTCCATTGCTCGATATATCCGCCTATGCGAATGATTATAGAACTCGTTCCCCTGCAGCAGCTCTCTAGCTCGCTCAATCAAGTCTCCTTGCCTGATAATTGCTCCAATCACAGCCTGCTCTGCTTCATAATCCTGCGGCATAACAATGACTAATTGCTCATCGTTGTAGTAAGTCACGAATCTTCCCCCTTAAGCCCGGCGGTGGTGGTGCTGCGCTAGCTTTCCAAGCATCAAGTTGCTCAAAATACTCCTGTGCTGCATCCTTCGACCGCTGCCGATCTTGCTGCTCCCCTAACCGTCCGCGTATGTCGGAAATTGTAGGTGGGAACTTGTCCGTCATGATATGCTGATCAACATTTGCAACAGCCACGTCATAAGGGAAATCTCTAAGGTACTTATGGCATTCGTTAACGCTCTCCAAGCTTGCATCGAAGCTAGGGTAACGTTTTTTGACGGTCTTGAATAGTTTAGCTACTTCTGCTAGTTCCAAGCTTTCTCTCCTCCTCTGCAATGAGTCTATCCAACTCATCCAATTCTTTTTGTTGCTTGCTGCGATAAGAAGTTTTTCCAAGGGCGACAGGTTCCGACGGCACGTTTTCTGTTATGGAGCCAAGGGCGACGGGTTCTAGTGGTTCCGTTATGGCCTTCTCTTTGACCCAAGCGTCATAAATTGCTGGAGCGCAATATGTGAATGTCCTGATACGGTCAAGACGATGTTTAGGTGTATATTTTTCAAAGGATTTATCAATACCAGACTTGATAGTTTCAACAGGTATTCCATCTGCAATAGCCTGCCTGATTGCTTTCTCATCGTCATAGTTAATATCAAATCCTGAATTTCGTTTGATTATAAAATAATCTTCAACTTCTTTTGCTCGACGTTTAAATTCTAGTTCATCAATTATTTGATGTTGTTCAGAATCAGAAGAAGAAGATAAGGTCTTTATAATATCTTTATTAGATCGGACATTTCTGTCCGTGTGATCGGACATTTCTGTCTGATCTATAGTTGAGTGATCGGACAATTTTGTCTGTTCTCTCACTTCAGATAGGACATTATTGTCCGATCTATTTTTGTACTTTTTAGAGTTTCTTACTTCAATAATCAGCCCATATGGAGCACGAATGACTTGTATATAATGATGCTCTTCAAGTATGTCTATCCATCGGCTAACTGTCTTATCATTTACTTCAAAAGGATCAGCAAGATCTGATAGTTTCATAGGCTTACCGCCAAGCACTAACCCCCATGTCACACCATCATCATCCATCTTTTCTTTTGTAGTTGAACTGATGCACCAGAGGAAGAACCATAGTGCCTTATTAATCCGTTTATAATGTTTTGGCTCCAACAACCCCGAATAGGTAGCAAATGGATAGCTTTCAGACATCCTTATCAACTCCTATGCAGGTATGACTTTAACAAGGCTTGTATAACGATGGATTAGATGAATCTCATTACCTGGAGCCTTGCGGATTAACCAAACCTCTAGACTGCACCCAGCAGCCTGCATTGCGATCTTCTGCCTACGTGTTGGCTTCTTACCTCTTGCCATTTTGACCACTCCTATCATCCCTAAGATATATAAATGGGTACTTAGCTCTTACAACCGTGAAGCCCGGGTAACCTCGTTCGAAGTATCGTTTAACTTCTTGCTTAAAACGATCGGGGTCCGAATCTTTCAGACCCCATATTCGATTGCTTATGCCTGATTTCATAAGTGGTTTATCATCTACCATATCTAAAATTCAATGCCTTTAATGCTAGAGCTGTATTATGTTCATCTAAATAATCCATATTACCAAGATCAACCTTATCCCTACCGTTAAAAAGGTGTAACGCAAGCCTCAGCATAAACTTCTCACTTTTCGACCACGTCTTGGAAATAGCTTTTAACCTGTCCACTTCAATAGTCCGATGTTTGAAGTCAATGTACTCATTTGTCCAATAACTTCTCAATTTTTTTGACCCATGAAATATAAGCATTAAAGAATACCAATATCGATCATTAACCAATTCCTCAGGAATAATCATCTTCCATCCTCCGACAAAGTATGATAAAATAGGAATAACAAAACTTTTAACCGAGTTTTACACGAAGTCGCTTTGCAGAGCGGCTTTTTTTATTTTGCATTACATCTTTCAATACCATCAATCGTTCACCTTTTGTAAGTGATAGCCAATCGCTAACCTTAACATTCATCCAATATCCCTCCTTATCAAGTTTTCAACTTCCTACTAAACTAAGTAAATTTTGCATAATTGAAATCCCGTCCATTCCCAAAAAAAATGCTACTGCTACATCCTTTGCTCCAGTAACTTCAGCCCACATTAGTAATGTGTTAGCATCAAGTGTCTTTTGGTCATTCTCTAGTTTGCTAATACAACTACGTGAACGATGCATCTTTTCCGCTAATTGTTCTTGACTTAATCCTGCTCGCTGCCTGCAAGCTAGAAGGATGGCACCAAACTTCATCCTACAATCCTCCCCTCTATAAAAATGTTCAAATTGCCCAGTGTTGGAACAGCGCACTATCTATTTATGAATTAATATTAAATTAATCCTTTACCTAGCTTGTCCACCTTACTGGTACCGCTGGCACATCCCCACCGGCGGTATCCACCATCCTTAGCTAACGCATGCCTTAACTGGTTCTAATTGCTTTACTGATTCTATCGGATCAGCTACTTTCCATGTCTGACCAGTTTCTAGGTTTTTGATTAGTAATGCGCATTTAATAACAAGTTGCGGGAAGTCTTCGGGTCTGTGCCCAAGTACGATCGATGGATCTTTTCGAGATACAACAGTTTCCGTTCCGAGTCGAAGCTGTTTTCTCTTGGTTTTAGCCATGATATCCCCTCCAATCATTTAATAATCAATATGCCTTATTGCTTGGGCATGTTGACATAAATCTTTAACATATTAACTGTTTAAATCTTCGACATTCTCATCCAACAACTTCTGAGCATTCAACATCTCTTCATACACGATGGGCAGCTCATTTTTAACAAAGTCATTTGCGATCTGAAGCTTGTATAGTTCACTTGCAGCCTGATAGTTTTTTAAAGCTGAGTTAACTGCATGCAGTGCATACTTCATATTGATTTCCTTTCTCATATTGTTGCTTGTAATTAAGCGTATCGCTTAATTCGTTCTCAAAAAAAATTCTAATATCAACATCTAAAGCAGTGGCAATTTGCTGTAATGAGTCAACATTAAGTGTTCTTCTTCCAGTCGATATTCCATGATACCAGCTAGTAGTTTTCCCACATTTCTTAGCAATGTGCGTTTTAGTTACGCCTTTACTAACTCTTACTTCTTCAACTTTTTGATGAACTGGTTTCATATCATCACCCCTAACAAATGCGCGTAACGCTTAATATAGTTTGATTATAGTTTAAGCGTTACGCTTAGTCAATATAATTTTTATGCTTTTCGCATAAAAATTTTAACGTTGCGCTTAATAATGTTATATTCAATAGTGAGGTGTTTATAATGAGTGTATTAGGAAAACGATTGAAACAAGCTAGAGATGCCAAAAAAATGACTCAGATTGATGCTGCAAAAAAATTAGGAATTTCAAATGGTACATTATCTGGATATGAACGTAATTATAGAGATCCTGATACACTAACACTTGAAAAAATGGCTGCTTTATATGAGGTAAAAGTGGATTGGCTTCTTGGAAGAGACTCAAACTCTAACAGTATCGATACCTTATATTCCGATATTAGCGATATTGATAAAGAAATCATGAGGGTATTTCGAGAGCTTGCTCCTGAAGATCAAGAATATGTAGTTGATTTAATGAAGAGGATTCAGAGAAAACCATAAGCGTACTATAAAAAGAATCTCCCGGGCCCTGGGAGATTAAGTCTGTGATGTTAATTCTGGTTGCTGAACAATTGACTTAATGCTTTGTGCAAATCCTTAAAATTCCCTTGGTCCTCAATTAGAGATAATAAAGAAATTAACTCGTCAGTTGATGCAGAGTGGATAGTTTGCATAAATAAATCTTCAAGAGTTGCAGCCATTACATCCTCCTATGAGTATGCCGTTTGTCAATGTAATCACATTATATACGAACATACGTTCTTATTCAATCTATATATCTACGTATGAAGAGGAGTTTAGTCATGACCTATCGTCCTGGTCGATGCCTACTCCGTCATCTTCTTATACAACGTAAGAAAACTCAACAATGGCTAGTCGAAGAAACTGGTATAGATAAATACCGAATCTCCGATTATGCGAATAATCGTGGAGTCATGAGTCTGCCTACGGCAAAGACAATAGCATCAGCTCTTGATTGTCCAATAGACGATCTCTACGAATGGTTGATAGATGACGGATCAGCAAGAGAGTAATACTACTCTCGACCAGATATCAGTTGTGTACATACACAACTGAAAGACTTTATGACAGCGCTGTTCTCCGTCTTCGTATCAAATATATCATGTTATCAAAGTCTTATAGTAATTAAATTTATGGTTAATTAAGGGGATGAATTTTGTGAATTTTGTGTCAATCGATTTTGAAACAGCTAATAGTAGTAGAAACAGTATTTGTTCTGTAGGAATTGTAGTAGTAAAAAATGGTGAAATAACAGATAGTTATTATAGTCTTGTGAAACCACCTACACTCGATTTTGATGATATTAATATTTCAATCCATGGAATTACGCCTAAAGACGTTAAAAATAAACCTACTTTTAGAGAATTATGGAAAGAAATTTTACCTTATCTTGTCGGTAATGATGTTATTGCACATAATGTATCTTTTGATTTCAGTGCATTAAGAGCAGTATTAGCATACTATAATTTAGATTTTCCTGAACTAAATTACTATTGCTCCTACCTACTATCAAAGAAAGTTTGGCCTGGTCTACTTTCTTATAAATTGACAGCAGTTGCTAAAGAAATTAATTATCAATTTAAACATCATGAAGCATTAGAAGATGCACAAGCAGCTGCAAAGATTATAATTGAAGTCTGTCAAATACATAATTCGGAATCTTTATCTGACCTTTATTCAAAACTGGAAATGACACCAGGAAGATTATTTATAGATGGTTATACACCTGCATCAATTGGATTAGCACAATCAAAATTAAAGCTAAAAGCTAAAGATATTTCATCTAACAATACTGAATTTGATGAGACTCACCCGTTCTACCAAAAAGTAGTTGTGTTTACAGGAACTCTTCAATCTCGTTTGCGGAAAGAAGCTATGCAAGAAGTTGTTAATCTAGGTGGCATATGTAATGATGGAATAAACAAACATACCAACTTTCTAGTTATGGGAGAACAAGATTTTGCTCGTATCGGCGGAGATAAAAGCAGTAAAATTAAGAAAGCGGAACAGCTTTTAGCAAATGGACAAGAGATTGAGCTTCTTTCGGAAGTAGACTTTATAAGGCTTTTATCATAATGAATATTCTATCTAGGAGGTTCATCGATGCGTGTAGCAGCTTATATTCGAGTAAGTACAGATGAGCAAGCAGACAAAGGAAATTCGCTAGGTGAACAAGAGGAACGTCTAATATCATATTGTCGGGCAATGGGATGGGAACGGCCGATCTTATATATTGATGATGGTTACAGTGCCAAAGACTTGAATCGTCCTGAAATGATTAGATTGCTTGACGATATCGATCAGAATAAATATGACATGGTACTTACAACCAAAATCGATCGTCTATCCCGTAAACTCCTTGATTTGCTAAACTTAATTAAACAGTTTGAGCAGCATAATTGCGGATATGCATCCGCATCCGAACAGTTAGATACTGCAACACCAGTTGGTAAGATGGTGCTACAAATATTAGGTGCATTCGCAGAATTTGAGCGTGAGCGGATCAGTGAAAGAGTTAGAGACAACATGATTTCTATTGCAAAACATAGCAAACAGAAGCTAATCACGCGACCATGTTATGGGTATGATGCTGGTGATGGAATAATGGAAATAAATGAGGATGAAGCAGAAGTAGTTAAGCAAATGGTGAGTTGGGTATTTGAGGGACATGGATTGAGGGAAATCTCCAAGAGATTGAATCAACAAGGGATAAGAACTAAAGGCAATAAGAATAGCAGAGACTTCTCTTGGGAAGAAAGCAAGGTAAGACGATTACTGGCCAATGAGACGATATGCGGGATGATGATCTATAACAAGAGGAAATCTAGTGGAGACAAGATCGTTATAAGAGACAAAAATGAATGGGTTATTCAGTATGACCACCATCCTGCAATAATATCGAGAAATGAATTCAATGAATTACAAACTATACTACATACTCGGAAATTAGCTAATAGACATGTTGGGGATGATACATATTTATTATCTGGTCTAGTTCGCTGTAAGCATTGCGGCGAGAAGCTATCTGGTAATACCCAGAAGATGAAACGAGGTTCTAAAGAGTATGAATATAATAGATACATCTGCCAGACGTATGTTAAAAAAGGTGGATGCTTCTATCATGCAATATATCGTGACGATATCGAGAGGTTAATTGTCGATCGCATCACTGAAGTTGCTCAAAGTGCTCCAGGAGATATGAATTTAAAGGTTAGCAACCCGAGGAACATTCAGAAAGAACAAAATGATCTGCAGAATGCTCTAAAGAAAATTGATCATAAAATGCAGAAGCAGATAGAAGCATATGAGGATGATGCTATTTCAAAAGAGGATTTAAGGAGAGCTAGTACTCGTATTGAAGGGGAACGCTCGAAAATAATGAAGCAGCTCGCAGATTTAGAGAAGAATCAAGATAAGTTAATTCAAGCTAAAGTGCATCAGAAGGCAAAGGATTTAATTGGTGATATCCTTTCAGATGATCGGCTGAAAGTCAAGGAAGCTATTCGCCTGCTAGTAAGCAATATTGAGGTTTCAAACGGGGAAATCGTTGATATTACATGGTTCGGTGGGTGATTATATTTGTATATCTCTCACCGAGCAATAGCTTCACCTTTGGCTGCGATATAAGTGGCTGTCCATGCATCTCCGTTTGCGTTTTGATAAAATAAGGCACGATTATGATTGGCATAATGTGGACCTAAACCTGCAGCTATCAATTCATCGACGGAAGCGTCTTTCGTCAGTTTATATACCATAGTCGCAATCATCTCTAAGTGTGCAAACTCTTCTGTCCCAATATCTGTAAGTAGTCCAATTACTCGATCAGGTATCGTATAACGTTGATTCAGGTAACGTAGTGCAGCTGCAAGCTCACCATCAGCTCCCCCGTATTGTTCGATCAGAAACTTCGCCATTCGCGGATCGCATTTGGATACCCGAACGGGATACTGCAGCTTTTTCTCATAAACCCACATTCCAACACCTCCAATTTCTCTTCATACCTGCCATGGCCATGGTGTGTCGATCCACTGCCAAGGACATTTCGTATAGCTGAGACCAAAGGCATACAGTGGTCCGAATAAAGGCTCGAACTTGCTGACAAGTTCTTTTCTTTTTTGCGCAAATTGATTGTACTGTTGAATGGCTTGCATATCGTCAGGATGCGTATCCAGATATAGCGTTAGTTCGACTAATACAAAATCAACTGTTTGTATATCCTTAAGCATGGAATAGAATTCATTAGGCAGTTGATTCGCTATTGGACTGGCTGCTTGCTTGTTGCTGCTCATCAGTTTTCAGCCTCCTTCCTTCCAGCGCTCAGATTAGGTGTGTAATCAGAAAATAACGGTTTCCACAGCGTACCGAACTTTAGGGCTTCGTATGGCGAGAATTGTGGAAGATTAGGTGGTTGAAAAGTCATATATAAGTGTGGAGGAGTCGAAAAGCATTTGGTTAAAATAGGTGGACAAGGATCAAAGGGCGAGATATACGGGCAATAACATTTCGTATTTGTATTCACATCATTACCTCCCCATATAAGATTAAAATACATCGTAGTTCTACCATATGACAGAAGCCTATACATGTTTCCAACTAATACGCCAAGAAGAAACGGTTTCACCGTCCTTAAACGGGTGCGTTTCTTAAGGTGTTACTTAGAATTTATGACACGGAGTTATAAATTCTATAACACACAAAAAGCCTGCTACCGCAAGTCGCGATAACAGGCTTTATCCAGCTTAAACTATTTCATTAATCGTCATCTAATCGGATATTCATTTTGAGCAAACCAGAATGACGCAACGTTTGATAAATAATAACAACGAATGGCCCAATAAACACACCCATAAAGCCCATAAGCTCATAGCCCACATATAGCGAGACTAGGGCAGCCAGTGCACTAATTCCAACGGTATCGCTTAGGATCTTAGGTTCAATGATTCTGCGCATCGTAGCACCTACGATGAATAAGATCAGAATACCTACACCATAGCCCACATTGCCCAGAATAAAATGATAAAGTGCCCATGGAATAAATACGAGTCCCGTACCAATAATCGGTGCAAATTCCATGATGGTGACTAACAAGGCGATGGCAAGTGGATACTCTGTTTTGAGTAACAGAAGTCCCAGGAATGTAAAAATATACGTAATAATCGCAAGGATAATCTGCGACTGGAGGAAACCGAAGATTGCCGTACGCAAATTAACCATCACTTTATCCACTTTATCTCTCGAGCCTACATCGAACAGCTTAATAATTGATTGTTTGAGAGACGGCAGCGAATAGGTGAATAAGTACACCGCAATGATAAACACCGTAACGAACACAAATAAATTAGGGATCGTACCTGCAAGATAAGCTGATACGGTTTTGACGATTCCGGCTACCGTATTGGGTAACTCTTGAGCGGTGGATTCTAACCAGCTTCTGAGGCGATCGGCGATCTCGGGTGGAAGCGATTCATAGAATGAGCGTGTTTGCTCCAAGGCAGCATCCAAATAATTCGTTGCTTCCTCCAAATAATGTGGAGCCAAATTCCAGAAATCAATCACTTCTCGTACAATTTTGAATCCGATCACATAGAACAACAATAACATGACGAGTGTAAACAGCGTAGATACAATCGTCCCAGCCGCAAACCGATTAACACGCAAATGCTTAATAAGCAAGAGTGTAATCGATTCAAGCGAGATTGCTGTGATTAACGCCAATAAGAATGGCAAACCTACTGTAAACATGGCATATAACAATAGGATGCCAACAACCATACTAATCGCGGTACGAAGTGACATAGTACCCCCTTCAATTCTTAAACATGATTTGTCTGTAGAATCTTAGGAGCTAGGTGTATCTTCAATTTGTTTGATCAATACACGTACAATTCGCAATCGATCTGTCTCAGCTACCTCGAATATATGAGAGTCATATCGAACTTGACTGCCTACATCAATTATACCTTCAAGCCTCTTGAATAGCCAACCTCCAATAGAATCGACTTCATCATCCTCAATCTCTATCCCCAGAATATCATTCAAATCTTCAATTAGATAGCGGCCATCCACTGAAGTCGCATGGTCCACCTTCTCAACCATCGGTCGTTCATCGATATCAAATTCATCGCTGATCTCGCCAACGATTTCCTCCAGGATATCTTCCAACGTAACGATCCCTGCGGTGCCGCCGTATTCATCTATAACGACTGCGAGTTGAGAATGCTTACGCTGCATCAGCTTAAGAACGCGGCTGATTTCCATCGATTCAGGAACGCTTAAGATTGGCCTAATATATTTACGCAAATCTTGTTCCTCATCAGGATCAGCTGTTAATAGATCAGTTATGTGTACGAATCCGACAATTTCATCTTTATCATGCTCACCGACAGGATACCTCGTATGCTTGGTTTCATACACAATATGCAGATTTTCTTCAAATGTATGGTTTAACAATAAGCATTCGACATCCATCCGCGGCCGCATAACCTCACGTGCAACCCGATCCGAGAATTCAAATACATTATCGAATAATGCTAGCTCGTCCTTATCAATAATTCCACTCTTGGCACTTTGATTCATTAATATGCGAATTTCTTCTTCCGTATGCGCACCTTCGTCTTCAGAAGCTGGCTCGATGCCAATTAGACGCAAGAAGTGATTTGCCGCGCTATTAAGCAGCCAAATAACAGGCTTAAACAGCTTATAGAACAAGATAAGAGGCATCGATATCCATAGAGAGGCGGCTTCTGATTTACGAATCGCTAACGATTTAGGTGCCAGCTCACCGAGGACAATATGCAAGAACGTAATAATAGCAAAAGATAATACGAACGATATGGAATGAATAAGCGTTGGTGAAGTAATATTCACTAAGCTTAAGAGCGGCTCAATCAACAAGGTTGAGACAGCTCCTTCACCTATCCAACCTAATCCTAAGGATGCTAATGTAATACCAAGCTGTGTTGCGGACAGGTATGCATCTAATTTTTGCGTTACGGACAATGCATATTTCGCCTTGCCATTTCCCTCACTTACGAGCTGCTGAAGTCTTGATTGTCTTACCTTTACAATGGAGAACTCCGCTGCAACGAAAAATCCATTCAGGGCGACAAGTCCAATAACGAGTAGCGTATATACAATAATTTGGTCCAATTCAAAGGTGGTGTGTATCAATGAGAACGTCTCCCTTTATTTTGCCTTTCGCAGCTTAAAATCAACATCTTGATAGTAGGCATCAGCGACCAATAAATTCGGGCCGCAACAAGAGGCTGTATCACAGAAACAATTAAATCGAGTATGAAGCGGGTGATGAGTCCATCTATCAAAAATCGCATCAAGTCCATCATGCATGATATTGCCTTGCGTAGGTTCATCTGCAAAATCCGTGACAAATACTTGGCCATCAAATAAATTCACATTCAGACGATTGCGTCCATCTGGATCATTGCGCACCGTCACATTCGGTTCTGTTCTTAGTCTGCGTATAAGTACTTGATCTTCTTCTTGCTCATTGCATGCAAAAAAAGGTAAAGTACCAAATAACATCCACAAATCTTTTTTGCGTACATCCAGTAGATGATGAATGGATTTGCGTAATTGTTCTAGTGAAATCTTCGGCAAATTAGCCGCAAATGCACTATGGTACATTGGATGCACTTCATGTCTTTGACAGCCCATCTCATGGATTAACTGATGAATGCCTCCTAATTTCTCATGCGTGCGATAATTAATCATCGTCTCCGCCGATACGAACAACCCGCCTTTGCTTAGCTTAATCGTATTATCCATCATGCGATCGTACATACGAGCTGCAGTTCCTCTGCCAACTGAATGTGCGGAGCGAACAAAGCCCACTGCATAGAAATCATCCTCATTCAAATAGTTCCAGGAAATGTGCATCACATCAAGCCATGGCGCAATATCCTCATATCTTGCCAGATCGAGCGTCAAGTTAGAGTTAATCTGAGAGCGAATGCCACGTTCACGTGCGTACTTCAGGATCGGAATAATATAATCCTGCACCGTCGCTTTATTAAAAGTAGGCTCTCCACCTGTAATGGAAATAGTTTCCAAGTTTTTCACTTCATCAAGTCGCTTAAGCATGATGGCAAGCGGCAGTTTCTCAGGTTCTACCGTTACGAGCGTATTGCCCACTGCACAATGCTCACAGCGCATGTTGCATAAATTACTGACTGTCATTTCGACAGAAGTTAACACATGCTTGCCGTGCTGACGAATGGAACGAAGCGGATCCCATGGATCATATGAGGGTGAAAGTGCAGGTGCTGGAACCACTAATTCTTCGTTACGATTCAATATCATTATAGTTTGTACTCTCCTTCAAATAAGACTTTATTCAATCCTATTCTTACTATTGTAACGAATATGATCTCAATTGAAAACTTTAAAACTTATTTCACGGCTTTATCAGGCTGTCTAGAAGGACGCATCCATCTTGGTGCCCACCAATTTGCTTTACCGAGCAGTTTCATTAAGGCAGGTACAAGAAGTACACGAACAACCGTTGCATCAATTAATACAGCAAGTCCTAGTCCTAAACCCATCGCTTTCATGATCTCAATATCCGTGAATATAAAAGAACCAACAACCACAATAAGAATAAAGGCTGCGCTTGTAATTAAGCTACCTGTTTTCTTTAGTCCTTCTGCGGTGCTTTGCTCATTGTTCCAGCTAGATTCATATTCTTCCTGTATGCGCGAAATGAGGAATACTTCATAATCCATCGAGATCCCAAATACAACACAGAAAATAATGACGGGCAGCATCGCGCTGACATAACCGATAGACGTAATCTGGAATAGATCAGCCAAGTGACCGAACTGGAATACAGCGACCACAATTCCAAGGCTTGCGCCAAGAGACAAGACGTTCATCAATACAGCTTTTAAAGGCAATAAGACGGAACGGAATGCAAATAACAATACAACGAAAGTAACACCGAATACAAATAATAGAACATTCACCAGCTTGTCCTGTATGCGATCTATGACATCTAATCGATAAACAGGCGAACCTGTAACGGTCGTTTCCAGCTGATCTGGATTAATCATGCGAAGCTTCTTAACAAGCGTATCTGTTGCTGCATCATCTGGATTGCTCTCTGGTGTTACTGCGACAAGAATAAACTTATCCTTAACGAGTTTTTCCGCTTCCAACTTGTCACGTACTGGCTGCTGACTTAACATTGCTGAGATTTCAGCAGGTGAGCGTCCTTCAAAAGCGGTTAGATAGCTTTGAACACTCCTTACGTCAGTTGTTTGCTTTAAATCATCCATATACTTACTAACAGCAGCAATCGTCTGTTCTTCCCAATAGTTACCCTGAGCTTGTACAGCAACACGCAAACCATTCACTTCACGCATATCATATGTCTGTTTCATGACATCACTGCCATAGCGTGAATCATAGCTTGGTGGAAGAACTTCTGTACTTGGCAAATTATATTTAATTTGTGTAATAGGCGTCATCGCATAAATCAGAACTCCTGCAATTACTACGATAAAAATAATCGGCCGTTTCATGACAACTGTAGCAACACGATTCCAAAACTGAGACGGTTTCTTTCTGCGCAAGAAGCTAGGAATCACCCGTAATGAATTTATTTTATGACCGAGAATGGCGAAAAGAGCCAAAAGCAGCGTATTGCCGACAATAACCGATATCGTCACAACGATAATACCGCCCACACTAAGTGATTGGAAGAAGTTAAGATCGATAAACAACATGCCGAGTAAACCGATTAATACCGCAATCCCCGAAAAGAAAATGGAATGACCTGCTGTTTGGCATGTCATCGCGACAGCTTCACGTACGGTAGATTGTCTTCTCAGTTCCTCACGAAATCTGCTGGTAAGGAATAACGCATAATCAATCCCTACAGCTAGTCCAAGCATCGTGACCAGATTAGGTAAGAAATTAGACAAAGAATGATTCTGGGCAATGAAATAAACGATTCCAAGCGTAGTTGTCACACTCATCAAACCCACGACAAGCGGAAGCAAGGCACCAACGATCGTACCAAATACAAGCAGCAGAACGATAAGAGCCAGAGGTAAACCGATCATTTCAGCTTTAACAATATCGTTCTTACTTGCCTCCTGCATATCATATAAGGCTGCAGTTCCACCTGTAAGATAGACCTGCATCCCTTCAGGAGCCGTAATTTTACTACGAATTTCGGGATAGTGCTGAAGAGCGGCATCTGTATGTAAATTCATCATCACATCCACAGACTCTACGCCTGAGCGAGCATCTGGATTTCTCGTCGCTTTCGAAATTTCTACATGCTCCACATAAGGTAGCTTCGCAAGCTCTTGAAGCGAATCAAGAATCACTTGCTGATTCTTGCTCTCTGTTAGATCTAGCTGGTCGCTTTCGTACACGAGATTCATAACAGAGGCGGATGTTTGCAAATGATCTTGAATCAGTTTAATACCATTATCAGATTCACTTCCTACCGGAGTAAAACCATTATCTTTCAGCAAGCCTGGCGCTTTGGCAGCAAAAATAGCTGAGCCTGCAAGTAGAAGCACCCAGAATACGAGGACAATGAACCTAAGCTTGTACATCCAATTACCCCAATGCCAAAAAGCGCCTTTCTTTGAAACCTCTCTCATCACACGCTATCCCCCGACTGATTGATTTAACTTGCTTATTATAATACAAAAATAACCTGGTTTCCCAGGTCATTCATCTATATCTATGCCATTTTTCCACTGGTTGGATTAACCTCAGTAACCATCAGTGATAAGTGCTTGGATAAATCAATTTCATATGGTGCATGTAAATCTTGTCCATCTTGATCTTGCAGTATACGTACAATCGGACGGTGAAGGTAATCGTTATTTAAATCAACAACAACTCCAACCTCTCCTGTCGACAATGCTACCGTCATCCCAATCGGATAAATAGCAATTTTATTACGGAAAACTTCAACCTTTTGCTTATCATATAAAGTACCTGCATCAGCCATCAAAATATCAAGCGCATAATGAGGTAGTTTTGCCTGTCTATACACACGTTGCGATGTCATGGCATCAAAGGAATCCACAATCCCAATCCATTGAGCATATTCGTGAATATCATCCCCGCCAATCCCACGTGGATAGCCGCTGCCGTTCATTCTCTCATGATGCTGAAATGCACAGTGTGCGGAAATCAATGGAATATTAGCCTCATCCTTCAGCATTTTGAAACCATAGGTCGTGTGCTTCTGAATTTCTTTGAATTCCTCATCTGTCAGCTTGCCTGGTTTAAATAGGATCTCTTTGGGTATTTTCACTTTACCGACATCATGAAGAAGTGAGCCCAGCCCTAGTGAATAAAGCTCTTCACGTGAATACCCTTGAGCAATCCCTAGCAGAGAAGTATAGACGCATACGTTCATCGAATGCTGATATAAGTGTGAATCCATTACACAAATATTCGTTATAAGCGACATTGCCTCTCGATGATCGCTAATGTCATCTAGAATCAGACTGAACACTTCACGAAATTTTTTGCCTAAAAAACTATATGTATGACGATTATCTGAATTCGTATCGTACATCATTTTGCGAAAAGAAGAACGAATTTCAACGAGTACTTTAGCTTTCGTTTCCATTCTTAGAGGTTCATGAATTTCGATATCATCGGTCCTGTGATCTTGAACATATATATTGGTGATCCCATGAGTTTGTAATCTCTTGATCAGATGCTCTGTTAATTCAACATTTTCAGCTAGTAGTATGACGCCATCTGCACTATAAATATTCTGATGTAGTCTCATACCGGGCTGACACATGTTGATTGGCAATAAACGCATAGTTACTCCCCATATCCTTTTAACTGTTGATGATCTATATCCATATTCTACTCTAAAATATTTCAACTTAAGATGCAATGTAAATTATGGCATAAAAAGGAATGTTGTTTGTGAAATTGCGTACATTTCGAGATAAAGACACATTTTACCTTTTAACCAATAAATAGACCAGAAAGACGGCTGCTAGTGCAAATCGATAATAGGCAAAATAGGTTAGTTTTAGCTTGCTTACTAGTTTAATGAATGTAACGACAGCAAGCAGCGCTACCATAAACGAAACGAGAAATCCAATTGCGAAGAAGCTTGCGCTGTCTGGAGTGAATTGATCCCAAGTAGTTAGCAACTTATAACCGGAAGCAGCGAACATAATTGGAATCGCCATGATAAAGGTAAAGTCCGCAGCAACCTTTCGGTTAGTACCGACGAGCATGCCTGCTGCTATTGTAGATCCTGAACGTGAGAATCCAGGCCATAGAGACACAATCTGCCATAAGCCAATAGATAACGCCTGACGATAAGATAGATTATCCAAATCATCCGTCAGGGGTTTGCTGTGCTCGATCTTCTCTGCAGCAATTAGGAGAATTCCCCCAAGAACTAAACCAACTAGAACGGTATAAGGAGAGAATAAGTACGTGTCTATTTTTTCCTCAAAAAAGAAAGCCAGTGCCATCGCTGGTATGATTCCAATCAAGATATGAATTAAATCCATCTGATTTGGTTTAGCCTGCTGCACACCAACACGAATTCCGAATAAGCTGAGAATTCGATTCCAATAAACGAGTACAACAGCTAGGATTGCTCCTAATTGAATAACGATATCGAATGTATTCAGTAAAGAATCGTCGTGTGTAATGTTTAATAGCTCCTGTGTCAGAATCATATGACCAGTGGAGGATACGGGCAGAAATTCGGTTAAGCCCTCTACTATACCGATAATAATGGCAACGTAATTATCGTACATACACACTCTCCCATTCTAACTAGAACTTTGAATCCATCTCTTTCTCTTCGCAAGCTGGATTTCAGTTGTATCCTGGAGCTGATAACTTAGAATATCCCGAAGGAACTCTGGGAGCATGTACTTGATATTCGTTCCTTTGCTAAGCGATAAATAACCGACGCCGAATGTGAACATGTCGATTGTCCCTACTCGGTATTGACGTTCCTCTTCAAAATTCCCGTTATGAATTCCAATTCGAATAATTCGGTCCATCGGTTGTCTCTTAAGATCATATTCGACAGTTAGTCCATCTATACATAAAGAGCCTAGCACTTCACCACGGAAACCAAATCCGCGTATTTCTTTGTAAGTAAATTCAGTCATTAGTGATTGCTCGAGCGCCTCGCGAAGCTCATAACCAAATAACGAATATATACATGGATTGATCGGCCCAGGACAGATTTCTAACAAATTACCACGCGTTACCTTTCCCTTGGATAACCCGCTTAGCAATTGCCCGGCATTGACGATTCCGATTTCGGCAGAAGTCCATTTGCGCAGTCCACTCGCTAGCAAATTTCCTAATGGTGATTCTTCATACCAATTAAGAGCTAAATCTTCCTCTAAATGGACAATCTCTTGGGACAGCACAAGATTTGCTTGATCGGCATTATTTTTCAATATTCCGCTTACTTCTTCATCAGCAGGCAGTTCATCTGTTTCAATGAGCCTACCATTGATACTCACAATTGAAACAGCATCATGCTCTGCTATGTATTCGATCTCCACTTCTCCGATGTATTGTCCGAACTTGCCTGCAGCACATACATGTGTGTTGCCAAACACATGCGGCTCGGTGATCACATGATGGGTATGCCCACCCAGAATAAGGTCAATACCACTGATTTCTTTCGCCATACGCTCGTCAAAGCCATAACCAAGATGAGACATCACAATGATCACATCGACTTGCTGTCTTAATTCTCGTACATAGGTCAATACCGCTTCAAGCGGATCCGTAGCATTCCAACCAAGCTCAGCATAGAAGGTTTGATAAGCAGCAGTTACACCAATGAGTCCAATCCGAAGCGGACCCTTCTGAATAATGACATAAGGTTCCATCCAATCTGGGATGCGCCCGGACTCCACTTCGCGTATATTGCTACCAATAATAGGGAAATTAGCTTGATTATAATAACATTCTCTCAGTATCGCTGGTGTGAAGGTAAGCCCTTCATTATTGCCAAGAACTGCTGCATCATAACCTGTAGCATTCATCACTTCAACGTTAACCTTACCAGCAGTTCCATCCGTTTCAGGACTCATACGATCCATATGATCGCCGATCTCCAAAGTAAGCAATTGATCGTTTCCAACCTCACTGCGCTTCTGCTTACAATAGGATGCAATACGCGTCATCTGTTCCAAATGACTGTGAAGATCATTCGTATGTAATAGAACAAGTTTTTGTACGCCTTGAGACATGATCTTGCACCTCCATTCATCCCTTTGGCTTCCTACCATTATAACACCTACATATTCCAAACGCATGCAAATATGGTATGCTAATAGGTACCCATAATGAACCTAAGAGCAAGGAGACTATGCTGCGATGAGCCTTCATAAAATGAACTTCACAGACCCGAGATATGAAAGGCAAATACGATTTGCTGGTATTGGCGAGATTGGCCAGCGCAAGCTATCTGAATCAAGAGTTGCGATTGTAGGTCTTGGAGCACTTGGTACGATGCTCGCTGATCAATTGGTTCGGGCAGGTATTGGTTATATACGCATCATCGACCGTGATTATGTAGAAATAAGTAATTTACAAAGACAAACCCTATATAATGAGCAGGATGCTAAGGAGGGTACTCCCAAAGCAATTGCTGCAGCTAAGAAACTTGCATCTGTTAATTCTCTTGTACAGATTGATCCACATGTAGTCGATCTAAATCCCTTTAATGCAGAGCATTTATTAAGTGATGTCGAGCTCATTCTCGACGGCTCAGACAATTTTGCAGTTCGATATCTCATTAACGATATAGCGCTTAAATTCAATATTCCCTGGATCTATGGAGCTGCTGTTGCGTCCAGGGGTGTTTCCTACACCATCATTCCACATTTAACGCCATGCTTGCGTTGTCTATTTCCCGAGCCGCCTGCAGCAGGCATTGCTGAAACGTGTGATACAGCTGGAATTATAGCAACTGCATCGCATACAGTCGCTTCTCATCAAGTTACAGAAGCTTTCAAACTGCTGATTAATAAACCAGAGGTACTGAATCGTACAATGGTACATTTTGATCTTTGGCACAATCATACTTATGCAGTAGATGTAGCAAATGCTCATCAACCTAATTGCCCTGCATGTGGACAGCATCAATATGATTACTTAGAAGCTAACAACTATGCAGATACAATCATCACTTTGTGCGGTCGTAATAGCGTACAGATATTGCCGATATCCCCAGCAGCATTATCGCTTGAAGAATGGGAAGCGAAGCTGTCCAGAATAGGTTCTGTTACGCGGAACACCTACTTGCTCAAATTCAGTCCAGATCCTGAAATTGTCATCACTTTGTTCCAAGATGGAAGAGTAATTATACAAGGTGTCACCGATCACATTGCCGCTAAATCCCTCTATGCCAAATATATAGGCACTTAAGCTCATTTTTGCTAGAGGAGAAGTGTTTTCATATAATTTTCATTGCGCTGTAATTTAGGAACTGTTACTATAAAACTGTTAATTGTTCTATTAATCGATATCTTCAGATATCAGTAAAGGTGACCTCGAATGAAAATAAGCATTCATAATCTTAAATCAGGAGATCAACTAATCGAAGACGTCTATAGTCATTCTGGATTGCATTTATTGTCTGCTTCTACCGTACTCGTCTCACAAGACATTCAATATCTCATTAAGCATGAAGTTGATTACGTGAGCATCAAATGGCGGGAAGTTCCACAGACAGAATCTAACCCGATACTTACACAGACAGCAGTTATGGAATCTGTCGACCAAGACGCCTCCCTTATTGAAATATCCGATCATTTATCTCCTTTCACGGTTGTTTCATTCCATGAAGCAATAGTAGGTGTCAAAGATCTATTTGATCGTGCAGCATTAAATAGTCAAATTGACATATCAGTTGTAAACGCTTCATTCTCACCTCTCATGAACAACATCAAGCAAGAGAAAGACGTAGTAAGTTTACTGCTCTCACTTGGCTCCGATGATGATTATACTTTTCAACATTGTGTACGAGTAGGTATTATCTCTTATTTCCTTGCTATTTGGCTGAACAAATCGGAACAGGAAGCAAAGTTTATTGGTAAAGCAGGCTTCTTGCTTGATATTGGCAAAAGTAAAGTTGATCCTCAAATCTTGACTAAGCCTGCTAAACTAACGCAAGAAGAATTTGAAGAAGCAAAGAAACATACAACTTATGGTTACGAGATCATCATGAATTCAATGCAGGACGAAGATCTAGCCGCTGCAGCACTGCAGCACCATGAACGCTCAGATGGATCAGGATATCCAGAAGGCAGAACCGCCGATCAAATTCACCCGATAGCCAAAATCATTGCTGTTGCTGATATTTACAGCGCTATGATCTCCAAGCGAGTGTATTCAGATGATCGCGATCTTCTCTATGTACTCAAAGAATTAAATGAAATGAGTTTTGGCAAGCTGGACCCGACAATCGTTCAAACGTTCATTAAGAACATGCTGCCTAACTTTATTAACAAGAAAGTTATCCTCACCAACGGTCAGAAGGGTACGATCATCATGACGAATCCTACGGACTTCTTCCGTCCACTCATTAAAATCGACGATAAATTTGTTGATATGACCAAGAATCGAGAGTTAGAAATCCAAACCGTGCTCATGACATAACATTTAGCTAAACAGAAGGGCTGCCTAAGTAGAAAGAAACTACTTATAAGGGCAGCCTTTATTGATTAATCCATAAAGAATAGTGTTTTTAAGATCGGGTATTATAACCATCGATGACATCAACTGACAAGGAGA
This sequence comes from Paenibacillus albiflavus, assembly GCF_004344915.1. GTDB lineage: Bacteria > Bacillota > Bacilli > Paenibacillales > NBRC-103111 > Paenibacillus_AM > Paenibacillus_AM albiflavus. The sequence goes on along the minus strand of NZ_SKFG01000014.1, from coordinate 71,663 downwards.
TTAGAATCAATGGGAATATTAAGTGGCGACCCGAAAGATGAACCTCTTCATTACGGGGAAATTTATAATATGTGGCAGTTTTCTACTGCTTCAAAAGGTTTAATATCGATTAATCGATTGTATTATTTTCATGCGGGGGATAAGGATCTAAAGGAAATCATTGAGGACGTGATCAATCAAGCTGAGCTTGAGGTTAGTGAATGTGACACAATTCTTATTGCCAACGGGATTGCAACTTCTCCATCATTACCCCAAAGACCAGAAGTTAAGTTGGAAGAAATACCTGTCGGAGCAAGATTTTCAGATCAAGAACTATCAGTTATCGTTGCTGCCGGCTTATCTGCAGGATTGGTTGGATGTAGCGCAATTATCGGAACTTCCATCAGAGAAGATGTGGGAGCTTTATTTGCTAAATATCATGCTACAAAAGCTGTAATAGGCTTGAAGATTCTTAGACTAAGCAAAGAAAAAGGCTGGGTAATCCCACCACCACTACAAGTTATGAGACCAGTTAACGATAATTAACAACTTAAATCTTCCTAAAAATAACAAAAGTCCCTATATACCTTTAAGGTACGTAGGGACTTTTACTTGTTATAGTTGTCATGACAGATCTTCCCACCTCGCCCACATTTCTTGTGGGTTTAATTCGTAAACTTCGCTTTCCCTGAACATGAATTGGTGCATAATAAATTCCCTTCGTATCGTTGCGAAATCTTCATGGAAATTTTTAATAAAATCATTGATTTCCTTCTCGCTATACTTCCGCCCTTTTTCCAACTGGGAAACTAGATGTTCCAACACAATAAGTTTTTTCTTGAGTTGAGCGGGTAGGCTTTTCAATTTCCCTTCGGATGTGAAAAAGTTTCTAATGACAGAGTCCTTCATTCGCTTATAATCATCTTGCAAAATGTCCGTACCTCCCTTGGAATTATTATCTTTTCGATAAATCAAATTTTCTGTAGCTGTGGCACTATTCTTGATAAAGTAATGATTTAATGAAAAATAAATCGTATTTTTATCCCTGCGTTCGTTAATCAGACTAGCTTCTCTTAATTTCGTAGCATGGTGAGTTATTGTTGCAGGTGTAACACATAACTTTTCCGCCAATACTTGGCCATTCATTTCTCCATCAGCGAGCAGAATTAAAATTTTTATTCTTGTAGGATCTGCAAGAGCCTTATGATAGTTGACCACCTTATCCAATTGCATTAGTCGCACCCACACTTCTAATTTAATCAATATCTAATTTAAATATTATCTAATTTAATAATCATTTAATTAGATTATATTATAAAAGGGATAAAATGTAAACTTATTTTTTGAATATAAACTATTTTACGAAAAATTATGTTTAGGCAAAATGATCCTTAACTTACTCAAGGGTCCATTATGTAGGATGAGATGGTTGCCGTCATCTTCGATGCGTCCCAAGATATCACTAGGGACAGCAGGCACACTGCATTTGTTCCAGTGGCTCAAGCTTAAATTGATTAACACAAAAAAGGTTCAACCTCATATTTCTAAGAGGTTGAACCTTTCTTATAACAACGTTGTTGCATCTAGGCTTGTTGCAATTAACCAATAGAACCTTCCATCTCAAACTTGATGAGACGATTCATTTCAACAGCGTACTCCATTGGCAACTCTTTCGTGAATGGCTCGATGAAGCCCATTACGATCATTTGAGTTGCTTCTGCTTCCGTCAATCCACGGCTCATGAGGTAGAACAATTGATCCTCAGAAACTTTGGATACAGTTGCTTCATGCTCAAGAATAATGTTATCGTTCTTGATTTCATTATATGGAATCGTATCTGAAGTGGATTGATTATCAAGGATAAGGGTATCACACTTGATATTCGATTTAGCCCCATCAGAATCACGACCGAATTGTGCAAGACCACGGTAAGTTACTTTACCGCCATGCTTGGAAATGGATTTCGAAATAATAGTTGATGTCGTATCTGGAGCAAGATGGTGAATCTTCGCACCAGCATCTTGAAGCTGACCTTTACCTGCAACTGCGATTGAAAGAACGGTACCTTTGGCACCACGGCCTTTGAGAATAACAGCTGGGTATTTCATTGTCAGCTTGGAACCGATGTTACCATCAACCCATTCCATCGTTGCATTCTCTTCTGCGACTGCACGCTTGGTTACAAGGTTATAGATATTCGGTGCCCAGTTCTGAATCGTTGTATAACGAGCACGAGAATTCTTCTTACAAATAATCTCAACAACCGCGGAGTGCAGAGAATTTGTTGAGTAGATTGGAGCTGTACAGCCTTCAACGTAGTGAACGAAGCTATCTTCATCAGTAATAATAAGTGTACGCTCGAATTGACCCATATTCTCAGAGTTAATACGGAAGTACGCTTGAAGCGGAACTTCACATTTAACACCCTTTGGTACATAGATAAAGCTTCCGCCTGACCATACCGCGGAGTTCAGTGCAGCAAATTTATTATCACTTGGCGGAACTACAGTAGCAAAGTGTTTGCGGAATAACTCAGGGTATTCACGAAGTGCAGTATCTGTATCAGTGAAAATAACCCCTTGATCCTCAAGCTCCTTTTGCATGCTGTGGTAAACAACCTCAGATTCATACTGTGCAGATACACCCGCAAGGTATTTCTGTTCAGCTTCAGGAATTCCTAGCTTGTCAAAAGTTTCCTTGATCTCAGTTGGAACCTCTTCCCATGTTTTACCTTGCTTCTCGGAAGGCTTAACATAGTACTGGATATCATCAAAATCAAGATCACTCATGTCGCCGCCCCAATTAGGCATTGGCTTGGATTGAAAAATTTCGAGTGATTTCAAGCGAAAATCCAGCATCCAATCTGGCTCGCCTTTCATCTTCGATATTTCTGCAACGATTTCACGAGTCAAGCCTTTACCTGACTGGAAAATAGATTTATGTTCATCACGAAAACCATACTTGTAATCTTCCATTTCGGGCATTTTCTTAGCCATTTATTTACCCTCCTCTGTTTTTGTTTGCTCGATGCCTTTACGAAGCGCATTCCATGCTAGCGTAGCGCATTTGATACGTGCCGGGAACTTGCATACGCCTGACAGAGCCTCAATATCTTCATATTCGAATTGAATGTCCTCGCCCTTCATCATGCTGGAAAAATCATCCACTAATAAAAGTGCGTCTTCAAGTGTTTTGCCTTTTACAGCATCCGTCATCATCGATGCCGATGACATAGAGATGGAACAACCTTCTCCGTCATACTTGGCAGCAACGACAATTCCATCTTCAATTTGCATTTGAAGCGCAATTTTGTCACCGCAAGTCGGATTGTTCAAGTTAACCGTAATCGAATCCAGGTTCTCGAACTTTCCACGATTATGCGGATGCTTATAGTGATCCATAATAACACGACGATATAAATCATCTAGTTGCATAGCCGAAGTACTCCTTTGTTTTATTTAGAGCTGCAACGAGTAGATCAATTTCCGCTTCTGTATTGTACAATGCGAAGCTTGCACGTGCTGTCGATGAAACCTGCAACCAGCGCATAAGCGGCTGACAGCAATGATGACCTGCACGAATCGCTATACCTTCAGCGTCTAATACAGTAGATACATCATGTGGATGAATATCAAGCAGGTTGAAGGTCACGAGTCCCGTCCGATCCGCACGCGGACCGTAGATCGTAACGCCCTCTACTTCTGATAGTCTATCTGCAGCATATGCTGCAAGCTGACGATCATGCGCTGCAATAGCATCCATTCCGATCTCTTCCAGAAAATCGATTGCAGCCCCAAGACCAATAGCACCCGCAATCATCGGTGTGCCTGCTTCAAATCTTGCAGGTGCATCCTTCCAAGTCGAATCATACAATTCTACTGTATCTATCATCTCGCCGCCGAATTCAATCGGCTCCATGTTGTTAAGCAGTGCTTTCCTTCCATATAGTGCCCCGATACCCGTTGGGCCACACATTTTATGTCCAGAGAAAGCGTAGAAGTCACAGCCAAGCTCCTGCATATTAACTCTCATATGTGGGGTGCTTTGAGCGCCATCAACAACCATCACTGCACCATGACGATGTGCGATCTCCGCAATCTCACGTACAGGGTTAATACAACCTAGTACGTTCGAAACATAAGTTACCGCTACGACTTTGGTGCGATCAGTAATAGTTGCTTCTACATCCGCTATTGATATTGTACCATCTGACTGAAGTGGAATATATTTTAGTGTTGCGCCAGTCGCTTTAGCTGCTTGCTGCCACGGAATAAGATTCGCGTGATGCTCCATTGGCGTAATGACGATTTCATCGCCTTCTTTGCACACGGAACGAGCATAAGATCCAGCGACCAGGTTAAGAGCAGTTGTCGTACCACGTGTAAAAATAATTTCTTCCTCTGAAGCTGCTCCGATGAAACGAGCTACCTTAGCACGTGCTGCTTCATAAGCTTCCGTCGCACGTGAACCAAGTGTATGTACACCGCGGTGTACATTGGAATGATCCGTTTCTTCATACCGCTTCATCGTTTCAATGACAGAAATCGGACGCTGCGCTGACGCGCCGCTATCCAAATAAACGAGCGGATGACCGTTTATTTCCTGCTGCAGTATTGGGAACAATTTGCGGATTTCAGAAACATTCATTGTCCAAGCTTCCTCTCAATCAAATTTTGCAGAGCTGTTTGAATCGCTTCTACAGGGATTTCCGAAACTACTGGAGCAAGGAAACCAAAAGTAATCAAACGATGTGCTTCTTCACGTGCAATACCACGTGACATCATATAGTGAACCTGTTCAGGGTTAACTTGACCTACGCTTGCAGCGTGACCTGCTTTAACATCATCCTCATCAATTAAAAGGATCGGATTCGCATCACCACGAGCGGATGGGCTAAGCATTAACACCTTTTCAGTTTGTTGACCGTTTGCACCAGTTGAGCCTTTCTCAATCTTGGTGATTCCATTAATAATCGCTGAAGAAGAATCGCGCATAACGGCACGAGTAATCATATCGCTAGATGACATTTTACCAATATGAACCGTGTTTGTCGTTACGCTTAACTTCTGTTCGCCTGATCCAACGAGCACAATCTTGGTGTCTGAATTAGAACCATTGCCGTTCAAAATCGCTGTCGTATCGGACATACCATTACCATCGCTCATATCACCGACAACGAAATTCACTGTAGCATCCTGTGCCACAGTAGCACGGCGATAGCTTAAATCAGTTACATTCTCATTCAAACCATGAACGGATGCCACATTTACAGTAGCGCCTGCGCCAACTACTACTTCTACAATACCATTATGAGTAAGCTTTGCACCAGTAGCAGAAGCTGTTGATAATAAATGATCAACATAGGTCACAGACGAATTGTCTTCAGCAACGATTAGGACATGCGGTACGAATCTTGCATCATGATCCTCTGACAAGAACAACGCTTGTAGAGGAATGGATACATTCACATTCTTCGGTACGTATAGGAATACGCCGCCGCTCCATAATGCAGCATGAAGTGCTGTCAATTGATTCTCGTCTTTGCGAACAACGGTCATGAAATGCTTGCGAACAAGCTCACCATGAGATTGTAGTGCATATCCAAGATCTGTGAAAATCACGCCTTGAGCGGCCAGCTCTTCGCTTAGATTGGTATAAACAGCATCTGAATTACGTTGAATTACAACATTATCATTCGTTACGAATGATTGTACGGACTCTGGCAACTCGCTAATGGATGCGATTGCTGCTGATGATTTATAGGAACCGTAAGCATGTACATCCCAACGGTCGACTCTTGTTTTCTCTAACTTAGGTAATTCCAACGATCTAGCAAGTTCAGTAGCCTCTGAACGAAGAGTAGTCATCCATTCAGGCTCGCCTTTAACTTTGGACAATTCCGTTACAGACGCCAGATCAATCGGAAGGATAGCTTGTTCTGTCATGTGAATTCCTCCTAAAAGTTAATTATCTTGGCGCTTTTGTGTTCATTGGAACTTGAAATTCTTCCTCTTCTTGACCAACTGTTTCGTCAACAATTCCTAGCTCTTCCTTAATCCAATCATATCCTTCGTTCTCAAGACGTTGTGCCAACTCAGGACCGCCAGATTTCACAATACGGCCTTGCATCATAACGTGTACGAAGTCAGGTGTGATATAGTTAAGTAAACGTTGGTAGTGCGTAATGATCAGGAATGCACGATCTTCGCTGCGCAGGCTGTTAACGCCATTAGCTACGATACGAAGCGCATCAATATCTAGACCGGAGTCAATCTCATCCAGAATAACTAAGCTTGGCTCAAGCAGCATCATTTGAAGAATTTCATTACGTTTCTTCTCGCCGCCTGAGAAACCTTCATTTAAATAACGGTGTGCGAACTCAGGGTTCATCTCAAGATCTTTCATCTTGGCTTCCATTTGACGAATGAAACGAATTAATGAAATCTCATTGCCTTCCTCACGGCGTGCGTTAATCGCAGAGCGCAAGAAGTCAGCATTCGTTACACCTGTAATTTCACTTGGATATTGCATGGCAAGGAATAGACCAGCACGTGCTCTTTCGTCAACTGCCATTTCCAGAAGATCTTCATCATTAAATGTAACTGAACCGCCCATTACCTCATACTTCGGATGACCCATTAGTGTAGAAGCAAGCGTACTTTTACCTGTTCCGTTAGGTCCCATGATAGCATGTACTTCGCCGCCCTTTATATCAAGGCTTAAGCCTTTAAGGATTTCTTTACCTTCAATTTCCGCTCTTAAGTCTTCAATCGTTAATCTAGGTGATTTTGACATATTCAAAGCCCTCCAATATACAAGTATATTTTTCAATTAATAATCATTCTAAATTGATTATCAATGATTCTCAATACATATAAGTTTATTATATATCGAATACAAAAATCAATAAAGGCCATTTTTCACTAAACTATAACAAATATCACAGCAATATTATTAATTTTCATAATTCAATTATTCAAACCATGAACCAATCAGCCTTATTATAGCGTAAACAAAGGGTTATTCAAGTTTTGGCCCTAAGCGCCAATAGTTAATTACCTCCAATAATGTGTCTGAATTGTGACTAAACAATCAAAAAAGAGTCAGCCGCAATTACGACTAACTCGTGAACTTTCGTCATTTATTCATTTTATTGATATAATCAACTAGTCATTCATGCTGCAGCATTTTCTCAATTGCCTCTCGTCCTGTAATACCAGCTACAATTCCCATGGATGCGGCTGTTTCTGTAACGGATTCCAAAGGCATAGTAAGCAGATCTTCAATCGTTCGCACACCGGTAGCCCTTGCAGCAATAATCTGCCGATCCTTAAGTCGTTCATTCAGCAATCCTACGTCCAGGGCGCCACACATGATATAGCCAATCTTGGTCGTAATGGCGATTAATGTTGTTTTCGGAAGCTTTACTTCAATTGCCATAGCTGTGCGTCCATTTATATCAACTGGTTCCATACGAATCATGACATCCGCTCATCCTTTACATTCAAGATTCATGCATATCGCATTATATGCTCATTTGTCACAAACCGTTCAACTATTGAAGTTTGTACGATTATCTCCTACTAAAGACTCATTTGTTCAGCATTATCGACATGTTATATTTATACCTAAAGTCGTATAGATGAACGGTTTCAAATAATTTTACTGGATTAAGGTAGTGATAAAGTCATGAGTTCCAATCAGAATAATAAATCCGGTTATTTATTTACTGTTGAAATTTTGTTAGAAGAATTATCGAATGGACTAGCCTTGGAAAAGTTAATGCAAACCCTTAACCGCTCAGATGCAGTTAAGGATTATAAAATAGTGAATGGTGTTGAACTGGGTAAGCTAATCGATTTAAATAAATCGGCCAAATCGTCTGATTCTCGCGTAGAGAATGCGATGAAATCCGATTTCTCCAAACCAATTGGATTAAAGTCAGGCACTGTAATCGCTGCTCCATCCAAATCCCCCAATAAACTATCCGATGCAAAGCCCAAAGCAATCAATTCTGCTGGCTCCAAAGCATGGTTAGACCGATTCACCAAATTAAAGAACGACAATTCACTCGTACGACTGCATGTCGTTCAGGGAAAAGGATTAACATTTGATCTTCCTTGCCGTATTCTCCATATTTCATCGGAAGAAGAAACATTGACCGTTTATCATGTGGATGAGAAGAAAGTATTTACTTATAAGTTTAATGAGATCGATAACATAACGACTAGTTAACAAGAAAAAACGCATCCGACTTTGAAGGTCGAATGCGTTTTTTCTATATTAAACCGTTATTGAACTGCTTGCTCCAGTAAAGATCCCATTGTATCCGACGGGACAGGTGGAGAGAACAAGAAGCCCTGCACTTCATCACACTGCTTCTCCTGTAGAAATTGCAGCTGTTCCTTTGTCTCTACGCCTTCGGCAATCACCTTGAGATTAAGCTGCCTAGTCATCGCTATAATCGTAGATACGATGGTCGCATTGTTCGGATCTAGCAGCATATCATTCACGAATGAACGATCAATTTTGAGCTTATCAATCGGGAACTGCTTAATATAAGATAGGGAACTATAGCCTGTTCCAAAATCATCAATAGCCACTTGAACCCCAAGCTTCTTAAGCTTATTGAGCCAATCTGAAGCATGCTTAACGTCCATCGTCATGCTCTCTGTAATTTCAATTTCCAAGTACTTTGGAGGAAGTCCTGTATCTACCAACACTTCAGAAATTTTGTTCTTTATCCCATGTTCAGAGAATTGTCGCATGGACAAATTAACGGATACGGGCACATGCAATAGTCCTTGATCCTGCCACGCTTTATTCTGTCTGCATGCTTCGTATAGCACCCAGTCTCCTAGCTGAACAATGAAGCCGGTTTCTTCAGCTAATGGTATAAATTCTTTAGGAGGAATCATCCCTTTGGTCGGATGCATCCAGCGAACCAATGCCTCCATACCAATGATTTGGCCTGTATGTATATCGACTTGCGGTTGATAATGCAGAATGAATTCTTGGTTAGAAATAGCATGACGCAGCTCATTTTCCAACTTAAGACGCTGAATCGAATAGGTTTCCATCGCCACATGGAACACCTGAATATTACTTTTTTCCTTATCCTTAGCTTGCGTAAGTGCAATATTAGCATTCTTCATCAATATATCTGCTGTATCTTTCTCATTAAGATGCAGTACGATTCCAATACATATGTAGATATAGACCTCCTGCTGATCAACGACGAATGGTTGCTCCATTACACTAGCAATTGATTGCGCGAGCTCTAAGGCATGGTCAATATCCTTTACATTCGGATAACAGAAAGCGAATTGATCACCCTCCGATCTTGCGAGTATGTCGTTCTCACCTATACAACGCATAAACCGTTCTGCTAGCTGCAAGAGCACCATATTTCCATGTTCAAATCCAAAAGACTCATTAATAATTCTAAAATCAATAACATCCGCATAGAACACCGCAAGCTTGTTTCCCTCTTGCTTTGGCGTCGTTCGTAATAGCTTACTAAGCTCTTCCTGAAACAATTGCCTATTCGGCAATCCCGTCATATCATCATAGAATGACATATGCCTTATATGCTCACCAAATCGTTTGCGTTCTGTGACATCCTCGCAAATAACGAGATAACCCTGTGCCGCAGTTTCATCCAATATTACTGGAACAGCAGATGATTTAAGCTCAACACGATATCCCTGCTCATGCTTGGCAGCAGTCATTAGACCTGTAACTCCTGCGCCTGGCTGCTGTTGAAGCTTAGCTTGCACACTCAGTGGTTGATCTTCCTCAAGAACGAATGAACCAAGAGATTTCTGTAATATTTCTTCTTCCATGTAGCCCAGCATATTTTTGAAGGCTGAATTGACTCTTATTATTCTTTCATCACAATCCAGAACCGCAACACCATTCATACTATTAATAAATAAAGTGTCAAATAAAGACTGGTCAGGTTCAGGCTTGTTCATTTGCTGTGTACGGACTACACATATTCTTTTATAGACCAACATCACAAATACAATAAAAATGATCCCACCGCAGAATCCATAAATCCAAGTCACCATTATTCCTCCTAGGACCAAATGAGCTCATTTTCTACTCGCATAAATTCTACAAAATACTATAAAATTCCTGCTTAATTTAATGTAAAATATATAAATATGTAGAATTACAGAGAATATTGTCGTTATTAGAAGAATTATTAGTCTATTTTGTGCCAAATTGGAACAATTTCAACGTTTTCTTGAACTGACACATGGCGTATAGCCAAGTTCGGATTTCGAATATTCATCCGAGGCCCTGCATATTGCATCACTTGCTTCATTTGCTCCCGATAAATGGGATGATATCCGTGCTTTACGATCATTTTTCGTCACTATTTTCATTTATTTTATCATTACCGTTCGTAAATTTCCTGTAAATTACTTACAGACTAAAAGTATTCATTAGCATTTATTTCTACAACAAAAAAACCACAAAAGCAGTGATGCTTTCGTGGAATTCATTTCATCCCAATATGGGATAATCGATTAACTTGACGCTAGGTGAAAAGGAATTAGCTGCGTGAAGCTCAAATATAGTAATCTCATTACGCCCTGCTCTCAGCAGTGGTGCCGGTATGTATAAGGTTTGCTGAGGACCAATCTCAAAGTAGCGTCCGAGATTAAATCCATTCACATAAGCGATGCCTTTATGCCAGCCTTCCATGAGTAAGAACGTATCTGCAACATCTTCAACCTCGAAGCTCCCCTGATAGAAGACTGGCTGCTCTTTGATCTGCTGAATAGACGTAAATTCCAACTGAGATATATCATCAAGCGTAAGTGAATGCACGGTCCAATTATATAAGAATTGAAGACCAAGTCTGACACCCTCCGTAATTCCCTTGCGATCACACAAATAGGGACCGTAATTCGTTCTCCCCATATTTTCCACCAAAATAGTGAGCTTGCACGCTCGCTTTGGAATATCAACGAGAAGACTCGTTTCATTCTGCATGCGATCGATCACACCTTGATACACATCATCCAAATAGATGAGCGCTCGATCACGCACATGCTGAAGGGTCAATTGCGTATGCTCATAAGGTCCGATTACAGTTGTCGTGTACATGATAAAGCCATAGTCCTGTCCATAGAATTCCATTGGCTCAGGCTTCGTAGAGCGAATACCGCTTGAGAGCTTGCTTAAAGACTCAAATAAGCCTGCTTGCTTGTCCAGGAACACTTCCCCATAGGCTTTCTTGTGAATAGGCGCTGGCAGCTCGACAGAAGGAAGTGCTAAGTATTTGCCAACAACATCACGAATTGCGTAATACTTCTCCGTTAAATCACCACATTCGCTTATTGGACTGTCATAATCATAGCTTGTTGTCGTCGCTTTATAGCTATTCCCGTCATTATTGTTCGCACCGTTCATAAATCCGAAGTTGGTTCCACCGTGGAACATATAAAAGTTAACAGAAGCGCCTATTGCCAGCATCTCATCCAGTACAGCAGCGACATCCTTGGCATCCCTTGTATGATGTTGAGTTCCCCAATGATCGAACCAGCCATTCCAATATTCCATACACATCAGGGGACCATCAGGCTGATACTCTCGCAATGTAGCAAAAGACTGAGTAGGCTTCGTGCCAAAATTAACGGTCTCCAGTACGCCTGGCACCATACCTCCGTTCAGCATAAAGTCTCCCGGTCCATCAGATGTGAATAGAAGGACATCGATTCCGCGACTTATCATGGATTCTTTCAAATAATTCAAATAATTAACGTCATTGCCGTAACTTCCATATTCGTTCTCAATCTGCATCGCGATAATCGGTCCGCCATTCGTACATAAGAGAGGTCTGAGCTTCGGAAGCAACACATCATAGTAAGCATCCACTTTATCCAAGAAAGGTTGATAATCACTTCGCAGCTGCATTCCAGGATCAGCTAACAGCCAAGCTGGCATGCCGCCAAACTCCCACTCTGCGCAAATATATGGACTTGGCCTAACAATCACATGCAGACCGAGTTCACCTGCTAGTTGAATGAATGATACAACATCCGCCATACCCTCAAAATTAAACTGCCCTTCCACACGCTCATGCACATTCCATGCTACATACGTTTCGACTGTGTTGAATCCGCATGCCTTCAGCTTCAGCAATCGATCTTTCCAGTATGCGGGGACGACCCTGAAATAGTGAATAGCTCCAGAAATTAACTGTATCCGTTCCTCATTGTACAAAAAATGCTGCTGTTCCACCCGAAATGTTGCCATCTGCTGCCTCCTTTTATAACATCTGATATTCCTATCATACTAAAATTCAGACCACAAAAGTTATAAAATTCTAATATATGTTACGCACAAAAAAACGCCCATTCCCTAAGGAATGAGCGTTCCGAACATATAATTTAAATGATTGCCGATACAACTGCATTATGGAAGCATTCACGTAGTCTAGCTACGGATGTGCTGCGGCCATGATGCACCCGATTCGTTAATAGCACGACACTAAGCTCGTTCACTGGATCAATGTAGAGACTTGTACCTGTGAAGCCTGTATGACCGTAGGTCGCATTCGATAACAAATCGCCAGAAGCATCATACTTATCACCTTTAAGCTGCCAGCCGATTCCACGATTGCCGCCAACAATTCCACCGGTTTTGGATACGATTGAAGCTTCCATTACAACTCTGGACAGAAGCTGTTCACCGTTAACGATACCACCGTCTAACCACATTTGGGCAAAAAGAGACAGATCGCTAACCGTTGAGAACACGCCTGCATGTCCGCAAATTCCGCCAAGCGCACGTGCATTCTCATCATGTACGATTGCGTGCAAATGCTCTCCAAGGGCGGAATCATACTCTGTCACAGCAATTCGAGATTTAAGCTGTTCAGGCATAATGAATCCGGTATCTTTCATGCCCAGTGGCTGATACAAGAATTGATCCGCTGCTTGATCAAGCGGCATTCCCAATATCGTCGTAATAATTTCACCTAGCAAAATGAAACCTAGGTCGCTGTAAATAATCTTCGTCCCAGTCTCGTATTCCAAGGTGGATTGATAGATAAAGCTCATAATCTTCTCACGGCTCCAGCCATGCGTATGCATATCATAGAATGGAGCAAGACCCGAAGTATGTGTTAGCAAATGGCCTACTGTGACATGTGTTTTATTCATAGATGCGAATTCTGGCAGGTAGAAGCTAACAGGATCTTTGAGCCGAACTTTACCTTGTTCGATTAACATGAGCATAAGTGGTAATGTGGCTACTACTTTGGTAAGAGAAGCTACATCATAGATCGTGTCGTAATTTACAGGATCTTGCTTGCCATTCACTTCACTAGCATAGCCAGCAGCAAAACGGACACTGTGTCCATGACGCGTCACCATTGCCACTGCAGAAGGTGTTATTCCTCTTGCAATTTCAGATCGAATCACATTCCATGCGTTCTGCAGCCTAACTGGAGATAACCCCATCGTTTCAGCCGCTTGATCATCTTTAAGCTCAACCATTGTCTCAAAATCACTCCTATTAGAAAAGTTTCTATTTCTCCTCTACTGCATGGATTCGTTCATATAGGAAATCGACGATATGCACAGCCTTCATCTGATCAGACATGTTCTCGCGCTCAATGCCCAGCTTCATCTGAAGCAGACAACCCGGATTGCTCGTTAGCAAATAATGCGCCTTCGTTTCTTTAACATGCTCCATTTTGTGATCTAGGATCTGAAGCGACATTTCCGGTTGAACCAGATTGTAAATTCCTCCTGAGCCGCAGCAAGTGTCAGAGCCTTGCAGCTCGATAAACTTCACATTTGCTGCCCGAGCGATCAGATTCCGTGGTGCGTTGCTTGATTTCATCACATTGCGCAAATGACAGGAATCCTGATAAGTGATCGGCGTCGGTTCATCCGCATTATCTTGAAAAGTAGGAATATTGCCTTTTTCAAGAACGATTTGACTTACATCTCTGACGCTTTCGGCAAAATGCTTCGCCTGTTCCGCATAGTTCGGATCATCATGCAATAGATGACTATATTCGACAAGAAGTGCGCCACAACCTCCTGCGTTCGAAATAATATAATCTACGTCAGCCTCTTGGAATACTTTAATATTGTTTCGCGCATGCTCCTTCGCCTGTTCAAGCTCCCCACTATGCGCATAGAGAGCTCCGCAGCAGCTTTGCGCTTCAGGAATAACAACATTAAATCCTGCTTCTGACAACAGCTTAACCGTGTTTATATTCGTCTCTGTAAACAATACGTCCATAATACAGCCTCTGAACATACCGACTGTTGCAATCGGCTTGCCCTTAGCTGGGTAATATGTACCTAAATGCTCAACAACACCTTTAGACGAAGCATCTGGCAATATCGTTTCCATCTGCTTCATATGTGTCGGGAATACCTTCATGAATCCAGTCTTGCGGATTAACCATCTCAAGCCATAACGCTGATAAGTTTTCATCCCGAAGCCCATGATTCGAACTCTTCCGTGATTAGGAAATACATGCTTGAAGGCGAGATTGCGGGCGGATTTCACCCACCATCTATGCTTTGCGCTATCTTCCATCGCTGCTTTCGTGCCTTCAATCAGATGCCCATATTTAACATCGGCAGGACACACAGGCTCACAAGCACGACAGCCGATACATAAGTCCATCTGAGCGCGGAACGTCTCGTCTGGTTCCATAATGCCATCGACAACAGCCTTCATTAAAGCAATTCGTCCGCGAGGGGACGCTGCTTCATAGCCTGTCTCCTTGAATGTTGGACAAGCAGCTTGGCAGAAGCCACAACGCATACAATTCGTTAATTCATCATAACTGAGCGATAGCATCATCCGCTCGGCAAGTGGATCTTTGGAAGCAGTAGCAACTAGCGGTTTAATGGATGTTTGGCTCATTGTTGAACCACCACCCTTTTGCGTGACTCTTTAGCAAAGATTTTGTTCGGATTCATAATGTTGTTTGGATCAAAAGCACGTTTAATGCCTTTCATCAATTCAATTCCAGCAGGTCCAACTTTCCATTCTAGATAAGGCGCTTTCACCATACCAACGCCATGCTCACCTGTAATTGTCCCGCCAAGTCGAATCGCTGCTTCAAATATTTCATCAAATGCAAGCTCCACACGATGAATTTCATCATGATCGCGAGCATCCGTCGCACAAGTCGGGTGCAGATTGCCGTCACCAGCATGACCGAAGGTACAGATCGGCACGTTATATTTTTGTGCGATTCGATTAATCTCTAGAACCATATCGGCAATTTTGGAACGAGGAACAGTGGCATCTTCCAGAATCGTAGTTGGCTTAATACGAGCTAATGTGGACAATGCGCTGCGGCGAGCCATCATCAGCTTACCCGCTTCCTCTGCATTGCTTGCTACTTTTACTTCGGCTGCATTCTGTTCTTCACAAATACGAATCATCGCATCGATATCTTGATTCACGACGTTCTCGTCCAAGCCATCTTGTTCAATTAATAGAACCGCTTCCATATCCGTAGGAAGTCCGATTTTGTTGAATTCTTCAACAACTCGAAGGGTAGGATTATCGATAAATTCTAGCGTAGCAGGGATGATGCGGTTGCCGATGATTTTGCTCACACTGGTTGCTGCATCATGAATATTCTTATACATCGCAAGCATCGTTTTCTTATACTTCGGCGCAGGAAGCAGCTTCACAATCGCTTCTGTAATAATCGCAAGCGTACCTTCTGAACCTACTAACAGCTTCGTTAAGTCATAGCCTGCTACATCCTTATATAACTTGCCGCCAGTTCGAATAATCTCACCGGATGGCAGAACAGCTTCAAGCCCAATTACATAGTCTTTGGTCGTACCATATTTTAAACCTCTTAATCCACCAGCACATTCCATGATGTTGCCGCCAAGCGTAGAAATAACCATACTGCTCGGATCTGGCGGATAGAAGAGTCCGTGTTTCTCTACGGCCATATGAAATTCTTTCGTATTCAGGCCAGGCTGAACCGTTGCGGTCAAATTGTCGGTATCAATCTCAATAAGCTTGTTCATCTTGTTCATGACCATAACAACGCCGCCTTCGACTGGGATCGTCCCAGCAGACAAGTTGCTGCCCGCTCCTCTACCAACTACAGGTATACGATGCTCATTAAGTACTTTAAGAATTTCGGAAACCTGCTGTGTTGAGCTAGGGAAAATGACACCGTCTGGGAGTTGTTGGTACATAGGAGTTGCGTCATAGGAATAAGCGACAAGAGCCTCTTTATCCTCCTTGAAATTAGCTTCACCAACAATATTGCGAAGCTTCTGACTTATTAAAGAGTCGATCATGGGGTATACCTCCAATAGTTTATAATTGATCAGGTGATCAGATGACTTTTGATACATTATAACTTATACTAAAATAGATGTATATTCATTTTAGATTAATTTTATGGAGGTTCTTATGTCGTTCAATATGGTGAGGCCCCCCAAAGGCTCTGAAATAGTACAGCAACACTTATTAAATCGAATTGTATCAGGGGAATACTCACCTGGCAGCCGACTGCCTACAGTAGCTGATCTGGCTAATGGCTATGATGTCGGTCGTTCCACGATAAGAGAAGCACTAAGTGCGCTCAAAGCGATGGGATATATTGATATCAAGCATGGTGGCGGCACCTTCGTCAGCAAACAATTGCCAATCGAAAACGACCCGAATAAGAACGTATTATCTCCATCAATGGATTCACTCAGGGAAGTTATTGAAGCGCGGAAATATATCGAATCAGGCTGTTCAGCGCTTGCGGCTGAGCGACGCACAGAGGAGGATCTTGAAGCTTTAGAGCAAATTATCCAGCTTATGATTAATTCTGTTGACGATGAGACGCAAAGTGAAGTAGCGGATGCAGCCTTTCATTTGCAGATTGCACAAGCAAGCCATAACCGACTAATGATCCAATTAATGGAATCCCTCAATCAGCGTATCGGAGAGAGTATTGGAGAATCTCGCAAACTATGGTTCTATAGTGAACGCGCGACTGCTGAACGGTTGCTAGCAGAGCATTTATCGATTTACGAAGCCATCAAAACCAAAAATTCCGTGCTAGCTAGTAATACCATGCTGCAACATTTATCCAAAGTCGAACAAGTCACCAAAAAGCATCTCTAGATTCTTTAGCTCTAAATGATTTATACTATTCTTATTTGTACTTATCGCTACAATGGAGGTAAAAATCAGCATGAGCCAAGTTAAGCTTTATATGAAAGCATCACGTATTCAAGTTCTACCGATCATGCTCATTCCCGTTATCCTCGGCGCTTTAGCCGCTTATGTTTGGGCAGGCAAATTCCATGCGCTGCTTTTGATCATCACATTAATAGGTTCCGGTGCAGCGCATTTATTTTCTAATCTGATCAATGATTTATGGGATTATCGTAATGGGGTGGATGTCGCTGCGAAGGAAATGGATGGCACGATTTCCACAAACTCAGGATTTCTGGCAAGCGGAACGATGAAGGAAGAAACATTCGCACGATTCACATGGATTATTTTTAGCATTGCTGTACTAGCTGCGATTCTACTATCTATAATGAGCGGCTGGCCTGTGATCGTATTCGGTGCACTAGGTGGATTTATCGCCTATTTCTACGTGGCTCCGCCTCTTAAATTTGGCTATCGAGGCAAAGGCTACAGTGAGATTGGGATTCTGCTAGCTTTCGGTGTATTGCCAATTGCAGGCTCTTATTATGTGCAGACGAGCAGCTTTGATTACCGTGCCATTCTATTGTCACTTCCAATTGGACTCTTAACAACACTGATCTTGTTTAATCATCACTTTCTGCATTGGCAGGCTGATAAACAATCTGGCAAGAAAACGCTGGTTGTTGTTTGGGGTGAGGATCGCGCACTCGGATTCTCTAAGCTGCTGCTATTTCTAGCATACGCTTCTCTACTATTGTGCATTATATTAGAGATATTGCCTTTCTACGCCCTAATTGGCATACTTACGGCAATTCCGCTTTATTTGACTTACGGCCGACTGAACCGAGCTAATCGGGCTTTCGGATTTTTACCGTTAATGAAAGCATCCCTTAAAGCAACAATCAACTGTGGCATGATTATGATGATCTCGCTCATTATCCAAGGCTTACTGCAATCCTAAATTATTTACACAAGGAGACTTATCATGGAGAAACAGATCGTTTTTGGAGATTTTGATACGATTCTTAACGAAGGTCATATTTGGAAAATCGGCGGATTCAAACTTGCTGATGGCTCCTTCTGGGAATATCGCGAGCCAAATGCTACGGTCATCGTACGCAATGGTATCCTGTATGTTCGCGCACCACTTAGCCGCCAAAACAATCAAATTCAAATACTGGACAATGCCAAGCATATGTACTACTCCGTTGAGGAGGTTGTTGTGCCAGAGGAAGGCGAAATCAGCTTCGAGCTCGATATCCGCGCTAGAACGCAGAATACCGTACCAAACGATCTGTATGATGGTTACGTATCCCTGAACCTACTTGATTTCTCGACAGGCGGCGCACTCGATTTCTTCGCAGGCAATGATAAATACGCTAGCGTCTACGCTGTTCTTCCATTCCCGGGCGTAACCGTTCCAGAGACGGACAAGACAAGATTCTTCTGTATTTTTAAAGAGGATACGAATTTCAACAAAGGCGAGTTCAATACGTACAAAATAACGTATAACCGTGCAAATGATGAAGTTGTGTTCTACTTAAATGGAGAAGAAGTACGTAGAGAGCGCAATGTGCCGATAAAGTTCAACAAATTTACGATTGCACTCGGCATTATGACAGAGAAAGATTTAACGCCAGCAGGCAGCGTATCCGTTCATGGACAAACGGTAATCGCAGAATATTCCCCTGTTACCGTTACAATAAAAGAGTAATACAATCACATATCTCCCCCTCGTCTGAATATATTGAGTAACAACAAACTTACGCGATATAGGCATTCGGGGGGGATTCTTTTATGGATAAATCCACATTCATCGTATCAAAAGAAGACTGGTCGCTGCATCGCAAGGGATATCAAGATCAATCGCGCCATCAGCAAAAAGTGAAAGAAGCCATCAAGCAGAACATGCCTGATCTTGTAACAGAAGAAAGCATCATTTTGTCAGATGGAAAACAAATTATTAAAGTGCCGATTCGTTCTTTAGATGAATATCGATTAAGATATAATTTTAACAAAAGCAAGCATGTAGGGCAGGGTGATGGCGACACAGAAGTCGGTGATGTCATAGGCGTTGATCCAACTCCTGCCAAAGGGCAAGGCAAAGGTAAGGGCGAAGGTGCTGGCGATCAAGCTGGCGAAGATTATTACGAGGTTGAGGTTAATTTAGCCGAGCTGGAAACCATGCTATTCGAAGAGCTTGAACTGCCGAATTTGCAAAACAAAGAGAAGCATAATCTATCTCAGCAAGACGTCACCTTTACCGATATCCGCAAAAAGGGCATTATGTCCAATATCGATAAGAAGCGCACCATTCTTGAGAATCTAAAGCGCAATGCAAGCACAGGTCAACCTGGAATCCATCATATATCGCCAGAGGATCTTCGCTATAAAACTTGGGATGAAATCGAATTGCCCCATTCAAATGCACTCATTATTGCCATGATGGACACATCGGGTTCGATGGGCACTTTTGAGAAATATGTAGCCAGAAGCTTCTTCTTCTGGATGACGCGGTTTCTTCGGACCAAATATGAGCATGTCGAAATTGTATTCATTGCCCATCACACCGAGGCGAAGGTCGTGACCGAACATGAATTTTTTACCAAAGGGGAAAGCGGCGGCACGATCTGCTCATCCGCTTATCAAACGGCAATCGAATTGATTGATAAACATTATTCGCCGACGCACTATAACATTTATCCGTTTCATTTTTCTGATGGGGATAATTTGACTTCAGATAACGAGCGCTGTGTGAAGCTGATCGAACAGCTCATGGAACGAAGCAACATGTTCGGCTACGGGGAAGTCAATCAGTATAATCGCTCCTCAACTTTAATGACAGCCTATCGCAACATAAACAATTCCAAGTTCCTGCATTACATCATTAGGGAAAAAGGCGAAGTCTATAAGGCATTGAAGACGTTCTTTTCATAAAATAAATCTAGCGAAAGATAAAAGAGCCTACTCGAGTGAGTTGGCTCTTTGTGTTGTCTAAATGTTAAGGAGTGAAACTACTGATTTTGATAGCTAGGCCTTCGTGCAGTCTCGAATGTTCTGCCGCAAATGCCATAAGGTGGCTTTGCAAGGAAGCCGTTGCAGAAGTTAAGCCTTGTGATGGATTGCTATCGAATTGACGAACATCCCCTAGGAAAGAGCTTACCATACGTTCATCACCGCCTCCATGTCCATCGCCTTCCACATTGCAGCTAATCTCAATCTTTTCCCCTGAAGCATATCGGTATAATGTAAAGGCTCCTTTGTCCATATCTCCTATGATTTCGCCTTGCGTTCCCATGATTTGCACCCTGCGCGTACCGCTTTGTGTCAACCCTGACATGATGAACGACGCGTTCGCTCCATTCGCGAACTCCATGTTGACGACCTGATGGTCGACAACATTGTTGTCGCACCGATACACACACCGGCCAAACGGTCCTTCTTTTAGCGCTTTTAAGATGCCCTCTTGCGACAAATCATTCGTCATATAACGTGCCCAAGGGTGATGCGGTGGCTGCATATACATTTTCATTGCGGAGAAGGGGCATTCCTTCTCAATCTCGCAGCCATCGATGCAGCGTTCGGTAGAGCCTTCCGGGGCATTCTCTAGTCTAAAATGAAGTAGAGAACCGTACGAGCTCACGCTTGTACACGGCTGCTTCATAAGCCAGGAGATGATATCCAGATCATGGCACGACTTAGCGAGAATCATCGGACTCGTCTCCTCTGAATTGCGCCAATTCCCTCGTACGAAACTGTGCGTCATATGATGATAACCGACGTTTTCGGTTAACTGAATCGTACCCACCGTTCCGAGTTCGCCGTCTTCGATGCATTTATTGATCCCCGACCAGAAAGGGGAATACCGAAGGACATGGGTTACAACGAGCAGACGCCTATGTCTAAGCGAAGCTTGCTCTAGTTCGATACACTCCTCCATCGAAGGAGACATCGGCTTCTCTAACAGGACATGATAGCCTAGTTCCATCGCTTTCATCGCCGGTATATAATGCATCCGATCAAGTGTACAGATAATCATTACATCGGCAAATCGTCCTTGATCAAATACTTTCTCCCAAGTATCGTAGACATGTTCCGGGGCGATCTGATGAATCTCTGCAAATCGATTTCTACGTTCATCGTCTGGCTCAGCTACCGCAATAATCTTTAATTCATTCGGAAACTTCTCTGCATAGGGACCATAAATATATCTTCCTCTACTGCCAGCGCCTAGTAGTACAGCTGTTAAAGTTCTCAAGTACTCTCCTCCTCTTGTGTACGATTGTACTTCCATTGTAAGGGGATAGATTGAGAGGCAAAAGAGATCGTTACTGACATTTCATATACATTTATTGACCTTGATTCTGCCTATATGATCGAGCCATTCGGAATTCTTGTGGCGTCGTTTCGTTCTTCTTTTTGAAAAAGCGTATAAACGCAAGTGCCGAGTTGTATCCAAGTGCGATAGCAATTTCATTTACTTTCATCGTAGTATTAAGCAGCATGTCTTTGGCGATCAAATTCCGATAGTCATTTACGTATTGCGACAACCCGATCCCCGTGATTTGCTTGTAAAGTCTAGATAAATAAGAAGGATTTAAATCTACGTAATCCGCCAGTGCATTTAAGGAAATATCGGTAGATATATGTTCCTCAATATATCGATGCACCTTATTCACGACCTCCCTTGGCAATTGGGTGCCTTGCAGCGCATTCCATTCGAAAAAGCAATCCGCTATTTGCCAAAAGTATTGGATCAATTCCGGCCATGAAGTCGAGTCGCTATGACGATAGAGATTATCCAAATCCAGAAGGGTATTCATGAAATCACGAATTTCTCGATTTTTATGGATATAAAACAGAAATACAGCTGAAAGGGAATGGTACAATTCGGTCTTCCGCTCATAAGGAGTTCTCTGATCGCTCCATATTGCTGTCAGCTCGACATACAGCTTGTTGAACTGTTCTCGATGATTGTTCTCGAGACATGACATGAGTAATTGAACTCGAGCATGATAGAAACTATCGTGATAGCTGCTAATTTTATCGTTATCTTGTTTCTGGATGTCTTTATCGATCATAATGACCTCACTAAACATTCCATGACCTTGCACCAAACCGTATTTTATTGAATGGAACCGGTCTGAGACGTTATTCCATGTGGTCACTTCGCTTCCCAGAAGGAAAGAAACCGATAGCCCCAGCAATCTCTTGCAGGTTGCTTGTACGGTCTCTAGTATGCCGCTCATATAACGGTGGGTTCTAATCCAATCGGAGTCACTAAACGATGAATCCGACACTTTCGGTTGAATCATCCAAACGATTTTCGATATCTCGTATACAATGGAATAGCTTCTTACATGCGTCGACAAATACTCGTTACAGATGTTCTGGAGCGCATAGGAAAGCAGTACTTTATCCGACGTCTTGAACATCTCTTTCCAGGCGTCAACCCTTCCAATGAGCAGATAAACCGGCAATGTCGCGTCGAGCGGAATATCGATTTCTCTGAAAGCCTGCCCTAACTGAGCCTCTGTTACCTGTTTGCCTTGAAAGAGTCCCCACATATACTCTTTTTGGAGCGAAGGCATTGCCAATCTCATTGTGGATTGTGCTCTTGCAATCATCTGCTCCTGATTATGTTCTTCTTCAATTTTCTCGATGGCTCGTTCCACCGACTGAATTATTTTCTCATCACTTTCGACCTTCAGAATATAATCGAAACCTCCATGGGTAATCGCGTTCCTTGCGTAATGAAAATCGTTATATCCTGTTAGAAAAATAACTTTGGAATGATAATGGGAATTAATCTCTTGAAGTAGCTCTATACCTCCTAGTCCAGGCATTTTAATATCGGAAATTACGATATCTATGTGATGATAGGACAGAACCTCCAAAGCCTCTTCACCTGAATAGGCTTTCATCACTTCAAGCGGCAAATGAACGGTCTGCTCGAATAGCTCAAGAAGACCATCGACGATTATGGGAAGATCATCCACGATAAGCAGTCTATACATGCTGGTTCCTCCTCTAGCACATGCTCAGATTGATTCTTACCCGCAGTCCGCCCAGATCAGAACGTGACATCGCAATACCATATTCCTCTCCGTAACGAAGTTGTATTCTCCGATGTACATTTATGATTCCTGTTGTTTCCTCCAATCGATTGGAAGCCAAGCGCAGTCGCTTTTGAAGGCGTTCGATATCCTCATCGCTGATGCTTCTTCCATTGTCTTCGACGTACAGCGAGAACACGTCTCCTTTAAGTTCGCTGTGGACCCAAAGCTCGCCTTGTTCAATCATATTGCCTAAGGCATGCTTATAAGCATTCTCAATTATCGGCTGCAGGATCAGCCTTGGAACGAATATATCTGGAACGTGTCCTTCAAATTTGATTTGAATGCGGTCTCCATAGCAAATGGATTGCATATCTACATACGTACGAGAATGCTTTACCTCAAGCTCCAGAGGTATCTCATCCTCATCATTACGTGTTATGAATTGAAAATATTGACCAATATGTAAGCAAAATTGATAGGCTTTTTCCTTCTGATTCTCGGATTTGATTAATCGACATAACACAAAAAAACAATTATATAAAAAATGAGGATTGATTTGCGATTGCAATCGTTTCAGCTCAGAACGTTGATTCCGAATTTGCTGCTCGTAATTTTCCTCGATTAATGTTTTCAAAGATCGCACAGTATCGTTAAAAGCTTGGTACAGATACCCGAATTCATCTGATCCGCGGTCGATCACGATCGGCTCCAGCCAGTTCTGTTGAACACGTCGAAATGAATGTACCAACTTCATAAGGGGTCGGTAGATGAATCGCAATAGAAAATAGGAAAAGAAAAATAAAATACATACGCCGAGAGCGCATGCCGCCCAAAACCACATTCGATACATCTGCAGCGGGCCTAGGATCTTTGCCTCCGGAATGCAAGTAATGGAATAGGAATTCCAGAGGCTAGAATATTTATAAACCGTGAGATAGCGTTCTCCCCCATAATTCAGTGTTTCGTACCCTTCTTCGGACGCAGCATTCTTCTTCTCCAAAGCAAAAGATTTCATGCGCTCTAACAGTTCCGAGTCCACACCGCTCTCGACCTTCCACCCTCGGTCCAAGTTAAACAATAGGCTGTGTCCGCCCCGCGCATTGCTAATTTGCATCAAGGTCTCCTTGATCTTACTCTTAGATAGCTCGACCCCAACGACGTAGATCGGATTCTTAACTGTACTGGTAGGATACTGCATGGTAATAAATAAGCGATCATTCCAATAAACGAATGGTTGCTCGAAATGCTTTGCGCTTTGTTGCATTGCTTCGTATTCTTCCTGGTCAATCGAGGTTTCATATTTAGAACTAAGAATCGTGCGTTCAATTAAGGGCACGTATGCCTTCGCTTCTTGAATGAATGGACTTGAATTTTTCATCAGATCAAGTCGCTTCTGGATGTCCAATATTTTACGTGAACGATCGTAATAGCTCATAGCTGTACCCGTTGTGGCAATTTCCATCAAATCTTTGTCCATCACATAGTTCGGCAAATAACGGCTAATCCGATCCCCTTCCTTATCCAGCGAATCCAGATAGAACCGTGTCGTATTCAGAACTGACTCCGATATCTCACTGCGAATTTTCTCCGCGCCCTTCTCATTAATCATCCAGGTAATTGCCATCAGCGGCAATAAGGCCGCCAGAAATGCAACCATAATTTTCTTAAAAATGGAAGAGTCATGCAAAAAGAATAGTCTTTTCATCGTTTGTTCTCCTGGAATCATTTAATAGAGCACTACGATATTATTCTTTGACACTTCCCATCACAATTCCTTTAATGAAAAACCGCTGCATGAACGGATAGACGATGAGGATCGGGAATGCAGCCACGAAAATCTGCGCTGCTTTGCTCGTACGATCGGACAACTTAATCATCAGCTCAACATTCTCTGCTTTAATGAAGCGAAAATCCAGTTTAATAATAATCGTCTGCAAGAAGGTTTGCAGCGGGTAATTTTCAGGATGATTCATGTAAATCATGCCGTCAAACCAACTGTTCCAATGTCCCACCATGGTAAAAAGAGCTGTCGTCGCAAGTGCAGGCAAAGACAATGGTACGTAGATCTTCCATAAGGTCGTAAAATGGCCAGCCCCGTCGATGCGCGAAGATTCCTCGAGTTCCTTCGGCAGATTGCGATAGAAATTCAGCAATAGAATAACGTTGAACACCGCAACGGCTCCCGGTAGCACCAGAGCCCAGATGGTATCAATCATCCCAAGCGTCTTCACGGTTAAATACGTGGGAATAAGCCCTCCACTGAATAAAATCGTAAATACGAATACCCATGCATAGAAAGTCCGCAGCCGAAATTGCTGAGAATCTTTGGATAATGGATATGCGGTAATAACCGTCAGCAACATACTGATGATTGTTCCCAGAATAACCCGCTGAATAGATACCCAGAATGCCCGTAAATACTCCGGTTTTCCAAATACGTTCTCATATGCAGCCGTTGTGAATTCAACAGGCCATAGAGCGACTTTGCCGGCAGCAGCTGCTGACCCGGAGCTGAACGAGATCGCCAAAATATGAATAATAGGCATTAGGCACAGCAAGGATATGGACGCTAGAAAGATGAAGTTGCATATCAAAAACAATCTTCTAGAGAATGATCTGTTAGTACGCACGATTTGTCTCCCTTCTGAATTACGGCCTATCACATTAGAAAATACGGTAATTCGCTAAACGATAGGCTAAGAAATAGGAAATCGTTATGAATATAAAAGATACGATGGACTTCAGCAGCCCTACGGCCGTAGCGAAACCGAACTGTGCTTGCTGAATCCCCATGCGGTATACGAAGGTGTCGATAATATCCGCGCTTTCATAGACCGGAGGACTGTAAAGGTTGAAGATTTGCTCAAAACCGGCATTGAGTACATTTCCGATATTGAGCGTAAACATGAGAATAATGATTGGAAGCATCCCAGGCAGCGTCACATGTAACGTCTGCTTGAAGCGTCCTGCACCGTCGATTTCCGCTGCTTCGTAAAGTGACGGATTAATGCTGGTGAGCGCAGCCAGATAGACAATGGTACCGAAGCCGAATTCCTTCCATACATCCGAAGTAACCATGACATAAGGGAACCAGGCATTGTCACCCAGAAAAAAAATAGGTTTGATGCCGAACAAGCTCAGCACTTGATTGACCACACCGGAGGATGGAGATAATACATCGACTAAAATTCCACCTAGCAATACCCATGAGAGAAAGTGAGGCAAGTAAACGAGCGTCTGGAAGGTCCGCTTGACCCATTCTTTCCGCAGCTCATTCAGCAGTATTGCAATCGTGATCGGAACGATCAGACCTGCTAAAATTTTCATCATAGCAATGTATACCGTATTGAAGAAAATGCGGCCAATATCAGGATAATCGATCAATAACCGAAAGTTCTTAAGACCAATAAAGGGTGAACCAAACAAACCTTTATTCGGAACATATTTCTGAAAGGCCATCATAATGCCGGCCATCGGGATATAGCTGAAAATGATGACTAAGGCCAACCCTGGCAGCAGCATCAAGTGAAGCGGCCACTCCCTCTTCCACATGCGTGTTAATCCATTCATGCTATTCACCTCGCTGTAGGACTAATAATTATGAACTAGGTTAAAGAAAAGAGGGATTGTTTTGGTCCAATCCCTCAAGCCATCCACTTTGCGATTATTTGTGAGTGGCGTACCATTCGTTGACTTCTTTGGTCATTACGTCGCCGCCAAGCTTCTTCCATTCTTCTACGAATTTGTCGAATTCATCTACGGATACTTGATTCATGATAATTTTGAAGTATACTTCATCCCGCTTTTTGATAAGAATTTCTTGTCTTTCCGCCATCGTTGCTGTAGGTGCACCGTAAAATTTATTTTGTAGGTACTGTTTATTTTGCTGAATTGCCGGAATAAGAGAATATGCGCCTTTCGGTCCTGAAATCAGGTATTCCCACCACATGTTTTTATCACTGCCGTCAACGTATTTCATAGCGCGCTCATACCGTGTTTTTTGGTCCTTTGTTTCTAAAATGCTTGTGTTTTTATTTTCAATGGCTTTTGGTAGAATGTCGCCGTTATTGTCCAATTGTCTACTAACGCGAAGTGGGTTGAGCAACCAATAGTTTGCGCCTTTTTCCTTCATATCTTTACCGTATTCATATACTTTTTGCTCTTCTGTTGGATGTTGTTGAGTAACGATATATTGATTTAATAGCTTAATAACGCCTTCCGGATGCTTTGCTTGCTTGGAGATGACATAATATTCGTCAACACCGATTCCGATTTGCGATAGTGCAGGATTGCTATCCACTGATGGAATCGGGAATACGCCCCACTCTTGTACTTCTTTACCGTCCTTCAAAGCGCCTTTAACGAGCTGAGCTGGTACCCAAGACGCACCGTATACAATACCGATGTTGTTATTGTAGAGGAGCTCTGCTTCTTTCTCCGTGTCTTTAACAGCGAATTCAGGATCAATTAATCCTTTCTTGAACATATCCTGTAGTGCCTTAAGTGCTTCCTTCACTTGAGGCTGGATGTCACTATTGACCAAACCGCCCTTTCCGTCTTCCATCCAAATATTCTCATATGCATGGAAACTATTTAGGAATGCTCTTAATCCTGTGACACCTGTGTCCTTATTAAATGGATCTTTGCTTACTGCAATTCCATACGGTTTCCCAGTGCCGCCTGGGTCTTTCGTTTTGAACGCCTCGGCGATCGTCAATAGGTCTGCCATCGTCTTCGGTTCCGACAGGTTCAATTTCTTCAACCAGTCCGTACGAATAAAGATAAACTGGTATTGGTACGGGTTATACGAACTCGGAATCCCCATTAACTTATTGTCGAACGTGGCCGTCTTCATCTGCATACCGCCATCCATCGTCAAGAATTTCTTCGTCTCATCCGTTGCATACTTGTCATATACACTCGTGATATCCATAATCATATCTGCTTCGGTCAACTCTTTCAGCTGTGTAGCATTGACCCGCATGAAGTCTGGAATCTCATTGGAGGCGATGGACATCTTCAATTTTTCCTTGAATTGAACGTCATCGGGGGCTATCCATTTATTCGTAATCTTCACGCCGACGTCTTTCTCATACGCATCATAAACCGCGTTCTTTTCAAAACTCTCTCCTGCATCAAATTTAAGATACTGATCATTGGGCGAAACAGTTGAAACCTCAACAACTTCAATCTTTTCACTTGCCGGAGTCGGTGTCGCTGTCGTTGTTGTTGTCGGTGCCGGTGTCGCATCGGCCGGCTTTTTCTCTGCCTCTTTCGTTGTATTGCTGCATGCAGTTATCACTAAGCTGAGGGTTAAGGCAAAGATAATAAGACTTTTCCTTGTTCTTTTCATAGTACCCCTCCATCATTTCACAAAATAGGTTGCAGACGTTGCTGCTTTCTTTCATAATCTTAGTATAGAAATGAAGGCGCCTTCATTCCATATACTAGTCTTTACTTTTGTATACACCTCTTGACTACCGAAGGGCCCCGCGAAAGTTAAAAGAGCCAACTCACTTGAGAAGGCTCTTTGTGCTGTCTATATAAACGACCGCCACTTATTGTATCTATTCTTAATGAATACAAATTCCGCCATCCATTAAGACAGGCGTTCCAATCATTGCAGAAGATTCATCAGATGCGAGGAATAAAGCAAGATTAGCAATTTCGGATGGCTTAATCGCTCTTCCAAGCACTTGTAAGGAAGATAAATCTTCAAGTACTTTATCCCGGCCACCGTATAAATCAGCGTGAGCATCATTAAAGGTCGTATCCACCCAACCTGGACAGATCGCGTTCACACGGATATTTTCAGAAGCATAGTCTAGTGCCATTTGTTTGGTTAACATGAGAATCGCACCCTTGGAAGTTACATAAGCGGATAGTCTCGGCTCTGCAATATAGCTATTAGCTGAAGCCATATTAATAATAGAACCGCCACCATTTTTTCTTAATTCAGGAATTGTATATTTTCCCATTAAGAACATAGACTTCACATTAACTTGCATCGTTTTATCCCACACGTCTTCATCCAATTCTTCCACATTTCCAGGTACATTAATTGCTGCATTATTCACGACAATATCGAGTTTGCCAAAAGCTTTAATCGTTTCACTCACCATATTTTGAATTGGTGCTGCTTGAGACACATCCGTATGGACATAGATTACCGGGTATCCTGCCTCCTGTAATTCACTTGCCAGTTTGGATCCATCACCTAGTACATCTGCAATGGTTACTTTAGCCCCTTCTAGCACGAACCGTCTTACAATTGCCTCACCAATTCCTCTTGCGCCACCTGTAACGATTGCTACTTTATCCTGTAATCTCATGCTACGACCACTCCTTTATCTTTTCTTATATCGTTGATTTATTCGCAGTTGTTCTACATATCTTTAAATGTAATTTCTTTCTTGAATCCCTTGGATTGAACGGCACCAATAATGAGTCCGGCCAATAACCATCCGAATCCATACATATAAGTTATTTTATCAAAGCCAGTCCATACAAATAGCGTCGTCGCAAAACCAATTAGCGGGAATAAGAGATAGATGATCAGTGCTTTTAAGCTTCTTTGTTTCTTTTTGAAAATAAAATAGTAGATAACTGTAATGTTTAGAAACATAAACGATGTAACTGCACCAAAGTTTACGAACTTAACAATCGTTTCTATTGAAAGGGTGAAAAGAACGATAAGTGAGACAACACCAGAGAAAAGAATCGAATTAATAGGTGTTTTGTACTTGGAATGAACCTTACTCAAGAACTTGCTTCCAGGGAGCAATCCATCCCGACTGATTGAATAGAGGATACGTGCTACTGCAGTCTGAAGATTAAGGGTAACGGCGATCCCAACGGAAAGAACATTTACAATAATCATAGCCACATAGAACCATTGACCACCGATTTCTTTGCTGATATCGA
Organism: Paenibacillus albiflavus; assembly: GCF_004344915.1. Taxonomy (GTDB): domain Bacteria; phylum Bacillota; class Bacilli; order Paenibacillales; family NBRC-103111; genus Paenibacillus_AM; species Paenibacillus_AM albiflavus. The sequence continues at coordinate 41,526 of NZ_SKFG01000014.1, read as the reverse complement.
ATAAAGCCATGTCACTGTCTAAATTTTCAAAGTTTGGATAAACTAATGTTGCCATGTAGCTCTGAACGAAGAAGAGTATACCTACCATAACAACCGATAATACAGTTGCTCGTCCAATATCCTTTTGTGGGTTTTTGGCTTCCTCGGATAAAGTACTGATACCATCAAACCCTATGAATCCAAGTACGGCAATTGAGATGGAAGTTGCAATAAAATTAAAGTTGAATACATCTCCCTGGAATAAAGAAGTTACTGAGAAGCCTCCAGTACCATTCCCATCAACAAATACATATTTAATCGATAGCGTTAAAAATACGATAAGCGCAGCTATTTGCAACCAGAACATGCCCATGTTGACTCGTGCACTAAGTGAGATGCCTAACGCATTCACAACAGAAGTGATGACAATAAATAATAATGACCAGAGGTATGGTGGAATATCAGGGAAGATGCCTGTCATCCATAGTCCCGCAAACATGTAAATGAGTGCTGGCGCTAATATGTAGTCCGATAGGATATTCCAACCTGCAATGAATCCAACATGTGAATTAAGACCTCTCTGGACGTAGGAATACACTGAACCTGCATAAGGGAATACATTGCTCATCCTACTATAGCTCATAGCCGTGAACAGCATTACAAGGGTTCCAATGACATAGACGAGCGGAACCATGCCGAAGCTTTCTTTAGCAACCATCCCGTACACCTGAAAAGGAGCTAATGGTGACATTAATACGAGACCATACACTAGTAAGTGCTTTAAAGATAAAACGCGATTAAACTCTTGTTTATACATGTCTACAACTCCTTTTTCAGTTTTATAGTTTATTATAAGAGGAATTATGACAATGTAAAGCGGTAAAGCAAAAAAATATTAATAATTTTCAGATAAGATCGACAAAAGAAAACCACCTTTTCGATAAGGTGGCAATTTATCATTATTGCTCTCCGATAATCATAGGAGTTTTTCAAGTTCAATTTCATCCTGAATTGGAATATCGTAATAGCCAACAAGCGGGATGGCTGGCTTTAGCTTTCTTTATTCAATATAGACTTTAATTAAGATAACCTCTCCAATACTCCCACGCATGTAAATAATCGCTCAAGTCATGCGGATGAACTTTTGCGCAGATTCCTATTCGGCAATAGAGCTGGAATATGACATTATCGATCAATCTAGACTTGTCTATCGATGAATGATCTAGCAAATCATATGTAGTTAGTAGTGTCTCCAAATCAAGGTCATCTGGTGATGAGCAATACGCGTAAGTATAATCGTATATCACGGGTCCAACCATAGGTGACGGATCAATGACCCCAACTATCTCGTTATCGCGATAGACGAAATTATGTACACCAGTATCGCCATGCAATAAATATTTGCCATCTACTTGCGAGACGCTATCCAAAAGCGATTTAACTCTTTCGTAATCCTCATTTGGAAGGAGATCGCCTAGATTCATTCTTGCACCTTCCAAACTCCGTTCATTAAACTCTCGCCACGAATCGCGAAGTCTCTCTAATCTACCCCATTTATCCGTGTCATGACTGATTGAGTAATGATTTAGAAGGTCCTGAACAAGTCGAGATAACCACTCTTTCTTAGCACCTCGATTGTAATGTGTTGTGCCTGCTACATAGGTATATACGATAAAATCATGTACAGGGTCTCTATAAATCAGCTTAGGCAGAAGTGGGCTATTGATATAAGCCTGGTGCAGCTTGCTGACGACTCTAATACTTTCTTTATGATCTATTTTGAAAATGTACTTCGGTTCTTCATGAACAGCTAGTGTATATACGAGACCATCTGTTGTCCCACTCATGGTGCCCATAACTTTGGCATTGTCTTCTATTATCCCCTTCTCACGAAGAGTACTCAGCACACCTTCTACATCTATTCTTTGCTGTGACATAACCCGTTTCCTTTCTTTGTGCAGTACCTAAAGCGCATCCTTTTGAATTAATTGATTGTTGTAAAAATATACATTTAGATTATCGGAATTTTGGGTACAAGGCTAGTTATTTATTCAGATCCGTTCATTGGATTAGCTCGGCCTCAGTCTCTAGTCTGAGTTGAATCCGTTCCAGAGTCTGCTGTCATGTAGCCAAATCTCCATATAATTAAGTATAGATGTACATAAGGAGGGAGTAAGGAATGACGGTATTAGATGTGCGACATTTGCACAAATCATTCGGCTCTATTGCTGCTGTTAGTGATGTAAGCTTTAGCATAGAAGCTGGAGAAGTATTTACGATCATTGGTCCAAACGGTGCAGGTAAAACAACGACTCTTGAGATGATCGAAGGGCTCCAAACACCTGATCAAGGCGAGGTGACCATTAATGGTCTGAGCTGGAAGCAACATGGAGACGCGATTAAGCAGTTGATCGGGGTACAGCCACAGTCGAGCGCAATGTATGATTTACTGACGGTGTATGAGAATCTGGATGTATTTGCAAGCTTTTATCACAAAAGCATATCTGCAGAGCGCATCATGGAACTCATCAATTTGACTGATCATCGAAATAAACGTGTTAAGAATCTGTCTGGAGGTCAGAAGCAACGGCTTGCAATCGGTCTGGCGCTAGTGAATGATCCAGAAATTCTATTCCTGGATGAACCGACGACAGGGCTTGATCCTCAAGCGCGTCGCAATATTTGGGATATTGTGCTGAGACTGAAGGAGTTAGGCAAAACAACGATTCTTACTACCCATTACATGGAAGAAGCAGATATTCTCAGTGATCGCGTCTGCATTATTGATCAAGGTAAAGTTATCGCTAACGATACGCCAAGGAATTTAATTCAACAGCTAACCAAGGAACGCGAGATCAATCTTTCTTTTATACAGGGTGAATCTGCTCTATCTGCGATGATCGAAACTTCCAAACAGTTACCTGCTGTAAATAGAGTAAATGTAGAGGGAGCTCATCTCAAGGTATGGTCAACCAAGCCTGAGGAAACACTGTATCACTTGTTGGAGGCTATTTCGAAACGAGGCTATGAAGTCGATCAGATTGCGATCAAAGATATGAGTCTTGAAGATGTCTTTATCAGCTTTACAGGCAAGGAATGGAGGGACTAATCAATGAAACAGCTTATGAAACTATTTAAAGCGAGTTTAAAAACTACTTTTCGCGAAAAGCAGGTATGGTTCTGGTCGATCTTCTTCCCTGTCCTTCTGCTTGTCATTTTTCTATCGATCATGGGCGGCACTTCAGACAAGGAATTAAAAATCAATGTCGTATCTGTAGCTGAGCAGCAGGATGCAACAGCGAGCGGATTACTGACAGGCTTACAAAGTATCCCTATGCTGAAGTGGAAGGAAGATCAGCCGGTATCCCTGGAAACTGCCGAGCAGTTGATTAAAGACAAAGCAATTGATGCAGCCATTGTTCTACCAAGCAATGCATCGCCTAAGCCCGTAGAAATTATCGTCAATGCAGAAAAGGTTAACTCAACGACAACGCAGGTCATTGCAGGTATTATGAACAAATCCCTTGAAACGATAAACTATAGCGAAGCCCATCTTACCCCAAAATATAGCGTAGAACTTCGTTCCATCTCATCCAACAATGAGGACATTAAATACAAGGACTTCCTATTAACCGGGATGATTGCTATGGCCATTTCACAAGCAGGCTTGTTCGGAATGGTTGGACTCGTAGAGATTCGTCGCAACGGATTGCTGAAGCGACTGATGCTGGCGCCTATTAATGTTAAGCTATTCGGAATAAGTGAAATCATGGTGAAGTTTGTGCTTGCAGCCGTACAAATTATTTTGCTATCAACGATCGGAATCGTCTTCTATCAGGCTAACTTCCATATCAATATTCTAGCCTTCCTCCCGATCTTTATTGTCGGTACCATCACATTCGCAGCCATTGGTTTTATGATCGCTTCATTCAGCAAATCGCTAGAAAGCTATATGGGAATTGCGAATTTATCAAGCTTTCTCATGATGTTCCTATGTGGAATTTACTTCGATACATCCATAATGCCTGATTATATTCAGCCAATCGCCAAGGTGTTGCCACTAACTTACTTCGCCAATGGAATACGGGACAGTATGGTATATGGATTTGGTGTCATGAATAGTGCATTCTGGCTAAACATTGGTATTATGGCTGCTTGGTCAATTGTAACTTTCTTTATCGCTTCACGTTTTTACAGATGGAAATCTGCATAATATCAGTATGAACCTCAAAAAGCCTTTAATTGTTAAGAGTTATGTCCTAACAATTAAGGGCTTTGATGTTGTTAAAAAATGTAATTTTGTATTAAACTTATTATTGTACAGGCAAATCATGATTGGGAGGTTTCTATGGATAAATTGGTGCTCGGAATCACCTATTTCTCAGCGATAGGGGCAGGATTGATAGCAGGCATATTCTTTGCTTTCTCTAACTTTGTCATGACTGCTTTAGAACGACTACCGAAGGCTCAAGGCATTGCTGCCATGCAGCAAATCAATGTTACGGTGCTGAATCCTCTATTCGGATTCTTGTTTGGTGGAACCGCCATAGCATGTGTGGTCCTTGCAATCGTATCCTTCTTTAAACTGAGTGCACCAAGCGCCAGCTTCACGCTTGCGGGATGCTTGCTGTACTTGGTTGGCTCATTTCTCGTCACGATTATATGCAACGTTCCACTCAATGACGCATTAGCCGCAGTTGATCCTACAGCAGAAGCAGGCTCTAATGTTTGGAGCCTTTATTTGGATCGTTGGGTTGTTTGGAACCATGTGCGAACAATTGCATCCCTCGCATCCCTTATTTCATTCATTCTCGCCATTCGGTATAAATAGACAAATGAAAAACTACCCTGTCAGTCGCATTCGATCGATAGGGTAGTTTTCTGATATCCGCCTGGCCTAATCTGCAGCAAGTTCTGTACACTTAATCAAGCTTCCGCCTTATCAAACTTCCTATACTTCCCTGAGTAGAATAACAGCGGTTCAGCATCCATACTTCTTAAATACTTGACTTCTCCAATAAACAAGGTGTGATCCCCCGCTTCATGCGCCTGATACACATCGCATATGATGGTTGCCACCGAAGATCGAAGTACAGGCATATCTTCAATCCATTCAAAATCGATGTCACGCTCCTCCTTTATTTGTCCTGCAAAATACATCGACATATCCTTCTGATCCTCAGTCAAAATATTGACTGCAAACTTACCCGACTCCTTAATTTTGCCCAGCATTCTTGCTTTATCGCCAATAGATACGAGCACGAGCTTAGGGTTCAAGGATACTGACATAAATGCGCTAGCCGTCATCCCATGCGTTACGCCATCGATACTCGTTGTAATAACAGTAACACCTGTAGCAAACCTACCCATTGCTTTTCGAAAAGCTTGATCGTCCATCTTACAAGACCTCCTATTCGTATGAATGAGTTACAACACCAGAGTTTACAGGGTAATGAGTTGTTTGGGAGCAGATGTGATTACCTCATTGCCTGTTGTTGTAATCAAAACATCATCTTCTATTCTTACGCCACCTAGCTTAGGAATATATATCCCAGGCTCTACCGTCATCACCATACCAGCTTCCAGCTTCTTAACGGATCTGGTCGCAAAGAACGGCTCCTCATGGATATCAAGCCCAATCCCATGCCCCGTTCCATGGCCGAAGTAAGGACCGTATCCTCGCTTGCTGATGAACTCATGCGCCATATCATCGACTTCCTTGCAGCTAATGCCCGCTCGTAGCGTTTCAATAGTCGTCAGTTCCGCATCTAATACGATTTGGTAAATTTCTTTCAACTGCTCGCCAGGATCGCCGACCGCGACCGTCCTCGTCAAATCAGACCGATATCCCTTATAGGTTGCGCCGAAATCCAAGGTTACCATCTCGCCCGATGCAATCTCCTTATCGCTTGCCACCCCATGCGGCAGCGCAGAACGGTAGCCAGAAGCTACAATTATGTCAAAGGACGAAGACTCTGCTCCCTGTTGTCTCATCGTGAACTCCAAGTGATTCGCAACAGCCTTCTCCGTTACACCAGGACGTATGAATTCTACTATTTGAGAAAAAGCATAATCCACAATCTGGGCAGCCGTACGAAGCTTCGCGATTTCATCGGTTGTCTTAATCATTCGCAAATGCTCAACCGCTTCATCTGTCGGAACTAGCTCAGCCTTTATCTGCTCCTGATACTTCGTATACGCGCTAAACGTCAGGAAATTCTGCTCAAACCCGAGTTTCGTAATTCCCATCCGATTCGCCTCCGCCGATACGGTTTCGTAAGGCACTCTGGAATCCTTATACTGAATCACGTCGAACTGAACAGCCTGAGCCATCGCCTGTTCCACATACCTCGTATCCACCAGCAGCTTCGCATCATCCTTTGAGATCAACACCATGCCCGCCGTCCCAGTAAAATCGGTCATATACCTGCGATTCGTCGGACTCGTAATTAACATGCCATCAATGCCAAGCGCAGCAAAGCGCTCCCTTAATCGGGTTAATTGATCCATCCTGAAGCCCTCCTTGAATAATCTAACGATTAATTTAAAGTAATAGCCTAAGAATTGAAATATTACATCAATTTATTAGCTTCGAGTAAGGTTGTGAGGATTCCTGCTTATGGTAGGAAATCTAACGCATATCATTCTCCCGCTCCTCTCACATAACCCCACATCTCCTGAATATATTGGTTAAATGAAAGTATTTAGGGTTGTTGTATGATGAAGGAGGTAAGCTATGACGGACCGTCATGATCTGATTAAGCTCGAAGAGGCGATTACGCATATTACGGAAGTCGCTGAGCAGTTTGGACTCGATTTTTATCCGATGCGATATGAGATCTGCCCTGCGGACATTATCTATACGTTCGGTGCTTATGGGATGCCGACGCGCTACTCGCATTGGAGCTTTGGGAAGGCCTTTAATCGGATGAAAACGCAATACGACCTCGGTCTTAGCAAAATATATGAATTAGTGATCAACTCGAATCCATGCTATGCTTTCCTGCTTGAAGGCAATTCTCTAATCCAGAACGAGTTAATTGTAGCTCACGTGCTAGCGCATTGTGATTTTTTCAAGAATAATGCCCGTTTCTCCAAAACTAACCGAGACATGGTCGAAAGTATGTCAGCCACTGCAGATCGTATACGACAGTACGAGCTTGAATATGGCACGGAGCAAGTCGAGCAGTTTATTGATACTGTGCTTTCGATTCAAGAGCATATCGACCCGACCATCACGATCCCTTATGAAGAAGCAGAGCGACGCAATCGCCATAAGCATTCCAAGCTGCATGAGCCGAATAAATCGAAATCAGAGCGCACAATGGGTTATGAAGATCTATGGGACCTCGATCAACTATCAGATAAGAAGGTTCAACCAACAGAAGAGAACAAGCGATTCCCTGCACAGCCTGCTAAGGATTTACTGCTATTTATTGAAGAATATGCACCTGATCTTGCGGAATGGCAGCGTGATATCTTAACGATGCTTCGTGATGAAATGCTGTATTTCTGGCCACAGCTAGAGACGAAAATCATGAACGAAGGCTGGGCATCCTACTGGCATCAACGAATTATGCGCGAGCTTGAGCTTACAGAGGAAGAGTTAATTGAATATGCAGCCCTCAATTCTTCAGTCGTTATACCATCTCAGAACAGCTTGAATCCCTATTATCTGGGTTTAAAAATTTTCGAAGACATCGAGAAACGCTGGGGCCGAGAGAAAATATTTGAGGTACGCGAGCTCGACTCCGATACATCCTTCATCCGCAACTACTTAACCAAAGAATTGGTTGAAGATTTGGATCTGTATGTTTTTGAGAAGAAGGGCAACGAGTGGAAGATCACGGATAAGACATGGGAGAATGTGCGCGATCAGCTTGTTTATTCCAGAGTGAATGGCGGGTTCCCGTACATCGTAGTAACTGACGGCGATTATGAGAAAAAAGGGGAGCTGTACCTCATACACGCATACGAAGGAATCGAGCTTGATCTCAAATATTTAGAGAAAACATTGCCGAATATCCAGCGTCTATGGGGCAAAACCGTACATCTCGAAACGATTGTGGAGGATAAGAAGGTTCTGTTCACAAGTGATGGGAAGAAACAATCGCGGAAGTTTCTATAAACAACAAACCAGCAGCCACGGGATTTTATCCGAACTGCTGGTTTTGGTTTATTTGGCCGAGAATCCAACCATTGCGACACCGATTAGAATGACTAGGCAACCTGCAATTTTCATCCAGGACAAGCTCTCGCCAAAAATAAAATACGCACCAAACACCGAAATTAAATAAGCAAAGCTTTGCATCGGATAGGCGACCGAAATTTGTACCCGCGTAAGAATAAATAACCATAGAACGGTCGTCAAGCCGTACAAGACTAGACCACTTAATATGAAGGGTGAAAAGATGAGTTCGATAATGCTACGCAAGCTTTCGAATGGGTTCACCTTGCGTTCGAGTCCTATTTTCCACAAAAATTGTCCTGTAACCAGTGTGATCGCATTGAAGATAATTAAACCAATATTCGCCAAGCTCATTTAAGTCATTCTCCTTATCTCAGCCTTGTACGACAAAGCTCGCTAAATATATTTTACAAAATTTATTGCTTCCATGAACGTAATTTGATACCGTGTTATTTGTCCCAAGTAATTATTATAGAAGAGGAATGTATGAATAACATGTTAACGAGTATTCGACAATCAAGCAAATATTTAATTGTGATTATTCTTGTACTAACCTTATGGATTCGTCTTGATTATATCTCCCATTCTGAGTTCAAGCCTGTGGAATACGATCAGAAGAATTACTCCGATATGGCAGTACGCTTACTTGATGAAGGTATCTATGGATACAACAAGGAAGGGATACCTGACTCACGGGTTACGCCTGGTTATCCATTGTTTGTGGCAGCGGTATACAAGATATTCGGCTATTCCGACATCCATGATGCTCAAATGAACCTGAGATATGTCCAAGCTTTCATCGCGCCTATCTATGTATGGTTCATTTATTTGATCGGATTAAGGCTTTTTAATCGGCCTGTCGGACTTCTTGCCGCGCTAGCAGCTGCTGTATATGGAACCTATATCTGGATGGCTTCGTTATTATTAACGGAAACCATTTTCATGATCAGTATGACAGCACTGGTCTACTTCCAAGTACGCATGATGCAAAATAATCAGATGAAGGATCACCTATGGGGTGGCGCCATATTGGGTATAATGGTTCTCATCAGGCCGAATTCCATCATTCTGGCAGTCACACCTTATATTCTAATGATGATTAAGCATCGCAAGCTGTTTATCAAGCAAATTCTATGGGGTGTTGGAGCTTTCGCTGTTATCATGCTGCCTTGGTGGATTCGTAATTTCATTACGTTCCATGAGATCATTCTCATCTCCAATGGGGTTGCCGGTAACGCTCTATTAGCAGGAACTGATCCTTATTTCTACAAAACAATCCCTTGGAATGATATCAAATTCGAAGATCAGGGTAAAGTCGCGATTGAAAGAATTAAGGAAGGCTTGCGAACTAGACCGTTATTCTGGATTCAATGGTTCACAGTCGGCAAAACAAGCTATATGTTCCTCAAAACCTTCTATTTAGGACCATATCCAATGTATGTATCACCATGGTATGCAGAGTTCATTAAGTTCTTACACAAAGCTTACGTCTTTATTGGAATCGGAGGCGGATTAATCTCCTTATTCTGGAATCGCGCTGTTCTGTTCTTGTTTATTAACTTCGGCTTATTGCTAGTCGTACATCTAATGTTTATACCTGAAGCCCGCTATACAATTGGGATGATGCCTTATTTAATGCTGATTACAGCTTATCTGCTCGTAACTGCTGTTAAATTCATCTACCAATTGATTGCAGGCCGTAAATTGGAGGGTTCTCTTTGAAAGTCCTAATTATCATACCTGCATACAACGAAGAGGCTTCCATCGCAAATGTAATACAAGCTATTCGAACCAAGGCTCCAGAAGTCGATATTGTCGTCATTAATGATGGTTCCAAGGATAATACCGCAGCAGTTGCCAAAGCGACCAAGCAAGCTCATGTGATCACACTACCGCTTAACGTCGGGATTGGCGGTGCGATGCAAACAGGGTATATGTATGCGAAGAAGCATGATTATGACGTCGCGGTTCAAATGGATGCAGACGGTCAGCATGACCCAGCCTATCTGCATGAACTTCTGGACGCTTTGAGTAAAGGCGAAGCCGATTGCATGATCGGCTCACGTTTTATCCAAAAGACAGCTTATCGCTCTAGTATTTCTAGACGAACAGGGATCTTGTTCTTCACATGGCTGCTTAAGCTAGCTACCAAAGAGCGGTTCACCGATCCAACATCAGGCTTCCGCGCTGCGAATCGCAAGGTGATAGACGTGTTCGCCAATTACTATCCGGATGATTATCCCGAAGTGGAGACAATCGTACTGCTTCAGCGGCTTGGATATAAAGTGAAGGAAACTTCCGTGCTCATGCATAGTCGCGAGACAGGAGCCTCCTCCATAACACCGCTCAAATCGATCTATTATATGATCAAAGTATCGCTTGCTGTGTTCATGACCTTACTTCGAACTGTTGGGAGGACAAATGGATGAATATTTTTCTCGTATCATTCGTATTCTGTCTCTTCTTCCTATTTGTTGTAATCGATCTGATCCGTCGCAAACGACTTGAGGAACGCTATTCGATACTCTGGATTGTCATCGGTCTGCTGATGCTAATCCTATCGATTTTCCCTGATTTCCTGGAGACTATTTCACAACTATTGGGCGTCGTCTACCCGCCATCTCTACTCTTCTTCCTTGGCTACGTATTCGCACTAATTGTTATTTTGCATCTTACGATGGTTGTCTCCAAGCTGCATCGCCAAATGACTCGGCTCATTCAAGAAGTTGCCCTGCTTAAGAACGAGAAAGAGGAAGCCCAAAAAGAGCAGGAGCAAGCATAAATAATACAAAAAAAGAAAAGAAGCTCTCACGAAAACCGTGAGAGCTTTATTTGAATATAAATTACCCGATTTCCTTAATCATGCGCAAGAAATCATAATCGCCAATCTTAATGCGATCCGCTGGTTTATAGCCCATCTTCACATATAAGGCATGTGCACCTGGGTTATCTTTATCTACTAGAAGCGATAGCTTCGAATAACCTCGTTCAATTCCTGTCTGTTCAAAAGCACGCATTAATTCCTTCGCAATCCCTCGTCCCTGGTAGCTATCGAGTACAGCGATGCAGTCAAGGTAATACTCGTCTTCATTTGCTTCCTTCGATAACGTAACATCCGTTCTTCCTAGCACCTGTTTAAGTCGATCGATGATCGGCTTATCTAACAATTCTGCTTGGCTCCCGTGATAAGATAACAGGAATCCAACGACCTTGCCGTCAAGCTCCTTCACAATCGTATTCTCATAGCTCAAACGGTTTCCTTGTTGCCCAAAATAACGCTCAATGACTTCAAGCATCTCGGCATCATCATCTGTACCCGCCATCGTATTGGCTATGGTTCCTATTGCACTATGAATTAGTTCTACAACCTGCTTAGCATCCGCTGGTCTAGCTGCTCGTATCATGAATGAACCTCCTGTCTTGCTAATAAAGATAACTTCAATTCAATTATCAGGTAAAAGCTACCTAAAGTAAATTGTCCCAATATTCTTTGTTAATTTTGAATAGATTGTGAATTGTTGGACAGCATCTCACCTGTCAGAGTATTATAAGAAGAGAATAATTCTCGAATGGAAAGGGTGTTCCGCTTGGACTCACTTACGATTGATAAAGCTATCACAATGCCGATGTTCCTCGTTATTATCATTTTCATATTATTAATTGGCACACTATTTAGCCTAGGTACGCTAAGATTATTTCAACAGCGTAAACGCTTTGGATTCATTTGCTTTGGCGGAGGAATTATTAGTTTGGCCGCATTCATATTTATAGCTAGTTTTTGGGTAATCTAAGAAGGATGAAAGCCTCCGATCATCGGAGGCTTTTGTTATACATACGGAAGCGAGGCGGACAGCCATGCGTTGTTATCAGATATTTAGATTAGTCACCAGCTTGCTCATCATCCTATCTGTACCGTCTCTAACCTATGCCTCATCGACTACTTCCGAATCCATTCATCAACCGACAAGCCGATTCGTCTCTAAAATGTCCATCCATCATGGCCCCGATGAAAAGCCGTACAAAGCTGCGCTTACTTTTGACGATGGCCCTGATCAAGTATTCACCCCGCAAATACTCGATCTCTTGAAACAAATGAAAGTGAAGGCGACTTTTTTTGTCATCGGTAAAAATGCAGCTAAATATCCAGAGATCATCAAGAGAATTGAAAATGAAGGACATATCCTAGCGAATCATTCATGGGATCACGCTAACTTTCACCATTTAAATGAATACCAAATCAAAAAAGAAATTATGCAAACCGATCAATTATTAACGAGTATAACGGGACATAAACCGCTATTGTTCCGTGCGCCATATGGGAATATTACTTCAAGTCTGGAAGTTCAATTAAAATCAATGGAACATCTACTTATCGGCTGGTCAGTCGATACAAGGGATTGGGCAGGTCCAGACGTCCCAACGATCCTGCAAACAGTTACCAAACAAATAAGGCCTGGTGGCATTATTCTACAGCATTGTGCAAGTGGTCAGCAGGTCAATCTCACGAACACCATAGAAGCGCTTCCGCTTATCGTCCAGAAGCTGACGAAGGAAGGTTATACATTCGTAACCATCCCTGAGCTTCTATCAACCCAAGCCTATAAAATGGAACCGTAACGGATTACACGCAAGAAGAAAGGCTTGCCTTCCACATAGAAGACAAGCCTTAATTTTATTTCAAACACATTAAACTAAATCAATCAACATGAATTTTGCATCTGCGCTTGCTTTAATTTTTAGTTCCGAAGTATCCGTAATACGAGCTGAATCTCGTTTCGCAAGAACATGTTCATCGTTTAAAGTAATTTCGCCTTCAAGAACGAATACAAATATTTTGCGGCCTTCTGGCTGTGAATAATCAATTGTCTGATTAGCATCCAGCTCTGCCAAATAAATAGTCAAATCTTGATGGATAGAAGCAATATTTTCTCCCTTTTGAGATTTAGATACAACTGGAAGCAAATTATTCTTCATTTGAGCTGGATCATAGCTCGTTTGCTCATAGGAAGGCGTTAGTCCTCTTGTATCAGGAATAAACCAGAGCTGCAAGAATTGTACTTCTTCCGAATTTGATGGATTCATCTCGGAATGAACAACCCCAGTTCCCGCTGTCATGCGCTGGATGCCTCCCCAAGTTGTCTGTTCTGAGCGACCTGTGCTATCTTGATGAGCTAAGTGACCTTTAAGCACGATCGAAACAATCTCCATCTCTTGGTGTGGATGCGCACCGAATCCTTTGCTTGGCGCAACTGTATCATCATTTAGGACGCGTAAATGTCCAAAATTCATATTTGATGGATCATAGTAATCTGCAAAAGAAAAACTAAAGTTACTTTGTAACCACCCATGATTGGCATGGTAACGGCTGTCTGCTGGATATATTTTAATCATAATAATCTTATCTCCTTTTTGGATATAATGGATAATCTACCTGGATTGGCACTTCAATTAATATAAGCCTTGATCCTTCATTCAATCCTGCCTGAATACGAATATTTTGCTCAACTGCTTGATCTGATTCAACTACTACAAAATCCTGTTCAAGAAATTGCACTGACTTATCAGCATCCTGCATAGTTGCCGAATCACCCTGTACGGCCAGAACAGCAAGTGCTCGGTTTGGTTTCAGAACGTGGTTGTAAGTTGCACCACTGTTCATATGCATATCCCACATTTGAGCATCAGCGACTAATTGAATGGGAGCATCTTCCCCGATAACAGTCTTGATCAGAACACCATCTTGCTCCTTACTTGTGAACTGCTCATGTTCATATTGGCTATAAGCTGGCGGACGCTTTAGAGCTTCTGCAATATGCGGCTCGAACCAAATTTGGAACAGCTCTGCCTTTGGTCCGACAAGTCTTTCATTATGCGAAACACCTGACCCCGCTTGAATTAATTGGACACCACCCTTGCCAACAATACTCTTGGTTCCAAGTGAGTCACCATGATGCGCTTCACCCTGCACAACATAAGTCAGAATTTCAAAGGCTTGATGGGGATGAGAATCGATATAACCTTCTTGCTCCGCAAATGCCCATGCCCAGTAAAATAGGGAACCAATTCGAGTTACAGCAGAACCTTCCCGCGGAAATCCAATTGGTTTGCGCTCTGTAATTGTTCCTCCATCAAAAGAACCTGTTGCTTGCTGGTCCACTGAATATACGTTGATTTTCATTCATTTCCACCACCCTATATCTCATATTAATATATTTTGAAATTAAGATATTGTAGGAAAAGAAATGCACTGCCTTCACAGTGACATTGACTTTTCTCCGGTATCCTATAATCGCTATAACTTATTCTGCGCATACTTGCCCAGCTTTTTTAACAAATACGTTGCCATTTCTTGTTCAGCAGGTACTAAACCGCTAACCGTCTCATGAATCATCTCGGCATGTGCAGGAAAAATGTTATCCATTAGCTTCTTGCCTTCCTCCGTGATAACCGCATAAATAATGCGGCGATCCTTGCTGCAAGCCTCCCGAACGAGATATCCCTTCTTCTCTAATTTATCAACAACATAAGTAATGCTACCGCTAGATAGAAGAATTTTCTCACCGATTTGTTGCAGTGGATGTTGACCTTTATGATACAATAGTTCAAGTACGCCGAATTCGGTTGGATTAAGCGAGTATTTGCGAATATCACGCTGAATATTCTCTGCAACGGCATTATATGCACGAGACAGTACAACAAACAATTCTAAAGCCGCATCTTTGTCTTTGTCCTTTGTCTCCATTAGCAATTCACCTCGCTTACAATTTGAATATCTTTAATTTAAGATAATTATATTTAAAACATTTTCGTTTGTCAACTGTCATTTTCATAAAAAGAACTTCTTCCTCACAATATGATTCTGTACTTCGACCATGTTATAATAGATCAGCACAAATAGCCTTATTTAGACAAGATAAAAGGGCGTTCAATAGGAGAGTGAAGACCCAGTGAAATCAAAGCGTTACAATGCATTATTCATTGCCTTGCTTGCAGCTTCATTATTGCTTACGGCATGCGGCGGAGACAAGGAAACGAGTGAAACGAATGCTAATGCATCACCAGCCCCGGTAGAAAGTGTGAAGCCAAACAAACTGACATCACTTGAAGTACCTCAAGAGCTCATATTAGAGCCAGGTGCCGAAACCATATTAACGGTTATTGGCGTGATGAAAGATGGCAGTAAGGCAGATGTTGGACATGCCAAAGAGATTAACTATGAATCGAGCAATTCAAAACTCATTAACGTAAATGCCGATGGCACGATGGTTGCATCTGCAACTGCCAATACAGGCGATACAGTGAATATCACAGTCAAGCTGCATGATCAAACTGCAACAACTCAAGTTACGATCAAAACATCATTGCAAAGCTCAGCTAAACCTGGTGAAGGAAATAAAGTCGTCGTTACGAACCCAACTGACCGTGTTGTTGTCGTTAATAAAGAACGCGCTTTGCCAGAAGGATATGTACCGCCAGATTTAGTTTATCCAAATGTAAAGTTCCCTTATAATGATATGGTTGATAAACGCAAAATGCGTTCCGAAGCTGCCAAAGCATTAGAAAACATGTTTGAAGCAGCCAAAAAAGAGAACGTTGAGCTTGCAGCGGTATCAGGTTACCGTTCATATGCCACACAGAAGTCCTTATTCGCTCATTACGTACAGGTTCAAGGCTTGGAAGTAGCTTCACAAGTCAGCGCCAAAGAAGGATTTAGTGAACACCAGACGGGACTTACGATGGACGTATCAAGTGCTAGCGCCAAGTTCCAATTAGAAGAGTTCTTCGGTGAAACGAAGGAAGGTATGTGGCTTGCTGAGCATGCACACGAATATGGCTTCATTATTCGTTATCCTAAAGGCAAAGAACAAGAAACTGGCTATGCTTATGAACCATGGCATATCCGTTATGTAGGTGAGAATGTTGCTTCAGTGATCAAGGAGAAAAACATCATCTTGGAACAATATTTTGATGATGCTGTACCTGTTCAAGGAACAACTAACAAGTAGTATATAAATAGCAAGGCACTACCTTCAGCAATTATGCTAATGGTAGTGCCTTTTATTATATTAGAATAAGTTCCTCGCTTGCTTTAACGCCTCTACATATTCCCTTGCCTTCGTTTGGACGAATGAATAGTCATCTGTAGCGTCGGCATCCTTCGTTAAATCGGAACCAATGCCGACGGCGAATGCTCCAGCTTGTATCCAGTCCCCAAGGTTCGTTAGATTCACGCCGCCAGTTGGCATAATATTCGCTTGTGGCATAGGCCCTTTAATGTCTTTAATCATGCTAGGGCCGAATTGATTGCCTGGGAATAGCTTGACCACATCCACGCCTAGATCAAGTGCTTCTTGGATATCTCGAATCGTCATAACGCCTGGCATAATCGGCACACGATATCGATTGCATAGTTTGACTGTATCGAGATGAAGAGAAGGACCAACTACGAAATCTGCTCCGCTTAGAATCGCTGCGCGGGCCGTTTCTGAATCAAGCACAGTACCGACACCGATGACGGCATTGTAAGCAGGATCCGAATGATTCCATGCATAACGACTCGCAAGCTCTTCTATCGCTTTGAGCGCATGGGGAACCGTCATCGTAACCTCTATGACCTTGATTCCGCCAGCAATCGCTTGCTCAGCTAGTTGAACGACTTGCCTCCAGCTATCGCCTCTCAGTACGGCAACAACACCTTCTTGATGAATCCGCTGAATGATGCTTATTTTTTTCATGATCTTATCATCCCTTTACTTGTAGGCTAGGACCAGTTTAACGCTCAACATGCACTTTAGCGTTTAATTTAGCTTCCACTTGCGCAGCGGTCGGCAGCCCCTGCCAATCCCCCTCTGTCTGAATCACCATGGACCCAAGAAGATTGCCCAAACGCACTGCTTCCTCATGGCTGTATCCCCTCAGTAGTCCGCTTAAGAAGCCAGCGCAGAACGCATCGCCTGCGCCCACCGTGTCGATAATACGGTCGACACGGTAATACGGAACAGGGGTGACTGTGCCCTGTTCAATCAAGTACGTTACGTTGTCGCCACCTTTGACAACGCAGGTGTTGTTCAGCTCTTGGAGTTTACCGAAGATAACATCGACATCTTCGGTTGCATACAAGAGCTTCAGTTCATCTAAGCCCGGGAGGAAGTAATCCGCTTCCGCTGCAAGCGGCAGCAGTACTTCACGGGCTTCTTCAATGCTCCAGAGCTTCAGTCGCAGATTGGGGTCAAAGCTGACCTTGACCGCATGTTTACGAGCGAGTCGCACGGCTTCGATCACGGTCTGACGGGCGGACTTGCTAAGCGCCGTTGTAATTCCTGTTACATGCAGAATGCGTGCACCAGCAATATACGACTCGTCAAGCAATCCATAGGACATTAGGCTTGCTGCAGATGAACGGCGATAATAATAAACGGAGGTTTGACCCGCAACAACTTCTCGCATCATGATGCCAGTACCCGCTTCACTTATTCGATGTACACGAGATACATCGACACCTTCACCGCGAAGTGTTTTGACAATTATCGTGCCAATCGGATCTTCACCCAGCTGAGAGAACCAACCTACCTGATGTCCAAGCCGTGCGATCCCAATGGCTACATTACTCTCCGCACCGCCGAATGTGCATTCGAGTGTGGGGCTGTATTCAATGCCTTTGTTCCCTTCTGGCAGCAGCAAAGCCATTGATTCACCAAACGTAATCACATCAGGAGAAGTGCCTGCAACAATCTGATTCTTGTCGTTCATGAATAATCCCACCTAGTCTCTATTCATCAATACACTAATCAATTGACACACCTGTTGCCGCATATCGCGACCGAGTTTCGTCAGGTAGTCCATCATCCGTAATGATTCGATCCACATCCGTAAACTGAGCGAAAGTCATCAAAGCATATTTATCAAATTTGGTATGATCTGCAACGCAATACCGATACTTCGCCTGTTCAAGCAGCGCTTGCTTCTGCTCCGCTAACTCAGTCGTATAGATCGACAAGCCGTAATCCAGATGCAAACCCGTTGCAGATATAAAAACCTTTTGAATATTCAGTTTTCCAAGCATACGAACCGCCTCGCCACTTACTAACAAATTACGCTTTCGGTACCCTCCCGGCACGATAAGGGAAATTTGATCCTTCTCTACAAGCTCGCGAATGATGTATAAATCGTTCGTAATAACAGTCAGTGGAGCATTCGGCAGCACTCTTGCGATCTCCAGTGTCGAACTCCCGCCATCAAGTGCAATAATGTCTCCTGCTTCAATCAAATGAATAGCTTTCATTGCCACTGCTTTTTTCTGATGCAAATGTTCAGTCTGTGATATTCGGTTCGGAAATGAACCAATTCGCTTATCGGTTTGTCGAACTGCCCCACCATGTACACGCATAAGCAGCCCTTGCAGCTCTAGCTTAGCCAAATCCTCACGGATGGTTTTGCCCGTTACACCGAGCAGCTCACTTATCTCAAGCACTTTAACTTCGCCATTTGAAAGCAATAGCTCCATAATTTTCTCCTGGCGCTTGAGCGCTGTGATGGACATTATCTCCATTCCTTCCATCGTTCATTTACGTTCATTTTAAGTATAATTCAAACGTTTATTTATGTATATATCTGTTTATTCAAATTAATCAGACAAATAAAAAGATGACTCAGGAAACACTCCCAAATCATCCTCACATGAAATCAAACCTGTAATAACGGAACACATGACTAGAACAATGTGATCACAATGGAAATTAGCATTAATACGAGTCCACCCCATAGCAGCTTGGAACGCTTGAGTCTGGATAGACCTTTATCCTGCCGCTCGATAATGACCTGCTTCCTTGGTGCCTCGAACTCGCCTGGCTTCTTATCACTTTTGAGCGGAAAGAAACCTTGAGGACCAACACCGCTAACGATAACACCCAGAATAACAGCCGCAAGCGCAATGTAAAAAAGTGTATTCGATATATCAACTAAAGTCATATGATTCATCCTTGTCTCTTATTTTTGGATAGCATACACTCGAATTCGTTTTCGATCCGCAATCCCTACCCCATTTTATCATCATAATGCTGTGCATTCCATACTCTGATTTCATTCCTATCCTCTGCTGTACGGTTCAGGTTCATCCCCCTGATCTACAAAAAAGCTATCCCTCATAGACGATTCATCTACTAAGGGACAGCTCTTATGGATTAATAAGTTGGATAGGGTGAGTATGGATATTGATTGTCATATGGATCTGAGTAAGAGTACGGATACGGCTGCGGGTAAGGTGGAGGATAAGGGTAGTAATAATAGTTTGGCTGATTCTCAAATAACAATGGACTTAACAGTAAAAAAGGAAGCAGCGATGGCGCACCAGCACCAATTCCACCACCGCCATGAGACGGATGCCCGTGTGGTGGGTTATGTCCCGGGTTTGGACCATGCCCTGGTCCAGGGGATCGGTAAAGCTCACTCGCAATTGGTTTATTCTTAATTTCACTCGCATTCGTTATCGCCATGTTGATGACTCACAGTCCTTTCGTTGTAACGTAAGGTTAATGGATACACTCGATACATCATCATATGTGTGTATGCCTATTCTGTGTGTCAGCCTAGCGATAATTTTGGCGGTTGCACAATATACCACTTATCGATTAAGCAGCGATCCTACATACCGCAGTAATTCATTAGCGCATGCAGGGCAATAGCCATGCTCATCAATGAGCTGCTTCGTAACTTCGTTAATCTTTTTCAGCTGCTTCTCATCCGGTGTTTTCGTTGAAGTCGTAATCTTCACAATGTCCTTCAAATCATTGAACAATTTCTTCTCAATCGCCTCACGCAGACGATTATGCGAGCTATAATCAAATTTACGCGATTTACGCGAATATGACGATATGCGTATCAGAATCTCCTCACGGAAAGCTTTCTTCGCATTTTCCGAGATGCCAATCTGCTCTTCTATTGAACGCATCAGCCGCTCATCGGGGTCTACTTCCTCACCTGTCAGCGGATCTTTTATTTTGCCCCAATTGCAATAAGCCTCAATATTATCCAAGTAGTTCTCAAACAGCGTCCGAGCGGATTCCTCATAGGAGTAGACGAAAGCCTTCTGAATTTCCTTCTTGGCAATTTCGTCGTATTCCTTGCGGGCTACCGAGATATAATTCAGATACCGCTCCCGTTCTTCCTTCGTAATCGACGGATGCTGATCAAGTCCTTCCTTAAGCGCTCTCAGCACATCCAGTGCATTGATGCATTCAAGATCATGACGAATTAGCGCACTCGATATTCGGTTGATGACATAGCGTGGATCGATTCCGGACATTCCTTCTTCGGCGAATTCATTTTGCATTTCGCGAAGATCAGCTTCCTTAAAGCCTTCAACCGTTTCACCATTGTAAAGATGCATTTTCTTCAGGAGATCCATCCCTTGTTTCTTGGATTCCTTCAGCCGTGTCAGAATCGAGAAGAAAGCAGACGCTCTGAGTGCATGAGGGGCGATATGCACATGACGCATGTCACTTTGCGCTATCAGCTTCGCATAGATTTTCTCTTCTTCTGTCACCTTCAGATTGTAAGGAATATGCATAACGATCATCCGCGATTGAAGAGCTTCATTCTTTTTATTGGAAATAAACGATTTATACTCAGCTTCGTTCGTATGCGCTACGATTAATTCATCGACTGTTACATCATAATACTAAATATTTCGAAGTGAATTTTAATAGAAAAATCAAGCTAATGAACATAAATAGAGGCCGCTATACTGCGACCTCTTCTTGTTTAACATCCTCTTTATTTTTATATGAGTCCAAAAGCGCTTCGGCACAAACTGCATGTAGATTATCCATCACCTTAATTGGGTCTTCTGTGCCGAAGCTGATAATGATCGGACCGTAGTCTCCTTCTATTGTTACAGATTCGCGCATTTAATCCCCTCCTGAGACAATCATACGATGCTACGCTCGTCCATTATTACAGTTTCAAGTAACACATTTAACCGTTCCATCGCTGCGTCCCTACGACGACGATAAGTCGGATTACCAATACCTAATTGATCATAGACATGGTAATCACAAATGTAATCTTTCTGCATATAACGCATTTCGATTATTTCGCGTTCTGGTTCATCTAACATCTCAACAGCTTTCTCTACTGTGGAAATATATGACCTGCGACGCTCAGTAATCTCAATTTCTCGCAATACAGCATCCTCAACTGGTTTACTTATAGTGTTTGTGTTTCCATGCAACCGTTGTTCGTATGATGGCGTGATCTTTGTCTCGATAGTTGGACTCTTCATACGTTCAGAACGCTTATATAGTCGATAGCGCGAGAATAGCTTTTCTAGTGGAGCTCGAACATCTTTACTCACTATCCATCACCCCGCATAATTTGTATGTCCCCGCCGAAGCGGGGCATTAATTCTATTAATCGAGATCATCGTCCGAATAGCCAGAATCATCGACATCTTCATCTTCTAAATCCTCTTCATGCTCGATCTCGTCCATATCTACCTGATCTTGATCTACATCAACAGTGCCATCTGGATTTGTCGAATACTTAATCCCTTCATGCGGCTCATCGTAGTATTCATCGATTGACATCTGAGACGGTTGCACCGATAGCTTTACATTGCATCCAGCACGCTTATAAAGCTGCTGCGCTTTTTCATCGCTGTCACCCTTAATTCCAAACTTCATGACCGTTTTCTTGCTATCGCGCTGCATGCTGATAAACTCAGCTGTTACGTCACCAGCTGCGCAACCATCGATATTCAGAACAACGATGCTACCTGATAAATTAAATAATTCCGTTTCAGCTGCTACATCTTCGCTGCCCTTGATCTCAAACTTCAAAACTTCTTTCTTGTCGTCCTTTTGCATGGACTTGAACAATACTGTCATTTCGGTTTTCATATTTATCGCTCCTTAGATTTATTTAAATTGCTAGTAGTTCTGGATTATCATGGACGTTTCCGATCACTTCACACCTGTATCCTGCTACTTTTTTATATTGTTTTGATATAGCTGTCGTATCATCATCAATTGAATAATGTAGTGGATTAACCATACATACTCCTGCACTTGCTGTCATGATTACTCGTCCGATATGATGACCATCAATGCACATCCAAGAGTTATCAAAGTCTCTTATTTCCTTGTGATAGGTTTGTTTTACTATATCGCCTTCCCAAATATTCTGCTTGTTCTTGTCAGGAATGGTTGTTAATTGTCCGACGGTCTCTGGATCAACCTGTTTGCATTCAAATACGTCATTCGGATAGTACCATCCAGGATCTAGGTCTTTGTCGTCGCGATTTACTAGGATTGCTGTACCGTATTTACTTTGAAATAAGTCTCCATACACCCACTCGCCATTATCAAGGCGCTTGCCCCTAAACTTTTTTGGGCTACTCATCCCCCGTACCTCCTTGTTCAACATCTTTCTTGAAAACATTCAACCATGTATTTGGGTCTGTCTCTGATGTTCTGATAATCTGGCCATGTTCATTTATAGCGCACCACAAAAGCCTTTGCTCCCAGGTAACTTCTTTCATGACTCAATATCCATTGGCTTGCCGCTCATGGTTTACTTTGTTCTTTTCCATGTAGGCCGCTGCAATCTGCTCCCACGTGAAATCAAATCCAACCAAACCAATAGCTATGAATACATACCATGCATTTCTAAAGCAAAATACCTGCTTGGAGTAGCCGAATGTGGATTCAATCTTCTCATCCCTGCCCCTCTCCATATACATCTTCAGCATCCAATATTTAACCTCCAATATCGCTCCACCAATGCCGCCGTCTAAGCCAGTTTCTCTTGTTTCCTCGATCGCATCCTCAACGATATAAATGTACTCAGACCAATCATTTTGACGAGCTATCGATAAGAAGAAACTAACTCCATCTGCGTATTCTTCAAGCAGAGGATTTGTAATCTTGCCTGTAGTCCCACACTTGCCGCAATGGACTCTTCCTCCATCAAACCAAAAACCTTTGCCAGAGCATCGATCACAATCGATCTTCGCACTATATCCATGCTTAGGTTCCTTCTTATCACTCCAATGTTTGAAACCACGCCATTCATTCGCAAGTTCCGCAATCTCTACCTGCAGCGCGAGCACTGTATTCGGCAGCAAGTCTTGTCCTTCCAAACCTTTCTCCTTGATAATCCGAGCATCTAGCGCTTTCTGCATTTCAAAAAGATCTACTAATTCCAATGTCTTTCACTCCTTAATTGACGATTTGATTAAACACGTACAAGCGTTCTCTGGAACATATGTTCTATTCATAGGTGCAAAGTATCGTCCAAACGTCCAAAACGTCTGTATCGCGATCCTGTGAGCTTAAAACTATATGTTAAACTGCTTTCTTCTTTCTGGTCTTCTTCTCAGATGGATTTTTCATAGCTTGCAGCACATCAGCTTGATAACTTGTTAGCTGTATCTCAATCGGACTACACAACGCTCTCGCGATCTGTGCGAGTACATAAGCATCACGAACGTTATCGCTTGTATTTTCAAATCCCCATCGCTTGAATATCGGCAACACCATGTCATCCTTCTTGGTATTACCCTTACCAGTTGCGTATTTCTTAAGCTGGCTTGGTGAAGCTTCGATATAACTGAATCCTCTTCGATGCAGTGCCATTCGTATCCCCCAACCAATGCCACCGAGCTGGATCGCTTGCTGCGAAGCAAATCCGAATCCCTCAATCACAATCACATCGTCTGGTTGAATGTGGTCCATTATTTCATCGATCAGCGTGATCATACGCTTTGGGTCCACTTTCCCAACGCCTGTGAGTTCTTTGCCACGAATCACATTTCCAAGCTCGTCCAATGCTACGAATCCAGTCTTGGTGCTTGGGTCAATTCCTACATATCGCATTTACATCCCCCATTTATCATTTTTAACGATAATGCCGCATATCAATTGATGCTTTTCTCCAAGCTCTCTTGCAATCTCCCATGATGTAAAGCCGTCGAGGTACAAGGACCGTACCTTATCGCTATTTATACGAGCTAAATTCAATTCTTGAAGCTTGGATGCTGCAGCATATCTGATCTCTAAATCATTCCGTTCATCAATTGCCATGTTGTACAGTCGCTTTTTATTGTTACGAGCACAATTCATAGATATCGCTCCTCGTAATTATGACCTTCTAGGCCTTTGATCTTTATGAGCCAAAACATAAATTTCTCCACTTATTTCAAGGGACGTAGGCTTGTCATTTTTAGTTTTGAGGACAGTAACGACTGGACGGTATTTATCGCCTTTTTGGCGGATTCTCGATTTCACGTTAATCCCTCCCTAATGCACAAGATCAATCTCTCGATTGGAATCTATATGTTTTACCCAAATATCGTTCCAGCTCAATTCAAATGTGATTCCAGCTTCAGCATTAGCTATTGCAATTAATATCACATTACCCATAGCAGTTGCTGATGGTACAGGTACTGCATTACCAATATATTCTCGTGCCTTCGCATCGCTACAACCTTCAAGCTGGAATGGCCGTCCGTCGGGCAGATGTGTGTCAAAGCCCTGTAGCATGGCGAGTTCATATGTCGTGAGTGGTCTATGCCGTGTGCCATCTTCGGATATGATGATCCATTGACCTCGATCATTATCATTCGGTATACGTGGATCTGCCACAGCTGCTGCACTAGCATGAATATCTCCACTACCAATAACCGTTTTGGCTGTTTGATCCCACTTTTGGACACCCATTGTTCCGGATCTTGGTGAGCAATTCATTCTTGGGTCACTGATTACTTTTCCACTTCCAGCTGAGATGCTGCCTGTCGTAATGGTTGGAGAGGTTGTTTCCCAATCAGTTACTTTGTAGACGCCATTATGATAGTTATTGTGTATTCTCGGATCGGCAATGCTCGATGCTGACTGCATAATGCGTGAGTGTCCTCGAATGGTTTTGGCGGTATCATCAAATCCTTGAACACCATAACTATCAGGCATAAGTTTTGTCTTAACTCTTGGGTCCGCAATCAATTGAGCTCCACTTTGAACGTCTGTTACACCTGTGACAGTTGCACTAGGCTTGTCCATGCTTTGCATACGATACTGGTCGGTGTATCTACCAGCTCTACTATTCACTCTTGGATCACTAATACAGATGGCTCCATTATTTGGACCATTTGCACCTGTTACTGTTGGCCCGTGTTCATCGAATTTACTTACACGATAGATTGCTGTATGCGTGGAATCCTTGAAACTAAATCGTGGATCTGATATCGCTGCAGCTCCATTACTTCTACCAGGTCCAGCTGTTCCAGTTACGGTTCTACTAGTATCGTTCCAATTCTCGATCGCATAAGCTCCACTACGAGGCTCATGTACAATCTTGTATTTCTCCCAATCAATCTTATTAAGATCTCGCCAATCTCCACCTGCTGGAATGAGTGCAAGTCTTACCCACGTTTTCCATTGTAGATTTGGCAACCTGTGAAGCGGCCCTCCTGCTTCTGTATCCCCCGGCATAGGTAGTGTTCCAATCACATCTCCAATTGTTTTAAGAGGCTTTTTAGGTGGAAGATAACAGTAGTTCGGTACTCTCTTTTCATTACGAGCGAGAATCAAGAATCTCAATCTATTCTGTCCAAGCCCGCCGATTTCGCCGAGGTTATGGTCAGCCCGCTCATCATAAGCGAACCCGTATTTCTTAAAGATTGCTCTGATCTTGATCAGTATTTCTTTTCCCCTAGTCCTAATCCGTGGTACGTTCTCGAAATGTATGAATGCCGGCAACTCTCCATCACCGTAAAGGCGACATGCTTCTAAGCACAATTCCAATCCGCGAAGCGTCAGCAAGTTAAGTGCTTGATACTGTTCTGACTGTGCTTTGTCGTTGGGCAATAGACCACTGAATCCCTTACACGGTGGAGAGAGGAATAAATAATCTGGAACTTGATAGTCGAACGCTACCCATATATCCCATGGTGTTACTTCGCGCCATTCTGAAGGCGGCTCATGACCATGCCATTTGATATATTGCTGGCGACTAAACAGGTCCATACAAACCGATGTATCTTCGCCTGTTACGAGGTCATGATTTTTGCAGGCAACTGGATCATAGTCAATGCTGCACAAGATTTTATATCCATAGACATTTCCGTATGCTTCGACCTTTGACTGCATCAGACCAGCTGAGAATCCACCAATACCACCGAATAAAATAGCTGCTGTCCGTTCAATCTTCATGTTCTATCTCCCTTCACTCATCATCATCTAACCAAGCAGACAGTTTTACTGTTGGCTTAGCTTCTTCTACAGGAACATCAGGCTGCTGCTCTACTTGTGGCGATTCAACAGTAACTTGTTCTCTATTGAGCTGTCGTCGCTGCCAATCAAGAACTTCAGCTTCAATTGCGTCATATACTCGCCTATATTGCTTGCGCTGCTCTTCAGATGCCAATGGATGTTCAATCATTTCTGCACCTTTCACCATACGATCAAGCGCCTCTAAATACTCAGCTTCACTATTGATACGGCTCATTTATCCTCCTTCTCTTTCGGCACTTCGACATATTTCTGATGCCACCAGCGGAAAATGTATTTGAACCTGTTAAGTCCAACGTTTCGACCCTTGGCAAAGATAGAATCGATAATCTTTAGCCCTTTTTGCATTTGTGATTTAGGATTGAACCAAAGGAACTCAACTACGTCCGCATCCTGCTCAATACTGCCTGATTCCTTAAGGTGTCGTAGCTTTGGTTCCTCATCATCAGCCGAACGGTCCAGCTGTGATAGAAGAATGAACACGAATTTCATATTCCTTGCAATCTGCTTAGCTGTTCTCGTAACGCGACCAATTGCTTGAGCTCTGTTTTCATTCTTGCGCTGTGGTATCTCCATGATCTGAAGGTAATCAACTATGATGGCTGCAATCTTACCGTACTTCTTTTTGAACGCTCTGGCCGTTGCCCTGATCTCATCGATTGTCACACCTGCCGAGTCTTGGACATAGATATTAAGCTTCTCAATCTCATCATAAGCAGCGTTAATCTTTGCCCACTCATTTTCAGTAAAGCCACCTTCGCCGCCTTTATTAATCAATCTTGGATAATTGACCTCAGCGACCATAGCGACCATCCTATCCTTCACTTCATTCTCGTCCATCTCTTGGCTGTAAATGAGGACTGGACCAGCATTCGGGTTGAATTTTGCAATACCGTATGCAAGTTGTAGAGCCTTAGCTGTTTTCCCTACACCTGGACGACCTGCGATAATGTACAACCAACCGATCCAGAGCATTGCCCATTCATCAAACTGTTTAAAAAGGCCTGTGAAAAGTTTTGCTGCTTTATGCTTTAGGTGATCATAATAGGAGGTCCGTGTTTCAGCGAAACTCCGCATGTTAGAAACCTTCTGCGGTCTTGTTTCATCTACCAGCTCATCTACTGCAGCAAAGAGTTCATCATCACTCTCATAATCTCCATCAGCTGCTTCATCCAATTTTTTAGCAAGATCTTTAATTCGTTTGCGATGGCCCTTTGACCGTACGATGTTAGCGTAGTAGCGTACGTTTGCTGAAGTAGGTACCGCACTTGCAAGGTTAGAGAGGTAAGATACACCACCCATATCCTCAACACGCTTGAATTTCTGATACTCTGCAGTAATCGTGATAATATCGATTGGTAATTCTCGCTCGTAAAGGTACTTCATCACCTTCCAAATGAGTTCATTTCGTTCATCTAGAAAATCTCTTGATTCAAGGAAAATGATCTCATCAATGCATTTCGAGTCCCTAATAACCGCACCTAATACCGATTGTTCAGCGTAAAACGAGTCGTTTAGGTTCATAGATAAACTCCTCCGGGTCATGACCTGCAGCTACCCATTCTTGATGTGCGATTTGAATATTGCGAGCTTCTATCTCAGGATCTTCCTTAACTTCTTGTGTTGCTTGCTTGAAGTCTGCTATGGCTGGTGGATACTTACTCGTATTGATATGGTTCATTAGGATCTGCTGAGCATCTTGAAAAGGTACATCACGCATGCATAGCTGCCATAACTCAATTCGTTCAGGTTTCATCTCCACACTCGGGTAAGCTGAAGAGATCACCGAAAGAATTTTGATCGTTTCCGCCTTGTTCATGTAGTGCCTCCTTCATCTTTTCTTGGAGTACGGATTTGTTATTATCAAACCGACTATTGCTTTGCGACTGCTGACGTTTCATCTTGATTCCAAGCTCTGCATATTTGGTACGAAGCTTCTTCGCACTTAGAATGTTTGTGGACCAGAATGAATCTGTTGTACACCAATCGATGATGCTCTTGAGCTCCTGTGTATTACGCTTGTCCAGATCAACTATTTTGCGGAACTCATCAGCCCATTTTTGCAAAGGTGCATTTATGACAAGATGTTCGACATTATTCAGTGCAGCATGCTCCATGATCTTGTTGTGAAAATAAACTGCCATTTGATAGTATCGATCGTCCTCGGAATAAGTTTTCTTATTACGAGAAGGAGTATTATTATCTTTAGAGTTTCTTTTATCTTTCTTGGGTGGCTGTTTGACCACCACTACTGGTGGCTGATTAGCCCCCTCTCTGGTGGTCATTTGACCACCACTAGCAATTTGATTTTCATCATCTACTGGTGTCATTTCTGCCCCCTCTAGAGGTGTCAATTCAACCACCTCTAACCATTCATTATGATTTTTATTAAACTCGAGTATTCTGGACCGAATACCCGATGCTTCGGAAACTACGTTTATGATCTTACGATCGATAAGAGTCTTTAATATCCGCTTAACCTGCCTAGCATCAAGTCCAGTAGCCTCTGATAAAAAATCGACCGACATCATGTGAGCTTTGCGCTTGAAACCATATGTGTACCGCCAAACAGCTAGGACAATATCCTTCTGTGATCCACTAAGTCTGAGTTGCATGAATTTGTCAAGGATCTCATTTGCTATTCTCGTATACCCATCTTCGAGCTGTGGGTTTGCCAAAGTAACTCACCCGCTTTTCACTGCTTTCTTCTTTCAAGGCGTTCACGCATAACGATTATCTGTACCAAACAAGTTTGTGTAAGAAGGAACCCATGGAGGAGGACCATATTTGTTTAGATAACCAAGGGAATTTACATACTGCTCGACACTCTTTTCCTTATGCATTGCCTTCAATAGTTCCAAAGTTCCTCTAACATCGTTTAATGCTCGATGCGCACCATCCAGGACAATTCCATAACGATTACACATGTCCGTTAATTTATGAGGATACGGGTGACGCTCACGTGATATTGTCATCGTGTCTAGAAATGGATTTTCGAACGTTTTATTCCCGATACGTTGCATTGCCCAATGTAGAAATTGAAGATCAAAGGCTGCATTATGCGCGACCAACATGCTATCACCCATAAATACTCTCAACATTTTAAATGCCAACGTTTCATTCATACCTGATCTCATCTGGTCAGATGTAATACCGGTTATCTCTGTGATCTTTGCAGGTAGTTCCATTTGATGTTGCACTAAAGTCTGAAACTCACCAACGATCTCTCCATTCCGAACTCTGATTGCTGCCATTTCAATAACTCGATCTTGTTCTGGATTTAGACCAGTTGTTTCAAAATCAAAAATCGTTATGTTACTTAGCATCCAACCACCTCCAAAAAGTAATGTTTGCCTAATTCGAATCCACGCTGCCTGAGTGCTCGTTTAACCGTCATTTCAGCAAGTGCAGGCATGTTGTTATTGCTGGATAAGTGCGTTAGGTATATCCGCTCACCGTTACCATGTACAAGCTTTGCAAGGGCTACTGCTGTCTGATCATTGCTTAGATGTCCGATATCACTAGCTATGCGGGCCTTGAGGTAATCGCTGTATGTGCCGTTCTCAAGCATTGCCTCATCATAGTTGGACTCGACAATGTAGATGTTTCCTTCCATCATTTCGAGCATGTCTTGGTCAATATGCCCTGTATCAAACACCACGCAGCAGCGGTTTCCATAATCATCTTCGATTGCATAGCCAACGGGCTCGTATGCATCGTGATGGACCTTGAAAGGATAAATGTTCATGTTCCATATCCAGATCATCTCGTATTTTCCATATAAGGTGTGTAGCGTGTGCTTCACCTCGTCTTTAACACCTGAGATACCTCGCCATTCACCTTCTGTCGCATAAACTGGAATGTTATATTTATTAGCAAGCGTCAACCCTCGTATATGATCGCCGTGTGCATGGGTCACGAATATTGCCTGGATATCAGTAGATGCATTGATGCCTCTTGCAAGCAATCGCTTTTCGATATCACGTTTCCATTTACCAGCATCGATCAAAATGCCTGTGTCACCGCTTTGAATGTGGATGCAGTTTCCGTCTGAACCGGATGCTATGATATTAACCTTCATTTCTTCGCCCACTTTCCAAAAGGTGTTTTATGTGTTGCTACCGCTGTCCCACGTACCCTGCGAGGTGCTAGTGTTTCAAAATCGATTTCCTTCTTTGGAGGCTCGAGCTCACGATACTTAGCAAGCTCCTCTTCTGTTAACTGAGATACCTTTAGTCCAGTCATGTAAGGTTGCTTCTTCATATCGCACGCTCCCTCTTTAGCCAATTTTGCCACTCTTTCAAGTGCTTACAGCCTTTTGCTGGTTCTTCATAATGCCGCTTTCCAAGTGAGTAAGAGATGAATTTATCTGTTGAAGCTTCATAATAGAAGCCATTTAATATTGGGACCTTTGGAGCCGTAGGAGCTTGAACAGCTCCATGGTCCATATCAGCGAATAAGTCCAGCTGAATTGCATTCATGATTAGTCTTCAAGCTCATCAGCTGCAGCATCAATTGCTTTCTTTT
This sequence comes from Paenibacillus albiflavus, assembly GCF_004344915.1. Lineage (GTDB taxonomy): Bacteria > Bacillota > Bacilli > Paenibacillales > NBRC-103111 > Paenibacillus_AM > Paenibacillus_AM albiflavus. The sequence continues at coordinate 10,551 of NZ_SKFG01000014.1, read as the reverse complement.
CCTCGATATGCATGTCCATAATTTTCAAGAGACCAAACATTTCAGAAAGCGATGGAGTATCGCCTTTCATCTTGCAATGCTGATTAATGTATTTACCCTTATCCTCTTTACCTGTGATTCCAAGAGCCTTGAACTTATCCTTCATTTGCTGACGAGCTGCTTCAATCTTGGTTGCTTCTTCCTTTGCCGGATCCGGTTGCTCCTCTGGTTCTGGTTCAGGTAAATTAGATCTCTGTCCACTTGCCATCTGTTCAGCTTCTGCCGTGATGTCCTTACGCTCATAAGATGATGTATTATCCATAACACTACCTTGTGGAATCTCGTCGTCTCCAAAATCTAGCCCATACTGTTTTTTCAATCCACGTTGTTCAACATGCTTTCCAAACATATCTGAAGTCCATTTGTTCCAGTTATCTTTGTTCTGACCAGTAAACATGTGATCAATTTCAGTTCTGTCCATGACGACCGTAACTGGTCGATAACCATCTCGATACGCAATTGAATATGCACCAATGATTTTCCCGCGAGGAAAACCCATTTCATGAACTACTACTTCAAGCTCTTTTGTTTCTGGATTACGGCTAACCTTGAATTCATCATTCTCGCAAACCATCTGTGTATCTGGTGGCTGAAACCCTTCTTTTTCACGTGCTTTCGCCAGATAAGCTTCAGCAGCGAACTGGATACGTGCCTGGCTACCGTACTTGATGAAAAAGATTTCATTTTTAAATGGATCGAGGTTATAAACTGCACACTTATGAGCAAATAGCGCGAATTCAGGATCAGTGGCAGTTGGACAGATCGATGTTCGGATTACCTGCAGTACTTCCGGTTTAAATGTTTGTAAAACCTCTGGTGTGAAAACTTGCAATTGAGTTGTCATGATTAGTTACCTCCGTTCATGTAGATCTTGAATGGTTTCTGCTGTGCTTTTGCTAATTGCTTACGTTCTCGTCTATTCAAGATAAGCCCATAATCTGCCTGAATTGCTTCAGATACTGCTGACACGCCCAATGATCCAGGAACATAAGCTTGCTTCATACGCTTTACTTTCTTAGGCTGCTTATTAGCCTTTGCAATTGCTAAATCACGAAATAGTCCAGCTTGTTTGGCTACATGTAAAGCAGCAGCCTTTATAGGATCGATAATAAGAGATTTAATTGGATTCATTTTGGATACCCTCCGATATAATGTTTAATTCTTGCTCAGAAACTACTCGTGCCGTGATCAGTTGCCCATTAGGTTGCTTAAATCTAGTAATAGATTCGGCGTTGTCTACGAAGCATGGTGCCACAATACCACTTTGCTCACTCAGTACATCTCGCAGCTCTAATCCAGCACGGATGCCCTCAGATAGAGACAGTTTGCGATATACCTTGTCATCCATCTCAATCTCAAATGTGCTCTTAATCTCGCCATTCTTGAGAGTTTCGAAAAGTCGGATTGATAGAGTTGAGAACAAAGATTGAACCTTGGCAGCCTGTAATTCTGCTTCTTTAGCAGCGAACGCCTTGATAGCGTCCAAGATAAAGATTGATTCATTCAAGCTCTTGTGTGTTGCAGCTTCGTTTGCTTTTGCCTGATCAATGTCACCAAGTAGTTGCAGGCGCTGGTCAAATGATTTGATCGATTCGCTTAATGGTAGCATCTGATGATCCAGTTCCCTGATCTTCTCAAGCTGCACTGATACATCGATGTACTGTATCCCTGCTAGTTCTGCTTCAAGCTCTTTCCGTTGGTTCACAAGAGCCTTATGATTGGCTTGATATTGTGCCTTACGTTGCTCTTTATCTGCTGTTACGTCTGCTATAGCGGACTCATCTAAAGGTTGCTTGCAGGTTCGGCAGGTATCTTGAATTGGCTCATCTTTAAGAGCTGGCCATTTAGTCGCAGATGCACTTATGCGCTCCTGGAGTGATTGGATTTGCGCATTCAGTGTATTAATTTGTCGATTAGTTACGTCAGCAGAGGTGGTTGTTTCCTCAATCTCTTTGATCTGCTCAATTAATCTATTTTTTTCATTAACAGTTGCATCCACATCAATATCAGCAGCTGGATAACGTTCTAGTTGTTCTTGAAGCGTCTTTGTGCGACTCTGCTCGGCTATGTACGCCTTATCCTGTTTGTTTTTGTTATCGCGGTGAATCTTATCAAGATCACTTAATGAGTGCTTTTTAGTCAATTCAGCAAGTTTCTCTGCTGCAGGATTTAATGTAATATCCTTCAGCTTCTGCTCTGGGCTCGTCCGGCTCATTTCTGCGAATACTTCTTTAGAAGTAGGAGCTGATGCATACTTTAAAAGCAATGCCCGCTGTTCAGTCCAGTTCAGTGTGAAGAAGTAAGAAGGATTGAATAATGAAAGGAATAGGTCCTTGTCGAACAATGATTTTACGAGTTCATCAAATTCCGTAGCCTTACTTGGCACTTCATTGATGTAAAATGTGTTCTTACCTTTCTCGATTCCGCGACCCAGAAGTACTTGCTTATCATCGATTGAAAGCAGGAGATCGGACCGAACAAAGTCATACTCATAATTAGTTGGTGTTGGATCAGTCTTGCTCCCTAGCACATCCGTGCCGTACAATGTAAACGAAATGGCTTCCAGAATACTGGACTTGCCTTTCGCGTTTTCCCCCGTGATCTTTGTCAGGTCGCCAAACTTAACATGAAGGTCACGGTGGGATTTAAAGTTATGAAGTGTAAGACTTAGAAATTTGATGATCATTGCTTAACCTCGCTTTCATTTGTTTTTTTACACTTACCTTCCGGATCACGCTTTGTCTGGACCGTTGGAATAAAGTCTGTTGTTCCTTCTGGAAGCTTCTCTGCTACTTCCACGATCACATCCGCAGCGTTCCGCTTGACCCACATTAACTCCTGTTTCCACATGCTTGTTCACCTCACCTCGGTAGAGTTCTTCAAGCTCGAAGTCTCGACGCTGTTTGTATAAGCTAATGGAGTCCATAGATACCTCCTCGATATTTAGCAGGCGAGGAAGAACGATTTTCCTCTTTTCGCAAAATATTTTTTAATATCACTTGATGCTGCAGATCATTTAAAAACCAAATCCTTGCTAGCTCGGGAAGTGTCATAATTTGACTCCCATCTTCTTAGCTTGAATTGATGCCCATTTAACGAAGGGAAATCTAGCAGGATCTATGCAAGCGCGTTGGTACTGGATGCCTAGATAGTCAAGTAGTTCATTGGATATTGGCATTATTAAGCTCCTTTCTTGAACTTGTTCACAAAATAAATTTGTCCCTTGCCTGTGACTTTAGTAGTCCTTGTGACTCTTACGCTACCGTCTGGATTGTTTAGAGTAGTTGTCTTTATTTCAAACAAGCCTTGTTCCATCGATCGCTGAGATGGCATATTGTATTGCTCACCCTTATTTAATAGATAGCCTTGTTCCCGTAGCAGTTGGAATAACCGATTCTGACCAATGTCGATTCCATTTTGTCTTATAAGCTTTGCTAGTTGACCGACTAAGATCGCACTTTGTGATACCTCTAGAGCTTCCGCGAACACCACTTTAGGCTTGTCCAACTCGATCTTAGTTTCTGCTGCTATTCGAGCTTGACGTTCCTCTTTCAATTTGGTTGCTACTTCAATCAATAGATCAGGGTTGTCTAGAAGTTCGTCAGTTGCATACATTCCGTTCTTACGGATTGAAGGAAGTACTTCACTAGTGACCCACTTCCTAAATGCTTTCGCTTCTGGTTTACGGCTTTCAAGAATCACATCATATAATCCATCTTCATTGATGAGAGTTGTCATTTGACTCCTACCAAGCGCATCAGGGATGACCTCATTTGTAATGACCCCATCTTCAAGCCTCGTTTTAACTTGACTCGGGTTTCCAATTTCAAGAACCTTGCAAACTTCACCTAAAACAAACCACGGTATACCTTCTTTTTGGATAGTTCTAAATTCTGCTGAACCGAAATTAAACACTTGCAATTGATTCACACGCTTACCCCTCTCTTATTTTTTCTGTACAATCGACTATACAATCGCTGATACATTTGGTGATGTCTGATCCATTTTGATTGTCCATTTTCTCGCACCCACGGTTTGTTAAACTCTAGTGTTACACCAGCTTGTATAGCTAAATCCAACAACTTATGAACCGATATCTTAGCCATGTTTATCACCACGAATTCTCACATATGATTACTTTCCTAAAAGAACAACTTAAAAGAAATAGAACGAACAGAGATTTAACTTTTCCTTAAACTACTCTCTCAGTGATACGATCTCGTATCACTTCATCCAAAAAAAATAGTCGTTCGAATGGTGCATTAAAAGCTGCCAATACACCAGCTATAAAAGAGGCACCAGGGGCGTTATATCTAGGATCATCGTGAGGTAGTTTTGCACGCCAAATTTGAGTAGTTGATACCCCTATAGCTGCTGCAATTTCAGTATCTGTATCTAGTTCTAAATCAATTGCAGCCTTCATGAATTCCTTTGTATTCAATCTGATAACATTTCTTTTCATTGTCTTAATTTCTCCTTTCCTGTCGGTTATACGAGCTCGTATCAACAATATACAATACAAGTATACGAACACGCAATACTGGCAATAATTATAATTGCGTGCGCGTAATGTAACTGCTATAATTCAAGTTGAATCAATAGAAGGGATGATAAAAATGACAAGTAAGTTAGGATATGGTGAATTCATTAAACAACACAGGCTAGAAAGTGGGTTTAAGAGTCAACGACAATTGGCAGATATCACTGGCATCTCTTCAGCAACACTATCTAGGATCGAAGCTGAGGTTCAGCGTCCACACATCGAAACACTCGGAATTTTAGCAAATCATCTACATACAACAAACCTAAGGGAGTTAATGGATGTATCTGGATATTTAGAAGGATTAACTGATGAAAAGAAAAATAGTGTAACTAATTTTTTCGAGATACATAAAGATTTAGATGCTGACTTAAAAAAGAATATTGAAACCATATTTTACTTTGGGATTGTAAATGAAATGATTGATGTTTTTGAGGAAACACTTGGTGACTACATAGAGGAATATATAGTTGAGAATAAATTGGATGCTTTAAAAACTGATTTTAAAGGAGTTCTAGAATTCATACGATATGCAGATCTCCCAATGGAAAGTAAAGCTGATTTAAATTTAGCATTACAGAATATAATACAAAAATCACAAAATAAAAACTCCGCCATTACAACACAAGTGACGGAGTTAGAAATTGATTTAGAGAAAATTGATAAATTCAATTTGATTTTTTGTGGTCAAAAGTTGAGTCATGATGAGGCAAATCGCGTAAAGGATCTTCTTGTTGCTGCTCTAAAGATGTTAAGGGATTGAGACGATTTAGCAGTCTACTTGCCTCGCGCACACCCATTTTTTCAATATTATTCAGCAAATATTCCTTAAGCAATGTAATAACCAACACCCCTCTAATATTATGTACTTAAATTTGAAATTATTGGGTTAAATCGATTATATCACGCAATAATTAATAGAACAAGCGTTCGTATAATATACGTTTTTTCGATTAACCATCCTGAAGAAAGGAGCAGAATATGGCACTCATTCTTGGAGAGTGCCTGCTACCATACTGGTTAGAAAAACGAGAAATGAATAGAGCTTTTTTTGCACGAAAAATGGGGGTATCTCGTGCAACGGTCACAGAATGGTGCAATGGTAGCCAGTTTATGACTCTTGAGCATGCATTTAATGCAGCAGACATCCTGGAATGTTCTATTCATGATCTATACAGAACAAAGTATGGTAGTAGATAAGCAGAGAAATCCTCTGCACTCTCCTAGAAAATTTGTTAGGCTGTAACTAACAAAGTGCTGTATAATTGTATTCTAAATCTTCCCATGGAAAATGTAAGCAAACAATATTTTACAATTGAACATCACCCCCTAGACATAATAAAAAAAGACCGCTCAATAATCCGAAGATAATTCAATAGAAAACTTGAAATCAAAACACCAAAATAAAGAGAACTCTCGTTTGTTTTATTTATGGTGTTTTTTTTCAATAAAATATTTCTATGTATCTTTCGGATTATTGTGGCGGTCTCTCCTGTCCACAATTAATCACTTAATTATTAAATTCTCCATCACTGCTTGATCGCACTGTCAGCAGAGGAAATTATTGTTTAAGACAAACTTTTCCCGTAAAAACGGTATTAATAACACTTAGCCCATAAATGGTAATAATAACACTTAGAATGTCTCCTGGTCGCATGACGGGAGATAGAAATAATTAACAACAAATAAGGTATGTTTGATAGTTTAACATCACTTTTTAAATTTATCAACTATTCTTTTTATTCATTTAAATATTAATGCTATTTTGATATACTCTTTTTGACATAATGTAACAGCAAATACCTCATCCGATGAGGATTAGCAAAGGTGATCTAATATGGTTGGTCCAATAATTGTAATTATATTTTTCTCGCTAATTCTGGTTGGCAGCATTATTATGTTCCGTTTATCAGTAAAAGCTAACAAAGCACTTAAGCAAAAAGCAGCAGATTTGGGAGCTAGTGATTCATTTGCTTGCATGCACCATGAAGGACTTGGTATTGCTGATAAAGCGATGTGCGAAGTATTTAGATGTGATGATAAAATCATAATTGATGCACGTAGTCATAAGTTTGAAATCCAGCTAAATCAGTTGAGAGCTGCGGTTGTAAAAAGCGAACAAGAGTTGATTGAAAAAGGAAAAAGTGTAGTTGGACGAGCGGTGATCGGAACTTTGTTGGTACCTGGACTAGGTACAATCATCGGAGGTATGTCTGGCATAGGCAATAAGAAGAAAAAGGGACAGATAAACTATTACATGATCTTCAATTACACAGACCAAGCTGGTGAGCTCAAAGCAGTAACCTTCAAGAATAACTTCAATGTGAGTAGAATGAACAAATTTTGTAATGGTATCAATCAATCACTACATACATTTTCAACAAATGAAGCTATACAGCTATAAATAGTAAAGTAGAGTGCGAAATATGAAATTTGGACCACGTAAGCCCAGTCTTAAGAAAAGAATATCAGCCCGTACAAGCATTAAACGACAGGTAGTGCATCGTGCTGGCTTAAAGATGCCACGCGGCTATGGATGGCTTAGAAGTCCGAAAAAAGCCGTATATAACAAGGTATATAACAAGACCTCATTTGATATATTCAAATTTATAAAGAAACTCTTTAAATAAAGGTAGAAGCCAGGGACATATGGTCCACTGGCTTTTATTTTACACTCAATATGTCCTCTAATTTAAACCAATCGTAATCACCATCATACTCAAGCTTAATGCGTTTAAGCTGCTGATCGATCTTTGTGACAACACCGCGGACCTCTACATCATCAAACGGATCAAAGAGCTGCAGCGTGATTTCTATTCCTTGGGACATCGATTCACCGATTGCACGGCTAATGATCTCCCACTCCTGCTCGTCAAGTTCAGGTTTCGTTATTCAAGGTCAATCCCAGAAATTATCTTGATGAACATTTTCCTTACTTAGTGTTCTTGCACCAGCAACAAGCAGAACCTTAGTGCTCTTTGATGGGCGGAAATCACTCTTGTTACAAGCGGATGCCACAGTCTCATGGCTTAGCCCGGTTATTTCCTCAATCTCTTTTTGCTTAATCTTATGATTATCTAAAAATGCCCCATATGCTGTACGTTTTTTCCCCATTGTCATTAAATACACACCACTCTTTCTATTATCAGAGTGGACAAGTATCTATAAATTTATACTAAAAAAGCCCAAAATTTTGGGATATTGTACAAGCTGTGCCTAGTAGATATGGAACTAAGATACGGATGTTTATTCCGTAACTAACTTACATATCTAGAGGTGAAGACATGAAAATTAAACAGGTTGTATTTAATGTTGAGGATCCACATCAATCCCGACTATTAGAACATGCGCTTTGTCAAAAGAATTTTTCCGCTTACATCAAGCGGCTAATCGACCATGATTTAATGACGGATCATCCTCCAGTTAATTTATCAAATGAACCGTTAAAATTGGACACACCAACGCCGCCTCTTATCCTCTTCCATCAAGCGAAAACACGATCTATTACTACATCTAAGGCAGGAACTGCGTTACAGAGTTCCAAATTTATTGCGGAAGGTGGCCAGTATAATGCGTAAGGCTAGAAGCGATAAATTGACTCATATAGCACCATACATAATGAGTAGCGAACGCGAATTAGTTCAACGGTTATCAAGGCATGTTGGCGACTTCGAGGGGAACTTGGCAAGAGGATTAATTGAAGAAGCATTAAACTGTGAATCAGCTGTACAATTCTTCCGAGTTTACTTCATTCGTCCGTATGAAATAACTCCGGATAGAATCATTTGGATGGAGAAAAGACCACTTGATATAAATGATTACTTAGTACAATCTGAACCACGAACTAGGTTGAAAATAAAAGCAACTAAACAAATGACCGCACAATTAACAAACTTTCAAATTGCATTAGGTACTCTATACTTAGCACACGCAACATACGCATTACTTCGATTTGCATTAACTACTGATCATATCATTCCAATTATCGCTCCTGGATTTAAAGAAAAAATACGCACAATGCCTAGAAAACAAATAGACGCATGGTCTGTAATTGGGAGGTAGCTTATGGGGATTGTCAAAGACTTTTGGGATATCGTAGTCAAAGGAGAAGAACAGCAAGTCATTGATCGTAATATCGTTGCTTTCAGGCTTAAACCACACGAAATGTATAAGCTCGATATGATCTGCGACGAACTAAATGATCGTCTTGGATTAAACGGGACCATCACACCGAACTCCATAGCAAGAAGGGTTGTGCGGAAATTTTTGCGGCAATGCTACGACGAAAACACCGAGCAGATCGTGAGCAACTTACTTCCGACTTACATCGAACAATTTAAGCGAATTGAACCACCTGCAGATAATGGTTGGTATCGTTTGAAATAACTTACTTAATTTTAAACGGCTTCTCGATCTCCATATAAGATATATACATTAATCCATCATCAAATCTAAGTTTGATGTAGCCATTTTCGTATTGCTCAGCTACACCAATAACCGATATTCCATCTTTGCATACGATATGTAACTTGAATTGTTCGGCTGCAGCTTGTTGGAGTAATGCATGATATTTCAATGACATCTTCTCCTTAATTAGATTGAATATCTATTCGATTAAAAAACTTTTTTATCCTGCAAAATAAAAAAATCCCCACCAGCCGAAGCTAGTGGGGATCATACTACGCTAATTTTCCTGCTTTAGCAGCCCTCATAGTTAAGGCAAGTCCGCGCCAAAACTCTTCTGTTCCTGTTGGATCATTGATCAATCCGCCGAGATCTGCGGATCCAAACTCTTTAACAAACCATGCTGGAGCTGGCACCTTCTTTGTTTGTTCCTCAAGTGTTGCGATTCTTGCTTCAAGTTTTTCAAACATGATTGTTTCCTCCCTTGTTATATAGTCCACCAAGTACTTTGTCGGGTCCGTATGTGTACCGAAACCGTAACTAGGCTGATATAGCTGTCTAACCTCATAGTGTAAATGTGATCCTGTACTTTGTCCTGTGGTGCCTTGCTTTCCTATTTCCTGCCCTGCTACCACCTGCTGTCCTACTGCTACAGACGCGCTATCTAGGTGGGCATAAACGTGCAGACAGTTACGCTTGTCCTTAATAGCAACAACAATGCCGTAATTGCCAAATCCGCTGCCTGTTAGACCCACCATGGCGTGTATTACCTCACCTGCTACAAATGCCAGAATAGGTGCTTTATGTGATTTTACTAAATCTATCCCCTTATGAAATTCAATGCCCCCGCCACCAAATGGATCAGGTCGATTACCGTATGGCGATGTGATGCGGTAACCCTCAAATGGATTCATTGCTTATCACTAACTTTGCGTGACTCTGCACGCTCGATCTTTTGGTCTAACTCCGACTTGACCCAATCGATTATTTTATTAAGTATCGGAATTGGTAGCCAGTCACCCCAACCTGCTCGGATGCTATTGGCAATCATGGATTGCATTATGTGATACAACGTGCCCATTGCAAAAACGCCAAATATAATACTAGGGAGACCAAACACAGCATCAAGAAAATGACCACCAGCTGGTAACAGCAAAATAAAAAACGTCCTCGGCAATCCATCAACAAGTCCATATCGGCTGCTATATGTGTTATCCTTTTTCGCTGCTCGGATACCTGATATCCAGTCCATAATCACAAAAAATAGAAGTGCAGTCATTAAGGTAATAACAGCCTCCCCGTCGCCATACATAAATTCAAAAATCGGTACCAAGACAGCACCGACTGAGCCAAAGAATACTTTCCATTTGTCCACGCTTATTCCCCTCTCTGGATAAAATTAAAGCCGCTGGATCGCTCCAACGGCATAAAAAATACACCTTTTACGGTGTTGTGTTGTTGCACTGTTTCATCCTTATGCGTATAAATATATCGCTCGCTGTCGTGGCGCTTATTCTAGTTCGCTATTCACTCTTGCGGTAATTGTAGTAATCATCTCATCCTCATCA
>NZ_SKFG01000013.1 GCF_004344915.1 Paenibacillus albiflavus | reverse complement strand
AGGAGTGGTCTGGCTTACCATTCCTTGTGGAATAGAACCAATCTCTGTGACTTGAGCGGTTGTATAGTAGGTTCCAAGGTTATCGGGTGCATAATTACCTGGTTCGTATAGAGCCAATTTTTCACCAGTTCGATTTTGGATTTCCTCCATACGACTTATTAAAGAGTCAAATGATTGCGGAATTACGGTTGGGTATTCTGAATACTTCGCTTCATGCCTTGTTCCAACTGCTGAGAATCCTCTATTGACCACTCTACACGTGTTATTTTTAACGCCTAGTTCGCTCATTTCGTTTCTCCTTTCGGTTTCTGAATCGTATAAAAAGGCATAAATAACACTTCGATTACTATCCATATTTTCCCTTATAAAGCACATTTGATTCTCCAAAAAACTTGCCGTTACTTGTGGTACGATTCACCGAGTATGATCTTTAACTAACCTGCCCGTTAGTTGAATAAAAACCTATGTTTTATTCAGTCGCTATCTTCCAATGAATATTCAACTACTACCCAAGGAAGCCACAGAACTGGCTCAGTACCCTCTATTTCATCATTAGTGTATTGTGCCAATTGTTCAGCTTCTTTAAGGCTTCTAATAAAACCATTTTGATTTAGGGAGAATGAGAATTTTTGCTTATATTCTTCAAATAAATGATTGCATATGTAGGAGTGGAAAGCTCCATATTCATAACCTAATATTTCATAGCCTAGAGTAAAACCATTCATTTCAAGAATCTTATTTTGAGAAATGTTATATTCAACTCCATAAAAGAATCCTTCCTCCCCAAAATCACTTTTAAGATTCTCTAACATTTCGGCAGGTAATCCAATTCCGATTAACCTCATTTCTTTAATTTGGTTCAGATACTTATGATAAAACTCCTTAGCTTTCTTTATATTGGTAAACACATGTGGAAAACCTAATGCCTTATTATCAAATTCCTGTTCAACCCACTTCTCCATGCAAATGAAGTTGTCTTGACATAAGTTTAACTGCTTCATATACTCTTTTTTCTTGGATTGCGATTTATCCCAACACACCCCAATGTCAGGGTAGTTATCACATATACAGTTACTTGCTGATAGAACCATATCTGGCATTATATCTTTATCCATATAATCAGCCCTTCTTTTGGGCTTTACTAAATAGTAACCTCCTAAAAGATACTCCAAGATGTATCCTCCTTACATAAAATTGCTCATTGATTTAGTCTTTCCTATCGAAAGGATAGTGTTTACATGTTGAACAAACTTCTTTGGCTTTCGATACATCAATTCTAACTTGAAATTGCTTCTCAATGATTTTCAGTATATTTTCTTTAGCCCATTTTTCCACAACAGCATTTATATCGTAACAAGCACCCTCATCTATTCTTATTTTCAATAGTGGACAGTCACAGATAAATTCATTGTTCACATCCATCATCCTTAAAATAAAATCGTGCTTATAACTATTCTTCATCCTCATTTGTTTGTCTTATTCCACCACCAAAAAGCCAATCCTTAGATTCCATTAAACCAATAAACACATTATAAAATTCATTTTCGTATATATCCCCATCTTTTGAGAACACAAAGCCTTCTATTAAAACACCTTTAGCCATTTACATTTCTCCCTATCAAATAAAATCATTCTTTTATAAACGGATAATGTCACCCTATTATACCATATGTTGGAATTTTCATATTGTCGTATCGTCTCAAAATTAACTCATAGTCGGTCGATGGAAGTGCATAGCACATTACCCAAACCATCCAAGTATATCTATAATATTTATTCATTTATTAATTAAGTGATGAAAATCGACTTATTTAAACGAGCTGTAAACATGTTCTCAGAACCTCTAATCCTTGGTAGCTTTACACTATACGATAAGAGCCTAAAAATGTCTCACCACTCTCAGTCTATTCTGCGCACTATATCGTGTCAAATAACAAAAAACCACCTGCATCAAAGCAAGTGGCTTATTAACTAAATATTTCTTATATATATTCATTTAGACTTTATATACTCTTAAACGATCAAAATCAGCTTGTATATCTCGTCTGCGTTTAAGTAAGTATAAAATGGGAGCAATAGAATATATGAACTTATTGTATATTTCTGCTGATAAATAAAGCTATACCTGTGACTTCCGCTTATGGATTCCTCTTAGAAGGCTCAGAGAACAATTATGATATTGATTATAGTGATTAGCTTAAAAAATCAAAGGGCACTTCCCATAATAGAAGAGTGCCTTTTGTTTGTTCTGCAATCTATTCGATTTTTATTATGGTGTTGGAACACCTGTAGGTTTATTGATTTCAACCTCATAAATGCGATTCAAGTTATCTTTGATTCTGATTACTGCTTTAGTTGGAACAACTGATGGAATAAAAATTTCACTAAGCCACAAATCGCTATTATAAGATGTCGTGTAAAATGGCGTACTTAATTGTCCATCAGGCTGTTGGTCATTTGAGTATTCTATATCAATATCTTTGAGCTTGCCGATCTGTTCATCATATGCACAATTCCTAGCTAACACTTGAGCTCCATTCATTAAGAAAACTTCAATCATGTCAATATTTTTGTATGGTAGATTATCAATATTGATCTTGAACCCAACATTATAAGTGTTCTGCTCTGCCCAATAGTCAAAGTCTTGTATTTGAACATATTCTTCTGCTTCAGGACCTACTATAAGCTCAGGGTCTATTGGAATTTCTGGGGCTGAGCCAATTAAATTCTCATTTGAAGCTTCGTAGATTAGACCATTTACATCAGTGATCGTAATTACAGCTTTCGTAGGCTTTTCAAAATAGTATAGAACGCTACACCAATATTCATCAATTAAATAGCCACCAGTACGCTTCTTGAAAGCAACACTTAATTGACCATCTTCGCCACCATGCAATATATCATCCGATTGAAGATTTGCAATTTGGTCAACTATATCACCATTAAGAAGAGGCACACCACGAAAAGCTGTACGTCTAGTCAATATGTCTTCGCCATCATATAGAGTAACTTCAATTTTTTTAATATCCTTATATGGCAGAGTGTCAAGGTCAATCTTGAATCCAACAATGTAAGCATTTTGGTCTGCAAAATATCCGAAATCTTGTGGTGTGATAGGATTTGGACGTGTGCCAACGACTTTAACAAAAGTCTTGTCAGTTACCTTAGTTATAAGCTGAGAGTACAATCCACTATCTTTGCCTTTTATACTTAATTGAAATTGAACAAGACCTTCTTTTTCTGATTCAGTAATTAATAAATCAGCGTTGGCATTCCACTTTCCTTTTAATGTAGGGTGTGGACTCGAACTAAAGTAGGTAGGAGTCTTGCCGTTTATTTTAAATGATTCGTTCATTTCAACTTGTTCATCAGTGACAAATACAATTATAACATGATCGCCAACTTCAGCTACGTTTCTGTTTTCGTTTGTTGAAACAATACTAACGTTATGAATCTTTAACGCTTCTCTTAATACTGTTACACTTGTAGTTGCAGCTTTATTCCCATCTACCGTAGTTGCAGTGATTTCCGCGAAGCCGAATTTAACAGGCGTTACAACACCATTAAGTACAGTTGCAACAGATTCATCACTTGAAGACCAAGTTACATTCTTGTTTGTTGCATTTGATGGATTGATCGTAGCGACCAAAGTTTCTGTTTTCCCATTCACACTAAGCTCTAAGTGTTCTTTATCTAATGAGACACCTGTAACAGCTACGTTAGTAGTTGGAGGTGTGGTTTCTCCACCGCCACCAGTAGAGCCACCACCAGAACTTCCACCGCTATCTCCACCACTTGGAGGTACAGGAGTCGGTACAGGGGTAGGAGTAGGCTTTGGAGTTGGTGTTGGAGATGGAGTAGACTTAGTTTCTGGTGCAACATATGACTCAACTTGTTTCAATAAATTATCACCTACTACAGCTACCATTTCGCGTGTAGCTTTGCCTGATGGATGAAACGAACCATCTGGTGAACCTGACATAAGTTTATATTTTTGTGCCAATGCTACGAAAGGTTTAGCCCAATCGGAAATGCTGTCAGCGTCTTTAAAGTCGAGAGTAGCAACTTCGTCTTTAGGGATAACGCCTTGGAACACTAGAGCGCGAACTAGAATAGAAGCCATTGCTTCGCGTGTAATGGTTCCATTTGCATCGAACTGTGTATCGTTAATACCTGAAATAATTCCTGCTTTAAATGCTACATCAATGTATGAAGAAGCCCAATCTGGTACATCTGTAAAGTGAGTAGTAGCAGACGGTTCAACTTTAAGTCCCAATGCTTTGACAACCACGATCATAAATTCTGCGCGAGTCAGTTCACCTTGCGGATTAAAGCTACCATCTGAAAGACCAGAGAGAATGCCTTTATCTTTTAGGTTTTTGATCGCTTGCTCTGCATAAGAGCCTTTAATATCAGTAAATCCATTAGTTTCAGCTAAAATAGGAGTAGCCATTACATTCAATAACAGAGTGGATGCTATCAACGTCTTTGCTAGGATATGTATTTTCATATTGGTTAAATTCCTCCTCAGTATATAGGCAATTAGTACAGTATTAATAGTATATATAATACAAATTATTAGTTCAATTAAAAAAATTCATAATTTTGGAATTCAGATAGCGTTAGTAATAATCTATCGAGGAGTTGGGTTGAATCATGAAACGTAGAATTCATTATTTTTACTACTTATATGTCCAAATCATTCAGAGGGTTGTACTTCTCATTTTGTTCTTTCAATGCTGTTCCCCAGATAGCAAGATAACGTTGAATATTAGCGATCTGGCTATGTCGTAACATCTTTTGCAATAAGAATACGTCCATTCCTGCCATTAAACAAAAAACCACCTGCATCTATGCAAGTGGCTTATTAACTAAATATTTCTTATATATATTCATGTAGACTTTATATACTCTTAAACGTTCAATATCAGCTTGTATAGCTTGTCTATCATATGGAAGTATTATTGTGTCGCTATGCTCTGTATAAAACCTTAAATGGGGATTTTCAATGGCGAAAAGCTTTTCATATGAAGGATCATCGATTGCCCCTAGTAAATTATGACGCGGTGTAGTCTTGTTGTTAATTTCATTAGTCATCATTTCACTCATCTACAAATCCAAATTGTTTAACGGATTATACTTATCATTCTGCTCTCGCAGCTCATTACCCCACATAGCTACATACTTCATTGTCACAGTTATATTTTGATGCCTCATAAGCTTTTGAATAGCAAATGCGCTCATGCCTGACATAGCAAGTCTATGACAAAACGTATGTCTAAACGTATGCGGTGATACTCTCACATTAGTAAAGTTCATCTTTTGTCTAAGATACTTAAACACTAGCATCAACGAGTTTTCTGTCAGCTGGGTATAGTCACGCTTAGTAAATACATACTCATTTACACTACCCCAACGTTGCTTACAAAAAGTTTGATATGCTCTCAATTCTTTAGTGAGCTTCATAGTCATTGGAATTGATTCTTTTCTTCTTGATTTTCCGAATACAGATAACGATTGATTTTCAAAGTCGACATCAGACCATTTCAAACCAATGATTTCACCTCGTCTAATACCAGTACCTAGTATCACAACAATGATCATGTAATCTCGATAAGCAACATAGCTGTTCTCTCTCCGCTTAACACGTCTATAAAAATTAAGCATCTGATTAATTTGTTCATCTGAAAACACGTCAATCTTTACATCTGCCTTTTGGAATTTTACCTTGTGAGCTGGATTATTCTTAATGACCTCACATTCTACCATGTAATTGAGGAATGCTCTTATTCTCAACAGCTTAGTATTAATTGTACCTGCTTGGTTGCCTTTATCCTGACAAAACATCAAATACTCTCTCACATGACTCTGTGCAATGTCCTCAACATTTACTATCTCATTATCTGTACAATAGTTAACAAACTCACCTAGTAGCGTTAGATAATTCCTAACATTCTTCTGTGTAGTATTCTTAAACTTACGGTCATCAATAAAATCCTTAAATGCAAACTTTAACAACACAAAAAACCACTCCTTAATAGAATTATTAAGAAGTGGTCAATGCTTAATTTATTATTTATAACTGTGACTGCTTCTTAAATCAAGTTCAAAACAACCTCAATTTTAAGGAGCTATTTGGTATGACCGTTTAGAACAGAAAGGCTAAAAAGCCTTGTCAGTCCTTACATCATGCCGCCCATTCCACCCATTCCGCCCATGTCAGGCATTGCTGGTTTGTTTGGTTCTGGCTTATCAGCGATTACAGCTTCAGTTGTTAAGAACATAGCTGCAACGGATGCTGCGTTTTGAAGTGCGGAACGAGTCACCTTAGCAGGGTCAACGATACCTGCTTCGATCATGTTCACCCATTCGTTGGAAGCTGCATTGTAGCCCATGCCAACAGCTTCTTTCTTCAAGCGCTCAACAATAACAGATCCTTCTTGACCTGCGTTTGCTGCGATAATGCGAACTGGCTCTTCAAGTGCGCGAAGAACGATGTTCACGCCAGTTTGCTCATCTCCTGTAATTGTTTTAACAGCTGCAACTGCTGCGTATACGTTCACTAGTGCTGTACCACCACCAGATACGATACCTTCTTCTACAGCCGCGCGAGTAGCGTTCAATGCGTCTTCAATGCGAAGTTTACGCTCTTTAAGCTCAGTTTCAGTAGCAGCACCAACTTTAACTACTGCTACGCCGCCAGCTAGCTTAGCAAGACGCTCTTGCAATTTCTCTTTATCGAACTCGGAAGTTGTTTCTTCCAGTTGAGTACGGATTTGGTTAACGCGTGCAGTGATATCGTCCTTGGAGCCAGCGCCATCAACGATGATTGTGTTCTCTTTTGTAACGCGAACTTGACGCGCGCTACCAAGTTGATCAACAGTTGCGGATTTAAGCTCAAGACCTAGCTCCTCAGTGATCACTTGACCACCAGTTAGTGCAGCGATATCTTGCAGCATTGCTTTGCGTCGGTCGCCAAAGCCAGGAGCTTTAACCGCTACGCAAGTGAATGTTCCACGAAGTTTGTTCAGAACTAAAGTAGCTTGTGCTTCACCTTCAACATCTTCAGCGATGATTAGAAGCTGTTTGCCGGAATTAACAACCTTCTCAAGTACTGGCAGGATTTCTTGGATGTTCGTGATTTTCTTATCTGTGATTAAGATATATGGATTATCAAGGACAGCTTCCATTTTATCTGTATCTGTGATCATGTACGGTGAGTTGTATCCACGGTCGAATTGCATACCTTCTACAACTTCAAGCTCAGTTGCGAAGCCTTTGGACTCTTCAACTGTAATAACGCCGTCTTTACCTACTTTTTCCATTGCTTCAGCGATCAATTCGCCTACTTCTTCGTCAGCAGCAGAGATTGCCGCAACTTGTGCAATGGATTGCTTGCCTTCGATTGGCTTCGCAATTTTTTGTAGTTCTTCAACAGCAGCACGAACCGCTTTGTCGATCCCTTTGCGAACAACCATTGGGTTAGCACCCGCAGTTACGTTCTTAAGACCTTCACGAATCATCGCTTGAGCAAGAACAGTTGCTGTAGTCGTACCGTCACCAGCTACATCGTTTGTTTTAGTTGCTACTTCTTTAACTAGTTGTGCACCCATGTTCTCGAATGCATCTTCAAGTTCGATTTCTTTTGCGATCGTAACACCATCGTTAGTGATTAGCGGGCTTCCGAATTTTTTCTCAAGAACGACGTTGCGTCCTTTTGGTCCCAAAGTTACTTTAACCGCATTTGCTAGAGCATCTACACCACGAAGCATTGCACGGCGTGCATCTTCGCTAAATTTAATTTCCTTTGCCATCGTCAAGAACCTCCTCAAATTTGTACCCGAATCACACTCTTCGGATATCATAATAATTCATGTGAATCTTGTTTCAATCCATCAGCGCACCTAAGCAGACTTATGTAATTGAATCCAAGCTTGCGTATATTAGGCTAAAACCGCGAGAATATCGCTTTCGCGCATAATTAGTAGCTCGCGTCCTTCGTATTTCACTTCAGTACCTGCATATTTTGAGAAAATAATGCGGTCGCCTTCTTTAACTTCTAATGGAAGACGTTCTCCGTCTTTCAACGTTCCGCTGCCTACAGCAACAACTTTGCCTTCTTGTGGCTTTTCTTTCGCTGTATCTGGCAATACGATTCCGCTTGCAGTCGTCTCCTCTTTAGCAATGGCTTCAATGACTACGCGATCACCTAACGGTCTGATCATGGAAAATAGCCTCCTTTAAATAAATGGTTTTATGGTTTGATTGGTTATAACCTGAAGTCTAGCCTTCTCGTCCAATTAGGACAGACATAGCTGTTTCTTATATATTAGCACTCGAAGGTATATAGTGCTAACAACACTTTTTATGATACTGATTTCTGATGACTTTTGCAAGTATTTTGATAAGAAGTTATGAAAGAAAAACCGAAAGCATGTCCATTTTTTAGGAAAACATCGCTCTCGGTCTTAAACGCATCCGTCCTTATAGACGATGAAACCGTTTCTTCTTGTTACATCCCTTCAGCTTCAAATGCCCGTTCTCTCTCTTGATCCATGATCAATTGTTTGCGATAAATGAACCTCGATATATAAACGGAGAATTCATAAAGTAAAATCATCGGTAAAAAGACCAAAATCATGGATATCGCATCTGGTGGTGTAATAATCGCAGCCAATACGACGAGCACCATATAAGCAATACGGCGCAGCTTGGAGAGTCTAGCTGGATTCAAAATCCTTAATTTCGTTAAGAACATCACGACCACAGGCAATTCAAAAATGATAGACAATGGGATGATGATATTAAACATAAATGAAAAATATTGCGCTGCACCAAATGTCTCTTCAATATTTAAGCTGTCGCCTAGTGAGGTCGAAAAATGAAACGCAAGTGGAAATACGACGAATAGTCCAAATGCTAGACCACTTAAATAGAGGAGCACGGCAAAAGGCAAATAGAGCAGCGTCGATTTACGCTCCCTTTCCCGCAATCCAGGACTAACAAAAGCCCATATATGATACAACAATACAGGCAATGTAACGAGAAACCCGATTACAAAAGCAAAACTCATATATAAACGTAAATTGTCCCACGGTGAGAAGGCATGCCACTTCATGCCATTAGCTGGCGGAAGGTTCTGCATGAACAAGATAACTGGTTTAGCGACTGCAATTCCTCCTGCCATTCCAAGGACAAGAACTGCTACGATCCACATCACACGTCGACGTAATTCTCGTAAGTGTTCGACAAGATCTACTTTTTGATCTAATTCCATGAAGATAATACCTACTTCCTTTGCATTTCCAAATATGAATCTTTTAAATCAGTTATGAAATTGATTTAATCAGGTAATCGTCTAGAATCAACCGGCTTCTTCTCCTGAGGTGTCACAACAGTAGACTGAGTGGCAGGTTCAGATACAGGCTGCTCCTTTACACCAGTACTTGTATCATCATCCATAATTCCGCGTGTACCCTTCTTAAATTCATGCAGCATTTTACCAAAAGCACGACCTAGTTCTGGAAGCTTATTTGGACCAAACAAAATTAGCATTACGAGAGCAATGATCAAATATTCCGACAAACCAATTCCCATGATTTACGATCACCTTCCTCCACTTCCATCTGTCCTATTTATTTCACAGCTACATTAATCCACCATATCCTAGCTCAACCACGTCTCTTCTCACAATCTCTTCCCCAGCGCATATGCGAGGCAAAAATACATCAAAGGATGTATAAGCATCATGCATCACGCATCCAGGCAAGCCCATAATCGGAATTTGGCCTAAATAGCCTATCATAAGCATTGAACCTGGCAGCATAGGCGTGCCATAGGAGACAATTCGAGCACCTGACTTACGGATCGCCCCTGGTGTACGATCATCTGGATCGACAGACATTCCACCCGTAACTAAAATCAAATCAACCCCAAGTGTCTCATAATGCCGAATAGCCCCAATTATCTGATCACTATCATCATCGGTCACAATTTGCTCTACGACCTCTGATCCTAGATCCACAACCTTCGCTTTCACGATAGGTCCAAATTTATCTGTAATCCTACCCTTGAAAACTTCACTTCCCGTAGTTATCAAGCCAACACGCAGAGGAAGGAATGGCTTAACGGTAACTAAGTCCTCCCCTAATTCTGCATATCGACGAGCGATGTGCTCAACCTTGGCAACCTGAGCTTCCTCGATAAGAAGCGGAATAACGCGAGTTCCGATAAGTGATTGATCTTGCTTCACGACACTATTCGTCTTAATCGTAGAGATGACGATATGCTCCAAGCTATTCGCTTCATCTACGAATCGCTTATTTATTTTCGCCAGACCGTGGATTGTCGATTTTAACATGACCTTGCCCTCATGAGGCTGAGTCAGCTTCACTCGATCTCCAGCAATCGCATGCGCCATTCGCTCTGCTGCTTCATCCTCATGGATATAGCCATCCTGCAGGTCCATAACATAAATATGTTCCTTGCCAATGGACAAGAGAGCAGGAATATCCTCTTGCCGAATAACATGACCTTTCTTAAACAGCCTTCCTTTGAACTCACCAGGAATAATCTGAGTAAGGTCATGGGATAAGATCATTCCAATTGCATCTTCGGTTCGCACTTCTCTAAGCATGGAATTAACCTTCATCGTTATGCTCCGTAACTGCACCAGTCAGAATTTGGAGCGCATGTGGGATTACATCCATAATGGCTGCTAGGTTCTCCATTACACCTTTAGGCGATCCTGGCAGGTTCACAATCAAAGTGCGTCCACGAATGCCCACGACAGCACGGGATAATATGGATCTAGGCGATTTTTCCATCGTTCTCATACGCATCGCTTCCGCCATACCCGGAACATCCCGCTCAATAACAGCTAGTGTAGCTTCAGGTGTTACATCGCGTGGTCCAAGTCCAGTTCCGCCTGTCGTAATAATCATATCCGCTTCAAAATAATCGCTCATTTCAATGAGTGCAGCCATAATCTCGTCTGTTTCGTCAGGTACGATACGATATTCAATAATGTCACCCATTAATTCTTCTTCAACAAGTTCTCGAATCACTTGTGCACTCGTATCTTCTCGTTCACCCCGAGAACCACGATCACTAACTGTCAAGATCGCAACCTTCCAGCGCATCGATTTCAGCCTCCCCATTCTAATGTAACAAACTTTTAGCGTCTAAATAGTATCTATTTTGTGAAAATCTCCGCTTTTCCCTCCACTTTTGTGAATTAACATCGTTGGGCCAATAATAATCTCCTTCTCGATAGCTTTACACATATCGTAGACTGTTAATGCGGCAGCAGACACCGCCGTCAGCGCCTCCATCTCGACACCAGTCTTGCCGGTTGTTCGTACTGTTGCTTCTATGTATAGTTCATCATGACCATTGTCATTAAAAACGATATTAATTCCTGTCAGTGGGAGTGGATGGCACAGGGGAATCCAGTCCGATGTCTTCTTGGCCGCCATTACGCCAGCAATCTGAGCAATAGCGAGTACATCACCTTTATTCATCTGTCCCTGCTTAATCTTCCGAAGTGTCTCACTCTTCATCGTAACTGTTGTTCTAGCAGTCGCTTCACGCTTCGTAATTTCTTTATCTGACACATCAACCATTCGCGCTCTACCCTGCTCGTTCATATGTGTAAATCCAGCTTCCATGATTGATGCACCTCCACTCTTCTATTGTATATGACTTGCCTTTAGTTGCAACGATTCCGTTACCAGAATATCCATATTAACATCATTCCATGAAACAGGCACTTCAGGCACGACCTGCAGATCGAATGAAGCCGCTACTAACAAAGGTTGTGCTATACCTTGTTCAGCGAATAGCTTGAAGAAACGATCATAATATCCACCGCCATAACCAAGTCTAGCCATTTTCGTATCAAATGCCAAACCCGGCACAAGAATCATGCGGATCGTAGATAGATCTGTCAGAACAGGCAATGACGTGATGGGTTCACGAATCCCCCATCCTCCTGAAGAGAAATCATTATAGGAGGTTACTTCATGAAGGATCATTTGTCTAGTTTGCTTAACAGTTCTAGGCGCAACCACACGTATCCCCCGTGACCAGCACCATTCCATAACTGGAGCAATATCTACCTCAGTACGAAACGGCATATACGTCATTAGGCATCCATCACTGGAACTCTTGAAATGCTCCTTGCATAAGCCAATCAATTGATTAACGATCTGCTCTTCACGAGCCTGTCTCTCTTCTTGATTCAGACTGCTGCGCTTCAGTTCAATTTGCTCTCGCATCTCTATTTTACGTTGATACATGTTCATTATAAGCTTCATTCTCCATTTAAAGATGTATTGGATCTATTGTATCATATTGTACATATTGGCCCCAACTTCTCAAGCTTCTCTTTTGATTTTGTCTAATTTCCTGTAAACTAATATCATATATATTATAGGAGGCTTACAGCATTATGTTATTGCAAGTAAGTGGAATATCCAAAAGCTATGGTGTTACCACCATATTATCCAATATAAGCCTGCAAATTGAAGAACGGGAACGAATTGGATTGGTCGGCGTGAATGGCGCAGGCAAATCCACCCTCCTCCAAATTATTGCCGGGGAAATATCCTATGATTCGGGAGAAATCTTCAAATCAAAGGAAACGAAAGTCGGCTATCTTCGACAAAATTCCGGCTTAGCAACGAATCGCACAATTCGTGAGGAAATGTTATCTGTATTTACTGCGCTTATTGAAGCAGAGAAAGAGCTTCGAGAGCTAGAAGCGCAAATCGCAGATCCTGTTATACATGCCAATGAGAAGCAGTATACGCTGATTCTAGAGAAGTATGATGCCAAAACCGAATGGTTCCGCAAGCATGGCGGTTATGAGTTTGAAGCCAAAATCCGTGGAATTCTTCACGGCATGGGGTTTGGCACCATGCCACCCGATACGGTGATCGGGACACTCAGTGGCGGACAGAAAACACGATTAGCCCTTGCCAAAATGCTGCTTGAAGAGCCAGACCTCTTAATTCTCGATGAGCCTACGAATCATCTGGACATCGCAACGTTAACATGGCTTGAGAGCTACTTACGATCCTATCCAGGGTCCATTCTTGTCGTATCCCATGACCGATACTTCCTGGATTCTCTTGTTACAGCGATTTATGAGATTGAACGCACAACTTCCAGGCGCTACACAGGCAATTATTCACGCTTCATTGAACTTAAAGCTGCAGATTACGAAATCCAAATGAAACAATTTGAAATGCAGCAGGATGAAATTGCAAAGCTAGAGGATTTTGTGCAGCGTAATCTAGTACGAGCTTCTACAACCAAACGTGCTCAAAGCAGGCGTAGAACGTTGGAGAAAATGGATCGTATCGACAAGCCCCTAGGCAGCCTAAAACGGGCATCGTTCTCATTCGAAGTCGAGCAAACCTCTGGACGTGATGTACTGAATGTACGTAGAGTTGGCTTATCTGTTGGACAAGGAATCGATCGCAAAACATTAGCTGAGGACATCTCCTTGGTACTTAAGCGTGGAGAAACAGCCGCATTGCTTGGACCTAACGGGATCGGCAAAACAACCTTGCTTCGCACATTAATCGGCAATCATGAGCCCGATCAAGGAATCATCGACTGGGGCACGAATGTCCGCATCGGCTATTATGATCAAATGCAGACGCATCTAACACCAAACAATAGTGTTCTAGAGGAAGTGTGGAGTGCTTTCCCCCATCTAGAGGAGGTACGAATTCGTACGGTATTAGGTAATTTCTTATTCACAGGCGAAGATGTCTTTAAGAAGATTAGTGCTCTAAGCGGTGGCGAAAAAGCACGTGTCTCATTAGCCAAGCTTATGCTGCAAAAAGCGAATGTCCTTATTCTCGATGAGCCGACGAACCATCTGGATCTCTACTCCAAGGAAGTGCTGGAATCCGCACTTATGGATTATGAAGGCACCCTGCTCTTCATTTCACATGACCGTTACTTCCTAAACAAAATGGCTGAACACATCATGGAGATGACACCAGACGGAATTACTGATTATCTTGGAAACTATGATGATTATTTGGAGAAAAAGGCAGAGTTAGCTGACATTGAAGCGCAGAAGCAGCAAGAGCTGGAACGCAAGCAGTCCAATCAAACGATCACTCCTGCAGACGAGAAACGAGTCGATTTCGAAACGAATAAACAAAACAAGCGTGAAGAACGCAATCGTCAGCGTAGACTTGAAGCCATCGAAGCACAAATCGCACAGCTTGAGTCTGAAGTGTCAGAATTAGAGACCGAGCTTACGAACCCTGAAATATTCAATAACTATCAGATTGTTGCCGAGAAAACAACACTTATCGAGTCCAAGAAGGCTGAACTTGAGCAGTACTATGCGGAATGGGAAACGTTAATGTAGAATATAGTAAAAAAGGAAAAGCACGATCTTCTTTGAGGAAGACGCGCTTTTTCTTGTTAACCTACACCTTGTACAGTTGGTAAAGTAATCTTCACACTAAAACCATGACCTTCTGAAGAATAAAATTCAGTTTCGCCATTCAAACTTGAGACTCGCTCGCGAATACCTGACAGGCCCATATTTTTTAGTGTTGCTTTACTTTGGCTTAAGTCCATTCCGACACCGTTATCCGCATATTCATAAGTGATCACCCGATCATCATTGCCAATAACCAATTTAACCTCAGTAGCTAATGCATGTTTCATCGTATTGCGCAGCAATTCCTGTGTAATCCGATAGAGCATCAGGACATATTCATCATCCAGCGATAGATCTAACTGACTATGATTGAACTCAACTGTAAAATTCGCATTAAAAGTTGCATTGACACATAACTGATCTATCGCCTCTACTGCGCCCATTTCATTGAGAAAAGAAGGTCGCAATTCATTACATGTCTGTCTAATTTGATGAATAACATCAAGCAAACCTTCTTTGATTTCTTCCATACGTCTATGAATATCATCTGAAATCTTGATTTCATCCAGGATATCCTCGTATTTACGATACCATAACAGCTGGTCTTGCAGCGCTGCATCATGTAAATCGGAAGCAAGCCGACGTCTCTCATTTTCAGATAAGCGGAAAACAAGTCTAGATACCCATGAAGGCGATTCACTACCCTCACGAAGCTCAAATTGCGAAATGATTCCTGCTAGCATGTCTAAGTTCTCATAGACAATTCCGATGTAATTGGCAAGTGTCCTTAACCACACAATTTCATCTGGATTGTAATTCATTCGGTTCTGCTTATTATCAATCCATAGTAAATACTGAAATCTCTGCTTCTTCCCAATTAATATACACATCCCAAGATTGAGTTCGAACATTTCACCAATGATATATGTTCGATTTTTTTGTTTGGTAATATCCCAGAACCTGACATCGGGCTGTAAGAACTCACTTTCTTTTTTAATCTCGATGCATTGCTGATCATGATCCATTTCAAGTATTGCCGCCGACTGTATGGGCAGCATCTTAATAACCTCGTGAATAATCAATTCTTCCAAGTCTGATTGTTTATTCAGCTTCGTGATTTGTTGCGAGAAATCATTTAAGCTTAGCTGGAAATTCATTTTCTTCTTAAAAGGTGTGTTATGTAGTGGATATTCTATTCTTTCCTTCACATACAAGAGAATGACGATCACAACATAGATAATGGAGAATGACAAAATCCAATGTGCCAAAGAAAATCTTTGAATATCATAGAGGAAGCCAACACATAATAGTATAACGATTGAAGGTATGATTGCGAGTAAACAGAAGTATTTCAAACGATCTATAATAAAATCGATATCAAGAAGTTTCTTGGAAACGATTAAATATACATAGACTATCGGAAATAAAAATAAGGCGATCGTTGCAATATAAGTAGAAGTAAAAGCTTCATTGAAAATGATACGCGGTAATGCAAATAAAAATATAAAAGGAAAAAAAGAAAGTGAGTTACCTATAATCATATATTTAAAAATAGGATTATAGATTGTTTTCCTAAACTGAAAATATCTGATTGCTAATATAAAAATCATATAAATGCAACCAATAATGAATAGCAATAAAGACACCTTAGCGACTAATAGTGTATTTAATTTGTACCCAATATCGGTATAAATCGTTAGAATTCCACACACGAATAAAAGTGCATTTATCCCATATTGTATATATAACATTCTGGGATTAAGCACTTTAATCTTGTACTTGTTAAAATAATTATACAAAAAATGCAAAAAAACAGTTGGAACGAGTGGGAGACTAACTAGCACAAATGCCTGAGCATAATGTACCCTCATCCCTGAAGGTATACTCCCCAAATAAGTTAGGGCAGTGACCATAAAAAATAAGATCAATATTTGTGCTGAGCTATCCTTCTTCTCCTTCACAAAAAGAAACAGAGAGAAGCAATAAAGAATAGCAAAAAACAAAATTGAACTTCTCGATTTATCAAACGAGTATTGTGAGTTGATATCATCCGTAACAGAAAAAAGAAGATGACTCTCATTTCGTAAAATACTAATTTGATGTGCTTGTTCGATAGAGTTATATTTTAAAGACGGATGCAGCTCTGGATTCTGCCCATCGATTGATAATAACAAGTCACCATCTTTAATTCCTTTATATGCAGCCCAACCCTGATGGTCAACATAGCTTATATACCATTGATTATCCTGATTCTTCTGAACATCAACCCCGATATAGATGGTATTGAGCTGCACATAAATAAATGATATTGCGACCAAGATCGCCGCTATTAGGATGAAAGTGGTGCTATAAATCCTAGTTCGTGACATCTAGGTCGTGCCTCCATTACCACCAGATTGTCTTTGGTTGAACCTCTGTACCTTCTTTTACTCCAACAACTTCAATAATTGCCTTCTGCTGAACCGGTGTTACGCCAACTAAAGAAGCCTGTCCATTTCTAACAAGTGATACGACTTCCAAATTGTTCTGTAAGTAAGCAACCATCTGTTTCAACATTATCAATCACCATACCTCTCAAAAATTATTAGAATAATTTACCTTCCTCCTTTAATATATCACGAAATTCTCAAATTTGACAAAATTATTTCAGTACAGCTTTAACTTTCATTATTTTGGGAATAATTAGTAAATATTGCGTTATTTTTTCGATTACAGGCTGGAGGGTATATTCACAATGAACCAACTAACATCGGACCTGTCCCAAAATATTGCTTATATCAAACAGGCATTAGGCGTCGATAAAAGCTTCGACGTGATTCATCGAGAATTAGAATATGGCGGAAAGAAATTTGCCCTTTTCTTTGTCGATGGCTTTGCAAAAGATGACATCATGAATTTGATTACCGTTAATTTATCAAGACTGCAGGAAGATGAGCTGACAACAGATACCGTACATAAGCTGCTGCACAAATTTATCGGTTATCTTGAGGTAGATCCCGCTACGGATGTGGAACAGATCATTGCTTCTGTATTGTCTGGACCTGCTGTTCTTCTGATGGAAAATTCGGATACTGCACTCATCATTGATGCTCGAACTTATCCTGCACGAGGTCCTGCTGAGCCGGATACTGAACGTGTGGTTCGTGGTGCTCGAGATGGATATACAGAAACATTGGTATTCAATACGGCACTAACTCGAAGGAGACTACGTGATCCTAATCTTCGAATGGAGTACATGCAAGTTGGTAGAAGGTCCAAAACGGATGTCGTCATTTCCTATATTGAAGATATTGCGGACCCCAAGCTAATTGATAAAGTTAGGAAGCGTCTGCAAAGTATTGATGTAGACGGTGTACCGATGGCTGACAAAACAATTGAAGAATTTGTTTTCAAGCACAATTGGAATCCATTCCCCCTCATTCGCTATACAGAACGACCCGATGTTGCAGCTATTCATTTGCTTGAAGGTCATATTCTGATCTTCACCGATACATCTCCAAGTGTCATCATTGCACCGACAACCTTATTTCACCATGTGCAGCACGCTGAGGAATATCGACAAAAACCCGTTGTTGGTGCTTATTTACGGTGGATCCGTTTTACCGCAATGCTAGCCTCGGTTTTCCTGCTTCCAATTTGGTTTATGTTGATATTAGATCCTTGGCTGTTACCTTCAAACTGGCAGCAATTTGAGTTCATTTTTCCCAAAGATACTGGAGTGATCCCGATCATCATTCAACTGATTCTTGTCGAGATTGGGATTGATGTCATACGGATGGCATCCATTCATACACCTACCTCTCTGGCATCAACTCTTGGGCTGGTTGCAGCATTAATGATTGGAGACCTAGCTATCCATGTTGGTCTGCTTAGCAGTAACGTAATTCTCTATTTTGCAATTGCGGCAATTGGAACCTTTGCTACTCCTAGCTACGAATTCGGACTTGCAACAAGACTTGTTCGATTATCGCTATTGCTTCTAACTGCATGGCTGCATATCTGGGGCTTCATCATTGGCAGTATCGCATGGTTTATTGTCCTGCTTATGTCTCGTTCAATCGGGACTCCGTATCTATGGCCGCTCATTCCTTTTAATGGACGAGCTTTACTGGATGTTCTAGTTCGCAACCCTGTTCCTGCCAAGGATAAAAGACCCGCATTTCTGCATCCGCAGGATCCGACAAGAGAGTAAATTTCTTGCCAAATGGTTTGCCTTTCGTCCTCCCAATCGATTACTATTTAAGTATGAATTCGTACTAGTAATGGAGGAATGAACATGACGAAAAAGAACGTAGCATTTACTCTAACACTAGCTTTATCGCTATCATTGTCGCTTGTAATGCCAACTACCACTTTTGCTGCAGAAATCAGTATGAAGGTGGGCGACAAAGCGCTTGCATTTCAATATGCCGAGCCATTTATTGAAGATGGACGAACATTAACACCCTTGCGTGATCTATTAGTCGCACTCGGTGTGCCTGATGATCAGGAACATATTATATGGAATAAAGACAAGCAGAGTGTCTCGGTCATCTATAAAGATATAAATGTCGAATTGACTGTTGGCAGCAGGACTATTTATAAAAATAATCATAAATTCGCTGATCTTGACGTATCACCGAAATTAGTGAATGATCGAGTGTTTATTCCTGCACGTGCAGTTGCCGAAGCACTTGGCAACAAAGTCATTTATGACGCAACGACTCGAACGGTGCTCATCAATTCAGGAACCATTACATATTCGGATCTAAGCAAATTAAATAGCGTTGTTCGTGCCACAATCCAGAAACTTAAAGGTATCGATTTGAAGGATTTACAGGGCGAGCAGAAGGAAAGTCTGGAATATCTCCTGCTCATTGATAAAAAGCAGCTAGCAGGAGCATTGCTCGATTCCTTTGAACTAGAAAGAGCCGCTGTGCTAGACTTTATTGCCAAATATATGCTTAACGACCTAAACTGCTTAATCGAAAAAGCGGTAGATCCTGCAAGCCCTGCTGCTTACGGAACATCCATGACAGATCTAATCACAGCATTGCCGGCCGATCCCGTAATGGAACAATTAGCGAAAATCATGAAGAATAGCTCCAATGAACAAGTTCGAGACGCTATTTCTTTCTATCTTTATAAATTCCCAACAAGCAAGTCATTAAAAATACTTGAGGAGGAGCTTGCTGTAGAATCTTCTGACAAAGTTTTCAGCAATGCTGCCGTATCTTATCAGTCGATTGGGAGATCGATGCCTTCTACTTATGTTGAATCGCTCTTTAACAGTTATTTGAACGCCTCAGACAAGCAGCGCGAGAAATATAAGTCTTATTTATTGTTGAATGTCCGTAATCATGATTCAACTAAGGAACAATGGAATGCACTTCTTAAAAATAAATCGAGCTCCAAAACAGAACTTGAGAAGCAAACAGCAGAAGAATTATTGAAGCTCAAATAATGCAAAATATACACACCCCATTCTTATTAACAAGGATGGGGTGTTATTAATTTCGCAAAATATACAGACAATTGTGAATAACTTTTATTTTTATCATTTAATTATTCACAAAATACACTTTTACACATGGTTATCCACATACAAATCACGCCTAAAATACTGTTATTTCGCCAATTTTCTTAATTGATAACAGTTTTATCCCCATTATCCACAAAAATTAGTGAAAAAGTTACTCAGTTCTTATCCCAAAAATGGACACCTCCAAAAGTTGCGCTGTAATTGACTTTAAGCTACTTATACACATCATCCACATACCCTGTGGATAACTTAATACACATATGCCTGTGTATATTTGAACAGGCAAAGCATCTCTAAAAAATCAAAAATGCCATCTCTTCAGCAAAGAGATGGCATACAATTAAATTAGATCATTACCAAGTTTCAAGCGGCAGCATCGGGTCAGCCTTGAAATCAAGGGACACGAATTCTTGCTTGTCCCATTTCAATTGAGCGGCGGCACCGATCATCGCCGCGTTGTCTGTACATAAGCTCAGCGGTGGAACGATGAGCGGAACGCCTAGCTGCGAGCAGACTTCGGCAAGCCGCGTGCGCAAGCCGCGATTGGCCGCTACACCACCAGCGAGCAGCAATTGACTTGCGCCGAATTCCTGGACGGCGCGCGCTGCTTTGGTCACGAGGACGTCGATAACGGACTCCTGAAATCCCTTAGCGATTGCCGCAGGGTCAATCGTTTCGCCCTTCATCTGTGCTTGGTTCAACGTATTGAGCACAGCGGATTTGAGACCAGAGAAGGAGAAATCATACGAATCTGGCTCCAACCATGCACGAGGCATCGTTACTTCATGCTCCGCTTCATGAGCAAGGCGATCGATATGCGGACCGCCTGGATAAGGCAAATGAAGCGCGCGACCAACTTTATCGTATGCTTCACCCGCTGCATCATCCCGTGTCTGCCCTATAATCTCGAAGCTGCCCGGCTCCGTTAAACGAACAAGCTCCGTATGACCGCCCGATACGACTAAAGCAATTGAGGGATACAGCAGTTCTTGTTCTAGCTGATTCGCATAGATATGTCCTGCAATATGATGAACGCCGATCAATGGCAAATCAAGAGCAAGCGCCAAAGTTTTGGCTGCCATAACGCCGACGAGCAGCGAGCCAACAAGCCCTGGCCCTTGTGTAACGGCAATTGCGGATAAATCATCGGTAGTAATGCCTGCTTCATCAAGCGCCTGCTGTATAATCCATGTTATGGATTCCACATGCTTACGTGAAGCAATTTCAGGCACGACGCCTCCATAGAGACGATGCGTATCAATCTGCGAGGACACGACATTCGAACGTATGATACGTCCATTCTCTATAATGGCGACTGCTGTCTCATCACAGCTAGTTTCAATTGCCATGATATAGGTTATATTCGTTTCTGTCATTTTAACCATCTCTCAATCATCTGTATACTTCGGCAAATCCGCCCACATGATCAGGGCATCTTCGTTATTATCCGTGTAGTACTTCGGTCTAACCCCCACAATGCTAAAGCCTAGCTTCTTATATAAGTTCTGGGCAATATCATTCGACTTGCGCACCTCAAGCGTCATTCGAATGGCTCCAAGGAATGCAGCCGTGCGCTGCATTTCGCTAAGAAGTCTTGTGCCAAGCTTTTTTCCGCGAAACTTTCCTGTAATGGCAATATTCGTGACATGCGCCTCATCCATAATGATCCACATACCGCCATAACCAGCAATCTCATTATCGCATTCCATAACCATATATTTCGCAAAATGATTGTTCGTCAATTCATTCATAAATGCTGTAGCTGACCAAGGTGTCGTGAACGATTCGCGCTCAATATTTACAATATGAGGTATATCTTCTATGGTCATCAGACGAAACTCCAAGGATCGATTGCCATCTGAAGATACCATCTTGGGTGATTGCTGTTCCATCGTTCTCCACCTTACTTGGTTTCTTGTTTAGCTTTCAGTAAATTAGCCTCTGCTTCTGTAAGCCGTGCATAATTCGGCACGAAATCGAATACGTCATCCGTCTTAGCATCAGATTCATGCCAGCGTTCATTCGCAAGATAGCCAATTTCCGCACCTCTAATGCTAGAAGGAAATATCGCCACCTTGAACTTGGCATTTCCGAACTCTTCTTCGAATCTATTAATCTGTTCGGCAAATAATTCGGTTTCTCCTACAAAAATAACTTCTAATGGCTGCTCCATCGCATCTTTCTGGCTTGATTGTCCAGCTAGCAGTTCAGCCACCTCTTCAAGCAGCTTCGGCATTAACCGAATGCCATCCTGCTTTAAGCAGTCCCATCCTGCTCCCTCACCATCTACATTACCGTGCCTGTATACTGCCGTAAATACTTGATTCCTTCTAGCATCCATCAATGGAATAAGATAACGAGCCTGCTTGCCTGCTTTTATGTCACAACGATTTACCTCTGCATATTGTCGTAAGCCGCTTCGTGCCATCGCGTGAAGGGACGACACCCCAATAAGCGGAACTCCGAGTGACCATGCGAATGTTTTGGCAGTCGTTACACCGATTCTCACACCTGTATAGGAACCTGGGCCTTGTCCAACTGCTAAGAGCGATAGATCCTTCGGCTTTATCTCGGCATCCTTAAGCAGCGATTGAATATTCGGCAGCAGCTGAACGGAATGATTGCGGACCGCTTCTGTATCATGCTCTTGTACAACCTTGCCATTCTTGAGCAGCGCAATGGTCATATTGGACGTCGATGTATCGATTCCAAGTATATATTCTGGTTTAATTGTCTCGTTGTTTGCTTCCATTAGTTCCACCTGTTCCCCTCTAACGAATGACACCATGTGAGATACGGCTCACCGTGCGGGATTATTGTAAAAGTCCGCTCCGTCTGTTCATCACCCGTTCGGTTAATGACGATTTCAAGACGATTGCTTGGGAGAATCTCTTCGATCTGAGTCGACCATTCGATCAGCGTCACGCCATTTCCATAGAAGTATTCATCAAGTCCCAAGTCGTCTGCATCTTCCAGACCAATGCGATAAACATCCATATGATAAAAAGGAAGCCTAGCTCCTTCATATTCTTTGATAATCGTAAAAGTGGGCGAATTCACGAGCCCTTGCACACCGATACCTCGCGCAAATCCTTGCGAGAATCTGGTCTTACCTGCACCAAGATCACCATCCAGCGTGATCACAGTTCCAGGAACTGCCGCTTCAGCAATGAACCTCGCTAATCGTTCAGTCGCTTGTTCATTCTCTGATATATAGGTATAAATAGGCTTCAAGCCGAATCAATCCTTTGTCGCAAAATGATTATAGCCCCTCTTAGCTAGGGGCTCCACAGTGCCGTCTGCGCGCAGCAGACGGACACCGCTAAAGTCATCGGTCGCATAACCGATGACATACAGCTTGAGGCCATGCTCTTCGAATGCAGCCTCAAGCTCATGCACATGCTCCTTGGCTACGGTGCCAAGGAGCTGATAATCCTCGCCGCCGTATAGCATCCACTCCAGCGGCGGCGTATCAAGCAGCTGCGCTGCCGCGTCCAGCCCCGCCGGGCGCGGCAGGCGCGCTTCTTCGATGGCAAGCCCCACGCGGGACGCTTCCGCGATCTCCGCGGCTTCACTGGCGATGCCATCGGAGATGTCATTGAGCGCACGGCCGAGCCCCGTGCGCAAGAGCAGCCGCCCAGCGGCAACCTGCGGCGCAGGCCGCTGGTGCGCAAGAGCAAGCGCCTGCAGCAGCGGCGCTTGTATCGCTGCCTCGGCGGCAGCTCCGCTGCGCTGTGCATGCTCTAGCAGCGCAAGCCCTGCGGCGGATCCGCCGAGGGCGCCTGTCACAAAGACGGCGTCGCCCGTCTTTGCATGGGAGCGAAGCAGGGCGCGGCCTGCTTCGACTTCACCCAGGATCGTGACCGTGATCACGATCCCTGATATCGAGGCGGTCGTGTCACCGCCTACAATCGCAACCTCGTATGCACTCGCACACTCGTACATACCTGCATAAATGCGCTGCAATCTCGCTTCATCGGTTCCCTTCGGCACCGATAAAGCGATCAGCGCATAACGCGGTACCGCTCCCATAGCGGCCATATCGCTAATATTCGAGGCCATCGCCTTAAATCCGATGTCCTCGTCGCGCATGGACCAGCTCGCAAAATGCACATGCTGGGTCATCGTATCGCATGCCATAACTAGCGAGCAGCCAGGTGAGATGCCCGCTACAGCCGCATCATCGCCTATTCCAACGCCAACACCGCGTTCTCGCTGCCAATGGGTTGATTGCCCGCCGCAAGTCAGCAGATCAATCAGCGCAAATTCATCCTTCAAGTCCATCACATGCTTTCATATATTATAGCCTTCCTATAGGAATTGTAGCAAACAGAACAATTCATTTATGATTCTTCGCCCAAATTTTCCCCTTCAATAATTGTATCGGTTGTTGAGGCTTCAATCAATCCATTCTGCTGAGTTACATTACCGCCGCCAAGCCCCTCATTAACCATTCGATCAATATCTACATCGTATTTATCTCGTCCTTCATTAACAGAGTCTGACAATCCATTAAATAAGCCCGCTTCACGAACAGCTTGATTTTTCTCTTCCATACCTGTTCCCTCCAATATTAATGGTTATAGATTTTTCCTCCTCATGTTCTCCATAGATAGTCAGCTTCATTCCCAAGCTCATAGCAAAGCCTCCATTCAGGAATACTACTCCTATTTATGTCTGCATTTATTACTGAATATAGAAAGGGGAAGACCTATGCATACGATGTGGAAAGGAGCCATCTCATTCGGGCTCGTACATGTGCCTGTCCGAATGTTTGCGGCAACAGAAAGCAAAGACATTTCCATGCGGTATTTACATGAGGTATGCAATACACCACTTGCTTATGTACGCAAATGTCCCACCTGTGATCGTGAAACAGAGTGGTCTGAAACAAGTCGCGGCTATGAGTATGAGCCAGGTCGCTTCGTTACTTTTACCAAAGATGAGCTGGAGACATTATCTGGTGAGGTCACCAAAGAAATTAAAATTCTTGATTTTGTTCAACTAGCCGATATTGATCCGATTTATTTTCAAAAGACGTATTACTTGTCACCTGCCGATACAGGCACAAGCGCCTACAGCTTACTTCTCGAAGCCATGAAGCAAACAGGTAAGATCGGAATAGCCAATGTGTCTATCCGGTCCAAGAGCTCACTTGCGGCAATAAGAGTTATCGATAATTGCTTGTCGATGGAAACTATCTTTTATCCCGATGAAATTAGACCTATTGCGCAAGTTCCCAATTTACCTGAGCAGAATGTCGTAAATGACAAAGAACTGACGATGGCCAAAATGCTAATTGAACAGTTATCAACGCCTTTTGAACCCGGTAAATATCAAGATTCGTATCGTCAAGCCTTACAGGATGCCATACAGCAAAAAATTCATGGTCAAGAAATCAAGACAGCACCACAAGCACCTGAATCGAATATCATCGACCTGATGTCCGCCCTACAAGCAAGTTTAGAAACAACCAAACCACCTGCAATGATGATTCCAACAGAACCTAGTATTCCAAGTGCATCAGCAGCCGCTCCTAAGCGCAAACGCGGTCGTCCTGCCAAAGCGAAGGATACGGTTTCCTAGAATGAAGCTGCCGAATAAACCTATGTCCCCAATTGCAAAGCCTGAACTGATGGAGGGTAACGATTGGGGATATCAGCTCAAATGGGATGGTGTACGTACAATCGCAACACTTGAGGATGGACAAGTAGATCTTTATTCCAAGCGAATGCTGCTTAAGAATTCGGTATATCCCGAAATCGCCCAGATGTTAGCTAAGCTACCTAGGCGCATCATGCTGGATGGAGAAATAATTATGTTCGATACGGTAGAGCAGAAGCCTAATTTTCAGAAGGTATTGCAGAGAGAGAGATCAAGTGGAATTGGACGAAGAACTGAGCAGGTACGTTATCATTTATGCTATGTCTTATTTGATCTACTTTATGTGGATGATAAGGATATTCGGGCATTACCTTATGAAACAAGACATGCCATGCTGCTTGATCAATTTCCAACCCGTACACCCCATCTATTCGTTACAGATTTAGTCGCGAATGGACAAGCACTCTGGAATTGGGTCCTGGCGCATAGCTGGGAAGGGGTTATCTCGAAGCGACTGTCATCACCTTACCGCGAAGGCAAGCAGCATTCCGATTGGTTTAAGAAAAAAATCGCGATTAATCGCCTTGTGCAAATCGTTGGTCTCATTATTCGAAATGGCAAAGTAGCCTCGCTCGTTATGGAACTTGACGGCGATTATTTTGGACGTGTGTCCCTAGGCTTATCTGAAGCACAGCGGCAGAAACTCATGCAGTATGCGTCTTCGCATCAAACTGATCAATTGCCCTGGGCTTCGCCACCTGAAATGACTACGCAAGAGCAACTCATCACTTTCTACCCGTATATCGCTTGCCATGTCACAGGTCTCGAAATTACAGCTAGCGGGGTACTTAGACATCCCAAAATTGTTCAAATCGTATGGTAAAGGTGTGAAGCGTAAATGGCTGCCGAATACCCAAGCAAAGGTTCGATTGAAATCGAAGGGCATCGTATCACGATTACAAATCCGAATAAACTGCTATGGCCTGATGCAGGGATCACGAAATTAATTTACTTGCAAAAGTTAATCGAATTATCGCCTTACTTGCTTCGTTATTGCAAAGATCGTTATTTAACTACGATTCGTTATCCGCATGGCGTCGATCAGCAATTTTTTTATCAGAAGAATGCGCCCAAGCCACTGCCTGCGTTCGTCCGCACAGCAGCAATTGATGATGTGGAATATGTGAATCTCGATTCCTTAGCGACCTTAATTTGGTTAGGTAATTTGGCTTGCATTGAGTTTCATCCATCATTCCACTTTATTCAGAGTGACAAGCCGATTGAATGGATTATTGATTTAGACCCAAGTATGGAGGAAGAGCCTCGTATCATGGAAGCAGCAGCTTTAATTGGTGACATTCTCCATTCCCTGCAAGTGGAATCGATTCCCAAGACTTCTGGAGCAACGGGCATTCAGATTTATGTCCCGATCGAATCTGGCTATACATTTGATGAGCTGCGAACCATTGGGCATTTTATTGGAAGCTATGCCGTACAGAAATATCCCGATATTTTTACAATTGAACGCTTGAAGAAGGATCGCGGCAATCGGATCTATATCGATTACTTGCAGCATTGGTATGGCAAAACTTTATCTGCGCCTTACACACCTCGGGCTAAGAAACATGCAACCTTATCTACTCCTCTCTTTTGGGATGAAGTACGTGCTGGTGTGCGAATTCAAGATTATAATCTGCATACAATTTCAAGTCGATTAAGCGAGTATGGCGATCTGATTGCGAAAGTTCCCCAGCAGAATCTGCATCCCATCCTTCATATTCTAAAAGAGCGGGGCAATCATTCGAACAAATGATTGCCTCATTTTCACCATAAGCGGACGTTGTCTATATTCCGCAAGATTAAGCTCTAGGCTGCCGCTCATATCTTGATAAAAGTCATCTAATAACCGGTTAGTGACTTGTTCATCAATAATCGTCGCATTTATCTCAAAGTTATTATAGAAGCTGCGTACATCAAAATTAGCTGTTCCCACAATCGCCTTGTCATCAATAATCATAACCTTTGCATGTAGAAAACCCGCTTCATATTGATAAACGCGAATGCCATGTAACAGTATATCTTCCACGAACGACATTGTTGCCCACTGTACTAGCGCATGATCGGAAATAGACGGAAGAATGATTCGAACGTCTACCCCCTTTTTAACCGCAATCTTTAGTGCAGTCTTCATCCCTTCATCCGGAATGAAATACGGTGTTTCAATATACAGCTTGTGCTGTGCCGATGTAATAACATCTAAATATGTCTCATAAATGACATCATCAATTAAACTCGGGGTTGAGGTGACGAGCTGTATGGACGCTTTAGCTTGAGACTCCGTCATATGTCCGCTGTCCGCTGACTTCTCCATATCCTCTTGCGGCATAACAAACGAGAGCTGTTTACCGCTTGCAAGCTCCCAATCAATTTGAAACAACTGCTGCAAGTAAGATACAGCGCCTCCCGTAATCTGCAGATGCGTATCGCGCCAATAACCTAACTTACTGTCTCCGCCTACATATTCATCACCGATATTAAATCCGCCCATAAATCCAATAACGCCATCAATCACAACATTTTTGCGATGATTGCGGTAGTTGATTTTTCGTTTGAATAAAGAAGTAATCACGGGGAGAAAAGCATAAATTTCCACCCCGCTTGCTTGTATTCGATTGATGTATTCCTTGGTTAATTTACTGCTGCCGAGGCCGTCATACAATACCTTAACCTGTACGCCTTGCTTAGCTTTGGATGATAAAATTTGTTCAAATCGCCTGCCAGACACATCATCGTTTATGATATAGAATTGAAATAATATGGATGTTTTTGCTTGTTCAATCGCTTGGTATAAGGCATCGAAGAAAGCATTGCCATCACTCCATACCTGTACTTCATTATCATCGGTCCATCCGGATATGGGATATTCTGTCGTTAACGACTCTATTTTTAATTTTTCTTGGATTGAACGCCTGTACTGCTTCGCAATAAAGAAATAAGCGATCAGGCTGATAAACGGACATATAAACATCAAAACCATCCAAGCAACAGCTTTGGATGGCCGCTTGCGCTCCAATATCATTATCAAGGCGATCTGAATGATATATAGAACTAATAAAACAATAAGTACTACCACGTAGGCTCCCCCTAGAATCTCATCTATCGATCATTAATGATTGCATAATTTTGTATTCTATAAGATGCGCTTAGTTATTTATTCCTATTCATCGCAACCTATCCAAGACTAAATATGTAGTTTTTTTATAATATTCCGTCTATTAGGCAGGTATTTAGACCTCTTTTACCGAATCTATTACTATTTAGAGATTTTTTATCATGATTTTGGAGGTTTACCATGTTCCGCAAAAACACGAAACTTACCTTTCTTGTCATACCGGATGCCAATTCCGCTGTTGTCAGATTTCGAATATCGAAATATATGCTTTATTTATGCGCTGCCCTTCTTATGCTTATTGTGATTTGCTCTGCTATCATCTATTATTTGCGACTTGATAGTGTTCAATATGCCAAACAGCTTGAGGCAAGCTTGTCACAATCCGAAGCTCTGCAATCCGAGCAGAATACAACGATTAATGAACTGCATAAGCAAGTCGTCGCCCTATCTGACCAGGCAAAACAGGTTCAGGTAAAGCTTGAAGAAATGCGAAAATTAGGAGAAACTGTCATCGATATAGCGAATACAAGTCCGAAAAATACATCCCCTAAAGTAACGGCGCTTAGTGACTCTGGTCAATCAGGCGGTATCGGCGGGAGCCTGAACGAAGTCACAAGCGAAGAGATGCTTCAATTGTCTAAGGAAACCCAGCAGCTCCTCACCAAGCTCGATGGGCAAATGAGTGATGTGAAAGATTCACTTATCGAAGCTAAAGCCTATGTAGAACGTAAGCAATACGAATTAGCCATCACGCCATCCATATGGCCTACTGATTCAAGGAAGATTACTTCCGAATTCGGTTATCGAATAGATCCCCTCTCAAGACGTGCTTCATTCCATTCTGGGCTTGATATTTCGGCAGATATGAATACGCCCGTACATGCCACAGCCGATGGCGTTGTTGAATCTACTGGCTATGATCGTGCACCAGGCAATCATATTATCATAAGCCATGCGAGCGGGCTCAAAACTCATTTTATGCATCTAAATAAGATTCTTGTTCAAGAAGGCGATGTCATCAAGAAGGGGGATATCATCGCCCTTAGCGGCAATACTGGCAGAAGCACTGGCCCGCATCTCCATTATGAAATTATAAAAGATGGCATCTCAATTGATCCGACTCCATATCTGAATAACTAATTTGCTAGAAAAGGAATGATAGGCATGTTCAAATCCAAAAATAATCCAATGAATCCAAATACAACAGATACTTTAATCGGAGAAGGCACCATTTTTGAGGGCACGATCAAATCAAGTGCAACCATTCGAATAGAAGGAACGATTACAGGATCGATCGAATGTTCAGGTGACGTTATGATTGGTGAAAAAGGAAATGTAAAATGCAATATTTCCGCTCGTGACGTGGTTCTAGCTGGCAAACTCCATGGTGATGTAACAACGAAAGGAAAAATTGTCATTGCCTCAACTGGACAATTATATGGCAATGTGAGTACACCATCGTTTACAATACAAGAAGGCGGAATATTTCATGGCATCAGTACGATGCATACCAAGAACTCGCAAGAATCTACTACTCCGATACAAACTAGTTCTAATATCGCCTCAAATCAATAGACTATAATGAATAGAAATATAGGAGATTAATAGGATGACGAAACAAACGATATTATTTGATTTAGACGATACACTTGTCCATTGTAATAAATATTTTCATGAAGTATTGAAGAAATTTGCCCAGACGCTAGTAGGGTGGTTCAGCAGCTATAACTTGCATGAGGCGGACATTCTGAAGTGCCAAGTGGAAATGGATTTAGCGGGTATTGAACAGCAAGGCTTAATACCTGAGCGATTTCCTGAGTCATTAGTAGAAACCTATGTTTACTTCTGTAAACAATACGGGCTTCAGCCTGAACAACAGCATATTATCTATGTAAAAGAGCTAGGATTTAGTGTATATGAGGTTAAAGCAGAGCCTTATCCTTACTTGCATGAGACGCTTAGCCAACTGCAAGGTAATGGACATACGCTGTGCTTATATACTGGCGGAGAATCTTCGATTCAGATGCGCAAGGTTCACAATGCAAATCTAGCATCCTATTTTCAGGAACGCATTTTTGTTACGATTCATAAAACAACGGAGTACCTCAAGTCTCTTATTCATCAATATGATTTTGATCATGCCCGTACCTGGATGATCGGTAACTCTGTTCGTACAGATGTGCTGCCAGCGCTTGAGAATGGATTGAATGCCATTCATATGAAAGCGCAAATTGAGTGGCAATATAATGAAGCGGTCATTAACGTCAAACCTCAGGGAGCTTTCTTCGAGATTCACTCCCTTCATCAAGTCCCCGAGGCTATTGATAACTATACACGTAATGCCAATTATAGATCGACAGTAGTTTGATTTAATGCTTCTGCAGATAGGGCGACTTGATTCGTTGAGTCCCCTATTTGTTCTATTACTTGAACGAGTGCGTTCATTTCTTCTCCAACACGCAATGACTTCTCAATATGGTAATCCATTGAGGCTTTGATATTATCAAATACGTTCCTCGTATCAACCGCCTTCGCTTTACCGTTTATCATCGCTTGTGTCACTTCATTAATCGCTTCCGTTACATCCAAAGCATAACGATTGGATTGTGCAACTAGTTCATTGATTCGAGAAACGGTATTCTTCGTATCAACCGCTAATCGCTGCACTTCTGACGCTACAACCGAGAAACCCCTGCCATAATCACCAGCACGCTTTGCCTCAATCGAAGCATTGATGGACAACATATTGATCTGCTTGGCAATGTTCTCGACAAGTGAAATAATCTTGGATATTTGCCTTGAAGATTGAGACAACTGTTGAACCGTCTGTTCCATTCTCCCTGTACAGTTCGAGATGAATGTAATTTGATCATTCAGTTCATGCATTTTGTCCGTACCTAAATTCGCGAGCTCATGCGTTTGTCTTGAGAAAGTGATGTTAATATTAACCGATTGATGTATTTCCGCGCTACTCGCGATCAGCTCTTCAACAGATGCATTCGTTTCCTCTGTTAGAGCGGCTAATGCTTGTGTTAATGAAGCAATTTTACCTTTCAGCATTTCTTTAATCTCATTGTATTGCTGCTGCTTCTGATTCAAATTCTCCTCTTCATAAGCCTCCAATACGAGCTGTTGTTCAAAATTTAGTAACTTGGAAACGGTACGAATCACCAGGAATCGTTCATCGGCATCTGGCGTTTTGTCATGTAGAAGTTCAATGAATATATTGAACAGATGTTGAAATGCACCCATATACCACTTAGGCTCAAGGCCAATTTTGAGATGAACTTGTGCAATTCGTAAGCGCTTACTAACGAATTGTTCATCAATGACACCGCTAAATAACTCTGTTAAATGAACCTTGAGCGTATCACGCAATCGGTCCACTGTACTATGGGTCTCAATAATGTTATGAAGCTTATTCACTTTTAATACGGATCCATAGAAGGCTGCAACCATTTCATCAATATGTTCTGCAATTAAAGGCTGAATGCAACGAACGATTCGCAAATCCTCTTCTGTCAGATTAATAAGATTAAGCTGCGTCATAATATCACTTCGCTCATTCACGAATAGATTCGCATCTTTCATTTGATTTGCTTGATGAATCCAAACTGATTTTTCTTTTCTAGCGCTTCTTCCAAGAAGATTGACAACTGGCTGCATACGTTCATTAAGCACTCTTCCCACCTCTAATTATCAGAACATTATAAAAACTTTTCGTATATATCCGTATATATTATAGCAGTCAATGTCGAATTGTAATTGTTTAAATTATGAACAAAAGATGCTTTTTCTGTATAAAATGCTATGATATTAACTGATAATGTTGAATTTTAGTAGAGAGAGGACGAGCTTCTTGTGGCTAAACTTTATTTTCGATATGGAACGATGAATAGCGGTAAATCGATAGAGGTGCTTCGTACCGCACATAATTATGAAGAACAAGGTAAGAAAGTGCTCTTATTAACGCCATCGATTGATGATCGAAGCGGTGTCGGGATTATAGCATCCAGAATTGGAATGCAGAAGAATGCGGTTATCGTAGAAGAAGAAGCAGATCTATTCGCCATTGCCCACGAAGAGCGTCCCAACTGCATGATCATTGATGAAGCCCAATTTCTAAAGAAACATCATATATGGCAGCTAGTTGCCATTGTAGATGAACTGAATATCCCTGTTATTGCTTATGGATTAAGAGGTGATTTTCGTGGAGAGCTGTTCGAAGGCAGCTATCACCTGTTTGCACTTGCAGATAAAATTGAAGAGATTAAAACCATCTGCTGGTATTGCGATCACAAGGCGACGATGAATATGAGATTGCAGGACGGCAAGCCTGTTTTTGAAGGGCAGCAAATTTATATTGCCGGCAATGAAAGCTATCTCCCTGTATGCCGTAGATGCTATAGCACCAAAAAGAAAGAAACAGCCAATTGATACGGTCTCACCGTCTAAATTCGATAATACCCAAATATTTTTTTGTATGAAAGAGGCTTTCCCAACAGTAGATTCTACTTAAGGGAAGGCCTCTTATACTGTCAGGAATATTGTATTTTTCGTCATGTCCTGCAAATTAGGGGCATACAACTATAAACAGGGGTTGTTTTAAATGGAGGGAAAGGAGATCGCATGAAGTTCATATGGGGCAAAAAGGAATTCACCCTAATGATCATTCGCGGCGCGAATCGTCGTGTCATTCGTTTAAAGCTTCCGCAAAGCACATTTATTATTATCCCGACTATAGTCAGCCTAGTCTTA
Organism: Paenibacillus albiflavus; assembly: GCF_004344915.1. GTDB lineage: Bacteria > Bacillota > Bacilli > Paenibacillales > NBRC-103111 > Paenibacillus_AM > Paenibacillus_AM albiflavus. Next base: position 108,660 of record NZ_SKFG01000013.1, on the reverse strand, counting down.
ATCGGTTTTCTACTCACCGTGTATTTTATGGATTTGAATTTACAGGAAACGACAGAATCGTTACAGCAAGTGAATACAGAGCAGGAGCAGTCCTATTCCAAGCAAATCGCGACGCAAAACTCTGAAATGCAAAAATTACAAGATCAGCTCTTGGAATTCTCCGACCAAACCGATCAATTCAAACAGAAGCTGGCTGAAATTCAGAAGCTGGAGCATGTTATTTCCATCATGACAGACAATTCAGCCTCAAATTCGAATAACTCCATTACCCCTAATAGCGAGAACCATCCGCAAGTTTCACAAGATGTAGGCGGCGTTGAAGAGCCAGTCACCGCGGACGAATGGATCGCCTTAATAGGCAACACGAAGACCGATTTATCCGATTTGATTAGTAACATCGAAGGATTATTAACTTCTCTTACTGCCTCTGAGCAGAAATTAGTAGAGGCGGAAGCTTTACGAGAAATCACGCCAACGATTTGGCCATCTGATTCTCGTCGTAAAAATTCCGGATTCGGGATACGCAAGGATCCCTTTACCTCCAAAGCAAGTATGCATACAGGGCTCGATATTGATGGTGAGATCGGCGATAATGTATACGCTACAGCCGGCGGTAAGGTGATAGAAACAGGAACCCATCATGATTATGGGAATTACATTCTGATCGAGCACTCTAAAGGCGTTCAAACGAAATATATGCACCTTAGCAAAATACTTGTGAAGAAAGGCGACAAAGTCAGCAAAGGCAATTTAATCGGGCTTGTCGGAAGCACGGGACGTAGTACAGGGCCACATTTACATTATGAAGTAATTCTAAACGGTAAGCGTGTGAATCCCGAACCTTACCTACTCTCTTCCAGAAAGGATGATTAAGCGTATGTTTGGATTGAAAGGCAAAAAATATTATTCAGGCGGCTCGCCCGATTCCATCATCGGCGGACACACCTTATGTGAAGGGAAGATTATGTCTGAAACTTCGATCCGAATCGAAGGTCAAATCCAGGGTGAAGTGGATTGCGCAGAAGATGTCACAATCGGTGAAGGCGGCGTAGCGCAAGCACGAATTCAAGCACGTGATGTGATAATCGCAGGTAAGGTTAAAGGTGATGTTAGTGCAAAAGGCAAAATGATCATCACCCCTACAGGCGAATTAGTAGGCAATGCCCAGGTCCGAACCATTATTATTGAAGATGGCGGCATATTTAGTGGCAACTGCACCATGGTGACAGCAGCAGAGACAACTGTTCCTAAGCTAGTCACGAATAACAAACATGAGCTGCATCCTGCTAGTAAAGCAGAAGGCAAATTAGGTCAAGTGAATTAAGGTCAAGTCAATGAGTTCTATCTAACAATAATTAGGCGTTTATTCTCACTTTTAATTGAGGATAAACGTTTCTTTCTTTGGCCCAATCAGCATAAGTGACAACTCATTCTGAATACAATAGAAATACATCAAATCAATGAATTGGAAACAGTTTACAATCCCACAATTTGACTGTTTACAGATTATGCTTCATAATTTAATCTATCACTTAATTAAAAATCTAATTATCAAAGGAGGTGCAACCTATCGTTCTCCATAAGGAGAGATAGGATGTTACTTGGACAGTGACCCCATTCCCATATTTATAAGCTTATTGTTAGTTTTGTTGTTTGTCGTTATAAATGGTATGATAGTTGCCGCAGAATATGCCTTCGTCAAGATACCTCGATCTTTCATTGACACCAAGGCTGAGGGCGGCAGTCTTCAGGCCAAATTGGCCAAACATATGATGAACAATTTACAAGCTTATTTATCTGCTTCAGAGCTCGGCATTATTATGGCGACCTTAATTACCGGGCTGTATGGAGAACAAGCTATTGTTTCACTGTTATCACCTTTATTCCAATTGATTCATTTTCCCATTTGGTTGAATCATCTGGCTGCTCTATTACTCGCTCTTGGTTTTCTTACAATTCTACATGGTGTTATTGGTAGACAAATACCCAAGATGCTCGTCAATCAATCTGCTGACAAAATTGCAATTGTGTTAGCAATCCCGATGTTTATGCTCTATAACATCATGCGTCCGATGAACTGGTTGACTCATCGCCTATCTGCAGGATTCTCGCGCATGATCGGCATTCGTGTTAACGAAGAGCAAGCTAATTCCGATCCAGAAGACGAAATCCGCATTCTTATGCAAGAGGGTTATAACGACAGCAGCATGAATCAATCTGAACAGACCTTAATGGATAATATTGCTGAGTTTGCAGAAACAAATGCAAAAGAAATCATGATTCCTCGAACTGAAATGGTGTGTTTGTACGCTAATTTGCCTTATGAAGAGAATAAGCAAATTTCAATTCAGGAGATGCGTACACGATACCCTGTCTGTGATCCCGATAAGGATAATATTATTGGATTTGTACACATCAAGGATTTAATGCAGAATGACGGTCTTAATACCGATCTCCGATCCTTGATTCGTCCTGTATTAAGCGTCCCTGAGTCTATGCAAATCTCTACCTTACTGCAGCTCATGCAGAAGAGGAAGACGAAGATTGCCTTATTAATTGATGAGTACGGCGGAACTAGTGGTCTTGTAACCGCAGAGGACATCATTGAGGAAATCGTTGGCGACATACAAGGCGAGCTAGATGAGGAACGTCCTGCTATCGAAATGGTTGAAGATGGTGTTTATTCGGTAGATGGCTTGATGCTGATCGATCAGATTAATGAATTACTTCATACGAGTATTGATACGGATAATTACGATACGATTGGAGGCTGGATGTATTCACAAGTTGAAATTCCACCTAGAGCTAATCAGATCGTTTCATATAAGCAATTCGAATTTATCATTACAGAGGTGGATCACCTGCGAGTCTGTCGCATTCTAATTCGCCGCACACAAACAGAACCTTACTTCATCTCGGATGAAGAAGTATCCTAACAAATCAAAGCGCTCACTCGTAGCAATTACGACCTGAGCGCTTTTTTATTATGTATGGTTCAGGAATAGGTCATTCCGGCACTGGACATAGTTTTCGGTTGGATTGGCAGCAAAATATCAACCGTTGTTCCTTCATTCACCTTACTCTGAAACTTTAACGTTCCGCCATGGTATTCAATAAATCGCACACAAATCATCAAACCTAGACCAGTCCCCTGCTCTTTAGTCGTATAGAACGGCTGTCCTAAATTTTGCAGCTCTTTTGGTGAAATCCCCACACCTTGATCGATGATTCGTATCCGAATATGATTCCGATCCTCCCTCTGAATCTCAACCACCAGCTTAGCATCTGCTTTCATGGATTCAATTGCATTCTTAACAATGTTAATGAAAACCTGCTTGAGTTGATTTGCTTCGCACTTAATCATCGGTAAATCCTCATCAATCTCGAACTGCAAGCCAATCTGCTTCTCCTGCATTTGGGCCTTGAACAACTCTAATGTCTCTTGCATAATGACATGGATATAGGAATAGGTCATACTCTCCTTTGTCGGTCTAGAGAACAATAGAAAATCACTGACTATCCCATCCATTCGTTCAATTTCGGATGAAATTAGATCAAGAAACCGAATGTTACTAGGATCTTTCTTAATCAACTGAACGAAACCAGAAATAACGGAAATAGGATTGCGAATTTCATGTGCGACACCAGCCGCCATCTGAGAAACCATTGACAGCTTCTCCGAATTCCGTGCTACGATCATAAGCTCCATCACACGCCGCATAAGCTGAATCAGAATCATTAAGAAGAAGAACGTGGTACCAAAGCTGAGCAGAAACGACCAGTTACCCTCAATACCTGATAATCGCTCTACAATTTCTGTAGCTCCAGCTATGCTAAGCACGAAACTTCCGAACATGAACAGCTTAGCTTCGCGATGTCCCTGCTTTACTTTATAATAGATCGTCAAGTAGTTAATGAACATCGTAATGAGAATAACGATTAAGTACCCGCTTATCAGGTTCATTATCGATGCCGCATCCATCAGAATGAGTATAGCGGCTACCAGGCAATACAGCAGGTGAATCTGCCAGATTCTTCTCACATACTTCAAGCTGCCAGCTCCGAACATAAACTCGATCAGCATTATAAAGCCTACATAACTAAAATTAAGTGAAATCATATTCAAACAAGTCCAGAACATTGTATTGTCATACAAATAATAAACGCTCGTCATACGACTTATATTAAATATCCCCATCCAGATTGATAGAACCGCGAACGAAACAAATAACTGCTGATTGCGGAATACAACGAAAGAATATAAGAATATAACACCAATAATGATGTAAAATGAACCGAAGACCAGCTCATCCATATTTCTTAAAATAACATTCAGCATGATGTCTGACCTGGCACCAATAATCGTATCCCCCGTCACCCCTATTTTGGAGCTGTTAGAATAGACACGAATATAGATTTCATCCCCCAAAGTATTCTCCGGCAGGGCTACTAACCGCATTGTAGTACCAGGAAATTTCATACTATAAGCAGAATTAATTTCTCCATATTTATAAAATAAACCTCGGCTCGAATAGATCTCATATTGCTGATGAGCTTGGATCGTTATACTAGGATCTCGCCAATCTCCTTGCGGAATTTTTAATTTTAACCATAACTGATTATGTTCTTTACGTCCTTCGGGATTTAATGGGCTCGTAATCGTTTCCCAGCTATCATTTCTTTGATTCAACTTATGAATCCAGTCGGGAACTTCATAGGCATTAATAGTTGAGTCTTCCCAGTAGTAACTCCATTTATCAAGTGTGAGAAGCTCCGATTTGCCGAATGATAGTGGTAAGAACTTAACGGTAAGGTAAAATGCAAATATTCCGATAAAAATAAAGGCAAGCATTATTTTCGAAAATTTACTCACATAAATCCCTCACATCGACATTTAATTGCAGTAAGATACATTATTCTGCATCTTGGTAGTAATTCCCTCCTATAGCTAGTGCCTACTAAGGGAAATATAGCTTAGTATACTAGTTCTTTTGGAGGTATTGATATGTCTAAAGATAAAACTATGGATCCCATGACTGGAGAGAAAGTTGCAACTGATGGTGTTTATGCGAATGAGTCTGGTCAGGAAACTAGCCTCAAACGTGGAGATGAGTTTCCAGCAGATGTTATATTAGGGCAAACCACTTGGGAGCTCAAAGGCTTCTCCTTAAATGAAGGCGAAATCGATCATCAGAACAAACAGAATACATCACCAAGACTTCATGCGGATCGCGGCGACAAGTAGAAGCGGTTTCACCGTCTACAAAAAATACACACCACAAATAGTTCAAGCATATTCTCATGCTTGAACTGTTTGTGGTTTGAACTCGTCATTATTGATCCTTACGACGCAATTCATCTATAATACGCTTACCAGTAGGAGTCTGTGCTAGTCCACCCTGTGCAGTCTCGCGATGCTTCTCTGGCATACTTACACCAACCTCATACATAACTTGAATAACTTCATCAGAAGGGATAACGCTTCTAACCCCAGCGAGTGCCATATCGGCTGCAGCTAATGCCGTTACAGCGCCAAAACCATTGCGTACAATACACGGTACTTCAACTAATCCACCAACTGGATCGCAAATAAGTCCAAGCGTATTCTTCAGAGCAAGTCCTACAGCATGGATCGCCTGTTTTGGCGTTCCACCACGAAGCTCAACCATTGCACCAGCAGCCATCCCAATAGCTGACCCTACCTCAGCCTGACAACCGCCCTCTGCACCCGATACGAATGAATTATTGGCGATTACATAACCGATAGCCCCTGCACAGAATAATCCACGGACAAGATGCTCGTCGTCCCAGCCAAAGCGAGATTGTGCACTTACAAATACACCAGGAATAATCCCACATGAACCAGCAGTAGGTGTAGCTATAATACGTCCCATGGATGCATTCACTTCAGATACTGCTAGCGCATACGCCATGGCTGTACCAGCTATGTCACCTAAACAAGCCTCACCCTGCTCGTTAAACTTCTGCACGCGCTGAGCATCTAAACCCGTCAATCCGCTGCGTGAAGTCGTGTCCTGTGTTAAACCTTTTTGGACAGCTTCTTTCATAACCGCATAATATTCTGCCATACGCATAAATTCAGTGTCAGGTGTATTTCCTGACTCAGCCGCTTGATTCTCAATCATGATATCAGAGATTGATCGACCAGACTGTTCGCATAAGCTCAGCAACTCTTCTAATGTCCGAAACTTCATCGTTACCCTCTTTTCATAAGTTCAACAGTTCTTACTTCCTTCACTTGTTGCATCTCCTGCAATTCTTGAATCAGCTTGGACGTTATCGGATTGTCGATTTCAATCACCGTTAACGCTTCTCCGCTTCGTCCCTTGCGGTCCAAAGATAAGTGACCGATATTAACGCCTTCGCGTTGCAAAAGCCCTGTAATTTCAGCTAGCATGCCTGGGCGATCTATATGTGTAATGACAAGTGTTGAATAATTGCCAGTAAATCTAACATCATAGCCGTCAACTTTGCTGACTTCGATGTTCCCGCCACCGATCGATGCGCCCTTCATCGTTAATTCCTTATCGCCGTGCTTCAGAACAATATTCGCTGTATTGGGATGACCATAATTGCCAAATCCTACTTTGAACGTTATTTGGATACCCATCTTCTCAGCATCTTCCATTGAAGTCACGAGACGACTGTCATCTGTATCGTAATCCAGAATACCTCCAACAATTGCAAGATCCGTACAATGTCCTTTATAAGTCTCTGCAAAAGAACCGTAGAACGTAATTACAACTTGCTCTGGCTGACATCCTAATAATTGTCTTGCTGCACGTCCAAGACGAGCTGCCCCTGCTGTATGGGAGCTCGACGGTCCAACCATCGCTGGCCCAATGATTGCAAATACATCTTTAAATCTCATGCAATTGCAGCTCCTTTTTATCTATGATTAGCTTCGGATCTCTTCATCATCAAGGAGGCCAAGACGCTTCCCCTCTTTGATTGCTTCTGCACGAGAGCGAACCCTCAACTTCTCAAAGATTCGAGAAAGATTATACTCCACTGTACGCTGGCTCATGAATAACATGTCGGCGATTTGACGATTATTTAATCCATTTGCAGCCTCTCGTAAGATATTATGTTCTTTTTCCGATATTGTAACACCTTCTACTTGGTCTTTGTTATTCGTGGTGGAGAAAATTTCAGTGCGTCTTAGTTGTCTTAGCAAGAACGATGGAATAATCGCGTCGCCGCGTAAAGCGCATCTAATCGCCATAATCAATTGATCACGTGACGATGCCTTGGAAATAAATCCAGATACACCAGCTTCTACTAAAATATTAAAATTAGGAGCGATATCGAATCCCGTATATATCACGATAATGGCATCTGAATTAATAACTTTTACCTTGCGGGTAAGTTCAAGACCGTTCATATTGGGCATGTTCAAATCAAACAGCATAATATCGAACTGCCTTGCAGACACTAATTTAAGCGCTTCCTCACTAGAGTAAATAACCGTTACTTTCATATCGGCTTCTTTTTCTATCAAATTCTTGGTGCCTTCGCCAACGGAGGGATGATCATCTACTAGTAATATTTCAATCATATGTATCTCACAATTCTACAAACTCCACTATTTTTTGTTTCCATTCTTGCTCAATAGGCAGCTTCTCAATAAGCTCCTTCGCCTCATATTGAAGTGTACGCAAAATAACCTCAGCATATTGCTTACTGCCTGATGATTCAATAAGATCAATGATCTGATTCTTGATCGATAGTAAATCTGTCTGTGACGCGTAGCCTTCATAATAATCTCTTACGATCTGCATAATCGGGTGATCATGATCCAAGAAGTATAGTATAGGCAATGTACGCTTACGATTCAATAAATCATTTCGCAGATCCCAACGAGAAATGCCTTTGATATCATTGCGGATCTGGCCAATGGTCCCAATACTTTGCCCGTATTGAGCAATTAGCTCATGATGTTCATCTGTAACCAAAGTTGCACCAATTAAACAAGCACATGCAATTAAAGAGCCTGATTTATTGCGGATCATATGCAGACAATCTTCTTCTTCATTCACATAGTTCAGCAAATCTGTATGCTGACCATTCACTGAGCGCAGAATCCCATGATTCAAATATCTCATCGCTCTCGTTCTGCTAGAGTTGGAGAATGCACAATCATCCAAGGTTGCGATACTCAGCGACTGTAGTCCAATCGCTACATTCAGCGCCTGAGCAGGATCTACCTGCGACCAAGGCACATCCAGATTATCTCTATCTTGTAGATCATCATAAATATCAAGAGCAAGCACCATAAGTTCGACAGCGGCGCCAGCCTTCTCGATCTCTTGTGAAGTTCCACCTAACATTTGATAATGAAGCCTAGTGAGATCACTGAAAATGAAGGATTCCGTCAATTTGTATTCCAAAAATGATGTTGCTAATGCTCTTAGATGAGATTGGATAAAGTACTGATTGATCTTGCCACGCATAAATTGCTCTAATGACATACGTTTGTTCAACAGAAACCAACTCCCTTTTGTAAAGTCACATAAGAAGAAACGGTTTCACCGTCTTTAAAGACGGTTGCGTTTCTTAATAGAAAAAGCATTCTCCCAATGTTAGTAATGACTAGGAAGAATGCCTGATTAGTACGAGTCCTCTGACACGAATGTTATAAATTCTAGAATACAAAATAAGTATACAATTTCGTCTACTTTATATCAATGTTTTCAGATAAATAACTTGAAATTTGACATTATATGTCCAATTTTCAATAAATGTCTAAACCACGCAAATGACTATTATGTATAAATTTGATAATATTCCATAATAATTAACATATACATAAACTAGCATTGCGTATTAGATGAGAGAACCATTATCACTTTATGAATTTAGTATGAATTTTACTAAATTTATATACAATTAAGGCGTTAGGAGTTAAAATAAGTATTGAATTTATCTTGTAGGAGGAGGGTTGTTTAATGGCTTATGTAATTGTGTCCCCTTGTATTGGTGAGAAGGCGGGAGAATGCGTAACAGCTTGCCCGGTTGACTGTATCCAAGAAGGTCCAGAGCAGTTCTATATCGATCCAGATACTTGCATCGAGTGTGGAGCATGCGTAACTGTATGCCCGGTTGAAGCGATTTTCTACGAAGATGATGTGCCTGACAACGAAAAGGAATACATAGAGAAGAACCGTGCGTTTTTCAAATAATATGTAGAGCACCTTTTCCAATAGGTTAAGGCTTAATAAGGAATTCAATTGACAGAATTCTTTATCAGATATAAGACATAGGATACTTTCGTATCCTATGTTTTTTCTGTTTTATGCGCCTATCGTTTGGCTAAAAAAAGAGATACAAGGCATTGCCCCGTATCTCGATCTAGAACCTATAGCAGTTCTTTGCGCAATTGCTCAGGTGTTTTAGGTGAAAGAAGTCCGAATGGAATATCGAACACCGTCTTAGCACCTGCTTGCCCTTCTTTGGACAACTTGTAAGCAGCTCTTGCATATGCAACAAGCACACTCGAAGTGAACTCTGGGTTGCTGCCTAACTTCAGGCCGAACTCAATAATTTGCTTCGTGCCTTCCCCTGTTACTCCACTGCGGAAAACAAGACCACCGTGAGGCATTGCGGAGTGGTTCGCTTTAAGCTCTTCCTCCGAAATGAAATTCACTTCTGTATCATAATCTGCAAAGTAGTTCGGCATAGACACAATCTCGTGCTCGATCTGTTTAAGATCTGCGCCTTCTTCAGCGACTACGAAACATTGACGCAGATGCTTGTCACGTGTTGATAATACAGGATCTTTACCTGCACGAACGCTTTCAACCGCATCCTGGCTAGGAATTGTATATTGTACGCCGTTCTTAACGCCTTTAATTCTGCGAATAGCATCGGAGTGACCTTGGCTCACGCCTTTACCCCAGAATGTGTATTCTTTGCCTTCAGGAAGGACAGCTTCTGCTAGCATGCGATTAAGGGAGAATAGACCTGGGTCCCAACCTGTTGAAATGACACTTACAGTACCAGCCTGACGAGCAACCGCATCTACTTGCGCAAAATACTCAGGGATTTTGGCATGTGTATCGAAGCTGTCTACTGTATTGAACATAGCAGCGAATTGAGGACCCTGTTCAGGCAAATCAGTTGCGGATCCACCGCATAGAATCAAGACATCAATAATGCCTTTATATTTCTCAATCTCAGAGATATGTACCATTTTAGTACCTGAGGCAACATTCTCTGGCGCTCTGCGTGTAAAGATTGCTTCTAATTGTAAATCGGGATTTTGTTTAATTGCCTTCTCTACGCCTTTACCTAAGTTTCCGTAGCCGACAATACCAACTGTGATCGTTGTTGACATACTCTCTTGTCCTCCTAGAAAAATCGTTTTTTCATATTATAGCGTATTTTGATATCAAGCTCCTGTAATAGAATAATTATATCGATAAGATCGAGCTATGAGAATGGATTAATAGACCATAAATTTGCACTAATGTACAGGTGAGTTACTATGATCTCTATCCCAGAGACTTCTTTTATAGTGACAAATTTCTTTTCCAAAATCAAATGCGAACCCGAATGGAGGTGGCCACGTCGTGAAGTGAGCGTTTACAAGATCGTATTCTCGAAATTGCCAATCTGATCAAAGAGCATCCTGCGACCTGGTATTCCATTGCAGAGTTACATGAAAAATAAATCTTTTATCCATTTGAGCTCATTTGAACGCTTGCATCTTGGGTTCGCGCCATTAATTTGCCTTGAATATAGGAAATTGTCAATAAACATAGCACGACAAAAATGGCTAATCCAATAAATAAAGGATCTGTAAAATTCGTTATTCTCATCATAAACAGAAGCATGAATACTCTAGATACGACATACATCCATTCCCGCCATACAAGCATGTGCGAACGTTTAACAATATCAAGACTGCCTGCCGTCATCTTCAATTGCTGTGAAACCACAATCGTTAGAAAATAGAACATCCCTATCGTCGTAACGATATTCGAGGTAATTCGCACGACAGGTAATGGAATGAGCATCAAGAGCAGGCCACAGCCCAAGAATACGACCGATATTACGAGCCACATCGATTCCTTCACTTTAAACTTGCGATAAGCCCACAGAGCGAGCAGCGCAAAGGTTGTATAACAAGTATTGAGTAATGCAATCATCGTCTTATCACTCGTGACACTGAATGTGAATAGCAGAGCAAATAAATTTTGAAATTGAAGAATGATACCCGTAGTTAGGCAGGATATGAGAAACCATTTCGCTTGAGGAAATTGAAAGATATTAGAGAAGGAAACCCGAGGCTTTATTGTTTCCTTGGTTACATGATTTTGCAGAGAAATAGGCGGAAGTCTAAGCGACAGCATTAACATCATCATAATAAAAATAAGCATTAGGACGAATGAACCACCATACTCAAACCATTTGATGATCTGAGATGTGATAAGAGGAATGGACATGTTAAGTATTTGACCCATAATATTTGTAATCGCCAAATAATGTCCAATTTCTTTATCCTGCCCCAAGACCGTAATACTCAAATTATGTGCTGTGGAGAAAATCCCCTGCATCATACCGACTGGGATTCCAATAAGCGTGATCCATAACAAGCGATTATCGAGCTCAAGCAAGGATAACAGTAGGAATGCAATTGCCCCAAAGCTTGCAGACAGCGACATTAACAATCGGATCGACCACCTGGACAGCATGCGAGTAGCGATAGAATAGGCGATTCCCCATGCTAACAGCAGCATCATATTGTACCAGGAGACATCGAATATATTCTGCCCCTGCTCCCAGATATAAAGATTGATAAAGATTGCGACATAGATAAACACGATATTCGAAACCACGTTCATGACAAGCAAAGTACGCAATCCTTTGGACAAACTCATCCGTAAACACGCTTCTTTCAAAATAATAATGTGAAGCATCCGATATCATTATAAACGGTTGAACTTGAACATAGCAAAGGGGTATACCAAGGTAGAAACACTACCTCGAAATACCCCTAATTATTAGGTGTTATGTAGCTTTAAGCTTGTTTCTTCGTCAGCTTATTCCGCAGATCACTATTCCAAGGAGTTCCTAGGAACGGTAATGCCCAACGATCTAAACCGTACCAACCAGCAACTTTCCACGCCATAACTAACCAAGTAGCTAGAACGAAAAGCAGAGGGTTTGTACTAACAGTACCCGCGAATAAAAACATAACGTTCATAAAGCCACCGAAGAAAGCAGCGATACCTGTTAGCAAACCGAAGATTAAACCTAGTCCAACCAATACTTCACCACATGCTACTACATAAGCGAATACTTTAGCATTTGGCAAAACAGCATTCTCTAGGAACCATGCGTACCAACCCGCTACGTCCTTGCCGCCTTCCGCTTTTGCGAGTGCGCCTTTTACAAATCCTTGGATGGCTGCACCCGCTTGACCGCCTACCCAAGTTTCACTGTTAAGTTTACCCCAGCCTGCTGTGACCCACGCATATCCTACATATAATCGGATAATAAGCCAGATCCAAGCGGAACGGGTGCTGCTAAATAAAAATCGTGAGACCGGATTGTCTGGAATAATGATTTCTTTAGGCTTAGCCTGATATTCCATCGTTAACACCCCTTATCCTTTGATAATTTCATTATATATCAGAATAATCAAATTATAAAGCAATAGAAGTATTTAAACGGGTTAATTGTTAGAAAATTCACAAAGTTGATACATTTCATTTGTAAGATCAAAATTGCCCTTCAATCCATCTGTTATATAAACCTTCTGATCCGCAGTAACAAAAATCGCCTCTACATTGTCCAATCCGTCGACAAATTTCTTCCCTTCCTCCAGACCAAGAGCGAACACGGATGTTGATAATCCATCTGCATCAATGGATTTATCGGTCACGATCGATACGCTGCTCAGGTTATTATTCACGGGATAACCTGTTTGCGGACTTAGAATATGGTGATAATGTACGCCGTTCTCGACAAAGAAGCGCTCATAAATACCTGAAGTAACGATTGTTTTATTGTTTACCTTCATCTTTCCAATCTGGTTACCGCGTTCTTCCTTTGGATCTTGAATGCCAATATTCCACTGCGAGCCATCAGGTTTAACGCCGAGTGCAAAAATATTGCCGCCTAAATCAATGATTGCGCTGTTGAAGTTATTCTTAAGCAGATAATCAGCGATTTCATCCGCAGCGTATCCTTTGCCAATCGCCCCAAGGTCAATTTCCATACCTTCTTTGGCCAGCTTAATTTCTTTCTTCGACTCATCAAGCAGCACATCTTTATAATTGATTTTCGTTAGTGCCGCATCTAAATCAGGCTTCGTCGGAACATGAGCGCCTTCATTTCCGATTCCCCACAAGGAAACAAGGGGTCCAATCGTTAAATCGAATTGTCCTTTTGACAGCTCCGAATACATTAGCGCTTTTTGAACAACATAGAAGGTCTTGTCCGACACATGTACAGCTGCTTTGCCAGCGGCTTGATTCACCTTAGAAATCTCACTTGTGTCCAAATTACGGCTGATCTGAGTATCGATTACATGCGTAAGTTCTTTAATTTCTTGAAAATTCTTTTCCGTAGCCTTATCGTCATATATGCGTATAGAGACGATTGTATCGAACACAAAGAAGCTATCGGATTTGGGTTCCTTAACAGGAGCAGTTCCCCCATTTGGCGCTGAATTATTGCAGCCTACAATGAATACTACCATTAACATTAAACAAAAATACAAACCATAATAACGTTTCCTATTGTTTTTCATGATGTCCCTCAATTCTTTAATATGTATTCGCTATGCCATGCTTAATTGAAAGTTTAACATGGATAAGTGTATAATTACGAGGTTCTACAAGTACATTGTACCTAATATCACAAGATGAAATACATCTAAGGAGATAAAGGATATGAAATTAAAACGTGGCGATATCATACTTTTCGCTGTTATCCTCATCGCTGTCCTAGCTTTTATTGTGCCTAAATTTATTGGCGATAAGGGGAATCCCTCAGCCTCTGATAAACTTTATGCCAAGCTTACTGTAGATGGCCAGCTGATCAAAACGGTTGAATTAACCGAAGAAGAACAGCTCGTTCCAATCGATTCAAAGTTTGGACATAATGTGCTCAAAATTCACAATCGTGGTATCGAGATGCATGAAGCGAATTGCCCTGATGATGTATGTTTTACCTTTGGGTTTGTAACTAAGCCTCGTGGTACTATTGTTTGCTTGCCGAATCGCTTGTTAGTTGAAATTGTAGGCGGAAGCAATCAAGGAGATGAATTAGATGCATCTACAAGTTGATTCCTCTTCTGAAGCTCTCAGAAAAACCGTCATATTATCCATATTTGGTGCTGTTGCCGTTGTTTTGAGTATTGTCGAATCGATCATTCCTTTCTTCTCTGTTCCTGGCGCCAAGCTAGGGCTATCCAACATTATGGTACTTACTTGCTTGTACTTCTTTAAGGGAAGAGATACGTTTACACTAATTGTACTCAAAACAATCTTAACCGCCATTATTTTTGGGACATTCTCTAGTTTTTTATTCAGTTTTATGGGATCTCTATTCAGTTTCATCGTTATGTTCAGCCTAACGAGGCTTGGGAAAGATAACTTCAGTACAATTGGCATTAGTGTATATGGAGGAATTGCCCATAATATCGGCCAGCTTGCAGCCGCTTTTATCGTCATTAAGAGCAGTATTATTTTCTCCTATTTGCCTGTTCTAATGATCACTGGAATCGCAACTGGTGTGTTTATCGGCTATGCAACGCATCACCTAGTGAATTCCTTGAGCAAACTTCCATTATTTAAACCCTATGAAAGCCGCTTGTAATACGAAATAAGGATGAATGAACAACATGAAGCAACCAATCATTCAATTAAAGAACGTTACCTTCACATATCCAGGAAGGAATAACATGGAATCAGCAACGATTAACGATGTGAGTCTGGATATTCTGGAAGGACAGTGGATATCGATTGTCGGCCCAAACGGTAGTGGCAAATCAACGCTTAGCAAATTAATGAATGGGTTATTGCGTGCGAATAAAGGCTCAATTACAGTGAATGGGACAGAGCTTACTTCATCCAGCCTACGAGGGATTCGTCAGCAGATTGGCTTTATTTTTCAAAATCCAGATAATCAGTTTATTGGAAGTACAATATTCGAAGATCTGGTATTTGGAATGGAGAACAACTGCTTAAGCCGTAGCGAAATGGATGAAAGAGTACAGCGGTTTGCGGACAAGCTAACAATTACGCCATTCCTTCATCGACACCCGAGTGAATTATCAGGTGGTCAGAAGCAGCGGGCAGCAATTGCAGCTGTGCTTGCAATGGACCCGCGGATCGTTATTTTTGACGAGGCAACCTCAATGCTGGATGAAGGCGCCAAAGAATCTGTCATTGAACTTATGAGGTCCATGCATGCAAGTGGGCAATATACGATTATTTCGATTACGCATGACATGGACGAAATCATTGCTTCTGATCGAGTAGTTGCTATGAAGAGTGGTCAGATTATCGCGGATGACTCCCCATTTAACTTATTACAGCAAGAAGAAATTATTGAGGCATGCCGATTAAAGCCGCCTTTCTATATAGCATTATGTCAGGAGCTGCGACAACGCAACATCGACATCGGCATCCATCTTAACGAACGAGATTTGGTGAATAATTTATGGCAATATATTTCCACGATGTAAGTTATCGTTATCAAGCTACAAGTAAAGACGCCCCAAATGTACTTACCTCGATTAATTTAGAGATTCCAGATGGGCAGTTCGTCGGAATCGTAGGCTCAACTGGCTCAGGCAAATCAACCCTGATTCAGCATTGTAACGGAATCCTACAACCATCAGAGGGTAGTGTACACATTTACGATTATGTGATTGAGGCAGGCAAAAAGCAGCCGCTTAGAATGCTGCGTAAGCGAGTAGGACTTGTGTTCCAATTTCCTGAACAGCAGCTATTTGAGGAAACGGTCGAGAAGGATTTATGTTTTGGTCCTTTAAATTTTGGAATCGCAGAAGAAGAAGCTAAGCAGCTTGCGGGGCAGGCTTTGCAAGCTGTAGGACTAGACGAATCTCTGCTCAGCCGAAGCCCATTTGAGCTAAGCGGCGGTCAAATGCGCAAAGCTGCCATCGCATCCGTCCTTGCTATGAATCCTGATACACTGATACTCGATGAGCCTACAGCGACACTTGATCCGCAGAGTCGCGATGAGCTAATGTCGTTACTGTATAAGCTTTGTAAGGAAGGCGGCAAAACGATCCTGATCATCACACACCGCTTAGAGGAAATGCTGAACTATGCAGACCAACTGATTGTGATGCATGATGGCAAAATTGCCTTTGATGGATCACCTAGTGAATGGGCTAAACAAACAGAACCTTTCATGCAATCGCTAGGTCTGGTTGTTCCTAAATCGATCCGTTTAAAGCAGGCATTCGAGGACAAATTCCATACTCCTTTATCAGAAGATTACGGATCATTTACACCAGCCGAGCTTGCCGACCAAATTGAAGCTTATCTGGTTAAGCAAGGAAAGGATTGAGGATTGTGAACAATAAGTTCATTATAGGTCGCTACATTGATACGAACTCTTGGATACATAAGCTGGATCCGAGATCCAAAACCATCGCCATGATGCTGTATGTCATCACGATCATTACATCTGATTCCTTATACGATGTTATCTTAATCTCTTTTGTATCCTTTGCCATTATGTTAAGTACGCGGATTCCATTATCCACCTATCTTAGAGCAGTTCGTCCCTTGCGATTCTTGATTCTCTATATAATGATTTTCCATTTGCTCTTTACGCAGAGCGGTCAAGCTGTATTTACCTGGGGATGGATCCATATCACAAGCAATGGTTTATGGAAGGGCTTGTTCGCTGGATGGCGAATGGCGATGATGATTTCTTTTACAGCGATGCTCACGTTTACGACGACACCGAATAGATTGACGCAAGGTCTGGAGAGCGTTCTATATCCATTGAAGCTATTTCGTGTATCGCCAGAAAGAATTACGTTAATGCTGCAAATTGCCCTTCGATTCATTCCGACGATTTTCTCAGAAACGCACAGAATTATTAAGGCGCAAGCATCTAGAGGTGCAGATCTGAAAGAGCTGCCATGGAAAGCCAAAGGAAAAATGATCATTTCGCTTTTATTGCCTGTAACCGTCAGTGCATTCAGACGCGCAGATGATCTCGTGAATTCAATGGAATCCCGCGGTTATGAGCTTGGTGCCACTCGCAGCAAGTATCATACTTTATCTTGGAGCAATAACGATAGTTTACTGCTTATGATATTTATCCTCCTCATTGCACTAATTATTTGGTTATAATCAATTCAAGAGGCACGTTAGTAGTCACCTGTGCCGGGATTGTCACAAAGTTTCCATGAGTTTACATGTGAAATTTGGCACAATATCATTATTTTTTGATATAATTATTAGGTTGCACTTAAGACAACTAAAGGAGTGGACATCATGGCACGTTATTTTAACGGGAAAGAAATTGAACTGCTTGCACCTGTGGGCACATTCGAAATATTCGAATCTGTTATTCGTACTAATTGCGATGCTGTCTATATGGGAGGTCCTAGCCTGAATATGCGCATGCTGCGCAAGGGTTATAATTTCTCTTACGAAGAAATTGAGCAGGCAATCGCAATTGCTCATTCTCTAAATAAAAAAGTATATATCACTGTCAACAACCTGCTTAATGAAACAGAATTAGAAGATGCCGAGGCGTACTTGCAATTCCTCGCGCGCGTTCAGCCCGATGCATTAATTGTACAAGATTTTGCAATTCTTGAACTTATTTATAAACATAAGCTAAACATCCCAATTCATTCATCTGTCATGATGAACGTCCATAATATCGCAATGGTTCAAGCCGTCAAAGCGCTTGGCGTTACCCGTGTAGTCGCCTCTCGCGAGATGGATCTTAAAACGGTTGAATTGCTTCATCAGAAAACAGATATGGAAATTGAATATTTCATGCATGGTGACATGTGTACCGTACACGGAGCGAACTGCCTGATCAGTTCTACCATATTCGGTCTAAGCAGCAATCGCGGCAAATGCATGAAGCCCTGTCGCTGGGATTATCGCGTGAAGAAAGATGGTTACATTTATCCAACCGAATATCCGCTGGCTGCAAAAGACATGTTCATGTATGAGCATATTCCTGAGCTAATTAAGCATGGCGTTTCTTCTTTCAAAATTGAAGGACGTATGCGTGATAAGGAATTTGTTACGATGCTGGTCAATAGTTACGGGGACGCAATTGATCGTTATATTGATGACCCTATCGGCTTTAATCGCTCACAGGATACAAAGCTTCTGTACGATAATCGCAAACGTGACTTCTCAACTGCTTACGCCTTTGGCAAGCCTGGTCTTGACAACATCAATCGTCGTTATGAAGGGACAGGCAAGTTCTACAGCACAGGTAAAGTATTCAGTACGCCAACCGCTGAGAAGAACATAACAGATGAGCGAATTGAACTCATATCCAATTCCATTATGGAAGCTGTAAAGAAATCCAAGAATCCAGAGGCATCGTCTGGGAATAATAAGCATTCGCAAAGCACCCGAACTGAATTGTCTGTTCGTGTGAATAATATAGAACAAGCTCGAATGGCAATAGCAGAAGGAGTCGATCACCTTTATTTGAGTGGAGATGTATTCCTGCCTGATCTGCCATTTACGAAGCAGGATCTTATCGAATTAACAGCCAATAAGGGGAATACGAAGATCTATCTCGGTATGCCTCGAATGATGACAGAACTGCATTTTGAACAATATGAGCATTTATTGAAGCAGCAGCGCTTTGATCTTGATGGACTGCTCATTACGAACTTAGGGGCTTTATATAAATTCCGCAGCTTCGGTTATCCAATGATAGGTGATTTGTCGCTTAACCTATACAATCACAAAGCAGTAGAGCTGTATGAGCAAATGGGACTTGAACGATTCACCACTTCGATTGAACTGCCGCTGCAAGAATTCACAAACTTCATGGTTCAGTCTACGATTCCTAAAGAAGTGATCGTTCATGGTTCACCGATTATTATGTATTTGGAGCATGATCTCTACGAGAATGTGGAAGTGTTCCAACCTATCGGTGAAGAGGATAATCAATTCGTCGATAATGATATCCTTGTGTTAATGACGGATAAGGGAGAGAGTCCGGTTTACCAGGATCACCATGGTCGCAATCATCTGGCTCTGGCCAAAGAATTATGCTATCTACCATTCTTGCGCGAGCTGCAAGCAATTGGAGCCGCAATCGTTCGAATTGAAGGTGCTTCGTACAAGACAGAGCAGCTTAGAACGATTATCCAAGCCTACAAGAAGGCACTTCACTCTCCTGAACAATGCGTAGATCAATTTAAACAATTGCCGCCAGTTGGCGCTGGCTATACGCTCGGGACTTTACATTTTAATTAATTCAATCTGCTGCCAGGGTACTGGAACAGTTCGAATAGGAGATATGATGATGGAACATAAACAACCCACATACATCGGCCCAGAGCAAATTATCGATAAACGAAAAGCTTATTTCTATCCTTGCACACAGCATTTCTATCAAAAACCCCCACAACTCGTGCGCGGATCCATGCAGTATGTATTCGATGAGCAAGGCAAGCGGTATACCGACTTTTTTGCAGGTGTATCTGTCGTTGCCTGTGGACATTGCAATGAAGAAATCACGCGTGAATCTGTACGACAATTACAGACGCTGCAGCATACGACTACGATTTATTTAACACAGCCCATGGTTGATTTGGCTGAACGTTTAGCCGAGGTATTGCCAGGCGATCTAAGACGGACCTTCTTCTGCAATAGCGGATCGGAAGCGAATGAAGGCGCCCTTCTTCTAGCTCGTATGTATACTGGCAAAAGCGATTTTATTTCCATGGAAGGTGGCTTGCATGGACGGACGAATTTGACGATGAGCGTCACCGGCATTCCGATGTGGCAAACAGATCCTTATCTGTACCCAGGCGTTACGTTCATCCCAAGGCCATTTGATCATAAGGAGCTTCATGCACAATTAAGTGAGAATGAGCTTACACCAGCAGCCAGACGTTCTCTTGAGGCGCTGCAAGCTGTGCTGGACGCTAAGGGAGACAAGATCGCAGCTATGATCGTCGAGCCGATCCAAGGCAATGGCGGCATCATTGTGCCGCCTAAGGGGTATTACCGCGAGGTCAAGAAGCTGCTGGACGCTCATGGCGTCCTGCTGATCATGGACGAGGTGCAGACGGGATTTGGCCGAACAGGCCAGATGTTCGGCTGTGAGCACTTCGGCATCGTACCTGATATCATCACGATGGCGAAGGCACTCGGCGGCGGCGTGCCAATCGCCGCCTTCGCTTCTACCGACACGATCGCTGCCGCATTGTCGAAGCCATCGGCTTCGACCTTCGGCGGCAATCCCGTGTCGGCAGTGACCGCGCTCGCGGTGCTCGATTACATCGAGCGCGAGCGCCTGGTCCAGCGCGCCGCAGAACGCGGCGGCGCGCTCAAATCCGCGCTGCTGGAGCTGCAGCAGCGGTATCCTGCGCACGTGAGCGACGTGCGCGGTGAAGGGCTCATGCTCGGCATGGAAATCCTCGCCGACAACCCAACTCGCGGCGCCGCGCTCGTCGATCAAATTCTAGAGCAAATGAAAGACAACGGCATCCTGATCGGCAAGAATGGGTTGAATCGCAATGTACTGGCCTTTCAACCGCCACTTATCATCACAGAGGATGATGTGCAGTCGATGGTCAACATCCTAGATCAGGTACTTGCTCAGATAGGGGAGAGCAACGTATCATGACCGCATTAGCACATAAAATATGGCGCAAGACGATAATGTTCGGTGAGCTGGTTATGTTCTCGCACACCCTCTTCTCCTTGCCGTTTGCCCTCATCTCGATGGTGTGGGCAGCAGGCGGGCTGCCCTCCGCGTACATCATGATATGGTCGCTTATCGCGCTTGTAGCCGCTCGTAACGGGGCTAATGCGCTCAATCGTGTCGCGGACCGAACATTCGATGAGCTTAATCCAAGAACAGCGGATCGGCATCTGCCGCGAAAGCTGCTTGGCAGTAAAGAAGTCGTCATATTCGTTGTCATCAACTACGCGATTTTCATTGTGGCTGCAGCGATGCTCAATACGCTTTGCTTTATTTTATCACCAGTTGCGATTATCTTGATTTCGTCTTACTCCTATGCCAAACGGTACACATGGCTTAGCCATCTGTACTTAGGGTTCGTCATCGCCTCCGCGCCTGTCGGTGCATGGTTCGCTGTTACCGGAGCATTCGCGTTCACTCCTTTTGTCCTTGGGACAATCGTCATGCTCTGGATCGCAGGCTTCGATATTGTCTATGCGACGCAGGACATCGAATTTGATCGCAAAACAGGCTTATGGTCCGTGCCTAGCGTGTTTGGTTTGGAGGACAGCTTATTTATCGCAAGGAGTCTCCATCTCATCATGGTACTTCTCCTGCTCGTTCTCGCCTGGATGCGAAGTCTTGGATGGATTTATCTTAGCGGTATCGGCATCGCTATTATCTTGCTTCTGGTAGAGCATCAGATCATCAAGCCGAGCAATCGCAAGCTGATGAAGCTTGCTTCCTACAAATTAAATCAAGTGATCAGCATGGTCATTCTCTTCTGTACCTTGATCGACTTCTATGTACAATCTACCTCATAAAATCTTTACAAAAACACAAAAGATGCACTACCTCATATCGGGTGTGCATCTTATTTGATTCTCTCTTCAAAGTAATACCAGATTTGTTCGAGATCGCGAGCGGCAGGGAAAGACTTCAGCATGTCGATTTGTGACCACGCGGTATCCATGTATTGTCTGCTAAGTGCGTTCGCTCGGTCGATTCCATCGCTAGTTTTAATTTCTTCGATCACTTCTTCGAATGCGGCAATTGGCGTGTTTACATTAAGGCTTCGTATACGGCCTGCAAGTGCCTCATCCTCCATTGCGTACAGCACAGGCAGTGTAGCCTGGCCGTTAATAAGATCACTGCCAGACGGCTTGCCTAACACCTCTGCTGACTGGGTAAAGTCGAGAACATCATCGCGAATTTGAAATGCCATTCCTAAATTATGTCCAAAATCATATAGCTGTTCAATCACAAGCCGTTCTGCTTTTGCTAATCTGGCTCCTTGCTGTAAGCAGGTTGCCATCAGTAGGGCGGTTTTATTGCTTGTTTTGAGTAAGTAAGTATCAATGGTCATATCGTAATTAAAGCGATTATTCAATTGCTGGTATTCTCCAAGACATAACTGTGTCGTTACCAGCGTACTTAAGTCATTCAAGATTTGATCACGATCTTTATAATAAACGGTCATCAGCTCAACGATTCTTGCCATCATGTAATTGCCGATATGAACAGCAGTTGGAACACCTGTTTTAACGTGAAGCGCAGGCTGGCTTCTTCTCGTATCGGATTGGTCGATGATATCGTCATGAATAAGAGAAGCTACATGAACGAATTCAAGCAGCGACGCTAATTGTATCACTTTATTCTCATCTGCCTCTTTGCCGAACCTGCTTCCCACGATGACCATAATGGGTCTTAGTCGTTTACCGCCTGATCTGACCATATCCGTAAGGCTCTTTCTCACATCTGAATTCTTGGGTAAATCGGGATCATTTTTAATGATCTTTATAATTTCTTTCTCTATTCGATTAAGGTCAATCTTAAGCATTTGATCAAGATTCATAATCCAGCTACCTGTCTATGTTTAC
Source organism: Paenibacillus albiflavus (assembly GCF_004344915.1). GTDB lineage: Bacteria > Bacillota > Bacilli > Paenibacillales > NBRC-103111 > Paenibacillus_AM > Paenibacillus_AM albiflavus. The sequence continues at coordinate 85,864 of NZ_SKFG01000013.1, read as the reverse complement.
GTGAAATAAATTGATGAAAACAATTATACAACATTCGATCTGGCTTTTCACCTTGCGCCATGCGGATATGAATCTGCTTGTTAATCGGTGCCAAATACGCAACCAATTCCGTTTCCTTATGACTAAGTGCAAAGTCATAATAGATGCTGTGTAAATAATCGCCATCTAGAATTTGCTTGGTCAATATCTCGTTATCATCCGAAAACTCGCAGTGCTTTTTCTTGGCAAGCTGCAGCAGAATATAACAAGCCAATAAAATTTTGATGCGTTCGCGGTCTGCCTCATACTTTTCTAATAATTGAAGCATCTCCGTACAACAATCTGGTCCGAGATCAATTTCAATTGCTGCATCAGGCGACAATTTTTGATTTAGCATTACAATTGTTTCTTCAATTAATAATTTGTCCATAAAATTCTCCTGTAAATATGGAGAGAGAGTAATACACCTACATAGGCACATTACTCTACTCAGCCAGAATTTAATGTTTATAAATTAATCATTAAAGATATACCATTTTTTAACGATAGGGATTTTCTTCCAAATTCTCTTTAAGCGAGGCAATACGTAGTAGTCAGCACCAAGCGTGCTTCCTGAACCACCGATTAATGCAATACCACCTGCAAGATACCATAGCATTTCGTAAGGCGCCATTCCCGATACCCAAATCATTGCCCCCATCGCAACTGTACCAACTGAGGATAAAGCTGTGAACAAGCCAAGAATTAGCAGGGTTCCGAATACAACTTCACCTAAAACCATTGCTGTTTGGAACACAGTTGCCAATGTAGTATAACCACCATCTGAAGTGTAGAACATTAGATCCATGGACCAGTTCATCATTTTGGTGATGAATTCAGGAACTGGCAATGCTTGAATCGCAGTTGATGCACCTTGTACTGCTGATGCCGCAGAAGAGGCATCTACTGTGTTGTGTACATCAGTTACAGCTTGAGAAGCTGCTGTCACACCATCGACTACTTTTGGAGGAATCAAGAAGATGTCTGAAGGATTTTTCCATACCTTCGGCAATTTCTCAAGACCTTGTGATAACCACATATAACCGATATAAATTCGTAATGGGAATAACCAGAAGTTCGGTGAACGTTTTGCAAAATGACCGCCCAAGAAGCTGCGATTATTTTTGACATTGAAGAATTCATGCATGCAATAAGAGAATACTTTGTTATAACCTGCCACTTGAACGAGATAGAAGCAGTTAATAAAGTGCTTGATGAACATTGCGAAAAAGCCGCTCATCGCAAACATTTTGCCTGGCATACCTACATTAGCAACACCGTAACGACTGCCGATACATACCATGCAGCCATGGAAAGTAGGCTTGTACTTCTTGTGTGCATTGTTTCCTGTTACATCAGCCCAAATATTGTTGGCAACAATCGGTGCTGCTGCTTCAGCGTTCTCAACCATCTGTGGTACAGGACGCTCTTCACCTTCTGGAATAAAGAAGATGTTATCCCCTACAACATAAACATGCTCATGATCAACGCTTTGAAGCTTATCATTTGTTACAATACGCTTTCTACCTTGCTGAGCTACATCTAGTTTGCCAACAAGTTCAGAACCTTCAACACCTGCAGTCCAGATAACCGTTCTGGATGCAATCTCGCCTTTTTCACCAAGAATAACGCCATTTGGTGTTACGCCTGTAATTTGCGCGCTTGTAACAATTTCTACATCTAGTTTACCCAAATGCTTCTCAGCTTTTTTAATTAACTTGTCCGGAAGGATTGGTAAAATTTTCGGAGCCATATCAGCTACTACTAGACGAACTTCTGATTCATCGATGTAGTTTTCTTTGCAAAGCTCTTTTTTGTACTCGGCTAATTCACCGATCATTTCAATACCCGTAAAACCAGCACCTACGACAACGAATGTCAGCATTTCTTTACGGATCGCAGGGTCTGTTTGTTGAACACCCTTCATGAACATGCCGCGAATTTGCTCTCTCAAATGTACAGCATCCTCAAAGGACCATAGCGGGAAAGCATGTTCTTCAGCACCCGAAATGCCAAAGTAGGATGGTTTACAGCCTGTACCGATTACGAGGTAATCATAGTCATAATCTTTGTTTTTCGCATTCAGCTTTTTGCCTTCAAAATCAATCGTGTCAACTTCATCTAGTACGACATTCACTTTTCTACCAGCAAAAATCTTCTTAAGATCAATCTTTACTGAATCTTCTTCTACGCGGTTAGCCGCAACTTCATGAAGTTCAGTTAGAAGTGTATGGTAAGGTTTGCGGTCGATCAATGTGATTTCAACATCAGAAGACTTTTTGAATTTTTTCGCAAGCTTCTTAGCTGTTAAAACACCGCCATATCCGCCACCCAAAACGACGATCTTTTTCATGTGTGTGCACCTCTTTTGGTTGATTTATATATAGGTGAAGCTCTTTAGAGGAATGTTTTCTCAGGAGACATACAGTGTCCCCGCCAGAACACTGACAGGGACCCATATGAATTAGATCAAAGAATAATTTCTTATTTCATTTATTATTTAGCAGATGCTAATGCTTCTTGTACAAGAGTCATGAAGTCCGATACGTGAATAGATACGCCAGAGATTGCATCTGTCTTGCCATCTTCTTTAACAGCAATTTTCGCTGGGTCTTGCTTAGCAAGTAATTCTGCTTCTACTAAAGCTGCTTGCTCATGCCATTCAGCGGATGCGCCGCCAGCTTTCATACCGTATTTACCATCTATTGATTGTTTCTTCTTGTCGTCGCCACCATCTTTATGAACAGCATTCCAGTTAGCTGCAACGATTTGACCATTAACAATTGTTACGTCAGCAGTGGATTTCCAGCCTGATTTTTCGTCAAAAGCTTTTTGCTCTGCATGGTATGTTCCATCTTTGTATGGACCTTTAGCTACAGGACCAGCTGCAAGAGCTTGATCTGCAAGCTTAGCAAATGCGTTTACGGAGATGGATACACCAGAAATTGCGTCGGTTTTACCTTTATCGTCAAAAGTGATCGCTTTAACGTCCTGCTTTTCGATCAAGAACTTTTCAACTTTCTCAGCTTGCTCATACCATTCAGCTTGAGCCTTAGCTTTTTCCTTCATGCCATATTTGCCGGCTTTATCAAGAGCTTTCTTGTCCATGCCGCCATCTTTGTTAGCGCCTGTCCAATTGACATTCGCGATTTTACCATCTTTAACTTCAATCTCAACCATGTACTTCCAGCCAGAATCTTCAAACTTATCTTCTTGAGCAAAATAGTTACCATCTGCTAGAGTACCTTGTGCAACATCAGATGATGCCGCTGGAGTTGTTGTTGGAGCTGGTGTGGATGCTTCGTCGTTTGCCTTTGAACCGCATGCTGCCAATACACTTACGAGCATAATAGCGGCTAATAGCATTGATAATTTTTTCATTCGATTTCTCCCCCTTAGAGTCATTAATTATCTGTTTGTGCTGTCATTATATAACGGAAAATAGAAAGATGATGTGAAATAAATCACGTTCTCTTGTGATTTTCATCACTTAACTCATTGTTATTTATATCACACCAAAAAGCTCTAATAACTGGGGAAAATTTCTCCCTTTATTAGAGCTTCGTTTACTTTCAACTATGTAAGCGTATTACAGAACTGTATGTAATGCAACCTCAATCATTTCATTAAATGTCGTTTGTCTTTCGGCTGCAGTTGTTTCTTCGCCTGTCAGAATATGATCGCTTACTGTTAATACGGCTAACGCTTTAACACCGAATTTGGCAGCAATCGTATATAATGCAGCAGCTTCCATTTCAACTGCTAATACGCCGTAACTACCCAGCTTCAAGGTCATATCGGGATTGTTGGAATAAAACATATCCGCGGAGAAAACATTTCCTACTCGAATATGCAGTCCTTTGTTCACACCTGCATCATAAGCTTTTTTCAATAAATCAAAATTAGCAATCGGCGCATAATCGTATCCAGGGAATGTAATGCGATTCATCGAAGAATCCGTGCAAGCCCCTTGCGCAAGCAGCACATCGCGCACCTTAACATCCTTCTGAATTGCACCGCATGTACCTACTCGAATCAAATTCTGCACACCGTAACTGCTTATCAGCTCATTAATATAGATAGAAGCTGATGGAATCCCCATACCTGTTCCTTGAACAGAAACGCGCTTGCCTTGATAAGTTCCAGTGAAGCCATACATGCCACGGACTTCATTATAGCACTCGACATTCTCCAAGAAGGTTTCTGCAATATACTTTGCTCGAAGCGGATCACCTGGCAGTAATACGGATTCAGCAATTTGCCCTTCTTTAGCACCAATATGAACACTCATCCTAAGACCCCCAAATATCATTTGAATCGAATTTCCAATTTCTATTATACAATTTATTTCTGAATATTCATAACAGGCTGCTGCTCCAACACAATTATTTATATTTTGAGTGCTAGTCCTAACATTGTTTTTACAGCATTTGTATGATAAAATAAGGTAATTCGTATATTTGAAGACCATCATTCACATATTATAAAGGTGTTCTCAAGTTAGGACTCCCTTTATAGCGGGTGATTTTTTCTTCTAAGTAGTATGAGTAATAAAATTTGTGGAGGTTTTACGTTAATGGAAACAGGTACAGTAAAATGGTTTAATGCAGAAAAAGGTTTCGGTTTCATCGAAGTTGAAGGCGGTAAAGATGTATTCGTACATTTCAGCGCAATCGTTGGTGATGGCTTCAAATCACTAGACGAAGGACAACGCGTTGAGTTCAACATCGTTGAAGGTAACCGTGGACCACAAGCTGAAAACGTTGTAAAACTATAATTTCAGCCATATATAAGAACTGCTCTACGACGGGCAGTTCTTTTTCAGTGATACAAGCACCGATACGAATTTGAACAATTCGAATCTGGATCAGCGTTAAAGATGTTATTTGACTACAATAGCTATGCAGAAAGAGGGTTGTGCTCGTGTATTTCTCTAAGAAAAACATGGAACCGATTCAAGAAGAAACGACTTCAGTCTGGATATGTAGTGAAGATACTTGCTCCTGCTGGATGAGGGAAAATTTCTCTTTTGAGGAAAGCCCAGCTTGTCCTATTTGCAGTTCAGTTATGGTTAAAAACACAAAAATGCTGCCATCTCTACTCAATCATAGCACGAAGTAATGAGACTCTCATTGCTTTGCATTTTTGTAGCATGAAGAAACGCATCCGTCTTTGGAGACGGATGCGTTTCTTAAGGTAAGGGGCTGTCCCAAAAGTAGATTTTTCTACTTAAGGGAACAGCTCCTTTTTCACGTAAATATTCAAAAATAGGTTTCTTTTTGTTTGACAAATATTAACTATATGTTCTCCTGCTTTAAGGCATCAATAATGTTTTCTTTTTTCACTTTTGAACTGGAATACAGCATTGCTGCACCAACGATGACGAACACAGCAGCGATGACAAACAGAATATCTGTCCAGGGAAGTGTGAATCGGTAGCTAAAGGTGTACATCGCCGACTTATGGATCAAATACATCACTACTATGCTGAGCGGAAGCCCGTAGAGCAGCGACTTTATTCCATAGAAGATGCTTTCATAATTCATCATTTTATTAAAGCCATGCGGTGTCATTCCAACGGATTTAAGCATTGCAAATTCACGTTTGCGCAGTGATATGCTCGTGGAGATTGTATTGAATATGTTGGCAATCGATATTAACGTAATTAATACGATAAAGCCATAAGTAAATACAGACATGAGCATAATCATTTGTTCTTCCTGTTGTCTACCTTGATACATATTGTAAACAGACATACGACCTTCTTTGATCTCCTCAATTTGTCGCTGTGTATTCATTGGATCTGTACTCTTGAGATAGATAAACGTTTGAATTCCGCTTCTTATCTGATCATCAATCAGTTGATTCATGACCTTTTCAGAGACGATGATATTTAAATTACCTACTCCTACAGATAGAATACCCATAGGAAGTTGATCGGTCAGAGCAGCAATCTTCACTTGGTTTAAGTTTATCCATTTATCTGTTAGCCCACCTGTATAAATTAAATCAAGACTATTGCCAACCTTCGTATTGATGGCTTTTGTTTCAACATATTTCTTTGCTATCATATCTTCGTAAATAGTCGTATCAATTACAATCGCGGCTAATTGTTCTGGGTCAACTAGCTGTTCGTAATCTGCACCGATAGCTGTAGCATATGCTCGCAAACTCTCTTCATTTAGTGCATTAACCTCAATTTGATAAGGTAATTTTCCGTCCTTAAGCATGCTATTATCCATCTTCACCCGCTCTCGCAATTCTGGTGCAAGTGATGCTTCTTCAATCAGAGAGGATACACCCATGTTTTGTATAACACTAGCTTCTGTTACATTCTGTAGGGTTGTTATGGACTGTATCAATGGATCAATGGTTGTTCTGTCTTCATTACCCAAATAGACCTGAATATCGAAATTCACACCATGCTGCGACAGCTCAACCGATTTGGTCATGCTAGAGGTGAAAAAGGAAACGGCCAGAAACAGAACAATACTGATGACAAGTGAAAACACGGTTGCCTTGTATCTGCGCTTATTTCGTTTTAGGTTCTTCAAGCCGATTTCCGCTTCAATTCCGAACAACCTGCGAATGAGCTTCGATGTTTTGACCGCTTTGCCAGTCAGCTTAATATCTGTTGTCTGCCTAATTGCATCAATAGCAGAGACCTTAGAAGCCTTCATGGCCGGCAGATACGTTGAAATGAAAATGGTTAGGATCGAGATCGCACAAGCAGCTACTATCGATAAAGGCGTAATGATCACTATAAATTTCTCTGTTAATCCTAATGCTCCTTGAACCATTGAGTTAATGAACATAAAGGTGATGCCAATTCCCACAAGGCCACAGATGATTCCAATAGGGATAGAGATCACACCGATGACCATTCCCTCAAAAAACACCGAGTTTCGCTTCTGCCTTCTGGTCGCCCCCACACTTGAAAGCATACCTAAATGACGCGAACGTTCCGAAACGGAAATCGCAAATGCATTGTAGATCAACGAAACCGACCCAATAACAATGACCGTCATAATGACTGCAGTCAAGGAATAAAGCGTGCTCCGCAAACCATCATTATTCGTTATACCGTAATAACGCAATAAATCATTGTTAAATACAATAGACTCTGGATCGATTGCATTGGCCTTAGCTAAATCTTCAGCATGCGTATATAAGTTGCTGTTGATCTTGTTTAACACAATCGTAGCATTTCTCATCAACATAAGATAGGATGGTATAACCAGGAGCCCAGGTCTGTTCCCATGTTGGACGCTTAATGATGCCTACCACAGTGTAACTTGCTGACTCGGTATTCTTTAAGGTTTCCGCATTCTGATCATCCCCGATTCGCAAGGGGTCATTCTGTGTAAGTGCTCGCTGTATATCCTCTTTGTCTTCTGCAAATCTTTCACCAACCTCAAGTGTGAAAGTATCACCAATCTTGTAATCCACTTTAGCACCCTTTGCAATTTCCTCCGAGATAACGACTTCATTGCTTGCTTGCGGAAGCCTTCCCTGGCTTAGTTCAATCGGAAACTGTGCAAAGCCTTGTGTACTATATTCCCTGATAAATAAATAGGGCTTATTGGGATTACGTCCCCCTTCTAAAGGAGCGTAGCCTCGATCCCTTGAGATTACTACCATTTGTGTTGCTTCATCTGCTTTAACCGCTTGAAGCTGAGCTTTGTTCACATCTTTATAACGAACATGCCATTCTCCGTTGTCTACGATCGACTGTCTTTGCATTAAATTCATAAAAGAGATGCCGAGAGTTGCAACAGCCATCACCATCGCAACGGATATAATGACGCCAATAATGGTAACAAGCGTCCGTTTTTTGTTCTGTTTCAAATGTCTTATCGTTAATTTATTGACAATATTCATGGACGGGTCACCTCATCCTTGGCGATCCTCCCGTCTTCAATCGCAATGACTCGATCCGCTTGCAGCGCAATCCGTTCATCATGCGTAATGATGATCAACGTCTGATTATAGGTTCGATTAAACATTTTGAGTAGATCAATAATTTCTTCACTATTCTTGCTGTCCAAATTACCTGTCGGCTCGTCTGCCAGCATTATGGCAGGATTACTAACCAGCGCTCTGCCAATTGAAACCCGCTGCTGCTGTCCCCCAGAAAGCTGATTCGGCAAATGATTTAAGCGATTTTGTAAATTTAATGTTGTTACGATATCATCAAGGTGCTTCTTATTCACCTTATGTTCATCAAGCAGCAAGGGCAGTGTGATATTCTCTTCAACCGTTAGGACCGGAATCAGATTATAGAACTGATAAATCAAGCCAATCTGCCGGCGCCTAAAGATCGCAAGCTGCGTTTCATTCAGGTTATATATGTCTGTGTTATCGACAAATACCTTGCCACTTGTTGGCCTGTCCACACCGCCGAGCATATGCAAGAGTGTTGATTTCCCCGAACCAGATGGTCCGATAATCGCGACAAACTCCCCTTTTTTTACTGATAATGAAACGTCATCAAGCGCCTTTACGGCTGTTTCCCCTTTGCCATACACTTTAGACAGATGTTCTATTCGTAAAATTTCCATGGTTAAACCTCCACTATTCGGATAATGGGTTTAGTATATCTGTCTAAAATGACTTTCAGGTGAATGTAATATGACTACCTAGTCACATAACGGTCATCCTAAATAACTTGCTTGTAAAACTTAATCCGAAACTGTGTACCCTTTCCCTTCTCACTTTGAACAACGATATGTCCATTCTGGCTTGTAATAATACTGTGAGCCATAGCAAGACCAATACCGATGCTTTCTTCGCTTGCATTCTTGCCCTTATAAAAACGCTTGAAAATATAGGGTAAATCCTCCTTCGGGATTCCCGGTCCGTTATCGGCAATGACGATTTCCGTAAACAGCGCATTTTCTGCAAAAGTAATGTCGATGTTACCGCCTTCTTGCGTATGCTCAACACCATTCTTCAGAATATTGATCATTGCTTCTACGCTCCAATTAAGATCACCAAGGAAAGAGATTGTTTGGTCCCCGTTTATCGAAACGGCTTGTTCTTTAATGTCTATTGGAATCAGTAATGGCTCTAACGCTTTGTGGCAAAGCTTGTACACGGATACAGGTTCTTGTTTGAATTGCACCGTTCCTGCATCGATTTTGGATAACTTTAATAACGAAGAAACAAGCCACTTAATCCGTTCCAGCTGAACGTGAATATTGTGTGTGAATTCCATTCTTTTCTCAACTGGCAGCTCGGCATCAGTTAATAAATCAGCCATCACCATCATAGAGGTAATCGGGGTTTTGAGCTGATGGGATATATCCGAAATAGCATCTGTAAGCTGGATTTTATCTTGCTTTAAAATAGAGCTCTGCTCAGATAGCATGAGCGTCACTTTGTAAATTTCATTCTTTAGAATACTAAGCTCGCCTTCTTCATTATCACGAACATCTAGCGAATAATCACCGCTACTAATTTGACGCAAATAGCTTGATAACTTAGCTATTTCACGATATCTCCAACTCGTAAAAAATAAACTACTTGCAATAAGTAAAGCTGAGATAATGGCAATGAGGATCATGGCAATGGCCGATATGAAAGACGCTGCAATAATTCCAAGTAAACTGAGTAAACACATCACAAATAATACAAGTTGATATTCTCGGTTACGCAGCATCTAATCACCTACCTTATAGCCAAGTCCTCGCACCGTTTTGATTAGAGTCGGGTTTTGCGGATGATCCTCCAATTTTTCCCGCAGCCTTTTGATATAAACGGTTAATGTATTATCATTCACGAAATCTCCCGCTACATCCCAAATTTGTTCCAAAAGCTGATTTCTGGAGAGCACCTGTCCGACATGGTTAGCAAAGATGAGTAATAAGCGGTATTCTAAAGCAGTTAACGTAATTTCTTTGCCTTGTTTATAAACCTTTCCTTCGAGCACATTGATTCGGATCTGATCGATCTCTATGGTATTGGTTTGCGTCTGTTTATGGTATCTTCTTAAAACCGATTTGATCCTAGATAAAAGCTCCCGAATACGAAATGGCTTGGTAATATAATCATCAGCTCCCATATCAAGCCCCATTACGACATTAACCTCATCCTCAATCGCAGTAAGAAAAATAACGGGAATATCGCTTCGCTGCTTCACAATCCTACATAAATCGTAGCCGCTTCCATCCGGAAGGGATAAATCGAATAAACATAAATCGAATTGCTCTAAACCTTCCTCTAACATCTTTTTCGCAGAGGCAACATCAAAGCAAAGCACCGTAGAATAATGATCTTGCTGCAATGAATATTCAAGTCCAGATGCGATTGTTTTATCATCTTCCACAAGCAAAATTTTCATCTGATGATCATCCTAACTTTTTGTTTTACTCTAGATAAAACCTTATAAAGCTGACTTACACAACACGTTTATTACATCACAATTCCAGTAGTGTTGCAAAAAACAAGTATAAGTCGGAATTTGGATGAAAGAAGAAACGAGGCTGTCCCTTTTGGGACAGCCTCTTCGTTTTCTTATGCATATTTAGAGTTGAGATGGTTAAGCGCTTTTGATATCCTTGTTGTCGAACACTTCAATTAGAGCTTGCTGTTGTATTGCTGATACGCCAACTAAGCTTGCTTGACCATTGGCTACAAGAGCGACAATATCCGGATTGCGTATCAGGTATTGAACCATTTTCCGCAACAAACGTATTCACCTCATTGATTAAGGATTGTTCCAAGGGTCCCTTTAATTCAATGTAGCATAATCAAGATAAGGTGGCACCGAAAACATTTTGCGGTCTTCCGCAATCGCTTGCGGTCTTTATTCAAAATTATGGAATTCCTACTTCTTTATGTTAGACTCAAGTCCAAGCGCATCCAATTATTGTGATCGCTTGCGTTGCTTGCGCTTGATGAACAGAACCATTACCGCCAAGACAGCAAATCCTCCTACGAAGCCGCCCAGATGTGCGTATATATTTACTTCAGGAACAATAAAGGAATAAGCAAATCCCATGACAATGATGATTATGATCATTTGTTTCATTTGCTTCGGGAAGAACTCTTTGCGGAAGATCGCCAAGAAGAGATACGCTGCATAGAGCCCATATATCGCACCAGAAGCCCCTGCTGAGATAACAACGTCTGGTTCAAGCAGTACAGTCGCCAGATTACCTGCAACACCACTTAACAAATAGAAGATTACGTATCTGGTTTTACCTAGAATCAGTTCTAAAGGCGGTGCGAATACATATAAGGTAAAGCAGTTAAAGAATAAGTGAGCAAACCCGATGTGGATAAATACAGCCGTTAAATAGCGCCATAACTCTGCCTCAGATGAGCTATACATCGCACCAAAATTATAAAGTGTCAACCCGTCCTTCGTTGAACCCACAATTGACATGATCCCGAACATCAGCAAATTAACAATAATAATTCCCGATGTAATGGGATAAAGCTTAAGATATTGCTTTAAACTCTCCGTGCGTGAGAACATTCTCTCACTCCTTCCTTACACAATGACTTAGGTTATCTATACATGTGATACTACGATTCTACCACGTACCTTGCCCTGGAAAATAGCCGTTACAGCTTCTGGAACTTGCTCTAGCCGAATTTCCTTTGAGCCAATTTGATGCAAATTGGCAGGCTTCATATCCGATGCAAGTCGCTTCCAGATTGCGGTTCTTAATTCCATTGGACAATTTACAGAATCAATTCCCAGAATACTAACTCCCCTTAATATGAAAGGATAAACATGAGTCGGAACCTCACTGCCTCCAGTTAATCCGCTCACGGCAACCGAGCCGCCATAGATCAGCTTGCTCGTTATGGCTGCGAGTGTCTTACCGCCGACTGGATCAATGGCATACGCCCATGTCTGCCGATCTAGCGGCTTATGGTTACCCGCTCCTATTGCTTCGCGCGAAATAATCTCCTCAGCGCCGATCTGCTTTAGGAATTCGTGCTCGGATTCTTTGCCTGTACTTGCAATTGCGCCATAACCGAGCTTAGATAGCATAGCTATCGCAAGGCTGCCCACTCCGCCGCTTGCACCTGTTACAAGCACTTTGCCTTTACCTTGCTGCATGCCATTCTGTTCTAATCGATGGATCGATAGTGCAGCTGTGAAACCAGCGGTTCCAATGATCATCGCTTCCTTCGGCGTAAGACCGGCAGGAAGAGGAACAACCCAATCACCTGGCACAGCTGCATACTCCGCATATCCCCCATAATGTGATATGCCTAGACCATAGCCTGTTACCAGCACCTGATCTCCTTGTTTATATCTGTTATCTTTGGACGAAACAACCGTTCCTGCCAAATCAATCCCTGGCACCATCGGATATGTAGCTACGACCCGTCCGTTCGGACTCAAGGCTAATCCATCCTTATAATTTACGCTTGAATAGCTAACCTTAATAAGAACGTCACTATCAGGCAAATCATTCATAAGGAGCTGCTGTATATGGCATGAAAAATCTTCGTTTATTTGATTCACAACTAAAGCACGAAAAGTTGGATTCATCACTGGGCTTCCTTTCTACTTCTATTATTAGTCCTGATTTAACTATAACAAATTCATCCCCACATACAAAATGTGAAGATGCTCAAAGTTTTAATTTCATTTATCTTTAATTAAAACAATTTGAATTTAAATATTTTTAATTGACAACATTTCATTATACTATCTATAATAATAAAATGACATATTCATTACAGAAGGGATCGGATTTATTTATGACAGCAACTACAGTTCAAACTGCAAGCATTGCGCAAGCAATTCAAGAAAGACGTTCAATTCGTAAACTTACAAATTCTCCTGCTTTATCTCAGCAGCGAGTTAAGGAATTAGTTAAATTAGCGCTTCACTCACCAACTGCATTCAACATGCAAAGCGGTCGTTTGCTAGTGCTTATGAATGAAGGACATCAGGAGTTTTGGGATCTAGTGAAAGAAACACTTCGTCAAATTGTTCCTGCAGAGAACTTCCCCGCTACAGAAGAGCGTTTGAATGGTTTCCGTGCTGGTCTGGGAACCGTTCTATTCTTCGAAGATCAAAATACAATCAAGAACTATCAAGAGCAATTTTCTTCGTATGCACAAGCTTTCCCAGCATACTCACAGCAAGGCAGCGGGATGCTGCAATATGCTATGTGGCTCGTATTAAGCTCTGAAGGACTCGGCGTTTCCTTACAACACTATAATCCTCTAATTGATGAGCAAGTGAAGAGCAAATGGGGTATCCCTGAAGGCTGGTCATTAGTCGCTCAAATGCCATTTGGTTGGCCGGCAGAACAAGCAGGACAACGTTCCTTCTTACCATTTGAAGATGTTGTTAAGTGGGGTTAATTTAATTTATTCATACAAAAAGGGTTGTTCCTTGGGAACAGCCCTTTTGCATATTCATTTTCAATTATTTCTTCTCATCTTTCTTCTTCATTTGCTCCGTTATCTGATCTAGATTTGCTTGTAATTTATCATTCGTCTCTGCAAGCACCTGATCGATATTTTTCTTATTTGTCAAATATTCATCAATAATTTTATTGGCTTCATCGCGAAGCATATATTGCGCACTACGATATTCGCCCGTGTCTACCATTTCATTGCTATTAAATGATAATTGATAGAAAGGCTCCAATGAAACACCATCAATGCTCTTCAAATAAGTTGAACGGGACCAAAGATCGGTCGGTGTCTTGGCATGAACCCGCGCAAATTCATCGCTATTCACATACTTCACAAACTCCCAGGCAGCGCGTTGATTCTCCGACTTGGCATTAACAGCAAAAATTTCAGTTAAATCAAAGTTGGTTCTTTGTGTTGATTCAGCATCTTTGGGTAGACTTATAACTTCCCAATTAAACTGCAGATCCTTCTTATACTCTTTCAATTCACGCATGTTCTGAATTAAATATAGATCTCCAATTGTCATTGCCGCTCTGCCTGCTGTGAATTTATTACGCATCAAATAGTCTTCATAATTGAATGTCGTATTCATATCAGGAGCCGCTTCATTGACAATCGTATTCGTCTTATAAGCATTCGATACGAGTTCAAATACTTTCTTCCAGCTCGGTGTATTTAGCGCAGCTTTACCTTCATTTTGCATGATGAGTCCTTCCGCGGTACCAATCATCACGATTAAACTATAAGGGTCTGTCTGATAATCTCGATTCGTAAATCCATAGCTTCTTGTCTTATCATCGCCGTCTGTAGGAAATCTCTGAGCTGTATTCAGAACGGTTTCCCATGTCAGCGGTCCTTCTGGAAGCTGCACGCCGTGCTTATTGAACATATCACGATTAATGAAGAGGGCTTGACTTTGGATTTTAGGCGCCAAACCAAATAGCTTTCCTCCACCCTTTAACTTCAAATAATCAATAATTTGAGGTTGAATGTTCTGAATATCGAATTTATCCTGTGCAATTACGGGATCAAGATCATAGAACAGCTGATCAGCTGCCAGCTTCTCAAACACATCTTGAAAAACCACAATCACATCAGGCTTATTCGTCTCAATAAATTTCTGGTACATTTCTTCTGGCTTTAGCTGCTCTTGCTGATTTGCTTCATACATTTTCTGTGTTGAGACGACTTCTATATCGATATTAGGATACTTTGCCATGAACAAGTAACCAAATTGCTGCATAAAGTATTGTTCATTATGTGACATGACCTTTATCGTAAAATTCTTCTTCGGATCAAGCTTCTCCATTACATCTTTGCTACTATCTCCTAACATGCTGCAACCGCTAAAAACGAATATTAAACAAAATAATACAACAAGCGTTCTCACCCGCATGCCGAGTTTCATCACCCTACCATCTCCTATTATGTAATTTTTTTGAATATAATGTTTATTCTAACTTTGATAATGGCAATTGTCTACTAAACATAAAAAAAGATCTACCATCATCTTTCGACTTGAATAGATCCTCTTATTTGAATAACTTATCGATTATTTACCAGCAAATATTGGCCATATAAATTTAATCATGCGAAAGCCAATTCGGATACCTGACCAGATTTTACCGATCATACCAAATGCACCGCCACCAGCCGCTTTAGCACCACCGCGTTTTTTTAGCAAACCCCCTCCCAGTCCGCCCAAAAGGGGTTTTAACAACCCGGCCCCACCGATTAAGTTGCTGAATAGGCCAGATACTTGCGCCTTACCTTTCAAATTAGCTTTTCTCGGAATTTTATTTTTACCTTTGACTCCAGCTAGAATCAGCTCTCCATGTTCTATACCTACTACTCTACCAACATAATAGCTGCCGTCCTGAATCGCTACACATACCAGTTGACCAACTGAACGCTTAGCCGCTCTTTCCATCCCCCGTAGTCTACTAGCCATATCTATCACCTCCAATAGCCTATCACTATAAATGAGATCATAGATCAGCATATGCAAACATTCAGCAGATGCTTGGGTTCTCGATTCCGACTGCATTTTTTCGCATAATCAACTTTTTAACCTCCAGCAACTTTTTTGAAAATGGACTAAAACTGTTTCTCTAGACCCACACGAAATTGATAAGTTAAAATAAATGATATACCAGAAGAAACGACTTTACCGCCCTTAATGGCGGTAGCGTTTCTTAAGGTATTACTTAGAATTTATGACACGAATGTTATGAATTCTATAATACAAGAGAAACCGAGATTTAATGAAAAGAGTTGATCACTTTGTTGCCCACCAAAACAGCTGGTTTATCAATTGTAAGCAACTTTGCGGTTGTTACACTTAAGCTAATTGTTGGTATACTGACAGGTTCAGTTGCCGTCATGTCAGAAGCGATTCACTCTTCGCTTGATTTAATGGCATCCATCATTACATTCTTCTCCGTGCGCATTTCATCTAAGCCACCCGATAAGAATCATCCCTATGGACATGGTAAATTTGAGAATGTCGCTGGTACGATAGAAACCCTTCTTATTTTTGTAGCAGGGATTTGGATTATTTATGAATCCGTTAATAAACTATTGCATCCTGAACCGATCCGCCTGCCCATGCTCGGGGTTACGGTTATGCTAATTGGAGCTGCAGCTAATTTGTTCGTAGGGAGAATCGTTAAGCGTGTTGGAGAGCAGATGAACTCTGTCGCCATGCGTTCCAATGCACTTCATCTCATGACGGATGTATACTCATCGCTTGGGGTTGCCGTGAGCTTATTGATCGTCGGTTTCACGAACTTCCAAATGATTGACCCTATCATCGGTATCATCGTTGCGCTTTACATCATGAAAGAAGCCTACTCTTTAGGTAAGGAATCGTTCCTGCCACTGCTCGATACACGCCTTGATAAAGAGGAAGAGAAGCAAGTACGTGAAATCATCGAATCTTATAAAAATGAATTCATTGAATACCATGCCTTGCGTACAAGAAGATCCGGTCCAGAAGAGTATATTGATTTCCATCTGGTCGTCCCATCGTCTACAGACATCGAAACAGCGCATGATCTCTGTGATCGAATTGAAAAACAAATTCAGCAGACACTATTTAGGGCACAAGTGTTCATCCATCTTGAACCTGAACATGAACGTATTATGCATTTGAAAGACGCTAATTATAAAGGAAGCCGTCCTTAAAGGGATGGCTTCCTTTTATGAGTTATAGGTTATAACCAGCCATAAGATTTCATCGTACGCAGCCTTTCAACGGTGATCCAGCCACGCCAGTCTAGAAGACAAGCCTCGCTAACTACAGGCCAGCTAATCGTCCAACCACCATCTTCTTGCTGCCCTTGCAGCAAATATTCCAAATGCAATTCAATATCCTGCTGCGAAATAAATTTTGTACAATAACTATCTGCTGTAGGCGCCCAGTCTAATACTTTATGTACATATCCTTCCGCCTTGGGATCGCGCTCGATAAGCGAAGAATTGCTTAACCAGCCATCAATTCGGTTCAAATAAGCTTCTTTCTTCTCATATTCCGGTGTTTGAGCCAAGAAATTGACGCATTGAATGACATCATGGTAATCATGAATATTAACCTGATCCATGTGCTGCCATATAAAGGCTACCGTCTGCTTGAACCAAGCCGCATCATAGAAATCTGTTCTGATCCGCTGTTTGTACAAGTAACTTACTATGCTACCTGTCGGATTAAGAGATGCTACGCCATCCACTTCTGTTGTCCACCAAGGTGCATGAGGATAAGCATTTAAGGTGCTGATCGCACGGGGAAATCCTCCAGTTTCCTTAACCGTAATGGATTCCAAGTATTGTAATATGCCATCTAGCATATTCGAATCATACACACCAACACTATCCATAATCTGCAAGGCAACTTCTGTCGCAACAGGCTGGCTATCTGGACAACGAATATCGCTTTCCAGTGCATTCCCAAAACCACCGTCTTCATTCTGATAGCCACGAAGAACAGCTAATACAGATTCCGCAGAACCATCACCCCACAAAAACTCAAATCTTCTGCGATCAATCAGTCTTCCATTCTGATAAATGAAATCTCTAGCACGCGTTAGCACATCCGAAGATATTTTCATATGAACGCTCCTTTTTTTTCACAATTGCTTACACATCTCCATCTTCTCTCACAAATGCATGATTGTAATACCGCATGGACAATTCCACAGCTTGATGGTAAATTTCATGACGCAATGAGGTCGGTTCGATCACTTCAGCATTCATCCCAAGTGAGAAGAACAGTTGTTTTGCCCACTCATAATCTTCAGATCGACATTGAAACTGAACTTCCCATTCATCTTCCGATATCGCTGTAATCAGCTCACCGATATGTTCATCCTGCTCGACTTGCAGCATCGCTTTATAATTCAGTCTTGCCCGTATGGGGATACAAGAATCAAGGGTGCTATTAGGAGATGAAATCTTTTTAGACGTCAGATGAGCATCTACCATAGGAGAATCGATCACTTCCAATTGTTCCATACGATCTATTCGGAATAATCGTTCTTCCTGATGTGTAATCGAATAGGCCTCGCAATACCAGAATCCGTGAGCAGTATATACTTTGATTGGATGCAATTGCAGCCATCGTTCATGATTAGCTGATCGATAAAATACTTTGATCCACTTGGAGCTGATCGTTATTTCTAACAAGGCTTCGAGGTATGGCGTCTTATAATTGCGTCTCGGAACTTGCATGGTAAGTTTATTCAGTAAAGGTCCAACCTGCTGCAAGACATCTTGGGGTAGGATGCTCGTTATTTTATCAATTACCGTCCACCTTTCCTGATTGAATGGTGAATCTTGCAACTGCGTCAATGCTTGTAAGGCAAATAATACCGTCATGGCCTCCCTTGAGCTAAGCTGCAGAGGTGGAAGCTGAAAGCCTTCCATGAGCTGAAATCCACCTCCAGGTCCAGCTGTTGCAAATAAAGGAACACCCATCTCAGCAAGTGATTCCATATCGCGAAGAATCGTTCGCTTCGATACCTCCAGCTTGTCGGCCAATGACTGTGCTGTTTCACGACGCTGCAGCAATGCCAGCAAGATCGCCATTAATCGATCGATTTTTCTCAAGTAGATGCACTTCCTAACAAATCAAATTATAACAACCAATTAGTGACAGCTTACATGTCACCATTATTGAAAATCCTTATTTATGTTGCAACAAAAAAAGAAACTCTCGTCCAAATAACGGCGTGAATTTCTTTTTAAGCACAGATCTAGCCTAATTGGCCATTTCCAGTTTAAATTCATACTTGCTCTTAATCATCTGAATGAATAATTCTACATATATAGGGTCAAATTGTTGACCTGCGCAGCGCTTAAGCTCCCCTATCGCCTCATCAAAAGTCTTCGTTGTCTGATACGGTCTCTCCGTAGTCATCGCATCGAATGAATCGATCACGCTTAGAATACGGGCCAACTTCGGAATCTCTTCCCCAACAAGACCATGAGGATATCCTTTACCGTCAATACGCTCGTGATGGAGTTCAATAAGCGGCAGGAGTTCATTATATTTGCCAATTGCTGATACAATGTCCTTGCCCCATTCCACATGCTTTTTCACGATATTCCATTCTTCCGTCGTAAGCTTCTCTTTCTTCTGCAGAATATGTTTGGGGACTTCAAGTTTGCCGATATCATGGAATAATGCACCTAGGATTAGAATCTTCTTCTCCACATCACTTAAATTGATATATTCGCATAGATCAATCGCGTAAGCGAACACTCGTCTACTATGCTGGAACGTATAAATATCTTTGGATAGGAAAATTTTAAGCTGTTGTTCAATTTCAAGAATATCCTGTTCGATGTCAATTTCTTTGTGGAGCTGTGATTGTTCATTGTAAATATGTACCAGATTCTTCCCCTGGACTTTAGAATAATACATCGCCTGATCTGCTTTATCCAGCATCTGCGCTTTATCATAAATACCATCTTTATATTGTACAATTCCTGCCGAGAATGTCAGGCAACCATGCGGTAATATTTCGACACCTTCGAAGTAAGAGTCATTGATCTTTTTTCGCAATGCGTTAATAAAAGAAAATGCCTCTTTCTCCAGTTTACCTGGCATTAAGATCGTAAATTCATCACCCCCATGACGCGCTACAATATATTTATCTGGATCACACGCTTGCTTTAGCAGCCTGCCAAAAAAATCAAGCAGCTTATCCCCTTGCAAATGACCAAATGTATCATTATATTTCTGAAAGCTATCAACATCGAGAAGAACTAGACTAAACGGTTCCTTTCCCGTCTTAGCCTTATTCAGCTCCTTTTCTAATAATTCTTCGAAATATCCATGATTGTATAAGCCAGTTCGATGATCTCGTGTTGCCTTATCAGATACCTCTTGATAAAGTTGAAATAATTTTCTAAATGAAAATGATAATAATACTGCCACCACTAAAAAAACGAATAGCCCGAAGTAGAAGTATTTATCAAATAGCATAGTTAATAAGAATGAGAATAAGAGAGTACTGATAAATGAAGTAACAATTTCTTTGCGCATACCATCCAATAACTCAAACAAATTGCCTTTAACAGCAATAAAATGAAAAATTCCAAGCGCAACGACGTTGATAGCAAAGTAAACAACCAATGCAATGATGTAAGGGTAAATTGTCTTTGTGTCCAGTGCACCTATGGACCCTCCTGTTAGCAGGAAAATTTCATAGGTTCCAATAATCATCAAACTATAAATCGCAAAATTACCGATATGTTTAGAAATATGAATAGATCGTTCATACATCATATAAATAATAGAACTTAATAATAAAACCTCAAATGATAATTGCATGCCAAAAGAAAAAATACACGCAAGATAAATTGCTGAATCCATTGATTGAGCATTTCCTTGCGGTGGCAGTTTAAACAAAAAATGATTCAAGAGAACAACTGCTCCTGTAAGTGAATATAGCGTTACCCACTGTGAACTAGTATGAGTCTCCAATCGAAAGTTTAACGTGAAAATAATTAGACCGAATATGGATAGTAGGACCAAATATACATTAGACGGAGCAGCCAAATATGTTTTAATTTTCGCCGTTAAGTTCATCAAAGGTCAACCTTTCTAAATTACCCAAAAGGAAGAAGCCTATTTCTACTTCTTCCTCGTAGAGGTTCTAAAAATAATCTAAACCAGTCTAAAACCTGATGTTAATGCGATCACAACGGAAGCAACGATCACCAAGTTAAACAAAACGCGTTTAGCTTTTGCACTATTCATAATCAACTTTTCACCTCCTTCTCTTAATCTATCTATTTCGTCTCAAGCGCTATTTCTTCGGTCAACTTGTCATTCTTCGTTAACATTAATTTTTGAATAAATAAGAATATCCCTACATTCATCACGACATCACCAATGCTAATGACTTGATCACGAGGATAAGGCTTCGTAATCGGGATTATGTCCCCAAGGAATCCAAACCAGGATGCGTCTGTCAATAACTGATGCTTTGCATACACGCCTTCTTGAATGATTTGCCCAAAATACGGATCGAGTATTGTAGCCGCTTCCAAAGATACAGGCATTCTTCCGCCATTGGCCGCCATCACAATAAAGTTCAATAACACGCCAATAAAAATGACGATAAACCCTGATTGATGTCGATTAAGCCATAAGAATAATAGCCCGATCACATAGACCGCTATAAACGCATAATTACTTAAAGAGGCGATCCAAGCAATTTGACTCTGCAGATTAAAAATTACAATCTGAACGATTAACAGGATAGGGAATATCCATCCGCCCTTAAGCCTAAGATCAGCAAAGCTTCTAAAGCTACCGCCTCTGATCAAAGCTAATATTATTGAGATCACAATCCCGTCAAAAACCATGCGTATTCTCCATTTGCCAATAATTTATCACTATAAGATTCGTCAGAATCTTAACAATTCCTCCTAAATTATAAATTTTTGTCGAATATCTTCCCACTTATCCAAGTTTAGCTAACTCAAGTTCAATTTGGGCAGTATCAATACGCTCGAACAGAGGCTCAAAAGGCGCAAGCTGCTGATGATCATCTGACACTTCAATATACCCCCAAGCTGCTGCAGGCAGATGAAGAATAGCTCGTATCCGATCACACGTAAATGGTAAGAATGGTGTAAGTAAATTGGCTAAATTTGCAATGATTTGTACGCAAGTATTTAGCGTAGACTTACATGCCGATAGATCGTCCTTCAATTGCGCCCATGGTTTACGATCATCGATGTACTTATTCCCGCTTCGGATAAAAGTAAAAATAGCCTCTAGCGCTTCCTTTATTCTCGCTTGCTCGATTAACTGACCTGTCGTTACATACAACTCCACTAGGCGATTCTTGATAATCGGATCTACAGTACCTGCAGGAACTTGATTATCAAAAGACTTGCGAATGAAAGCAAGATTGCGATTCACAAGATTGCCGAATGCTCCTAACAATTCTCCATTATGACTATGGATAAATTCTCTCCAGGAGAAATCCGCATCCCGCTTCTCAGGTGCATTAATCGTAAGAAAATAGCGAATAGAATCAGGATGGTACCGTCCCAATATATCCGGTACCCAGACGGCCCAATTTCGACTTGTAGACAGTTTCTTCCCCTCCAGCGTCAAATACTCATTCGAAACAATTCGTTCTGGCAGCTTCAGTCGTCCCCCTACACCTAACAATAATGCTGGAAGAATAAGTGTATGGAACGGGATGTTATCCTTTCCGTGCACATAATAGGATAGACTGCCTTCTTCTGACCAGAACGGCTCCCACTGCTGGCCATTCCGCTTCGCCCACTGCTTGCTAGCAGATAAATATCCGCTTACCGCTTCAATCCATACATAAATTTTCTTGCCTTCGCAATCCTCAAGCGGTACATCGACTCCCCAAGGCAAATCCCTTGTCGCTGCACGGTCCAGCAAACCTTCCTCTAGATACCGTTCAGATAAATGAAGTGCATTCTCTCGCCAATCCTCTACATGGCTGCGAACATACTGCTCAAGCTCTCCTTGCAGCTTGGATAAAGCTAAATAGTAATGGATTGTACTGCGCACAGATGGACTAGTACCACATAATTTACATTTAGGTTCAACCAGCTCTTCTGGATCTAGCAATGCTGAGCAATAATCACATTGATCTCCACGAGCTGGCTTACCGCAATGCGGACAGGTTCCCTCTACATATCGATCAGGCAGGAATTGATCACAGGTCGTACAATAAGCTTGCAGGACAGATTTAGGGTAGATAAAATGGTTATCGAGTAACTGCAGGAATAGCTCCTGCACTACCTCATGGTGAAATGCCTCATCTGTTCTCGTATAAAGGTCATACGTAAATCCTAACTGCTTAAAGCATGCCGCGAATTCTTGATGGTAGCGATCCGCAATTTGATGCGGTGTAACTCCCTCCTGATTGGCACGAATCGAGATTGGCGTCCCATGACAGTCACTTCCGGATACGTACAGAACCTGTTGTCCCTGCAGACGATAATAACGAGCAAGAATATCCCCTGGAAGCAAGCTTGATACATGACCAAGATGCAAGGAACCATTGGCATAAGGCCAAGCACCACCGATAAAAATAGTCATTCGAATCATCCTCCATTTCATTTGACACGAAAGTTATAAATTCTGTAATACACAAAAAAACTCCCATCCCTATAAAAGGGACGAGAGTTCATCTCACGTGTTACCACCCAGGCTTCATCTATGCCTCACAGCACAGACCTTATCAGGTACGACACATCATTGTGTATATACCCTAGCACGTTAACGTGTGCAAGCTTACGGCACTGACTACTTCCTCATGAGGTTTCAGGAGTGCAGCTCAGAGACCATGTTCATCAGATTTATCTTAACTCCCTTTCAGCAAGCAGGAGCTCTCTGTATAAGAATCGATCCAATTACTCTTTCTCTTCAACGCTTTTGTTGTATGTTCTTAAAATTATTATATTCAAAATTTGCCAAATGGCAATAATTTGTAGTATCACTATCATAACAGCTAATTTGCACATTACATGATATACTATATTTTTAATCTGAAATAGGAGAGTGATAGGTTTGGGTCAGCAAGCCAATCAAACCAAGGAACAGATCAATTATCTTTATATTGTACGTGCTCTTGCGATCATGGCAGTAATCTTCGTGCATATATCTTCTTACCCCGTTGGAGACCTTGCAAACAAAAGCTCCCTTATGTACCTAGGAGCAAACTTCTTAAATATTTTCAATAAATTTGGTACATCTACGTTTATTTTCCTAAGCGCGTTAGTCCTTTTCTATAGTTATTATGAACGACCGATCAGCGGTAAAATCATTAGAAACTTCTATAAACGTCGACTATTATACATCGTTATTCCCTACATCATCTGTTCTATATATTATTACGTTATTCAAATGTATTATTCATACGGACAATCATGGAAGCTATTTGCTGAGTATACCTCAATTGGAGATTTCCTAAATTTACTGCTCCTGGGCAAAGGCTTTTATCATCTATATTTTGTATTTATCAGCGTGCAGTTTTATCTTATTTTCCCGATCCTGTTATGGCTATTTCAGAAGCTGCCCTCTATTACGAAACATCTGGCTTGGATCGGCATTCTGTTGCATGTTGGATTCATTCTATTAAATCATTATGTCTTACACTATCCGGATAAAGGTCAGCTTGCGCTTAGTTATATCGGCTACTACTTAATGGGAGCTTTCGTAGGTATTTACTATAAGCAAATTAAACAATGGATCGTACTATCAAAGGAAACATTGCGTAGTAACAAAATGATATTGATTAGCCTTATTTGGATTATATGGATTGCAGCAAGCGCAACTAATGTGTACATCTGGTTTTCGACTCGAGCTTATGGGACGAGCTATCATTCTTTGGCATATGAGCTCGTCTGGTTTGTTCAGACGATAACCGTACCATTCGTTCTGCTCCAGGTATCTAGCTTCTTATATAACAAGCTGCCCGCTAGATTAACCAATGGATTGATTCATTTAGGAATTGTTTCGTTCGGCGTGTATATTGTTCATGCAGGAATTATCTTTTTCTATTTCAAATATTTTGCGATCACCAGCAGCCCATTGAAATATATGCTATTCGTTGGTAGCAGCTTCGTTGTTACACTAACATTATCATGGTTAATCGTGGGTCTAGCTATGAAATATATGACAAAATCTTGGATCTTATTCGGATCAGCACCTAAGAGGAGCCCATATATCGAAATTCCTCAGACCACTTCCGTCGGACAACAAGCTAAGTCTATGTAATAAAAGAGAGGCTTTTCCATAAGTAGATCATTCTACAAATGGAAAAGCCTCTTTTTAATCTAGTTTTCAATTATATCATTGGAACCATTCAATCCATTCACCCTCAGGACCGCAAATAAAGAAATTAATACTATAAATTTACATATTTATCATTTACATATTTTCACTATCGTAATATTATGACACTGTAATGGAAAAATTCGACATCTCATTACATTTAGAGTACCATTGTTCTACCGTATCTTAATGGGGGAAGTTTATTTGAAAAGGAATAATATACTGTTTAAAAGTGCAATTATTCTATTACTTTTGATAGGATTGCTACTCAGATGCTATTTTACTGAATGGAATAAGCCACTTACTGGAGATGAAGTAGGCTATAACAAAATGGTATACCAATTACTAGATAAAGGTATATATGGTTACACTCCTTATGGAACCTCTATTACTCCTAATGCATTTACAACACCAGGTTATCCAATTTTCTTAGCCATTTGTTATTCTATTTTTGGTTACCACAATGGAAATCCACCAATAATGCAAATTCAGTTGTTTCAAATACTAATTCAACTAATTTGCTCTTTGTTGCTTTATTTAATTGCTACTAAATTGTTTAGTAGACGAATCGTTGGATTACTCGTTATGGCTTGTTATTTGCTACACCCAACATTTATACTTTCTTCTTCCTATATTTTAACCGAAACCTTATATGGTTTATTCAATCTTCTATTTATATTTCTATTAATACATTCTATTAACAAGAAAAACAAAACCATTCTCTTTTTACTTGGATTTACATTTGGTGTTTGTATTTTGATTCGTCCAGCAATTTTACCATTTTTGTTCATATTAATTTTTTATTTTTTTATAAGAGAAAAAGATAAAAAGCTAAAATATAAATTGATGGATTCTGTATTTCTCATCATTGGCTTCTTCGTTACGATGCTTCCTTGGTGGATTAGAAATGTAATTTCTCTTGATAAAATTGTGCTTCTAGCAGAGCAAGCGGGTAATCCACTTCTGTGGGGAGCATACCCTAACAATCCTTTCCCAGATATTGATCCATTAATGAAACCAGAAGACATGGGTAAAATTGCTATAAATCGAATTATAAATGGGTTTAAAAACGAACCTTTTACTTACCTTGAATGGTATACGTGGGGGAAATTGCGATATTTAGTTGAAGATATTTTTCCGGGGACATCATATATAACAAAAGATTATTTCCGGAGTATTCATATTATTTCAGTAATATTGGGTGTTATAGGTCTAATATTTATGACAATCAAGAGAAATCTTTCTTCTGGATTAATTTTATTTATGTTTTTTTTGACTAATATTCTTGTGTATCTTCCATTTGCACCTGTATCGAGATATTTTTACTCTGCCTTACCTTTATGTTTGATAGGATTAGGACAATTATTTTATTTCCTCGTAACATTTAGAATCGATCTAAATAAAACATCTTCTGTAAATAAAAATCCCCGCCTCTGATTACTCAGAGCAGGGATTTGTTTGTTTTACTTAATAATGCGAGCAGCTGTAACATAGAGATAGCAAAGCAACCAGGACGGAGTTCCGTTGCGTTTCATTATATCAGATTGGGTTAGGAGTAATGAGAAGTGAATAAATCTCACATTTACTTTTAGTTTAGTTTTTTGCTAAAATTTAACTTTAATTGTATAGTCATTTAACTGTTTTGTTCATTTTTTTCTTGACGAATAATAAGACAATTATTATATTTAGCTTATTCGAGGATTAACAATTAGAATTATCTGAATATTCAATTAGTTAGTTTAATAATCTCTCCATTCATACTCCATACATCTACTCATCACTTTCAGCTCACTACGGTTACTCTCTTCATGACAACATCGATAATACATACTCACGATACCTTGAATATGCCTCTAACTACACAATAATCAATTCGTAGTGCAAATATTTATTAACCTTTTGTTAAATAATTCAAGCGTGTAATCGCATACATTTTTATAAGGGGTGTTCTATGTCCATAAATCAATCTAACTCTTTACTAAATGTTCAGCGTCTAGAAGCTGGGTTTATGATTGACAATCAATTTCATCATGCGGTCGATGATGTTTCCTTTCAACTCAAACCCGGGCAAGTAGTTGGTGTCGTTGGCGAATCTGGATGTGGCAAAAGTGTCATGTCTTTATCCATCATGGGACTCCTCCCCAAAGGTATCGGTAAAATATCAAGTGGAGAGGTTCAACTGAACGGCGTCGATTTAACCAAGCTGACGAATAAGCAAATGAACAATATTCGTGGCAAGGAAATCGGCATGATATTTCAGGAACCGATGACTGCTCTTAACCCAGTCTTCACAATCGGTTATCAACTGGCGGAAGTTCTATTTAACCATTCTACAATTAGCAAGAAACAAGCGCGTTATAAAATCATCCAGTTACTTAAATCCGTTGGAATTTCAAGAGCGGATTCGATTGTAGATGAGTATCCTCACCAATTATCCGGTGGTATGCGTCAACGGGTCATGATTGCAATGGCAATCGCATGCGAGCCTAAATTACTGATCGCCGATGAACCAACCACAGCTCTCGATGTTACGATTCAAGCACAAATCCTTGAACTTTTGCGAGATATACAAACGAAAAGCGGTATGGCCATGATTCTCATAACTCATGACCTTGGTGTCGTTGCAGAAATGGCAGACGAAGTACTCGTAATGTATGCAGGTCAGATTGTGGAACGAGGTCTTATCAATCAAATTTTCCACGATCCTAAGCACCCTTACTTAAAACTGCTTCTTCAATCAATTCCTAGGCTTGATCAGGAACGAGAACGCCTAGAATCCATTCAAGGCATTGTTCCTTCCCTTATCAATATGCCCAAGGTTGGCTGCAGGTTCGCTGACCGCTGTCCGAATGTAATGGATGAATGCAGATCGGTTACACCATTACTCTCAGATATCGGGAACAACCATCATGTACGCTGTTTACTGTACCAGCAGAGTCATCCTACTCGTACGAAGGAGGCAACAACATGGGCCTAAAAGAATCATCTGAATCCAAATCATCAA
Organism: Paenibacillus albiflavus; assembly: GCF_004344915.1. Classification (GTDB taxonomy): domain Bacteria; phylum Bacillota; class Bacilli; order Paenibacillales; family NBRC-103111; genus Paenibacillus_AM; species Paenibacillus_AM albiflavus. The sequence continues at coordinate 58,112 of NZ_SKFG01000013.1, read as the reverse complement.
ATGTATTACTTCAAGTAGATAACCTGAAGAAGCATTATCCCATTACTGCTGGATTTCTTAGCAAACAGGTTGGCGCCGTTCGAGCAGTCGATGATTTGTCACTTACGGTTAAATACGGAGAGACCTTTGGTCTTGTTGGCGAGTCAGGCTGTGGGAAATCAACAGCAGGTCGAACCATTCTTAGACTATTAGAACCAACTGAAGGATCGATTCATTTTCAAGGTGATGACATCACAAATATTAAAGGAACTAAACTCAGGCAAATCCGCAAGGATATGCAGATGGTATTCCAAGACCCCTTTGCTTCCCTTAACCCGAAAATGATGATAGGACACCTGATTTCCGAACCCATTCGCAACTACAGTAATCGTTCTGAAAAGGATGTAAAGGATGAGGTTATTCAGCTGCTTGAGAAAGTAGGTATGGATTCAGAGACCTATTATAAATATCCACATGAGTTTTCGGGGGGGCAGCGTCAGCGTATTGGAATTGCTAGAGCCCTTGCCCTTAAACCGAAGCTAATCCTCGCAGATGAACCTGTATCAGCTCTCGACGTATCCATCCAATCGCAAGTATTGAATCTGATGCAGGATTTGCAAGTTGATTTTCAGTTATCTTATTTATTCATTGCACATGATCTTAGTGTAGTTAAACATATCAGTGATCGAATTGGTGTCATGTACTTAGGCAGAATGGTAGAGCTCACAGATAAACATAGCTTATTTGCGAAGCCCCTGCATCCATATACACAAGCTTTAATGTCCGCTGTCCCTGTCCCTGATCCTTCAAAACGCAGTCAACGAATTATTCTGCAAGGTGATGTGCCAAGCCCAGCGAGTCCGCCATCTGGCTGCTCCTTTCATCCACGCTGCAGATATGCTAAACCAGAATGCAGTGAAGTACGTCCCCTGTTGAAACAGGTGGCACCTGATCACCAGGTAGCCTGTCATTTATATTAAATTATTTTCTAAAAAGGGAGGAATGTGTTTTGAAAAAGTCAGCATTATTCGTATTATCATTAATGCTATTAATCACCGCTTTCTTAGCCGGCTGCAGCGATAAAACTGCCAATCCAACACCTACTACCACAACAGCACCCGTAGAATCAGTAGCTACTTCCGCTCCAACGCCTACACCGAAGCCAGAAGGGCCACAACCAGGAGGTACAATTACATATGGGTTCACCCAGCCATTCAAGGGTGTATTTGATCCCGCTTGGTACGGCGGGGAAGATGACAGTCTGGTTCTTGGATTCATGGCAGACAGCTTCTTCAAGACAGGGGACGATCTCAAAACCTATCCGAATCTTGCTGAATGGAAAGAATCAGCTGATCACAAAGTATTTACTTTCTCAATCAAGAAAGGTGTTAAGTGGCATAACGGTGACGAGTTAACAGTCGAAGACTGGAAATTTGCGCTTGAGGTAATTGCAAGTAAAGAATATACCGAAGCCAAAGGATCACGTTACTCTAACGTAGAAATGATTCAAGGTGTAGAAGAATACCGTGATGGCAAAGCCAAAGAAATCTCCGGTATTAAAGTAATCGATCCTTATACAATTGAAATAACTGTGAAGGAAGCAGCAGTTAATACACTAGATAACCTTTGGAATTATCCAATGAACAAGAAATATTTTACAGGCGTTGCGATCAAAGACATGCCGAACTCCGATCAAGTTCGTAAGAATCCAATTGGTCTTGGACCATTCAAAGTTAAGAAAATCCAACCGGGGGAATTTGTTGAATTAGTACGTAATGATGACTATTGGCAAGGAAAGCCGCTTCTGGACGGCGTTGTATACAAAGTAGTTGATGGTGCCTTAGCTACCAGCTTGCTAGAAAAAGGTGAAATCGATATCATGCAAATCCCTAATAGCCAATATAAAGATGTTGAGAAACTAGCGAACGTTGAGATTAAGAAGGAACCTTCACTATCTTTCTCCTACATTGGTTTTAAGTTAGGTAAATGGGATAAGAAGAATGAGAAAATAGTTGTAGATCCAAAATCCAAGTTTGCAGATAAGAAATTGCGTCAAGCGATGTACTATTCGCTAGATCGTCAAGGCCTTATCGATGCCTTCTCGAATGGCTTGGGAGTTCCTGTTTCAGTCCCAATGCCAACTGTAAGTTGGGCGATGGTACCAACTGACCAAATTAACAATTATGCCTACGATCCTGACAAGGCGAAGAAGATGCTTGACGAAGCAGGTTACAAGGATATTAACGGAGATGGCATGCGTGAGGATCCACAAGGCAAGAAATTAACAATAAACTTCGATGCAATGTCCGGCTCTGAGATTGCTGAGCCACGTGCACAAGCCATTATCCAAATGTTCCGTGAAGTTGGGCTTGATGTGAAATTAAATGGTGGCGCACTGAAAGAAATGAACACATTCTATGATTTGGTTGAGAATGATGATCCATCTGTTGAACTATTCATGGGCGCATGGATTATGGCAAGTGATCCAGATCCATCTGGTCTATGGAGAAGCAATGATTTCTGGAACTTCCCTCGTTGGTTTACACCTGAATCAGAGAAGTTAATTAGTGAAGGTATTGGCGAAAAAGCATTTGATCAGAACTACCGTAAACAGGTTTATGCTGATTGGCAAAAAATCGTAAATGAAGAAGTTCCAATGATGTACTTAAATGCACCAATTGACGTCAATGTAATTAATAAACGTCTACAAGGCGTGCATACGAACTCATTCGGTAATCAAACTGACGTTCATAAATGGTGGGTGAAACAATAACCAAGGGGGCTTACTCACATGCTTAATTTCACGCTTCGAAGACTTGTAGGTATGCTGCCCTTGCTCTTTCTAATCTCGATAGTGGTCTTTTCCCTGGCGAAGCTTATGCCAGGGGATGCCCTAACGGGTATGATCGATCCGACAAATACGAAGCCCGAATATGTCGCAGAAATGCGAGAATTGCTTGGATACAACGACTCAATTATTAGTCAATACTGGAATTGGCTCAAAGGTGCATTCCAAGGTGATTTCGGACAATCGTTCATTCATAAAATGCCTGTCATCGAATTACTCGGTCAACGACTTGGAAACACATTGTTGCTTGCTGTTACTTCGCTTCTCGTTACTTATATACTGTCTTATATGATGGGTCTCTTCTCTGGTAAGCGTCCAGGTACACTGGCGGATGATGCCATTATTGGCTTCAATTATTTCGCTTATGCGATTCCAACATTCGTTCTAAGTATCGTAGCGTTATATGTATTCGCCATCAAGCTCGACTGGGTTCCGATTAGCGGTACAATCAGTGTTGGTGTGGAAGAGGGAACCTTAGATTTCTATATGAGCAAGCTTTATCATACCATTCTGCCAGCTATCGTACTTGGAGGCTTTAGTACAGCAGCCTATACACAATTCTTGAGAAATGACATCATCGAAAGCAGTCGTAAGGACTATGTTCGTACTGCTATGGCGAAGGGAACACCTGAATCTAGAATTTACAACCGCCATATATTGCGTAATTCCATGATCCCGATGGTGACATTCATTGGTCTTGATTTAGGCGGATTATTAGGTGGCGCTATTATTGTAGAGACGATATTCACTTACCCAGGTGTTGGATCGCTTTTCATTGCCTCCGTCTTCAATCGTGACTACTCTGTTGTTATGACAATATCGTTATTGTTATCTGTCACGACTCTAATCGGTAACTTAGTATCCGACTTACTATATGGACTAGTAGATCCACGCATACGCATTCGCTGAAGCGAAAGGAGATAACAAGATGAATATGACAACAACCCCTCAATCGGTGAAGTCAGCTACTGCCCTTTCGCCCAAGAAACATGCTTCTCCATGGTTAATTGCCTTTAAGCATTTTATAAGTAATAGACAAGCTGTCATTAGTTTATCCTTTATTCTTATTGTTGCTTTAGTATGTATTTTAGCGCCACTACTAACGTCAAACGACCCAGTTAAAATTAACCTCCGATTGATCAATAAACCACCGTCTGCTGAACATTGGCTCGGAACAGATAAAGGTGGACGAGATATTCTGACTCGTTTACTATATGGAGGTCAAACTACCCTGCTTATCGCTTTCTCCATCAGCTTTTTCGTTACTACATTTGGCACATTCGTAGGTGCGGTTGCAGGATTTTATGGAGGTAAAATTGATAGTGCCTTAATGCGCTTTACCGATTTTGTCCTAATCTTTCCTTTTCTTATCTTCGTCATTGTGCTCAAAACCATATTCACAGAATCCGGCGTTGGTATCTTAATTTTCGTCATTAGTGTGTTAAGCTGGGGAGGCGCAGCACGCCTTGTACGAGGCAAAATACTGTCTGAGAAGGAAAACGAATACATTCTCAGTGCGATATCCATTGGCTGTAGTCCCTTCAAAGTTATTACAAAGCATTTGCTACCTAATGTAATCTCAACCGTAATTGTCCAAGCGATCCTAATTATCGCAAGCATGATTGCAGCTGAGACGGGTCTTAGTTATCTAGGCTTTGGCGTTCCTGCTAACGTGCCTAGTTGGGGAAATATGATGTCAGATGCGATCTCACCTGAAGTTATCAAGAATCAATGGTGGGTATGGGCACCTTCAGGCATTCTAATCACGGGTACCATTCTAGCCATTAACTTCGTAGGTGAAGGTTTGAAAATCGCCTTTAATCCCAAAAAAACATAGAAGCAAGAAGAAACACCTTCACTGTCCTCATAGACAAAAATCAAGAAAGTCCTCTAATCAATAAAGTTGATTGAGGACTTTCTTATGTTATGAGGACTCACCCATTCCATCATCAGTATCATTAGTCTTCTCTAGATTCATTCGAAGAGGATTTAGTTTACCTTTAAAACAACTTCTTTAAATAAAAATCCCCGCCTCTGATTACTCAGAGCAGGGATTTGTTTGTTTTACTTGATAATGCGAGCAGCTGTAACATAATGATTCTTATACCAAGTGCTGTTAAGATCACTAATAGTAACATCTTTCTCTGGTGATAGATTATGGATGATTTTATTATCGCCAATATAAATACCAACATGTCCGATTTTTTGTACTTTGTCTTTGTAGCCAGCTGTTTTGTTTGTGGAAATAAAGACGAGGTCTCCTTTTCTAAGCTGGGATTTCGAAATCTCTGTAGCACCTTGGAACTGGGCACGCGCTCCCCATTTCATATTGATGCCTTCCTGCTTGTACAAATAAGCGGTAAACGAAGAACAGTCGAATATGAAATTCTTCTCATCGTATTTGCCATATTGATATTTTACTTTACTCTGCAATTTCTTGGCATTCGCAATTATACGATCTGCTACCTTCTCCCAGTTTTCTGGCTTTGCATTTGGATTAGAAGGGCTAGCTTCTTTATCTTGATACTGAATATACTTTGTTGAGATATAACCTGTCTGGCTCTTATACTTTACTTTAACATAATACTGATTTGTTTTTTCGAGAACATCTAATTTAGTTCCCTTCGGTACAACTCCATAGGTTTTACCTTGTTGGGTGTATGGCGCTGATTTCAGGTAAGGCGATCCTGTCGTAATAATAGTGCTTGTACTTGCAGCCGCATAAGTAACAGAGGCCTGAGAGAGACCAATGAACATTAGTACTGCTACCAATGCGGACAGCCAAAACTTCTTCATGTCTGTATCCTCCTAGTATGTTTTTTAGGTCGTCACCTGCGTTTAAGTATAAGGGACAATTTTACCTATTGGTCACTCCAAAACCTGGTAACTTTAAAAGAGTATGCTATATTAGATTTATGAAATCCAAAAAAAATAACTTCGCCAAACAAGGAGATTTGCACATGAATAAATGGTGGAAAACCTTAGGTATCATCATAGGTACAGCCGTTTTGACGGAACTAATTCCATTCTCTTCTTTCTTCCGCAATGTGGAAACATTAATTCATGAATTTGGGCATGCTTTACTGACGTTGGTACTTTCTGGGAAAGTACATTTTATCTACTTATTCTCAAATCATAGTGGAGTTACGTATTCGTATGTCAATGAGAGGTGGCAGTTCATCCCAATCGCATTAGCAGGCTATATTCTATCGGCGATATTAACGATTGTCCTATTCTGGTTATACAATCGCAATCAACATCGCAAAGGTCTGATAGGATTAACGATTCTCACGTTGATCTGTGTTCTGTTCTTTGTACGCAATGCATTTGGCGTCTTTTGGTGCATTGGATTCATAGCGCTAAACATCGGGGCTTATTTATTGCCATGGAAATGGGTGCGTGATTTCTACTATTTGCTAATCTCGTTTATTTGCCTTGTTGAATCGGTTATTGGCCCGATGTATTTGGCTTTCCTGTCCATCACTTCTCCTGCAAGTGCAGGCGATGCGGCGAATTTAAGCCGAATTACCTTTATCCCGGCGATTATTTGGTCGCTCTTATTTACCGTGATCGCTATCTGGTGCGCTGGCAAATCGATTGCTCTATTCTTAAATCCAAAGCGTGAAGCGTAGTCGCTGCCATATACATCCTACAAGTAGAAACGCATCCGTCTTTAAAAGACAGATGCGTTTCTTAAAGTATTCTAAGAAATTGATGAAAGGAGTGTTATAAATTCTATAATAAGAAATAATCAATTACGTATCATGCTATAATCTAGGTATGAACAATTTAGACACTGCAACACCGATCTTACACAATACCCCATTAGGCAATAGCCATCATCCAATTCCCCACGCAGCAATGTGTTCTACATATACAAGTAAAGAGTTGGTTACAAATACAGACCAGGACGCTGCTTATTTTCGGCAATTGGAACGGCTTGGGATCGAACTCAATAAACCGCAGATTGATGCTGTGCGTCATAGTCAAGGTCCATTACTAACACTAGCAGGAGCAGGCTCAGGCAAGACATCCGTGCTCGTCTGTCGAACTGGTTATCTGATATCTGTACGACAAGTTAATCCGAGACGCATTCTACTCGTGACCTTCTCTAGCAAAGCTGCTGCTGAAATGAGAGAACGGATCACACAGCTGCCTAGTATACCCATGAGAGATGCGAATAGCATTCAAGCGCAAACTTTCCATTCTTTGTTTCTGCGGCTGCTACGAGCACAGGGAATTAAGCAGGACATTTATAGTGAAACTTTGAATCAGCATCTCATGCTCAAGATCATCATGCGACGCATGGGAATTCAGAATTCCACTTATCAGCCTGAGAATCTCCTTACTTTGCTATCGACCTACAAAATGAATCTAGTCGATATTAATAAGTTGCCCGAGAACACAGATACAGAGAAGGAAATAAAGCAAATATTTATCCAATATGAAGAGTGGAAAACGGCAAACAACAAAATTGATTTTGACGACATCCTTCTACTCGCCTATCAGATGCTCGAGAGCGATCCTACTTTGCTAGAAGCTATTCAGCAGCGCTTCGATTATGTAATGGTAGACGAATTCCAGGATACGAACTGCTTGCAATATAAGCTCATCCGAATGCTCGTTCAACCCCATCATAATCTAATGGTTGTCGGTGATGATGACCAGACGATCTACTCGTTTAATGGCGCAAGAAGCGAGTTTATTTTAGATTTTGACATAGTGTATCCTGAAGCGCAGACGATCACGCTAGATATTAATTATCGTTCTACGACGAGCATTGTCGGACTTGGGAATGAGGTGATCAAACATAATCAAGGAAGAGCACCCAAAACTCTGCAAGCCAGCAAGTCTAGCGAGCTGATTCCAAGGTATATGCGACCAAGCCATGCCGATGAAGAAGCAGCGTTTATACTCCAACAAATTAGCATGGAAGTCGAGCAAGGACAGCGTCGCTATAGAGACTATGCCATTCTATACCGAACGACTAGCTATAACCGAGCAATTCTTGAGCAGCTTGTGCTGCAGGGCATTCCTTATATAGAGTATGGCGATGGCTTGATGCTCTATGAGCACTGGCTCATTAAGCCTGTTATCAATCACATGCGCTTATCCTTGAATAAACGAGACTTTGATGCATTGGAGAGTGTGGTAACCTCCTTATATATCAATCGAGACAAAGGAATGGCTTATATCCATCAGCAGGAATCAAAGCAGAAGAAGAAAGGACCCCTTGCTCATTTATTATCCTATCCTGAGCTGAAGGATTTTCAGAAAGAGAAGGTCAAGGAAAGACTGGAGCTTATTCGCAATCTGCCCAATATGAAACCACTTGAAGCGATCAAGTTGATTCGTACAAGCTTCTATGACACATTCATCGAAGCGAATGAGAGAACTCCTATCACCGAGCATAAGGAAATGCTTAAAGAAACATTAGATGAACTGGAGTCTTCTGCCAAAAGATTTGGCACTATTGAAGAATTCTTAGCTTTCGTTAATGAGTTAACTTCCAAAAAGCAACATACGAATCGAAGCAGACAGGATCAGCAAGAGGACCGAATTGTGCTTATGACCATTCATAAGTCCAAAGGTCTCGAATTCCCTTCCATCTTCCTTATTGGCGCTATAGAAGGCAGTCTTCCTCACAGCTCCGCGATTGATGCGGGACGTATGAAGCAAATTCCAAGCAAGCAGAAGGAGCAGCCTAGAAGCCAAGCAGCCATTGAAGAAGAACGCAGACTTGCTTACGTAGCCATTACTAGAGCTCAGGAGGAGCTAACGATCAGTTCGCCTATGTACTACAGAGGAGGTAAAGCGGAGATCTCCAGATTCATTACCTCTGCCTTCCAAGCAGATTCGCCTAGCAATCTCGTAGACGCATGGATCTGCTCGAGTAAAACATGCAACGCTTGGTCTAGAATCAGCAGCCAGAAGGAAGCTGAGCTTCCAGACAAGCCCTGTCCACTATGCCAAGCAGCTATGATCAAGGGGAGCAAAGAGGTACCGCGATAGGCATTGTTCAGGCATTCGAAGATCGACCACTGTTGCCAGCCTGCATTTTGTACAGTCAAACGAGCTAATCTAGCCCAAAATGAATGTTTGCCTGCATTCTATACATTCAAATTAACCCGAGTTAATGAATTTGCTTCTAAATTCGGAATTAGACTGCACAGGATGCAGGCAAAGCAGTTCACATGAGCTGCTGGCGTTGTTTAGACTGCATGAATTGCAGGCAAAAGATACAGGGGGCGATGTGATGAAGCGTTCGACCAAAGCGATCTTATTTATATTAGGCATCCTACTGATCTTTGCAGCTTCTTTTATAATTAATGAGTATTTTGGGATGAGCAAGAATGGCCGCCTCATAAACGACAAGTACTACCAACCACTAGCATTCAATTCCAATATAGAAGATTCTTTAAAAATCGATGCTGCCAAACAAGTGAGCGGAGAGTTAACCATATTGCTTAACAAGACTACTGACAAGAAAGTCAGGCTATGGTTTGAATTGAAGTCTCTTAAAGATGGGCGCTACTTGTATCCAGTTTCGTCTGGGGAACTATTCAACGACCACGTCGATCCACACAAACCTCAACCCCTACCGTTCAACTTGGGTACTTTAGAAGACGGACAATATCGAATCGAATTTTACCTTCAATCTATCCAAGGAAAAGATGAAAGTTGGGGAGATTTACAAATTGTTTATTTCCATATCCAGGGGCAGACGTTGATCAAGGGTTTGGTTAGAACGCCCAATCAACATAGTTCAGAGCAATTTAGACTAAAATAGACAGAAAAATGCTAATATTTTCACTAATTGTTGACAGAAAATATTATTATTTTTAATATGGAACTATTGATTGATTAACTTATTGTCACAAAATAATACTAGAGGTGTTGCTATGAATCGCAAACGGCACGTGAATCTTGGGGTCATACTAAAGCCAGCTGTTGTTTTGATGAATCGTTTGAATTATATGCAAAAGTTCTTGTTTATTGGTATCGTCCTATTCATTCCTTTGATGGTCATGATCTATACGCTGATCCAATCCTTGCAAACAGAAATTCAAGTTAAATCGGTAGAGAAGCAAGGTATTGCACATATTTCAACTCTGAATGAATATTTAGTCAAACTACAAGAGCACAGGTCGCTGTCCAATCGTTTACTAAAAGGTGAGGACGCTGCCAAGGAGCCTCTTGCTGCGAATGAAACAGCTCTTTACGAGATCAGCAATCGAATCAATAAATTTACAGCTAGTACTGATATTGAATCTTCAGAACAGTGGAGTAGTCTCATTACCCAATGGGATGAATTTACCAAGAACCCTGGCAGTCCGCTAGATAGTATGGAATTCCACCGAAACTTTACGAACGATTTTATGCTATATATGAAGAGCATTGCCAATCAGTATGAGCTTATTCTAAACCCAGATATAGACAGCTATTATTTAATCGATTCTGTCGTAAATAACCTGCCACCTATAATTGATAAAATTGGACAAGCGGGCACTCTCGCCTATACGGCTGTTAATGATCGCAACTTATCGGTCGCGGATAAATCCACGATGATCTCTCTATATGAAACGACAGATTCATATAGCAGTTATGCCAACTATAGTCTGCAAATCTCTATGAAGAATAATAAGCTCATTGAAGATAAGTTAGGGCAAGAAATACAAAATATGAATGATGCAATCCAAAATTTCCAAAGTACTTTGAATAAGGCAGTTATTAATGGAATACCCGCCTTCTTTAACTCAGAGACGTTTAAAGAATCTTTAACCTTGGAAACGGTTACATCTGTTGATAAATTCTATCAGGCAGATATTTCAACCATTAATCAAATACTCGACGAAAGTCAGCACAATGCCATATGGAATCGTAATATGCTGCTGATCGCAATCGTAATTGTAGCTTTCGTTGTCATGTATTTATGCCTTGCATTCTATCGATCCGTTAAGGATACGATCCGCAGTTTAGAGAGCGCTGCAAATCATCTTGCTACTGGTGATTTGACTGCACGTGTTCATCTAAATACGAAGGATGAGCTAAGAACAATTGGCAGCTCGTTTAATGCGATGTCGGAGTCTTTTACTCGAATGGTGCAATTGAATCAGGATATCTCCAAGCGCCTTGCTGTTTCCTCTAAGGAATTGCAAGTTGTCTCTGGTGAATTGACAGACTCAGGTAGCATGACAGCAAGTAATATGCAGCAGATTGCAGATATTGCGGAGATTCAGAAGCAGACATCCGAGGAAGTTGCTGCATCGATGGAACAGATGTCACTAGGTGTGCAGCAAATTGCTGAAAGCGCAGGCATAGTATCCGAATTGTCGATCTCTGCTGAACAACAAGTGGAGCATGGTAAACAGACAGTAGATCAAGCATTCGTTCAAATGGAAGCCCTTCACAACATTACAGATCAAATGGGGCATGTCATGAATGAACTGAATGACCAATCTAAAAAAGTTGGCGATATTGTAGGTTTTATTGCTGACATTGCGAATCAGACCAATATGTTATCCCTGAATGCAGCAATTGAAGCTGCTCGTGCAGGCGTTCACGGTAAAGGCTTTGCTGTAGTTGCAGGCGAGGTGAAGAAGCTTGCCGAACAGACCAAGCAATCCTCGAGCCATATACAAGAGTTGATCACAATCATGCAGCGGACAGTAAACAAAGCGGTAGCTTGCATGAAGGAGAACACCTCTTACGTTCAGCAAGGACAAGCGATGATGCATCAAGTTAATGAGGTATTCTTAACGATTGCTACAAATACACAGGTCATCTCAGATAAGCTGCAGGAGGTCTCTGCAACGACAGAGCAAATGTCAGCTTCCACTGAAGAGGTCAATGCCTCCATGGAGCAAACTGTGGCTACATCTCACAATGTGTTCTTATCGACAAAGAATGTCTCAGAGATTACAGATAAGCAGCTTGCGACGATGGAATCCGTATCCGAATCAGCTAAATCCCTTGGCACAATTGTAGAGCAGCTTCAGCTCGAAATTAATAAATTTAAAGTATAAGCAGCGTTAAATAAAGAGAACCGTCATTAAGACGGTTCTCTTTGTTGTATGCGCTATGCTTCATTATTGAAGTATACTTTGTAAAAGTGCATCCGCTTCTCTTCGTCATAGCCTCTTTCCAAATACTCGAAGCTCTCATTCTTCACTTTAATCTCGATATCCGTATCTAGTTGAATATCATTCTTAAATTCACGCTTCACTTTGCGAAGAGCGACCTGTGAAATTGGAAATTCAGCAACAACGGGAAGCTCATTCATTTCTTCATAAGATTCCTTATAGGCTTTGAAAATCTGAATATGCTCCGGCTCTTGAATCACCTGCTCTGTGAAATCATCGGCAACAAACTGCTCATTACGGGCAAAATACTGAATCGTCTCATTAATAAACATCAGCTTTTCTTTCTTATCCGTCTGCTCTGTTGATGGTGCAATCACATCATCATAGAAGTTCGAGCACATCCGGACATATTGATCCGTTAAATAATTCTCATCCTCTAGCAAAGTCACTTTGAGGAAATCTTCCTTCCAATAAGCAGCCTCTTCATTTCCTTTTTTCACAAGATCAACAATACTTACTGCATAGCCTGCATTCGCATTGTAATTGAGAATTAGGCAGCCTTTATCCAGCTTTTTGATATTAATCCCTTGCTCGGAGCGTACATGAAAGCCTGAGCCAGCATGCTCATTCACCTGCAAGAACACATCTTTATTCTCCGACTTAAAGATTCCAATTGCATCTAAATTAAAGTTGTTATAAACGATATTGCTAAAATGAACGATATACAGCTCACCCGCTTTGACCTTTGGATGAGTGGATTGCTCGTACAAATGCCGAAGTATATGAACAGATTGCTCATGGAAAGAAGCGCTGTTTTTGAAAATTTTATCGGAATACGTATAAATTTCATTAAGCGCAAGATCTGCTTCATGTTGAAACTTATAGAACGTCTCAAACTTGAAGCTAGCAAGGAAATATTTGAGCAGCACCTTATGAATTTCGTCGTCTGCAATTTCATAGGGCTCTCTGGATACGATAACCCCTTCCTCCCTCGCTTTATTACCTACTTTATGAATAATCATTTCTCGAATTTGAACCCCTGACAAATCGATCACGAATACATGCCTACTTTCTATAATCAAGTCTCTTCATTTTACTTGAAAATAGTGCAGGAGGAAACGGTGATTTATGGAGTGCTAGGCCGATCCCGTATGAAACGATGCATCAGGATCAAGCCCGATCACAATAGATTTAATTCTAGAAAGTTCTAATAGATGAATCGTAGCCGATAATACCGCCTCTCCATTCGAGTCATCTGCAAATGAATCAGGCAAATAACTCAGCTGCATATTCAAGCTCGATTTAAGTACTAGACATATCTCCTCTGTATGCTTGCTTCGAATCCAGATCGTACGTTTGAAGCTTAAACCTCGCAACATTAAGCTCACCATCTCAACAGCCAATAAATAAGCAACTGTGGAGTATAACGCCTGAATCCATCCGAACACAAAGCCCGCACTTAACAATATCAGGGTGTTCAGCAGTTTAATTCGCGGACCTGAGGCTAGCATAGCAGGCGACGCTGCGCGAATCGAATTCTCAGTAGCATCTAAAGAGCCTCCGAACCGAACAGCTAGACCGATCCCCACACCAAGAGCTAACCCACCGCAAATAGCAGCGATAGCAGCGTCTTCGATCAGAGATGGATAAGGATGAAGAATAATTGCACTTAGCGCAAAAACAAATAAACTAATTACCGTAATACCAACAAACTGCTTGCTTAGTCTTCGATAGGATAACAAGATGAATGGCAAATTAATCATAAATAGAACAAATCCTACTCTCATATCGGTCCAATAAGCCAATATTGCGGAGAGACCAGTAGCCCCTCCTACAATAATCGCATGAGGAATAAGGAATAATTCCAGACCAATTGCCGCCAGAATAGCACCAACGATAACAAGAAGAAGTCTAACGATAAATAGATCTTTGATATGGGACAAGTAGCAATCCTCCTTCTGTTAGATTTTACTGTTTTTTTCTAAAGCGAGCTTCTGCTCCCTTATAAGCTTTCGCTTTTCAAACTTAAATACCTTATCTAATGTTATATAAACGTACTTGGATTCCTTCGTAAGTAAAGGGCCTAATATCGCTAGTATCAATACATATAAAGCTGCAAACGGTTGAACAATCGCTAGTAATCCACCAGCCTTAGCAATGTTTGCAATAATAATCGAGAACTCTCCCCTAGCTACAATCGTTAATCCAATATTCGATGAAGCTTTAGGCGTTAATCCAACAACCCTGCCCGCTATCATCCCTGCAGTAAAGTTTCCGATCAGTGTAATTACAACCGCAATAAGGGACAGCCAGATTGCTCCTCCAAGCTCAAGTGGATTAATCGTTAGACCGAAGCTAAAGAAGAAGATGGCGCCAAAAAAATCACGGAAAGGAAGAATCAAATGCTCGATTCTTTTCATGTGAATAGTCTCGGCAAGCACAAGACCCGCAAGCAATGCACCGATCGCCTCAGCTACATGGATCGTCTCTGAGAAGCCTGCAACGAGGAATAGAAAACCAAACACAACTAAAATAAATAGCTCATTGGATCGAATGTTCAATACCTTATTAAGCAGTGGAGCTGCTTTGCGTCCTACAATTAACACAATTAACATGAAGCCAAATGCAGTTAATGCAGATAACGCAATCCCTCCCAAGCTCGTCGATCCACTTAATACGAGTCCTGACAGGATTGATATATAGACCGCCAGAAAGACGTCTTCAAACATAATGATACCGAGAATCATTTCGGTTTCGCGATTCGCAGTTCTTTTGAGATCAACCAGTACTTTAGCCACAATCGCAGTGGATGAACTTGTCGTAACTCCTGCAATGACTAATGTTTCTGCAAGCGGGAACCCTGCGAACCAACCAAATAGAAAACCCAAGGTAAAATTGATCAAAATATAAATCGTACCACCCAGAACAATAGATCGCCCTGATTTAATAAGTCTTCCTACCGAGAATTCCAGCCCCAGATAAAATAGTAAGAAGATAATCCCTATGCGCCCCATGAATTCAATAAAGGGTGTGCTATGAATAAACTGCAAGTTAAAGGATCCGAAGTCTAATGCATGAGGACCAACCGCCATCCCCACAATAATATAAAAAGGAATAACGGAGAAACGCAATTTAGCCGATACTAAGCCCGCAATTGCAATTAAGGCAATCGCCAATCCAACCTCAAATATCAATTCATTCATCTATTAACCACTTCCATTCAACAAAATCTGTTTAATCTGCTTCTGATGCTGTCTCTCTCCAAGAACAACGACCGTTGAGTCCGCTTTAAGGACATAATCAGGACCAGGATTAATATGCTTATCGCTGTTCTTTTCAATTGCAGCTATTATCGTAACCCCTGTTGTTTGGCGTACATTCAAATCACCAATGGACATGCCTACACTTTTAAAATGCAACTCGACCTTGTACCACTCAATAATGAGATCATCCAGCGCAACCTCAATCGTTTCGACCATCTTAGGCTTATAAGTCATCCCACCAATAATCGCAGAAAGTTGTCTTGCTTCATCATCATCAATCGTAATTAAAGAATGGCATTGCTCCTTATCCTCAGGATCGTATTGAAATAGCTCTCGCCTGCCATCATCATGGATAATGACCGTTAAATTCTCTCCGCTACGGGTGTATAGCTCATACTTTTTGCCTATGCCTGGTAGTACAGACTCCCGAATGTTCATGTAAATACTGCCTCCAATTTTCATATTAGACTTTGTGCCCACGACAAATAAAACTTATCTATTGATAAATTTTGACATGTTAAATAAACCTTAACAGGTTCGTAATTTAAAATTAATTTAAGTATTGAGAAGTAAACTTAATGGGACGTAATAATAGACGCTTCTTTATTCGCGCAATGGAAGGGTAATACAACAATACTGAGGTTAATAGAACATAACAGATTGAGGAATACAAATAAACAAGAATGCTCAGCATACTCATCTTGTCTATAAGTCGTTTCAACTTAATAGAAGAGGAAGTTAGTCTAGCCATGGATCTTTTATTTTCTTGGACGTTGATTTCCTGGTTAGTCTCAGTCGTTAACTTCTCGACGCCAGGCGTGTGTACAGCAAAGACCATCGCTAGTATGATCAAAATAAATGTGAGCAGCTTAACAAACCCAGATTGCCTTAAGTTCACGCTATCTTCACCTCCTTATGTAGTGTCTATTTAAGGATAACATAGAGTGGTAAGCATATCCAAACCTTTTTCCTCCATACATGCATGTCAAAAAGCACCAGCTTGAGCTAGTGCCTTTGAAATCAGGGTGTTTAAAATAATCGATTTATTAGCTCCAGCCCCAGAAGAAGCCATCTCTTTCCCAAGCAGCACGGCCGCCATGCATTTTCTTGAACAGCTTCTTAACTTCCTTATCGATCGACTGATTACCATTGTCATTCACATAAATAAATTGTTCTCCGAAATGGGTACGAATATAATCAACAGCATTACTTTGATAAAGAATACCTGCTGATTTAAGCTCTTGCAGCATCCACTCTGCAACTTCTTGCGCCGTAACGGTCAAAATTCTCACCTCTTATCAAGACGAAAGTTATAAATTCTATAATATCAAATAAAGCGCCCCTTCTAATAAAAGAAGGGACGCTTCGGATGTTAAATATCGTTTCTTAAACAAAACTGCCTTTAACTAAGTTAAAGGCAGTTTAGGTTAATTACAATTTAACAACGTTCTCAGCTTGTGGACCACGGTTGCCTTGAACTACGTTGAACTCAACGCGTTGGCCTTCGTCCAAAGTTTTGAAGCCATCGCCAGTGATTGCGGAGAAGTGTACGAATACATCGTTTCCACCTTCAACTTCGATAAAACCAAAACCTTTTTCTGCGTTAAACCATTTAACTGTACCTGTTTCCATTATGAAAAACCTCCAAAAATTAAATTAACATGGACTTTTTATTGTAAATCAATAAAACTCACATATTGGAAAAGCTATCATTGTACAAATGACACCCTTTCCAACACGTGAGTTAAGGTTTCTTTGTTACATTGATTACATTGTAGCATAGTTAATTCAGATGCGCAAGTGATCTATAAATTGTATTTTTTCTCTACCTGGCATCCAATAAGCATACCCAATTACATATAATTTTAACCTATTTTATCTTATTTTTAAGCTTATTTTATGATTTGTTCTTTACAATGGTGTTATGGAAGCTGAAACATAATCATTACTGTTACGTATTACTATTATATATGAATCCTCTGCGTAATATTATAAATTTTATCACATAGGAGTGAATATTCGAATGAGCCCTAGAAGAATGTTTATGGTAGGAACGATGGCATTTACTATCGCACTAAGTGCAGCATTATGGAACAATGAAAATATAAATACATTATCTTCAACTGATCAAACCGATAGTGTCACAAATCAGCGTGATGAGAATGGACAAGCGGATCATATTGTTGCTAAAGATCCATTACTTCAGATACTTGGTTTATCCTCTGATGAAGAAATGTACAGTGCTCTTAGCAACGGTCAAACATTAGCCGATATTGCATCTGATCATGAGGCAGATATTGAGCAAGTGATTAAACTTCAAACTTCACAAATGACTGAGCAGTTAGATCAGCGACTTGCAAGCGGCAGCATAACAGCTGAGGTCTATGAAGCGCAAAAAGCAGAGCTTGCATCTGTCATCACGGGTAGTGTATACGGACAGTTATAGCAGGATTTCATACATAAACCACCTCAGATGAGGTGGTTTAATGTTATATCTTAAATTATTCCAAAACAAATTTCTGATATTTCTCCATATCGCTTCGTTTACACTCGAGTGTCAGCATTGTACCTTCATTCTCATAGTCTGTAGATAGGATTTTAGCGTGATCATTAAAATAAGATACGAGCCCGCCCTCATCGTACGGAATTAACATTTTACACTGCACATAATCTTTGAAAATATGTTTGCGGATCAATTCGATAAGCTCATCAATCCCAATTCTTTGCTTTGCCGAAAGATAGACCGTCTCCCCCTGCAAAGAAGGAATCTCAATTTCAACCAAATCCGCCTTGTTGTATGCATAGATCGTTGGGATATTCTCAATACCAATATCCTTCAGCGTATCCTGCGTAATCTGAATAAGCTGCTTATAATTTGGATTCGAATAATCCACAACATGAATAAGCAAATCTGCTTCTGCTACTTCTTCAAGCGTAGAACGGAATGCCTTCACTAGATGATGCGGAAGCTTGCTTACAAAGCCTACAGTATCTGTGAGCAGGAATGATTTATTATCCGGCAGCTCGATGCTACGTACGGAGGTTTCCAATGTTGCAAACAGCATATCCTTTTCAAA
Organism: Paenibacillus albiflavus; assembly: GCF_004344915.1. Lineage (GTDB taxonomy): Bacteria > Bacillota > Bacilli > Paenibacillales > NBRC-103111 > Paenibacillus_AM > Paenibacillus_AM albiflavus. The sequence goes on along the minus strand of NZ_SKFG01000013.1, from coordinate 39,862 downwards.
AACCTGTTTAGCCTCTGTCTGACTATGCCTTTCCACCATCGCATTCATAATCGTGGATTTTCCCGCATTCGTATATCCTACGAGTGAAACCACAGATACTTCATTCTTCTTCCGTTTCTTACGTTGTGTCTGACGATGAGCGACAAGTGCCTCCAACTCTTTGCTCAGTATGCTGATCTTTTCTTCGATTCTGCGGCGGTCCAGCTCCAGCTTCGTCTCCCCGACACCCTTGTTCTTTGTGCCAACACCACCACCACCCTGTCTTCCCAATGATTCACGTAAACCGACTAGACGGGGCAGCATATATTGAAGCTGTGCAACTTCAACCTGCAGTTGCGCTTCACGCGTCTTAGCCCGCGACGCAAAAATATCCAGAATAAGTATGGTACGATCAATCACCTTACAATCAAGATCAGCTTCTAAATTGCGAATTTGGGAAGGTGACAGCTCATCATTGAAAATAACGATATTCCCTTCGCGTTCCTCAAGCAGCGCTGCTACCTCTTGAATTTTTCCTGTTCCAATATAATGGGAGCTATTGACCTTCTGCAAGTTCTGCGTGATCTGACCCACGACCTCGACGTCGCAGGCTTCTGTCAAATTTGATAGCTCTTCCATCGAATAATCGAATTCATAATCGCTTTGATTATTTAAATTTACACCAACTAATATCGCCTTCTGCGTTTGTTCCATTAATTAATCCCGACCTTTCGTATATCAAACCAATTCCGATAACGCATTTATAATACAGAAAAAAGCATGGATAACAGCACCTTAATCGGCTTTGTTCGTCCATGCCTGTATATTTTGCTTCAAACGTATAGCTCTAAACACAATAATCCTTGTGTACACAAGTAGAGCAGCTCATCCTCTAGTAGAAGGAAGAGTTGCATGCTACTAGCACAACCCAATTGGGTTGTGAAACCAGAAAACTAACTGTCTCTATAGAGACAGTAAATATCCGCGAGGCCGTACACCTTCACTCATTGTGGATCATGACGTTTGATTCAATAAACAGGTATAACAAACAAAACCCATAAGAAATACGACTATGCAGTCCTAGGGACGAACATGTTTCTTATGGAACCAAAAGAAACGGTTAAACCGTCTTTAAAGACGGATGCGTTTTGTTCGAACCTAATTATCTTAATCGTCCTGAAACCATGCAAAGAGTGTTATTGTACATTTCTGAAGGCCTCCTCTTGTAATATGCTTCTATATTACAGTACGTTATGTCGGATGTCAAAGCTATCCAATTCAGACAAACAATTTTCAAAAAAGGTTGATTCGGTTTGAAAAAAATTGATCATTAATCATATACGTCCATGTCGCTGATGGAACTCTGAGTTCTTCCTGATTTAAATCCATCTCCTCATTCGTTAACTCAAATGCTTGAAAACCACTAAGAATGCGGTCTTCTATCCGAGAGGATAACTGTTCGTAATAGGTAATGATCTGGCGATGAAATTCATCAAGTGGATTCTTGTTACTGATACTTTCAAGATGAATGCCTTCCTTTACATAAGCCATATAATCTAAATAATCAGCGAAGCAGCGATCCATAGCTAACAACGTTATGCGCTTCTCTAGTTTCTTAGCAGACAGCTCCCCATATCGTGTACAGACTTGTTGATACTTATCCGGCATCCGATTGGCCAAAAAGTTTAGTTGCAATTGATCAGTAAGAATTTGATATCTTCTTGTACATAGAAGTTGCCGCTGTTCCTCTACAATATCTGAATATTTATTTAAGGTGGCTCGAATTTCTTGATGCTGGCCGACCATCACACGTTGAATGTGCGCAATAGCCTTATGAATGACAGGATCTTTAAGTGGTTCATCCTGCCTTAAATATTCGTATTCTTCGGGGATTACATGATAAATGCCATATCGTTGTATAAGCTCATCTTCTAAGCTTACATAAAATCTTGTGCTCCCTGGATCTCCTTGTCTGCCTGCACGCCCTCGCAGTTGATGATCGATCCGAATACTCTCATGTAACGAGGTACCCATTACATATAAGCCTCCAAGCTTAGCAACTGCCGCATATTCCTCCGCATTCCCTCCACCTAAAGCAATATCGACTCCACGGCCTGCCATGTTCGTAGACACAGTAACGGCACCATACTGTCCTGCGCATGCAATAATAGCCGCTTCCATCTCATCATTTCTTGCATTCAGAACAGAACATGCGACACCTAACAACTTGAGCTGATTCGCAAGCTGATCCGATTCCTCAACACTTGACGTTCCGATAAGGATCGGTCGACCTGTACGATGAACATCTACAATGTCTGCAAGCATAGCTTGATATTTGGCCTTTTGATGAGTATAGATTAGATGAGGATGATCTCTTCTTCTACAGGGTTTATTGGGTGGAATGATTACCACTTCCAGGCAATAGGTTTGTCTAAATTCATCTTCCGCCGCTTTCGCAGTTGCTGTCATGCCAGACAGCTTTGCGTATTGACTCATTAGATGTTGAAGTGTAATCGAACTAAGAATTGTACCTTTGCCCCGTGATAGAATTCCTTCTTTCGCCTCAACGGCTTCGTGAATACCGTCTGGATAATGTCGTTTATCCGCAACTCGGCCTGTGAACTCATCTACGAGCAAGATTTGGCCATCTGACACGATGTAATCGACGTCCCTCTGCAATAATGCCTCTGCATGTAGAACGGTATGAAGCGCGGCAAGCAATTCGGCATTCTCTTCATCATACAGGTTGCCACAATGAAGAATCGCTTCAACAAGATCCATTCCACTCTCCGTAAAGTAGACGTTGCGCTTGTACTCATCGGTTTCATAATCGATCCCTTCTCTTAAGTACTGCTGCACGACATCGGACAATGTACGCCAATTCACATGATGATCAGCCGCTTCTTCACCTGCAATCACGAGTGGAATTCGTGCTTCATCCAATAAAATCGAATCCGCCTCATCCACGATTGCATAATGAAAAGGTCTCTGCACAAGCGAACTGACCTCATAGCATATGGAATCCTTCAAATAATCAAAGCCTGCTTGCTTAGCCGTTGAATAGGTAATATCCACAGCATATGCCACCTGTCGATCTTGCAAGCTCATCCGCTCTTGAATATAACCAACCGACAACCCTAGAAATTCAAATAGGGGAGATAACCATTCACAATCGCGCCGAGCCAAATAATCATTAAAAGTAAGCACATGCACTCCCTTACCAGTCAGTGCGTTTAAGTATGCAGGCAATACTGCAGCGAATGTCTTTCCTTCGCCTGTCTGCATCTCGATCAGCTTGCCTTCATGCAGGGCTATCCCAGCGATGATCTGTACATCGTATAGGCGAATACGCTTAATGCGCCAGAACGCTTCAATCCCTATTGCATAAGCTTCCACTAACAAATCATCAAGCACTCTCCCTTGAAGAGCTTCTTGTCGTAAGTGTAGTGAACTCTCTTGTAGCTCTCGATCAGACAATTCCTCCAATCGAATTTGTTTAATTTGGCTAAGCCTTGCTTCATAAGCTTTAAGTTTATGCTTAACAAGCCTCTCATGCATCCGTTCGAGAAGCTTTGTAGATCGATAGGTTTCCATAGCAAATCCTCCTCTTGGTCCATAACAGTCAATAATGAATCATTAGCTGATGTCCACAGAAGAGTTTCAGGTTCCTTGATCATTTGATATAAGATGGTAAGGATTAGACCTAATTCATATAAAATATCTAGTGACTGGATCGCATGGTTTGAAATTTGAATCCATACGCCCCCATCAATGATTGAATATACGAGAGTACACATTAGGAGAGTCGCAGTATTCTCCATTAATAATAAATAGCAAATAGGCGTATGGGTACGATCCAATTGGAAGTTATATAAGAAGCGATAAGGAAATAAAGGCAGACAGAAAAGAAGCATAAGCAGACTGATCCCTATCACCATATTTATTCCCTTCCTTCTCTTAAATGATTGAACCTATTGTACCAAAATCTGGACGTTTATTTCCAGTTTCTTTGTATAAAGGAAAAGCTTGACTTCCATAAATGAGTGCGATATATTGATACCAATAAAGCATCACAAATAGCGTACGATGGAAGCACCTCGTAATTAAGGTAAATGGATACCTTGGTTGCAGGTGCTTTTTTGGCGTCGCTATACACTTTTTCAATAAGAATGGGAGGTCTATTTGATGACAAAAGCTCGATTCCTGATTATCCTCAGTACAATCATCTCCATGCTCATGATTACCTCAACCGTATCAGCCGCAAAGATTGAAGTATCGAACACAACCAAATCTGCACTTACCAAAATGATTGAATCCGCAGATACCAAGCTGGCTAAGACGATCACCACTAACTTCGATGATCTCATGTCTATCCAAAAAGATAATGAGAAATGGGATGACCTTACTCGCAAATTAAATAGCAATAATAATGAGGATTTATCCACCGTTAAGAAACAGATAAAGCTGATTAATGCAGATAAGATAACCAAGCTGCAAGCTCAAGTAGATCAAGCAAAGACCAAACTCCAACCATTAACCACTCTAGGTAAAGCACTCAAAGAGCAGCTCACCGCTGCCAATAAGCAAAAAGATAAAAGTTTAGCAGCACTGATTCAAATGCAAATCGACAGTGTGCAGATTACTACTCAAATTGTTAAAGCTGACATCAGTGTTAAAGAGAAATCGCTTAAATCAACTAAAGAGGAAACTGCCAAGAAAGTTCAATCTATTCGAGATACGATTGCGGGTATCGATCCGATCAAAGCCCAAATCAAAACAAAAAAGACCGCTATAAGCGATCTTAATAAGCAAGTTGGTGAGAAATGGAGCAGCTTTCTGCAAGTAGTGAAGAAAGGTACTCCACAAGCGACTTCTGATTCATTAGCGAGTCTCGTCTCGCTTGATCGTACAATGAATAATCATAAGCAAGCGATCCATCAGTCTGAAAAACAAATTAACACGATCATAATGAAGGCCAAATCCCAGATTCCATAAATTTGTTTTCTCGCATTGTCTATTATTCTTCGCTCACATTTACTTTCATTCTAGCCTTGTATTTTTCTTTATTGTTATCTCTTTGCTTGCGCTTATCCTTGAGTGTCATATGATTCTCAGTTATTTCATAATCATGGCGCTTATGAATTCGTTTGAGCCCCTCAGGCACAAGATTGAACTGTTCATCCTTCATCAGTGCGGCGATCCCTACAGACTCAGGCTGCTTCGTAATGCCATACACTTCATTGAAGTATTCATCCGCACGACCTGGCACATAATTCTTAGGCTCTGGATAGGTGGTGATAACGCCTTCAAAATTCCGCAATACGACTTTATCTGGACTTTGGGAAATTAGATAGTTCGGTGAAAGTGCGATTTTGCCTCCGCCACCAGGAGCATCTACAACAAAGGTTGGTACAGCATAACCAGATGTATGACCACGTAGATTCTCCATTATTTCAAGTCCTTTGGATACAGGAGCACGGAAATGACCAATACCTTCTGATAAATCGCATTGATAAATATAATAAGGACGAACACGGATTTTCACGAGATCGTGCATGAGTTTTTTCATAATATGCGTGCTGTCGTTGACACCAGCCAAGATAACGCTCTGATTGCCAAGCGGAACGCCAGCAAGCGAGAGCATATCACAAGCCTTGGCAGCTTCTTCGGTAATTTCAAGCGAATGGTTAAAATGCGTGTTCAGCCAGATCGGGTGATACTTGCGTAGAATCGCGCACAAATTCTCCGTAATCCGCTGAGGGAACACAACAGGTGCTCTTGTACCGATCCGAATAATCTCCACATGTGGAATTGCTCTTAAATTGCTGAGAATGTACTCTAAAGTCACATCATTAATGAGCAAGCCATCACCGCCTGAGAGCAGGACATCTCGCACCTCTGGCGTTCTGCGAATATAATCGATAGCATCATCCAGCTGCTTCTTCGGCACACTCATGCCAACCTGACCGGAGAAGCGACGGCGGGTGCAATAACGGCAATACATCGAGCATTGATTCGTCACGAGGAACAATACGCGATCTGGATAACGATGCGTTAATCCTGGTGTAGGTGAATCTTCATCTTCCTGCAAAGGATCCTCCATATCATATTTCGTCTTCAGAATCTCTGCCGACAAAGGGACAGATTGCATCCGAATCGGACATCTAGGATCATCTGGATTCATAAGTGAAGCATAATACGGCGTAATGTTAAGCGGAATCGTGCGTGTGGATATGCGTACACCTTCTTCTTCATCAGGTGTAAGATTCACAACCTGCTTGAGCTCCTCAAGCGATCGAATCGTATTGGATAATTGCCACAGCCAGTCATTCCATTTTTCCTCAGGCACATCTTTATATAGTTCAATTTCTGTATAATGGCGACGCCCGCCAAGACGAAGTTCTTTCTTCAAGCTTTCTTCCGATATGGACATAGTCATTACTCCTCATTCAAAATATTTCGCATGCTTATACCTTGAATTAATAAGCAAGTTCCATGCCAATTATTTAAAATCGGATAATCGCCCATTTAAGTGGATTATTGGAATAAAAAAGAGAGGTTCACCCTCTCCTGCATGCCAAAAATCTGGCGGCTCTTTATTTTTTTGCTGCCAAAAATCTGTCACATCTATAATCACTTCGTAATATAATCACTTCGTAATTCCATGCTTATTCAATTTATATTGCAAAGCCTGTCGTTTCAATCCGAGTGCTTGCGCAGTTTGGCTAATGTTCCCTGCACATTGCTCGAAGACAGACAGGATGACATCACGTTCAAATTGATCGAGCATACTTGGCAATCCAATATCGCTAATAGGATGTAGTGCTGGCTTAAGACGTGCGAGTGGTGCAACTACTTCAGGCTGCGGCTCGAACAGAAAATCAGGAAGATGATGCTCTTCCAGCAGATCGTAGCCTGGTTCCATAATATTGAATGCTGATTCAATTGCATGCATCAGCTCGCGTATGCTGCCTGGCCATTTGAATCTCATTAGTCGCTGCAAGGCTGCGTCACGAATACCACGAACATGGGTACCGAACAGCTCATTGCAGCGCTCAATGCAATGATCCACGAGCAGTGGAATATCGCTCAGTCGCTCTACTAATGAAGGAAGCTCGATGTGAACGACATTTAATCGAAAAAATAAGTCCGAGCGCAAAATTCCTTTATCCAACGCTTCTTGCGGTGGAATATTCATAGCAGCAATAATCCGAACATCCACCTTCTGCTCGGTCATTCCACCGATCCGCCTGATTTTGCCATCTTGGAGAACACGCAATAGCTTAGCCTGTAAGGATAGATCGAGATTGTTCAGCTCATCAAAAAATAACGTTCCCCCATTCGCCTGCTCGAATATCCCTTGCCGATCAATCGATCCTGTAAAAGCGCCCCTATTCGTACCAAATAGCAAGGCTTCCATTAGCTCCTTGGGAACAGCTGCGCAGTTCTGAGCAATAAAAGGCTGATTTCGTCTGCTGCTTGCATTATGAATGCTTTGCGCTACTAGCTCTTTACCCGTTCCCGTAGAACCATAAATTAATACAGGGGACGGTGAACGCGCAGCCTTCTTAGCAATGGAAACAGCTTTAAGGAAAGCTGGATCTTGACCTATCATATCACCAAAATGGTAATCGGCTGTCCCGACGGAAGATTTATTACGTTGCTTGGAAACAGTTAGCTGTTTATTTAAATCCAGAATCTGATCGTACATACTCATCACATTCGAAATATCCTTTGCAATCTCAACAGCACCAACCATCACATCACCTTCATAAAGAGGATAGGTGCTATTAATGGAGGTAATCTGTTTCCCCTGCATATTCACATAGGTTTGGAGCTTATCCGCAATTCGCTCACCTGTTTGCAGCACGAGATGCAAGGTACTCGTTTCACTCGTTAATGATGGAAACAGCTCAAATACATTGAGCCCAAGCACCTGCGCTCGATCTAAGCCATCTATATTTGCCATCGTTTCATTGTAATACACAGTTACGCCTTCATGATCGACCATATGCACACCCACATCGATCATGCTTAATATCCATTCAAACTGAGATGCCCAATCCTTCAAGTGTATGTTCACCCCATTCCGCATTTGTAAGCACTTACATTTTGCGACGTTCCAAATAATGTATTTTATTCCATCATAACCTTCTTTGCTTCAAGTCTCAACAAGAACCCACCTGATCAATGTCAGATGGGTTTCGTCATTACAGTGTATCCAGCTTCTTCACCATATAATAGCGATCCGAGCCTTCGCCATATTCATCCTGTCTTGTTTCTGCTACTTCAAAGCCGACCCGTTCATATAGTTTAACGGCTCCTATATTGCTCGGTTTAACCGTTAAGCAAACCTCCGTGAATTGATCCTGAATAAGCATCGGGAACAAATGATCAAACAACACCTTGCCATATCCTTTGCCTTGCTTGTCAGGGCGGACATAATACCCGTAGATATACGCCAAATCAGGCTTGCGATAGTCACGCAGCAATTCGCAGACGGCAACGGGACGTTCATCCCCTTTTTCATACATCAGTAGTAATCGACCGTTGCGAGCAATCGGAACAAGTCCCCATTCATCAACGGCACCGTCGCTGCCAAACGCTTCAACTTCTAGCTGTTTCATTAAATCCAACATATCAACCGTTAAATGATCAGGTGTTGCAAAATAAAAAGAGCTCGTCATATTCTCTACTCCTTATTCGATTAATGGTAAGCTGTCGATGTCATCTATTGGCCATATGGGGCGCGGAATATGATGATAAGTAAAATGCTTAAATACATTAGAGGCAAGACCTGGTCCGTCCGTATAAATAACCTCACTTACAATCGGATCGAAAGCTGCGCGAAAATGGTTTTTTACCTTTAGGGCCAACAGTTTATACAATGTCGGTTCAATCCCAATATGCCGGAACAATTCAATGTCATTCGCTGATAGCGCCCTGCCCGTTAATAAAATGTCCAGCTTCCGAACACGAATATGTGCAGCACCTTTGGTATCAATCCCAAGCCCAGTATTCATCGGACCCGTATTATGGAATCTGCCGTCCGAGAGCTTTATCACTTCTGCTATAACCTCTACTGGCTCTCCGTATTCGGGAGCTAGCCTACCTCCTAATTGCAGCTTCAACTGCGCGCCAACCCCTGCATTCATGCATGCTTGCAAGGATTCGGGATCATACATAGCTCCGAACAATGCATGATCCTCATCTCGAAGGAGCAGCTCCCGCAGCAGACCAGTTGTATCACCTGTTCCACCACTAAGGGGATTGTCTGCAATATCTGCAATGGCAATAGGCTTATCAGCCTCTATTTGCTGAGCTAATGCAATAGCCTCTGGAATTGATGGCAATTGCATCACGAATTGATCACGAGCAGCCCATAACTGCGCTGCAAGCGCATCAGACACAGCGTCACCAATTGTCTGATCCGTCGATACGACAATTACACTTGCGCCCGCTTCTGGTATATCACAGTAAGGAAAGCCGCCAAGGACAGTCGCACTTATGATATGCGGATTGCGCTCCGCTTCAATTGCAGCTTGCATGAGATCAGCCATCGGGCCTTCAGCCGTGCGCATATTGACACTCGGCAGCATCAGGGCTAGCTTGCGAAATGAAGCATAAATGGGCTGCTTGGTTGCCATATGAAAGAGCAATGTTTGAGCCGCTCGAACCCCTTGTTCATACATGTCGATATGCGGATAGGTTTTGAAACCAAAGAATAGCGGTGTAAAAGTTAGCATCCGACTGCTCACATTCGCATGCATATCAAGTGTTGCCGCAATTGGAATGTCTGCGCCAATTTGTTCTCGAATTTCCGAAAGCAGCTCACTTTCAGGGTCGCTAACCCCCTCTACAACCATAGCGCCATGAAGTGCAAGAAGCAAACCATCGAGCTTACCCGCTTCAGCGATAGCTGTTAACATGGCTGTCTTGATTTCTTCATATGCATCGAAGGTAACGACCCCTGAAGGAATAGCAGCTGCACACACAAGCGGTATAATTGCCTGCTCCGCTTGTTCTAAAACATCGATGAAGCCGCCAACCTCTGTTTTCGTTCCTCGATATGCTGTCAGAATTTCTCTGCCTTTATAATAACCCTCTTCATAGAAAGACTGAATGCCAGTCTTCACTGGGCTAAATGTATGCGACTCATGATAGAAAAAGGCGATTCCTATGCGTTTTCTCATATTCTTCTCCTTCCCCCGAGTCCATCAATAGTTCGTATAGATTGTCTTCCACTCGGTCATCACATCAAACGCCTGATGAGACACTTCCCGATGCCCATTACCCGAATTCTTCATCCCGCCAAAAGCGAGTCCTGTCTCTGCATTGGAGGTCCCATTATTAATATAAACGAGTCCTGATTCCAGATCTTTCGCTGCACGATTCGCATAATGAAGGCTATTCGTATAGATTGAGCTAGATAATCCATACTCCGTATCATTGTTAATCGCAATCGCATCTTCGTAGCTCTCAGCCGTCATAATCGCTAGCACCGGGCCAAATACTTCCTCCCTGGCAATCCGATGATGCCTCTCTACGTTCGTGATCACGGTCGGCATATAGAATAAACTGCCAAGAGAAGCTGCTTGCCCCCCACATAGAATTGTGCCACCTTCTTGAAGCGCCACCTCAACATACTGCTCCACTGTCCGTAATTGCTTAGCATTGGTCAGTGGTCCCATATCGATTCCCGCTTCTAGTCCATTGCCAACCTTAAGCTTTGTCGCAAGCTCCACAATTCGCTTCTCTAGCTCTTCTTGGATAGAAGCCTCTACAATTACCCGACTTGCTGCTGTGCAGCGCTGCCCCGAAGTTGCGAACGCAGAGCGAGTAATGCCTGCTGCAGCTAAGTCCAGATCCGCATCCTTCAGCACGATAACCGAATTCTTACCGCCAAGCTCCAAGGAGATCCGTTTGAGATTGCGTCCTGCAGCTTCAGCTAGCTTCTTGCCAACTTCTGTCGAACCTGTAAAAGCAATGACCTTCACATCTGGATGCTCCGTGAGCCAATTACCCACTCGGCTTCCTGAGCCGAAGACCACATTAAATACGCCGTTCGGCAAACCAATTTCAACGATCGCTTCCATGAAGAGCTTAGCGCACGCAGACACATCCGAGGACGGTTTCCATACGATCGTATTGCCCGCTACGAGGGCGGAGAATATTTTGTAAGAAGCAAGTGCCAGAGGGAAATTCCAAGGTGTAATACAAGCAACCACACCTAGCGGTTCCCGAACCGTCATTATGGTACGATCCACGGCGCCAGATGGCACTGTCTGACCGAACATCCTCCTACCTTCACCTGCCATATATTTGCAGAATGCAATAATGGTATCAACTTCTCCATTGGACTCAGCGATAACTTTACCCATTTCAAGCGTCATCATCTCTGCCAGTTGTGGCTTGCGTGCTTGCAGAACATCTGCCAGCTTCCATAGATAATCTGCACGCTGCGGAGCTGGAACTCGGCGCCAGGCTTTAAATGCCTTATGCGCAGCTTCTACTGCTTCCCCAATGTTCTCTTTTGGCGACATGACGAATGTGCCAACGATCTCGCCATTTGCAGGATTCATGCTGTTGAACGTCTGCCAATTGTCTGCCTCCTGCCATGCTCCATTAATATAATTGCCTGTAATCACGGTCACGGTCACCTTCTCTCAATGACAGTATGAATGGCGTTAACCAAGATGGATAACCCTTCATTCAATACATGCTCATCGATATTCAAAGGCAGCATCAAGCGGATCGTTTGACCATAAACGCCACAGCTGGTAACGAGCAATTGATGCTTAAGCGCTTCTGTGCGAATTGCAGCTACAGCTGCAGCAGGCGTTAGCGCTGCATCACCTTGGAATTCAATGCCGATCATCATACCTAGACCTCTAATTTCAGCGATCTGAGGCAAATCACCGATTTGCTCCTGCAAATTAGCAACAATTCGTTTGCCCAGCGTATGGGAACGCTCAACTAATTTCTCCCGTTCAATTACGCGAATGCTTGCAAGTGCAGCAGCACAAGATACTGGATTACCGCCGAATGTAGAACCATGCGTACCTGTCTCCCACTTATCATGCAGCTCTCTGCGAGCGATAATAGCTCCAAGCGGCATTCCAGCAGATAATGCTTTAGCCATCACCAGAATGTCTGGCGTAACTCCCGAGTGCTCGGCAGCGAACATCGCTCCCGTTCTCCCGAATCCTGTCTGAATCTCATCAAAAATAAGTAAAATGCCGTATTTATCCGCAATCGCACGTAGCTCCATCAGGAAAGCAGGCGGTGCCGGTACGTAGCCACCTTCTCCAAGGACAGGCTCTATGATAATCGCTGCAACCTGAGAGGGATCGACCTGCAAGTCAAATAATTTGCGAAGACGCTTTAGGCAATACTGCGTTGCTTCTTCCTCCGAATCTACATCTAATTGCAATGAATACGGATATGGAACATGATACACGCCGCCTACAAGCGGTTCGTAATATTTGCGATACTTGGAGCTTGACGCCGTGATCGACGTAGCCCCTAATGTTCTGCCGTGGAAGGACCCTTCGAATGCAATGATATTCGGTCTCTTCGTTGCACTTCGCGCTAATTTAATCGCACCTTCAATTGCTTCCGCTCCTGAATTGCTGAAGAATACCGTATCCAGATTGCCCGGTGTAATCTCGGCAAGCTTATGTGCAAGTCTAACGGTGCTTTCAAAATAGCCATAGTTCAAGCCCAAATGTATGAGTTCGCCAGCTTGCTTCTGAATCGCCTCTACCACCTCAGGATGCGTATGCCCTATCGCATTCACGGCAACGCCTGAGACGAAATCAATATATTTTACACCATCAGTCGTCCAGAAATTGGCCCCATGCGCTCTCTCAATGACTAAATCGGTTATACGGGTCATTACAGGTGAAATATGCTTTAGCGCCATTGCATGCAAATCCATTACTTTACTTTTCTCTGTCATTGTCCCTTCACGTCTCCTTTATTCACTAATTGTTAAAAGCAAAACTGGCTCAACATAAAATAAGTGCTTGATACCTACGTAGTGACCGCTGCGAGGACGGATCATTCTTACGATCGCTGTTGTCACCAAATTTCCTGATCAGATTAGCCATTAGAGGGTAGAAATTCGCTGACAAAGGCGACCGCTAACGCTTCTCCAGAACGATTCCGTCCTCTCCGCTCCGTCCGCTATTTCTCAAGCACTGATTATTGGTTTGAGCCACTAAACTTGATCCAATTGCTCAAACTCGGTTAATGCTAAATCGAGTATATGAATGACTTCATTCATCTCATCACTAGTAATTGTTAATGGAGGGCCAATCAATAAATGATCCCCCTGCTTGCCATCTATCGTTCCTGCACCCGGGTAGAAAATCGCTCCTAATTTCATCGCCTGCTGATTCAGCAATTCCGATGCACCATATTCAGGTGGATAGAATACATCTTGATCCCGATCCTTCATGAGTTCGAAGCCGACAAGCAGTCCCCTCCCTCGGATTTGCCCGATGCTGCGATGTCTTGCTTGTAGTACTTGCAATGCTTGCACTAAGTACTCCCCCTGCTTACGGCAATTATCCAGCACTCGCTGATCCTTATAGTATCGAACTGCAGCTAGACCTGCTGCAACCGAAACGGGATGCCCACTAAAAGTAAATCCATGAATGAATTTACCCTGACCGTTCCGCTTCAAGCTCTCAACAACATGCTCTGACACGATCATCCCCGCAAGCGGTGCATAGCCACCTGAAACCCCTTTGCCAAAAGTAAGAATGTCTGGAATAGCGCCAAACTGCTCGATTGCAAAATGCGTCCCTGTTCTTCCAAACCCTGTCATCACCTCATCAACTATCATTAGAATATCGTAACGATCGCATAGTGCTCTAACCTGCTTCAAATAATCCTCAGGCGGAACGACAGCGCCCTGCTGACTGCCGACAATCGGCTCGCAGATGAAGGATGAAATGAATTCGGGACCCGTCTCGATGATTAAGCGCTCTAATTCGCCTACGCAATGCAGCTGCTCACTTCGACCACAATGTTCCTCGTTCTGATGGTATGGACATCTATGACAATAGGGGGAGTAGACGTGATCTGTTTTGATTAAGCTTGGCGTATAGGGCTGTCGCCTCTTCACATCACCGCCTACAGATAGGGAGCCCATCGTATTCCCGTGATACGATTGCCATCTGCCGATATTCAGATACTTCTCCTTATTGCCACGATCTCGGTGATATTGCCGAGCAAGCTTCAATGCGCTTTCGTTTGCCTCCGAACCGCCAGAGGTAAAATAAACATAACGGAGTGGATCAGGAGCCATGTCACTGATCTCCCTCGCTAGTTCATACTGAACCTGCGTCTCGAATCGCAGCGTATGAACGAAGGCAGCTTTTTTGGCCTGCTCAGCCATTGCATCTGCAATGGCTTCAATCCCATGACCCAGATTTGCAGCGACTGCACCTGAAGAAGCATCTAGATATTTTTTGCTATCGGTATCAAATAAATAAACACCTTTGCCATAATCAATCACGGGATACTTTTTGCTAAAATCACGATGAAATATAGGATCATGTTTTTGAAGCGGATCTTTCCTTTTTGTACCATCTAAGATTTCCATCGTTCCACCACCGTCGCGATTCCTTGCCCACCTGCAATACAAAGCGTTGCTAAGCCATACTGTATGTCTCGTTTATGCATTTCGTGTACAAGGGTTGTTAGAATTCTCGCGCCTGTACAGCCAAGGGGATGCCCTAGCGCAATTGCACCGCCATTCACGTTCACACGTTCCTCCGTAATGCCCCATTCCTTAATCACCGCAAGGCTTTGAGCAGCAAAGGCTTCATTCAGCTCAATTAATCCCATGTCCTGCATCGTTAATGAGGAGGCACGAAGCGCTTTAATTGAAGCTGGTATCGGTCCTAATCCCATCTCCATTGGATGTGTCCCACCCGTTCCAATCCCTCGAATAATCGCGAGCGGTGTTAGGCCTAGGCTGAGCGCCTTCGCTTCACTCATCATAAGCAGCATGGATGCTCCGTCATTGCGTCCTGTGGAATTGCCTGCTGTCACGGATCCATCCTTTTGAAACACAGGTGTCAGTTTCGCCAGCTTATCGACGCTTGTTTCTCTTGGAAACTCATCTGACGCAAATAAACGAACCCCGTTCTTGCCTTCTTTAACCTCAATAGGTACGATCTCCTCATGGAATTGTCCCGCTTCAATCGCACGTTTAGCTTTAAGCTGACTGCGATAAGCGAACTCATCTTGCTCTTCACGTGTAATCTCATATTTGTTCGCCAAGTATTCAGCCGTCTCTCCCATAACGAATGAGCCATATTTATCGATAGGCTGCGAGCGTGGTTGACTCTCCGTATTAGAATCATACAAAATGGTATTTCCAGCATTCATGCCGAAGCGTCCACCGACCATATAGTATGGCGCTTGCGACATACTCTCTACGCCACCAGCTAGCACAACCTCCGATTGGCCTGTTCGAATGGCCATGTATGCATTGTGCACGGCCTGCATGCCTGACCCGCATTGTCGGTGTACCGTATAAGCGCTGACTTCTTTAGGGAAATCAGCAATCAGAGAAGCCACTCTAGCGATATTCGGCGTATGTGCGCTTTGTTTGGTCTGCCCGATAATGATTTCATCCACAATATCAGGTCGACATGCAGATAAAGCTAAATTATTGCGCATGACCGTAGCTGCCATATCCTCTGGTGTCGTAGCAGCCAAAGCTCCGCCATATTTACCAATTGCCGTCCGAAGCGCATTCACAATTACGACCACTGTACAAGCTCACCACCTATCTGGAAGGATGCTTCCGTTTTACTTCTTATTTCTTCCAAGCTTGCCTTTGGCGACATTTCCATTAAGATCAAACCCTCATTCGTCACCTTAAATAACGCCAGCTCTGTTACTATCAAATCCACTCTACGTAAAGAGGTAAGCGGATAATCTACCTGCCCCAGAAGCTTAGGCTTTCCTTCTTTCGTACAATGCGTAGTTGCGACGATCACTTTCTTGGAGCCTTCCAGCAGATCCATCGCGCCCCCAACTCCAAGCACACTTGCACCAGGTACTGCCCAGTTCGCAATTCGTCCCTGTTCATCCACTTGCAGCGCACCCAAGATGGAGACATCAATGTGCCCTCCACGAATCATGGCAAAAGAAGAAGCACTATCAAAATAAGCTGCGCCTGTCATTACTGTTACAGGCTGTTTGCCTGCATTAACGAGATCCGGATCGACCTCAGATGGACTTGGTGTTGGCCCAACGCCAAGAATCCCATTTTCCGAATGAATGAATACTGAAACGTCTTGTGGCAAATAATCAACAACCATCGTCGGTATGCCTATTCCCAGATTGACAATGTCGCCATGCTTTAATTCCTTTGCAATTCGCGCAGCTATTCGTTGCTTATCATCCATGAGCGCTCCCTCCTGTTAAGGTAAAATAGTCGACGAACAAATGTGGAGTGACGATCTCTTCTGGAGACAGCTCTCCGACTTCAACGATTTCATCAACCTCAGCAATGACTAAATCTGCTGCTGTCGCCATATTCGGATTAAAATTACGAGCTGACTTGCGGTAGACTAGATTACCTAATCGATCTGCCTTATGCGCTTTAATTAATGCAACATTCGCCCTTAGCGAAGGCTGTAATAAATATGTTTTGTCACGGATCACTCTTGTTTCTTTGCCCGCCTCCAGATCTGTGCCAACGCCTGCCAGCACGTAGATACCGCCTAATCCTGCTCCACCAGCGCGTATGGCCTCTGACAGCGTTCCTTGCGGAATCAGCTCAATCTCCAGCTCACCTGCTTGATAAGCCTTCACAACATCGGGATTGGAGGTGAAAAAAGAACCAATCGCCTTCTTCACCCGCTTTTCGAGCAATAATCTGCCCAGTCCTTTACCCGGCTCACCGAGATTATTGCTAATAATCGTCAAATCCTTAACAGGAACTTGCAACAATTGCTCAATCAGCGTTAGGGGACTACCTACTAAACCAAATCCTCCAACCATGATCGAGCTTCCACTTTGAATGACGGATACAGCATCCTTAGCAGCAATATACGTTCCCATGGCATCCTCCCTTTTTAGTGATGGTAAAACCGCTCTTCTCGCTCGCACAAATAAGAAAGAACCTAGCAAATCAAAGAACCAAGAATAAACAAGTTATTCTCATACCTTGAAACACTAGGTTCTAATGAGACCATGGAGAGAGGTTATCTCTCCACTTCATTGTAACCAACGTTATTTAGTTCTCCCGACATCCCAATACCTTTGAACAGCTGACTGCAAGGCGACAATGATCGCTTGTTGAGATGGCGCATAGTAATGATCTTGAATACGTGCAATAAGAGGCTCAATCCCATCCGTTAAGGGATAGCCAACGATCAGTCTGCGGAAGAAATCCTTCGTTAATTGCGCAATAAACGTAAACTCCGCATTGATTATTGTATGCGTTTCCATATCGATTTCCAGAACGATTCCCGCATGCTTGAACATCTCATACATGGAAGTACCTTGCGGTGCTTTGGAATATCCTGTAACGAGCACTGATTTCAACTGTTCCATGAATAGACGACCTTTTAGTTTAGAAATATTTGTAAAATAATTATAGAACTTCCTTTGAAATCCGTCAACTATTTATCTAAATTTTCAGTATTTTTATGCTTTATTAGATTATATCCTCCTATTGATTGTCATGATTAAGAGTATCCCAATGATAAAATACATAGTAAAATATATACATTGTTTCACTATAGAGTGATTTGTAGGAGTGTACCCCAATGAGAATCATAAAAAAAATATATGTCAAATTAGGACATCGTTATTTTAAGAAAAGACAAGTCGAGCAAGCCGTTAAATATTACTTAAAGGGCGAATCTGAGATCAAGGAAATTTCCCAAAAACTTGAACTAGCCGAAGCACTGCATAATCTGAATCGCCCGGATGAGGCGCTCATTAGAATATCCCAAATTATCGATGATACTGGCGCACATAGCGCTTACCTGAGAAGGGCTAATATTTTGCGTGAGCTTGATCGTGAGGAAGAAGCGCTTCAGGATCTGGATGAAGCCTTAGAGCGTAATAAAGATTACTATCTTCCTTGGTATACGCGTGGTATTACCTTTAGAGATTTGGGCAGATATGAGGAAGCTGCCTATAACTTAAGAGAAAGTATTAAACGGGAGGATATCGATACAGTCCTTACGACTTACTATGAATTAGCGATGGTCTATTATGATAACCGCCAGTATGAGGAAGCTCTGGATGCCATGGAACAGGCGTTTCAATTACCAGGCAGCGACATTCCAAACTATTATCTAGGCATGTCACATGTATTGGATTGCCTAGACAGAGTAGATGAAGCGATCACTTATCTGCAGAAGGGCATCAAGATTGCGGATGAATATGAGTCGCAGCCTGATCACGGTCTTGCCATGCTCGTACAAAGAACCAACTATTCCTATAGTGCGTTCCAATCCTTCCGAGGGCGGATTCGCAGCACGTATTCTTTCAGATGGGATCTGGCTAACTTATATACACAGAAACAAGATTTCACTAGTGCAATAGCTGCAATTAGCGAAGCGATACAGCTCTATCCGGGTACGGTAGATCTTTATTTAAGAAGAGGCGTATTCCATCGATATGCTCATAATTGGCAGGAAGCAGAAGAAGATTTTGATCACGTGCTGCAGCTTGAGCCGGGCTTATCACGTGCCTACTATGAGAAATACACACTCTATCGCGAGCAGCATGATGAAGAACGTGCACTTGGCGTACTCTTGGAGCTTGATCGCAAGGAGAGCGATTCACCTATTACCTGCTACCGAATTGCTGATTCTTACATCCGACTCGGCCGTTATGACGAAGCGCTTAAGGTCAATCAGAGACTGCTTGCTTTGGAAGATGACGATCATTTGAACTTTATTCAGCAAGGCGAGATCTATCAAGAATTGCAACAGGATGATCTGGCATTGCAAGCCTATACAACTGCGCTGTCCTTAGATAATAGTGCAGATGCCTATATGAAAAGAAGTTATATCTACTATAAGCAAAATAAATATGACGAAGCTTGGCTTGATCTCCAGCAAGCTGCAAGCGCTGATCCTAACCTGTCAGAAACCGCCTACTTCTTTAAAGCTTCCGGGTATGTGCTTAGAGGAATGAGCAACTGGGATGCTGCTATTGATGCCTTTACTAAAGCGATTGAACGGAATCAACACGATGCAGCACTCTATGAGGAACGAGCTGAATGCTATATTGAGCTAGGCAATTATGAGCAAGCAACGGAAGATTGTACGCTTGGGCTGGAACAAGACCCGTCTAGCGACAGTCTGTACAATCTACGTAGCTATACTTACTATTCCATGGATCAATATGACAAGGCCCAAATCGATGCAGAGCAATACATCAGATTGCAGCCTGAGCGAAGTAACGGCTACTATCATCTTGGGCTGATCCACTATCAATTGAGTCAGGAAGAGCTTGCACTCAAAATGTTCAATCGCGTGCTGACCATCAATGCTTTTCATCATGCAAGCTATTTATATAAAGCCTATATCTACTTTAATCGAATTGAATTCAGTGAATGTATAGAATGCTTAGTGCAATGGGCATTATACCTAGATCCTGATAAATCGCTCGAATCCAAGCTTACCTTATTGCGTGATTTGAACGGACTTAACGAGACTGTCCTTGGAGCTGCTGAAACCAAGCTATCCAGAATGTATGGCACCTCTAGTACCACCATGAACCCAGAATCCGACACTTGGAAGCAGATGCCAAACACAGGCAAGGGCTATACCTTACATTAGGTTTACTTTCTGTAGTGCTTTAGAGCTTCCTGCAGTTTAAGCGCTAGACCCATTCGGCCCTCCACTTTGAGCGAGCCCATCATGAATGCCATCGTCGTATTAAGCTCATCATGCAGCAGCTTGATGAAATTTGCCGACGAGAGCGATAATGTGCAAACCGCCTCAAGTGGAGTGCCTTCTAATAATTCCACAACCCCGTTGTCGAAGCGAATTTGAAAAGGTGCTTCCTGATCCAAATTAAACTGATAAACATAATGCAATGACTTTATCGGCTCAGGATTCTGCCTTGTTTGCTCAATAAATGCCTCCAAATGTGCTATATAACTCATAACTTCATTCCTTTCGCTAAATATTATCTGAATTATCTAATATTATAACTTGATCTGACTAGAATTCAATTTCAAACCCGTCATACGCCACTCCAAATCCGTGCTTAGCTGCTTCTTGCTCTATTTCTTCATGCATTAAGCTTCCATTGTGAGAGAAATGGGTAAGGATGTATCTCGTATGTTCATCCACACAGTTCAATTCTTTCAAACGCTGCGTAACCTGTACCGTATCCGAAAGTCCCATATGGTTCTTTCCTTCTGGATACATAATAAGTGTGCAATCATAGCTGGCAAGATCAAATCGGAAATTATTATTTCCTAAATATTCCCAAGTCGCTTCTGGAAAATTACCCGTATCATTGCCATAAAGGATTCGCTTACCTGCACGTTCGATGATATAGATATAGCATTTCTCTCTTTTATCGTGACTGGCTAGAAGTGGTGTTATCGTATATTCTCCTGCCTGAAACGGGTGGAACGCCGTCACTTCGTGAAATTCGACAAGCTCTCTAACATCTGATGAATCGCCTTCTGCTGCTAATGCGCTGTCATACATTGTTCCTACCTGATCATTGCCGTAAATATGTAGTTTGCTCCTGTCTAGTACATGTGCGTAAGGGAATCCTCTTAAAATAAGATCAAGTGGGTAAAAATGATCTTGATGCGTATGCGTTACGATTAGATGCTCGATGTGAGGCAAATCAATCTGATTATTCAACATATGCATATAAGTGTCAGGCGGAAAATCAATGAGCAGCGTATCATCAACAATACACTGAGATCTTGTACGGACATTCTTGCCGCCAAGCTGCTTAGCCTTAGCGCATGCTTCACATTGACAGAACAGCGCTGGCCATCCTTCTGCTGCTGCAGTACCTAAATATTTCATTTTCATCCTGACGTCACCTCATCTAACTAGAATAAGAGTTTGGTACGAAAAGTGCATCTCTCTGCTTAAATTCTCACTTCCTTATTCTACCTGATCATACTAGCCTTCGTATAGATGACAACGGAATGCCAAATAACCAACCACCGATACGCTTCTCAGAGATTGGTTATTTTATATGTCAGCCGAAGCAATAACAACCAAATTCCGAACAAACGTCGTGAACCTTGGCTACCCGCAATAACTCCTCAATTACTCCTTTTGAATCGGTTTCAAACGTGCTGTAAAGTGGCGCAAAATTGGTGGTTCATAAGTGAACTCTAGTCCTACTAATGTATGCGCCCGTTCTTTAATTGCGATTAATGCGTCTGCGATCACGTCCATATGGTTGTTCGTGTATACCCGGCGCGGAATCGTTAAGCGCAGCAGTTCCAGTTTACTTTCTAGCTGTTCACCTGTCGTTGCATCACGTCCAAGAAGGAAGGAACCGATCTCAACGCCGCGGATGCCTGCTTCAAGATATAATTCATTCGCTAATACTTGTGCTGGGAACTCCACCCCTTGAATATGCGGAAGCATTTTCTTCGCGTCGACGAATACTGCGTGACCGCCCGTCGGTGTCTGGAACGGAATTCCGCCTTCTTCAAGACGTTTACCTAGGTATTCAACTTGTCCTATTCGGTAAGCGAGGTATTGCTCGCCCACACCTTCGCGAAGCCCGCGAGCGAGCGCTTCCATATCGCGCCCGGCTAGGCCACCGTAAGTCGGGAATCCTTCCATCGGAACTGTCATTGATCGAGCTAATGTATATAACTCTTCATCATCTTTAAAGGCTAACAGACCACCAATGTTTACAAGCGCGTCTTTCTTCGCACTCATGGTGAATCCTTCCGCGTAAGAGAACATTTCATGCACGATATCAACGATTTCTTTATTCTCATAACCTGCTTCGCGCTTCTTAATGAAGTACGCATTCTCTGCAAAGCGTGCGGCATCAATGAATACGCGGATGTGGTTTTCTTTGGCAATTGCAGCTACTTCACGAATATTCTCCATCGAAACCGGTTGACCACCTGCACTGTTATTGGTAATCGTGATCAGCACGAATGCGATATTTTCCTTTCCCTTTTCAGCAATTGTTACGCGTAGCTTATCTGTATCGAAGTTCCCTTTGAACGGATAAGGAGCAGTTGTATCAAACGCTTTGTCCGTTACAAGGTCAATGGCATGTCCTCCTGCAAGGTCAACGTGCGCGCGGGTTGTATCGAAGTGCCAGTTGCTCAGAACATATTGGCCCTTTTTCACAAGAAGCGGGAATAATATTTTTTCGGCTCCACGGCCTTGGTGAGTCGGTATGATATAATTGTAGCCAATAATGTCTTTGACAGCATCGCAAAGGTTGTAGTAGTTGCGGCTACCTGCATATGATTCGTCTCCTAACATCATACCTGCCCACTGGTTATCACTCATCGCGCCAGTACCACTATCTGATAATAAATCGATGTAAACTTCATCCGCTCTTAGTAAAAACGGATTGTATCCGGCAGTTTCTAACGCTTTCTCGCGCTCTTCACGCGAAATAATGTTTAGTGGCTCAACCATTTTAATTTTGAACGGCTCTGCGAATCTCATGTTTACATACCTCCTTCACAAATCCCTTATAGCATATTATTCATAAATGGCGTATAAATCCATAAAACTATAAATCATTTTTTTACAATTCAGGCAATTAGATTATAATTAAGAAAATTATCCATTTATTAAAAGGGGGAAGTGTTCAATGAAGGCGGAAGAAATGATCATAAATGATCAAATACGTGAGCAAGTCATTACAGGCATAATAGATAAACTACCAGCAATTTATATTTTTCCTGATATAGCAAATTTGGTCGTTCAGCGTATCCGTGAACGATATGAGAACAATGAATATTCACATCTTCATACGGCAGCCGAGTTAGTTGCAACCTTGAACGAACATATGAGAGAGTTTAACGGCGATAAGCATCTAAGATTACGTTATAGCGAGGATGTCCTTACCCTGCATGAAAACGAAGAAGAAGAAGCCATTTCGATCTTTGATGACAAAGAACGCCTGACACATATTAACTATGGGGTATATAAGGTTGAACGACTTGCAGGCAATATCGGTTACTTCGACCTTCGGAACTTTCATAATCCTGAATATAGTGGAAGTAAAATCGTGGCTGCAATGAATCTTCTATCCGATACGTCTGCACTCATCATTGATTTGCGTCATAATGGAGGAGGTTATCCGGGAACGGTAGCCCTGCTATGCAGCTATTTCTTCACACCCGAGCCTATTCATCTCAATAGCATGTACTTCCGAACCGATGATCAGCTTTTCCAATCCTGGACGCTGCCATACATACCTGGAAGCAGATACTTGGATAAACCAGTTTACCTATTAACTAGCAATTTTACCTTCTCGGCCGCAGAAGAATTTGCCTATAATCTGCAGCAATTAAAGCGTGTCACCATTTTTGGAGAAGTAACGGGTGGTGGCGCAAATCCAGGCACGGAATACATTCTGCACGATCATTTTCATACCTTCATTCCAAATGGACGTTCCATTAATCCCGTTAATCAAATGAATTGGGAAGGTGTAGGCGTACAACCCGATATTCTGACCTCCAAGGAAGAAGCCTATAACACAGCTTATACCCATGCACTCCAGCATGTTATCAAGAACACCAAGGAACGCGACGAGCAGAACTCTATTCATCGTAAGATCCTAGAAGAAGCTGAAGAGGCATTAAAGGGGTTAAATTAATCCGTAAGCCTATGTACGAAGAAACCTCTCCTACATGAAGGGCTTAGCTAAGCAACTCCTTCAAACTAGGAAAGGTTTCTTTAATTGTATGAATTACCAACCAAAATCAAGTGTTTTGCCTGTCTCAACATACGTTTTGATATTGCTTAGAATCATCCACCAATTATGCTCAGCATTTGAAAATGAAGGGTGATTCTCCGTCCATTCATCATTTACCAGGGTTAGCTTCGTGCATCCCCCTACTTTCTCTAACAGAAAGGTAACTCTTGACTGCAATTCCGCATGATTGGCGTGATATGACTGACCTGGGTGCTCGATATAGCTAAATTTGCGGTTAGGCTCGAATGCAAGTACCGTCCCATATAGATGAACAGTATCGTCCCCATCATTACCAGGTCCAACATACGCAAAAGCTTCTCCCGGCACGAAAGAAGACTGTATAACACAGTCATAGAACACTTGACGAGTTCCTTCTAGTGAGACAAGTGTCTCCCATATCTGTTCAGGTTGTCCATCAATATACATCTCATATTTCAATTCCATTCCTATCCCTCCTGTTTCATGTTACTTGAACCAGATTTGCAGTAACTGCAAACTCTTGATACTGTGAGTATATAAAGAGTGATCTAGAACGTATTGTAAAAACACGACATGGAGTGTGAAACCATTTGAGGAAGGCAGCTTCAAAACCAAGTATTCAACCAAGCATGGGCATTCTAAAGCTCCAGCAAGGTGAGCAAAAATTCAAACTCACCAGACATGCTCCATCCTCTCCAGAACTGAATTACTTTGTTAAGCATTTTTGGATTATTCAATGGGATCTCTGTGAGCGAGATGAACACGTACAAGCTGTAATTCCTAATCCTTGTGCAAATTTAGTCGTTGAGCCTAATCAAACGGCGATCTATGGTGTCTCCAGCCACAAGTTCACACATCGTATAGAAGGCAAAGGTTCCGTATGCGGGGTAAAATTCAGACCTGGAGGTCTGTATCCTTTTGTCCAAATACCGCTATCTCAATTAACCAATCGTTCCATGCCGATTCATACTATTACCCCTATCACTCCGTCACGTATTGAGGCAGAACTACTAACCATTCAAGACGCAAGCAAGATGGCAGAATGTGCTGAATTCTATTTATTCCCGAAATTACCGAGCCCTGACCCTAGCGTTATGCTTGTTAATCAAATCGTTGACTATATAAGTACGAATCAAGATCTTACCCGAGTCGATCAAGTAAGTGATTACTTCGACATCAATGCAAGACAACTCCAGCGCCTATTCAACCAATACGTAGGAGTTCCCCCTAAATGGGTAATCAAGATCAATCGTTTGCAGAATGCCGCAGAATCTATGGACTATAATGATTATAATGATTTAATCAACCTCTCGAATGATCTTGGGTATTATGATCAGTCTCATTTTATCAAAGATTTTAAATCCATTATCGGACTTACTCCTGACGAGTATATTAAACAACGACAGCCTATCTAAACTATGCCTAGACGACAAACCCGATCTATCAAGAGATCGGGTTGATTAATTTTACTGAAGTTTTTGTCTCGATATTTTCTTCGCATCGAGCTTCTTGCCTACCGATTCTCTAAGCAATGCGTAGAGAACAGAACATAACGGCACACTGATGAGCATCCCCATAACGCCGAACATACTTCCGCCAAGCATAACGGCAACGAGTACCCATAAGCCAGGCAAACCAACAGAAGATCCAACGACACGTGGATAAATAAGATTTCCTTCGATCTGCTGCAGCACTGTAATGAAGATCACGAACCATAGTGCCTGTATCGGATCTGTAACGAAAATTAGAAAAGCGCCTACGCCAAGCCCAATGAAAGCGCCGAATACGGGAATGAGCGCTGTAAATCCAATTAGAACGGAAATCATAAGTGCATAAGGAAACTGGAAGATCAGCATGCCAACAAAACAAAGGGCACCCAGAATTAGCGCCTCCGTACATTGACCCGTTAAAAAATTTGAGAAAATGCGATTGGAAAGAGTTGAGATGGATACAATTCGATCTGACCTTGACTCTGGCAAATACGCGTACAGCAATTTTTTGAGCTGTACTGCGAGCGTTTCTTTTTGCAGCAAAATATAAATCGCAAATACAAGACCTAATACAAAATTGAATACAATACTGAACACAGAAGTCGCAATGTTGAACGTAGAATTCACAAGACTAGTCGCACCATTACGTAGAAATTTAAAGATCGATTCACCGATACTGTTCCAGTCCAGCTCCCTTGTCGTCAGCCATGAAGTAATCTCAGGATACTGCACTGCAAGCTTATTGATCTCGTCCTGTACCTGTGCCAGAAACTTCGGAACCCCATTTTTCAGAATGCCGATTGTCGTAATAAGCTCTGGAATAATCAGCACCAGCACGATATAAATGATCGCGAAAATGATCAAAATCGTGAGAACCATGCTTACCGGTCGTTTCAGCACTTGAACTGTCTTATTGTTACGCATTCCTTTAAAAGAAAACAGTCTGTTCTCAAGCACCTTCATTGGAACATTGATGATAAACGCTATACTCAGTCCAATGATGAACGGCGCTAATAGGCCTAATAGGGTTGAGGTGAAGCTGGCTACCGATTGTAAATTCTGCAGTGACCAGAACAGCACAATCGCAAAGGTGATGATTCCTAATAAATGTTTTATATTTTTCTTGTTAAACTCCAATTCCTATCCACTCCTGATCTAAATAATAAATCGATCAATATTACACAGCATTGCCTAAATGGCAAACATCCAATCTATTAAGCAAGGAATCATTCCATGCCGCAGGCTATTCCAACTATCACTACGTATTTGCGTCCCTATAAGTTTCGATCCACCATCTTTTTGTTTGGAATTCAGTAAAAATGCAATAAACCTACCAAGGCAAATGCTTTGGCAGGTTTATCATTTAAAGCTAATCTTCTTTCGCTTCTTCATTCGAATCCATATGATTGACCAGTCGATCCAGTCTTGCTGTTTGATAGCCATACTCATACATAGCGGCTGCCACGATAACGAGTCGTTCTGCTCCTTGATACTCCTCAGCACTGTAGGAAGTAGCCAGCTTAATAAAGTGGCCGTTTGTTTCATCAATTGGCACGGCATTCCAGCTATCCTGTTTCAACTTGTTTTCAAACTTAAGGAGCACATGCTCATGAAACTTAATAAGCTTCTCCAAATGGCGATCGTAGATCTTATTGATTTCAGTCGTCCGATCCGCTTGAAAATAATGCTCTTGCACCGCTTCAAGCACCTCATGGCCTTTTTCCAAAGAATACAGCATCTGTCTATATACGATTAACTGCCTTGATCTGCGATATTTGGCCCGCTTCAGCCTTTTAAGGTCTTCCTCCAGCAGCTTGTACTTGTCTCCGAGTGAATTCAAGCTTTCCTTCAGCGTATGCTTCTGTTCACGGAATACTTTCTCTTTCATTTCATCCGATATAACGGTGCGCAGCAATAACGATAACTGTGTGAAGGCAGTGTGAATCTGATCCGTAAACTGCTCTTTCGGCTTAGGTGGCACGAAGATGATATTAATGGCAAAAGCAGCTACAATTCCAATGACACTCAGTAAAAATCGATTTAGTGCAAAATCCCATTGACCGGAAGCTTCCATAACTGCAACTACGGTAACGAGTGTCAATCCAATGGTATCTACCATTTTGAGCTTGATGCATAGCATAATGACGAGAATACATACGACCCCAACGGCGATCGGCGAATTCGATAACAGCATACCTCCAACCATTGCAATAACCGCACCGAAGGTAATGGTCTGGATCTGTTCAAGAAAATAACGCCATGACCGATAAATAGAGGGCTGCATCGCAAAAATAGCGGCAACAGCAGCAATCACGGGAGGAGTAAAATTCAGCCACATGCTGATATATAAGGCTAAGGTAACAGCGATTCCTGTTTTGACAATACGGGCTCCGAATGTCATGACTTCTCCCTCCTCTTATGGGTCAGTGTTGTAGGAAAATTATACAATTTGACAAGCCTTTCAACAAGCTGTCCAAATTATTGCTATAATAAAGTGAATTGTCGATTCCAAATTTATTCAAGTTCGAGAGGATTCATCATGTCACAAACCCATACCATAGATGATATACTTTGGCAGAAAATTCTTACTTACGTTGCTAGACATTACAATGAAACGACCATAAACCGCGGGTTTCAATATTACAAGCAAGGGCGTGTCCAATCCTTATCCGTAACAGGTTCATGTATCGATGCTAAGGTAGTAGGATCTGAAGGCTATAAGGTAAAAATCCATTTGGATGCGTTTAGCACCAATCTATGTTCATGTCCCGTTCAAAATGACTGCAAACATATGATCGCAGTTCTTCTTGCATTCGCCAATTTAAATGAACGTCCCGTCCATGCGCTTGTGAACGCGAAAGTCGTATCGAGAATGAACAAATATGTACAGACGACCCCACAAGCTAAACTACAATTAGCTATGGCAGAGCAAGCACAACTCGCTAATTTAAAAGAACAAGCGAGTCGCATTCCCAACATGTCCATTGCCGAGTGGCATACGTTATTTGAGCAATGTACAAAATCGATGGATCGATATACTCGCAATGAGCAATATGTAAAAGAAGTTCTGAACGAGCTGCATCTTATTCAGCCAGCACTTCCTGAGGTAATGGACCAATTATATAAATTGCATACTCATTTATTTGTGTTCAATAAACTGTTCGAGCAGTCAACAGGGACAGCTATAGGGTACTACACCCAAATTACAGCAGACATGCTATATAAATCAATAGGCATGATCTATGCGAACAAGCTGAGCTTCTCTACTGAGACAAGCTATCAGTATGTAACAGACACCCTAACTTATTTACGCAGCCGAATGCTGACGGAACCTAAAAATCGAAAGTATTATTATCAATTCTATATCCAGCTTTGGCAGCAATGGATCCAGCCTAATCTAGATCATACGAAGCTGTATGAAGATGAGCTCTTTCATTTGCGAATGGCCGATACGGACTTAGGTGAGAAACTTGCTAAACTCCCTTGGAATCTAGCTCTTAGCTTGATGCATTTCTATCTTGTACAAGATCAAGAAGCCTGGGATTTACTTCAAGATGCAAGCAATAATGACAGCATTTATTTGGACGATTTAACTCCGATCTTCCACTTGCTTACCGAATCGGAGAACTGGTCGAGAACTACTGATTGGTTAGCCAAAACTGGCCCATTCCTTAACTTAATTCGACCCAATCATTTGAACCAATACATGATTTACTGGAGTACAGTCACCGATCATTTGCCAGAGGCTGAGGATCGGATGATCGATACACTAGGACTAATGCTGCCCTATTCCAAGAAATTTTATTTAAATGCTCTAATTACACATGAGAAATGGTCACAATGGATGGATTATCACTTAAGTATGGGTGAGGAACCGCTCGACTTTCGTCTGAGCATTCTACAGCCTATTGAGAAGAATGCACCTGAATTGCTGCTCCCATTCTATCATCAAGGTGTAGAGAGATATATTCTTTTGAAAAATAGAGCTGGTTATAAGGCAGCCGTTAAGCTGCTTAAACGACTATCCAAGCTATATCGCAGACTAAAGCTTGAGGGACGATTCGAGCAATACATGGCTTCACTTATCAGTCGCAATAGCCGATTGCGTGCACTACAGGAGGAATTGCAGAAAGGAAACCTTCTACCATGAGCCAATACACAGAATCCATAACGGTGCATATCCGTCTTAGTTCATTGGGTGATGCCCTTATTTATGGGACGACACCGACTCTAGGCTATGTACCAGGCCTTAAACTGAAGCAACGATTATTTGCATGGCATGAAGCATCCTTCTATGGCACTGAGCTAGTGGTTCAGACCTCTCAAGATATCGACCTTGTCGTACTTCCATCCGAGCAAGTCATACCTTTCTTTGCAGCATGCAAATTACTTCAGCATATCGAATGGAATTGGAGCGAGGAAGCAGCGCAACTGCTTCAACTGGCGCCTACGCTTATGGCAAACCTGGAAGAACGCAATTATCTGCCGAGCTATTCCGCTTATCGGGCACATACGCTAGCTTGGACATGGGATCATTCCCAAGAACAAGAGTTAGTAGAAATTTTTGAGCCTGAATCGGATGAGCTAATTGGGCTAAAGGCAGCTTTCTCAGACCTCGTGAAGCAGCAGTATTATGCTACAGACACGTCAATTGCGGATTTACAAAGAGAGTATCCTTTGTTATTTGCAGATAACCATACAGCAACTGCTGGTTTAGACGAGCAAGGCTGGTTAATGGCCATTGGTTGGAAAGCAGATTTGGCGCCTTTCCGTCCACTGCTGCAATTAGTCGAGCCTGATGATCATATACCAGCATGGCAAATTAAGCTTCTTCTGCAAGATAAGCTCGATCAGACGATCCTGATCCCAATTCGTCTTGCTGAGGATGGACAAGCATTCGGCACATGGCCTTCTACTTGGTCCCAGCATGTGCATGAACGTGCAAATAGTTGGCTTGAACACCTTCGCACTAGTTTACCTGCCGAACTCCTGTCAGGTGATAAGGAGAATGTGCTAAATGCAGATTTAAGCGATCAAGCCGTGTGGCAATTCCTGACGATCGATAGCCTTCATCTGCTTGAAGCAGGGTGGCAGGTTCTGCTCCCTGCATGGTGGGAAGCCGCAAGCCGGAAGAAACCTCGTGTGCGTGCTCAAGTACGCTCAGAAGTGGGCAGCAGCAAAGGCAAATCGCTGTTCGGTCTCGATTCGATTGTTGATTTTGACTGGCGAATTTCAATTGGAGAAATGGATCTTTCAGAAGCTGAGTTCAGAGAGCTAGTCGCACGTAATGAACGATTAGTTCATTTTCGTGGACAATGGATTCCACTTGATCCTGTCTTACTAGGCCAGATTCGCAAAGCGATGGCAGGCGTAGACAATATGGAGGGGCTATCCTTCCAAGATGTTCTCCAATTGCATTTGCTAGGCAATGGCGAAAGCTCTGGTGGCGCTTCACCTGCAGTACAGGAAGAGAACGCCAATCAGATTCAGTTAGAGGTAGAGTTAAATTCGCATTTGATTCAACTTATGAGACAAATCACGCAGCAAAAGGAGTGGCCGCAACTAGACGTGCCTGCTGAGTTAAAGGCTGAGCTTCGGTCTTATCAGCGCGATGGATTTGCTTGGCTAACTTTTTTACGTCGATTTGGACTTGGCGCTTGTCTTGCAGATGATATGGGTCTCGGTAAAACTATCCAATACATCAGTTACTTAATGCATATTAAAGAAGCTGCCGAGGAGTCAGGTACGAATTTCCCTTCCTTGCTGATCTGTCCGACTTCTGTTCTCGGGAATTGGCAGAAGGAACTAAGCCGTTTTGCGCCATCGCTGAAGATCATGCTTCATTACGGAAGCAAGCGAATGAATGATGAAGCGTTCTACGAAGAAGTCATTCAGGCCGATATTGTGCTTACTTCGTATGCCACTGCGACGCTTGACGAAGAGCTGCTTAAGCGTTATACATGGACGTCCATTTGCCTGGATGAAGCGCAAAATATTAAAAACGCGCAAACCAAGCAATCCTCGGCCGTACGTAGTTTCCCTGCCAATCATCGTATTGCGTTGACGGGAACTCCGATTGAGAATCGACTATCTGAACTATGGTCAATTTATGATTTTATCAATCCAGGTTATCTCGGCACCATGCGTGGATTTAATGCAAGATTCGCGAATGCGATTGAAAAAGAACATAACGAGGAGCGCACGCAAGATTTGCAGAAGCTCGTAAAGCCATTTATGCTCCGCCGCAAGAAAAAAGATCCTGCCATTCAGCTCGATTTGCCAGATAAGAACGAAATGAAAACCTATGTTCACCTTACAGCCGAGCAGGGTACTTTATATGATCAAACAGTTACTGAGTTGATGCAGCGGATGGCTAAACTCGAAGGCATCGAACGCAAGGGAGCAATTCTTGCTGCGCTTACTCAGCTTAAGCAGCTTTGTGATCATCCGTTGCTGCTTACAAAGGAATCATTTAGCGAGGTGACCAGCGACGCTACTGCTCACCCAGACCGGGATATGACAGTGTTGATTAACCGTTCATCCAAGCTAGAGCGTCTACTGGATATGATTAAGGAGATACGGGAGGAGAATGAGCGCTGTCTTATTTTTACCCAGTATATCGGTATGGGTGAAATTCTGCAGCGTGTCCTTCAGCAAGAACTTCAGGAGCCAATACTTTATTTAAATGGCAGTACGTCCAAAACCGCTCGTGACCGCATGATCGAACAGTTCCAATCGCAGACGCTGCCGCCCGCTGAACAGCCGAATGTGTTCATCTTATCGATCAAAGCAGGTGGCGTTGGTCTGAACCTTACCGCAGCTAATCATGTGTTCCATTATGATCGTTGGTGGAACCCCGCCGTTGAGAATCAGGCCACGGACCGTGCCTATCGTATGGGGCAAACCAAGGATGTGCAGGTGCACAAATTCATTTCGATCGGAACACTTGAGGAACGCATCGACGAAATGCTTGAAGCCAAGCAGCAGCTAAGCGATAACGTCATTACCAGCTCTGAGGCTTGGATTACGGAGCTGTCAAACGATGCGCTGAAGGATCTATTTACATTACGACGTGATTGGAATGGATAATTAATCACTGAAAAGCTTATTATGACCGCTCACTAGCAATAGGGGCGGTCTTTTTGCACTCTTTATCCCCTTTTTTCAAAAAAATAGGTTGCGAATATTAGACGATGTTTGCGAATTATGGGATTTGTAAGCGATATCATTCCTGCTACAATCAAGTTGCACTTAAATCCAACTCATTTTAGGAGTGAATTAATATGAAAAAATTGTCCAGCTTGCTGCTTGCTTGTACGTTATTTGTGGGGGCTCTAAGCGGTTGTGGTAATGGCGATTCTGATGGAGCTTCATCAAACAAGCTTGTCGTCTACAGTCCAAATAGTGAAGAAATCATCAAGACCATTATCCCAATGTTCGAGAAGGAAACAGGAATTACTGTTGAACTTGTAACTGCTGGTACTGGTGAAATTATTAAGCGTTTACAATCCGAAAAGAAAAATCCGTACGCAGATGTTATGTTCGGCGGCTCAATGGCTGGCTATCTTGAACATGAAGATCTATACGAGCCATATGTTTCACCTAACGATGAATTCTTGATCGAAGGTCATCGCAACAAATCAGGATTTGCTACACCGTATATTTCCGACGGAAGTGTACTTCTTGTAAATAAAAATTTAATTGGCGATATAAAAATCGATAGCTACGCTGACCTGCTTAATCCAGCGCTGAAAGGTAAAATTGCTTCTGCGGATCCAGCGAGCTCAAGCTCCGCCTTTGCTCAACTTACCAATATGCTTAAAGCTATGGGCGGCGATTATGAAAGTGAAGCAGGTTGGAACTATGTAAGTGACCTTATAAAGAACCTTGATGGCAAAGTTGCAAGTGGTTCTGGCGCCGTTCACAAGAGTGTTGCGGATGGTGAATATGTCGTTGGCCTAACTTATGAAGATCCTTCGAGCACATATGTAAGAAACGGTGCACCTGTCGAAGTTGTGTATCCAAAAGAAGGCGCCGTATTCCTTGATGCAGCATCAGGCATTATCAAAGATGCTCCACATATGGACAACGCGAAGAAATTCATTGATTTCATTCTTTCCCAAGAAGCACAAGATGCATTTGGTACCCAATTAACAAATAGACCTCTTCGTCAAGATACGAAGCTTGGAGACTATATGACACCTTACGACCAGTTCAAAATGATCGATGAAGACACAAGTTATGTAAGTAAGAACAAAGCCAAAATCATCGAGAAGTACACTGAAGTATACACAAGCAAATAAATAATCTAAATAGAAATAGGTGACATCCATGAGTGTGACGATAACCATCAAAGATCTAGTCAAAAAATACGCAGACACAACCGTCATTCCTGAGTTGTCCCTGGAGATTAAGAAGGGTGAGTTCTTCACCCTTCTGGGTCCTTCAGGTTGCGGGAAAACAACATTGCTTCGCATGATCGCTGGTTTTAACAGTATCGAAGGCGGAACGATTCGCTTTAATGAACGTGTTATTAATGAGGTAGAGCCTGGTAAAAGGAATATCGGTATGGTGTTCCAGAGCTACGCGATCTTCCCTCACTTAACAGTTAAAGGAAATATTGCATTCGGACTTGAGAATCGCAAGATTTCCAAGGAAGAAATTGCTTCCAAAGTTGACGACATCCTGAAAGTCGTCCAAATCGAGCAGTACAAAGATCGTATGCCTAAGAATCTATCAGGCGGTCAACAGCAGCGTGTGGCGCTCGCTAGAGCGATTGTAATCCGACCAGATGTGCTTCTAATGGATGAACCTTTATCCAATCTGGATGCAAAGCTTCGGATCGATATGCGTAATGCCATCAAAGATATTCAAAGAGAAGTTGGCATCACGACCGTATACGTAACACATGATCAAGAAGAAGCAATGGCCGTATCTGATCGAATCGCCGTTATGAAATCAGGCATCATTCAGCATCTTGGAACGCCGCAAGAAATTTATCAACGTCCAGCCAATGTATTCGTTGCTACCTTTATCGGTCGTACGAACATTATTGAAGGAACATTAACGCAAGAAGCAGATCAATATCGCTTGCAGTTCAATGCGGGATATTCCGAGACTATGTCTAATATACGCCTACCTAAACCACAAGCTTCACTTAATGTAAAAATCTCCGTTCGTCCTGAAGAATTCATTATGACAGAAGATCAGACGGGCATGAGAGCTACTATTGTACACAGCGTATTCTTAGGCCAGAACACACATTATTTTGTAGACCTTGAATCCGGTCAGCGCATTGAAATCACGCAAGAATCCAAAACAACGCAAATTCTTGAGCCAGGTGAAATCATCTATCTAAAAGTGAAGACAGATAAAATTAATGTTTACGATGCTGCAGGTGAATTGAATTACACAGGGAGCGTTCAATCATGAATGATACGCGCAAACGATTTGACGTCTGGACGAACATTTCACTTCTAATCTTTATCTTCTATATTCTTTTTCTAGGACTACCTTTATTTACAATGCTATTTAAGAGTTTCTACAATGGCACAACAGGTGAATTTTCACTTGCTTATTTCACTAAATTTTTCAGTAAACCGTACTATTTAACTGCATTATTCAACAGTATTAAAGTAACGGTGTGTGTGACAGCACTTGCTGCCCTCATTGCAACACCGCTTGCCTATCTCATGGCAACGATCAAAATTAAATTCAATTCTACCATCCGAATTATGATTCTGATCTCATCGATGTCAGCACCATTCATTGGCGCTTACTCTTGGATCCTGCTCTTAGGTAGAAATGGCGTTATTACCAAATTCGTCAAGAATGTATTTGGGTTTACAATGCCTGATATATATGGCTTTACTGGTATTCTAGTCGTATTAACCTTACAGATGGTTCCACTTATCTTTATGTATGTATCAGGTGCGCTTAAGAACGTTGACCAATCCCTAATGGAAGCCGCAGAAAGTATGGGCTACAAAGGCTTTAGTAAAATGCGCAAGGTTCTGCTTCCACTGATTACACCAACCTTGTTGGCAGGTGGTTTGCTAGTATTCATGCGTGCACTTGCTGACTTTGGTACTCCGATGCTGATTGGTGAAGGTTTTAAAACAGTTCCTGTTCTTATCTTTAACGAGTTTATTAGTGAAGTTGGCGGAGACGACGGCTTCGCAGCTGCGATTAGTGTAATCGTTGTCCTATTTGCAACAACGATCTTCTTACTGCAGAAATACGTATCCAATAAGAAATCCTTTACGATGAGTGCATTGCACCCGATTGAGCCTAAGAAAAAATCAGGAATCGGCAACATTGCAGCACATTCCGTTATTTATCTTTATACTTTAATTGCGTTACTACCGCAGTTATACGTGATTTATACTTCATTCTTAAAAACCAACGGTCGTATTTTCGTTGAAGGCTTCTCACTTAAGAGCTATCAGGATGCTTTTAACAATATTGGCGGCGTTATTACCAATACGTTCATTCTTGCGATCGTATCGCTAATTGTCATTATTCTACTTGCGATTCTAATTGCTTATGTAACGGTTCGCCGTAAGAATGCATTGACAAATACGCTTGATATTTTCACCATGTTCCCTTATATTGTCCCTGGTTCCATTCTAGGTATTGCTTTGCTCATTACCTTCAATGACAAACCACTTGCACTAAGTGGTACTGCACTTATCATGATTATCTCGTTCGTGATTCGGCGTCTGCCCTATACAATTCGCTCAAGTGCAGCCATTCTGCATCAGATTAACGGTGGGATTGAGGAAGCGGCGATCAGCCTTGGAGCTTCTCAGATGAGAACATTCTTCAAGATTACGCTTCCGATGATGTTAGCAGGTGTCGTCTCAGGTGCAATCCTTAGCTGGGTTACAATCATTACCGAATTAAGTACATCCATTATCTTATATACGGGTAAAACGAAAACCGTTACAGTTGCTATCTATACCGAGGTTATTCGAGGAAACTATGGCGTCGCGGCAGCATTATCAACGATCCTAACCGTCATTACCGTCATTTCACTTCTCGTCTTCCTCAAGCTTTCCGGGCAAAAAGAAGTATCACTCTAATTGCTATCTCAACACATTCAAGTCGGTACCTTATTGCATGAGGACCGACTTGTTTTAATTTGTGGAACTTATTGACAACTGTGTTTAGCTTAACTTACTCCGAGCTCAGAGATAGGTATAATGTACACAAAGCCTAATTGTAAGTGGAGGCAACATGTTTAATAAAAAGAAAAAAAGGAATTTTAAAGAATCAACCCGTCACTTGTTTCGCATCTATACGATGATTCCTTTTGCCATATTAATTATCTTGTTTGTTATTTTCACAATTGTGAATGAAAGAATAAACTTAACCCAAAAAACAAATTTAGCCGCGCAAAAGATTAGCCGCACGATTGCCGATGTTTATCATCAATATGATGATGAAGTAAATCGTATGGCAGCCGCTCCATCAGTCGTGAATTATGTTAGCACACATTTAGATGGTGAGAAGGTATACTCCGAATTCTACGATTTCAACAATCAGCAAACGGTCAAAAGTATTTTTCATATCGTTGATAAAAATGGGGTCTTCCTTGCGACAACCGCCCCTCCTGATGCTTTAAATTCAGACTTTTCGTTTAGCAATCTTATTCATCGCATGGAGCTTAAGCCGACTGAGACGATAACCGAAATGAACAGCTTTCGTTACTCACATGACCGCACTACAAGCTATACGTTCAGCAAAGCCATCTTAAAGGATAATCAAACGATTGGCTACCTCATTTATCAGTTATTTGAATCTGATTTTCAGAAAGTGATTTTCGAACAAAACAATGAAATTGCGATGATTACCGATGAGCATAATAGCATTATTGCCACTACAAGCAATATTACGAAGGGTGTGCTGAATAAATTTCAGCCTAAGCTCGATAACCAGGGACATGTTCAGTTAAATAAAGGGTCCTACTACATGTTCAATAAACGTATAGCGAACACGCCGCTTCAAGTATTTACACTGAATTCCTATAAAGCAGAGCAGTATTCCTACTATTCGGTGACACTTTTTATTGTTGCGACATGTTTATTACTCTGGTTCATGATCCAATACCTGTCGAATAAAATGTCCTCGCGTAACTCGGAATCGATCATTAAATTCGTTAACTCGTTAGATAGCCTGAGAAAAGGCAAGCTCGATAGTTATGTCGATATCAAGACAGGAGACGAGTTTGAAACTCTGAGCCATGAATATAATACGATGCTCTATCGATTACAGCATTTGCTGAAGAGAAACAGAGAGCTTTCCGAGTTAAGCACGATTATCGAAGTGAAGCAGCTGCAGTCTCAATTCCATCCACATTTTATTTTCAACGTTCTAGAGACGCTTCGTTATGCCATTAAGATCGATGTGAATCAAGCGCAGGAAATTGTTATGATTCTATCCAGATTGCTTCGATACAGCATCGGACATGATCGCAGCGTTAAGCTGAAGGATGATATGAATTATGTGCGCGATTATCTCAAGCTCCAGCATATTCGATTCAATGATAGATTAAAATACCAAATTATGATGGATGAGGAAACCTATCATGTATACGTTCCCAAACTCCTGCTGCAATCGATTATTGAGAATTCGATTAAGTATGGTTATCAGAACCAGAACAATTTGATGATCGAAATTCGGATTTATATATCAGAAGACAATCTCATTCTGGAGGTTCATGATAACGGCCAAGGGATGAGTGAGGACAAGCTTAAGGAAGTGAATCACATTTTACAAAGTCAGAGCAACACCACATCACATATCGGACTCTATAATGTCCATCGCCGCTTAGTGCTGCTATATGGTGAGGATTCAGGAATTCAGATCAGCAGTGCGCATGGTCAAGGCACATGTGTTACACTAACCATTCCTTATGAACGGAGTGATGACCATGTTTAAGATCTTGCTGGTAGAAGATGAAGATATGATCCGTAGAGGAATTAAATATAGTATCGATTGGGTGAAATACGATTGCATCGTTGTGGAAGAAGCTATTAATGGACAAGATGGCTTAGAGAAAATTGCTGAGCTTAAACCGGATATTGTCATTACAGATATCAACATGCCGATTATGGATGGAATCTCGATGATTCGGGAGGCGCAGTCAAAGCATACTTTTAGCAGTATCATTATTTCGGGCTACAGTGAATTTCACTTAGCGAAGCAGGCCATCCACTTAGGTGTGACCGAATTCCTCGTCAAACCGTTAGAGGATGATCAGCTGATTGAAGCACTTGAATCCGCTAAGTCTAAGGTTGATCTCATCCGTAAATATGAGATTATTTCTAATCACACTGAGGAGCAAGAAGAGGTGATTAGCAGTCAGCTTCTCGGCAAAGAAACGAAGACTTCCAAAAATATTGCACGCATGATTTCCTATGTGCAGGAGAATTACGCTCAGAAAATCAGCATTCATGATCTCGTTGAGCCGCTTGAACTGAGCGCCTATTATTTAAATCACAAGTTCAAAGCTGAAACCAGCTATACCTTCAATGAATTCGTGAACCGCTACCGCATCCATAAAGCGATGGAACTGCTCAAAGAAGGCAATGGCAAAGTATACACAATCGCTCTGGATACAGGCTTTAGCGATTACAAGTACTTCATTAGCATTTTTAAAAAGTACACAAATTGCACCCCGAGTCAATATCAGGAGCATTACAGTACGAAGAACTATTAGACGCATTCCTACGTAAAAAGTATGACAAAACCCTGTCTACTTGGTCATACCCCTGTCAAGTAGACAGATGAAAAAAGCTATGCTGCCAGCGCGCATCGATACTCAATCGGTGCGCGTTTTTTCAGTTTAGATTGAAACCGTTGGTAGTTATAAAAGTAAATATAATCTTCCACGGCTTAATGAATGTTAGTTCCTGATTTACACTGTTTAAGATACAACTTCTCTGTCTTGAGATGCGAAAAAAAGGATTCGATGCATGCGTTATCCAGGCAGGTTGCTTTGCGAGAGTGGCTGCCTTTAACGCCGAATGCTTCTAATCGCGTGTTGTACGCCTGAGACGTATACTGGAAGCCTTGATCCGAATGGAGAACAGCTTCCGCTACGTCTCTTTTTCTTGTCCACCGTTCAACAGTATCAAGCACAAGTTCCACGTCGTTTCTTTCAGATAATTGCCAAGCGACAATTTCATTGTTAAATAGATCTTGAATAACAGACAGATAATAGAACTTCGAACCATCTGAAATGTAAGTAATATCCGTAACCATTTTTTGCTAGGGTGCTGTTGCATGAAACTTGCGTTTTAAACGATTTGGATACACGACAGAAGGCGTGTAATTGGATGTTCTTCGCTTCCTTCGAATGACCGATTGGATTTTTAAATCCTTCATGAGGCGCCATACTTTCTTGTGATTCACGAGGTGACCAGCCTCTGCTAAGGCATCCACCATGCGAATATACCCGAAGTAGGGATGAG
>NZ_SKFG01000012.1 GCF_004344915.1 Paenibacillus albiflavus | reverse complement strand
ACAACGGAACCGGCAACGGTAACAACGGAACCGGCAACGGTAACAACGGAACCGGCAACGGTAACAACGGAACCGGCAACGGTAACAACGGAACCGGCAACGGTAACAACGGGACCGGCAACGGTAACAACGGAACCGGCAACGGTAACAACGGAACCAGCAACGGTAACAACGGAACCGGCAACGGTAACAACGGAACCGACAACGGTA
The DNA here is from genome assembly GCF_004344915.1 of Paenibacillus albiflavus. Lineage (GTDB taxonomy): Bacteria > Bacillota > Bacilli > Paenibacillales > NBRC-103111 > Paenibacillus_AM > Paenibacillus_AM albiflavus. Next base: position 201,012 of record NZ_SKFG01000012.1, on the reverse strand, counting down.
ACAGTGGAGCCGGCAATGGCAAGAACGAGCTGGACAATGTTCCGAAAACAGGTGATGATAGCATGCCGCCAATCTTCTATATGGCTTTGGCGCTAATGTCCTTGCTTGCGATCGGTCTGCTCAGCATTAGGAAGAAAAAGCACATTTCGTAACAGGAAAGGCGGTAAGAAAATGAGCAAAACAAAAAAAATTCTTATCGCCTTTTTCTCTATTCTGTTGGTTTTTTCTCTCGTCAATATTGCGAGAATTTACCTGCGGGATTATGATGAACAGCAGCAAATGAAAGAGTTAGCAGAAATACGGCAAAAAGAACTGGATATAGGCGAGGGTGCTGTAACACCCTCGCCTTTTATCACAAATGCGCATGAGCAGGTTATGCTCCCTGAATTTCAAGAGCTTTACAGGAGAAACCCGGACATCGTCGGTTGGCTAGAAATTGATGGCACCCGAATTGAGTACCCGATTATGCAGAACCAACAGGATGTAGAGTACTATCTTAATCATGATTTTGATAAGAAGGAAAACATAAACGGACTCCCCTTTTTGGACGAACATAGTCGGATAAACGGTTCGGACATTTTGCTGATTCACGGACATCACATGAAAAGCGGTGCGATGTTTGCAGATTTGATGAAGTACAAACAAGAAAGTTTTTATAAGGAGCATGTTACGCTCCAGTTCAGCACCCTTTATGAAAAGACAGAATATGAAATCGTTGCCGTTATTCTCTCCAAGGTTTATGGCATAACGGACGATGTTTTTAAATATTACCAGATTGAAAAAGTAGGAACATCCGCCGAGTTTGACTCGTATATGCAGAACATCCAAAAACTCGCTCTTTACAACACGGGCGTAACAGCCCGGTATGGCGATAAGCTTATTGTTCTGTCTACGTGTGAATACTCAACCGAAGACGGTCGGTTAGCGGTTGTCGCCCGAAAGCGTAATTGACGATGAAGAGACACGGCATCTAGCCATTGGCGAAATATAATTAAGGCTCAAGCAATCATATGCTTGAGCCTTTTTAGGTCTATCATGAAATTTTATGGAAAAAATTCATCGTGCTCTTTTAAATAGTAGCTGGGACCAGAATGTCCATGACCGAATACTTCATTTGCTTTGTAATTCTATTTATTGATATATTGCGGTACACTCACTTTGTTAATTAATAGAATGCCATCATATTGTGTACGAGGTATCAGGCTCTCCTTTATAGATCCCCAGTCATAGGCAAAGCGTGGTTCGAACATCCACGAGTTGCCTCGCTCGTTCAGGCGGTAACGAAGGTCCATGAACGTAAACGGCTGGTTCGCTGCCGATAAAATATCTTCCACTGAACCTGGTTCCGGCGTTAGAACCTTTATTGGCACGCGGTCATTGCCAGCCGTCTCTCCTTCAGTCGCATACAAGCCAATTACGTAGCTAATTTGCTTGTACTGATCTGGCAACATTTCACCCAAAGTCTTCACTGGGAAACTTGTCCCCATCACTTCGGAATTTGCTTTGCGAAGATGACCGTTATGCCCCCAGACGATAAACTTCTCTGTTGGATAAGCCTCCGTCGCAAGCCAAATCAGGTTATCAACCATGGCTTGATCCCGCCATTCACTCAACTTCACGAACATAGTCATGTCGCCTTTCTCAGCCCCTTCAAATGCTTGGATGGTGATTTCCACATACTCTTCAGCTAAGCGAATACGATTGGATAAGGCGCGATCCAATAGCTTTACTATTTGCGGTTCATTCGGATAAGCCTTTGTCAACTCTTGTTCGTGCGTTTTCAGCTGTTCCTTGACCTGTTCATAGACTTTCACAATACTCGGCTTTGCCTTGCGGTAACCTTCAATATCCTTGCTCATCTGCCATTTGAAGAGCGCTTCCTCCGTCTCAGCCAAGCGTTTGGTCAGTTCCTTATCCTTCAGCCAATCTCCATTTATGAATGGGAGGTCTGTCTGTATGTCGAACCCTGCCAGCTTTAGCGGCTGTTTCGCCTTTTGTGTTTCTTTCATATAATCGAACAGGGGCAGCGTTTCCTGTGTCCACCAAACGTAGAGAAGCGAATCTTTCATCGTCTGTTCCGCTGATTGCTCTTTCAATCTACCATTTGCAATTGCCGAATTGCTTAGACCGCTCTCAAAAGCTAGCACATTGTACCCCATTTCCTGATGAAGAAATTGAATTAATCGAGTTTTTGCCAAGTTGTATTCGGCAGCGCCATGCGAGCTTTCCCCCAAGAAAACAAAACGTTTGTCATGAAGCAAAGGCTTTAACATGTTCAAATCTGCGAAACGATCGGAAGGGACTCTGCCATTGACAGTTTTCTCCGGTTCTATAGATTTGATGCCGTAAGCATGGTCTCGTACCCATGCCTTCCAGTCGCTTATTGTCTCATCAGACGTACGAGTAGATGCAGCTTGATTCGCTGCTGAATTCGTAGGGAGGGCAGTCTCTGTCTTCGCTGTTTCAGCGAATGCCGTATCGGCAGAAATCAACATAGCTGCAGAACTGCTTAAAGCAAGGATGGACGTTAATACGATTTTTTGAAATCGATGATTGAATTTTCTTGTTTCTCGGTTCATAGATGAATTGCTCCTTTATATTTTTACGCATGCTGATTGATTCATTTTTTTGAAAAGATATTAGATATAATGGTTACTATTGCTGCTATGATTATAGCGATGGTACTAGCTACTGTGACCCAATTAAAATATGGGTAGCTATAAGGAGTGAACCATTCCGTAAAGAGTTTCATTTGTAAAAGTGATTGGAAAATCCTGCTCATTAAGTTGCCCGAATCGTTCATGTTCGGCACCCATGATGTGCCATCAGCGATGATAAAGTATAAATGCATAATGAGAAGAATACCAAGTGTAATAACCCAATTTCTTATTTGAGCAGAACGACCTTTTTTTTGTGTATCTGTCATTGAGACTGGCTCTCCTTTACTTAGATGATAAGTATTGCTTTGATTACGCCCTTCTATAGATTCTTTCTAGTAAACAGATACACAGTTACATAATAGGAAGCAATGAGTAACAGTAAGAGCCCGATTGGAGTAAGAAATAAAGCTTGATTACTGATAAAGCCTTCCTCGCTCATCATACTCATCAACATAGCTGCAGGGCTCATCAGAACAATCAGGATTATAAAAAATGCGATACTGATAATTTCAACTCCTTTTTTACTAAGTGAGTAAAAAAGCGGCAAATAGATTGAAATTACAATAAGCATCATTCCTGCTGGAACTAGTAGGCCCATGATCGAATAGTCTGGTTTGTTAAGTTCTGGGACTGCTAGTTTAACGAGTGAGTGAATTCCGTAAGAAACAAGGACTCCAAAAAGTGTAAAAATGATGCTTGTTATGTATTTGGCTAGAACGATACGCTTGCGGCTCGTTGGCAGCGTAACCAGAAAATTATGGTTATGGTTTTTGATATCGATCATCGTACTGATATTAAGTGAGACGCAAGCTAAAGTGATAGCCACAGTGAAAATAGACGCATCATGTTTGGGTATAAAAGCGATACTGAAAACACCCATACAAAGGATAAGTACCCATAGTGAGCTTTTTAAAGCGATAAAGTCTTTACGAAGCAAGTTAAGCATGAATGCGTCCTCCCTTGGTGGTGAAATAGATGACTTCTTCTATGGAGGGTTTTTCGAACACAGCATAATTACCAAACAGCAGTTCTGCCTCTTGCCTATTATCTACCATTCCCTCAAAACCAACAGCTGTTTCGCGAATCCCGACAAATTTGTTTCGAATATCTGCATCGAGCAGTCCCGAGTCGCCTTTCACGATTGCGTATCGCTCGAGCATTTCATCTTTCGCTTCATTGAATACGAGTTTTCCGCGATCAATGAAAGCAATGTAGTCAGCAATGCGATCTAAATCTGCTGTGATATGGGTCGAGAAGATAATCGAGTTGCTCTCGTCTTGCATCATATCCGTAAGTAGATCAAGCAATTCCCTTCTAAACACAGGATCAAGTCCAGAGGTAGGCTCATCCATAATTAAGAGCTCAGCCTCATGCGATAAGGCAACTGCAAGGGAGAACTTGACTTTCATCCCCTTGGATAAATCTTGAATTTTCTTCTTGGGGGACAACTCGAATTGTTCAAGATAGTTGTTAAATTTCTTTTCGTTCCACTTCTTGTAGAAAGGTGCGATCATCTTCTTCGAGTCACGAATCGTCAGATGCTCATAATAGAAGCAATCATCCGACACAATGCCGATACGCTGCTTAATGTCAACTTCTTGTTTAGGCATATCGCAGCCTAGTATTGTGACGCTCCCGGAGTCAGGACGAATCATGCCGAGCATCATCTTGATCAAGGTGCTTTTACCGACGCCATTCGGACCAATGAGTCCGGTAATGTAGCCTTTTTTCACATCTAAAGATACGTTATCGACTGTAAATTGAGGGTATGCTTTCGTTAGATTACGTAATTCTATTGCATTCATGGTGTCTATTCCTCCTCGAATAATAAACTCAGATGTTCGATTAAATCGTGTTTACTCATATTTAATTCTTTGCTATCTCGAATGATTTCTATTATTTTCTCTTCTAGTCGTTTCATGTGTTGCTCCCGAATGAAATCTTTATTTGCTCCCGATACGAAACAACCCTTACCTACGACAGAGTCGATTAGCTTCTCTTTCTCTAACTCTTCATATGCACGCTTGGTTGTAATGACGCTTACTTGCAAATCCTTGGCCAGTTGCCTAATGGAGGGGAGGCTGTCGCCTGCATGTAATTCACCGCTCAGGATGCTCTGTCTGATCTGGTTCATGATCTGTATGTAAATCGGATCGCTCGATGCGTTAGATATAATAATGTTCATGTTCCACCTCGCTGTCGTCAATAGAGTAAATAGTGTATATATATACTATATACACTATTTACTGTTGCGTCAACTTACCAATTAATTTGCTTCTATAAAGTGCAATGGCTATTGACATCATCCATCCTATTTTGCTACTATGTATCACGAAATAAATATCCTTTAATACGGTCCAGAGAGGCTGAAAAGGCTACTTGATATTGTAAGGCTCATAATATCTATGTTTTTTCATGCCCTTTTGACCTCTGTGCCAGAAGGGCTTTTTATTTTGCTTTATAGTACTTCTTTTAAAGGGAGTCCCGTGAGGCTTCAAAAGAGAATGGAAGAGTCTTGAATAATCCAATCCATTCCCTCAAACACACTACAAGAGATATTTATCATCAAGAAAATGGAGGATCGTTAGAATGGATTATCGTAAGAAAACAGTGGTAGCTTCAGTAGCTGGTTTAACGTTAGAAGGAATGGACATTATGTTTATTTCCTTTGCGATGACAATGATTATTTCAGAATTTAACATTGATCTCGCAACTGGTGGACTGATTTCTTCCATAACGAACATTGGTATGCTGTTAGGCGGTATTATTTTTGGGGTTTTAGCTGATAAGTTTGGGCGGGTAAAAGTATTTACGTATACCATCTTATTGTTTGCGATTGGAACAGCTTTAACTGGACTCGCAACGAATATTGAACAAGTTTTTATTTATAGATTTATCGCAGGTCTTGGTGCAGGAGGCGAATACGGAATAGGTATGGCTCTTGTTGCCGAGGCTTGGCCGAAGAATAAGCAAGGAAGAGCCTCTTCATATGTTAGTGTAGGTGCCCAATACGGAGTTATTCTAGCAGCGTTACTAAGTGCCGTTATTCTTCCGACTTTAGGATGGAGAGCTTTATTCTTTGTTGGCGTGTTGCCTGTAATTTTCGCCTTTATTGTGCGAAAAAATCTTGAGGAATCACCTGAATGGCTGGCTGCTCAGAAAAATAAAAAAATCAACAAGCAACATGAAAAAAGTAAGCTGGTGCAACTATTTGAAACGCCTCGAACATCGATGACGACAATTTCATTGATCGTTATGGCAACTGTGCAAATTGCCGGTTACAATGGCTTAATGATTTGGTTGCCGTCTATGTTGCAGAAAACGCAAGGTTTATCCGTTTCAAGCTCTGCACTTTGGACAATTAGTACAGCTGTTGGCATGATTATTGGGATGTTAACGTTTGGCCGGTTTATGGACCGATTTGGTGCAAAGCGTACCTTTGGTATCTTTTTACTTGCCTCTGCATGTGCTGTGTTTTTATACTCCTACGCAACTGGAAGTGTCGCCATATTAATTGGTGGTGCGGTTGTCGGCTTCTTCTCAAATGGCATGTTTGCCGGGTATGGAGCATTAATTAGCAGCTTTTATCCTGTGCAAATTCGAAGTACGGCTACAAATACGATTTTTAACTTTGGTAGAGCTATAGGAGGGTTTTCACCAATCTTTGTTGGGTATATTCTTCAAAGCTATGATATGACGGTCGTAATGATCTACTTAGCTGTCTTATACTGTATTTCCTTCATCGTGATGCTAACTCTAAAAAGAGGATCAAATAAAGCTATACAATCGGTTGAAATTAAATAATTAAGACATAATCAAAAGAGTAGCAAACACGCGTCCGTCAATAAAGACGGACGCGTGTTTCTGTTTGTTCAAGTTTATTCTATTTAAGTATTTGCAACACACCTTGAGGATTTTGATTTGCTATAGTCAACATCGCTTGGGTAGTTTGAGTTAGAATGTTCGATTTCGTCAAAGCCACCATTTCATTTGCTATGTCAGCATCGCGAATACGTGATTCAGCTGCGGATAAATTAATAGTAGAATTATTGACGTTATTCATCGTATGCTCCATACGGTTCTGCAATGCGCCATAAATTCCTCTAAAGGTAAGAATCGTCGATAGCGCATGATCAAGTTGATTTAGGGATTGATTCGGATTAGCTGGCGGCAATACCCCTATATTCGTTATACCTAGACCATCCGTATCTACATTAAATAAAGGTATATAAAGCTTCTGATCTGCTTGATCACTGTCTTGGATTTCAATAGACGGAGTAATATAGTCTATATCTTTAATGTCTGTAGTCACGGTTTGATCCATGAAATCAACTTGGCTTGTAATGTCATTCGTAACCCGATAAACATCTTTTTTAATATTAAAATTGCTCAACTGAATACCAAACTGCAAAACATCACCATCATTAAAATTTGCGTTCTCCCACGAAGGTATAATATCATGCGTTAAACTCAAAGTAGAATCTGCTGAAGTTGTTACAGAATCCGGCTGCCCATACACCCCTCCACTTAAGAAAGAAAAATCAAAATCTACAAATTCATTGGAAAGTGAAAAAACGGTCTCTGAATTAGGGATTTGTTCGCTTGTCGCCGTCCCACCCACAGGTACTCCGCTTGGTGATGAAATCGAATATTTAGCATCATACATCGGCTTAAAACTCATATTGACACTTATTTTTCTCTGGTCAATCCCCGAGTTATTCGTTATTTTGAACTCTGCTTTAAATGACGAACCATCCGTTGACATCATTTTCTCCAATTGGATTCCATCTTTTTCATAAATGGCGGATATCCCATTCGGAGTTATGGTTGAGCTTGTTAAAGTAAATTGTTTAAGCGATGTTGAAACACCGTCAATGTTCACATATATAGAATAATCATTAAGCCCTCCAAAGTCTGGGTATTGTCCTACCGTTATTGCATTAGGAATAAGAGATGGCTGGAAAGATACATGATGTACATCTGTTTTATCAAAGGTATGAACTGCGAGCTCTTTAAATCTCGGGTCACTCACAAATAATCGTTCATATGAATATTCTTCTGTAACTGTGGACTCTGTATGTATATGTTCATTTTTTTCATATTGATTGACGCCATCCCTACCATCTGGTGACGTGATCGGTGAAGTATGAGTATCCGTCGTATAGTTGTCAGTTATCACAGTATCCGTTTGAGACGAATTAACGGTACGTGGCACGTCTGTCGTTCCTATTGGAAAGTACATATAAAACCTTTCGTGAAGTGTAATTTCGGGAGGGAATGGCCCTGATGTCGTCCTATCCACGGTATGACTGGAACGGTCAGCAAGAATGATATAATCATTCCTTGCTAACAGGTTCATTGTATTAAATTCGGTACTATGCGATAGGCGATTTATTTCATTTTTTAATTGCTGTATTTCTTCATCAATGTTTTGTTTATCTTGGGAATTGTACGTCCCATTCAAGCCTTGAATAATTAATTCCTTTTGTCTTTGTAGCATATCCGTTATTTCTTGGAAGCCGCCCTCTGCTGTTTGAATGAGAGAAATACCATCCTGAACATTTCTGGATGCTTGAGTCAATCCTCTAATTTGTCCCCTCATCTTTTCGGAGATTGACAATCCTGCCGCATCATCAGCTGCTTTATTGATTCGCAACCCAGAGGATAGCTTTTCCATATTTTTCGAACTGGCTTTAGAATTTTTTTGCAGCATATTAGTAGCATTAAGCGCTGACAAATTTTTGGATATTATCATTCTTACTCCTTCTAAGAGAGATATTTTATAGCCAAATTAAGATTACCACAATAAACTATTTGTAGTCTATTTGAAAAAATCAGATATATCTAAAATGTGGTAGTGATAGATTCATCACGCAACACGCCTAAATGGCGTGTTTTTTGATGTTTGGTGAGCAACGCAGAGAAACGCTTTTGAAGCGCTCACTGGTTTAAAATCGTTGGAAGGAGCTTTATGCTGTGTTCTTTTAATGAAAGGGGCATTCCTATGTTTGATAAAAAATTACGTAATGTTGTATTCTCGGTTGCCTTGCTGCTGGCTTGTGTTACTCCCCTTCAATCTGCTTTGGCGCTTGATCTCCAGATAAATCCGGATTTAAAGATTGAGGTGAACCCGAACATTATTATAAATCTTAATATCCCAAGTTCAAACGGCGTTGAGAGATGGGCGTTCAAAACTGAGGGAGGGATTAACTCGTCCTCGCCTGCAATCGCTGCAGACGGTACCGTATATGTAGGATCTACAGATGGGAAGCTCTACGCAGTTGATAAAAAGGGAAAGAAGATATGGGAGTTCACAACGAAAGATAAAGTGTACTCTTCACCGGCAATTGGTGCAGATGGCACCGTATATGTCGGCTCTGGCAGTAATCTTTATGCAGTCACTTCGGATGGAAAGCTAAATTGGGAGTTCGAAGCAGGAGGTGCTGTATACTCCGAACCGATAATTGGTGCAGATGGTATCATCTATTTCGTATGTGAGGATGGGAAGCTCTATGCACTCCTACCGAACGGTGAGAAAAAATGGGAGTTCGCAACAGGAGGCGGAATGAGTTGCAAGCCCGCCATCGACTCTAACGGTACCATCTACGTCGGTTCTCGCGATAAGAAGCTCTATGCGATTAAACCGAATGGGACGAAGAGATGGGAAATGACAACAAGCAATGAAGTAAAAACATCGCCAGCGATAGGCACAGACGGTACTATCTATATCGTTTCCGGTGCCGAGAAACTGTACGCGATCAAGCAGGATGGAACGATAAAATGGGAATATAAATTGGATAATAAACTTTATGGGGGCTCTGTGTATTCCTCGCCAACGGTTGGTGCAGATGGCACTATCTATGTGGGATCGGGTGGTTCAGGTATTTATGCAATCAAGCCAGACGGAACGAAGAAATGGAAATTCGATACGGAGGGCATTATGATAGCTACGCCTGCAGTAGGCGCAGACGGTACGATTTATATAGGATCGGCCGATACTAGGCTCTATGCGATTAAGCCGGACGGAACGAAGAAATGGGAGTTCAAAACCAATGGCCAATTAATTGCTGCAGCTGCGATCGCTTCTGACGGAGCGGTATATATAGGATCTGGCGACAGCAAATTATATGCGATTGGCATGGTATATGTAAACGGAGTAAGTCTGAATAAAACCGCGCTCAAATTGGACGCTGGGCAAAGCGAGACGCTGCAGGCGACAATTGCGCCGAGAAATGCAACATATCCAGAAATCATATGGGCGAGCAGCGACGATCGTATAGCGAAAGTGGATGTCTCTGGAAAAGTGACAGGCATTGGTCCGGGCAAGGCAACGATCACGGCTACGTCAGAGGACGGAGGATATTACAAACAATGCGTTGTGACAGTAGCTGCCGCAGTGATCAACAATCCTCCTTCACCTATTGATAATCCTCCCGCCTCTGGAAGTCAACCTCCTGCTCCACAATCGAATGTGGTAAACCTAACGGATATTACGGGTCACAAGCTGGGTGCGGAGATTACCAAAGCGGTATCGCTCGGCATCGTATTCGGTTATCCGGACGGTACATTTCGACCTGATGGAAACGTTACTCGTGCAGAATTTGCCAGCATGCTTGTTAGAGGTCTGAATCCGATGGGGGAAGGCGCTTCGCTTGCCTTCAAGGATAAGGATACAATCGGAGCCTGGGCAGTGAAGGCAGTGCAGCAGGCGGTGAAGCTTGGCATCATTTACGGGTATGAGGATGGTACGTTTCGTCCCAATGCGAACATTACCCATGCCGAAATGATCTCGATGGTCATTCGCGCTGCTGGCCTCCTGGTAGACAATACGAAGCAGACTGGTTTCTCTGACGATGCGGACATTCCACAATGGGCAAAGCCTGCCGTTTATAAAGCAGAGGAGACAGGTATCATTAGCGCTAAAGACTCTCCTGACAGCAAATTTGCGCCGCAAGCAATGTCTACCCGTGCAGAGGCCGCGTCGGCCATCGTCCGCATGCTGAAGGTTCGAAAATAGTAATCATTTATTATTTATAGAAGAAGGAGTGGGGATTTCAATATGCGAGCAATGAAAATCGTTTGTATGATCCTATTGGGTGGGATGCTCACGTTAAGTGCTACCGGGTGCGGCAGAAACAAGGCATCCGACAAAGCAACCAATCCGCCGGAGATACAAGCAACAGCAAATCCTACGGAGACTCCAAAGATCCAAGAAACAACCAGCCCTACGAAGGCAGTGGAGAGCAGCACACCACCTTCGAGTGATACAACCATAAGTATTGTGGATATGCCGGGCCAGATTGTCATCAAAGAAGGGGAGGCGCAGAGCGGAGACAAATCGCCAGACGCCGTTCCTGACGAAATTCCAATTTTGGACGGCGCCAATAATAAAGCGGCAATAAAAATTGGCGACGGAACGAGTCCGGATGACCCTTATTACCTGGTCAAATTCGAAATGGACGATTCAGTCGAGAAAACCATCGAACGCTATCGTCAAGTGCTGAAAGATAAAGGATTGGACATCGCTTCGGAGTCGGATGAGGACGGCATGATGCATTTTACAATCGACACGAAATCGTGGGAAGCGCAAATGATGATTTTCACCCTATTGGGGAAAACGGCGGTTTGGATCAATTACGTGAAAAGATAAACATTGGATACGGCGATATCGATTCCAAAAAGCTCCTTTGGCTTCGTCAAAGGGGCTTTTGTATTCCGTTTGTCGAAAGGGAAAGGGATTTCCGCATATGAATTGAATACAATGAGTATAGAAGAGATTGACGATTGGAGGTGTGTCGTTTGGTGGGCTGTAGTTTTCAGTTGTTAGGCAGTTTGAAGATTACTCTCGATGGCGAAGATCTATCGGAAATCCGTGGTAAAAAAACCGCACTGTTGTTAGCATACTTGATGCTCGCTTATGACACACCTCCAAGCAGAAGACAAATCGCTTTTCATTTCTGGCCAGACTCTACCGAGAAGCAAGCGTTGTCCAATTTGCGGAAGCTTCTTCACGATCTTCGGGAATCGGTTCCTAGAATCGACCGCTATTTGCAGATTACGTACTCATCCATTTGTCTGAACCGTGAACTGCCCTTCTATTCGGATGTACGTGAATTCGTACAGGCTGCGCAAGGAACAACGGTTTACGAGCTGCGCAGAGCGGAGGAGCTATACGTAGGAGAGCTACTGCCCGGATATGGTGAAGAGTGGCTAGCGGTAATGCGGGAACAGTTGACGCAGAAGTACTTGACCGTGCTCGATAAGCTTGGTTTTATTTTGGAACGTCAGCGGGAGTACGCGTCGGCTCTGTTTTTTGCGAAAAAGCTGATCGTTCAGGACCCGTTAAGGGAGGAAACGTACCGCACAGTGATGCGGCTGCATGCCTTGAATAAAGATATGGCGGGTGTCGTGCAATCTTATCGGAAGATATGCGACGTCCTGCAAGCCGAGCTTGGAATCGCACCCTCGGAGGAAACGCTGCATCTGTTTGAAATATTGATGAAGAGCGGGAGCGGGATGTTGACGGATGTGCCAAGCAAAGTCCCGCTAATCGGCAGAATCGATGAATGGGAAAGACTGCTTGGCGCTTGGAAGCAGATTGCGTCCGGCGGAAACACCCTACTTCTATTGAAGGGAGAAGCGGGAATTGGCAAATCCCGTTTAGCTTTGGAGTTTAAAGCCTGCCTGGAAAGCTCGGGGATTCAAACCGCTTTTGCTGGCTGTTATCCTTCGGTTAGGTCGCTATCCTATACGCCAGTAACCAACTGGCTTAGGAGCCTACCGCTGCCGAAGCTTGGTTCAGTCTGGTTGTCCGAATTGGCGCGTCTGCTGCCCGAACTGTTGGAGTGGTATCCGGATTTGCCGAAGCCGTCTCCAATTCTTGAGAAATGGCAGTTGCACCAATGGTATGAGGCGATTGAACGGATGCTGCTGGGAAGCAAGCCTCTGATGCTTCTTCTTGACGATATTCAGTGGAGTGACGAAGAGACGCTTCAGCTTCTTTCCTACCTGATCCGAAGCGATTCCAAAGTCGAATTGCTCGTGGTAGCGACGATGAGAACAGACGAGGATTCGGGCGATGCCATCAAGCATGTATTGGGCGAGCTTCGCTCCGAGCGTAAGCTGATTGAAATCGAGCTCTCTCCGCTTAATCGAGACGAAACGAATCGTCTGGCGGCCGCAACGGTCGGCGATGCACTTGCGAATCGCCATTCTTCGGATTTATATGCGAAAACTGGCGGTAACCCGCTGTTTATTGTGGAAACGTTACGGGAATGGCGCACGAGTGGGGACAGTGGAGAAATTCTTCTGGCGCAAGTAACCAAATCCGTTATCGAGAATCGGTTGAACAGGTTGTCAACGGGTAATCGCCAGTTTGTATCGATCATCGCCGCCATCGGAAGACCCGTCTCCGCAGAGCAACTGGCGAGGGTGATGGGCGTACAGGAGGAGGCGATTCTTGCGTGTGCGGAGTATCTGGTGCAGTTCAAGGTTTTGCAGGAGGCGGGTGAAGGGAATTATCGATTCACTCATGACATCGTCAAGGAGACTGCGTACAAGCTGAACAATGCGAGCAGGCAGCGAAGGTGTCACAGGCAAATCGCAGAAGGTCTGATCGTCTATCATCAGGGGCAGATCGAAGCGGTTGCTGGAGAAATCGCCTTTCATTACGAGCTTGCTGGGATGGAAAGGGAGGCCATTGCCTACTATGAAATGGCTGCTACGGTGGCGGAGAAGATCTATGCTAATGAGACAAGGATCAATTATTATCGGAAGCTGCTCAGCTTGCTGCTTCCCGAAAGGACTTTGCCCAATCTAATGAAGCTCGGCGAAGCTTTGATCGTGACGGGAGATTGGAACGATGCGGAGAACACTTACAAAGAGTGGCTTGAGCGTTACGGATACTTAGTCACAATTAATGAACGGTCCTATTGTGATGTTGCGCTCGGCAACTGCTTGCGTCTGATGGGCAAATACGAGGAAGCCGAATTCCATCTGGAACGGGCGTCCTACCATTTTAAGTTAACGGTGGACTATGACGGACTCAGTTTCGTATATGGGACACTCGGTGTTTTGTATTACTATATGGCGAACTATGACAAGTCGCTTCGTTATTTCATGGAAAGAATGGAGCTGCCGCATAACGGAAACCAAACGCAAGACGATGTTCGTTTTCTCGGCATGATCGGCTTCCTGTATTATGACCAATGTGAGTACGACCAAGCGATTCATTGGTTCCAGAGACAGATCGCTCTTGCGACGGAAACTCGGAATTTGGTATTTGTCGAAGAAGCAATGGGCGGACTGGCTTTGGTTTATTTGGAGACAGACGATATGGATCTCGCTTATTACAGCATCGTCGAGAAGCTGAAGACCAGTAAGTCAGTCGGGGCGCGAATGGGCTTCGCCATGGGGCTAGGCATGTTGGGCAAATATTATCATTTACTTGGCTCCCACCTATATGCGGAACAATGCATTGCCTTTTGCCTTGAAGAAGCGGTACGGATTCAGGATTGGCATATTGCCTCCGTCGTGCTCGGCATAGAGGGCAGTAATCTAATGGAGCAGAACCGGTATGAGGAAGCTGGTCAGTGGATCGAACGTTCTGAGAGGTTAACCAAGAAGCTTCGCATCCCTTTCTTTGAATGCGAGGCGCTCTATTTCACGAGCTTGCTAAGGGAGCGGCAGGGTCAATACGAAAGAGCTACGTATGCCGCCGAGGAGGCGCTGAAGCTCGCGATTCGGCTTAATCGGCGAGATTTACAGGTCAAACTGCAAGTACAGCAGCTGCATCAAAGGACTTGCTTGGGATCGATCAGTTCAAGCGATGCGAGAGAGGAGCTGCAGCATATGGCGGAACAATACACCGGTGAGCAGGATCAAGCTGCCATTCGCTTCGCGATGTGGCGGCTAGAGCAAGGCTCGACCGAGCTTCGGATTGCTGCGCTATCCTTGAACGAAGCGCTGTACCAAAAGTCGGGTAAACAGGAATATCTCGGACGTTTGCGCGAGCTTGGTGCCTTGGATCAAGTCATCAAAGCACGCCCGATACCGAAGCTCGCGACCGAAGTCGTGCAGCAGAAGCCAATTCTCCCGAAACTACTGGAGGATATCGATCGCTTTTTATTGCTCAATTGAATTGAAAAGAGGAGCAATTGCCCCTCTTCATTAATTACTTATCATCATCTTCTTTAGGCCATCCGCCCCATATACCCAAGAGATTTCCATTCGGGTCGATAAACCGGAAGCTGTAGCCGCCTCCTTGTTTATAAACAATTTCCTGAGCATTTGCGCCTTTCTGAATCATCTCTTTATGAAGCTCCTTAATGTTATCAACTTCCTAATAATACCATAAGGTTGTTGAGTCGATCCGAATATAATTTTATTGAAATAACAAAACGCTTGGACTCTTGAGCCCAAGCGTTTTTGTAATGATTAAGCTGATATATTATTGTGCTTTCACGAATTCAGTTGCCTTAATACCAGCTTGGTAACCGAAAATAACGATCTCCGCAACGGAGTTGCCGCCGATTCGGTTTTGACCGTGCAATCCACCTGTAACTTCGCCTGCTGCGAACAGTCCCGGAATCGGTTTGCCATCTTTATTTAGAACTTCTGTGTTCGTGTTGATTACCACGCCACCCATGGTGTAGTGAATTCCAGGGCCGATTTTGATTGCATAGTAAGGTGCACCTGACAAATCATTGTCCATTGCTGTTGTTCTGCCGAACTCGGCATCCTTTTTATCCTTCACTGCGCTGTTCCATGTATCTAGTGTAGTTTTAAGTTGATCTGCAGGAACGCCCATTTCTTTGGCTAAAGCTTCGATTGAATCTCCTTGGATGACAAAGCCCATTTTTTCATATTGCTGGATCGCTTTAGCACGGGATTTGACGCCAGAATCGAATACAAGATAAGCTGATTTCTCAGGAAGCTTGTTGATTGCTGCAGTGACATTGTCTCGTGTATTTAATTCGTTGGTAAAACGTTTGCCTTCACTGGATACGAGGATCGCACCTTCACCACGAACCGCTTCTCCAATGAGGTAGGATTTCTCTTGTTGAACCGTTGGGTGAACTTGGATTTGGTCCATATCCACTGTTGTACCACCGAGTTGTTCAATCATTTTAATGCCGTCACCAGTGCTGCCTTCTTGGTTTGTTGTAACTAAGCCTTTCAAGTCAGGTCTAACTTCGGAGATTAGGTCCATATTAGCGCCGAAACCACCGCTTGCTACAATGACTGCATCCGCTGTAATAACTTTCTCATCTTTCTGGTTAAAAGTAACTTTAACGCCGTTAACTTTACCGTCTTTTTCCGTAATTTCGGTTACGTTCGCATTAACAAAAAGTGGAATTCCTTGTTCTTGTACATTTCTCACCAAACCGCTGACAAGGTATTGTCCAACCGCTGAACCGTCTTCTGGACGGTGTGTGCGCTTTTCGTTCATACCGCCAGTAATCGTGATATTGTTCAACTGAATCCCTTTGGAATCAAGCCAATCAATTGCACTTGCAGAATGGTCAACGAAGTAACGCAGCATGTCTTTATCGTTTGTACCTTTACCGCCTTTTAAAGTCTCTTCATAAAATAAATCATTGCTGTCTTGAATGCCTTGCTCTTTTTGGAACTTCGTTTCAGAAGCATTCATTCCTGAAGATGATTTTAATGTATTCCCGCCGGCAACCGGCATTTTCTCGAAAATAACCGGGTTCATGCCTTTATCCTTAGCTTCAAGTGCAGCAGTCATACCGGCGCCGCCTCCACCGATAATGATGATGTCATAGTTATCTTTTAGCTCATCGTATGGTGTATAGCTAGTTTGAGACGCTCCCGAAACGGCTTCCGTTTCTTTAGGTGTTTCTTTATTGGCATTGTCCTCACTCTGGTTCTGGTCCCCGCTGCCGCATCCTACAAGTACAAGCAAAAAAGCGAGAACGAGAATTAGCGATGATGCTATTTTCTTTTTCATGATTAGCCCCTTTTCATTTCAAATTTTGTAGCTGAACCCTTAAGCACAATCCATTGTAATATAAGAGTGGCTATTTTGTTGTGAATAATTTCACAATGTATTGAAGAAATTAATGTTTTTTCTCCAGATCTGATTTCACGGTGACATTATTAATTGACCTAAATAGGGGGCGTTGCTACAATTTTTCAGTAATATCAAGTGAAATCATTCACAAGAAAAGGTAGAAGGAGATGTTTATCTATGAAAAGAATCGTAACCCTAAGCACACGCAAACTGATGGACACTGCAAAACACGGAGGATGCGGCGCATGCCAGACATCTTGCCAGTCCGCTTGCAAAACTTCCTGCGGCGTTGCAAACCAACGTTGTGAAAATGCGATCCAAAAATGATTCATCAATATCAGTTAAATGGATACAACATCGTGCTCGACACCTACAGTGGCTCGGTGCATGTTGTCGATGACCTGGCATATGAAATTATTGAGCTTTATGAGAATACGGCTGCCGAAGAAATCGTGACCATGTTGTTGGATAAGTATCAACATGATTCCGACATTTCCGAGAAGGATATTCGAGAAACCATTGCGGCTATCGAGGAGCTTAAAAATGATGGGCAGCTTTTTACTGAGGATGAATATGAGAATCTCTCCCTTGATTTAAGAAGTCGAAAGACGTATGTCAAGGCGCTCTGCCTCAATGTTGCGCATACCTGCAATCTGTCATGCGACTATTGTTTTGCCAGCCAGGGGAAATACAACGGAGATCGGGCAATCATGAGCTATGAGGTTGGACAAAGAGCGATTGATTTCCTACTGGAGAATTCGGGTCATCACCGAAATCTGGACATCGACTTTTTTGGCGGGGAACCGCTTATGGCTTGGAAGGTGGTTAAGCAGATTGTAGCTTATGCAAGAAGCAAGGAACAGGCACATAACAAAAAGTTCCGCTTCACTTTCACAACGAACGGCATGCTGCTGAACGATGAGGTCACCGAATTTTTAAATCAGGAAATGTACAATGTCGTCTTAAGCCTGGATGGAAGAAAAGAGATTCACGATCGACTTCGCAAGTCAGTTACGGGAAAAGGCAGTTATGATCATATCGTTCCGAAATTCCAGGAATTCGTCCGAAAGCGCGGAGATCAAGAATACTACGTACGAGGAACCTATACGCATAACAATGTCGATTTCACCAATGACATCTTACATATCGCGGACCTAGGCTTCGATAAAATCTCGATGGAGCCAGTCATCTGTGATCCACGAGAGCCTTATGCGCTTACTGAGGATGACCTCCCGGAAATTTACAACCAGTACGAAATTCTCGCCAAGGAAATGATTGAGCGAGGTAGACAAGGCAAGGGATTTACCTTTTATCATTACATGCTTGACCTTTCGGAAGGCCCATGCATCCAGAAGAGAATCACTGGCTGTGGTTCAGGAACGGAATATCTCGCTGTTACGCCATGGGGTGAGTTGTTCCCTTGCCATCAGTTCGTCGGGGACGAAGAGTACAGCATGGGGAACATCTGGGATGGAATCACACAACCTGAGCTGCAAGGCCGTTTTAAAGAGAGCAACTGCTACTCAAAGCCGGAATGCAAGGACTGCTGGGCGAAACTCTACTGTAGCGGTGGCTGCCCTGCCAATGCGCTGCACGCGACTGGTTCCCTGAATGGAACCTATGACTTTAGCTGTGATATCTTCCGCAAAAGGATCGAATGTTCCATGATGGTGAAGGTAGATGAATCCATAAGAGTGATGGAGGGGTAGTGAACCCCTCTTATTTTAGTATAGAGTCGGAATTGGAGGACATGACACTGCACGAATTAGTCTTGGATCAATTCCATATGATATCCAAAATGATCCAGTCCAACGTAAACCTGTAACTATTTCGTACTCAACCCGTGTAGGATAAAACCAGAAACTTTCTCCATTCCATAGCCAGACATATGTGTATTCAAATATACAGTCAATGATATAAGATACTTCAGGCATTGCTGGGATATAATTAGGGGGAGGAGGCAGTGTCTGTCTGGTTGATTTTTGAGATTCCGGCATTGGCATAAATGCCATTTGACTTCACTCCTTAAAAATGGGATCAGTTGTGTAATCGCCTTCTTTAATTCAATCTCATTCGTATTTCCTGTATATATTACGTGGGTATATAACTAAATGATTGTACACTTGCCTAAATTCAGGGTATAAGTTATATAACAAAACAGGTCTTTGTGGTCATATAATACCTCCACAACAGACCTGTTTTTTTTATTCTTCAAGGATAAGATGCTAACTTCATATGAAGTATTAGCTAGTGGCTCATTATTACCGATAATATTATTGGACAGATAAGACAAACACACGAAAGGAATTATTGAACTTGAAGACAACGATTAGAGCTGCTTTTTCACTCATTTTACCCTTTATCTTAATCGTGCTGGCCTATTTGCTTTTTACAAAAACGAATACCATGTCACAACCGCAGTTAGATATTATTGATCTTGCTCCTTACGGAATATTTCTTGTAGGGGCGGGAATCTCTTGGAAGTTTAATCGTAGTCGAGAGTTTTTTATTCTCATTATTCTTACGCTATGTTTAGCTGCTATTAAATATTTGCCAGAGATCCTAGGTGAATCAGTGCAAATTGCCGATATTTATTCGATAATTTGTTTAGTGATTCCTATTAACATTGCGATTTTTTCCTTTTTTAAAGAACGGGGAATCTTAAGTTTGTGGGGTATGCTTCGTATAGGGTTCATTCTCTCCCAAGTTTTACTCGCCTATTGGCTAATGGGCTCAGGAAGAGAGTTTCTGGTTCTGATAAATAAAGATCTATTACCTGTAAATCTTCAATCCATAACTTCATTATCTCAAATCGCAATAATAGCCTTTTTGGCAGCATTAATCATACTTATCGTTAGGCAATTTAAATATAAAACCTCACAGGATATTTCCTTTATAGGTGTACTAGTTGCCTTGTTTTTTGTGCTGCATAAAATGAGTGATCCCATACTTTATCCGATATTTATCGGGGTTTCAGGGATTATTCTCATCACTTCAATTATTCAAGATTCGTATTCTATGGCATTTTCTGATGAGCTTACAGGTCTGCCATCCAGACGGGCACTTAAGCAGGATATGATGAAATTAGGCATGAGCTATGTCATTGCGATGTTGGACATTGATCATTTCAAGAAATTTAATGATACTTATGGACATGATACGGGGGATGAGGTTTTAAAATTAGTCGCTTCCATCATAAAGGATGTCACAGGTGGTGGGAAATCCTTCCGTTATGGCGGGGAGGAGTTCACCATTCTGTTTCCCGGTAAAAGTATAAATGATGTACTTCCCCATCTGGAAGAACTAAGAGAAAAGATATCAAAAAGGGCTTTCACTTTGCGTGGAAACCGTAAATCAAAAAAGAAGTCAAAAAGCAGATCTCAAAGCTCAAATTCCTCAAAACAAATATACATAACCGTAAGCATCGGTGTCTCTCAAAAAAGTGAAAAGTACAAAACGCCAGATACCGTTATGAAATCAGCGGATACAGCCTTATATCGTGCCAAGAAAAAAGGTAGAAATTGTGTTAGTAAATAACTTGAATGAATTAGAATAACATGCTTGAGAAAGAGAGGGATGTAACCTCTCTTTTTTTTGTATTGAAATAACAAATAATTCTGATAATATTATAATATATATCAATTGATATGTATCGAACGATTTATAAAATAATTGCAAGGGGATTACGATGGCGCCTAAGAATAAATTTTCTAAACAGGACATTATTGACGCAGCCTTTAACGTCGCGAAAGTTGAAGGGATCGATACGATTACGATCAGGAAGGTAGCTGAGAAATTAGGGAGCTCGATCGCACCCATATACGTCAATTTTAATGATATTGAAGAGTTGAAGCAGGAGGTCGTGAATAAAACGCTTGAGGTTGCAAAGCAATTGCTCTTAGACCAGAATTCGGGGCAACCGTTTCGCGACATCGGGATCGCCAGCCTTCGTTTTGCAAAGGAATACAGTGTCCTGTTCAGAGATTTAATTATCAAGCATAACTCTTATATGAATTATGACAAGAATGACGTTAGTCTCGTGGTTGAAATGATGAAGAAGGACGATGAGTTGTCGGTTTTATCTGATGAGGAACTGATGAACATCTTATTTAAGATGCAAATTTTTCAAACGGGCCTTTCGGTGATGGCGGCGAATGGACTGCTTCCGGATCATCTGCAAGATGAGCAATTAATCGAAGTGTTGGATAGCGTTGCGTTAGATATTGTCACCGCAGCCTGCATGCGTCAGAAGGACGCCTAAATGAGGCGAATTCATTGAGTGACTATAATTTAAGAAGGATGTGCATAGCATGACGGACAGAATTGTTGTAATTACTGGGGCAAATTCTGGAATCGGCAAAGCGGCGGCGTACAAGTTTGCGACCCAAGGATACTGTGTTGTGATGGCTTGCCGCAATATGGAAATTAGCGAAGCGGTACAGCACCAAATAATAGCTTCTTCTAACAACACGAACGTAGATCTGATGAAACTGGATGTTTCTTCTTTTACATCTATTCGAGCTTTCTGTTCGGCGTTTACAAACAAGTACCCACATCTGGATATTTTGATCCACAATGCTGCCTACTTAAATCATGGTGAAAAAGAATATAAGCTCAGCCCCGAACATATTGAAATGTCTTTTGCAACGAACGCATTCGGCCCCATGCTAATGACTAGGCTGCTGGCAGACCATCTTGAACGTTCGCCTGATCCAAGAGTACTGAATGCTTGTACAACGAACATCAAAAATTTTTTCGATCCCAAAAGAAAAATCGACTTCGATAATTTGCGTGGGGAATTCCGAGGGATGCGCCGTCACAGCACATATAAAATGTATGGAGATTCCAAAATGGCGCTGTTGATGCTAACATTCAAAATGGCGGAACAACTCAAAAGTCGTGGGATTAAAGTGAACGCGCTTCAAATCAATCGTGTCAAATTGTCCAAAGAAACGATCCACAAGCTTAGTCCTTTTTGGAAAGTGCTAGCGTTGGCCCAAAACATAACAAATCCGTTGCCCTCTATCATGGCAGATAATTATTATCAGATTTGCACCTCGGATGAATTCAGCCAGGTAACGGGCCAGCTTATCAACCATAAACTTGAGATCGTCCAGCCATCTGTAAGTGAAAAAGGGTTCGCGCAATTAAAGAACATATTTGGCTCGGCCACATACCCACAGTATGCAACGGATAAGCACAATATTGAGAAGATATGGTCAATTGGCATAAACGCACACAAGGAGTAGACACAATCTATGGAGATTAGAAAACCGAACAATTCAGAACTTAAAAGCATTTTTAGCCTCTCACCACAAGCTTTATTTGAAGGGACTTTGGGTAGAACAACACCAACAGAGGAGAAAATTAAGAAACTAGTTGAGCCACTATTGAAGAAGGGCTGCTATTATTTAATTGCTACAGTAGAAGATAATTTGATGGGCTGGATTCTGATTGGGCCTAGTAAAGATCAATTCACGGAAGAGATAATTGGCTTTATATATGAACTTTACGTAACTCAAGAGTTTAGAGGCAAAGGCATCTCTAAACTCTTAATGAAAAGTGCCATTGAGCATCTGAAATCGGAGGGGTATCCAGAGATCCGTTTGGGTGTTTTTGCGGGAAATCATGCTATTTCACTTTATAAGCAAATGGGGTTCTCTGAAAGAAACATTACAATGAGTCTGATGCTATAGAAGTCGATTTCTGTATGCTTATTGATATACTGAGTCACGCTCTTTTATTTCTCGTACTCCGACAACCGATGTTTGAGCTTCTTGATAAATAGCTCGGTCGCCTTCGGCAAATGTCGTCCTTCTGAACGAACCCAACCTAAGTAAATGGAATAGGGATCAGGCAGTTCTAATTCGACTAGAACAATATCGCCATTATTTATGGCAGGTTCGTTGATGAAGGATAAGTTAAGCCCGATGGTGGAAGCCATGCCATCTCGGATTGCTTTCATGATCGCAGACGTGTTGTTGGTATAAAAAAGTACATTCGATAGATCGAAAGATTCTTGATGCTTATCCATGAACCATTTGAGATGCTCTTCATTATAAATGATCAGTGGTTCTCGTTTGAGCTCATCAAGTGTAATGGATTCGTATAGCGCTAGCGGAGATTGGCGGTTAACGGCTAATACCATTTTACCTTCCAGTAATTGGCCGAATTTAAGCCCCGCCTGTTTAGGATTGTCATACTCTGAAAGGGTGATAAGCCCGATGTCAATCTTCCCCTGTCGAACATCTTCAATGATCTGATCAATCCCCTTTTCCGTAATGTCTAACTGGATATAGGGGTAATTCTGTTTGAAATCGAGAATGGCGTCCATTGCAAGATGGAGAGGTCCAGGAAAAGCGGCCAATCGCAAATGTCCCACTTGCTTATTTGTGTATCCGGATGCTTCTTCCCGCAGCTCGTTTGATAACTCGATGATTTGATAGGCTTTGCGGATCAGCGGACGGCCTTCGGGCGTAGGCGTTGCACCCATTCTGGAACGGATGAATAAAGTAACGCCAAGCTCTTCCTCCAGATTGGATATGGATTGACTCACTGCTGACAAGGTCACATGCATGTTTTGTGCGGCTGCGGTCAAGGAGCCTGTTTTGGACACTTCTACAACAAAAGCCAACTGTTCTAACTGCATTCGATTGATCCTCCATCCTTTAGATATGCTTAAGTATAGATTAGAAGGTTTAAATATTCTTAATCATAGAACAGGCGTACAATAATCTCAAGAACGATAACGATTCTTTCTTAATAATTCATATATCTTGGGAGGTTTTATGGTTATGGAGACAAGTAGAGTAGCAGTAATTACTGGCGGTGCAAGTGGGATTGGTCGAGAAGCTTGCTTGAAATTTGCCAAAGAGGGCGACTGTGTTGTTGTTGCAGACTTTAACGAAGCAGCCGGACAGGAAACCGTGCAAATGATCAAGGATGCTGGTGGGGAAGCTATTTTTGTAAAGGTGGATGTATCCAAGCAGGAAGAGGTTGAAGGACTAGTGAATAAGGCCGTTGAGCAATATGGTCGTATTGATGTGATGTTCAACAATGCAGGCATCGGTGGTGCAGGACCTGTCTTGTCGCAAAATATGGACTTCTATCACCGCACAATTAATGTCAATCAGCACGGTGTTGCTTACGGAATTATCGCAGCAGGTAATAAGATGAAAGAGCTTGGCATTCAAGGTGTTATTATTAATACAGCATCCGTATTTGGTTTCTTAGCTTCACCAGGTACATTTGCATACCATGCAACGAAAGGCGCCGTTATTATGATGAGTAAATCTGGAGCACTAGAGCTTGCGCCATACGGCATTCGTGTTCTTGCTGTTGCACCAGGTGCTGTAGATACTCCGATTATTCAAGGCTTCAAAGATAACGGTCTGCTTGATAAAATGCGTGCGAGCGTTATGGGCGGAGAGTTAACTAAACCCGAGATGGTTGCTAACACCGTATATCTTCTTTCCCTGAAAGAAGCAGAAGCTATCAATGGTAGTGTCGTCATGGCTGATCAGGGTTATGCATCTTTTAAATAACAATAGCTAGAGGAAATCTTCGAGATTAAGATTAGCCCGAAAGGCAGACATTTCATAATGTGACTGTCATTCGGGTTTTTGTTTTTTCAACTGTAATCTACTAGGAATAGAAGGAAGCCAAATTGTACAGGATAACAACTATTATTGTTGTATCGTGTCAGATTATGCTGTAATGTGGTTGTATAGGCTAACCTATTATTGTTGACTAGCGAATACGGAGGGTGATCCGATGTTAAGTGAGAAGCTGCTTGCAAAATTAAACGATCAAATGAATTATGAATTCTACTCTTCACAGGTCTATCTAGCTATGGCGGCATATTGTTCGTCAGAAAGCTTTGATGGATTTGCGAATTTTTTCATCATGCAGTCGGAAGAAGAGAAGTTCCACGGAATGAAAATTTACCATTTTATCAATACACTTGGGAAACGCGCTATTGTTAGCGGTATGGAGAATCCCCAGAATGAATATAGCTCATTGTTAGATGCATTTGAGCATTCCTTCGAGCATGAGAAGACCGTAACGAAGCGTATATATGAATTGTCCGATATCGCGTGGGATGAGCGTGAGCATGCGACGATTAATTTTCTAAAATGGTTTATTGATGAGCAGGTGGAAGAAGAAGCGACCTTCGACAGTATTATTCAGAAGCTGCGCCGCATTGATAATGACAGTAATGCCTTCTATATGCTCGATTCCGAGCTGGCTAAGCGTACATTTACGCCACCAACAAGCGAAGCCTAAGTTTAAATGCACAATCAAGGGGCTGTTTTCCGTAGGGAAGGCAGCTTTTTTACTGTATTTTAGAAATAATTTTATAGAAATGATGTTGATAATGAAAGTTGAGTATGAACAGCAAATAATCGAATTTCATGTTGAATATGGACAGAGGCGTAAGCTTTCGATTCATATCGACTCTACGGGTCTAATTATTGACAAAGCCCCGAATCATACTAGTGAAGATGTTGTAATGAGTGCGGTAAAGCAGCAGGGACATAAGATCTTGAAGCAATTACAAGAGATAGCGAAAGCACGAGAAACTTCGCCAACAAAAGAATATCAAGATCAAGGCAAGTTTCTTCATCTAGGTAAATATTATTTTCTCCATGAGCTGATCGAGACCAAAGACTTGAATGAAGACGAGCTTAAATTGCGTCTAAAAAAGTTTTATTTTGCTAGCTGCAAGAGGGTTGTAGGAGAACGGATACAAATCTACCAGCAGCAGTTGAAAGTCAAACCCAAATCCATAGAAATCGTAGAATCACGCACTAAATGGGGAAGCTGTAGCTCGGATAAACATTTAACCTTTAATTATCGTTTAGCTATGGCACCGATTGAAGTGATTGATTATGTAATCATCCATGAACTATGCCATCTTACCCATATGAATCATGATCGCTCCTTCTGGAGACGTGTAGGCAGCGTTATGCCCGATTATAAAGATAAAGAAGAGTTCTTGGCTAGATATGGACAAGCGATGACATTGTAAAGGGCGGTTGAGAGTCTTCACCGCTACCTTACAACGCTAGTTCCTAAGTTCATACGAATAGCTTAATCAATGGAAAATCGTAAAATAAAAATTTAGTATATTCTAGCTATTTAGCAATTTCCACATGCAAAAATCCCTTGCGTATCAAGGGTTTATTAATATTTTTGTCTTCAAACCATGCCGAAAAAATGAGATTTATGAAAACGCTTTATTTACGAATTCAAAAATGTCTGATTACAATTTGAATCAACGAGGCAACAGCCTCGGATTACATCTGCATCAAATATTATAAAGGGAGGAATACAGATGTTAAAAAAGCTGTTTAAAGTAACGCTAAGTCTAACGCTAGTCGGTTCGATGTTAGCGGCTTGCTCAGGTAAAGGAGCAGGTAATGAAGCATCATCAGGAACAGCGACGCCAGCACCACCAGCTGCAACTACGACTCCAAGCGAATATGGTGATACAGGAGGACTGAAGCTTCCGCTAGTAGACAAGCCAACGACACTTACATGGATGCTAGTTGCGGATAATCCTGCTAATGACAAATTGGTCATTAATGAAATCGAGAAACGCACAGGCATTAAGCTAGAAATACAGAACTACTCTGATGGAACCTATCAAGATAAATTGAAGATGGTCATGGCTTCAGGTAAGCTCCCTGATATTTTCATCGGGCTGACACCGGCTGAATTGAAGAAAATTGGTCAACTGAACGCAGTGGTAGCAATTAACGATTACAGCGACATGCTGCCTAACTTTAAGAAATTGTACATTGATGAGAATCCGGATACGGTCAAATCCTTCGGTGATCAGAACGGTAAATTATACGCTTGGCCAATTTACAACATGAACCGTGACGTTAACCACGGCATGATGTATCGCAAGGATATTTTTGACAAGAACAACTTGAAAGAATGGACGAATACAGAAGAGTTCTATGAAGCGCTTAAGAAATTGAAGGAAATTTACCCGAACTCCTATCCGATGGCTTCCAAAACCAAAGAACATTTCTTTAGAGACCTAGCTTATGGATGGGGACTTGGGGGAGTAAGCTATCCAGCTTCTTATGATGAGAAAACGAAAAACTGGCGCTATGCACCAACAACGCCTGAGCATAAGGAAATGCTGGATTTCATGAAGAAGCTGTATAATGAAGGTTTGCTTGATCCGGAATTCATGACGGATACGCCAGATTCTTGGCAGTCCAAGATGACGACAGATAAGTCATTCGTTACATGGGACTGGATTGGCCGTATGGATTTGTTCTATAACCAAGTAAAATCACAAAATCCGGATTTCAATTTGCGTTATGCAAACCCAATTGGACCAACAGGAAATATCCGTACCTTGCCAAAAATCGATACAGACTTCGGTATTGCCGTTGCGAACAATGCCAATAAAGAAGCTTCACTGAAATTGCTGGATTACTTAACCAGTCCATCTGGTGCGCAGCTTATAACCCTTGGCGTTGAGGGTCAAACCTTTAATTTCGACGCAAACGGTAAGCCTGTATACCCTGAATTGAAAGATTTGCCGCAAGTAGATATTAAAGTCCTAGAAGATCGTTACGGTATGTGGCTTGAAGGCATGTACTTACATCCGGACAGACGCAGCGTGTACTACAACTACACTGAGAAAGAAAAAGAAGCTCAAGATAAAATGATTTCCGCCAAAAAATTCGAGCCGGAAGATCCAGTTGTGAACTTAACCGATGATGAAATTTCAACAATCGCTGAATTGCAAACCTCATTAGAGAAAGCAGCGAATGAGTTTAATGCGCAATATATAATGAACAAGAACTATGGAGATGCACAGTGGGCAGAATGGCAACAAAGCGCAGTTAAGCTTGGTTCCGATAAGCTGGTAACTGTATACAATGAAGCTCAAAAGCGGTTTGACGCAGCTAAATAATGTGATTAGATGGTAGATTGATGGGACTTGGAACGAGCGTTCTCCAAGTTCCATTCCATCATATAGGAGGGAGAGAGCCATGCAGCAATCGAACACCCAGACAGTTCCAACGACCACTAAGAAGCAAAAGCCGAATTCTCGATTATCTGGGACATTAGCACATATTAAACGCGATAGACAGCTGTTGATTCTGTTTATTCCCTGTATTCTTTTTTATATTATTTTCCGTTATGGTCCCTTATACGGATTGATTATTGCCTTTAAGGATTACAGCGTCTTCCAAGGCATTCTCGGCAGTAAGTGGGTCGGTCTCAAGCATTTTATTAACTTCTTTTCCAGTGATGATTTCTGGTTGCTCTTCAAGAACACGTTCTTGTTAGGGTTCTATGCATTAATTTTTACCTTTCCATTTCCAATTCTACTAGCTTTACTGCTGAACGAAGTTAGAGTCAAATGGTTCAAAAAGGTGATTCAAACGATTACGTATCTGCCTGCATTTCTATCAGTTGTCGTTATCAGCAGTATGCTGATCGATATTCTATCGCCGGGCAGCGGGCTCATTAACAAAATCATTGCGAGTCTGGGATTTGAAAAAATTTATTTTATTGGCATGCCGGAATGGTTCCGGACGATATATGTATCTTCTGATATTTGGGCACTTCTTGGTTATGAAGCGATTATTTATTTGGCAGCCATTTCTGGCATTAATCCGACCTTATATGAGGCAGCAAGAGTGGATGGGAGCAATAGATGGCGAAATATGTGGAATATTACGATTCCAAGTATTATGCCGACTATACTTACGATGTTCATTCTGAAAACAGGGTCCATGATCCGTATTGGTTATGAGAAGGTATTACTGCTTTATACGCCTTCCACTTACAAAGTTGCCGATGTATTCTCGACTTATGTATACCGCAAAGGGATGCTTCAGACCAATTACAGCTATGCGGCAGCAGTCGGAATGTTCGAAGCGCTAATTGCCATGACGATGTTATTAATTGCGAATAAGATTAGCAGGAGACTTGGGGGTAAAGGACTATGGTAGGAGAATCGAGATTTAATCTGGCCAGCGTTATCATTACCTTAGTACTCAGCCTCATTGCGATCGTTATGCTATATCCAATATTTTATATTCTGATCATCTCGATTAGTGATACGGCTTATGTTGTACAAGGAAAAATAACCTTTTGGCCGAAAGGGCTTAACTTAAACGCTTATATGGAAGTTCTTAAGGATCCCAAGATCCCGAGAGCTTATTTAAATACCATTTTCTATACAGGATTAGGTACTTCTATTAACTTGTTATTTACAGCGGTCGCTGCATATCCGTTATCGAAGCCTGATTTCATCTGGCGCAAGTATTGGATGTTCGGAATCGTCGCGACCATGTTCCTCAATCCGGGAATTATTCCGAACTACTTGATCGTTAACACGTTGGGGCTTACGGATACCGTATGGGCACTCGTTATTCCGAATGCGATCTGGACGATGGAGCTTATTATTTTGAAGAGCTTCTATGAAGGCATGTCATCGCAAATCCGTGAAGCAGCACTTATCGATGGCGCATCCGAATACCGAATTTTGTTCAATATCGTGATTCCTTTATCTAAGCCTGCACTTGCTTCCATTGGTCTATTTTACTTTATGGGACATTGGAATAGCTTCTTCCTTCCTATGATTTATTTGAATGACCAGCATATGTTTCCTTTGCAGGTCGTACTGAGGGATATGCTGATCTTCAATGATGGAAGCAGCTCATCACTTGTAGATGCTGCTGCAATCGCACCGCAAGCGAAGAAGAATGCAACCATTATTTTAGCGATGGTACCCGTGTTAATTATTTATCCTTTTGTTCAAAAATACTTTGCAAAAGGTGTAATGTTAGGCTCCGAGAAGGGTTAGGTGCTTGGATGTAGAAGTATTGGATAGGCATCCAGATCGATCGGGGGTAAGCTATAACTATGAAACGTTATATTACGAATCAGGGAATTATCCAAATTTTCGGCTCATTGCTCCTTGTCATCGCTTTTATGTTTGTATCCAATTACTTCGTGTACAAGAACTCAATCTCCAGTATTTACGAGAAAGTGACGGAGAATAACACGCTTGCCGTTAAATCGATGATGAAGTCGTATGACGACAGCTTTCGTTCCATTAACAACATTCTTCATGCTATTCATGGACTGCGCTTCAATGACTTGGAGTCGGACGAAGCGGGGCGCATCGATATGACGAAGGTTTATATGATGCAGGATAGCATTGCGACGCTGGTCTCTTCGATCGATTTTATCGAAGATGTCATCGTATTCTACGACGATTATGACATTGCGATTACGGCCAAAGGAACGAGCAGTCTGGACCATGTGTTCAATCAGAAATATAAGAGTATGTATGATGCCAATTATTGGCGCAACTATATGCGCACCAAGAATGCATTCAAAATATTTGCTGGAGAGTATTACAAAATTTCATCGGAGACGTTTCAGCAGAACAAGAAAAAATTGATGCTTGCTGTAGACGGAAATAAGATTCGTATATCCAATAAGAATATCATTCTTCTAATTGATGAGAAAGCCCTGATGAAGAATGCGAACCAGAACCTCATGATTCCTGGCGCATCGATGATGATATTGGATCAGAATCGCAATGTGATTCTCAGCACAGACCCTAATCCGGATATTAGGGGCATGCTCGATGAAATTTATTTAAGCTCATCCAAAGAAGAGTCCCTCACCAAAGAGAATTATGAGTATCACTTCTTTAAATCGGAATTTAACGGATTTATTTATATCGATAAGGTCCCTTATCAATTCAATAATATTGATTCTGTTTCACGTGCGAATAGAGTGATGATGGTTACGACAATCGTTTGTTCCATCGTTTTATCTATTTTCCTTAGCATTTTCTTGAATCGACCTGTCAAACGAATTCTCAAACAGTTAGGCAGAGGTCAGACCATCGGCAATGATTTTCGCAAAATACACAGTGATATTGTCCAGATGCAGAACGAGATCGATTCGTACAAGAAGCAGCTAAAGACAATCGGATCGGAAGCGCGTAGGGGCGTATTCCTGCAGGCCTTAGATGAATATTCGCATTCCAGTGAGCTTGATCTGCAAATTCAGAATTATTGTTCGGACTTCTTCCGTAGTAAGCAATTTGTGCTGGTCATGTTTCACTTAAGTATGAAATCGAATGAGCATGGGCCTATGATGCCAATCGATCGAATTAGCGAAATTATTCAGGTCAGCCTATCAGGGATGAATGCAAGTCTGTTCTACGAGAGGCAGCTGCAATTCATTGCGATTGTGAATATGAATCAAGTGAGTGAACGCGATACGCTGCTTAAACATTTTAAAGCCCATTTGACTCGAATGGAGAACGATGAGTTGGCAGGCTATTCGATTAAAGCGAGCGTAAGTAAACTGTATTCCTCTGAGATGGCCAACATTAAATATGCGTATCGCAATGTGATGAATGGTATGCTCTATAGAAGCGTGAATGAAGCAAGTAACGTGCTGGATATGATGAAAATTCAGTATGAGTGGAGCGTGTATTTCCCATTCGAGAAAATAGAGAAGCTATCGAACTATGTGACGGTAGGCAAGCTGAAGGAAGTTAAAGAAATCATTGCTGAGACGATTAAAGAGAATTCCGATCGGGACATTCATCACCATCAACTAACGCATATCGCTAAGACGATCTTCTTCTATTTGGTCAAGCACGCAGGAGCTGAAGCGAATACGAACAATGAACTGTATCAGCTTGAGCAGCAATTTATGTACAAGGTGGATCATGCATTTAATTGCACAGTTATCGAGGATGCGTTGATTGAGGCTGCAAAGTATATTGCCAAGCATAGTAAGCCAGAGCAAGCGAGCAAGCTGAATCCAGCGTTCATCTCGCAGTATATTGAGCTGCATTACATGGAGAATCTGTATCTCGACGATATTGCAGCGGTGACAGAGACATCGTCTAAGTATTTCTCGAGCTATTTTAAGAAGACATTTGGTATCAATTATGTCGAATATCTCAATAAAGTAAGATTGTCTCACGCAAGGGAATTGCTGAAGGACACTACTTATACGGTCGCAGAAATTGGAGAGAAGACAGGGTACTTGAACTCTTCAACCTTCAGTACGACATTTAGAAAATTTTTTGGCATTTCCCCTAGTGATTACAGAAAACAAAACATGAGTTAACATCTCAGTTGATGCTTACGAAGCAAGTTTTGCTAAAGCAAAACTCAGTAGATGCTTACGATGCAAGTTTTGCTAAAGCATAACTTTTGGGAGGAAATCAGGATGAAAGCTATCGCAACCCAATCAGGGACAATTATGATTACAGAGTTGACGAAGCCTGAACCGTTTGCTGGTCATGTACTTGTACGCACGGAATATTCAGCTATTAGCCCAGGTACAGAGATGGGGTTCGTAAAACAGGCCTCCGACCAGTTAATAAAACTGGGTTATAGTGCGGTTGGGATTGTTGAGCAGGTTGGAGAAGGCGTAAGCGGCATTGAGGTAGGTGAGCGTGTTGCTTGTTATGGTGCGCCATATGTGTATCATGCACAGTGGTTGTCGGTCCCAGCTAATCTAACGGCCGTTGTACCAAATCATGTCGATCCAGAGGAGGCTGCATTCGCCGGCCTAGGAGCAATTGCCATTCATGCACTGCGCGTTGCCGACCTCAGATTTGGAGAGTCGGCTGTCGTTGTTGGTTTGGGCACCCTTGGCAATATCATCGCTCAAATCGCGAATGCTGCTGCATTTCGAATCGCAGGTGTTGATCTGAGCAGTGAGCGAGCTACTATGCTTCGCGAGCAAGGCTTGACACATGTGTATGAATCGCAGGAACAGTTGGAAGAGTATATGGCAGATGCTGTAGGCACTGCTGGAGCGGACGCAGTGATTCTGTGTGCCAGTGGACCTGGCGAGGCATTGATAAATCGATCTTTGGAATGGATTCGTGATCGTGGTAAAATTGTTATTGTCGGCGATTTAACAGCGGAATTCTCGAGAGGTCTGATGTTCAGTAAAGAAGCGCAGGTACTTATCTCCAGAGCTGGCGGGCCTGGTCGTTATGATAAAGCTTACGAAAAAGAGAATCGAGATTATCCGATTGGTCATGTTCGATGGACCGAAGGAAGAAATATAGCAGAGTACATCCGTTTGCTAGCAGATGGACGTATTTCGATCAAACCGCTTATCACCGATGTATTCCCGCTTGATCATGCGGTAGAGGCTTATGAGAATTATAAGAAGCCTACGAAGACGATCTCTACGTTAATTAAATATTAGGGTCTTATAGGGGGGCAGCTACAAGCTGTCCCTCTCATTATCAATTGTATAGACTAGAGTTAAATAGGAGGGTTCTAAATGGAGCAATACGTCAAGGGAACGCCAGCGGATGCCCAGGACATTGTGGATTTCGCCGATTTTATTTTCAGTAAAGATGCGGCACCGCATGATTTTAGTCAAATGCTTCCGAAGCTGTATGGAGACGGAGCGGACACACAGCAATATCACTATCTGGTTAAGGAAGACGGCAGAATCAAAGCGATGGTTTGCGTGCTCCCAGTGCATTTGAACGTAGCTGGTATAGAACTTAAGCTCGCCTGTATTGGAACCGTATCCGTGCACCCTCGGGCGCGTGGCAAAGGCTATATGAAGAAGCTGATGAGCATGGCGATTGAGGATATCCAATCAGAGGGCTATTCTTTTAGCCTTCTTGGTGGTCAACGTCAACGGTATGAATATTTTGGCTATGAGCCGGCAGGCATCAAGCTAAACTTCACACTAACGGAAGATAATATCCGGCATAAATATGGCGGTCTGGATGCTAGCGGAATTAGCTTTGAGCCCCTATCTAGCAACAGTTCGCAGTTCGATGATGCCCATCAGTTGTATGAGCAAGGGATCGTGAGTGGTGCACGCAGCAAGGAGCAGTTTGCGTCTATATTGAGGAGCTGGCATATTAAGCCTCTGGTCATTCTCCATCATCATAAATTTGTTGGCTATGTTGCGATTTCGAAGGATGGTGGGAATGTTCATGAGATAGAACTGGTTGATCCAGCACTTCTACCTATCGTATGCAAGGCATTGATTGCCTATAAGAAGCTCTCTGTCCTTCATTTTACCGTTCCAGCGTATGATCGGGATAAAATTAGCTTGCTAGGCGATGCAAGTGAATTCTATTCCACTAGTTACGATCATAATTATATGATCCTGGATTATGCACTGGTAATTGAAGCGTTCATGAAATGCAAAGCACGGAACGTTAAGCTGCAAGATGGCAGATTCGTTATCGGGATTGAGGGTAGTGATGTAGTGGAGATTGTCGTACAGGACAATCAGGTTGTTGTAAATAAACTTACCGAAGGTGCGGGTATCCAAGCGGATCTCTGGCTCTCGAAGCGGGAGGCAATGTCGGGTATTTTCTCATCGCTTAGTGAATTTGCGAATTGGAACTCCTTATCACGGAATACGAACATCCCGCAGGGATGGTTTCCACTGCCATTGTATGTGCCCCCAGTAGATGGCTGTTAATGTATAATAGAGCCAATGATAACGAGAGAAGGGGAATAGATGCAGATCAAAATTGGTATTGTCGGGACAAGTCACGTCGTTGAGAAGCTGCAAAAAGTCATCCGTAATTTCCCAACATTCGAACCCATTGTTCGCATTGTCCAAGCTGATGAAGAAACGCCGCTGGCAGTAGAGCAGTTGATGAGCGAGGTGGAGGTGCTTCTTCTCTTTGGCGCGCAATCTCACCGCAAGGTTAAGGAGCATATTCATGCGGCAATTCCAGTTCATTACGTGCCATTGACGGGGGCAGGGTTGTATAAGACGCTGTTTAGTGCGCTTAAGCAGGGGAAGCTTGCGGGAGGTCTATCGGTAGATACGTTGACTAAATCGATGGTGATGCGTGCTCTCCAGGATCTCGGGATAGAGAATACGAAGCTGGTGATTTACAACGGTCCAGCCCATGCTTCTTCTGAGAAGCTCCTTGCGTTCCATCGTGGTCAGGCAGATTCAGGCGAATGCTCGATTGCAATTACCGGTGTAGAATCTGTGGCACAGCAGCTGCAAGGGCTGGGGATCGCAAGCGAGTGGCTTGTTCCCTCGGAACAGGATATCATCGTTGCGCTGGAGAGAGCACTCTTATCGACAGAATCACGCAAAAACAAAGAGGCGCAGATTGTAGTCGGCATGATTAATGTGGATGATTTTGGAAAAATAGCTGTGAAACGCATTAATGAGCATGAAGTGCAGAAGCTGAAGCTGGATATTCACCGAATGGTCCTTGGCTATGTGGAATCTCTGGATGGTTATTTGACAACACTTGGTGGCGATGAATATTTGTTCTTTACGACGCGTGGCATATTCGAACGAGAAACAGGTGGTTACAAAACGATTGCATTAGCCAAAGATGCGGCTCAATCCTTCGGCATTTCATTAAGCTTCGGAGTTGGATTTGGAACATCGGCGAATGACGCTGGAACGAATGCGAGAGCAGCACTTCGCAAATCGAAGGAGGCAGGAGGCAATACTTGCTTTATTGTTCGGGAAGATCATACGTTAATCGGACCGCTTGAGATGTCTGCTCCTGTACAAACGATTCTAAAGCCGATGCATTTGGAGCTTATTAAGAAAGCAGAGGATGCTGGAATGACAAGTGGATACTTGAGCAAACTGCTCGCACATATGTCTCGGTACGGCAAATATGAATACAAAGTGCATGAGCTTGCGAATCTGCTTGACATAACGGTTAGAAGCGCACATCGTTTACTTTTGCTGTGGATCGATAATGGGCTTGTTGACATTTCGGGCATGGAGAAGGTTCCCAAAGGAAGACCAAGACAAATTTATCGATTTGCTTTCTTGCAGCAAGAGCTGGAATAACAATTGGCACAGGCTATTAGGCAGTGCCTGAATCTGTTTATTTAAAGTCTATTAAAAGTCCTGTCTTTATATGTCTCTTATCGATATGATGGAAGTAGATGGATTCCTAGAAAGGGGACAAGGACAATGAGAACGATTCAAGAGTTAGAAGCGAAGCTTGCTGAACCATCAGAGGCGCTGATCCAAGATTTATCCCGTGTTGATGGAGACATTATCATTTTAGGGGTAGGAGGAAAGATGGGGCCAAGCCTAGCAAGACTTGCAGTAAATGCAATTCGTGAGGGAGGACTCAATAAACGCGTTATTGGTGTATCCCGATTCTCTGACGACACAGTGAGAAGCGAGCTTGAGGAAGCGGGAGTGGAGACGATCTCTTCCAACCTGCTGAGTGACGAGGAGCTTCATGCACTGCCTGATGCAGCGAATATCCTGTACATGGCGGGGAATAAGTTTGGAACGACGGGAAGAGAACATTTTACATGGGCGATGAATACCTATTTGCCTGGTAGAGTAGCTGAGAAGTACAAGGATTCTCGAATCGTCGTTTTCTCCTCAGGCAACATTTATCCATTCATGCCATATGGCAGCGGTGGCGCGAACGAATCTGTTATGCCTGAACCGATTGGTGAGTACGCACAATCCTGTCTCGGACGTGAGCGGATTTTTGAGTACCATTCGCATAAGAACGGAACACCGATGCTGTTCTATCGTTTGAACTATGCGATTGATATGCGCTATGGCGTTCTGCTTGAGATTGCGAAAGCGGTTAATGAATCACGTGCGATTAACGTGGCGATGGGTCATGCTAACGTTATCTGGCAAGGTGATGCCAATTCGATGGCGCTGCGCTGCTTGACCGAATGCACAAGCCCGCCGAGTATTATGAATATTACAGGGCCAGAGACGGTTTCGATCAGATGGGCTGCTGAGCAATTCGCGAAACGAATCGGTAAAGAAGCGATTATTGAAGGAACCGAATCGGAAATCGCCCTTCTTAATAATGCATCCAAATCACATCAGCGCTTCGGTTATCCAAGTGTATCTCTTCTCCAAATGATCGATTGGATTGCAGAATGGGTGCAAGAAGGCGGAGCGACATGGAATAAACCAACACATTTCCAAGAACGGAAGGGGAAATTCTAATGACAACTCAGACGACACTTTCCGCAGAGATGCTTCAAGCGTTACATGAGGGGCTTGTTATCCCTGCGCATCCGCTAGCACTAGATGAGAATCGTAAGCTTGATGAACGGCACCAGCGTGCTCTGACGCGTTATTACATTGCTTCTGGAGCTGGAGGAATAGCAATTGGTGTTCATTCGACTCAATTCGAGATTCGCGAAGCAAAGTATAATCTGTATGAGCCCTTGCTGAGAATGGCAGCCGAGGAAATCGCGAAGGCTGATGTGCAAAGACCATTCATTAAAGTGGCGGGGATATGCGGTCCAACTGAACAGGCGATCCAAGAAGCGACGCTTGCTCAATCACTTGGTTATGATGCAGGCTTGCTAAGCATGGGTGGGCTTGCAGGCTATAGTGAAGAGGACATTTTGGAGCGCACACGCAAGGTTGCTGCTATTATGCCCGTGATTGGCTTCTATTTGCAACCGTCTGTAGGCGGAAGAATTTTTAGTTTCGATTTCTGGCGGAAGTTTGCTGATATCGAGAATGTCGTAGCAATCAAGATGGCGCCATTCAATCGTTACCAAACAATCGATGTCGTGCGTGCCGTATGCTATTCCAGCAGATGTAATGAAATTGCTCTATATACAGGCAATGATGATAATATCATCGATGATTTGTTAACCGTTTATCGATTTAATGTTAACGGTAAGCAGATGGAGAAGGCAATTGTTGGCGGTCTGCTCGGTCACTGGGCAGTATGGACCCATAAAGCGGTTGAACTGCTGGATGAAATTAAAGCGATTCGAGGCAATGCCGAAATCTCCAAAGAGTGGCTGACGAGAAATGTTGAAGTGACGGATGCGAATGCTGCCTTCTTCGATACAGCACATCAATTTGCTGGCTGTATTCCAGGCATTCATGAAGTACTGCGACGCCAAGGCTTGCTGCAAGGCACTTGGTGCTTGAATCCACACGAGATTTTATCTCCAGGTCAATATGAAGAAATCGATCGTATTTATCGTGATTATCCTCATCTGAACGATGATAAATTTGTAGCTGAGCATTTGGCGGATTGGCTTCGTAACTGACATCAGGAATTAGACTTAATCATTACTTTAATAGGTAAAGTAGTTTGAGTGAAGCATCACTTGAACTACTTTTTTTTTGTGGTGAGCGGAGGAATAAATAAATTGGTTCTTACTAACAAATAAAGGTTTTTATTTATGAATTGTTTAATATTAATAATTAAAGAGTATAGACATGCTTTTGCACCTAATTAAAAGAGGAGTGGTAGCAATGAGTAATTTGAAACCGCAAAATTATGATAATCACAGGCAATTTACACCGTTGTATCATTATGTTTTGGCATTGATTGCCCCTGTCATTCTAATCGCATCTGTTGTCCATATGATTATAGAAGGTTTTAGTTTTGCTTCAATTCTACTTACAGGCATTTCACTGTGTATCATGATACTCACGGTGCTTATACGGTTATTTGCAGCAAAGCTTCAAGATCGAATTATTCGTCAAGAGGAAACCTATCGTCATATGAACCTAACGGGCAAGCCTTTAGATTCAAGGTTGAGTTTAAAGCAAATCATCGCGCTGCGCTTTGCAGATGATGAAGCTTATCCAGCATTATGTGTGAAAGCAGCTGAAACCGGGATGGAACCCGATAAGATCAAAAGATCGATCAAAAACTGGAGAGCAGATCACTTTCGAGTGTGATGTTGGTCTGAATTTCTCAATAGTATGGCTCAAGGTGCTTATAACCTTGGGCCATTTTAATAACTATATTGGGACATTCAATTATGGCATAATAGAATTAGGTAAATTCAACCTTATGGAGGTGGATCTTATGTTGATTGTAGGATTTGGAGACAGCATTACGGCTGGCGTTTTTTTGTCTGTAGAGGATACGTTCTTATATAAGCTAGGTCTTAAATATGGATTTGATATTTACAATGCGGGAGTTCCAGGTAACACAACTTCGCAAGGGCTTTCTCGCATGCAGACGGATGTTATCAATAAAGAGCCGAATATCTGTATTATTGAGTTTGGTATGAACGATCATGTAGCTACTGAACTAGACAAGCAGGCTGTAGATCCTGCAACATTTAAAGAGAATTTAACTTTGATGATTAAGAACCTTCTGGATATAAAATGCACACCGATTCTTTGCACGATTTCACCAATTATCGAAGGAAATGAGGATGAGTATTACTATAATCGGCATCCACAGGAATGGTATCAATCGCCATTGGGAGCCCAGGCATGGATTGATCAGTATAGCCAGATTATTCGAGATGTTGCAACCGAAATGGGCGTACGACTGGCAGATGTAGCGTCAGCATTCGCGAATCATCTTGCCCTCGGAGGGACATTGACTGGTGCGAATGGTGTTCTGCGCAATCTTGATAATGCTGGAGCTGATGATGGCGTGCATCCGACAGCAATTGGCCATGACTTGTATTTCTCGACTCTCGTGGAACAAATAAATACGATTCAGATTGGATTATGTTAAACGATTAAAACACATGTATTTAAAACCAGAGCCTGCGGGTATCTGGTTTTTTATCTTATCTGGCCGCACTGACAATACGGTTACGGCCTTCTCTTTTGGCTTGATACAAGGCTTGGTCTACTGCTTGAAACATCTCATTCAATGCAGTTTCAGAATCTGTCGAAGGCTCAAAAGCAAAGGTATGATTGGACAGCAAACCGATACTAATCGTAATGGATAAAGAAGCGCTTTGCGATAGGTTTATGATGTTCATTTCGACAGCGTATTTGATTCGATCAGCTAAGATCTCCGCTTCTGATTGCTCTGTATCTGGCAAATAGATGATAAACTCCTCACCACCGTATCGAGACAGAATATCTTCTTGTCTTAGATGATGTTGGATGATATCGACGGTTCTGCATAGGACGTCATCTCCAACCAAATGACCGTAATTATCATTGATTGACTTAAAATGATCGACATCGAGCAGCAGGACGGAGAACGGTACTTGATCCTGCAAATTCTGATTGAAATCTCGTTCCAATCGCTGCATCAGGTAATGACGATTATAGCAGCCCGTCAGGCTGTCTGTTATCGCCATTTGTTCCAGCTTCAAATTGGTTCTCGATAGCTCGTGCTGAATCGCGATTAAGGCTTCATTCCGATGCTGTAAGATCTCGTTCTGAAGCTTGGTCTCTATAAGCAGATTGCGAAGCTCGCTCCTATCTTGGAACGTAATAATTCGTCCAACCATTGTACCACCAACCCAAATAGGCGAGACTTGAATATGGACGTGGATATTTACGGCTTCTTGATAGACGGCTTCAATTTCAGCCCGCTCAAGCGGGCGCTCTTGATAAGATCGAACAAAAGCTTGGTCCTTATCGTCTAGAACCTCTTGGGGAAGGATAGCTTTAATATCAAATCGGTCTCCTACCTGCAAACTCAAATAGGGAGATAATGATTGATTGATTTCAATAATGTTCTCATTTTCATCGATTACTAGAATTCCATGACAGATCGTATCAATAATGTCTTGATGTGCAATGGTCACAATATCAAATACTTTATTGCGATGAATAGCAATGACAAAAAAAATCGCGGAAAACAAAATTCCGAACGAAGTTAAGCCCTGAATGACCGCTTGCTTCTGTGGGAACCCGACATTAAGCAGCAGATCCAACAGGATAAAGGCAGTCATGACAAACACTCCGCTAAGAACTTGCTTCACTTGATTTTTGATCCGTGTCGAATTATTGCCGATTAAAGCTCGAAGCATGATGATTAGCGAGACGATAAAATAACTTAAGACGATCACCATCGTTAACCAAAATAGGGAACCATAGTATCTTTCCACATATCCGCCTTCTACAGGAAGAACAAACAATTGATGAGGATTGAAGATAATGATCGGCAGTAAGAGCATTGCTGGAACAGTAATTAATACATATATTATTCTTCGCTTTGGCGATTGACCCGTAAGAAATAAGGTAAAAAATATCCAACCTATCGCTAGCGGTACTGAACCAACAAATGCTAGTTTTACATAAAATAACTGAAGTGAGCTATTGTCCGTCGCTTTGATTGCAAACTGACAGAAGGGCCATAGCATCATCGCAAAATGAAATGCCAAATAAGCCTTATGCAAAGGCGTTACCGTGACAGTAGTAAATACATATACGAATAATATGAATAATAAGAGAAATACGCTTAGATCAATCCACGCCATAATATCCAATACGCCGCCTCTTAAAAAATAGTAGTCATTCGTTTCTATACTAATATATGGATATTAATAATACAACTCATAGAAGGGGATAGTAATGATGAATGAATACGATGTGAGGTATATGGAGGATAAATGTGTTATTATATTTAGTTAGCGAGCTGTCTCCAAAGTCGTAAACAAAGGCTTTGAGACAGCTCCTCTTTGTGAGCTGGTTCTACTGATCAGCTTCGTCTTTCATTTCATCCGCAAAAGCTTCAATGCTTTGTTTGCGACGTTCATTTTTGGCCTCAATTGTCTGTTTCTCGACTGCCGAAATCTCACTTGCATGTTCATCAAGATAATCTTCAGCCTCATGTAAATTTTCTTCCGTGTGATTGATATGTTGTTGTAGATGCTCCGCGTTATCTGCGCGATTATCTGGTTTAGCCAATGTAATCCCTCCTGTTATAGTAATAACTTTCTTAAGGTAGCCTGGAGGACATCATTCTATGCATCATATTTTAGTCGAAAAAAGGGATTTGATGTCCGTTTGTGGAATTATCCTTATGTCAATAAAGGGATAGCAACGAGGTGCATGAGGTGAATTTTCGTTTTGGAGTCAAATTGACATTTACCATGATCGTATTTGCGGTTGTTATTTCTTTTACCATTGCAACGATTGATCATGTGAGATTAAGAGATCAAGCCATTCAGAATAAAAGAAATCAGGTGGAGAATAATGAACTGATGGCGAAGTATGCTTTAGAAACGATAGAGAAGGCCTACGAGGTATTCGGGAATAACATCACCCTTAAAATGAGAGAAAATTCCCGAAATTTGGATAATCTATATATTAAAAATCCTTCTGTTGATACATGGGATTTTGCATCGCTTAAAGAATCTCTTGGAATGGATATTTATCTTATTGATGAGCATAATGTGATTGCCTATAGCAGCTATAAGCCCGATATTGGACTTGATTTTAATGCATGCTGTCAGAAGCTCGTTAGCGTTATGAATGAAAGAAGGTTATCAGGCGAGTTCTATGATGATGGCATGGATAATGAACTAAATACGGGATTGATCAAGAAATATAGCTACATGCCGACGCATGACCAAAAGTATATTATCCAACTAGGTTATTCACTTCAAGAGGGTGATATATTCAACAGATTCAATTTTCTAAATACGATTGACGAATTAGTGAAAAGTTCGCCATCTACTAATAAGATTAATGTACTAAATATCGGGGGATATATTTTAGGTAATGCACGTATTAATGATGATCAGAAGGTTTCCGGTGGAAGAAGACAATCATTCGAACAGACGCTTCAAACAGGAGAAACGACTGAATACCGGGGAATATGGAACAACGAGCCTGCGATTTACCGCTATGTCGCTTATGTTTCGAAATATGACACAGGCACTACACGAAATAAGGTTCTGGAAATTATCTATAATGATAAGG
Source organism: Paenibacillus albiflavus (assembly GCF_004344915.1). GTDB lineage: Bacteria > Bacillota > Bacilli > Paenibacillales > NBRC-103111 > Paenibacillus_AM > Paenibacillus_AM albiflavus. Next base: position 158,664 of record NZ_SKFG01000012.1, on the reverse strand, counting down.
ACTTGGAAACGGTTCTTAGCAATAACAAGCAGGCATTCATTTTTCAATTGTTTATTATTCTGATCATTACGATTGTATTGTCTTTCATTATATCGGGATGGGTAGCGAAGCCTATGCATTTGGCTTTTCATGATAGTCTGACGGGATTAAAGAATAGGGCTGCATTTGACGAGTTATTAAAGGCAACTATAGCGGAAGAGAATAAATCGACTGCATTATTAATGATTGATCTAGACAACTTTAAATTAGTCAATGACAATTTAGGGCATGACAGAGGGGATCAATTATTAAAATCTGTAGCTGAGTGTATCACGCAATCTGCTCGCAAAGATGATATTACGATTCGATTGGGCGGAGATGAATTCGTCCTTGTGATGCCTTCAGCAGATAAACGAGAAGCGGGACAAATTGCAGCAAGGATCATCGATGCGATCGTAGAGTCAACGACAAGTGAAATTGATTTAAAGGATGAAAATGTAACCGTTAGCATCGGTATTTCTCTATTTCCAGAGGACGGTGTTGATCCGGACACTTTATGCAAGAAGGCTGATCAGGCCCTGTATGCTTCGAAGGAAAATGGTAAAAATCAATTTCACTTTTATGAGGATATGGTATGAAAATGAACAATTTAAACAAATTTCCTTTAGAGGTGAAGCATTCTTTTGTAGGAATAGATGGGAATCCGATAGAGCTTATCCTCTTTCCAAGATGTGGGGATGAGGCTGAGCATGTGGCTGTATATGCCCATTATAAGGATGGTTTGCTATTTACGAGACACCGGGATAGAGGGATAGAATGGCCGGGAGGAAAGGTTGAGCAGGGCGAAACGCCATTGCAAGCAGCTATCAGAGAACTGTTTGAAGAAACAGGCGGGATTGCTGCGAGTATGTGGTTAGTTGGGCAATATCGAATAACAGCTTCTGATAACAGCTCAATTATCAAAAATGTTTATTACGCGAATGTTACTGCACCTCTAGAAATCTGCCAGGATGTCAGTACGGAAGGGCCAGTATTGGTTTCTAGAGATATCATTCCTTCACAAGCGGATGGTTTCTCATCTTATATGCTTGACCCGATTTTTGGGTACATCCAGAATGCGATAGAACGGGGATAAATTAACTTATCCCTACAGGTCTAATAAACAGGATACCTTTCCCGGAATCTTAAACGGAGAGGTGTCCTGTTTTCTTGTTAGGCAAATGATTGAAATTCAGCCTGCTTGGGTGAAAACCTCCACCGAAGTATCACACCTTACATAGTATGAGCCAAATACGGTGTGGACCACCTGTTCCGGGGGTGAAAAATGGAATTACTGGAGAGAGTACAATTAGAAATTGAACGGTACATCAACCGTCTTAAAACGGAACAACATGTAGACGGGTCTTGGAGGTATTATTTTGAAACAGGCCCAGTGACAGACGCCTATATGATGATCCTTTTAAGCACCCTTAACAACCAAGACAAGAGACTAATTCCCTTACTGGGTCAACGCTTGCTGAACAAACAGGCAGCGAATGGAGCATGGAAGCAGTACGATGATGATGAAGGTCACCTTTCTTCTACGATCGAGGCTTATACGGGGCTGCTTCTTTCTGGATATTCAGATCGGTATGAACGCCATATGCAACTGGCAGAAGCCTTTATCCTTCGTAACGGCGGAGTTGAGAATGCTCATATTTCCACCAAGTTCATGCTGGCTTTAAATCATCTCTACCCTTGGCCTACCTTGTATCCGATCCCATTATTCTTATTGCATATGCCTAAGTTTATCCCTCTTAGCTTTTACAGATGGAGTTATTATGTTCGCACTCATTTTGCCTCCGTACTGATTCTTTGTCACCAGAAATTCTCGCTAAGGAACTCATCCGCGCCGGACATCACTCACTTATATGTAACGCGTAAACACGAGAGACTTGATAGCAAGAGCAAAGGGGGCTTATTACAACTATTTTCAAAACGCCGGCCAGACAATCAAATCTCTAAGGCGGCAATTAAGAAAGCGGAGCGTTATATACTGCACAATATCGTACAGGATGGTACTCTCAGTAGTTATGCGAGCGCTACCTTCTTCATGATTTATGCTCTACTGTCTCTTGGCTACCAGTTCGATTCTCCTATTATTCAGCATGCTATTCAGGGGTTAACCTCTTATGGATACCAAATAAACGATGAGGCCCATATTCAGAACTCTCCTTCTACGGTATGGGATACAGCGCTGATCTGTCATTCTTTACAGGAAGCGGGACTAACGACAGAAGATCCTGCGATTCAGAATGCCGCTCAATATTTACTTGCTCTTCAGCAAAAAGAACGAAAGGAGGGGGGAGGAAGCTCTTTTGTTCACCTTGCAGGAGGATGGGGATTTTCTGAAAGCAGCACGTCAAATCCGGATGTGGATGATACGCAAGCCGTTCTGCGGGCGCTTACACGGTTTGCCGACCATCAATTAGATTATCGGGAGGCGTGGAGAAAAGGAGTTAACTGGCTGTTAGATATGCAAAATGATGATGGGGGCTGGGCGGCTTTTGAAAAAAACAGCATCCCATCTATCACTCGCCTCTTCCGTATACAGAATTTTACCGATACGGCTGCGGATCCTTCTGCTGCAGATGTAACAGGTCGTACCCTTGAATTTTTGGGCAGTCACTTAAAGTTAACAATGACTCATCCCCGGGTTCAAGATAGTGTACATTGGCTTATCAAAAATCAAAAAAACGATGGATCATGGTATGGCCGGTGGGGAATTTCTTTTATATATGGTACATGGGCGGCTGTCACCGGGATGAGAGCAGTTGGGATGTCTGCCAATCATCTGATCATTCAAAAGGCTTGTGACTGGCTGTTAAAGATCAGGCAATTGGACGGCGGGTGGGGCGAGTCTTGCAAGAGCGATATACAAAAAAGGTATGTTCCTGCTCCCTACTCTACAGTGGTTCACACGGCTTGGGCACTTGATACCCTTATTGCTATCCATGATCAGCCAACTGAAGAGATTAATAAAGGACTGGCCCATTTAATAGAATGGAACAGGAAGGAAAGCAAACGATCATCGTACCCAATGGGTGCCGGACTGCCCGGACATTTCTATATTAAATATCACAGTTATCCCCATATTTGGCCCTTACTCACCTTAAGTCATTATATGAAGAAATATAAAGACTACTATATGTAACCAATTTCATTTGTTGCGCGAAAACAGCCCTGTCCCTTTCTGTACGATCACATATGCTAAATCAACCGTCACGTAGCTTGAGAAAGCTTTAATTTCCATCTTGTTGACGAGAAAAATGAGCGATACGAAAGGAGACATTATGGCAAATCTTGATCCGCAATTAATGAGAACGTTTCGGAACAGATGCATGAATCCTCTGTATTTCGGCCGTGTTTACGGAATTCTTAGCTCCCACCAATATGATGATTTAAAAGACTATGGCAAGTGCTGCGGCATGATTAATCGGCTATCCGATTGTTTGGGAGTGCCTGTCACACCCGATCAAAGAGAGAACGCAGTCCAGTGGCTGATGAATTGCTGCATAGATCCTCAAAATCGTTGCCATCGTAGACAGATGTGGAGACTACTCCATAGAGGTATTTGATATTTTCAGAGTTACATGGGGCTGTCTAGGCACATCCAATATGTGCTAGAACGGAATTAAATTGATAGTCCCCACTGGTTTTGAACGGTGGGGATTGTTTGTCATGTCATAGTTTATTGAAGAGATATGGATATCGAAACCGCTTCACTATCAATTACGAGCTCAGTATGAAGCACATGATATGTATTTGCATTAATTGAAACAGTGTCAACCAATTTTAATAATAAAAGTAAATAATCTACATCTGACACGGTACTTTCAATTGTTCTTGCATCAGGAAGCAACCAATAAATTTTTGTTGTTGGATATCTCATACGGGAAGATAAGTTAAGCAACAAGGATCACCTCCAACTTGAAAAACATTCAATAATTCCATTCTATATTGAAGTATGTTCAATTATCAAGGGTAATTTTGAATATTCTTCATGTTTGTATTGCGTTTATTTCAAATCCCTTATACTTAATGTTAGAGGTGATAAACCTAGATGAAGACATTTGGTGCTCGATTAAGACAAGCCAGAAACAAGAAAATGCTGACACAAAGCCAAGTGGCTCAATTGATAGGGATTGATTATACAACGATATCCAAATATGAGAATGATCGATCACAACCGGATAATGAAACCGTGCAAGAGTTAGCCAGTTTATATGATATAACGATAGACTGGTTATTTACTGGAGGAAGCGCTGGCCAAAAACAGGGGAACAATGAAATATGCATAGACGGGGAACGGGAAGAATTAACCGAGGAAGAAGCTAAGCATTTGAAGGATAGTCTGGAGATGTTCAGACTGTTGCAAGCCAAACGTATCAAAGAAAAGAATAATAAACCGACTTGAGGAAGTTTGTAAGAGCTTCTGAAGTCGGTTTATTTTTTCAAATCAAGCCTGAATCTTTAAACCTTCTCTTTCATCATCCCAAGCTAATGAGCTAATTTTCCATCCATTAGGTGTACGAATAAATTGGATTGATTTCACTCCATGTGCTGTAAATGCTTCTCCTGCTAATATTCCTGATTTTCGATATATACTCAGCCGATGACCAATATTGCCAATTATTTCAGTTGTGTGAGACAATTCCTCTTCTTCGAATTCAATGAGCATGCCTTCATTTAATAGCTTCTCCCGAGGCACTACAAATTGCTGAAGATTATAAATTTCGGGAATCGTACCACTGTTCTTGATAATTACTCCTTGTGGAATGAATAGTTCATATATCCCCTTTATATTCGGTGACGCCCCGTTCTTATTTGTAAAAGAACTGTAGAACGCTGTAGTCAATTCATCAATAGCATGTCTCTGGAATTCCATTAGATCATCCCCCTTGAACCGCCTAGCAACCTTGAAGGTTGATTATTATATTTTTATTTAACTTGATCGATTGATAGACTAACTTTGTAGTTCCCATAATGTAAGAGCTCATTTAGCAAAAGACTTAGCTCTTTTGGTGTACTGACACGCACACGCATCCAATAACAGCCTTCTCCGCTAACTCGATGAGTTTCGATGATCTGTTCACGCTGCTGAACAAATGCTAAAAAAGACTGGTGAGCGTTGCCGGATTTCATGAATACGGTAATGAAAGCATGGATGATTTGTCCAATTTTGCTCGGATTCCAGTGTATCGTATACCCTTCAATAATGCCGAGATCTTGTAATTTGCGCACGCGGGCACTGACAGCTTGACCTGTCAAATGTACAAGCTGACCTATGGCTTTATGGGATTGTGCAGCATCTTGGATCAAGTAGTTTAGGATGAGGAGATCGGTTTCGTCAATGGATTGGTTGCTTAGCATCGTGGGATTCCTTTCAATGTGAAAATAAAAGCGGGTTAATGGTTTCAGCAAGTTATATTCGAGCCTGCTCTCTTATCTTACAATTATATCAGAACTTAACGAATGATAAGAGGTGTACGAGAATGAAGCTTCAATTGATCCGTCATGCAACACTATGGCTGCAATATGCTGGACTAAACCTATTAATTGATCCGATGTTTAGCAGCGTTGGGGTGAACCCACCAATAGCTCTATCTGGCAATAAACGAAGGAATCCGTTAGTGCCTTTGCCAGCAGCTTATCAACATGCGCTTCAACCAGATGCAGTTATTGTTACTCATTTGCACCAAGATCATTGGGATGAAGCAGCAGCTGAGGTGTTATCTCATACTACGCCAATTCTATGCCAACCAGGTGATGAATCAACGTTCACAGCTTCGGGATTTCAATTCGTGACTCCGATTCAGGAATCGATTACTATTCAGGGCGTTACGATTACACGTACGGGTGGCCAGCACGGCACTGGGATGATAGGTAAAAGGATGGGGCAAGTATCAGGCTTTGTATTACAAGCAGTTGAACATCCTACATTATACATCGCAGGGGACACTGTATGGTGTGATGAGGTCAAGCATGCTTTAGATGCTTATCACCCCCAAGTAACGATTGTGAATGCCGGTGGGGCGCGTTTTGTAATGGGAGGTCCAATCACGATGGATGCAAACGATGTAGTGAAGCTATGTCGGTATGCACCCTATACGAAAGTTGCCGCCGTACATATGGATACGATCAACCACTGTTTGGTTACAAGAGCAGACTTGCGCCAGCGGATCGACAATGAAGGCTTGCAGGATCAAGTTATGATACCTGAAGACGGCGAATGGATATAACAGCAGACCCAGCCAGAGAGATCTCTTGGCTGGGTCTTTGTAGTTATGGATCAGGAGCTTACTCCTTGGATCTCGCTATTGCTTGCTACCTTAGCTTCTTCCTTACGACGCAAGCGAGGTAAAGTGAGAAGATAGAAGAAGGATGCAAGTAGAAGGATGATACACATGGACCAGTAAATCGCATTTAATCCGATTGTACCTGGATACAGCCATGCAATGAGCCCAAGTGCAACGGTTTGACCGAGCATCATGAGCGGGTCATACCAAGCGGAGACACGCCCCATCTGCCGAGGATCGATTAGTGCAGGCAGCCAGCCGCCAATGGCGATATTGACCGGCGCTAATATTAACCCTACGAGCAGAACAAAGCTAAGGAAAACCCACGGGTTCGTCGCCTGGAGAAGACCTATCACGAGTAATCCTGCTACGAATATTCCGCTAATAATAACGATATGCGGTTTAGCCTTCTTCACAATCGCTACTCCAATCAAGCTTCCTACTAGCATTCCGACACCCATAAATAACGCATAAAGCGATGAATAGACGGTGTAGTTGTCAGGAGCTAACTTATATTTCATTGTATATAAAGGAAGAACAGATATGCCTCCGTTTAATAAACCAAATAGTAAGAATCCACAGATGAGTGCTTGAAGCAAAGGTTTTTGTCTGATATAGCCAAGTCCTTGGGCAAAGTCGCTCCAGACTTTACGAAATTTCATTCCGCGCCATGAAGCAGCACCATTTGGTTGTCTTACTGCTTCAGGAACTTCACATTTGCGAATTAGTAAGGCGGATAAGGTGAGTCCAACCCCATCTAACGCGACCGCACCTACAATCCCAATGGTTTGATAGGCAACAGCACCAAGCCCCACACCAAACATCATGAATAATCCCATTAACATTTGATTAAGCCCTGAAGCCTGCTCATACTGATCGGGCTTTAAGACTCCTTGCAGCAGCGCCGTTTCAGCTGGTGCATAGAACTTGGATACAGCGCTTCGCAGGAAGAGCACAGCAAAGGCAAGCGGCAACCACTCCATATAGATCACCAAGACTAGCAGAACCGTAAGCATTACGCGAATCCAACCTGAATACTCTGCAATTTTCTGACGGTTAAAGCGGTCAGCCGTAACGCCAACAACCCAGAAGACAAGCAGTGTTGGTAGTGAATACATCATTTCGGCAAGTGATGCATAGCCAGGTTGGGTACTGAAGCGATCTAGCAAAAAGAAAGCGAACGCCATATTCCCTACGATTGTGCCAAATTGGGACGCAAACGTAGCGGTGAACATTTTGACAAAATTACGATTAGCAAAAAGCTCTTTCATTCGGTCCCCTCCTCTTGTACGCCTAGTAAATTTTTGAAGACCTGTTTATAGGCTTTAATTTGCTCTGCTGACCGTGATCTTTCGGGTCCGAGCTGCATCGCATGGATCATAAGTCCATCATTAAAAGTTGCGATCATACTTGCGATTGTTTCTAATGGCTGCAAAGGTCGAAACTCACCACGTTCTACACCTGCTTGCAATAAATCAACGATCTTGGCAATTGATTTATCATACCTTGCGTTATTGAGGTCTTCATACGTCTTGTTCCGCCAACCGAACATTAAGGCTTCATATAACGCGGGAATTAAGCAAGTTTCAAAGTTTTTGATATCTAGCTCCGCTTGATCGAATAAGGCATTAAGGGCGGACCATACGGACGGATATTGAGTAAGAAGCTCATCAAGCTGATCGTAGCTTTCACGATCCATGTCTTCAATAATCGCTATAAGCATTTCTTTCGTACTTGTGAAATACAGGTACACCCCACCGCGGCTAAGTCCGCTTTCATCAACAATATCCTTCATTGTGGTTGCTTGATAGCCTTGGCGAGTGAAGACTCGCATGGCAGCCTCTAATATTTCTTTACGCTTATGATCGCGCTGGGCATCCGTGATCTTGGGTGACATCTATGTAGTCCTCCTTGCATCGATTTTATAATGACACGTGTGTCGCTGAAATGAATTATAAACGACATACGTGTCGTTTTCAATAGTCATTGATAAAAAACTTTTTCTATTCCTTATCAAATACTGGAAGCTCGCGCAATCTTCTTCTGCTATAATAAATTTACTAATTATGAAAGTGTGGGCATAAGCCTTGGACTTCATGACGAGGGAAGCGTGTATCATGGGGGGCAGATTATAGTGAAGATCAAAGTGCTGATCGCTGACGATAATTCCTTTATTCGAGAAGGGATGAAAATTATTCTTACCAGCTTCGATGAGTTTAACGTAGTTGGTACTGTAGAGGATGGAGTGCAAGCGGTAGAATTTTGTAAAAATAGTGACGTTGATATAGTGCTGATGGATGTGCGAATGCCGAATATGAACGGAGTTGAAGCAACACGTTTGCTAACGGAGCAGACCAAGGTCAAATCCTTGATCCTGACCACATTTGACGATGATGAATTCATTCTTGAAGCGGTTAAGGCAGGGGCACGAGGGTACTTGCTGAAGAATAACGATCCCGAGCAAATTCGCGACGCGATCAAGAGCGTTTATAACGATCATCATGTGCTGCAGGATGTCGTGTTAGATAAGATCAAATCGAATCTTATGGCAGGTCAGGACGCTGCGATAGCAGCACCTTCCGTTCCTACCACTTTGATCGCGAACTCTTCAGCGCCTTCAAATTCGCCCACGTCCATAGCAGGCAGCGCAATTGACCGAAGCTTATTTACGGAGCGGGAGCTCGATATTATGGAGCAAATTGCGATGGGCTTATCGAACAAAGGCATATCCAAGAAGCTTTTTATTTCCGAAGGCACGGTTGCTAACTATATTACTTCTATTTTGAATAAAACGGGGCTTGAGCATCGCACCCAAATCGCCATCTATTATTTAACAGGTGAAACGCGAATGTCGGATGAATAGGAGTAAATTCACGTATGGAGAATTTGACGCTTGGGAATAAAGCGGTAATCTTATGCTATATTGTAGCAGCCAATTTCTTAGCTAATTCTACTTTTGTAGTTGCAGTTGAGTCTTGGCATTTATTTGCCTATTTAATCTATCTCTCAGTGAATATTGCTTATTATATTTTTCGCAGCATCAAGCTGAAACTGCTGCTCGCTGCTGCATCTATCTGCTATATTCTGTTCGTTACGATTTATTCCGATCCGCTATTTATCCTGCTGATCCCGATTAGTATATATGAGCTAATTGGACTTTTTTCCAAGAACAAGCTGCTCACCTTGCTCTGTATGCTTTTGCCCATTGCAATTGTGAATACTCCCGATCTAAAGCTGCTTTACTTGCTAAGTACGTTTATTAGTTTCATGATGTATGCCTATGTCTGCGTACTAAACGATAAGCTTGTTAGAATCGAGCAAGAGCGAGAAACATTGCGGGAGAATGTTCAGCGATTGACACATTCGCTTAGCGAAAACACGGAATACATCCGGCAATCGGAATATACCATTAAGCTGGAGGAGCGAAATCGGCTTTCCCAGCAAATTCATGATGATATTGGTCATTCGATGGCGGGAGCTTTAATCCAGATGGAGGCATCACGCAGACTGCTTGCGACGAATCAGGAGAAAGCAGCCGAGCTATTAGGCAATGCAATTGCCATTTCCAAAGACGGTCTCGAACGCATAAGGTTGACGCTTAAAGATCTGAAGCCAAGCTCAGAGGAGCTAGGTATTAATCGTTTGCGTCTCTTTGTGGACGAGCTGTCAACGAAGGAAACGGTGATTGCTTCTCTGACCTATGACGGAGACATTGATCGCATCACGCCGATTCAGTGGCAGATCATCCAGAAGAATGCAACCGAAGCTGTCACGAATGCGCTTAAATATGCTGAAGCCACTGCGATCCATATCGAGATACGCGTGCTTAATAAATTTATCAAAGCGGTTGTATCGGACAATGGACGAGGGGCTGTCAAGCTGGTCAAAGGGCTGGGGATTATCGGCATGGAGGAACGAGCTGCAACTGTGGGCGGTACCGTAATTGTCGATGGAACGAAGGGCTTTAGCGTGACGACGCTGCTGCCCAGCAGAAATGAATGAGATTTCTCATGATGAACATAATGAAGATTTTCATATCCAAAGGATGAACTTATGCACTGACGTAAGGGCGTCCTTTTTCTTTACAATACAGACATAACCATTAAGGAATTAGGAGTGATCGGGATGAGTAATGTTTTAGAAATTCGTAATTTGACCAAGAAGTTCGGCGATATCATCGTAGTTGATAATATGACATTGAATGTTCGTGAAGGCGAAATTTTTGGATTCCTTGGTGCAAACGGGGCAGGCAAAAGTACGACCATCAACATGATTGCCTCGCTGCTGCGCAGCACAAAGGGTGAAATCCATTTGCTAGGTAAGGACATCAAGAAGAATGCCAAATTTGCCAAAATGAACATTGGGATTGTTCCGCAAGATTTAGCGATTTACGAGGATATGACGGCTTATGAGAATGTATACTTTTTCGCTGGGCTATATGGTTTAAGAGGCACGCTACTTAAAGAGAGAACAGAGGAAGCGCTTGAATTCGTAGGCCTTGGGGACAAACATAAGAGCTTCCCGAAGAACTTCTCAGGTGGGATGAAGCGTAGGCTGAATATTGCATGTGCGATTGCTCATCAGCCGAAGCTGATCATTATGGATGAACCGACAGTGGGAATTGATCCGCATTCGCGCAATTATATTTTGAATTCGGTCAAGAAGCTGAATGAGATGGGCTGTACAATCATTTATACGAGCCATTATATGGAAGAAGTCGAGGAAATTTGCACTAATATTGCGATCATTGATCACGGGAAAGTTATAGCAGAAGGTACGAAGGAGCAGCTCAAAGCAATTATTACGGATTCCAAAGAAATTTGGATCGGCGTTAAACCAGGTGATACCCTCCAGCTTGAGTCACTCAAAACGATTCAAGGTGTAGTCTCTGTTCGTCAGGAAGAGCAAGCGCTGCAGATTATTTCGAAAGCTGAGGTTAATAATTTGAATCGAATCATTCAGCAGCTCATCAAGGATCAAGTTGAAATTCGATCGGTAGAAGAGCAGGCGCCAAATCTTGAAACGGTATTCCTGACGTTAACAGGTAGAAATTTGAGGGACTAGGAGGTGTGTGGCAATGAACATATGGAATATTGCGCTAAAAAGAATCAAATCCACGATGCGCAGCAAAATGACATTTTGGCTCATGCTAGCACTACCAATTGTCATGATGCTCATTCTGGGTACGGCCCTATCAAATGCATTCACGGATGGATCGAAGATCGGGGACATGAAGCTGCTCATTTCGAATGAATGGACGAATCAGCAAATAACGCCTTATTGGAACGGGTTTGTCGAAGCGATTGAGAAACAAGGTGTTCAAGTAACGCAAGCGGAAGCAGGCATGGACAGCAAGGAAGAGGTTCGTTCTGATCGATATACAGCCTATGCTGAGCTTCGGGATGATGGCATCAAGTTCTATGGCAGCAGTAAGAGGACGATTGAAAGCAATATTCTGCAAGGCATGCTGACGACATTCGCTGATCGCTATTCTTTAACCGCAGCAGCTTACGAAGCGAATCCTTCAGCCGTTCAGGAGATTGTAGCAAGTGCCATGCAAAGTGGAGATTACATTCGAGAAACTTCGCTCGATCACGATAAGCTGCCCGGTTCAATGGATTATTACGCGGTCGCCATGTCAACCATGATCGCATTCTATTCAATCATACTCGGTAGCTATCTGTATCAGACTGAAAAGCTTCGTAACACTTATGCACGATTGATGGCGTCACCTGTATCAAAAATAGAATTTTTTGCAGGGAGTATTATCGGAGCTACGTTTATCAATCTACTCTGTGTATTAGTCGTTGTTCTGTTTAGCAAATTCGTCTTCCATGCGGAATGGGGAAGTCATTACGGTATAGTCCTCCTCGTCTTGTTGACAGAAGTTCTACTCGCAGTCAGTATGGGGGTCGGCATCAGCTTCATATTTAAGAATGAAAGCTCAAGAATGGTGGTTATGCTCTTCACGCAAGTTGCTTCCTTCCTGGGCGGTGCTTACTTCCCAATTAGTGATGGAGAAGGCATTATGGACATTCTAGCGAATCTTTCTCCTATTCGCTGGGCGAATTCGTCTTTAACAAAGCTCATTTATGCAGATGATGTGGCTGCTGCATGGTCTACGATTGGATTGAATGTGGGAATCGCAGCGATCTTCTTAATCTTCGCGATCTTCTGCATACGGAAACAGGAGGCGGTATAATATGAGTGAAATGTTATGGTTGGTACGCAAATCATTATCCGTTATTTTTAGGAATAGGAAAAACTGGTTCTTTTATATCGGATTACCGATTATCGGGGTACTGGTTTCCATGCTCTTATATAGCAATGTGAATACAGGCACGCTGAAAATCGGCATTATCAATCAAGATAGCAATCAGACGATTACTAGCGATGCGATTCATTTTGTGGAAGGTTTGAATCAAGTCAAGATTACGCTAACCGATGAGGAAACGATGAATCGTGAAATTGCAGCGGGCAAACTGGATAGTGGCATCGTATTTAAAGCAGGGTTTGCCGATAGCGTTCGATCGGGTACGCCATCACAGCTTGATATTGTCTCAGTCAAAGGCGCTCAGGTGACAGCGTATGTGAAGGCAATGCTGCAGAGCTATATTGGCAATGTCGCAGCGATTGGTCAAAGTTCGCATGGTGATGCTGCTGCATTCGATACCTTGTATACAGCATACACGAAGCATAACTTTAAGCTAACTTCGGAGACGCTGCAGGATTCATCGAATATGAAGATGATGACTTATCAATCCATTGGTTTCCTCGTCATGTTCATGATGCTCTCGGCTTTCAATATGATGGAAGGCATTATTAGGGAAAAAGAGAACCGCACCTTCTTGCGACTGCTATCATCTCCTATGTCCTCCAGGGCATATGTGCTCTCTAATGTGGTCGTCAGTATAATTATTCTGTTGATTCAGATCGTAGTCACACTCATTGTCATGAAGAACGTACTTCAAATCGACACGGGAATATCTTTCGTTCAGTTAGTTCCAGCGCTGCTTCTGTTCTCGCTTACAGCGATTGCGCTAGCGCTTATGCTCATCGCTTTTGCCAAAGGCAGCACGAGCGCAGGTGCTTTGCAGAATCTCGTGATCGTGCCAACTTGTCTGCTTGCAGGATGTTTCTTCCCAGTGGATATCATGCCAGACACGGTTCGCAAAATTTCGAATTTCACGCCACAGCACTGGCTGCTGGATATGATTAATAAGCTGCAGCAAGGAGAAACATTCGGCAGCTTATACCTGAACATCGCAATCTTACTTGCATTCGCTGTTGCATTTGCCTTGATCGCCATCTATCGCTTCGGAAGAAACAATGATGTAAGACAGTTTATATAATAGGATACAATATCTGTTGCAGCCCTTACAGGGCTGCATTTTCGTATATAGCTGCTAACTGAATATCATTCAATTGGTTGATTAATCAAGGAAAAGATTTAGAATATTCTAGAAGGGAGGAGTGTGCCGTTATGAATATTCGTAAAGCGGTAATACAGGAAGCAGATGATTTGACCCAGCTTGCTATTCGTTCTAAAGCATACTGGGGATACAGTGATGAATTTATTGAATCTTGTCGAGCAGCATTAACGATCACGCCTGAATTTATCGCAGCTGCACATGTATATGTGGTTGAAGATGAAGGGAAGATCCAAGGCTTCATTGCTTTGGAACAGGACGGCGACAGTAGTATTCTAAGTGATGTTTTCATAGATCCATCTGCGGTTCGCCTTGGATATGGAAGGGTATTGTGGCAGCACATCATGGGGCTAGCCAAGGAACTCGGTATTCCTAAAGTGATAATTCATAGCGATCCTCATGCCGAAGGCTTCTATTTATCGATGGGGGCCAAACGGATTGGTGATGTAGAGTCAACTGTTACGAAAGGAAGATTTCTACCACTAATGGAAATTGTGCTGTCATAAATTCTAGGTATTCGCTTATGAAACGCATCCGTCCTTAATGACGATGAAACCGCTTCTTCTTGTGCCAGCCTGCATTTTATGCATTCAAAAGTCGTCTGGATGGAGAAAAATAAGTTTTGCCTGCATTTGGTACATTCAAAAGTTGGGATTGAGCTCAAAATAGGCTAGAAAACAAAATTTGCCTGCACAAAGTGCAGGCAAAACTTTATTTTACGCCATATGGCGGTATTTGACTGCACAAAATGCATTCAAACTTCAATGTTTGCGTATAGACGGCGTTCCGTATTTGCGAATGCGTGAGATATAAGCTATGTTTAGCTTATTTTAGCTCAATGCAGTACCTGATTTCTTCCTGTACCTTACGGAATCCCACAGATTCATATAGAGACAGTGCAGAATCATTATCGGTGAGTACCATCAGATAGGCGGATTGCAATCCATGCGATTGTAAATATTCAAATGCCGCAGTAAGGAGGAATTTAGCTAACCCACGTTTTCTCCAAGGTTCACGGACGAACACATCCTCAATGGCACCTTGATCTTCCTCTTGCCATACCATCAAGCCTGCAACGATTGTATCTCCCTCACGAACTACCATTGAGGTCCATAGCTTATGGTTCTTATTATCAGCTAATCTCTTGGATCCAATGGTTGCATCTGGCCAAATTTCGGCATCCAGTTTAAGATACTCTGTTTCTTCCTGAGGAGATTCCATCTTCCACAAGGCGAATTGAAATTGCTCATGCAGAGTTTGCTTAGCAATAGGCTCATTCAAATCTCGCGTCATGGTAAACAGGCTCTTCAAATGACGATACCCTTTTTGAATAAAAAATTGATTGTTAGCCACCTCTGAAGAATCATTGCCTACACAAAGCTGTGTTTCGTAGGCTGGAGGTAAAGTTTCTTTCAGCTCCAAGGCTCTTTGATAAAGATACGAATAGAGTTTGTCCATCAGCTCGTAATCTTGCTCTCTGTCAGGTAGAGTTTTGAGATTGAGATAAATAGCATGTTTATTATCTGGCAAACGATCAGGTGGAACAATATTGATGATATCGACTTGACCTTTAGCGATCATTAGACTATCCTCAAAAGCACAGAAAACGTTACCATAATTGTTCTCGTCACCAACCCACCAGAACACAACGTTGCCTCTTGTTTTGACGGATTGATAGAATACACCAAGTTGTGGCATATCTGTTTGTTGAAAATTACGAATTAATAGACTGTTTGCTGCTTGCATAGTTGAATTACCCCTTTGTAAAGTAGGGGGAAGTCGCAGTTTATAGGGCTAAGTATGCGATACCCCTTGATATAATATGCCCTTGTGTACTTGTTCTTTGATAACGACAAACGCCCCCTTTGGCTTTAATTGCCATTAATCGTATCACAATCTGAACTGGAGGTAAATGAAAATGGGCATTATGAAGGACCTTCCTGAAAATCATGGTTTGACTTCCAGATCACTGATTGATTTTTTTGCTAGGATCGATGAGCTTAACTTAGAGGTCAATAGCTTGATTTTACTGCAAAATGGTAGGATGACTGCGGAGTATGTTCGATCCCCTTATCGTTTGGATCATCCGCAATTGTTGTTTTCATTAAGCAAAAGCATAACTTCCTTGGCAGTGGGAATTGCAATAGATGAAGGCTTGCTGAACTTGGAGGATAAGGTGATATCCTTCTTTCCGAACAAACTGCCGCATGTTGTTTCATCTAATTTGGCTGCTATGAATGTGCATCATCTTTTATCCATGAATTCAGGACATCACGATAATATATATGCAGCTGTCGTAAATGAACGGGATTGGGTTAAAGCGTTCCTATCTCAAGAGGTAGAACATGAACCAGGAAGCTATTACCGATACAGCACGCATTCCACCTATATGCTGTCAGCGATTATGGAACAAGCAACAGGTCTGAATCTCATCGATTATCTAATGCCGAGATTATTTGAACCACTTGGAATACCAAGACCTACTTGGGAGACTTGCCCGATGGGAGTTATCGCTGGTGGGATGGGCCTCAGCTTATCCACGGAAAGCATCGCGAAGATTGGATTGCTGCTGTTACACAAAGGGATGTATGCGGGGAAGAGAATTATTTCGGAGTCATACATCGAACTAGCTACACAGGAGCAAAGCGATAATCGGCTTGGAGCGGAACGAAACGATTCTGCCCAGGGGTATGGATATCAATTTCATCTGTGTCGGCGAGGATGCTATCGAGGAGATGGCTCATTTGGTCAGGTTTGTTTTGTAGCGCCCAATGAGCAGATTGTAATTGCAGCAACGTCTAGTTTCCCAAGCATGAAGTCATTGCAGACATTGCTTGATCTGATTTATGAGCATATTGTGGATCATTTAGGCAATAGCGATTCTGTGTGCCAAGAAGATCAACTGGAGTTGCACGCAAGATTAAATCGTATGGCTAGCTCTGCTGTTCCAACGATTATGCCAGTTCCGGAGTGTACACTACATCTAAATAATCGATGCTATATCATGGGTAATAATCCTCATGGGCTGAAGGAAATTAGATTTTATCAGAAGGATGATCAATTGGAGCTTCATACTAGTTACGGGGACGAGCGGGACAATGTGCTGGCTTTCAATTGGTTCAAACCTATTCATACGACAGATGTGTTCAATAAAGACCTGCTTTTGCACAGACAAGAAGTTGTAACCTATGCTAAATGGCTGGATAGAGATGCTTTAGAGCTAACGTTGTTCTATATAGAGACACCTTATGTGGTCACTTATACCGTAAGATTCAAGGATGAGGATACGATTGACTTCCAGTTAAGTATCAATGTGTCGCTCAATATAGAAGAATATATAGTTAGTGGGAGATGCAAACGTTAGGTGAAATACATACGATAAGCTATCCGAGGCAAGGGCATACATCAGATGGCTTCTAATGGAGTACATGGAGGGAGAACCTTTACGGAGTGTTCTGACTCGTGAGGATAATCCATCTGTAAGATATAAACTGATTTTTCAATACGGACGTCAATTGCGGGAATTGCATGCGACAATTTGTCCTGATCAGCTAAGGAATAGTGGCGATTGGATTGATGATATGCTTACGCAGGCAGAATATAATCTATTGCATTATCAAGTTGACGGGACAAGGGAACAGCTGGATAAACTAAAGAATAATAAGCCGAAGGCATATAGACAAACGCTCATTCATGGTGATTTTACGATAGACAATGTGTTAGTTCATGACGGAAGAATAGCTGGGATCATTGACTGGAGTGGTGGTGCGCTCGGAGATCCTAGATATGATGTATCACTAGCGATTAGGCCGAAGCCGAACATTTTCCAAACCGATCATGACCATCAAGCATTCTTCGATGGCTATGGAGAAACGATCATTACAGATGATGATTACAAGTATTTTGAAAATGGATTGTATGCATTTTTCTAATTGCTACCATGGTAAAAATAGGATACAATGATTTTAATTTGTTGTGAAGGGAGTGAGCAGCATGAAACGCTGGGCTAATTCAATGAATACAACTACTAAGGTGATCGTGAACTGAATAAGGCAGGTGGACACGTAGGTCCGCCAATCACTCAAGGATATGCTGTTATTTTTTCCTGATTAAAAGTGAGGTTTATTTGATTATGCGTAAGAAACGCATCCGTCCTAAAAGACGGTGAAACCGTTTCTTCTTGCCACTTCACTTTATATAAGGATTTCGTAGACCGCAGATATAGCCTGCGGTCTTTTTGCGCGCAAAAAACCAAATAGCCGAGGAGCTGTATGCCAATGATGAAATTGAAATATCTTTTTAATAATGAGAATTTAGCTGAAATGTTGTTAAAGAATTGGAAGTATGATCCAGAATCAATTGAACTTTTTCAATATTATCGTATATCGTCAAATGCCATTTATCCGTTCCGATTCGAAGGTAAGACGCATCTATTAAGATTTGCGCCTGTGGTGGAGAAAAATAAAGATAATGTATTAGCAGAGTTTGAGTTTATTGCTTATTTGCGCGATAACGGTTGTGGTGTTCTGGAAACGGTTCAATCTTGTGCAGGGGAAGAACTGGTTGAAGTGCAAACGCCATGGGGCGCTTACTACGCCTCTGTCTTTAAACGTGTGTCTGGCGTGCAGCTGGATCGAACGGATTTGAATGATACGATTATTTACCGCTATGGACAAGCTTTAGGTAAGCTACACCGTTTGTCGAGCCAGTACACACCTGTCGGAGCACCGAGATGGTCATATGGCGATGTCCTGGACTGGATCGAAGATCAATTGAGGGACTTGCCGAATGAAACGAAAACACGGATGGAAGTCGCAATATTGCGGGATTACTTTGATAAGCTGCCGAAATCACCAAGTCATTATGGGCTGATCCACTATGATTTTGAATTTGATAATGTTTTTTACGATCAGGAGTCTGGGGGATGCAATATTATCGATTTTGATGATGCGATGTATCACTGGTATGTAATGGATTTAGTTCAGGTATTTGAATGCTTGCATGAATTCATCCCTTCCGAAGTCTATAACGAAAAGATGCAATGCTTTATAGATGGTTACCGAACAGAATACGATCTTCCATCTGATTGGGAAACAATCGTTCCAGCATGCAAGAGATTTGCCGGTTTATATGGATATGCCCGTACGCTACGATCGATTGCAGATAGCTGGGATCATGAACCTGAGTGGTTAATGAATTTGAGAGCGAGACTAGCGGAGAGGATGGAAGAAGAAGCGGCAGGCTTTGGAACTGATCTTAATATTTTATAAAACTTGGTATAAGTATTAAATTTAAGCAGGTGAATTGATTTGAATTTAGAGGCTACAAGACTACAGAAATTTGAACATGCTCTTCGCAAAGAAAAGATAAACTCGTGTCTGATTTCCCATAACAATGAGGTTGTGTTTAAGTATTACAAGAATAGAAAAATGGAGACTAAGTTATTCCAAGTCCATTCTTGTACGAAGAGCATTGTATCTATTCTAATTGGAATTGCGATTGATCAAGGATTAATTGAAAGTGTACAAGTTCCGATTGAAACTTATTTTCCCTACATAGGTGCTGATAAGAAACAGATTACAATCGAACATTTGCTCACGATGACGCCTGGATGGGAGTGGGGAGAATTTAGTACGTGGCAGGGTCTCCCATTTCCGATGATTAATACGAAGCATTGGGAGAAGTTTATTTTAGAACAGAAAATGGTGTCTCAATCAGGGCAGCATATGGTATACGATTCTGGCAGCTCTCATTTATTAAGTATTATTTTAAAGAAGGAAACAAATGGAAATACGGCTGCTTTTGCAGAGAAGATGTTATTTAAACCTCTTGGAATAACAGATTACAGATGGTATAAGGATTCCAAAGGAGTAACAATTGGCGGCTTTGGCTTATGTCTGCAAACTGCTGATATGCTCCGAATAGGTCAAATGCTAATGGATGGCGGTTTATGGCGCAATAAGCAAGTCGTCTCGCGTTCATGGATTGAAAATTCAACAACAGCAAAGTTCCATACGTATAATTCCATCGGTTCTTATGGCTATCACTTCTGGGTGCTTGCGAATGAGGAGAAACAGCCGTATGATCCGAATGTGTTTTTTGCTATGGGTTATGGTGGACAGTATATCATTGTGTCACCTGAGGATCGATTGGTCGTTGTTTATACAAGTGAGCTGTTTAACGATACTTTCTTTCCACTTCGATTATTCAGGAACCACATCTTTAGTTGACTTTGAAATTTAATTTATGTTATATAAAAGAAAGGGTTAGCACTCGGCAATCATGAGTGCTAAATGAAAACTGAGAGGAGATCGATCCATGGCTAAGAAGCAATTTAAAGCAGAATCCAAACGATTATTAGAAATGATGATTAACTCCATTTATACACACAGAGAGATTTTTCTAAGAGAGTTAATCTCGAATGCCAGTGATGCTATCGATAAAATTTACTATAAGGTGTTAGCTGACAATCAATTAGTGTTTGATAAAGAGAATTACTTCATCAAGATAACAGCTGATAAAGCAAACCGAACACTCACGATTGCCGATACAGGGATCGGGATGACCAAGGAAGAGCTTGAGAATAACCTCGGGGTTATCGCGCAGAGCGGATCGCTCGCATTCAAAAAAGAGAATGAAATGCAAGATGGCCATAATATTATTGGTCAATTCGGGGTTGGTTTCTATTCTGCTTTCATGGTAGCTGATGTTTTGACAGTCACAACAAAAGCTTTTGGCAGTGATGAGGCATACAAGTGGGAATCTAAGGGTGCTGATGGCTACACAATTGAACCTTGTGAGAAGGATTCAGTGGGTACAACGATCATAATGACGATCAAAGACAATACGGAAGATGATCAGTACGATGAGTATTTGGAAGAGTATCGCTTGAAGGCAATTATCAAGAAATACTCGGATTTCATCCGTTATCCAATCAAGATGGATGTCAAAGGTCAGCGTCCTAAAGAGGGTGCTGATGATGAGCTGGAAGAGTACCAAGAAGAACAAACAGTGAACAGTATGGTTCCGATCTGGCGTAAAAATAAGAGTGAGCTGACAGATGCAGATTATGAGAACTTCTATAACGAGAAGCGTTATGGTTACGATAAGCCGATCACGCATGTTCATATCAAAGCTGACGGAGCTGCGGTTTATAACGCCATTCTCTTTATACCAGAGAATACGCCATTCGATTATTACACCAAGGAATATGAGAAAGGGCTTGAGTTATATTCCAACGGCGTACTTATCATGAATAAATGTGCGGATCTGCTTCCTGATTATTTTAGTTTTGTTAAAGGAATGGTGGATTCGGAGGATTTATCGCTGAATATTTCAAGAGAGATGCTTCAGCACGACCGCCAGCTCAGCCTAATCGCGAAGAACATTAAGAATAAAATCAAGAGTCAGCTGCAAAGCTTACTGAAGGATGAAAGAGAGAAGTATGAGCAATTCTATAAGTCCTTTGGCAGACAGCTCAAGTATGGTGTATACAGTGAATATGGTAGCAACAAAGATGTGCTCCAAGATCTGCTTATGTTCTATTCTTCCACAGAGAAGAAGCTGGTAACATTGGATGAATACGTGTCCAGAATGCCGGAAGATCAGAAGTTCATTTACTATGCTGCAGGTGAATCTGTAGAGCGTATTGAGAAGCTTCCACAAACGGAGATGGTAGCGGACAAAGGTTATGAAATTCTGTATTTCACAGATGATATTGATGAATTTGCGATCAAGATGATCATGACGTATAAAGAGAAGGAATTCAAATCTGTATCTAGCGGCGACTTAGGCATTGAGCCTGATGCGAAGGACAATGAAACAGCTGATGAAGAGAACGAGAATAAGGAACTTTTTGAAGCGATGAAGGGTATTCTTGCTGATAAAGTGAAGAACGTGAAAGCTTCCAAGCGTTTGAAGACTCATCCAGTCTGCTTGTCTACCGAGGGTGAATTGACGATTGAAATGGAGAAAATCTTGAAGGCAATGCCTAACAGCCAAGATGTGAAGGCTGACAAGGTTCTCGAAATCAATGTGAATCACGAAGTATTCAAATCACTTAAGGCTTCCTATAGCCAAGATAAAGATAAGCTGAACCTGTACACGAATCTCCTGTACAACCAAGCACTTTTAATCGAAGGCTTGCCAATTCAAGACCCTGTTCAATTCACGAACGATATGTGCAAAATTATGGTGTAACCATAACATAATAAGAACAACCCACGCTGAAAAGTGTGGGTTGTTTGATTATTATCCCAATCCTAATATATCGGTTATAAGAGACAGGATTAAGAGTCCTCCAAAGACAATTCCAGCTGTATAGGCTTTGTTTAGGCTGTTCTTGTGATTAGAAGAGGTGTTCATACGTGCTCTTGCGATTACAGAACGAAAATACAGCACAATCCCCAGAGCGATCAATAGTACTTCCAGCATGATGCTTATTGCAGGATACTTCCATAAGCTAAATCCTAATAAAGGAAGGTCCCCCAAATTGCCTGGAAGAATGGGAAGATCGACACGATGCACAAGCAAATCGAGAATCCAATGACTAAAGACCATAGCCCCTATAACAATACCGTTGCGTTTATTCCATTTTTTCAAGGCATACCACCCAGCAACTAACGATAAGACTAGAGCGACTAATAAAGAATGCGTGTAATCCGCATGAATGATAGCATGACCGTATCCACCTTGATCAACGATCTCCAGCGTTTCAATTCCAGAAACATAAAGGGGAACAAATAAGACATCGAGTAATTGTGTAGCTACAATCAGGGTCCATAAAGGTAACTCAGGAGATTTGGACTTTACTGCGGCAGCCAAACCAAAATGACCTGCGAACATTATACCTTCCTCCTATCTGAATCGACCCTGGTATCTAACCAAGAACAGAGTATGGCAAAAAGCAGCATATACACGATAAAGCTCATTAATCATGCATCCCCTCTCGGTATCTGAATCCAGTGAGCAGCACTTCAAAGGCTTCTTCAAAGGTTCGATCTAATCTCTTGAATAAGTCTTCCGATGATTCTTCACTCAAGTGGTACGTGCTCACAATTCCTTGCAGCATGTAAAAATAAATGCGAGAACAGCTTAATAGCTTATCTTTATCGTCACTAGATAGTTGTAGATATTCCTGAAGTGCTTGATTCAAAATGGAGAATAATTCTATTCGTAAAGTGTTCAGCTCTGGCTGGATTTGCGGCTCTTGATCAACCCGAGAAGATTGGGTCATTATGATAAGCAAGTACATATTGTGATTCATGAGGCAAAAATCGATAAAGTGACGACTAATTGCTTTAATGCGCTCGTCAGCAGGTAATTTATGATCTTCAAGTTTTGCTTTCAATGTGCTTTTTAGTTCTAGAAGGGCAGGCTTCGAAAGTTCATAGAGCAGTACTTCCTTGTCTTTGAAATAAATGTAGATTGTCGTGTGAGAGCACCCTGCTTGTTTGGCGATTTCTCTCATCGTGACCGCTTCATATCCTTTTACTGCAAAAAGCTCATAAGCGGCAGTAATGATTGATTTCTTCGTTTCTTCAGAGCGAAGCTCTTGTTTTTTTGACATAAGAGTCACCTCCAGTGCGAAAATAAGTAACCACTGGTTATAATATAACCAATGGTTACTTATTCGTCAATTCTATTTTTTTAGATTTTTCCAAATGTAGACAGACGGAAACTATTTAACCATCCATGAGCTCGTTCAATGCATTTTATACAGTCAAAAGTGGCTCAGATGAGCAAATGTAGGATTTGATTGCATTTTATACAGTCAAAAGTGACGGATATGGTGAATTTGGCGAAAATGATGGGTTTTGAATGTATGAAATACAGGCAAAAGCTAAATTTCACAAAAACTAGAGAATTTGCCTGCATGATATGCATTCAAACGGTCTCCCTATATAAAATCCATAAAGAAACCTTCCAACGATGCTGGGTTGTATCTCATCATACGTTGGATTGGTTTCTTTTTTTATTTTGAATGAGGAGTTTGGAATAGATGACCGTGTGAATAATATAACATTATGAATTTTTAAATAATTCATTTGACTCCCATTATGGGCTGTGCTATTTTAAGCTTAAGTAAACATTTTCCTAAAATGTTTTCGCAATTTTTCTAATATTATCAATTCAACGAATTTTGCGAGGTATTTAACAATGACTCATCTCAGGATAGGACCCCCAAGATCCAATACAATGACGATTAAAGATATTGCTAAATTGGCTGGAGTTTCTATTGCAACCGTTTCCAAAGTATTGAACAACAAGGATCAAGATATTGGAGAAGAGACGAAGCAGAAGATCGCCAAGATTATTAGTGAGCATAACTATAGTCCATATCAGAAGGTTATTAAACGAATGGCTGCCAAAACATCGACCATTGGTTTAGTAATTGATAATGTATCTGATGTCTTCTATAAGCCATTCGTTCAAGGTGCATTAGATGCAGCTTATCAAGAGAATATGAGTGTCATCCTATGCAATACAGATGTAGCTGAGTCCAAAGACAAGCGGCACTGGGACATTCTTCGAGAACGCAATGTTGAAGGTGTATTATTCGCTCCTTCAGCCACTTTGACCGAACAGGACATTGTTCATTATATGGATGAAGAGCTGCCTGTTGTTTTTACGGGTGGAAGGAGCTATGAAGCCGATGTAAGTCAGTTGAATTTGAATTACGCACAAGGCACTTATCTGGCAACCACGCAATTAATTGAGAAGAAGCATGAAGTCATTGGTTATATCAGCAGTTCACTCTCAAGTCAGGATGAACTGGATAAACTGGAAGGCTATAAGAAGGCATTGTATGACAATAATATTAGTTTTGATAAGAATCTTGTAATTGAAAGCGTTGCCAGTGATTGCAAAATTGGCGGAAGTGAAGCAACGAAGCTGCTTCTCGCTAAGAATGTTACTGCAATTGTTACGAGTAATGACATTCTTGCATGTGGCGTTTATTTAACAGCTGGTGAAGCGCTCATGAAAATTCCGAATGAACTATCGGTCATTGGGTTTGGCAATTCCGATATCTGTGATCTCGTTACACCAACGCTAACCTCCATTAGTTACCCTATGTATGAGATGGGTTTTGCGGCTTGTATGACATTAATTAAGCAAATTCGCAATGAGCCTGAGGTAAAAAGAGTCGTTTATGAGCCTTTAATTGCTTTGAAGGACAGTGTTTCGGGTCCATTTCGTGCTAACGATATACCAAGGGAGCGAATTGCTATTGTCGGCAGCTTGAATATGGACATTATTTTACGGGTTCCACATATTCCGAGGGTTGGCGAAACGATTATGTCCTATGACATTAAGAACGCAGCTGGAGGTAAGGGAGCGAATCAAGCGGTTGGTGCAGGTAAGCTTGGTGGCAAAGTGTTCATGATTGGACGCGTTGGCAATGACCTTTATGGCCGTGAGCTGTTCAACAGCTTGGTCAAGAATGGCGTGGATGCTAGTGGAATCGTATTTGATGAAATGCTTCCGACAGGCAATGCCTATATTTATGTTTCGGATAGTGGGGATAACAACATTGTGGTTAATCCCGGTGCAAACTCCAGATTAAGCATTGAGCAAGTGAATTCATTCGAGTGGATCTTTGACAAAGTAGATTATTGCTTGATTCAGATGGAAATTCCGATGGATACGATTGAATATGTAGCAGGGATATGTCGCAAGAACAATATTAAATTGATTTTGAACCCAGCGCCTGCTCAGAAGATTAATTATACATGCTTTGAAGATTGCTTCCTTGTTGTACCGAATGAGACCGAAATTGATTTAATGATCCCTGGCGATTATACGATTGAGGAAAAAGCCTATAAACTGCTGGAGAAAAACTTCCAGAATGTCATTGTAACGCTTGGTGACAAAGGCTGTTTGCTCGTCAATAGAAACACCAAAGAGTACTTTTCAGCGGCACCTTTCAAAGCTGTTGATACGACAGGAGCAGGAGACTCGTTCATTAGTGGTTTAGCAGTAGCGCTCGCAGAAGGTAAGGACATCGCAAATGCGATCAAGTTTGCTAGTCTAGCTGCAGGAATAACAGTAAGCAGAGAAGGAGCTCAACCTTCTTTGCCTGATAAAGAAACGATGAGAATGTATTTGTAAGTGGAATGTCACCATAAGAAACGGATTTATGCATCGTAGGGATAAGCCCGTTTCTTCTTAAACTAGCGGAGGAACTTATGACAAAAGAAGAATTCAAAATTTTGGCACCATGTGGAATGTTGGGATATGGATTTCCAAAGTCGTCGTTTAGGAATGGAATGGCTTGCTCGCCAGATGCAATTGTCGTTGATGCCGGATCGACTGATGCAGGGCCTCATAAGCTTGGCGCAGGTACGGCTATTGTAAGCAAGCAAGCTTGCAAAAAAGATTTGGAACTCATGATTACAGCCGGAGTTGAAGCGAAGATTCCAGTAATCATTGGCTCTGCTGGCGGAAGCGGTGCAAAGGTTCATGTGGAATGGACACGAGCTATTATTATGGAAATCCTGCAGGAACATCATATTCATGACGTGAAGGTTGCTACCATTTGGGCGGACATTCCGCATGAGGCGGTAGAAGCGAAGCTAGCTGTAGGAGAGTGTGAGCCATTAGGATTAAGCGTGAAGTCATTAACAGCAGACCGTCTAGCAGCGACGACCAGTATTGTAGCACAGATGGGACATGAGCCTATTTTGAAAGCGCTTCAAGAAGGTGCGGATATCATTATTTGCGGTAGAGCCTATGATCCTTCTCCATTCGCAGCTGTTGCGATGCATAACGGATGTGGCACAGCGCTCTCCTATCATCTTGGTAAAATTCTCGAATGTGCTGCGCTTAGTGCGGATCCAGGAACGACGAAGGATTGTATGCTCGGCATTCTGAAGAAGGATTCCTTTATTGTGAAGCCATTGAATGAGAGTCGCAAATGCACGACGATATCGGTTGCTGCCCATACCTTTTATGAGAAGGATCATCCTTATATTTTACATGGACCTGGATTGGTGCTGAACTTGGAGCATTGTACATTCACAGATCTTGGTGATGGTAGTGTGGAGGTTCATGGTAGTCAGGTGGAAGAAACGCCTGTTTACAAAATTAAGCTTGAAGGCGCAATGAAAGTAGCGTATCGCACATTTGTCGTAGCTGGTGTTCGTGATCCCTTGCTCATTGCTCAGATTGAAGAGGTTGAAGAACTCGTTAAACAGCAGGTCTATGATTACTATAATGAAATTCCACGTGAGGATTATCAGATTAATTTTGTCAATTATGGCTTGAACGGTGTATTAGGTGAACTGGAGCCTACACCTCGGGCAGGGCATGAACTGGGGATTATGTTCGAGGTTATTGCAGCGACACAGGATCTTGCAAATGCAGTTTGCAGCTCGGTAAGATCAACCTTCTTGCATTATGGCTACAAGGGACGTAAGTCGACAGCAGGCAATCTTGCTTTTCCATTTGCTCCTAGTGATGTGCCATTCGGCGCCGTATATGAGTTCTCCGTATATCATTTGATGGAAGTCGCAGATGGGCTCACAATGTTCCCTTGCGAGTATGTAGAGGTGTAGAGATGAAATTATATGACGCAGCTACAGTGCTAAGAAGCAAGAACAGTGGCCCTTTTGAAATTACAGTTGATGCTTTATTTAATGATCCGATTATCTACCACACAATTAAAGATTCTGGAGTCATCAATAAAGAGGTAATCTCCAGACTTTATAATATTGAGCCTGACCAAATTATGCATATCGTATTCTTCGACCAAGCGCTAGGCTTCAAAGTTACGTTCGCTCGGAAGGTATCCTCGGGAACATTCCTTGATCGTGATGTATATGGCGCACAGCAGCACGCACCGCTTATGGAATTGGAGGTGGATCTATGAGCAGCACGGAAGGTCAGATTGGCAGAAGGAAGAACACCAAGCTCAAACAAATTTGGATGGATAAAGTTCTCTATCTGATGCTGTTGCCAGCACTCGTTTATTTTATCATCTTTCATATCTGGCCAATCATTGAGATGAAGCTGGCATTCTACGATTACCGGATTATTGGAGAGGATATCTTCGTCGGACTGAAGTATTTTAAAGAGCTGTTTAGCACGAATGTCTTTACACAGGTGCTAACCAACACGTTGATTATTAGTGCGATGAAGATGTTTATTGTGTTTCCTTTTCCAATTCTGTTCGCACTTATGCTGAACGAATTTATCAATGGCAAGTTTCGTAAATCGATTCAAGTGATTTCGTATCTGCCTCACTTCTTGTCATGGGTCGTTATCGCAGGGATTTGGTTTGAATTCCTATCTCCTTCCACTGGGGCAATCAACGAATTGATTAAGCTGTTTGGCTTTGAAGCGAAGGATTTCTTAATCGATAAAGACAGTATTAGATGGGTGCTCGTATTCAGTGAAGCTTGGAGAAGTATCGGTTGGGACTCGATTATTTATCTAGCTGCCATTATTGGCATCAGCCCGAGTTTGTATGAAGCAGCTTATGTCGATGGTGCAACTAGATGGCATATCGTAACCAAGATCGTTCTCCCGCACTTGTATGTACCAATGGTTACTATTTTCATTCTGAACATTGGATTCATTATGAATGCAGGTCTCGATCAGGTGCTTAACTTCACGAACGATTCAGTTGCTAGCCACATTGATATTATTGATACGTATGTGTACCGAGTTGGTTTGCTGAATGGCCAGTATTCGTATGCGACTGCAGCTAATTTATTCAAGAGCGCTATCGGTGTAGTGCTTGTGCTATCGACACATTTTATTTCCAAAAAATTGACCTCAAAAGGCGCATGGTAAGGAGGCTTCTATATGGTAGGGAGAAAGTTAACCGTCTCTAAATTCCTGATCGGTATTATCTTAACGCTCTTGACACTAACCATGTTCGTACCGATTGTGAGCTTGTTTGCCAAAGCCTTCTCGAACCCTGACAAGGTCCATCTACTCAAAGGCTATGACATTATACCCAAGGGTTTCTCTCTTATTAATTTTCAAGTTGTGCTTAACAATCCGATTGTCGGAAAAGCACTTGTGAACTCTCTGTTTATCACGATAGTTGGAACATGCATAAGCGTCTTTTTCACAACGATCACGGCTTATGTGTTAACTCGCAAGAACTTAGTTGGCAAAACACCAATTATGATTCTGCTCATCATTATCATGATTTTTGAACCAGGGTACATTCAAGAATATCTGGTTATGAAAGATTTATCTTTGCTTGATAATTTGTGGTCCATGGTGATTTATAGAACGATCAATGTCTACTACTTGATCATCATGATGCGATTTATGGAAGAGATACCTGAATCCTTGGTTGAAGCAGCGAGAATCGATGGAGCAGGTCATATGAAATTGTTCCTGCGGATTGTATTCCCACTAGCACGTATTCCTGTTATGACGATAGGAATGTTCTATGCGATAGCCAAATGGAATGAATTTTTCAAATCCAGTATTTTCCTATCGAGTAGGGACAATACCGTTCTGCAAGTATTGCTCAGACAGTTCATCGTCGAACGAGACACATCTGCACTCGTTGGTACAGCAGAACTGCTAAAGAACAGTAATATTGCGCAATTGGACTTCTCAGCACTTAAAGCAGCGACTATCGTGATTGCCATGGTACCGATTCTTATGCTCTATCCCATTATCCTAAGACATTATACAAGTGGCGTAATGGAAGGCGGCATTAAAGAATAAATAAGCACGTTTACAAAAAGGGAGGAATTGAAAAATGAAAAAAATGCTTATTACACTAGTTGCAATGCTAATGCTTGTAACTACAGCATGCAGCAGTGGCGGAGGAGACAAAGGGGCAAGCTCAACACCAACACCTAACGCTGGCTCAACTCCAGCAGCAAGTGCAGATCCAGTCAAGATCACAATCGTGGACAAAGACTTAGCAGCTGACGATCCGCTTATTAAAGGGATTGAAGAGGGAATGAAGGCCGAAGGCAAGAATGTAAAAATTGAAATCGTTCCAGTTCAAAGCGGTACATACTCCGAGAAGCTAGGCTTACTTCTACAAAGTGGTACGATCCCTGATCTTATTTACTTCCAAGGTGGAGACTACCAATTCGCCAAAACACAGCAAATTCTTGAAGATTTAACGCCATACATCGAGAAGTCAACCTATGTCAAAGCTGCAATGAGTCCGTTTAACCAAGTAAGAACGAAGAACTATCCATACCTGGTATGGCTATCCCCAACAACAACTAAGATTCCGGTAGTGCGTCAAGATTGGTTTGACCAAACTGCCTCAGGCAAAGATTTGATTGCAAATCCAACAGTAGATAACTACTATAACTTCTTTAAAGAACTAAAGGAAAAAAATAAAACGAAATTCGCTTACACAGTACCTGGAGATTTAGAGGAAATTGACACATTATTCGGGCAAGCGTTCGGTTTAACTTCAACATGGATCAAAGGTGCTGATGGGAAGTACACATTTGGTAAAACAACAGAGTTTGAGAAAAATAAGCTGGATTTCTATGCCAAATTGTATAAAGAAGATTTGCTAGATCATGAATTTTTGACAAAGAAATGGGATACCAAAGAAAAAGCTTTCTATGATGGAGATGCAGCTGTTATTGCAGGTACACAAGGCAAAGTAATCGATCTTTATAATCAAAAAATGACGAGCCAAAATGGTGCAACGGCAACTGTTATGCCTCTGCCAGCAGCAAAAGGTGTAGGTCAGGGTTACTCGCCGATTGATGTAAGTAAAGAAAGCCGTGGCTTTGCAATATCAACTACGTCCAAGAACAAGGATATGGCATTTGCTGTATTGGAATTCCTAGCTAGTCCTAAAGGACAAATGCTGGATAAACTTGGCGTTGAAGGAGAGCAATATCAAATCGTAGATGGCAAAATTAAGCTTACTGAGAAATCAGCTGAATGGTATGCACGCTTTGTTGACTCTAACGTGAATTTCAAACCAGACAAAGAATTTGACCCATCTACACCGTTCTTATCTGCTCCAGCATTTAAGTCCTTAGAGATGGTAGCAGCTATGTCAACCAAGGATAACGCATTTATTATGCCTGCTGAGTTAGCATCCAAATGGGATGCATGTGTAGCGGTATATAAAGAATTCGCTGCCAATTATGTAATCGGTAAGAAAACTGCTGCTGATTTTGATAAATTCGTACAGGATTGGAACGCCGCAGGCGGTAAAGATATTACAGAGTATGCTAATCAGAACATAAAGTAATAACAACTTATTTTGATAATAACAGCATAGTGTGGGGCTGAACGCCCCGCACTCCCTGTAGAGGGGGAGAATAGCATGATTTCTTTCGCAGATCGCGTAAAAGGGGTTGTCTTCGGAACTGCATATGGCGATGCGATGGGTGCAGTTATCGAGAAGATGACACATCAGCAAATTACAGAACAATATGGAAGAGTGGAAACCGTCTTAACCAAGTGGTGGAAGGCAGACTTGCCGGAAGTCGTTAGACTAGGCAGAATGCGTGGTCAGGGGATCGTTACAGATGATACGCTCATGACGCTTGCACTCATGAGAGTATATTGCATTGAGAAGCGTCATCTGGATGCATATGATATGGCGAATGAGTTTGTTAAGGAAATTTCATTCAGGCCGAGATATATTCCTGAGTTTGGTCGAGAAGCCTTAATTCTGGATCGCCTATTCTATCCGGAGAAGCATATTTTCAATCGTCATGTGCTTGCAAACTGTGAACCACGTGAAGGTGGTTATGGGAATATGGTGAACTGCGGTGCGGCGATGTATATAGCGCCAGTTGGCATTGTGAATGCTTGTAATCCCAAAGGTGCTTATGATGAAGCGATACTTTTTGCCTCAGGGCATCAGATCAGTTACGGCTTGGAAGCAGCAGGTGTACTTGCAAGTTGTGTAGCGAAGGCATTCGAGCCTGGTGTAACCGTGGACAATATTGTGGAGACCGCACTTCGTTATGCCAAAGATGGTACGAAACAGGCCATTCAGGATATTTGTACGCTTGCAGTCACTCTAAGAGGACAGAAGCAGGATCGAAGTGAAGTGGTTGCTAGATTCCATGAATCGATAGCCAAATATTCGCCTATGGGTGATGATGTGAATCGCAGCATGAATAAAGTAGGTATTCCTACGAATCACTATACACCAAGTCGGTTATTCTCGATTGAAGAGCTGCCACTGGCATTGGCTTACATGATTTTGCATGAAGGTGATTTACAAGAAGCGGTCAAGGATGGGGTAAGTTCAGGTCGTGATACGGATTCGATCGGTGTGATGATCGGTGCAATTCTAGGTGCGATGCAGGGCGTTTCAGCTATTCCCGCTAATGAGCTTTCCGTATTGGAAGAAGTGAATAAGCAGAACATCGAGCAGAATTGTAATGAGTTTATTGAAACAGCAGCATTTATTATTCAAGAGGATCTGCAACTTAATAACCTGAGACAACAGCAACTGAGTTCAATCAATTAGAGGCGGTGTGGATATGATACCTACAAATTATTTGGAGAAAATATATGCTGGTTATTTAGGAATGAACATTGGCATAAGGCTAGGCGCGCCTGTAGAACCGACGATCTGGACTTATGAAAGAATATACAATACATATGGGGAAATTACGGATTATGTAAAGGAATTTAAGAACTTTGCAGCAGATGATGATGCGAATGGTCCGTTCTATTTTCTACGTGCACTCTATGATGATGCAACAGATCGCGATATTACGCCGAATGATGTCGCAAGAGCATGGCTGAACTACTCTCGTGAAGGTGTTGGCATGTTCTGGTGGGGCGGTTATGGTGTTAGTACGGAGCACACTGCATTCATTAATTTGAAAAAAGGTATTCCAGCTCCACAATCAGGCTCCATCGAACAGAACGGTCCTATTATTGCGGAGCAAATTGGTGGACAAATTTTCATCGATACATGGGGATTGGTCAATCCATGCAATCCGAAGAAGGCGGCAGATTTCGGTGAAGCTGCAGCGCGTGTATCTCATGACGGAGATGGCGTGAATGGTGCCAGATTCTTCTGCGCAGCGATTTCCAAAGCATTCGAAACAAGCGACATAAATGAAATCGTAGTAGCCGGGTTAGCGCAAGTTCCTGCGGATTCTACGTATATGAAGGTAGCTCAGGCAGTTATTGCATTCCATGCAGCCAATCCAGGTGACTTTAGAGCATGCCGGGATATGCTGGAAAGAGACTGGGGCTACGATAAATATAAAGGCGTATGCCATATGATCCCGAATGCAGGCATATGCATTCTTGCCCTCATGTACGGGGAAGGAGATTTTAACCGCACGGTTGAAATCGCAACGATGTGCGGCTGGGATACAGACTGTAATGCAGGGAATGTAGGTACGGTAGTTGGTGTAGCGGTAGGAATTGAAGGTATTGCTGACAAATATCGCAAACCGATTAATGACTCCATTGTTATGTCAGGTATTTCAGGTTACATGAATATCCTAGATATTCCTTCCTATTCGAAAGAACTAGCCATTCTCGGCTATCGATTAGCTAATGAAGAATGCCCGCAAGAGCTGTTAATCAGCTTCAAGGAGGACGAAGTATACTTTGACTTCGAACTACCAGGTTCTACACATAATATGCGTCTATCGAATCCATTCTTCTGCAAGCTCAAACACTCGACTGAACGTGCTTATCAAGGTACGGGTTCACTTGAGGTGATGTTCGATCGAATGACGCGTGGAGAACAATGCAAGCTGTATTATAAGCCCTTCTATAATCGAGATGAATTTAGTGATGAGCGTTATTCACCTACCTTTGCACCTAGGGCATACTCTGGTCAGAAGGTATCCATGAAAATTTATCTCGATCAATGGAATGGCAATGAAACACTTGGTTTCGCTCCGTATGTTCGTTTGGCTAAGAGTAAACAGGATCTTTTACAAGGATATGTTAAGCTTGTCAACAATGAGTGGCTGGATGTCGAGTTCGAAATTCCAGATTCACAGGGGGATTTAATCGATGAGGTAGGGATTGTACTTGAATCCTATACCCCTGCCAAGTTCAAGAGCTTAGGACGCATCTTCGTTGATGAGTTTAGAATCTATGATAAAGCCAAGTATTCAATTGATTTTAGCAAACAAGCGATTCATTTTGGCTGTGTAACGCCGTTTGCCCATAATCACGGAGCATGGAGCCTTGTGGATGATGCCATGTACTTGATGACGGCTGAGCCTAGTGAGGCCTATACAGGGAATTATTTTGCTAAGGATTATACGATGTCCGTTCAGTTGAATCCACAAAGTGGTGATTCACATATGGTAGCGGTACGTGCACAAGGGGCTATGCGCGGTTATCATGTTGGATTTGATGGAGCGGGTCAAGTATCGCTGTTTAAGAATGACTTTGGTTATACGAAGCTTACAGGTTGTAATTATGAATGGAAATTGAATGAGGAGTATGAATTTACGGCAACGATCCAAGGTAATCTGATTTCGTTCAGTATCAATGGGGAAGAGCTACTCAAGTATGCAGACGATACTTTTGCTTACGGCATGTATGGAGTAAGTACAATAACGGCAGCTAGAACCTATTACCGTAATGTCAAATTCATAGAGATTTAGTATCTATACAGCAAAGCGAGTGGATAAGAATGAGAATTGTAGTTATTGGCAGTGCCAATATGGATATGGTGATGCAAACCAATCGTGTTCCGTTAATTGGTGAGACGATCTTAGGGAGCGGATTCTTTCTATCATCAGGCGGCAAAGGGGCAAATCAGGCAGTAGCTTGTGCCAAGATGGGAGCAGATACTTGGTTCCTATCGAAAGTTGGAGACGATGTGTTCGGGCAATCATTGATGGGGAGCTTGGAAGACTTTGGGGTTCACAAGGATTTCATTACCGTCGAGCCTGGTATCAACACGGGAGTTGCTGCGATTACCGTATGTGATGGCGATAACAGTATTATTCTAGATAGTGGTGCAAACGGTAAGGTGACACCGGAATTCATTCGTAAACGTAAAGAAGAGCTTCTGTCTGCATCTGCTATCATGCTTCAGCTTGAAATTCCAATGGAATCTGTTTATGAAGCAATACGCTTAGTGAAAGGAAAGGTGCCGATTTTCTTAAACCCTGCACCTGCCGCCCCGATTGATGATGAGATCCTGCAGGGAATAGACTATTTTATACCTAATGAAATCGAGTGCAAATTATATACGAATGTGGAGATTGATGGTATCGGTGATGCCTTTCATGCATTGGATAAGCTTCGTGACAAAGGTATCAAGTATCCACTGATCACACTCGGTGAGAGAGGAATCGTTTATTATAACGGTACACATAATGTATATAAAGAAGGCAACAAGGTAGAGGCAGTTGATACAACAGCAGCAGGTGATACCTTCTCTGGTACATTAGCAGCCATGATCACTTCAGGCAAAAGCATGGATGAGGCGGTTGACATAGCTCAAATGGCATCATCTATTGCGGTAACTCGTTTGGGAGCTCAAAATTCAATTCCGATGTTGTCGGAAGTTCTGAAGTAATGCCACAACACAACCATCTATAAGCGTCAGATTCCACAAGGAAAATGATCTGTAGATGGTTGTGTTGTTTTATTTTATGGACAAAATTTATTTAATTTAAAATCCCTTTACAATATTTTGAAAAAAGAGTATGATCAATATATCAAATAGATATATCGAATCGATACATTATGAGGTGACCAAATGTTAGAGAATATCATCCTTGGATTACTGATGGAAGGCGAGCTAAGCGGGTATGACATCAAGAAGACGATTGATAGCACAATCGGTATGTTCTATAAAGCAAGCTATGGGAGCTTGTATCCGGCACTAGGGAGATTGACGAGTAAAGGATTGGTGTCCGTTACTGAACTAGAGAACAGCAAGAATAAGAAGCTGTATCGTATTCTGCCAAGCGGCAAGGAGATGTTCCTTGCATGGCTCGCAGAGCCACTCCAAATTTCACTGAATGAGCATTTGCTCAAAATTTTCTTCTACGACTATTTAGATGAAGAAACAAGGCAAGTACGCTTAAATGAATATGGGGTTAAACTTGAAACTGAAATTAGACGCATGCAAGCAGTAGAGCAGATTGTGACGCAAGAGTTGAAGCAGGTAGAAGATCCGAATTCGTATTACTACCGAGTATCCGTTTTAACGTATGGATCAAGCCATTTTCAAATGAGTAAACAATGGATTCAGAACATTAAGGAGAGGAAGTAATCCCATGAATAATAAGTTAACATTTTCAGTTAAACATCCGATTTGGACCGTTACGATAATCGAACTGCTTGTAATCATCCTCATGACAGCAGCTGGGGCTTACGCAACTATAATGGAATTAGACTACACTGCACCTGTATTGATTGCTTTTGCTCCAATCGCACTTGCACTCATGATTTATTTCACATGGAGACGTAAATGGCAGCGTATTGGTTTTCGTTCACTACGTACAATTTCGAGAAGCGACTGGCTTTACTATCTACCTCTTATTGCGGTTCTAGTCCTGTATGCTATGAATGGGATTAAGCCAGTCACTGGGTCGGAAGTGCTATATTGCCTGTTTGTTGCTTTGCTAGTTGGATTCGTAGAGGAGACAATCTATCGTGGTCTTATTTTCCAAACTTTAGTTAAAAAGAGCATTCCTGCGGCTGTTATCACATCGACTCTATTATTTTTCCTCACCCATATGCTCAATTTATTATCGGGACAGGACATGCTAGATACGGTATTGCAATTGATCTATGCCTTATTGATTGGTCTTACACTAGTTCTATTCGTTCTGAAGACAGGCAACATCATACCTGGGATTCTTTTTCACTTCGTCCATAATTTATTTCAAGATCAATTCATCGGTAACACAAGCACTATGACACAAATAATTATTGTGATGTGTGTAATGGCGGCAGTTAGTACTTGGCTCGCCATTGATTTGAAACGTACGAAACAGTGGAGACAATGGGTGATAAGCGGCACTGTAAATGGTTAATTTATCCTGATATTGATTAGGTCCTTGTATGCATGCTGATTGAAAGAGGCTGATAGTAT
This sequence comes from Paenibacillus albiflavus, assembly GCF_004344915.1. Lineage (GTDB taxonomy): Bacteria > Bacillota > Bacilli > Paenibacillales > NBRC-103111 > Paenibacillus_AM > Paenibacillus_AM albiflavus. Next base: position 121,906 of record NZ_SKFG01000012.1, on the reverse strand, counting down.
AATAGGCGTATAAAATCGATAGGGGGATTATGATGAATAACCTTAAGATAATTACACGCAAATCGCTATCGAGCCTTATTGTTTCAGCAGTGATATCAACGACTGTTTTAAGTGGTGTTATGGCAGCAGCGCCAGCAAGTGCCGCTACTTTTACCGATATTCAAGGACATTGGGCACAGAAGCAAATTAATTGGGGTGTAGAGCATCAAATTACGGCAGGTTATCAGGATGGGACTTTTCGACCAAATCAGATTATTTCCGAACCTGAATTTCTGGCTATGGTCATACGTTCGGCTCCAGAACTGTCAATCGATCCTCCTAAGGCAAATGAGGCTTGGTATCGTCCCTACTATCATCTAGCAGATGAGCAGAAGTGGCCCGTATCTCATAAAACAACGGAAGAACCATACACACGAGGCGAGGTCGCTAAGCTGATAGCCGCTGTTATGGGTAAGAATTTATCAACGAATGAAGCCATTCAATATTTGCTTGATCAAGGCTTGGCGAATGGGAAGTCTGGCAATACAGTTGCAGGTTATCAGGCAGCAGATACGTTGACCCGTGCTGAAGCAATGACCTTCGTATATACACTACATAACAAACAAGCAAGCAAAGCGCTTGCCTTTCAAGGAATTACAATCGGTGATACTGAGGAATCGGTTATTGCTAAGAGAGGTACGCCAGATCGTAAGGACATAACGAATGACGGCTACACCTGGTATATTTATAATCACAAATATGAAGAGTACGCCCAAATTGGGATTGCAGATGGAACTGTAGTCGCACTATACAGCAATGCGAATGGATGGGCTTCTGCCGATGGAATTGCTATTGGAACATCTCAAGATCAAATGAAGACCGTACTCGGTCAGCAAAGTGCAGCCAAAGCGCAATCTACTAAAGGCGAATATACGTATCAAGGAAATCGATTAATTATCTATTACGATACATTAGATTCGAACCGCGTAAATGGTATTATGCTTATAGCAGGTAATTGGAAGAATCGCAGTACAAATACGGATGCAGCAGGACAAGCCATTATCCAAGGGTATGAACGGCAGCTGCTTGATTTAACGAATGTATTTCGATTGCAGAATGGAATTAGTACGCTGCAATGGAACGAGACTGCCGCTACAGCAGCAAGAAAGCATAGCACCGATATGATGGCTAATCATTTCTTCGATCATGTGAATCCGCAAGGGCAATCTGTGAAAGAACGATTGGCAGCAGTAGGACTTGTCAACTATAGCTGGTATGGTGAGAATATTTCCGCGGGCTACTCGAATGCAATTGAGGCATATGCAGGATGGGTCAATTCTTCAGGACATCGCAAGAATATGCTGAACAGTCATTTTGAAACGCTAGGAGTAGGAGCAGCACTAGGGGATAGCCATTCAGATTACGACATCTATTATACACAGAATTTTTATACAACCATGCACTAACATAGAACGCAGTCTCCTTGAATGGATGCTGCGTTTTTAGTATGCTTGATGAAGGTATTTACATCAGGATTGACATAGGAGAGGATTTGATTGGTTACTAGCAAGGCAGATCGTATTAAGAAAATGAAAATTCCCTCCGTTGACCCTGCACTCGCACATCGGCTTCCACCTGGTCAAATATTAAGGGAACGGTTTCCAATCCTTCATGAAGGGGAAGTTCCTGAGTACGATATGTCGACGTGGAGGTTAAAGCTAGTTGGACTTGTCGAACAAGAGATTGCGTTTACTTATGAAGAATTACTCGCCATGCCTCAGACGAAGATGGTGTGTGATATTCATTGTGTAACGAGATGGTCGAAGTTTGACACCGAATGGGAAGGGGTACGGATCAAGGATTTGCTAGAGAGGGTGAATCTATCACAAGATGCTAAGTTTGTGATGATTCATGCTGACCATGACTATGAGGCGAATCTGCCAATGGATCAGTTTACAGCGGATAATGTGATGCTAGCGCTTAAATATGATGGAGAACCACTAACGCCTAAGCATGGTTGGCCGTTAAGACTCGTAGTTCCATCGCTCTATTTTTGGAAAAGTCCAAAGTGGATTACGGCTATTGAGTTTATGAAGGAAGATCGTCAGGGCTTCTGGGAAACAAGAGGATTCCATAATGAAGCAGATCCATTCAAGGATCAGCGCTTCTCAGGTGAAGCGATTGATATTCCGGAAGATGAATGGGAACATAAAGAGTTTGACTAATTAAGGAGGAGACAGTAACATGAACGCTTTTGATCACAATATTGAAAAATATGCTGAACTAATCGTTAAAGTAGGTGCCAATATTCAGCCGGGGCAAATTCTTCTTATCGAATCTCCGCTTGAAACAGCAGTTTTAACCCGTAAAATCGTACAGAAGGCATATGAAGCAGGTGCTAAATATGTAGAAGTGGATTGGAATGATGAAGAGACGACTCGTACTCGTTTTGAATACGCACCAGAAGATTCCTTCACATTCTACCCTAAATGGTCTGCCGAGATGAGAGAACAGCTAGCAGAAGGCGGCGGGGCACTTATCAACATTAAGGTACCAAATCCTGATTTATATAATGGTATCGATATGAGTAAGGTATCAGCCTCAACTAAGGCAGCTTCCGTTGCTAGACAGAAGTTCCAAGGATATGTTCGCACGAATAAGCTAAGCTGGTGTTTGGTGAAGGCGCCGACTAAAGCATGGGCAGCTAAAGTCTTCCCTGAGCTTCCAGAAGAAGAGCAAGTTCAAGCGATGTGGGATACGATCTTCAAAATCACACGTGCAGATCATGACGATCCAGTTGCTGCATGGCATGCTCATCTTGATCGATTAAACAGTATGCAAGAAATTCTTAATCGCAAAAATTATAAAAAGCTTCATTATAAAGCACCTGGCACTGACCTAGTAGTTGAGCTGCCTGAGGGACATATTTGGATGAGCGGCGGTGGTCATAACGAGCAAGGCATTCACTTCGTCGCGAATATCCCAACAGAGGAAGTATTCTCGATGCCAAAGCGTGATGGTGTTAATGGAACAATCAGAAGCACAATGCCGCTTAATTTGAACGGTCGGATTGTGGACAAGTTCTCGTTTACTTTTGAAAATGGCAAGGTTGTTGATTACTCGGCTGAAGTTGGTTATGAGCACTTGAAGGACTTGCTTGAGACGGATGAAGGTGCTAAGCATCTTGGAGAGATTGCGCTCGTTCAGGATGATTCACCGATCTCGAATCTGAATCGGATTTTCTATAACACAGGCGTGGATGAGAATGCTTCCTGTCATTTTGCTTTAGGTAGTGCCTATCCATTTACGCTTGAGAATGGAACGAAGATGTCGGAAGAGGAATTGCTAAGCCGTGGCGCGAATATCAGCTTAACGCACGTAGATTTCATGGTTGGCTCTGCAGAGCTGGACATCGATGGAATTCTCGCTGATGGAACGATTGAACCCGTATTCCGCAAAGGAAATTGGACGTTCTAGTTTGTTTACTCCATTAATCTAAATCGGATATAAGAATGAGAAGAACTTCAGTCTATAGACTGAAGTTTTTTTGTTTGGATGAAATACAATAAGAAGGTAGTCAAAAATGGAATTTATTTCATTTCCTGGGCTATAAATAATACGCTGGGGTGGTAGTAGTGAGAGAGAATAACAAGACACTCGTACTTATTGGATTACTCATAGGTCTGATTTTTTCGGGACTAGATGAGACAATCGTGTCAACAGCGATGCCGACCATTATACGTGAGCTGCATGGACTGCAATTATTTGGATGGGTGGCAGGCATATACATGTTAACAATGACCGCATTCATGCCGATCTTCGGCAAACTGGCTGATCTATTTGGGCATAGGCGGATCTTTATGATATGCATGAGCTTGTTCATTGCGGGCTCTATTGTAAATGGATTTGCAAATTCAATGGAGTTGTTACTTATTGGTAGAGGGATTCAAGGTGTGGGTGCGGGTGGTCTAATGCCACTTGCCATGGTGATTATGGGAGACACATATCCACTAGAACAGCGTGCTAAAATTCAAAGCATGATAGGGCCACTTTTATTTTTACCACAATTAATCGGTCCCACCGTCGGAGGCTTTATCGTCAGTCATTGGAATTGGCATTGGATTTTCCTTATTAATATTCCAATTGGACTTCTATCTGCTATCATTACGGTCAAAGGCTTGAGAGAAAATCGTCGTGAAGGCAAGCCTTCCATTGATTGGGCTGGATCATTAACTCTTGTTGCAGCCATCGTATCGTTACTCCTTACACCTGTTCTTAAAGATACAATGGGCTATAGCTGGAGTTCACCTCTTATTGTAGGCCTCATGATCCTAGGGGTTATCTTGATTGGCTTATTCATCTGGATTGAATCCAGAGTGCAGGAACCGATTATTCCCTTACATTTATTTCGCAATCGCAATATCGTAGCTTTGTCCACACTTGTATTTATTGTGGGTGTAGGTGTTATGGGCGTTATGTATGGCTTTCCGTTCTACGCGCAGCATGTAATCGGGCTAACCCCTGCTGGAGCGGGTTATCTGTCGATGGCATTTATGCTTGGTGCTGTACCCATGAGTATGCTGAATGGATTTACGTTGACGAAGCTGCGTTATCGTAATGTGTTTATTGTTTCGTTCGTGTTGCCGATTATTGCTTTCTTTCTGCTATCGCAGATCGGATTAGAAACTTCAATTTTCACATATGTGATTTATTTTATCATCTTAGGCGCTGGGCTAGGCGTATTGTTCGCGGGTGATAATCTCATTGTGCAGGAATCGGTCGATAGCAGAAACAGCGGTATTGCTTTATCGACGGTTCAACTATTTCAGGCATTAGGTACGACGATTGGTCTTAACTGGTTCGGCAGTATGATGGCGTCACAGATCGCGAGTGGTGTTAACGACTTGAATGAACTGCCAGCAGGAGTAGCGGAGCAAGTACAAACAAGCGGCATTCCGCATGATCTAAGTCCTGATTTCATTACATCAATCAAGAGCATTTTTGTAGATGCCTTCCATAACATGTATTTTATAGCGCTTGTCATGTCTGTGGCTGCTTTTATCGTTTGCTGGTTCCTGAAGAACGAAATTCTAGCACATAAAATTGATAAAGAGAAGTCGAAGGTTATGACTATTCAACAATAACAGCAATCAATTACGTTCTTAGCCAAATGCTAAGGACGTTTTTTTTCTTGCGTTTAAATTGTGTTTAAATTCGCTTGCTATGCTGTATGACATAGAGATCATTTAAGTATCGAATAGGAGTGAAGAGTGATGGATAAAGATTCACCTAAAGGTCCACTCAGCAACTGGCGTAAATTTGCGCGATTAATTAATGAGACGAAGCCTTCTAAGCTTCTGCTCATAACGGCTTTATTACTGAGCATAAGTTCGACTGCGGTATCGCTTATCATTCCCATGTTTACGAAGAATTTGGTGGATGGCTTCACGGTGTCAAGCATGGAGCCGATGCAGATTGTGCTATTAGCTTTAGCATTTGTCGTTCAGGCGATTGCAGGTGGATTATCAATCTATATGCTAAATGTGCTTGGGCAGCGAGTTGTGGCAAATTTGAGAGATCGTTTATGGCAAAAGCTGCTTGTGCTGCCTGTGTCTTATTATGATGAACATAAAACAGGTGAAACGGTTAGCCGTGTTACGAATGATACTGCGATTGTCAAAGGATTCATTACAGAACATATGGCTAGCTTCTTCTCAGGAATTATATCTGTTGTTGGTTCATTCGTTGTTCTTCTTTATCTGGATTGGCAGATGACTTTGATTATGCTCGCGATCATTCCGATGGCGGCGTTAATCTTGTATCCATTAGGCAGACAAATGTTCAAGATATCCAAGGGATTACAGGATGAAACTGCATCGTTCACTACCGTTCTTAGTCAGGTGCTCTCTGAAATTCGACTAGTTAAAGCATCGAATGCGGAGAAACGGGAATATGAGAAGGGGAAGCGAGGAATCACGAGTCTATTAAGATTTGGTATAAAGGAAGGAATTGTTCAATCGATTATTTCTCCCATTATGTCATTTGTAATGATGGCGCTGCTTGTTGTTATCATTGGCTATGGTGGACTTAGAGTTTCATCTGGAGCGCTGTCCGCTGGTGACCTTGTTGCATTTATTCTATATTTGATTCAAATTATTATGCCGATGAGTGTGCTCACGATGTCCTTTACACAGTTGCAGAAGGCAATTGGAGCAACAGATTATATGATTTCCGTTCTGGAGGAACAAGAGGAAGATCATATAGGCGGTAAAGATATACAGGATGCGAGCAAGCCGATTAGCGTTGAACATATTCATTTTGCTTATACAGTAGGCGAGAATATTCTTGAAGATATCAGCTTTACGATTCCGCAAGGAAAAGTAACTGCGATTGTCGGCCCAAGTGGAGGCGGCAAGACGACTTTATTCTCAATATTCGAGCGATTCTATACACCAACTTCGGGTATAATTAAATTAGGTCAGGAACCGATTACCAATTATTCTTTACAATCTTGGCGTTCGCATATTGGCTATGTGTCTCAAGAAAGTCCTCTAGTGGATGGAACGATACGAGATAATATTTGCTATGGTATGAACCGTGAGGTTACGCAAAAGGAAGTTGAGGAAGCTGCTAGAATGGCGTATGCGGACACCTTTATTCATGATATGCCCGATGGTTACGATACGGAAGTTGGAGAGCGCGGTGTGAAGTTGTCAGGTGGTCAACGTCAACGGATTGCCATTGCTAGAGCCTTGCTTCGGAACCCACAAATCTTGATGTTGGATGAAGCGACTTCAAGCCTTGATAGTAAATCCGAAATTATTGTGCAGCAGGCGCTTAATAATCTGATGAAAGGGCGCACAACTCTAGTGATTGCCCATCGATTGTCTACGATCGTGGATGCGGATCAAATTTTGTTTATTGAAAAAGGGAAGTTAACGGGCAGTGGCTCACATGATGAGTTATATCATCATCATCCGATGTATCATGAATTTGCCAAGCAGCAGCTTCGGATGCAAGGTCAGCTTAAGACTTCGTAATTCGGTTTGTCTAAGGAGGCATAGCTATCATGGTCACTCTATTAATCGTAGATGATGATACGCATATACGTGAATTGATTCGTGTTTTTCTTCTTAAGGAAGGCTATCGAATCAAAGAAGCTTCAGATGGCGTCGAGGCGCTTCAGATAATGGAGAGTAACAGAATCGATATGGTGATAACGGACATCATGATGCCGAATATGGATGGCTGGACGCTGTGTCAGGAGCTTAGGGAACAATATGACATTCCGCTTCTAATGCTTACTGCCAAAGGAGAAACCTCTCAGAAAATCAAGGGGTTCAATCTGGGTACGGATGATTACTTAGTGAAGCCCTTTGATCCGCTTGAATTAGTTGTTCGAGTCAAGGCGCTGTTAAAGCGATATCAGATTGCTGCTTCACAGGTCGTGCAGTTTGGAGTCGTATCGATGGACCGTCAGACTTATGAAGTGACTGTTGGAACTGATCAATATACGATCCCGATGAAGGAGTTTGAGCTGTTGTTCAAGTTAGGCGCTTATCCAGGCAAAACATTCTCCCGCGAGCAATTGATTGAGGATATATGGGGATATGATTTCGATGGCAATGAGCGAACGCTTGATGTTCACATTAACCGCTTGCGGGATCGCTTCTCGGAGAAAAACAGTTTGTTTCGTATAAAGACAATTCGAGGTCTTGGCTATCGACTTGAGGTGACGGAATGAGTTGGTCTAAAGTGTGGAAAGTCATTGTATTCATTGGACGAGTGATGTTTGCTGTTACTTGCATCATGTTGGTTTGGTCCCTTTCATACTGGATAAATCCTTATATTTTTAAGTGGTTCGGTTGGGAGATTACAGGGTATTGGGCGTATCTATTGCATGGCATTTTCTCATTATTATTGCTATCTATGGTAATGGCGTTATTCTTCCCTCGCGCGATCAAGAAACATTATGCTTTCACCAAGAAGATCAGTGATGCGCTGAGACGAATATCTAAGGGAGACTTTGATGTTCATATTCAGGCAGATAAAGACTTTGAACGAGAATATCGAGGGATTATTGAAGGCATTCATGACATGGCTGGAGAGCTTGGGCAAGCGGAAAAGATGAAACAAGAATTCATCAGCAATGTCTCGCATGAGATACAATCTCCACTTACCTCGATTCGTGGATTTGCGCGTGCCTTACAGGAAAACGATTTGACGGAAGAGGAGCGTAAGCATTATTTGCAGATTATCGAAATGGAGACGATGCGGTTATCGAAGTTAAGCGATAATTTAATGAAGCTAACCTCTTTGGAATCTAAAGGACAGAAGTTAGAGATGACAAGCTTTAGCCTAGATAATCAAATTCGTACATTAGTTCTAGCCAGTGAGCCCCAATGGTCGGATAAAGATTTGGAATTGGAGCTCGATTTGCAGAAAATCATGATTACAGCGGATGAGGATATGTTAAGCCAAGTATGGGTCAATCTCATCCACAATGCGATTAAGTTTACTCCGGAATCAGGTTCGATTGCAATCTCAATGAAGCAGGTTGGAGATCTAGCAGTTGTGAGTATTGAAGATACGGGGATTGGCATTGATCAGGAACATTTACCGCGCCTATTCGAGCGTTTCTTTAAAGCAGATGCATCTAGAAATAGGGCACTAGGCGGCAATGGACTCGGCTTATCGATCGTGCAAAAAATTATCACCCTTCATCAGGGAAGTATCGGTGTTCAAAGTGAAAGAGGTCATGGTACGAAGTTCGACATTAAGCTTCCCTTACAATCAAGACCTCTACAAGTGGATAATTCAGTTTTAGAGAATAAATAAACTTATTCGTTCATTGCCTTAAAATATCATTGCCCTGCTCTTGCCAAGCTTTTAGTCCGTCTTTGGTTGATTGCTTACCGAGCATTACTTTACGAAGCTCAGTACGACCCAGGTCCACCGCCTCGGTAACGGTTGGGTTTATTTGTTCTAATCGGTATTCATCGAGACCAGAGCTTAAGCCTATTGGCTTAATATTGCAGAATGCTTCGACATGATAATCTCTGCCAGAAGAATTAACAACTTGCTTGTAAGCAGATAGCTGCGAGTGATGGTCGATTTTGATTTTGGCCCAAGTTGGACTATTAATGAAACGAATAAAGGACCATGCATCTTGGGGGTTGGTCGCTCTAGTATTGATTGCCATGAGTCCTTGAAGTTCCACATTACTTACAGCTCCGGGATATTCGGGGTGGCAAGGAATCGTAGCAACATCCCAATCAATCCGGGAGTAGTTCGGTATTTGATCCGCATGTGCATCCAAATCGATTAGACGATTTAGTTGGTCATAGCTAATAATCGTCATCCCCAGAAGCCCTAGCTTAAAATAGTCATTCGGAAAGGCGCTATCACTTGCTAGGCTTTCGATCAACGGATTCAGGTTGTTCGGATCATGTACAGGTGGTGTAATCCCTTGCTCTTGTAATTGATAGACTGTATTCCAAGCCTTTTCCCAATTGCCATTATCCACAGTCATAGCATCTACTGTTGCATTTACATAATTCAATTGCAAGGGGTCTGTATATACACGCATTGCGCTAAAAGTATCTTGCCTTCTCTGTGGATTGAAGGAGAAACCGTAGATCGGAATCTTTCCGTCTTGCTTGCTGCTTATACGCCGAGCAAGTTCAAACGTTTCATCCCAAGTCATATTGTCATGCGGATAAGGAACACCTGCATCATCGAAAATTTGTTTATTATATAGAAGAGCAGATGAATTAAACAAAGGTGCCATTGCATAAATTTGTCCATCCGGACTTAAATTTCGAATGCCTTCATAGACAGCAGGGACATAATTGCTAAAATCATATTTTGCATCTACTAATCTACTATCTAATGGAGATAACAGATTCTTCTCCAGCATTTCAGACATCTGATTAGCATTTAGCATGACGACATCTGGCGGATCAGCCCCTTCCATTAATTGAAGCATGGAATGGAACGGATCCTCTTCAAGATGAGTATCCATAATTTCAAGATGAATATTCGGATGATTATATTCAAAGATATTCGTATATTTCATACGGAAATATTCATCATCTTCTCCAAACCCTTCACTCGTTGCGATGCGAAGTGTTCTCTCTTGTACTGGCTTAGCCTCCTGTCCGTTGAAGGCGCATGCAGTCATCATTATCGCAAATAGAATAATAGTTAAGCTTACAGTTAATAGGTTTCTCTTGATCATCTACACTACCCCTCCATCTGATCCATATGTATTGCTGCTACAGGTAAAATAGAATCATGGTTTCGAATCTTAAAGATATGAGGATTATAGCATACAAAGAACCACTGAAACGAATTTCAGTGGTTCCTCCTTGTGTGTAATTATCTTACAGGTACAATGGTGGTTGAACCCGATGATGCGCCTGAATCTGTGGCAGGTCCATTCGGATTAGCTTTGATTTGCTGAAGAATGTTATCCCCTTGTTCCTGCCAGCTTTTGAGTCCATCCTTAACAGATTTATTACCTGCGAGAACTTCTTGAAGCTCATTTCGTCCTGGGTTCATTGCTTTTTGTAAATTAGGCTTCTCACGGTACATTCGATAATAATCGTTACCCATAAATGAAGATGGTTTCACATTGTAGAACGCCTCAATGTTAAAAGTTTCTCCATTCTTTGGTTTAATATAGCTTTTGCGGGCAGTTAATTCATAGCTGCCGCCGGCTTTGATTTTGGCCCATTCTGGGCTGTTAACGAACTTTATGAGCTTCCATGCATCTTCTGGATTCGTTGCTTTAGAGCTGATGCCCATTAAGCCTGACATATTGAAATTCGGAACCACTCCAGGATTTTCAGGGTGACTTGGGATGGTTACTACGTCAAAATCAATCGGCGTGTAGTCCTTGATTTGGCTGCTATTCTTATTGGCATCGATGATTTGTCCAAGTTGCCCATAGCTAATAATGGACATTGCTACACGGCCAGACATGAAACGATCATGTGAGAATGGTCCTCTATTTTCCTCGTAATTAAATTGTTCGTTCACACTTGGTGTTATTTTATCCTTCTGCAATTGAGTGAGTTTATTCCAAACCTTCTCCCATTCTGGCGTATCGACCGTCATTTTCTCACCAGCCTCATCAAAATAGCGAAGCTGCAATGAATTAGTGTAGACGTTCATGTCTTCAAATGCATCGCCCCATCTATATGGCGTGAAAGAGAAGCCAGAGATTGGTTTGTCTGCATCTGGCTTGGAAACCCGCTGAGCAAGTGCAAAGATATCATCCCAAGTCATATTATCGCTAGGAGGCTCGACTCCTGCATCGGCAAACAGCTTTTTGTTATAGACAAGTGCAGATGAATTAAAGATTGGAGCTAAGGCATACATTTTGCCATCAGGGCTTAGGTTTTTGATCCCTTCATAGACAGCAGGCACATAATCCGTTGTATCAAATTTGTCCTCTGCCATTTTACTATCAAGTGGAGATAATAGATTCTTTTCTAACATGATAGACATTTGATCATAGCTCATCGCGATCAGATCTGGCGGATTTGGGCCTTCTATCATTTCTTGCAGGGTTTGAACCGGATCTTTGAATGTTTTGGCAGACTGACTATCGTCATTGCCATAGTAATAATTGAACTTCTCGCTCTCATCACGAACGGAGACAATTTCAATCTTAATATTCGGATTATTAAATTCAAAAATATTGGTGAATTGTTGACGGAAATATTCATCTTCTCCATCATAAAGTTCGCTTGTCGCAATGCGTAGAACGCGTTCTTCCTTGTCACTAGCCTTTCCCCCAAATGAACAAGCAGTGAGCAAAGGCACTAACATGATACCTGTAAGTGCGATTGAAAGTATTTTTTTTCCATTAAACTGCAAATCTCTCATCCTTCCGCTATATTTTTTATATGTACACTTAAGATTTTACCTAATATTACATGCTATTACAAACTTCATGCAGTTTTACCGATAGTAAGTATATCGAAATGGAATCCAATAGAGTCGATCGGACCTTTGCTCATGAGTCACTCAACTTGGACATAAATGGATTCAATTGTGCTACAATAAATTTGGAAACTGTAGATAGAGAGCAACATTTAAGAGGTGGATGAGCTTGAGAGCAATTGTTGTGGATGATGAATGGCTAGCATTACAAAAAATGAAAAAGCTATTAGAAGAACAAATTAGTAGTGACTATTCCCTAGAGTTAGTAGGGGGTTATCAGGACTCTTATTCTGCAATTGAGACAGCCTCCAAAGAAACACTAGATTTAGCATTTATCGATATTGAGATGCCTGAATTAGACGGATTTGAACTAGCTGAGCGATTATTGGATGTTCAACCTAATCTACGGATCATTTTTGTGACGGCCTATCATGAATATGCAGTCAAAGCTTTTGAGGTAAATGCACTTGATTATATAATGAAGCCCGTGCATCATGACCGATTGACGAAAACACTTCAAAGAATGATAGATTCAGGTAACACAGGAATAGCAGCAAATAAAGGGACAAATCGAACAATGCTCTGCTGTTTGCAGAACCTGCATTATGTTGATCAATGTGGGGATACGCAGCCCTTTCCTTGGAAAACGCTCAAAGCCCCTGAGTTATTCGCCTACCTCGTACATTATCGGGACAAAACTGTGAGCAAACAATCGTTAATTGACTTGTTATGGCCAGACTACGACACTGAGAAGGCTACTACACAATTACATACTGCCATCTATCAAATTCGTAAAATTATCAAAACGGCTGGCTTTGATCTTGAGATCAAATATAAGGATGAAGGGTATCGATTGATTTGGGGAGAAATGAGGCTTGATGCGGAAGAATGGGAGAATAGTGTACGTCAGCTGCCACCTATTAGTTCGGAATCGGTTGAAAAGTATCAGTCAATAATGGTATCATACACAGGTGATTTTTTGGAGGAGCATCGCTATCAATGGATAGAGTACGAACAAGAGAGACTCCGGTTAATTTGGCTCGACCCTGTGAAGCAATTAGCCGAATACTATGCATCTCTCGGTCAATATACCGATGCCATTCTGCTGTATCAGCAAATAAGAGAAAGATTGCCTTTTGCTGAGGATGGTTATTTTGGATTGATGCGGGTTTACGATAAGCTAAACTATCAATTAGAAGTGAGAAAACAATATCAACTTATTTCGGATATTCTTCAAGAAGAGTTTGATGGAGAGCCTAGCCAGGAATTAACCGAATGGTATCTTGAGTGGAGTAAAGGGCCTAATTGATATGAAAATGAAAATGATCGCTGGAACGCTCATTCTGATTGGCATCATGATTCTCGTCTTCCCCAAAGCAAGCGAGCTCTATTATGATTACCAGCAGCAGAAGCTGGTGAAAGAATGGCAGAATAGTCTTCTTCAAATTGATAACGGTGATGATCACGTGGATAACGATGCTCAGGATACTGGGCAATCTTCCGCAATGGGTACGGATGAATTAACGCGCACGACCAGCGAAATTGAAGCGACACCAACAGCTAAGCCTGATTTTAGCAGCTACAAGAATATGGAGGGCATACTGTCTATAGAAAAAATCGATCTAATGCTCCCTATTCTGCATGGTGCGACGGATATAAATATGAAAACGACGGTTGCCAGCATTGAGAACACAGGCAAAGCAGGCGAACTCGGTAATTATGCCATCGCAGGACATCGTAACTTTACATACGGTCGGAATTTCAACAGACTGGATGAAATGGAAGTCGGCGACAAGATCGATGTCGATAATGGCGATCATCAATTTACATACACCGTCACAGAGAAGCTGTACGTGAAGCCAGAGGAAGTATGGGTATTAGAAGGGAACAAGAAGGATAAGGAGATTACCCTGGTTACTTGTCACCCTATGGTAGATCCTACTCATCGTCTTATTGTTAAAGGGAAGATAATCGATTAAGGGACAAGCGTATACCCTACCTATATGTGAATATAGGTAGTTTTTTGTCGTTTGGGTCATATTCAGAAAATATTCAACGGGCATCTGTATAGTTAATTTGATAAGTATCGACTTGGACTGACAGCAGGAAACAGCACGAATTGCGCTATCCGAATTGATCAAATGATCATCTAAAGGAGGAGGCTGGCTTACTGTTTAAGTTTTGCATGACAAAAAAGTTGAAAGAAGTATGAGAGGTGAAGGTTTAAACAATGTATAAATTAAAGAAAGCAATGCATGTATTTCTTATTATGGCCTTATTCTTGAGTTTTGTTGTGCCAACTTCGGTGGTGAGGGCGGACGGGCCTAAGAATCCGCTGGAGGAAAGTAAGATTAAGGAGAATATCATAACAAGTGTGTCTATGTGGGATCAAGCGCCTTTAATAGAAACAGATAGCGAAACGGAGCTATCACACTTTGAGCCGCAAGGAAATAACCTGGTGGATATTCGCCCTGATATCGATAGTGAAGCAGCTGTTATATTTGAGTGGGAACTTAAGAATGAATCTGGCAAATACCATGAAGGTGACACTTTTGTCTTTAGACTTCCAGATAAGTTTAAAGTATCCGGCATAAAACCTGGTCTACTTGACGGAGGAGCAGGAAATTATACGGTTTCTGACGATGGTATCGTTACGTTTACTTTTTCAGATGCAATTAATGATGGTACAGGTTTAAAAGGGAATTTTTACGTTTGGAGTAAATTTGATAAAAGCAAGTTTTCGGGTGGTACTAAACAACCTATTGATTTTGAATTTGAAGGAATTCTGCCAATAGAAGTTCATTTCAAGAATAAGAACATGACTGAAATGGATAAATCAGGTGTTCCAGATAAGGTGAAGAATCCTGGTAAGATCAGCTGGCAGGTTGATTTTAATAAGGGAGAAGAGAAGATCGATAATGCAATCTTTAAGGATGAACTTCCTGATGGATTGGCAATAGATAAGAATTCGATCATTGAGGTGTATGAACTAGAGGTTCAAATAGATGGAACTGTCAAGCAAGGTCAGGAAGATTCAACTAAAGCGGCTGTTGTAGCTGCTGATGGCAAAAGTTTTGAAATCCACTTTGGAGATATTGATAAAGCTTATCGGGTTAAATATGCAACTACTGTAGCACCAATCCTCGAAGACCCATATAAAGGGGCATATACTAATAAAGCAACGGTTACTGGAACTATTAATGAAAATCCATATCTACAGACCGAGTCAGATCGCGTACCAGTTGAGTTCAGTAAACCTCTTGATAAAACATCAGAGTATGATCCTGCTACACAAACGATGACTTGGACAATTCAGTATAATTACAATGAGCAGCCGATAGATAAAGATGATGCTTGGATAGAAGATCTCTTCGATGATAGTCAAGAATTAGTTGGTGATATTGATGTTCACCAAATGACGATTAATGATGATGGATCAGCTAAACAAGGTGGGGCTGTAACCAATTTTGAGGTTACACCATTAACAGATTCAGTCAATAAAAAAGCAGGGTTCAAATTAAAATTTGATGCTAAAATTACTTCGGCATACGAAATTAAGTATACGACTAAATCGATTGAACGTATTTATGGTGATTCTGTTAAAGTAAATAATGAAGTTAAGATGTTTGACGGGACCACTGCAACAGCTAGTGGAAACAATGTTCAAAAAATATTTTGGAAGCATGTAGACAGTGTGGATTTTGCAAACAAGAGGATTAATTGGAGAATTAATCTTAACGATGATAACCTGTCGATGACAGGTGTCGTTATAACGGATAGCTATATTGGTAAAAATATGAAGCTGGTTGAAGATAGCATCGTAATTTATGGGATTGAAGTAAATTCGGATAAAAAGAACTATACCGTCGAGGAAGATCCAAGTTACGATAAAGGATTCAAAATTACATTTAATAACAAAATTGAATCAAGTCATGTAATTAAATATCAGACAAGCTTTGATTCTACAAAGCCTATTCCATCAGGTGGGTATACGAACAAGGCGACACTTGACTGGGTGGAAAAACCAACACAAATCAAAATGGAAAAGTCAAAGACTCCTGATATTGATAATTATACGAAGAAGAATGGTAAGAAAACGGGCACGTATAATGCCAATTCAAAAGAAATTACGTGGACGATTGATTTGAATTATAATCTTCACGACATTACGGAAGCTATAATTCAGGATACGTATGGCAAAGGGCAAACATTTGTAACGGGTTCATTAGATATCAAAAAATTAAAGCTTTCCGGTGGGGAGAATGGCGTAGAGCCTGAACTAACACCAATACCCCCTAAGGATTTTAAGGCCACAAAAGATGCTGATGGCAATGAAGGTTTTAGATTAAATCTTGGTTCAATTCATGAAGCTTATCGTATTACGTACAAGACCAGTTTAGCAGGCTTCCCTGTAGAAGCAGTATACAAGAACCATGCAACATTGCAGGACGGAGACTCTACTGATTATCTTTTCGAAGAAACAGCAACTGTTAATCCTAAATACGGCGGAGAGTTTATTGAGAAATCTGGAAAGCAAGGAACAGGTAAAGATGTCGATATCGCCTATTGGACAGTTAATATTAATCGCAGCCAATCTCACATTGAGAAGAATTCTGTATTAACAGACTCACTTAATAAGTCTAATGATGGTGAGCCTTTGCATTTTTACATTAAAGATTCATTCAAGCTCTATAAACCGGGAGTCAACGGCAATGGAACGATTGGTGCAATAAATGACAAAAACTTGGTTAATCCATCTGAGTATGAATTAGAAGTGCTTAATGATAAGTTTAAGCTAACATTCAAAGAAAAACTGGATACTGCTTACATTTTAACGTATCAGACATTTATAAATGCTGGTGATAAGCAGCAAATTAGTAATGAAGTTAAATTTGCTGGACAAAGTCAGACGACAGTAGAGAAGAATGATGGAGGTCAATTTGAAGCCAAGTTTTCTAGTGCTGGTGGAGGAGCAGCTCCTACTGGTAAACAAAAGCTTAAAATTGTCAAAGTAGATGATTCAAATCAACCATTAGCAGGTGCAGAATTTGAGTTATATAATGAATCAGGATCCATTCTTCTAGAAACTTTTGTGAGTGGCGAAAATGGTGTAGCAGAAACCAAGAACTCATATAAGTTCCATGAAGATAAAGGTATCAAATACATGCTGAAGGAGAAATACGCTCCAATAGGTTATGTAATTGCAGACAACGAATTAGTAACAGGCAAAGTAATTGATTTTAAAGGGAATGCAGTTTCGATTAACATTATTAATCCCAAAGTTAAGCAAGGCGTAATCTTAATGAAAGTTGATGATCTTCACAGTAAAGGCTTAGAAGGTGCCAAGTTTAAACTGCAGAAACAGAATGGGTCCGTATATGAAGATGTACTTGGAAAAACTGACTTAATGACAGATACTCAGGGTAGGATTACGCTTCCTAATCTTGATCCGGGCAAATATCAATTGATTGAAACGAAAGCCCCGCTTGGATATACATTGGATGCATCACCAGTAGATTTTACAATCCAAGCGAATCAAACGGTTGTTGAGACTAAAACCAAAGTGAATTCAATTATCGATACTGGTTCTGTAACGTTAGTCAAGGAAGACCGCTTTAATCATCATCTTCTTGAAAATGCAGAGTTTAATCTTATGCAAGTCATGGATTCCAATGACCCATCACAAGATAAACTAATTGAAAGTGGACTCAAAACGAATGGTAGTGGAGAGATTCATGTTCCTGATCTAAAAGGTGGAAGCTACTATTTTATTGAGACGAGTGCACCAAAGGACTATGAATTAAATTCCCAAGCTGTTCCATTCACCATTGAGGATGGGGCAGAGGATGTTACAGTTACAGCCTCTAATGATTTAACACCAGGGATTGTGAAACTTACGAAGGTTGAGAACGGTCATCCAACAGTTGTTCTTTCAGGAGCAGAATTTAAGCTTCTAGATGAGAATAAAGTTCCCGTTAAAGATTCAAACGGAAATGAGATAACTGGTATAACCGATTCTAAAGGTGAGCTAACAATAACAGATCTCAGACCTGGCAAGTATTATTTTGAAGAAATCAAAGCGCCAAATGGTTATACGATCAAGAATAAATATTCAGAGTTCGAAATCGTTAAGAATAATGTAACGATGGTTAACGTTGAGAATTACCGCCGCAGCACAGGCGGTGGCGGTGGCGGCGGCGGTGGTGAGAATGGCGGTACTCCAACCCCGACTCCTACACCAACCCCAACACCTACGCCAACGGTGACTCCTACACCAACACCTACACCAACACCGACACCAACGCCGACGGATCCAACTGATCCTAATGGTAACGGTGGTACAGGAAACAATGGTGATAATGGAGGTAACAACGGCGATAATGGAAATAACGGAACCAAGGGTGATGGTGACGACAAAGGCGATGGCGGCAAAGGTACAGGTAATTTACCGACTGACGGTAATCAGAAGCCTGGCGGAGTTCTTCCGAAAACGGGTGAAGAAAGCGGACTGCCTCTGCAGCTAGCCGGACTTGCGTTCATTATTCTAGGTGCTGCATTATTGATTTTCAGAAAGAAACGTACGCATAACTAGTGAAAAATAAATAAAAGGTTGAGCAGTGTAATCCTACTGCTCAACCTTTTTTTGTATTTGATTGCTTTGGATGTAAAACATGCAGTCAAATCATACATTTAGAGAGGAATTTAGCTTTTGAATGCAATTTGTGCAGGCAAATGGGGGGTTATTACAGAATTTAACTAATGGCTAGTAATTAGCCTGTATAATATGCAGTCAAAGTTTCATTAACCTGTGATTTAGACTATTTTGCCTGTACAAAATGCAGCCAAACTTGCTCGATCAACTTTTCTCATCCACCCACCATCCACCCAACCTCAACAACAAACAAAGGACTATTCATAAATAGAATGATCTATCTATGAATAGTCCTATCTTTTATAACCGCTTATTCTTTAATCGATTTCCCTACCATGATGACGAACCAGATCAAGGCACCGCCGAGAATTGTATGACCAAGTCCTGCGATATGAGGCAAGCCAGCAAAATCAGTTCCGTTAATTTGCATGATTCCACGAGCAGCTAGTGCACCGACTGTAGCTAGCAAGCCTATGTGATACACAATGAACCAGCTTGAGAAGCCTTTGCGCTGATGAACTCCGAACTGTTTAGCTAGGATGAGAACGAGCAAGAAGAACAGGAATCCGAGTACCAGAATATGCGTATGGGTTGCTACTAATACGGTGTTGCCTGTGAAGTCACTATGCTTCGTTAACTCACGATAGGATAAGCCCGCAATCAGACCTAGAATGACATAGAATAGGGATGAATAATATAATTTTTTCATGAAGACAGCTCCTTAAAAGTTTGATTGTGATGTTGTGGTTTCTTAACCATTAAAGCCATAATGCTTGGTAGTAGTACCCCGCGAACGAGGAATGTATCAATAATGATCCCCATCGCCATCGTTAGTCCAAATAGGAATAATTCCTGTAGCGGCTGAGTAATCAAGACACAGAAAGTAGCTGCTAGAATCAGTCCTGCGGAGGAAATCACTCCACCTGTATAGGTAACACCGCGCTTGATCGCTTCTTTCCACTCATAGCTGCGTGCTTCTTCATTAATTCTCGAAACTAGCATAATATTGTAATCCACACCTAAAGCTACCATAAATACAAAAGTATAAAGCGGCAAGCGATAACTGATAGAATCATAGCCGAGCATCAGGTGATAGATCATCCAACCTAGACCAAGTGTTGCTGCGTAGGATAGCAGGATTGTCAGGATCATTAATAGAGCTAGCTTCAGCGATCTTGTCTGGAAGAGCAGCATAATCGTAATGAAGACGGTAATTAAGGAAAATAGGAGAATGGTATCTCTCGTATTCATTTCGCGTACATCTAGCTGTTCGGCTGTTTGCCCTGCATAGTGAAGCGAATAATCGACCGCATTCAGGTTGCTGGCCGCAAGTGAACTTGACGCATTTTCCCTCAAGGATTGCAGGGTATTAAGCGCTGCTTGGTCATAGGGATTGTCGCTCAATATGATCTGAAGTTTGATTGCCTTCTTATTGTCCGAGATAAAATTCTTTGGAAGCTTATCAGGGTTTGCAATCCAATCGCTTGAAATCGCTGGGTTAATCTCTTCGATCCCTGGCTGCCTCTTCAACTCATTCGTTAATAAAGTCAATTGTTTGATGAAACCCTCATTCAATTGAAGCTCTTTATCTGATTTCAATATCACGCTAACAGGGGCAAGCTCTCCCTTCGGATAATGCTGCTCCAGTAGCTCAAATCCCTGACGCGATGTAATGTTATCGGGAAAAGATTTCATCAGATTGAAGGAGTAGTTCATCGAGAATAAATTAAGTGCAGAACCAACGAGCAGCACGAGCAGAACAGTAGCTGAAACAATCGGCTTCTTGGTTACCATCGATCCAATACAGCTCCAGAAACGATGTGGCGCTTCCGTCTGTGCATCTAGCTTAGGAACGAAGGGCCAGTATGCTTTGCGACCTAGCAAAGTGAATATGCTTGGAATCAGAGTTAATCCTGCCAACAGGATAACGACAATCGCGACTGAGAATACTGGTGCAAAGTGATTATAGGGCTTGAAAATACATGCTAGCAATGTAAGCATAGCGATTAACACGGTACCGCCGCTGAATGCAATCGGCTCTCCCAGATGAGTCATCGTCATACGCATTGCCGTGTGCTTAGAGCCGATTTTGCGAAGCTCTTCTCGATAGCGAGAAACGATGAATAGGCAATAATCGGTCAATACAGCGAATAGCATAACCATCATGATCGAGGTCGCTGAATTATCGACTACGAACCATTCACTCTTCGCACCCAGTCCCAGTAGTCGATCAACTATTTGATAAACAACACCTGCAACAAGCAACGGAATAATGGCGAGAAGAGGTGAGCGATAGATGACGATCAACATAACGAGAATGAGACCAACCGTTGCGAACATGAGAACGAAATCGGCATTTTTAAACAGATTGATTGTATCCGCAGTAATTCCAGCAGGACCTGTAATTTCAAATTGAAGACCATTAGCGTTTAGCTTGTTGAATTGCTCCGTAATTTGGTTCAATGCTTGATAGTTTTGGTCTGAGCTGATATCTTTCTGCATCGCAATATTGATCAGCAATGAGGTTTGATCCTCAGATAGAATACTCTTCTTTACTTCATTCGGAAGCTTATGATAAGGGAGTGAGGACGCTACAAACTCTGGCTTGTCATCCGAAGTTAGCCACTCGCTTAATTGATTAATTTGCTGCTCATCATCCGCTGTAATTCCTGTAGGACGATGAAATACGAGCAAGGCGGTTAAGCCGTTCTTCGATGGATAATATTCATTCATAAGCTCAGTCGCGGTGGCGGAAGGCGTATTCTCATGTATGCTGCCTTCTTGGCTATTATGTGCGTACTGCTTGGAACCTGGTGCAATTACACTTAATAAAATGATAACGACAAGCCAGGCGGCTAAAATGATTTTGGCTCCTTTGGGATTACTAGTCCATTCGGCTAACTTGCGAAATCCACGTAACATAGGGTTGCTTCAACTCCTGTCTACACTCGGATATAGAGGTAATAGTAGAACAGAAATATGAACACCGTATGAACAGTCTATTACAAATGCGGAAGCTGTATAATGAAAGTTGTTCCGATCCCGATTTGACTCTGCACGTCAATCGTTCCACGATGCAAGCGAATAATCTGTTGAACAATTGATAAGCCTAAGCCGCTTCCGGATCGAGAGCGGTTTCTTGCTTTATCGACTTTATAGAATCGATCAAAAATATGCGGAAGCTCCTCTTCCGGAATACCGATTCCGTGATCCTGAATCGTCACAATGATCTGCTGCTCAATTCGAATATTGATCTGAATGGAAGAGCCGTGTTCGGAAAATTTAATCGCGTTAACCAATAGATTCGTCCATACGAGATGCAGAAGCTGTTGATCTGCGCGCACCTTGATCTCTGCCAGATCAAGTTCAATCATGATCTCTTTATCTGCCCATAACCATTCATTCGCGATAACAATCTGTCTGATTTGTTCATCCAAGCGATAGAGGGATGGTTTAATAACCCCGCTTTCCTTGTCGAGTGAAGCGAGAGTCAGAAGTTGCTTGCTTAATGAAGATAAGCGTCTGCTTTCTTCATCAATAATGTGAAGATAGCGTTCCTTATCGTTCGGGTTCGTCTCTTCATTCAGAATCTCATGAACAAAGCCTTGTATAGAAGTTAGTGGAGATTGGATCTCATGAGATACATTGGCAACGAACTCTTGCCGCATCTCATCAAGCTGCTTTAGTGACTCCGACATATGGGCAAAATGCCTGGCAAGTTCACCGATCTCGTCCTTACGATTCACATCAAGCCGAAATTCGTATTCGCCGTTTACAATTTTTTGTGTAGCGGTGGTTAGCGAACGAATAGGCTTTACAATATAGCGGGTGAAAATAATGATGAGCACTATACTAAATAATGCAGTAAACGTTAATAGCAGTGCCATAATATTTCGCACTTCCCCAATTTGCTGGGTTAAATCAGGTTTAATGAACAGAGCATAAGGCTTTCCGCTAATTTGAATCGGAATGCCGACACTATTGTGCAGACTATTTTCAAAATAACCCGCTATCGTAATGCGGCTGTTATTACTAATTGCACCGTAGTACACTTCTCCGTTCAGCACTTTCTGGACACGTTCTGGAGCAAGCTCTGTATTACCGAAAGCTCTGCCATAAAAATGGCTATGGGTACCGTCAGTCAAGAAGATCTGAAAACCCGTATTGGCCATATGGGGGAAATAATCATCCATGCTAAGTTCAGGTGATTTTGAATAGAGTGTTCTGATTTCCTTGGCAATATGGACTAATTTCTCCTCGTAGTACGTCTTTAAGTTCATTTGATAATGGATATTCGTCGCAAGCAGCCCTAAGATGCTGCTAATGATTCCGATTAAGAGCGCAATGAGGACGATTCGAACGTAGAGTGTTTTCATGATTCTTGTACCTCAAGTTTATACCCGATACCTCGAACGGTGGTGATGACAAAATCATCCGTATTACGGGCAAAGCGTTCACGTAGACGTTTAATATGCACATCTACAGTGCGGTTATCCCCGTTAAAATCAGCTCCCCATATGAGTTCCACTAATTGTTCCCGTGTAAAAATTTGTCCAGGGAAGCTCGCTAACTGGGATAGAAGCTCGAATTCCTTCAGAGGCAATGTCTCGATTTCGCCACCGTGGATCACTTCATAGCTCTTGCGATTGATCGTCGTATTGTTCAGTTTAATGACCTCAGACGAAACCATCCGATAACGACGAAGCAGTGCCTTGATTCGGAAGAGCAGTTCTTTGGGTTCAAATGGCTTAATCATATAATCATCGGTTCCGGCAAGGAAACCAGTTTCAATGTCTTTGGCTTGTCCCTTAGCTGTAAGCAGAATGACAGGGATATCATAATGTCCTCGAATCTCTTCTACGAGTTGCCAGCCGTTCTTCACAGGCATCATGACATCGATAACAGCCAAATGGATATTCTCTTGTTCGAGTATATTTGCAGCATGGCCACCATCCTCCGCTTCATGTACCCCGTAGCCTTCTCTCTTCAACATTAAGCTGACAAGCTCGCGAATATGCGGATCGTCGTCCGCGACGAGAATCTGTATGCTCATTGTGCTCCTCCTTGTAGAATAGAACTTGATCTCATTAACAAGATTATCCTTGCGTTCATTGATTTGCAAGCTCGGCCGGAAAGCACCCTTATGTAAGATGAGCACACCCAAACTAAATAAACGACTCCGTTAGGAATTTCCTCGGAGTCGTTCGTGTATTAGTCTGTTCCGCTTACTCGTTGCATATGGTGTTATAAAACGGGTGAGTGGAGGTTAGTCGTATGCATGTAATCGCAACGAAGCAATTACGAGATGTCAAGATTATTGAGCCTGCAAGCTATGAAGACCCTAGAGGCTTCTTTATGGAAAGTTATAACTCTCGAGAGTTTCAAGCTGCAGGAATTTCACTTGCATTCATCCAGGACAACCAATCCTTATCGAAGGAAGCGGGTATCATCAGAGGTTTGCACTATCAGCTAGAGCCCAAAGCACAGACTAAGCTGGTAAGAGTTCTAACTGGCGCTATATTCGATGTAGCTGTTGACCTTCGCAGAGGCTCTTCAACGTTCGGACATTGGACAGGCGTTGTGCTGAGTGAATCTAATCGCAGACAATTGCTCATTCCCAAAGGCTTTGCACATGGCTTTTGTACACTTGTTCCGAACACGCAGGTGTTCTATAAAACAGATGAATACTACACGCCTGAATGTGATCGTGGTATTGCTTGGGATGATGACTTTATTGGTATTGATTGGCCTGTCAGGAATCCGATGCTATCGCTCAAGGATCGCGATTTACCTAAATTAGATGAAGCCGAAATTAATTTTACAATCTAGGCGTTTTATTCAAATACGGTCAATTTCTCTTCAGCAGGCACACGAGGTCTTGCGTCAGGAATCATTTCCGGATAGCCGAGCTGCAGCAAGCCAACAACGCGTTCATCAGATTCAATGCTTAGCGCATGACGGAACTGTTCGGATTTAATAAAACCGCTTGTTTTCCATACCATACCGATTCCTTGCTCCCATGCAGCGAGCTGGAAGTTCTGAATAAGACTAGCGGTTGCTGCATAATCTTCTTCCCTACGAACAGGGTTCTCATCCTCTTTGACTACAACAACAAGATGGACAGGCACGTTATTCACAAGGTTATTGTAAGTTTTTTCTCCGATTTTCTCTTTATTCTCAGGAGTAAAGGATTCAACCACGGCATTAGCCATATGTTTCTTGCCTTCTCCTTGGACCAGGATGAACCTCCATGGTTCTGTTAGTTTATGATTAGGCGCCCAGATCGCCACATTCAATAACTCAATAATTAATTCTGTGGAGATAGGCGTATCTTTGAATTTACTTACAGAACGTCTTTCTTTAATAATGCTTTGGATTGTTGTCAAAAAAATTACCTCCATTGTGTCTAATCGTCTAATTACTGATAATAATTCTCAATACTCAATAATATATGATTGTTGATCAAGACATGTCAAGTAATTTAGTTTCTACACTACCTTGCATTATTCAGTACTGCATGTTATATTGATTTTACAGTAGTGATTATTGATCAGTACTATGAAATAAAATAATAGCTATCAATAATTGGAGGACGTAATGAATGTAATTATTCAGTTTAAAAAAGGTGTGTTGGAGCTTTGTGTGCTCGTCCTGATTCGGAAGAAGGATCAGTACGGCTATGAACTTGCACAGCAGCTTTCTAATTATATTGAAGTTGCAGAGGGTGCGCTGTATCCGCTCTTGCGGAGGCTCGTTAAGGAAGGGTACTGCGAAACTTATTTGCAGGAATCGAATGAAGGGCCGCCTCGGAAGTATTACAGGTTAACGCAATTAGGTGCCGCATATCTTAGCTTGATGGTTGCGGAGTGGAAGCAATTCGTAACAGGGATAAATCATTTGTTAGAGGATGGGAAGTAGGATGAATAAAGAACAATACATGAGAATTCTTGCAGAACAGTTAAGAAGTTTATCTTTGGCTGAGAGAAATGAACTGTTGTATGAATATGAGGCTCATTTTGCTTTTGGAATTCAGAGCGGTAAGACGGAAGAGGAAATTTGCAGCGAGCTGGGCAATCCTTATGAGATTGTTCAGGAAGTATTGCAAGAGCGCAATGAGCAGCATAGGAGTCATTCTCGTGATAACAATTACAACTACAGACAAGAACCCATTTCTCAGAAGTATAAGAAACAATCTTCATCAAGCGCAATTAGCAAGGTGTTCTTATCAATCGCATTTGGTTTCCTTACCATAATTGTCTTTCCCTTTGGGATAAGTATGTGGGCAATTTGGTTCTCATTAAGCGCTGCCTCTATTGCTTTTATCTTAAGTCCATTGCTTTGCTTTGCTGATTTTATGATGTATTCCGAGTTTGTTCCTGCGAAATGGTTTGCAGCCGTTGGATTGTTTGGCTTAGGTTTAGTATTAGCACCGAATATAAAATCTGTTTTCAAAGGGTTACTTAGAATGACAGCAGGATATTGCAAGTGGATGGCGGGAGTCGTTAGAGGAGGCAAATCATCATGAAAAAAATATTAATAGCACTAGGCATCATCTGCATGATAGTTGGGGGATTAGGGGTGGTATCTACGAATTTTAATTTTGGACAGAATTCTAGTGGAACTTTCTATGAGAAAGAGTGGACTTTTTCTAAGAATGAATTGAAGAACTTTAAGATAGACAGCAGCTTGGCGATCGATGTTCAGATGGTTTCAAGCTCTGATGATCATGGCTCGGTTCGTATATCAGGATCGGCGCCGGAAGAAGTAATCGCGCAAATTGAAGCAGCCAAAATTTCAAATGGAACGTTAGATTTGAATTTGCATGATAAATCGAAGTATTTTGCTTTCTTTAATTTTTCAGGTTCAGACAAGCAGAAAATTGTGATTACGATGTCAGAACAAGAAATTCTTGATTCCCTTACCACAAAAACAAGTTCAGGAAGTATGAATTTATCCAATCTTCGTGCGCATAGAGCCGATATTAGAAGCACCGCAGGAAGTGTATCTGTTGCTAATTTATATGCAGATCAAGCTAATGTAGCTAGTACATCAGGGAGTGTCTCCATTCTTGAATTGCTGGCTGATCAATTAGATGTGTCTAGTACAGCCGGTAGCGTTCGAGTCGATCAAGTATCTGCTGAGCGTATTAGTCTTGGGGCAACATCAGGTAGTATTAAGGGCGCTAAGCTGAAAGGCAATATACAGGTTTCAGCAAGTGCAGGAAGTGTGCGACTCGAACAGGTAACAAGTGATAACATTAAGGTCGAAACAACTTCAGGATCTATCCATTTGACAGATCTGATAACCAAATCAGCAGAAATAGAATCGTCAGCGGGTAGTGTCAGCTTAACTATTCCAGCAGGCTTTGGAGGTATGTATGACTTAAGATCGAGTTCAGGCTCCATCTCTGCCCCAGATTCAAAGAAACAAACGGATGAGGTTATTAAGGTTAGAACGACATCAGGCAGCATCTCGATCAAAGAGAAATAAGAATAGCACGTATGGAGCAGCAACTAGGATTTCCTGGTTGTTGCTTTATTTGTATCCCGCCTTCAGGGACGGTGAAACCGTTTCTTCTGGGTATATTTTTGTTAGCTGGCTGGCACAATAAGAGCCAAATGATGGTATCGATTTTATCGATCAGCTAGGAATGGGGTTGCAAATCAAATGCTAAAACAGAAAGTAAGCAGAGTTGTATTAATAGGCGCTGGATTCGTTGGCTCTAGCTATGCGTTTGCATTACTGAATCAAGGTATTGTCAGTGAACTTGTCATCATTGATCAGAATGAGCGCAAAGCAGAGGGAGATGCTATGGATCTTAACCATGGGATTCCTTTTACAACACCGATGCGTATTTGGGCTGGCGATTATTCGGATTGCAAAGATGCAGATATCGTCGTGATTACAGCAGGAGTGAATCAGAAGCCAGGAGAAACGAGACTTGATCTGATCGGCAAAAATTCAAGCATCTTCAAACAGATCGTAGCTTCGATTATGGAGTCTGGATTTAATGGTATTTTTATTGTGGCAACGAATCCTGTAGATGTGCTCACTTATGTGACGTGGAAATATGCTGGCGTATCCCCTGAGAGGGTAATAGGCTCTGGTACGATTCTGGATACGGCAAGACTTCGTTATATGCTTAGTGACGCCTTTCAAATGGATGCTCATAGTATTCAAGCTTACATTATGGGTGAACATGGGGATACGGAGCTGCCGATATGGAGTAATACTTATGTTGGAGCAAGACCAATGATGGATTATGTCACTGAGAATATGGGGATTACGCAAGCGGATTTAGATTATTATTTTACAAATGTAAGAGACGCTGCCTATCATATTATAGATCGTAAAGGAGCGACGTATTATGGGATTGCAATGGGGCTTGCCCGTCTAACGAAAGCGATTGTTCGCAGCGAGAATTCCATTCTGAGTGTGTCTTCCCTATTAACAGGACAGTATGGATTAGAGGATGTCTATATCGGAGTTCCATCCGTTATTAACCATACAGGTGTACGTGAGATTCTGGAGCTTCGGTTAACGGATGATGAAATGAGTAAATTCCATCATTCCGCGAAGGTGCTCAAAGAAGCTATTCAATCCATTAAGTTGTAACTTCAAGTATAATGAGGAAGGAAGTGTGAATAGAACAATTAGAGAAATGAGAGATGCTTATGAAGTTAGATCGACTGCTCTCCATCGTTATTTTGCTCATGAATCGCAGAATGGTTCAAGCCAAAGAGCTTGCTGATTTATTTGAGGTATCTGTGCGAACGATTTATCGCGATATAGAGGTGATTAATCAAGCGGGTATTCCGATTACGACTTCGCAAGGGGCAGGTGGGGGAATTGGTCTGATTGAAGGCTACCGATTAGATCGCAACTTGTTAACGAATCAGGAGCTTGCAGCTATCATGACTGCACTTCAGAGTGTCTCTACTCCATATCGGAATAATCAGAATAACATGCTGATGGAGAAAATAAATAGTATAATTCCTACGGCGCAGACAGATCAGTTTCAACGTATGACCCAGCAGTTTATCGTTGATTTCTCCTCTTGGGGGGTGAATCCCCATCTAGAGGATAAGTTGAATGTGATTAAGCAGGCGATTGAAGGATGCCAGGCGATTACCTTCACTTATTCCAATGCAGAAGGGCAAATTACGTCGCGCAGTGTGCATCCGTATACATTGATTTTAAAGCAGCAGAAATGGTATCTATATGCTCACTGTACGGATAAAAATGATTTCCGTATGTTTAAGGTGATGCGGATGAAGGATCTGATCATCCAAGAAGAAACCTATAGCCGACAAGATATTCCGATCGGAGAGCTGCCTTGGAATCAAGGGTGGATGGTCTCTAACAGTTCGTCTGAACGAATGCAGCTAGTGCTTCGTTTTCACAAAAGGATTAGGCATATTGCGGAGGAATGGTTCGGGGTGGAGCAGCTAGAGCAAGATAGCGAAGGGAATTATCGGA
Organism: Paenibacillus albiflavus; assembly: GCF_004344915.1. Lineage (GTDB taxonomy): Bacteria > Bacillota > Bacilli > Paenibacillales > NBRC-103111 > Paenibacillus_AM > Paenibacillus_AM albiflavus. The sequence goes on along the minus strand of NZ_SKFG01000012.1, from coordinate 92,844 downwards.
TTATGATCGATTATCCAGAGGATAACTGGTTATACGGCTTCATTCTAAGCTTTGGGCAAGATGTGGAAGTGCTGCAGCCATCGCATATTCGTGATAGAATTCAAGCGATTGCCATGAATATTGTGAAGATCTACGAGCGTACGTAATAAACCTGACAATATGTTGTCAGGTTCCTTCATCTATAATGAGCTTATTCAGATAGAGGAGGAGTTACGAATGGAAGATTTCATGTCTTCACAGAATCATGCTGCAGCAGGTAGCTTAGAGCCAGTGAGAATTGAGCAGAAGGATGCGATGATTCTGGTTGGGATAGCAGAACGTACGACGAATATGCAGGAAATCACAGAGCAAGCAGTTATTCCTAAGCTATGGTCTCGTTATTATGAGCAAGGTATAAATACCTTAATTCCCGATCAAACAGAGCCTGGTGTTACATATGGATGCTACTGTGACTATGTGGACGGAGCGATGGGGGAATATACAATCCTCGTTGGTGTACAAGTAAATTCCGATCAATCCATGCCAGAAGGTGTCAAAGTGATCAAAGCTCCAGCAGCCAAGTATGCCGTATTCACCACTAGAAGAGGTCCTATGTCTACTGTGGTGGCAGAAGCTTGGCAGTCGATCTGGCAATGGTCCATGACTTCAGGATATGAGCGTACTTACACAGGGGATTTTGAAGTATATGATCGTATTCGCTGTGCGGACATTAATGATGTTGAAGTAGATATCTATATTGCGATTAAATAAATGAGAAAGCTGCCTTACGTTAAGAATCGGAAGGCAGCTTGTTTGTTTATGGACGAATCGGAAGCCAGTTCATTATTTCCTTTATGCTAGCATCGCTATAGTTCCAGTCATGGCTTGCATCTGGATGTTCTAAATAGGTGTAATCCAAATTTGTCTGCTCGCACGCTAGTCGGAATGTCTGGTTCATTTCATATAGGTAATCCTTGGTGCCGACACATTGATAGAACAGTGGCTGAACTTCATTGCTATCGTTAGTTTGTGCAAGCAAATGGATAAGATCATCCTCTGTTCCTATTGGATCATGCTCTCCGAAAATATATCGATAACGGTCCCCGAGTAAATTACGAATCGTAGTCGAGGTAATGTCTAAGGCCCCAGAGATGCTGGCAGCTGCCGCGAATTGCTCAGGGTGACGCAATGCCCATTTGAATGCGCCGTATCCCCCCATAGAGAAGCCTGCTACGAAGTTATCCTCCCTCGCTGATGACAGTGGGAAGAGAGAGCGCGCAACGACAGGTAACTCTTCTGTTATGAACGTCCAATATTTATTTCCATAAGTCATATCGGTATAAAAGCTAAGGTCTGCCTGCGGCATAACAACAGCAAGTTGATGTTCATTCGCATAACGCTCGATCAATGAATAACGTACCCAATTGGAATGATCGTCTGACATTCCGTGCAGCAGATAGAGTGTCGGATATCGACCATCATTTCGGCTATTCTTGGACTGATTTAGATGAGCAAATTGCTGCGGTATTATGACGGTCATAGTGGTTGTAAGCTGTAACACTTCTGAATAAATACTGCATGTGATTAGTGCCATCGTCAGAATCTCCTTTGATCTCAAGTTAAATATAATGTTTCAATGAGTGGATTTATTCTATCGAACCTTTGGCTATGATCAGCCTGCTTAATTCCGAGTTCTCAAATCTATATTTCACATCCACGCCCCATGGCTGAATTTCTAAGCCACTCATAACATAGATCGTTTCGGAAGATCCGTCAATGAATTTGATTTCCAAGCTTGCGTTGTAGCCGAAAGAATAATCTTGGGGTCCATTCCGAGTGATATTCGATTGTTTAATGAGCTCTACGATTCGCGCGATTTCATCGTTTGAATAGGAGTAGTCCCGCGTATGCATTTCAGCGATTAAGGCTGGTTGCATGCGCTCCTTAAATTTAGCCGGCCAGTTCGATTCATGTATGCTGCTGCTAATCGTAGAAATCAGTACAATAATGGCGATTATACTACCAATGATTCCGGACAGACGTTGAACGAATAAAGCGGCGTCGCTAGGCTCAGCGTCCTTAAACTTCCATCCGATCGTTAAATACCATCCAGCTTGCGGGGAGAATATATTAATAATTCCGAAAATAATGACAATAAGGAGAAAAATTATTAGCACCAATTTCACCTCTTTCAATAGGATCATAACATAGGAAAAAATAGGCAATCAACATAAATAATTAATAAGGACACTGTATGAATGAATGAACAACATCATAGTATTATTTGGATTATTCTGATAAGATGAGTCGGGGGACAAATCCTCCCTAGCGCTGGTCGCAGGGCCATCTCGCTATGATTTTTGTTTAATTGAATCAGGGAGAAGGGGAGAGAACCATATGAAGATTGGTTTAAGTTCGTATAGTTTATTCAGGGAGATTAAGTCGGGGAGTATGACGATTATCGATGCGATCAGATGGGTTGCTGCTGAAGGCGGGAAACACATTGAGATCGTGCCTGTTGGATTTGATATCGCACAAGATTCAGATCTTCCAGAACGAATTCGCGAAGAAGCAAGACAGGCACAAATTGATGTATCCAATTATGCCATTGGTGCTAACTTCATTGTAGAGAATGAACAAAAGCTAAGGGATGAAGTGGATCGTGTCAAAAGGCAAGTTGATATTGCAAGTAGACTAGGTGTGAAACTGATGCGTCATGACGTAGCATCTCGGCCAATAGCTGAAGCTACTTTGACAAATTATATAAAAGACCTCGGATTGCTCGTGGAGGTGTGTCAGGAAATTGCTGACTATGCGGCACAATATGATATCGTTACTTCTATAGAGAATCACGGTTACTATATTCAGGGAAGCAATCGGGTGATTACGTTAGTAGAACAAGTGAATCGTCCAAATTTCCGAACGACGCTTGATGTGGGCAATTTCTTGTGCGTCGATGAGAATCCGCTTGATGCGATTAAACGTAGTTTACCATACGCCTCTATCGTACATTTGAAGGATTTCTACCTTCGTCCTGCACATCGCAATCCAGGAGATGGCTGGTTCCCTACTGCGAGTGGCAATTATTTAAGAGGCGCTGTACTTGGTCAAGGCGATATCGATTTATATGAAGTGCTTCGTTTGATTAAGCAGTCTGGATATTCAGGCTACTTCTCTGTTGAATTTGAAGGTTTGGAAGAGTGCAAATGGGGTTCGAAGACAAGCATGGAGAATGCGGTTAGAATCTGGAATGAATAATCATACTGTTTCGAATTCGAGTTTGTACTTTATAGCAATATAAGTTTTAATGAAAGGAGGAGTGTTTAACGATTAGGGGGAACAAGCAGATGGGAATACAGGCGAATCACACGAAAGTGGGTTTTATAGGCATTGGCGTTATGGGTAAAAGTATGGCAGGTCATCTCATGAAAGTGGGCTATCCGCTGCATATTTATACGCGTACCATGAGCAAGGCTACCGAATTAATAGATCAGGGTGCAGCATGGCATCAATCACCTGCTACATTAGCTGCTGAATGCGATGTTATCATTACCATGGTTGGGTATCCGAAGGATGTCGAAGAGATCTACTTGGGTGAACAAGGATTGCTGAAGCAATCGAAAGCGGGTACATACCTTATCGATATGACCACTTCAAGCCCGCTGCTTGCAGCAGACATATATAAGCAAGCGAAAGAACGGCAAATGCATGCACTGGATGCGCCTGTATCTGGCGGAGATGTCGGGGCTCGAGAAGCTAGATTATCGATAATGGTAGGCGGGGATCAGGAAGATTATGAAGCCATGCTGCCTATCTTCCAGCTAATGGGTACGAATGTTGTTCTCCAAGGTAAGGCAGGTGCAGGCCAGCATACGAAAATGTGTAATCAGATTGCAATCGCATCGAACATGATTGGAGTATGCGAAGCCCTTGCTTATGCGAAATCATCTGGTCTTGATCCAGATACTGTATTGCAAAGTATCGCAACAGGAGCAGCTGGAAGCTGGTCATTGAGCAATCTGGCGCCCCGTATGATTGCAGGGAACTTTGAGCCGGGCTTCTATATTAAGCATTTTATAAAGGACATGGGGATTGCACTTGAGTCAGCAGAAGCAATGGGACTTAAGACACCAGGCTTAGCACTGGCAGCATCCTTATACAAGCAGCTTGCTGAGCAAGGCTATGAGGATAAAGGAACACAAGCGTTGTACAAAGTTTGGATGGAATAGCCTGTAATAGAGATTAAGCCAAGTCCTATTGATCTGGACTTGGCTTTAGTTGTTTATTATGAGTCCTACTCTTCATTATAAACACCTAATATTAATAGAAAGACTCCTACTCGTTCTTTTGTCCACTACTTAAGCGCTCCGCATCCTTCTGGCGATAGCTGAGGATAACAAACACGTAACTATCTTTCTCTTCTGCATCTGAGCCGTTCTCTTCTGTGCCAATGACGGATGGCTTCTCGGAGTCAGAATCATTAGGAAGTTTTTGCTGAGGTTTCAGAGCTTCAAGCATTTGGTCATGGCTAAGTTTCCACTTGGTGCTCGTTAAAGCTTTGAAGGCAATGCTAACATCGGCTTCATATTCGTCAGATTCGGTTTGTAATGAATGCTGAATGACGTTCAATCCCGAATTAATGAGCGATGTGATCCTTTGCATCATAAAAGTAGAGTTTTCGGACAGCATTTTATCATCAAATTGATAGTTTCTATTCATTCGCGGATTCGTTAAATAATATTTCTCGATTAGATTGCCTTGCTGCTTCGTTTCAACGAGCTCAATGAAACCAACCTCTTCAAGTTTCTTAACGTGATAATACAGTCTTGATGGCAGCTCATTCATCTTCTCGGCCATTTGCTTGACGGTTATCGGTTCATTGTTGGCTAACGATAAGATCTGATTACGTTTCGGATCAAGCAAAAGCTTTGCAATCTCGATATCTGTTATTGCCGGTGTATTTGCCATAAGTGTTCATCCTTTACTAGGGGCATTCATGGCACTCAAGCAACGAAATTATGGTGATAGTTAGGTTTATGCAGATGAAGCAGTTTCACTGCTATTCGTTTCAGTGCCCTGATATTGATTGATATTTTTGAGTGCTTGGTAATATTTTAACATAGGGAATAGCAATGTGACGACTACTAGAAGTGCTCCACCAATCGCTAATGAATAGACGATGCCGATTGTGGAGGCTAATGTTCCGCCAAGCAGGACTCCAATTACGGTCATTGTATTTGCGAGTGAACCGAATATGGCAGCTCCTCTACCTCTAGCATGGTCTGGCGTAAGCGTAATGAAGAGACTGCCAAGAGGGACATTGATAAGTGCGCATGCAATACCTAAGATGAGAATCCATCCGTAAATAGGAGGCAAACCAAGCATTGCATGAAGCGATTCAAGTGGAAGGATAAGTAGACATATGACACCAATGGCACAAAGCGATCCCAACATCATTTTGTGCGGCAATAGTTTAGAAATCAGGTAGGATGCAGCGATTGCACCGAATAAGCTACCGATTCCAAATGAAGTTTCGAGAAAGCCAAAATGCGCTGGTGGTACTTTAAAAGTATATAGTAATACAGCATCCATATTCGTATTAATGATGCCTACAACAAGCATAGTCGGTAGCAGCAGCAAGATAACGGCTAATAGCCCCTGATTATTGAATAGAACGCGAAAGCCTTCTTTATACGATTCGATATAAGATTCTTTTGGCTTATTTGATCCTTGGCTCTTTGTCTGAACATTGGTGATGAATATAATGAATACGGCAGAGATGAGGTAAGTTACGACAGTGATAGAGAAAATAGCCGTAAAGTCATGAAATCCGATTAAAACACCGCCAATCGCAGGGCCGATCATTCTCATGGCGGTTGCAGTGGCTTGTGAGATGGATATCGCCTTTGTGACATTCTCTTTACCGACGATTCTTGGAACAATGGCTGAACGAGCAGGATCGAAGAATAGTGATCCGATGCCTTCAAGGAATATAAGTATTAGCAGCAGGGTAAGTGAATTTTGCGAAGGGATCATGAGTAGGACGATAACGGCCCGATAAATATCGGAGCTGAACATGATTGTCTTCTTCGAAAAACGATCGACTAATGGCCCAGCAAATGAGCCGAAAATCGTACTTGGAATAATTTGCGAGAGAATGACAAAACTGATCACGATCGGGTTATCGGATAAATGAGTTGCAAGGTAAACGATCAGAAGCTTGGTAATACCGTCTCCAAGCTGTGAAACAATTTGAGCGAGCCAAAGATTCAAATAAGAACGATTGCGTAATAAAGCTAGCATAGAACCACCTCGTTAGATAATTAACAGCATCAATAAATATAATTTTATCGTTAAAATTTATTTTAACGGCATAATAGAATTAAATCAACATCATTTTTGGGAATTTACTGATAATAAATTGAAATAAAAAAGCTAACCCCTTCAGCATGCTAAAAGGGCTAGCCTATTGAAAATAAATTAAAGCTCAGGCGCTGTCGTTATGATACGGTCGATGATCCCGTATTGTAAGGCTTCTTGAGCAGACATAAAATTATCTCGTTCAATATCCCGATCAATTTGTTCGATTGACATACCAGTATGCTCATTCATAAGTCGATTGATGGTTTCACGTGTCTTCAAAATGCGTTTGGCTGAAATCGCAATATCAGTCGCTTGTCCTTGTGCACCACCACTTGGCTGATGAATCATAATTTCACTATTCGGCAGCGCATAGCGTTTGCCTTCAGCACCAGCCAAAAGCAGAAACGATGCCATAGAGAATGCAGCACCTGTACAAATAGTAGATACCTGTGGTTTGATAAACTGCATAGTATCATAAATGGCGAGACCTGCCGAAATAGATCCACCAGGACTGTTGATATAGAGTGAGATATCCTTCTCTGGATCTTCGGCAGTAAGAAACAGTAATTGAGCTACAATTGAATTGGCAATTTGATCATCAATTGCAGCACCCAAGAATATGATACGATCTTTAAGCAAGCGGGAGTAAATATCATACGATCTTTCGCCGCGATTCGTTTGTTCAATGACATACGGTATAAATGTACTCATGCCATATCCCTCCACTAGTAGGTTAATCAAGCCTTTGAGTGAATTAGGCCGCCCAGTGGCTGTGAAGATATAATTCATGATGGTAGTTCATATAGATGTGCGTTGTTTGATGTTCATCACTTGGTGAATGATGAGTACGAGCGGATACGGCAGGAACAAGATCAAGTGCTGCTCCGTCGTTAAGCAGCATGATGAGTGCCTGCGGATCATTCGCCTGAAATGCCGCAAGGTAGGCGTAGATGATTTTATCATCCACTATTTTGGGAGCGTGCAATTCAACTGGTTCGCTTAGCTCTGCTGTTTCATTAACTTGCTGTAGCTTAGTTCTCGCTCGATTCAAAGCTGCTTTCACAGCTCCTTCAGAAGTATAAAGCAGCTCAGCAACTTCAGTCGCTGTATAACGCAAGCTGTCGATGAGCAGCAGAATCACTCGCTGACGCGGTGGAAGATGGCTGATTAATGTCTCCATAGCGAACAGCAATTCCAGCGCATCTGTATTCTGCTCGTTAGAGACTTCGATTGGATCATGCGATGAGTCAATTAACAGTTTGTCTTTGCGACATTTGTCAATCCAAGCATTGGATGCAATCCGAAATAAATAGGCTTTGCTTATTTCTTGCTTGTACGGATTGCGCACAAACATAGCATAAGCTTTAAGCAATGTTTCCTGCTTAAGATCCTCTGCATCAAAGTGTGAACCAGTCACTGAACGACAATACCACTGTAGTGCGGTTTGTAAGGGTTCAATACTGCTTTTAAATGCTTGTTGTAAAGAATTCTTGAATTTGTCTTGATCCGAAGCATAGAGAGACATGCTGTAAGCCTCCTTCATTAACCTTAAGTGGGTCGGTATTCACTCACAGTATATACGAGTAAAGCGATCAAATCGATACGGTCTAACTTAATATTTGAAAAATAATTCTATTTAGGGTACGGTATCCTGTAGGGGATAAATATGAACTCGGAAGAGGAGGATATCTTTTGAATGAAACTGGAGTCGTACTAGAAGGCGGTGGTATGCGTGGTGTTTACACGGGAGGCGTGCTTGAGTATTGGCTGGAGCATGGGATTAAGTTCCCATACCTCGTTGGTGTGTCTGCAGGAGCATGCAATGCCACCTCTTATATTTCGGGACAACCTGGTCGGAATAAGAAAGTTACGATTGGACTTGTTCACGATAAACGATATTTAAGTATGCGAAATCTATGGAAGGAAAAAAGCCTATTTGGAATGAATTTTATTTTTGATCAAGTTCCAACTAGCCTTATACCGTTTGATTTTGACACATTCTATAACTCTTCGCAGGAACTTATTATTGGCACGACGGATGCGCATACAGGTGAAGCTGTATTCTATCGGGACATTGATTTGGCTGAGCAGACGCTTAAATTAGTTCGCGCTTCAAGCAGCTTGCCATTTGTAGCTCCCCCAATTCATCATGGCGGAAGAACTTTGTTTGATGGCGGTATTTCAGCACCAATTCCTGTCGATCAGTCTATTAAGGATGGGAATACACGTCATATTGTCGTATTGACACAGCCTGCGAACTATCGCAAGAAGCCTTCTCGTCTTGGCTGGTTGGCTAAGCATTTTTATAGCGAGTATCCAGGACTTGTTCGTGCCATGGAAGAACGTGCTGGGTTATATAATGAAACGTTAGATCGCCTTGCGGAGATGGAGAGGGAAGGCAGTGTGATCATTATTCGCCCAACTCAAGATTTGCAGGTAGGGCGGATGGAGAAGAAAGTAGATAAATTAGAAAACTTATATGAGCTAGGTTATCGTGACGCTGAAGCTGCAATGGATAAACTTGGCGCATGGTTATCATAAATGAAGAAGGGAGTACCTGAAGAGGTGCTCCCTTTACTAATTTTAAAAAGAAGGTAAATTATCCAAGTTATTGCTTGGATCGCCATCCGCATTGCTGCGAATATGCTCGTCTCCATCACGTCCACGAAATACATTGACATTCGCAATTGAGCCTGCTTTGGCAAGCTGCTGTGCTTGTTTATAATCAACCACTTGGCCTGAACTAAGCTTCATTTCTACGATATCGCCATCCCCGTTTTTACGAACAGCTACGATTTGATCTTGTTGATCTTGATCCATCTCATTCGCCTCCAATTAGATTGATTGCGTGTATTCCTTATTAGAATGATCGATGGGCGTATAATTTATTCAAGAAGCAGGAATTATATGTGAAAAATAGGTAGTAATCCTAATTTTAGTTGATATCCGTTTGACAGAAGAATAAATTAGTGATAATGTTAATTCAACCGGTTGCACAACGTATCGAAATCGTTGTGAGCCGGTTAAAGATAAATTGCGCAATCGGTTGCACAGATTGAATTTGTGCAAAGCCAGGAGGGTCAATGGAAACTTCGAAAAACACGACTCTTTCAACTATTGCTGAACTTGCAGGCGTTTCCAAGTCTACGGTATCCAGAGTGCTATCCGACCATCCAAGAATAAGCCAGAAGACGAAAGATCAAGTCTACGCAATTATTGAAGAGCTTGGATATCATCCGAATGAAGTAGCAAGGAGTCTCGCCAATAAGTCGACTAAGACGATTGGGATTGTAATGCCAATACAAGATGCTGAAGCGTTCTATGCGTCATCCTTTTTTCAGGAATCACTTCGAGGGATCTGTACTGTAGCTAGTGAAAACGGTTACGACATTCTCATTTCTACGAATAAAGTTTCTGAAGTTGATGTTATTCGCCGCTTTATAAATGGCAAGAAGGTAGATGGCATTATTCTTATGAGATCTCAGGTCAAGGACTTGGGGATTAAAGCATTAGTAGAAGCTAAGTTTCCGTTTGTGCTAATCGGTAGCTATAACGACGAGCATGAGATTTATAGTGTGGATAATGATAATTTTCAAGCTTCGTACGATTTGACGAATTATTTGATCTCACTAGGTAAGAATAAAATTGGGTTTATCGGTGGAACCCTTAAATCTGTCGTTACTGTTAACCGTTTAAACGGCTATAAGAAAGCGCTTAATGATCACAATTTGTTAGAGAATAGTGAGCGATTTGTGATTACAGATATCTCGTACAACGAGTCTTTAGTCGAATTGAAAGATATTTATAATTCCGGCGATCAACCGGATGCCATTATTGTAATGGATGATCAGGTTGGCAGCTTAGTGATTGAGCAGTTGACGCAGCTAGGCATTCAGATTCCTAGGGATGTAAGAATTGCTGGATTTAATCACAGTTCGTACTTTTTCAACGCAAGTCTATGTATTAGCAGTATCGAAATATTTTCAGAGGAAATTGGAACGCGCTCTTGCCAGATGCTGATTGATCTTATGAATAATAAGAAGGTCGAGCACAAAGTCATCGTAGAGCATGAATTGATCAAGCGTGAATCTGCAACATCTTAATATCGATGAATACTGCTTAGGCAGTGTTTATAAATATTTGTGTCATCAAAGAGGAGGCATTACAAGCAATGAGCATGAAAAAAGGGGTAATTATTGCAACAGCAAGTGCATTAGTACTTGGATCTTTGGCAGGTTGTGGTTCCAAAACAGGAACTGAGAATACTGCATCACCAGCACCAGGTGGACAAACTGTAATTGACATTTACCAGTTTAAAGTTGAGTTTAAAGATCAGTTTGAAGCAGTAGCTAAAGCGTACGAAAAAGCTAATCCAAACGTAAAAATTAATATTAGCACAGTTGGCGGCGGTGACGATTATGGCGCTTCCCTCAAAGCTAAATTTGCTTCAGGTGCAGAGCCAGCTATCTTTAACGTAGGTGGACCTCAAGACGTTGCAGACTGGAAGAATAAGCTAGCAGATCTTTCAGATACAGAAGCAGCTAAGAAAGCACTATCTGGTTCATTAACAGGTGTAACTGTTGATAATAAAACTTATGGCTTGCCATTCTCCCAAGAAGGCTACGGATTGCTATATAACAAAGAAGTGTTCAAAAAAGCAGGTATCGATCCAGCTACAATCACATCCTATGATGCTTTAGTTAAAGCAGTTGAAACTTTAGATGCGAAGAAAAAAGATATAGGCATCGAAGCACCATTTGCTTTTGCAGCTAAAGAAACTTGGATTACAGGCTTGCATTTATCAAACCCATTCTTTGCAGCTGAATTCGATAACGATATCAACAAAGTATATCAAGCCAAAGAAATTGAGTTCAAATACCAAGATCAATTGAAGAAAATGATCGACTTACAACAAAAATACTCTGTTCAACCAACTGTAAGCCTTGACTATTCAAGACAAGTGGAAGAGCTATTCTCCCAAGGCAAAGTAGCGATTACACAACAAGGTAACTGGGTATATAACGCAATTGCGGATATTGACAAAGATTTTGCAGACAATAATGTAGGTCTATTGCCAATTCCGGTTCAAGGCGTTAAAGAAGATGTAGTTCCAGTAGGTATTCCAATGTACTGGGCAGTTAACGAAAGCAAAGATGACGCAACTAAGAAAGCAAGTAAAGACTTCTTAGACTGGCTATACACTTCTGACGAAGGTAAGCGTGCTGTATTGGAAGATTTCAAATTCGTACCAGCATATGATGGCTATGACACTGCAAAAATCGCAGATCCAATCTCCAGAGAAGTGTACAGATTCGCTCAAGAGGGTAAAACATCAAGCTGGGTATTCATGGGCTATCCAAGTGCATGGGGTATGGACAAGCTAGGTGCTGATATTCAACAGTACATCAGTGGTAAGCTTCCTTGGGATCAATTAGTTAAAAATGCTAAGGATACTTGGAAAGCAGCTAGACAATAAGTAGTTACATTCAGGTATAACTTCTTTGTAAATAAGGTGGCTCTAGCAGCCACTTTATTTATAAAGAGATGTTATGCATCTAACTCGCAGTTTCCTTACTTCAAGAGGAGGGTATTTCATGAAAAGCAACAAGAATAGCCTGTCATTCTGGCTGTTTCTAGCTCCTACACTCATTGCTTTATTTTTCGTCGTATGTCTGCCATTGATATATGGTATTTATTACTCTTTCACAGATTGGAACGGTATTGGCGGTATAGGTTCAGCAACTATTATTGGATTCGAAAATTACACCAAACTGTTTAAGGATGACGTATTCCTTAATTCACTTTGGTTTACTACTAAATTCTCAGTCGTAGCAATTATCTTTATCAATGTAATCGGTCTTGGTTTAGCGTTAGTTGTAACTTCTAAGATCAAATCCAAAAACTTACTTAGAACAGTATTCTTCATGCCAAACCTAATTGGTGGTTTGATTCTCGGTTTTATCTGGCAATTTATTTTCATCAAAGCATTCGCCGCGATTGGTTCCTTATTTGGAATTGAAGCACTGCAAGCTTGGTTATCGACTCCGACAACAAGCTTCTGGGGACTTGTCATTCTGATGAGTTGGCAAATGTCTGGTTATATCATGGTTATCTATGTGGCTTACTTGGAGAATGTTCCTCAGGATATGGTTGAAGCAGCAGAAATTGATGGCGCGAGTGCATGGCAAAGATTCCGTCACATTGTATTTCCACTTGTTGCACCGGCATTCACAGTCAGCTTATTCCTTACCTTATCAAACTCGTTCAAATTGTACGATCAGAACTTGTCTCTTACAGGCGGAGGTCCTTACAACTCAACGCAGATGGTCGCAATGAATATTTATAAGACTGCGTTTAGTGAGAATCTTATGGCCTACGCGCAGGCTAAAGCAGTTATTTTCTTCATTATTGTGGCTGCCATCGCCTTAACTCAGGTTTATTTCAACAAGAAGCGTGAGGTGGAGATGTAATGCTAAGAAGAAGAAAGAATCTATTTCTTGAAATATTGGGAATTTTACTCGGTATTATCTGGATCTCTCCCTTCTATTTAATGCTTGTTAACTCCCTTAAAACCAAGAAGGAAATATTCAGCGATACACTTGGCTTACCTAGTGAAATTACGTTTGCGAACTATACGAAGGCTGCGCAGCAGCTGGATTTTGCAAGTACATTCTTCAACTCTTTAATGATCTCCGTCATTAGTGTTGCGGTAATCATTATCTTTGCATCGATGGGTGCATACGCACTATCCAGAACAAGAACGAAATTGAGTGGCGTGATCTTCTTGATCTTTGCTGCGGCTATGCTGATTCCATTCCAATCCGTCATGATTCCACTTATTGAATTATTCGGTGGAGCCGGAATGCTCAATCGTGTAGGTCTCATGATTATGTATCTGGGCTTTGGATCAAGCTTATCGATTTTCTTGTTCCATGGTTCACTTAAGGGTATTCCAGTAACATTGGATGAAGCTGCGACAATTGACGGCTGCAACACATTCCAGACGTTCTGGCGCATCGTTTTCCCGATGCTTAAACCGATCACGGTTACAGTGGGAATTCTTAACATTATTTGGATATGGAATGACTATCTCTTGCCATCACTCGTTATCAATCAGGAAGGCATGCAGACAATTCCACTTAAGATGTTCTATTTCTTTGGGGAATACACGAAGCAATGGCACTTGGCGCTTGCAGGTCTAACGCTTGCCATCATTCCTATAATTGTTATTTATTTCTTTGCCCAAAGGCAAATTATTGCTGGTATTACGCAAGGGTCCGTGAAGTAGGAGGAATGGAAGATGAGATTATTCGATGTTGAACAATTTAAATTAACGACTCATAAGCTGCACAAGAACGATATGAGACTGGCAGAAAGCTTGACTTCTATCGGTAATGGATATATGGGGATGAGAGGTAATTTTGAGGAAACCTATTCGGGAGACTCACATACAGGCAGCTATATAGCAGGTGTCTGGTTCCCAGATAAAACAAAGGTAGGCTGGTGGAAGAACGGCTATCCTGAGTATTTTGGCAAAGTGATTAATTCCCTTAATTATATCGGGATTCGCGTATATTTGGATGAGCAGGAGATTGACTTGGCTGTTGATCAGGTTCGCGATTTCTATCAAGAACTGGATATGTTCGGCGGTGTTCTTAAGAGACAGTTCACTGTTGTAAAAGGTAACAAAGAAACTCGAATTGAAGTTGAGCGTTTCTTAAGCGTGGATAAGCAGGAAATTTGTGCGATTTCATATAAGGCGACCCCGCTTAATTATGCAGGAGAAGTTAAATTCGTTCCTTCTCTTGATGGTAACGTGAAGAATGAAGACTCGAACTATGAAGAAACGTTCTGGCTAGAGATTGAACGTGGGGTGGACGCTTCCAATGGCTATCTTGTAACGAAGACTAAGGCGAATCCGTTCCAAACCCCACAATTCACTGTAGCGGCTAGTATGCATGTTGAAGCGATGAAGCAAGCAGACATTAAGGCTGATGAACGTGAGATGTATGTTGAGAATACCGTTCGCATGCAGGCTAATGCTGGTGAAACAGTAGGCATTCATAAATATATCGCTATTACAACTTCCCGTGATTATGCAGAAGGAGAAGTTCGCTCCAAGGCACAAGCATTCGCAGAGGAAGCTGCACAAATTGGTTATGAGCAACTAAAACAAGCGCATGAAGCGAAATGGCATGCGAGATGGGAAATTTCAGATGTTGAAATCGCTGGTGATAACGAGGCGCAGCAAGGCATTCGCTTTAACTTATTCCAGTTATTCTCCACTTACTACGGTGAAGATTCTCGTCTGAACATTGGACCTAAAGGTTTTACAGGTGAAAAATATGGCGGTGCAACTTACTGGGATACGGAAGCTTATGCAGTTCCGCTGTATCTATCCGTTGCTGATAAAGAAGTAACACGTAATCTACTCCTTTATCGCCATAATCAGTTAGCGGGGGCTTATCACAATGCTAAGCAGCAAGGCTTGCAGGGTGCCCTGTATCCAATGGTTACTTTCACAGGCGTAGAATGCCATAATGAATGGGAAATTACGTTTGAAGAAATTCATCGTAACGCAGCGATGATATATGCCATTTATAACTATGTGAATTATACGGATGATAAGGACTACCTCGGCGAATATGGAATTGATGTGTTAGTTGGTGTTGCACGTTTCTGGGCGGATCGAGTGCATTACTCGAAGCGTAAACAGCAATACATGATTCATGGCGTTACGGGTCCGAATGAATATGAGAACAACATCAATAACAACTGGTACACTAACCTAATGGCGAAGTGGTGCTTGAACTATACGAATGAGGTTATTGCGTATTTGCGTGAAACCAAGGCAACAGCGAAGCTCGATCAGCTTCATGTATCAGACGAAGAGATGAACAAATGGAGCCAAATTGTAGAGCAAATGTACTTGCCATACGATGAAGAGCTGCAAGTATTCGTTCAACATGATACTTTCCTTGATAAAGATCTGATGCCAGTTAGCGACCTAAGACCTGAAGATCGTCCGCTTAACCAAAAATGGTCATGGGATCGCATTCTGCGCTCTTGCTTCATTAAGCAGGCAGATGTATTGCAAGGCATTTATTTCCTAAATGATCAATTCAGCATGGAGGAGAAAAGAAGAAACTTTGAATTCTATGAGCCGATGACTGTTCATGAATCAAGTTTGTCCCCATGTATCCATTCCATTCTAGCGGCTGAAATTGGTATGGAAGAGAAGGCAGTTGAGATGTACAAACGTACAGCTAGACTTGACCTTGATAATTATAACAATGATACAGAAGATGGACTTCATATCACATCTATGACGGGAAGCTGGCTATCCATCGTTCAAGGCTTTGCCGGGATGAGAACAGGTGGAGGCAAACTGTCCTTCAATCCGCTATTGCCAAAAGGCTGGGATAAATATTCATTCAAGATTAACTATCGCGATCGCCTGCTGCGTGTTACCGTAGACGGAACGAATACAAGTATTGAGCTGTTAAAAGGCGAAGCCTTGACGTTAGAGCTGATGGGCGAAAGCGTCCAGCTTAATGATAAGGTCGTTAAATTGAATAAACATAATGGGGGCAACTAGTGATGAAGGATTGGTGGAAAAGCTCGGTCGTCTATCAAATCTACCCAAGAAGCTTTCGTGATTCTAACGGGGATGGCTTAGGAGATATCCCAGGTATTATCGAGAAACTGGATTACCTGAAAGAGCTAGGCATCGATGTGATCTGGTTAAGCCCAGTATTCGATTCTCCGCAGGATGATAATGGTTATGATATTCGGGATTATAAGAAAATCTATGATCAATTCGGAACGAATGAGGATATGTACAAGTTCATTGATGAAGCGCATAAGCGTGGCATTCGGATTGTAATGGACCTTGTTGTGAACCATACCTCAGATGAGCATCAATGGTTCGTTGAGAGCCGTAAGGATAAGGATAATCCTTATCGTGACTATTATATTTGGCGCGACGGTAAGGAAGATGGTTCAGAACCGAATAACTGGGGCTCATACTTCAGCGGCTCTGCATGGCAGTATGATGAAGAGACTAAGCAATATTTCTTGCATTATTTCTCCAAAAGACAGCCGGATCTGAACTGGGAGAATGAGCAATTACGTCAAGAAGTATGGGATCTGATGACGTTCTGGATGGATAAAGGTGTCGATGGATGGAGACTGGACGTGATTAGTTCCATCTCCAAGTATCAGAATTACCTTGATTACGAGCCGATACCAGACCAGAAGTATATTATAGGCAAATACCATACGAATGGCCCGCGTTTGCATGAATTCTTGCAGGATATGAACCGTGAAGTATTGGCGAAGTATGATTGCATGACCGTAGGTGAAGCGCCTGGCTCCTCACCACAAGAAGCCTTGTTATTTACAGATCCTGAGCGCAAAGAGTTGAATATGATTTTTACTTTTGAGCATATGGATCTTGATACGCAGCAAGGCACGCCTAATGGCAAATGGGCGCTTCGTGATCTGAATCTGGTAGAGCTTAAAGCGAACTTAGCTAAGTGGCAAACAGAGCTTGAAGATGGCGGCTGGAACAGCTTGTACTGGAACAATCATGACCAGCCGAGAATTGTTTCCCGCTGGGGAAATGACGGCGAGTATCGCGAGCTAAGCGCCAAGATGCTTGGAACAGTCCTTCATTTTATGAAAGGAACTCCGTATATTTACCAGGGCGAAGAGATCGGCATGGTCAACTGTGCTTATGAGCTTAGCGAATATGATGATATAGAGATTCGCAACGCATATAAGGAGCTTGTACAAGAGAACCATACGCTTACACATGAAGAATTCATGAAGGCTATTCATTATAAGGGCCGTGATAATGCGAGAACGCCAATGCAGTGGGATGCTAGCGAGCACGGTGGCTTTACAACAGGAACACCTTGGCTCAAAGTAAACCCAAGATATGCGGATATTAACGTGAAGCAGGCGTTGGCAGATTCAAATTCGATTTTCTATTACTATCAGGCAATGATTAAGCTGCGCAAACAAATGCCGATTATTGTACATGGTAAGTTTGAACTTATCTTAGCGGATCACCCAGAGATTTTTGCTTATACACGCTCGTATGAGGGCAAGAAACTGCTAGTTGTAGCGAATTTCTATGGAAATACGGCTCAGTTCCCATTGCCTGCACAGCTTGAGGCTTGTGGTTGGAGTAAATTAATGAGCAATTATGCTGATTCTGCTGAACAACCAAAAGGACTAGTGTTAAGACCTTATGAGGCGGTAGTTTATACATGTTAAACAATATTAAAGCAGTTGTTTTTGATCTGGATGGTGTAATTACAGATACAGCCAAGTACCATTATCAAGCATGGAAGAATATGGCGGATAAGCTTGGCATCGAAATCGATATTGAATTCAACGAGCAGTTAAAAGGTGTGTCCAGAATCGATTCCTTGAAGCGAATTCTGGCGCACGGCAATCAGCTTGAATCTTATGAGCCTGCAGAAATTGAGCGACTGGCGAATGAGAAGAATGAGGAATACAAAGATTTAATTCAGCTAGTGACAGCAGCGGATTTGCTGCCAGGGATCGAGTCCTTCTTGAAGGAATTGAAAGCACATGGCATCCGTATGGCGATTGGCTCAGCATCTAAGAATGCGCCAGCCATTCTGGCTCGGTTAGGCATTTTGCAAGATTTTGATTATATCGTAGATGTAAGTGAGATCGTGAACGGCAAGCCTAGCCCAGATATTTTCTTGAAGGCGATTGAAGGACTCGGTGTTGCAGCCGATGAAGCAATTGGCGTAGAGGATGCAGAAGCAGGCATTGAGGCACTACGAAGCGCTGGCATCTATTCGATCGGTATTGGTGTTGAAGGCGACACAACGCTGACATCAACAGCGGAGCTTACTTATGAGCTTTTGCAGAAATTAAATTAATTCCGTTATAATAGAATTCACCCTCTTAATCAGTAGATTGGGAGGGTGTTTTTGGTTTTTGTTATTTTCTGAAAATTTACATAACGGGTGGTATGTTGTAATGGCTAATGTTTATGAAGTCAAAATGATATCAAGGGGCAATAACTCTCCAAGTGTGAATCTTGGTCAGAATAATCTGGATATGCTCTGTGTGATGCTGCATGCTAGGAGAACAGAGAGTGATATTAAAGATACCTTGGTTATTTCACAATCAAAGCTGAAGGAGTATTATGAGCTTTTGCTGCAGGAAGGATTAATCAAGAAAGTAGAGCAGGGCTATCTACCTACATTCCCTGTTATTTTGCAGGAAAATGGTGAAGACCTATATCGACAGTGCACGGAATTAGGAGGAGAAATTGCGGCCTTAATTGAGAAGAACTTAACTTTCATTAGAGAGCAAACTTATCGAATTGATGCGTTCCAATCTTTCGCATTTGAAGATATCTCCTTGTTTATCTTGAGTGATGTATTGTTGGATTGCATTCAGATTGATCATGTGGAAAGTGATTTTTTGCAAAAGGATCGTCCTGATCGGAATGGAAAACAATATTACTTGGCAATCATGGAGAAGGATGCTAATGATCCTCTTGAGGCTTACGGAATATATGGTAATCACTATGAAAAATGGAGTGATGTTGGATATTGTATGTACGGAAATGATCGCTATGGTGGGCTTAATCTAGTAACCTTAACTAAGGAGAAAGCGTTCGAGTTATTTGGTGCCCTATCTGACAAGGCAGATTATAAGGGGATACTCTTGCAGCATATCCTTCATGTTGCAGAAGGCAAAATGGAGCTTGAACCAACTTGGGTCAGCGGATTTGAAAAGCTAAATTTGGTTGCAAATGGCAAGGTTAGCATTCCTGTTCTAAGTACAAAAGAATTTGAATCCTTAAATTCTATTGCGGATCTCATCAAAGAGGAATTGATTCTGATTTTGGATAACTATCGTTCTAAGCTGAATGCTTGCTACTTGAAATCGGAATATGCTAACGAAACAACATTTGAAGAATGGTTTATTTGGTATTATCATTTTCTGTATTCATTTGTTACAGAGGATTTGATTCGGAAAAAGATCATTCACAAGCCTTTAAATGGGTTATTTAGCTGCATTATTTATTAAAGTAACGTGCATTCCACATTTTGACGTTTGACGAATAGGTGCTTCTCTATTATATTGTGCTATTATACTTAATCGCGTAAAAGCGTGTAAGCTTAAAAGTCATTAAGTAACTTGAAAATTTTATAGTTAGATAATTAAGGAGCTACACATCATGTCTAAACAACCTAGATTTAGCCAAAGTCTTATTTTATTTATTGGAATGTTTCTGTTATTATTCTTCGCCATGTTCATTCTAAAGTCAGAGCCACATATACCTTTGCTGATTGGGACAGCGATTATTGCAACTTTATTGTATTTGTTTGGATTTAGCTGGGATGAGCTGCAGGCTGCAATGCTCAAAGGAATTCAGTCGGCGATTATGCCGATCATTATTCTGGGGTTAATCGGTGTGCTGATTGCCGTTTGGATGATGAGTGGAACGGTACCTACGATCTTGTACTATGGTCTTGAATATATTAGCCCACAGCAGTTTGCGTTAAGCACACTTATTATTACAGTTGTTGTATCGATGTTGACGGGCAGCTCTTTTACAACTGTGAGTACCGTTGGGGTTGCATTAATGGGAATGGCGCTCGCTATTGGCATTAATCCTTTGATTGCTGCAGGCGCGATTATTTCTGGGGCATGTTTCGGGGATAAAATGTCGCCTTTGTCTGATACGACGAATTTTGCCCCTGCGGTAACGGGGGTTCCGATTTTTACGCATATTAGTAATATGCTGTATACAACCATACCTTCGTTCATTGTAACAGCTTGCTTCTTTTTTTTCATACCACAAAGTGAAGGTATTGAGTTGTCGTCGATTGCTACAATGCAAGCATCGCTTCAAGATAGTTTCCATATTAATCTTCTGACCATTCTATCACCTGCTGCGGTATTGTACTGCTCAATCAGAAGAAAGCCTATTATACCAACACTAATAATAGGAATAGGATCAGGTTTACTCGTAACCTGGCTTGTTCAGGGAAATGCAGATGTATCGATGTGGTTGCAAGTGATGCAAAGTGGCTACAAAGGCGAGGTCGCAAGTGACATCGTTGCTTCTATCGTTCATCGCGGCGGTTTGCAGTCGATGACTTCGTCAATCTCTTTGATCATTATCGCACTTGCTCTAGGTGGTCTCTTGCAGCATTGTGGAGTCATTCGTTCATTATTCGAACGCGTGATTAGGCCATTGCATAATCCAAGTCATATGGTGCTGGCTGCAGGTAGTTCCTCAATTGCTGTTAACGCGTTAACGGGCGAGCAGTATCTATCGATTTTATTGCCAGGTCAAATGTTCAAAGATGAGTTCACCAAGCGTCACATTCCGATGAAAACTCTATCACGTACGTTAGAGGATTGTGGAACCTTAATGAATCCTTTAGTTCCATGGGGAGTGAGCGGTGCATTCTTTGCAGCAACATTAGGCGTATCGGTCATTGATTACACGCCATATGCAACATTCCTATGGCTTTCACCTTTTATAACACTCATTTATGCGTACACGCCTAAGCTGAAGAAAATTAGCCTAGGTGGTGCAATTGAATGGGCTAAAAAGAACGAACGTGCATGATGTATCGTTAGCATGTATTTCATACAGTCAAATGACGGATATGAAGGGAATTATTAAATTAGCCTGCACTTTGTGCAGGCTAATTTCATGTTTTTCGTGATATTTGCTGATTTTCCAATATTTGAATGTAGGGAATGCATTCAAAAGTTACAACTTGGCAATATGGTGGAATTTGACTGCATGTTTTACATTCTAATGCGGACACTGGGTTTTTAGGAAGCTGCCCAAGCCATATTCGACTAGGGCAACCCTGTTCTTATAGCAGTTCGCGAATCTGCTCTAGGATCGCAACGGCTTGCTGCTCTAATGCTTTTATATTTTCAAGCTCTTTGATATTCTCCTCTAGCATAGCAGGGTTATTAGGCTCTCCGCCAACAGGGAATGGGAAACGCGTAACCAGTTTGTCTAATTCCTCTGCAATTTGCTTATATACAGCAGCCGCATCTGCACAAAGTGTGCGAATCTGATCTGCCTCTGGTGAATCACCTTTCCAAGTGGTACTTAGCTCTTGCAAGAATGCTGTTGCGTATAGGCGAGCATCATGCACGACAGCCAGGCAATACGAGTTACCGTTAGGCTCAATTTGTCCATTACGGAATGCGGAGATCCACAGATCATATGCAGCGATGCCATGTGCGCTGTTTGGAACGCATAAGGTATCTTTGCCTGCATAATGTTCTAGGATCATATCCAGAGCACTGCGTAAGCTTGCAGCGGGATCGATAGCTCGCTCCGAATCGATCGCAACCACAAATAAATCGCTAGTCAAACTTCTGCCTAGGTGGTTATAAGATAGGGTGCCCTCCTTGGAGACATCAGCAGCATAAAGCGTTTGCTGTTCATCGTCATACCCATAAATAACGCCAAATTCAGGTATGAATACATCCCATGCAACAACTGGATAACCACGATTAATGGAGCGATGGATCAGATCAAGTGCATTCGGCAGCAGATCATGCATCGGTCTTTTTTCTGCCGCTTCAGACGTCATTAGTGATGGTGCGATCAGATTGGCATTTGGGCCGACTTCTGCTTTCATGCCTTCGACGGATACAGCTTCATAACCGAGATTACGCAAACCTCTCTTAATCACACTATCAAAGTGAAACAGGGTAGGTCCGGCAATATTTACATCTTCACCAAAAATTATATTTTGAAAGGCAAATCCAGTTAATCCCATTACCATAGGCAGTGAATATTGTTTATCCGTATATTTCAGGACGTGGTGAATCGCACTAGCAGCTGTCGTCCAAGTACGAGTTGTATGTTCATGTGTAGTTAAAGTTAATTTGCTCATTAAATTCAAATCCCTTCTATTTTTCATATAGTGGTCAACAACGATTCGGACCTTCTCTTGCATCACTTTTTTACGAGAACGAGATAGAATTTGATAGACATTAGCAGATGATAGCTGAAACAGCTTCGCAATTTCTTGTGGAGATAGATGGTCAAAGAAATGCGACTCGAATATGCGTCTTTCACGTTCGCTCAAGCAATTAAGCATGTTGATAATCGTTTCTAGAATCTCTTGGCGAACGATTCGTTCCTCTGGTAGATTGCCAGCGCTATCTGCAGACATCGTGCGAGTTAACCGATGCAGAATGTAATCGAGATCTTGGAATCGTCCTTCTTCTGAATCTTCCTCTGCCACGCGTAAGCTTGAGAAAACTCGTTCTGAAGTTTGAACCCGACTTTTGAGCTTCGTATACGCTTGATTGCGCACGATACGATGCAGCCACGGTAAGAACCGACTAGGTTCAACAAGCTTTCCTAAATGGAGAAAAGCTCTTACAAGTGCATCTTGAACAATGTCCTCCGCCATGTAACGTTCTTGGGTTATCGATTGCGCATACCCATATACTTTGGCACGGTGTCTACGGACAAGTTCACCAAAAGCCTCCCGATTACCAGATTGCGATAACTGCACCAGCTGTGCATCTTCCATTTCTTCTACAACGTAATTATCCACTTTTAGCTCAAACACCATGTCATGTTTCCATCCTCGTAAACCAAAATATTGTTGACTATATACTATAGACTTCGGAAGAGTTAGATTTCTGACATTATTATAACGATAATTTATAAAATTCTAAATGTTGGGGACGAAATCATATGCTGCTATTGGAGTATTTTTATCAAAATGATAATAACAGCGCCTAAAAAAAGTGAAATGGATAAATCCCTTTTCCAAGAAACTTTCGTTGGAGTTATATAACTAAAAAATCTTAGGATTATAAAACAACCAATTGCAACAAAAAGCCAATTTATTATCAACGGGATCAAAGAAACCACCTTTCTTCAGATAAATTCTTTATTCTAAAGAGCATAACATTATTAAATAACAATGTCATATTTTTCCGTTTGACAACTAAATATATATTCACTATTATTGTCAGTAATCTAATATTGGATTTTGCGATGAAAGAGTTTAGTAGCAATTTTGTCACTGTTTAGCAGAAAGCCAGGGGTTGATGCGACCTGGTACAAACAAACTTGTGAATTACGCTCGGGAGTAACTTAGGTAATGCTAAGCGGGGTAGCAACCGATATAATTGCTAAGAGTGGTATTATTTGTGGCTGCAGCGCGAATAATGCAATCTGGGTGGTAACACGGTTAATAAATCGTCCCTTTGCCTATAATAGGCAAGTGGCGATTTTTTTGTTTTTTATAATATAAAAAGTTTTCTCTTATTCATACAACTATACACCAAGGAGCTGATTCACATGATAAACAACATTATTGATGAACTAGAATGGCGCGGTGCGATTAATCAACAAACTGATGCTGAAGGATTGCGCAAATTAACAAGCGAGAAGTCCATTTCGTTGTACTGTGGTGTGGATCCAACCGGCGATAGCATGCACATTGGTCATCTAATTCCGTTCATGATGCTGAAGCGATTCCAGTTAGCAGGACATCGTCCGGTTATCCTGATTGGTGGAGCAACAGGAACGATTGGTGATCCAAGCGGTCGTCAAACAGAGCGTACATTGCAAACTTTAGATCAAGTTCAAAACAACGTTGATGCATTGACAGCACAAATGAAAAAGTTATTCCTCAACGAAGGCGAAACTGGTCTTCGAATGGTAAATAACTTTGATTGGACACATAACGTAACAATTTTGGATTTCTTACGTGACTACGGCAAAAACTTTAGTGTCAATACAATGTTGGCCAAAGATATCGTTGCTAGCCGTCTTGATTCAGGTATCTCCTTTACAGAGTTCTCATACCAGATTCTTCAATCCATGGACTTCCACCATTTGTTTGTAAATGAAGATGTTCAATTGCAAATCGGCGGTGCTGACCAATGGGGCAACATTACAAGCGGTCTGGACTTGATTCGTAAAAAAGAAGGATCTGAAGCCAAAGCTTTCGGATTGACAATTCCATTGATGCTTAAAGCAGATGGTACGAAATTCGGTAAAACAGCGGGTGGCGCGATCTGGCTCGATCCGAACAAAACAACTCCATTTGAGTTCTACCAGTTCTGGGCAAATCAAGATGACCGCGATGTTATTAGATACTTGAAGTTCTTTACTTTCTTGTCGAAAGACGAAATTGATCAATTAGAAGTCAAAGTGCAAACTGAGCCTCATAAACGTGAAGCACAACGCGTGCTCGCTGAAGAAATGACCAAGTTCGTTCATAGCGAGGAAGCTTTGAACCAAGCGAAGAAAATTACAGAAGCATTGTTCAGTGGCGATATTAAATCATTAACAGCTGATGAAATTGAGCAAGGATTCAAAGATATGCCTACATTCCAAGCTTCCAAAGAAACCAAGAATATTGTGGACTGGCTGGTTGACGTAGGTATTGAACCTTCTAAGCGCCAAGCACGCGAAGATATTCAAAATGGCGCAATCACCTTAAACAGCGAGCGTGTGACAGATGTCAATATGGACGTCACTGTTGACAATTCCTTCGATGGACGTTTCATCATCATTCGCAAAGGTAAAAAGAACTACAGCCTCGTGAAATTGTTATAAATTAATTTACAGATTGGTGCTCATCATAATAAGACGATTCCAAAACCATGATAAATGGCGGAGGAATCGTCTTTTTTTGTCTTTTTAAGATAATAAGACCATCCGACAAGCAGAATAAAATCACCCCTTATAAGCCAAGATATTTTTAGCGTTTAGCATAGTCGCAGTTGAAATACTGTTGCAGTTTTAACACTTAAGGAAAGGATGTGTGACGCATGACCAAAAGATTAACACTGTTTGGGTTAATCGGTATTACGATGGCGTTCTTCGGTACCGTACGTAGTGTGCCAACGCTTTCGATCACAGGTTGGACGCAGATCTTTTATATGCTCATTGCGGCGATATTGTTTGCACTACCTATCGCATTGATGTCCGCCGAATTATCTACAGGCTTTCCTGTAGAGGGTGGCCCTCAAGTGTGGGTTAAGAATGCATTAGGTGAAAAATGGGGATTTGTTACCTCTTGGTTATTATGGGTTCAAATGTTCTTCGGGATGGTTATGGTTGCTTCTACAGTCGGCGTCTTATTAGGATATGTCATTAATAAGCCTGACCTATCGTCTAACAATTACTTCATTTTTGTGGTGATTCTGATTTCTTACTGGATGGTAACTTTATTGAATCTTAAGTTCGACATGGTTAAGATTGCCGGGAATTGGGGGGCAATTATCGGGGTATATATCCCATTCGTTATCCTTGTTTTTTTTGGTGTCATTTATATGTTTAAACATGGCATTCAACAAAACAGTTACTTAGGCAATTTTAAAGCCAGCGACTTGCTGCCTAATCTCGGAGATTTGGGAAGCTTGGCTTACTTGTCGGGTATCATCTTTATCTTTGCGGGCGTAGAGATTTCATCCGTTCATGCGAACAATATTGAAAATCCGAAACGCAATTATCCGATTGCCGTAATTGCATCGGTTATTTTGCTCGTTATTTTCAACCTTATCGCTGGTTTGACGGTATCCAATGCGGTACCAAGAGGTAAGATTGAGCTGGCTAATATTACGCAGCCCTACATGATTTTCTTTGAAGATATCGGGATTCCATCGATTTTCGTCAATATCATTTCGGCAATGATTATGATTGGTGTATTAGTGCAGTTGAGCGCATGGGTGCTCGGACCAAGTAAATCCATGATTAAAGTTGCTGAAGAGGGCAATTTACCGCCATTTTTTCAAAAGAGAACAGAAAAAGGTATTCCGATTACATTCGTCTTGATTCAAGCGATTGTGATTTCGTTAGTGTCCGTCTTGTATGTTGTCGTACCGAATGTCAACAGCGCATTTCTAATTATCACGATCACAACGACGATTTTGTATTGCATTGTCTATGCATTCATCGGAATTTCAGCTATTCGTTTGCGCTACAGAGCACCGAATATGGAAAGACCATTTAGACTAGGGAATCGTGGGAATGGTTTAATGTGGTTCGTTTCTTTGCTGTCACTGCTCAGTGTAGGCATTACTTTAGTGGTCAGCTTGATTCCGCCTTCTATTCTCGAACCAAGTCAATACACGGGATATGTGATATATCAGGTGGCAGCTACTGTCGTGATGGTAGGTATCGCCTTGATTATCTATAAAGCCAAGAAACCAAGCTGGAAAAAGGGTGAATAAATTCATCTACAGGTACTGCATCATACAATTCATCATAACTGGAGGAATACAACATGAACTATGAAATTCCCGATCTTAACCTTAAAGCACTATTCCTGGGCAGCAAAGGCGAGAACGTGGATCTTTTCAAAGAATTATTGCTTAAAGTTGTTGATGAGCATGTAGGCTGGCGTCAAAATTATCAACCGCAAGACTTGCCGGTTATTACTCCGTATGATAAAAGCTCGCAAAGCTTCCAGGATACGGCTGACCATATGCGCAGTGTGTTCAATGAGCTTTCCTCCAAGCTCCGTACTGAATCGTTGCCATGGCATACGGCTGGCCGCTTCTGGGGGCATATGAACTCGGAAACCTTGATGCCAGCGATTATTGCTTATACGGCTGCCATGCTCTGGAATGGCAATAACGTTGCGTATGAATCCTCTCCAGGTACATCGAAGATGGAAGAAGAAGTCGGACATGAACTTGCCAAGATGATGAGTTACAAAGAAGGCGAAAGCTGGGGGCATATTTGTGCAGACGGTTCGATCGCCAACTTGGAAGGACTCTGGTACGCAAGAAATATGAAATCACTTCCGCTTGCGATCCAAGAAGTCGCACCTGAGCATGTAAAAGGTAAATCCGAATGGGAATTGCTGAACATGTCTACAGATGAAATTCTGAACATCATGGAACAAATTCCTGACCAGCTAGATGAGGTGAAAGCACATTCTGCACGCAGCGGCAAAAACCTCGATAAATTAGGAAGATGGTTAATACCGCAAACGAAGCACTATTCTTGGTTGAAAGCAGCGGACATCATCGGTATCGGCTTGGATTGTGTAGAGGCCATCGATGTAGATAGTAATTATCGCATGGGTATTGGCAAGCTAGAAGCAAAAATTCGTGAATTGGCTGCACAAAACATTCCAATTCTTGGTGTTGTCGGCGTTGTCGGCAGTACCGAAGAAGGCCAAATCGATCACATTCATAAAATTGTTGAGCTCCGCGAAAAATTAGCTAAAGAAGGAATTTACTATTATATCCATGTAGATGCAGCTTATGGCGGATACGCTCGTGCTATTTTCTTGGACGAAAATGATGAATTTATCGAATATAACAAAATTGATGAGGTATTTAAAAAGCATAGCATCTTCACAGATATGAAATTAAAAAACGAATGGCTTACAGAAGATATTTACAATTCATTCAAAGCGATGAGTCAAGCCGAATCGATTACGATTGATCCGCACAAAATGGGCTATATCCCTTATTCTGCTGGTGCTATCGTTGTAAGAGACACAAGAATGCGTGACGCGATTTCTTATTTTGCAACTTATGTATTTGAAAAAGGTGCCGACATTCCAGCTTTGCTTGGCGCTTATATTCTGGAAGGCTCCAAAGCGGGAGCAACTGCTGCATCAGTTTGGACAGCTCATAAAGTGTTGCCGCTAAACGTTACAGGATACGGCAAGTTGATGGGCGCAAGTATCGAAGGTGCATATCGCTTCTATAATTTCTTGAAGAATAGAAAATTCAATGTAAATGGCAAAGTGATCAATTTGTACCCATTGACCAAACCTGACTTCAACATGGTTGACTATGTATTTAATGAAGAAGGCAATACAGACTTGGTACAAATGAACAAGTTAAATTACGAATTCTTCAATCACGCATCGTACGTAAAAGGCAGCCTTTATAGCAATGAATTCATTACTTCTCATACAGATTTTGCAATTCCTGACTATGGCAACAGCCCATTGCAATTCGTGCAAAGCTTAGGGTTCAGCAAGGCAGAGTGGGATCGAGCAGAAAAAGTAACGATACTGCGTGCTTGTGCATTGTCTCCATATGCGCATGATGAAGAAGTTTTCGCAGAATATGCAGCCAAAATTGAAAAAGCAATCCATGAAAAACTTGAAGATATTTATAACGAAATGAACGAGTAACAAAAAAAGAATGCGTAACGATTATGTATTGTTACGCATTTCTTTATATCCAAATAGGAGTAGTAAAAGCAGCGTGTTTGTTGATGTCCAATCTATTATCCCAATTTAAATGACTTCATTGTAAATAGATGGTCATTGTAAGGAGTTTCGAATATGAAAAAAGAAGTATCACTAAAGGAAAGCTTGTTTCTTTTAGTTGTATTATTAGCAATTATAGGTGCTTGCATCATCGGGTTAGGTATATCTCCTCAAATCCCCATTTTGATTTCCGTGGGAATTGTTATTGTCTTCGCTAAGATAAAAGGAGCATCTTGGGATGTGGTTCATAAAGGAATCCAGAACGGGATATCGCCGGGGTTAATACCTATTCTAATATTTATGCTTATCGGCGCATTAATAAGCGTCTGGATTGCTGCTGGTACGATTCCGACGATTATGGTGTATGGATTCAGTATATTATCTGCGAAGTTTTTTTTACCTTCGGTTTTTGTCATTTGTGCAGTTGTAGGGATCACAGTAGGCAGCTCCTTTACGACGATATCGACAGTAGGCATCGCTTTCTTCGGTATGGGGCAGATTATGGGCTATCCTCCCGCTATCGTTACAGGAGCCATCATTTCAGGCGCCTTTCTAGGGAACAATGTCTCTCCGTTATCAGATACCACGAACCTGGCTTCAGCTATTGCCGAGGTTGAATTGTTTGATCATATCCGCTATATACTGTGGGTTGTCATTCCAGCCTTTATTATTTCACTCCTATTTTTTGGGGTCGCGGGAAGCTCTAAGGTCCTGTCCACAGGGGAAGAAATCAATGAACTAGTGAATACCCTCAATAGCGGTTTTACCGTTTCTATAGTTACATTAATTCCAGTGTTGGTGCTCTTTCTATGTGCATGGAGGAGAATACCTGCAATCCCAACTTTATTGTTAAGTATAGCGTTTACGATCGGTGTTCTTTATGTTTATCAACCTCATACGAAGTTTCTTGATATATCCAATCTAATGCAGGACGGATATGTATCGCAAACAGGAGTAGACAGTGTGGACAAGCTTTTATCCCGCGGTGGAATTCAGAGCATGATGTGGTCTGTTTCCTTGATTCTGTTGGCGCTCGCGCTAGGCGGATTGCTCGTTGAACTAAAAATAATCAAGACATTAATTTCGAGGGTAACTGCTTTCGTAAGTACGAAAGGAAAACTCATCTTAATGACAGCGTTAAGTTCCATGGGCATTAACCTGCTTCTTGGTGAACAATATTTATCCATTATATTGCCGGGAGAAGCGTTCAAGTCCCAATACGATGAGATTCACTTACCCCGTAAAGAATTATCAAGAATATTGGCTAATGCAGGTGCGGCGTTCAATGCGCTAATCCCTTGGGGTGTCAGCGGTGTATTCATTACAGGAACGTTAGGCGTATCCACATTGGAATATTTACCTTTCGCTATATTTTGCTTAGCATCACCAGTTATTAATATTTTGATGGGATTCATGAACAAGAAAGTGGACTACAGGAAAAAAGCTGGTAGCTAGCCGGCTTTTTTCTGTAAATTTTTGTATATTATTAATTGTTTATGTGATTATAAATGTAAATAATGCTATAATATGTTACATACTGAAACGCTTTCAGAGTACGCAAGGGGGTAACATATGCTAATAAATGAGCTGCGAGGCAAATCTTTAGATGATTTTTTCGAGGGTATTTTAGCGCTTAAAAGCGTGGAAGAATGTTATGCCTTCTTTGACGACTTATGTACGGTAAATGAAGTCAAGACCGTGTCACAACGATATCTAGTCGCGAAAATGTTATATAACCAACATACTTATAGTGACATTGAAGCAGAAGCCAAAGCGAGCACGGCGACAATCTCACGTGTGAAGCGATCTTTGCTGCATGGAAATCAAATGTATGATGTTATTTTCAAACGAACAGATAAATAATTAGCTTAAGCTAAAGCCGCGGCTTGTCAAACTAGTCCGCATAAATGTCCAAGTCCCCTCATAGTATGTACCAAAGCTGATTACTAATGAAGGTAGGGGATGATGGAATGCGCCGGATGACGTGGTTAACCACCATCGTGCTTGTTATTGCGGTGGTATTAGTTGGATGTGGCAAGAAGGATGCTGGAGGAGTAGTGAAAGACCTTGGTAAAGTTGTCTCTAGTATGGAGAGTTATCAAGGAGCCGGTCGCATGATTCTGCAATCGGGACAGCAACCGCAGGAGTATGCAGTTGAAGTATGGTATCAGAGCCCGCATTTTTATCGGATTATGCTGAAGAATGAGGAGAAAGACATTACACAGATCGTATTACGGAATGAAGATGGCGTATTCGTACTAACACCACATCTGAACAAAAGCTTCCGTTTCCAAAGCGATTGGCCTGAGAATCAGCAGCAAGTATATTTGTACCAGTCACTCGTTAAAAGCATAACCGAGGATGCGCAGCGTAATTTTACAACGGATAAAGAATCCTATGTATTTGAAGTTGCAGCAAACTACAGCACAGGCACTTTAACGCGCCAAAAAATTTGGTTGGACCAAAAGAGTCTTAAACCGCAAAAGGTTGAAGTATCGGATGCAAGCAATCATGTCGTTGTGAAGGTTGATTTTACTACTTTCGAATTTGGCAAGAAGTTCGAGAAGGACTCCTTCGATATGCAGCGCAATATGACAAGCTTTAATCTACAATCGATGCAAACGATGACGCCGCCACAAGAAGATCAAGATCATCAATCTGAT
Organism: Paenibacillus albiflavus; assembly: GCF_004344915.1. Lineage (GTDB taxonomy): Bacteria > Bacillota > Bacilli > Paenibacillales > NBRC-103111 > Paenibacillus_AM > Paenibacillus_AM albiflavus. The sequence goes on along the minus strand of NZ_SKFG01000012.1, from coordinate 61,583 downwards.
CAGGTCGATCTAGTGGATCTGTACATCCCGAACGGAGTATCCCAGCAGGATATTAGTACAGTGAAGTATGGAGAGAATGATGCCTTGCTAATCCGTTACACGGGTAAATACAACTATTCTGTACTAGAAGCTAAGCCACGCGAGCAAGCAGTCTCCAGTATGATTGCAGGGGATATCGTTGATCTTGGATTTACGATGGCTGTAATGACGGGTGATGAGAAGCGTACACTTTCATGGATTAGCGATGGAGTAGAGTATCGCTTAACGACCTCCGACTTGCCAAAAGAAGAGATGATTCAGGTTGCACAGTCTAGCAATAATCCAACAATGATGAAATAAAATGTCATTTGACAGCACCGTATCATCCGATTAACATAAGTTTATCATTTGTATTCGGTAGAGGTTCATAGTATATAAGGGTAGGGTCATGTGATGATTCTCCCCTTATTGCTATATGTCTACTATGGATAAAGAGAAATGACAATGAGAATCGGAAAAGAAGGTGTAGCAGGTGGAGGGATTCTATCGACCTACTTGGGCAGAGATCTCACTCGATGCGCTTGAATGGAATTGGTCAGAGTTTAGAAGAGTATTGCCAAATGAACTGCGAATGATGGCAGTCGTCAAAGCGAACGCTTATGGTCATGGAGCTGTGCAGGTTGCAGAGCAAGTATTAGAGCAAGGTGCCGACTATTTAGGAGTAGCTTTTTTGGATGAAGCACTTAATTTGCGAAAAGCAGGAATCACAGCGTCGATCCTCGTATTGGGCTATACATCTCCTGAAGGAATCGATTTGGCAATCGATCACGATATTACGTTGAATGTATTTAGTCAGGAACTGCTTGCAGCCTTGCAAGCAAGAGAGCCGTCTACTACTCAAAGGCTTAAAGTTCATGTCAAAATTGACTCAGGCATGGGACGAATCGGATTGCGTGAACAGGCAGAAGCAGTCACTTTTATAGAAGAATTAAAGAAGCTTCCTCATGTTCATGTGGAAGGCTTGTTTACCCATTTTGCAACAGCGGATCATGCGGATAAATCATATGTTATCGAACAGTATGAGCATTTTGCGAAGTTAGTCGACAATTTGCATAATCAAGGAATTGACATTCCTTACATACATGCAGGCAATAGTGCAGCGGCAATTGATACACCTGAATTATCCTTTAATATGGTACGGATTGGGGTAGCGCTGTATGGATTGTATCCTTCCGAAGAAGTAAAGATGGACCAAATTAAGCTTAAGCCCGTCATGAGCGTTAAAACAAAGATTGCTTTGGTCAAAACATTGCCTACTAATTCTGGAATTAGCTATGGACTTAAGTATCGAACAAAGGGAGACGAGCAAATCGCATCTCTTCCGCTTGGGTATGCAGACGGATATTCGCGCAGATTAAATGGTCAAGTAGATGTGCTTGTACAGGGTCAGCGAGTGCCAATTGTTGGAAGTATTTGCATGGATCAGTGCATGATTAACGTGAGCGGTATTCAGAATGCTGCGGTAGGTGATGAGGTTGTCATCCTTGGCGCACAAGGGAATGAGCGAATTACAGCAGAGGAGTTAGCTGCCAAATTAGGTACGATAAATTACGAAGTAGGATGTATGATTGCCAGTCGTGTACCGCGAGTATATGTAAAAAGACACAAAGTTGTGAAAGTTGTTAACGCACTTTGGGAAGGATAAATGTATACTCATAATATATACCTCGTTATATCATAGAATGTATATCCGCCACATATACTTGTTCTTGTATAAATTTGCAAGATAAATGTTAAAATGGTAATATTGTTTTGTACTGTTTCTGGGGGTGCAAGATGGTGAGCAATTTGCATAGCACAAAAAGAATAATGATTTCGTTGCCAGACCATTTACTGCAAGAAGTTGATGGCATCGTACAGAAAGAAAATTCGAATCGCAGTGAGTTTATACGTCAAGCGATGAAGTTATACCTAATCGAACGCAAAAAACGCTCCATACGCGAATCCATGCAAAGAGGCTATTTGGAAATGGCCAAAATTAATTTAAGCATGGCTTCAGAAGCATTTTTGGCGGAGGAAGAAGCGGACGGTACAGTGGATCGCTTAGTTAGCGGGGTGTAAATCTTGATTGTTAAACGTGGCGATGTTTTTTTTGCGGATTTGTCACCTGTCGTTGGATCTGAGCAAGGTGGAGTAAGACCTGTGCTGATCATCCAGAACGATATTGGTAATCGTTTTAGTCCAACCGTTATCGTTGCGGCTATTACTGCCCAAATTCAGAAAGCCAAGCTTCCAACGCATGTCGAAATTGATGCCGAAGTCCACGGTTTTGATCGAGACTCCGTTATTTTGCTTGAACAAGTGCGTACGATTGATAAACAACGCCTGACAGACAAAATTACTCATTTGGATGAGGAAATGATGGGCAAAGTGGATGATGCTTTGCAGGTCAGTCTAGGATTAATTGAATTTTAAAAGAGGAAACATTGCCCCTTGTATGAACGATAAGTGATTACATGATGGGGGGACTTTGAGTTCCTCTTTTTTGGTATTCTAGAATTTATAACATTCGTGTCATAAATTCTAAGGAATACCTTAAGAAACGCACCGCCTTTAAGGACGGTGAAACCGTTTCTTCTTGTGTCAGGAAAGGTGGAATTACGTAGTGGAGACAGAAGGTCAAATTGTTAAACAGATCGCAGCCGAACTTAGTCTGCCTGTCGGCAAGGTAAAGACTGCTGTAGGCTTATTAGATGAGGGGAACACGATTCCTTTTATCGCGAGATATCGGAAGGAAATGACAGGTGAGCTTGACGAGAATCAGCTTCGGGATATTGAAGAACGTCTACGTTACTTAAGAGGCCTAGAAGAGCGCAAGCAGGAAGTCATCCGATTAATTGATGAGCAAGGCAAGTTGACGGATGAGCTGCGCGGCGCCATTCTTGCATCAACTAAGCTACAAGAGGTTGAGGACTTATATCGCCCTTATAAGCAAAAACGTAAAACTCGTGCATCCGTTGCCAAGGAGCGGGGTCTTGAGCCACTTGCAGATTGGATTATGACACAGCCTAAGAGCGGTGACGCTATAAGCGAAGCTGCCAAATACATAGATGAAGAGAAGTCAGTCCCTACTGCGGAAGATGCGCTTCAAGGAGCGATGGATATCATCGCGGAATCGATTGCGGACAATGCCAAAATTCGTTCCTGGATTCGTAAATTTACATTTGATCAAGGGATTGTTCAGACGGAAGCTAAGGATGCTGAGCAGGAATCCGTTTATGAGATGTATTACGCGTATCAAGAACCAATTCGCAAGCTGCCGCCACATCGTACACTTGCCATTAACCGTGGTGAGCGTGAGGATGTTCTTAAAGTAAAGCTAGTCGTTCCAACTGACCGTGTACATGATTGGATTGGCGGACAGGTGATCAAAGGCGTATCGATTGTGAGCGATCTGCTGCGTACAACGATTGAAGATGCTTATAAACGGTTAATCGAGCCTTCTATTGATCGTGAGGTGCGCGGCGAGTTAACCGAGAAAGCCGAGACCCATGCGATTGCGATCTTTGCGGAGAATCTGCGTAATCTTCTCTTGCAGCCGCCTGTGAAGGGCAAGGTGGTTCTTGGCGTCGACCCTGCGTATCGGACAGGCTGTAAGCTCTCCGTTGTCGATGAGACGGGCAAAATGTTGGAAGTAGCCGTTACGTATCCAACGCCGCCAGCGAACAAAGTCGTCGAGGCGAAGAATAAATTTCACACGTTAGTGGACAAGTATGACGTAGAATTAATCGTCATCGGTAACGGAACCGCTTCTCGCGAAACGGAGCAATTCGTTGCGGAGTTTATTAAGGAAGAGCAAGCGTCGAGCCGGCGCCACTTGCAGTATTTGATCGTGAGCGAGGCAGGCGCGAGCGTGTACTCCGCCTCCAAGCTAGCACAGGAGGAGTTCCCTGATCTTGACGTAGCGGAGCGGAGCGCTGTTTCGATTGCCCGCAGGCTGCAAGATCCGCTGGCGGAGCTGGTGAAGATTGAACCGAAGGCGATTGGTGTGGGGCAATATCAACATGATGTGTCCCAGAAGCATCTTGAGGGAAGCTTGACGGCAGTCGTCGAGTCAGCGGTTAACCACGTCGGTGTCGACGTGAACACCGCATCAGCGGCGCTGCTCTCATATGTAGCGGGCATTAACGCAACCATTGCCCGCAATATCGTTGCTTACCGTGAGGAGAACGGTAAGTTTAAGAAACGCGCACAGCTTCAGAAAGTGCCGCGTTTGGGTGCCAAAACCTACGAGCAATGCGTAGGTTTCATGCGAATCAGCGAGGGCACAGACCCGCTGGATAATACCCCGATCCACCCCGAGTCCTACGAGGTGGTGGATCGCTTGCTCAGCGAGTTAGGCGCTTCGCCTAAGGAGCTCGCTTCCCAGCTGCTGCGCGAACGGCTGGCAGCGCTCGAGCCAGCTGCGCTGGCGGACAAGCTCAGCGTCGGCGTTCCGACGCTGAAGGATATTCTGGACGCATTGCAGCGTCCAGGTCGTGACCCGCGCGAGGAATTGTCTCCTCCGATCTTCCGCACAGACGTGCTTCAGATCGAGGACCTCGCGCCAGGGATGGAGCTGCATGGAACCGTCCGCAACGTAATCGATTTCGGTGCGTTCGTCGACATTGGCATCAAGAATGACGGGCTCGTTCACATCTCGCAGCTAAGCAACTCCTACGTGAAGCATCCGATGGACGTTGTTTCTATCGGCGATACCGTTAAGGTATGGGTGCTCAGCGTTGATCTCAAGAAGGGCCGCGTCTCCCTCACGATGAAGGATCCACATCGTTCATAAAACAAATAAAGCAGATGAACCCGCTTATGCGCGGTTCATCTGCTTTTTGTTTCATCACTAGTCGTTAGTCGTCGATGATGCAGTTTCTTTATGTTGTCCTTTGGTTAAGAGCCGAGTCCTGTAGAAGAACCAGGAATCGTTGAGCAGCCGAATTTGCTTCCGATTCTTAGTTAAATATGCCCGCATAAGCTGGTTGCAGAGCCATTGTGGCATTTGCGGCATCGATGGTGAATGTGGCATAGACATCCCCTCCAGCCATTCTATATGAAGTGATCTGGTCATTGACTTATCTGTTATAACCCGATAACCTGATTACTCACAAGTATATGAGCCTAAAGCGGATAGGGTGCAAGTCTGAACTTTTTTCTAAGTAAGGAAGCTTTTCTTATTAATATTCTTCCTCGTACCATTGCTCTAATTGAGCTTGTAATGCTCGAATTTCCGTAAGTAGGGAAATGAGCGGGTACGTTTTCTCATCAACTACGGCAAAAGCTTGCTCTAGCTCGTTGATATACGTCAAGCCATGAATTACTTTGTAATCAGGCAGCGCAAGTTCAAGATCATTGCATTCAGCAACAACAAGTGGAAGCGCTGGTACATGACTTGCTGTTAATTTATCAATTTCTTTATGTAATCTACGATTCAAGGCAGTTAATTGATACATATGAGTTGCAGGCATTTCGACAAACTCGATTTGATCCTGTGCTTTTAATATTCCATATCTCATTTTAGACATCGGTAGATGACCCCTTTCATTATACATACCATTGTTTACATTAACGTTATTCTACTACTTGACAGTATAGTAGCAGTAGGGGTACAAATTCAAGTGAGAAGTGGATGAAGGAATAAGTGGATCATGGAGGAACGAAGGAATGAACGATGAACAATTACAGCAGTGGGTTGAACGGGTCTCGACGGAATCCTTTGGCAGACCGTTTAAACATCGTGCAACCTTTAACTCCAGACTTCGCTCGACAGGCGGGCGTTATTTTACCAGGAGTCATAACATTGAAATCTCTTCCTTGCAGTATGAGCTCTATGGAGTAGAGGAAACAGAAAAGATAATCAAGCATGAGCTCTGCCATTATCATCTACATTTAATGAAGCGCGGTTATAATCATCGAGATGAGGATTTTAAGCAGCTCTTGAAGCAGGTAGGCGGATCTCGCTACTGCAAATCATTGCCTGATGCAATGGGGGGCAATCGTCGATTACCGTATAAATATCGTTTAGTGTGTGTATCTTGCAAAATGGAATATATGCGCAAACGTAAGGTGGATGTTCGCAAATACTTGTGCGGCAAATGTCATGGCAAATTAAAGTTGGTGGAACTTGACTCGGCGTCCCATTCATGATAAATTAATTATTGTTATTCCCTGATAGCTCAGTTGGTAGAGCACTCGACTGTTAATCGAGTTGTCACAGGTTCGAGTCCTGTTCGGGGAGCTTTTCTTGGAGAGATACCCAAGTGGCTATAAGGGGACCCTCTGCTAAGGGGTTAGACTGCGTAAGTGGTGCGAGGGTTCGAATCCCTCTCTCTCCGCCATACTTTAGCACTTAATAAGTCGCTTAGCGACTTTTTTAGTTTTTAGACTAGAAGAAACGGTTTTACCGTCCTTATAGGCGGTTCGTTTCTTAAGGTATTACTTAGAATTTTATGACACGAATGTAATAAATTCTATAATACGAAAAAACTCTTGTATTTCAATCAAGTATCCCGTATAATAACACTTGTCGCCAAAATGACGTCGAACAAAAGAGTTATGCTCGGCCCGTTGGTCAAGGGGTTAAGACACCTCCCTTTCACGGAGGTAACAGGGGTTCGAATCCCCTACGGGTCACCACTTATTTTATCTCACATCATGAGAGCCATTAGCTCAGTTGGTAGAGCACCTGACTTTTAATCAGGGTGTCGAAGGTTCGAGTCCTTCATGGCTCACCAGTTTCAACTTCATACTATGCGGTCGTGGTGGAACGGCAGACACGCTATCTTGAGGGGGTAGTGCCCAGTGGGTGTGCGGGTTCAAATCCCGCCGACCGCATAACAGAGAGAAGCCTTGATATAAGGCTTTTTTCTTTTGTCCAGGGATCTTATTGCGAGGACGATACACTCTCAGTTTCGGGCTTGGGGACGGATTGGGGACGAAAACTTGCAGGGGCAAATTTGTCAAACTTTTCAGCAGTATCTCGACTTAGCTTCTTAGTTACATGCGTATAGATGTCTGAGGTGGTTTGCTCCTTCGAATGGCCTAATCTTTTTTGAATTGCTTTCATTGATACTCCAGTTTCTAGTAGTAATGTTGCTGAACTACATCTAAGATCGTGAAAACGAATATATTTGAGTCCATTGCGTTTGATAAATTTTCCCCATCATTTTTATGGGTAACTATGATAAAAAGGTTTACCATACCCGCCATGAAAAACATACTGTCTATCACCACCCGATTGGCGTATGTACCCTCTCATGTCTCTTTGGATGCAGCAAGTCGGATTTACAATTAAGAACTGTATTGTTGGTGGGGCCGGTTGCTGAAGCTTCAATAAAGTCAGGCAGGATATTTAAAGGTTTTGAAGTTGATCCTCATTACTGCTCATTAGCTCAAAACAGAACAGAAATACATTAGACTTGTTTAAATTTGTAAATTATTGTATAATAATCCCAACGTTGGTAAGGACGCGCCTACGATCCGTAAGCCCTGATGGACTTTGGTCTGTTAGGTTTATTTTTTTGCTTCAAAATCCCAAACGTTTGGGAATATAAAATCCCTACTAGCCTTTTGGTAGTAGGGATTATTTTTCATTCAGAAAATGTATCGGATTCCATCTTTACTTCTGTTAAACTCTTTAAAAACAAAAAGAGCTTAGAATAATAACTAAAAGGATAAAAAGAACTAAAATTGCTCCCGTAGAAGTAAACATACCACCATAACCGCCGTATCCTCCAACTTCTCCCATATGAAAGCCCCCTTTCCTGTCAACTAATAACATCATATGTCTAAGAATCTGTTTTGCTTGGATGAAAGTACGTGGAATTGGCGTGTACAGTATTGTTATGGCGTGTATATAAGTGTATATGGTCGTTTATGTGAAAAAGAATCAGATAAAAATTAGATTAGTTGATGGCATCGATTTAATACCTATTCATAATATTAATAGTGTTGTCCGTATAGAAAAGTAATCCCTACTAACCTTTTGGCCGGTAGGGATCTTTGTTCGAGATTATCTCAATCAATCTCAAAAAGAACGCTCTATGGAGAAAAAAGTAGTCGGATTAAATCTTTTCTTCTGTTTAACTCTTAGTACAAAAATGTTTTAGTGATAATAACTAAAAGGATAAAAAGAACTAAAATTGCAGCTGTAGAAGTAAATATTCCGTGATGTCTTTCTTCACGTCTTTCTTCACGTCTTTCTTCACGTCTTTCTTCATGACATCTATCAAATCCACTCATACGAAATCCCTCCATTTCTCCAATTTAAGATATAATATGTTCAAGATAATGAAATGATTGGATGAAAGTACAAGGTTATTTGCTTGTTTTAGCTTATGTAAAAGTAAAGGACCGCTTATTACTCAATGCTCAATAAAGTATATTATGCGGTTAACTTAATAAGATCGAATACCTTGAGCAATTTAGTGAAGGAGCAATAAGGTTCATGAAAAATAGAAAACTTACTCCATCTGATTTAAAGGGTCAAAGGCTTAATAGTGGATATAATGAATTAGATTGCCTTGATAAACATAGTCTACAAAAAACAAAAGTGGATACAGAAAAACGGAAAGCTCTAAATAAGAAAAAATGAACATCAAATCGAAATATTTGGTAATCAGGTTCTCTTAATTGGGTTATTAAATAGGTAAGTGCCGTGTTATCAATGGGTATCTCTCCGTAGACTGATGTTGTAAGTTCTTTAACATCTGTGATAACCAGGAGGCATGATAAAAGGATGAATTCGTTTACGCATTACGCAATGCCAATGTACACGCATGACCATCAGTTATATTGGAGGCAAATGCATGATTGGCACATGAAGATGTATCATTATCATGAACAATTGAAAGCTCATCACATGGAAATGGCAAAGCATTTCAAAAAAATGATGGATGAAAGAGTTCTAACAGCTGGGGAATCTATTGCAACTAACGATAATGTGGCATGAACGGAAAAACTAACCTGGATAGAAGCACTGAATTGGAAGAATTCAAGATAAGATTGTGGGACCGTGTTATTGCAGCTGGCAACGCTAAACGGTGTTACGATTACGTTTGATCGAATAAATTTATTTTTGAAGATATTTCAACAGAATCCTTATTTGAATGTTTCTGCAAAGAAAAAAATTCAAAAAATTACTTGATGAAGGTATTATCACGCAAGAAGAATTTAATAATAAAAAGAAACAATTACTAGGAATATAACAATGGGGCAGAGTCGCGATGCGGCTCTTTTTTGTGAGTTGGTAGTATGCAAACAATCTGTGAAGCAGGATGTAATCAATCATTCGGTGTAGATGATTTTAAGTGTCCAATAGACGTGCGGGTTCAAATCCCGCCGACCGCATAACAAAGAAAGTCCTTGCAGTAGAGCAAGGGCTTTTTTATTTTTTTGATTGGTTCGATAGGAATTCGACAAAATCTCGTATATAATTTGATTACTAAAATAAATTTAGGAGAGATACTGTTTTGTTGAAATATCAGAGAAAAGGAATCTTGATATTCTTATCTATACTAATTGTTTTGTTTACCATAAATTTGGCTGGACCACTTCCTCGCGCGCATGCGGGATTATGGGATTGGATGACTGGTATAAGTGAACTGCCTTCCGATGTTAGTGATCTAAAGTCCAAATATGATCAAATTGAACAGAGCTTTAAAGCGAATCAGGAACAGTATGAGAAAGTCATGCAGCAATTAAATCTTGAGAATGAGCAGCTCCGCTTCAAAAATGATCAGTTAAGTGAACGAGTTCAACTCTTAGAGGCAGAAAATTTGCAGCAGCAGAAGCATGTAAGTTGGTTTATCAAAGGTACATTAACTTTTATAGGTTTGCTCCTATTTTCTTTTGTAGCGACTCGTGTAATTAGGATAATGGTCTGGCGGCGAAGTCCTAAAGAAAGGAGTTAGATTATTCATGGAGATTTGGAGTGAGTCTACCTCGATTCTGTCCCAATCCGTGTCCCTTCGTTTAGAAGAGGGGGAATCCATACATGTTCTACACCCGAAACAGATTATTTCTTTTCAGGGTAATTCCAATCAGCGAGAAGATCGACTGATGGATATTACGGGCATGTACCGTAAAAGAAAACTAATTCAATCTCATATTAGTGGACCTTCTCAATTTATGATTGGCTTGCCTGCCGGATATTCGATGCAGACAATTCCGATTTACGATGATAGTGATTTGTTATTCGAATGGAAGCATGTATTGTTCTATACGGAAGGAATGCGTGTCGAACGCAAAGTGCAGAGGTTTAAGAATGCCATTATTACGCGTGAATTGGTGAAAATGAAATTTTCCAGCCATGATGGACAGCTTGGCATCCTGTCACATGGGCCTCTTCATCGGATTGAACTTCATCCTGATTTACCGACGTACATAGATGTAGGCTGTCTCGTAGCCTATCCAGAGAATGCAACTCTGACACCTCGTGTGTATGGGAATACTTTGGCGAGTCAACATATGAATTATCATTGGGAAATCACGGGCCGAGGCTATGCGTTAGTTCAGACAGGCAAGTCCGACAGCCAGCTTGAACAGGACATTGAAGGTGACGGATTTATAAAACGGGTTCTAAGAGAAGTTATTCCGTTTGGTGGTATCTTAATAAAATAAGTACAAAGAAAGGTCTTTGATAATCAAAGGCTTTTCTTTGTTATCTTAAAACTATTTATCTGCAGATATTGGGAATATATTTAATATAGTAAATATTAAGTTGATATAGAAAAAATGCAATGATATAATCATCTCAAACAATTAAATAAACCTCACTTTTCCGATAGTGAGGTAGAGGCGCGACAGTTAACAGTACCTAATGGAGTCCGAGAAGATGAAGAAGTTAGGTAGAAGGAAGTGTCGCCGAAGTATGTGGTGAGTTCTCGCCATCATATACTGGGTCTGTAGCGAATAGTTACAGGACTGTCTTCGTAAACATACGTGTTTATGAAGTTGTGCTATCTCTGTTTAGACAAACAGTGGGAATTTTAAATGGTCGATTCATTTTAAGTTTCTAGCTTTAAATGCGTAGGTCATTTTTGTGTTAAACAGGATTCTTTTGCACAAAGAGTTCTGTTTTTTTATTTGTCTAAACATTTTGGAATTAGAGGTATACTGGAGGAATTATTATGGAAAATACATCAACATTATATTATCAATTTTTACCGACTGACGGTAAAAAAATAAACGTGAACCCAGATAAAACAGCATTACTAATAGTAGACATGCAACATCAATTTATTAGCCGCGACGGATTAGACGCGCAGGTTGCAAGAGAAAAGGGCATGTTTGATCAGTGGGAATACTTTTTTAATCGTATCGACAATTTAACGATTCCGAACAATAAAAAGCTTTTAGATTTTTTCCGTACGAATAAATTAGAAGTAACATTTGGTCGTATTGCTTGCCATCATAAAGATGGACGAGATCGTTCTCCTGTACAACGCCGTCCAGGATGGAACAATATTTTATTGCCAATCGGTGACCCAGGAGCGGAGATGGTGGATGAATTAAAGCCTCTTGATGACGAAATTGTTGTAAATAAAACGACAGATAGCGTATTAAGTGGAACGAATTATGAATTTTTACTGCGTAATATGGGCATTGAAACAGTAGTTTGTACAGGTGTTGTAACTGATCAATGTGTTGCTTCAACAGTTCGAAGCTTAGCTGACGCAGGCTTTGAAGTTATTTTAGTTGAAGATGCATGTGCAGCTGCAACGCAACAGCTTCATGATGCTGAAATTATGATTATGAATCAAATTTACTGCCAAGTGATGAGTACTGATGAAGTAATTGATTTAGTAACGGAAGAACTATCAAAAACGAAACTAGTGAATGTGTGAGAAGTGGACTATGAGTCAAACAACCAATGATCATACACTACAGTTAAAGCGTGTTCTAACATTAAAAGATTTAGTCATTTATGGTATTGCTTTTATGACACCGATTGCGCCAGCTTATATTTACGGCTTTGCAGCAGAGTCTACAAACGGGATGTTGCCATTAGCCTACTTGATTGCGATGGTTGCAATGATGTTTTCTGCATATAGTTACGGTCGAATGGCTGCTGTTTTTCCAAATGGAGGGTCAACTTATACGTATACCCAGCGTGCAATCAATCCGCATTTAGGTTTTTTTGCAGGGTGGGCAATGTTTATGGATTATGTCTTAGTGCCACTCATTGTATTTATGGTAGGTGCTTCATATGCGAATGCATTAATACCATCTGTTCCGTATTGGGTATGGGTGTTATTAATTGCAGGTATTATAACTACTGTCAATATTCTAGGTATTGGCATCGCAGCAAAAACAAATCAAATCCTTGTTATGTTTATGGGAATTGTAGTCGTTATTTTTGTGGTTTTTTGTGTGAAGACAATTGTCGGTGGGGAAAGTGGTACGTCGCTCTTTACTGTTGTGCCGTTCTTCAATGATGAAAAATTCGTTATGTCTGCAATTATTTCTGGTTCAGCAATGGCCTGCTTCTCGTTTTTAGGGTTCGATTCGATTACAACTCTTTCAGAAGAGGCAGTCAATCCGAAAGATGATATTTGGAAGGCAGCTATTTTAGCTTGTTTAATCGGAGGACTTATTTTTATTGGGCAAGCTTATGTAGCTCAGCTCGTATGGCCTGATGTTACAAACTTTAGCTCAGCGGATACGGCTTTATTTGATATAGCGGAAAAAGCAGGTGGTGCAGTTCTTGCAACTCTTTATACGGTTGCGATTATTGTATCGACAGTGACAGCTGGTTTAACAGGACAAGCAAGTGCATCTCGTTTAATGTTTAGTATGGGGCGTGATGAGGTACTTTCGAAAAAGTTCTTCACACATTTACATCCAAAATATCAAACACCGGTATACAATATTTTATTGATGTGTGTGATTAGTGTTTTAGGAGCGCTGTTTTTATCAATAAATTTCGTAGCAGAATTAATGAACTTTGGGGGCCTGACAGGATTTATGTTTGTCAACTTGTCAGTGATCGTATATTACTTCTTCCGTAAAAAAGAAATGAAAATAATTCGATACTTATTAATTCCAGGATTAGGATTTGGTATTTGCTTCTACTTATTTATTAATTTATCACCGATGACATTGAAGATAGGCTTTATCTGGCTTGCAATAGGTTTTATCTATGCTTTCATTACGACGAAAGGCTTCAAAAAGAAACCAACAACTTTTACGGATTTATAAATACCGAAAGAACTTAGAGTAACTTTCTAAGATAAGTCAGTTATCTAGTATTGATAGTTTCTATCGATGTTAGGTAGCTGATTTATTTTATTAAAAGGTGGAATTTTGTAAACATCAGATATATACCTCAAAGAACTATTTTGTTGCGGTCACTTTCAATAAGGTCAGTTACACTGCTAAAATGATCAAAAAAGTCCATTGAGCGTGCCGCTATTGTGGTATGTTCTTTTTGTATAGTAATAAAAAATAGATGTTTGTACGAAAAGGAGAGATAGTTATAAATTATAACGAAGTTGTTTCAATCGGAGATACCTATTTACTTACAGTCGTATCAGAGTTGTTCGGATTAGAAGGCTATGAAATCCAGTTGATTCCTCCACATGAGGGAGGGCGGAATGTCGTTTATACCTGTGAAAAAGAAGGTGAGAGCGCCAAAATACTCAGAATCGCTTTCTTGCCTGACAGGAGTCGGGAAGATTTTCTTGGAGAAGTGGAGTATATCAGGTATTTGTTCGAGCACGGAGGTAGTGTCTCGGATGTAGTCAGCTCCCGGAAGGGAAATCTGCTGGAAGAGATCACCCACAATAACCACACCTTTTTTGCCTGCCTGTTTGGAAAGGCGAAGGGAAAAATGCTTGTAGAAAATAATTATCGGTACCGAGAAGGAGTTCCGATTACCGAATATTTTTACAATTGCGGGAAGACCCTGGGGAAACTGCATCAAATATCGAAAGGGTATACGCCAGTCCATCGCCGACATAGTTTTTTTGACAAATTCAATGCCGAATATATCGATAATATGATACCCGACACCTTATCCTTGCTTAAGGAAAAGCTGGTAGAGCTCCTTAAAACCTTGGAAGGATTGGACAAGAACTGTGAGTCTTTCGGGATGATTCATTTCGATTACAACGACGGGAATTATTCAATAGATTTTGAAACTGGGCAAATAACCGTATACGATTTCGATAATTCATGTTTCGGTTGGTATATGTTTGACTTAGCCAGTATCTGGGGAAATGGAGTGGGCTGGATACAATTTGAACCAGACGCCGGTAAACGTAAAAAGTTTATGGAGGATTATTTTGAAATAGTCCTTGAGGGATATAGATCCGAGACTAAGCTCGAAGATTCGATGCTGAATATGCTGCCCTTGTTTATCAACATAAATATAATGGAAAATATTGTAGAGCTATTCAAGGATATGCGTGATAATGGTGAGGAGTTGGAGTGTGACGAGGTACTGTCGTATCTCATCAAATGCTTGGAAGACGATATTCCATATCAGGGATTTTTCCATGAGATTTACTCTTGTAAAGAACCCTTTGAGTATGAGGAACGAAAAATCTAGTCTTTTCGCTGTCGATAGTCCAGCTGATTCCAGGGATAGATAACGTTAGATCAAAAAGCCTTAACCCTTCTTGTGAAGCAGGGTTAAGGCTTTGGTTATTTATTAAGCTAGTCTCATCTTAAAATCCTGATAGCCAAACTCTTGAACGACGCGGCAATTGCCGTCTTTCTCCTGCACAGCGATAGCCGGCAGTGGCATGCCGTTGAAAGTGTTGGTTTTGACCATGGAGTAGATCGCCATATCGCCAAATACTAATCGATCACCGCTCTTTAAGGGTTGATCGAAAGAGTAGTCTCCGATTACATCGCCCGTAAGGCAGGTCGGACCGCCAAGTCGATAGGTGTATGGCTTCTCGCCAGCTTCACCAGAACCGAAGAGCGGTGGACGGTAGGGCATTTCCAGAACATCCGGCATATGACATGTAGCCGATGTATCTACGATAGCAATCTCGATGCCGTTCTTATGGAAATCCAGTACGGAGGTAACCATATAGCCCGCATTGAGCGCAATGGCTTCTCCGGGTTCAAGGTAGACTTCCAAGCCGTATTTAGTCTGCATTCGCCGAATGCAAGCTTCGAGTCGAGGGATATCATAGTCGTCTCTTGTGATATGGTGACCGCCGCCAAAATTGATCCATTCCATTTGCGGTAACCATGGCCCGAACTTTTCTTCTACCGCGTTCAGCGTGGTTTCCAAATCGTCCGAGTTTTGTTGGCAAAGGGTATGGAAATGCAATCCCGAAACGCCTTCAAGCAGCTCCGGCTGAAACTCCACCTGCCTCACTCCGAATCTTGACCCTGGCGCACAAGGATCGTATATTTCATGTCCTTCTTGCGTCGAGCATTCCGGATTGATGCGAATTCCTATTTTTCTGCCGGCTGCTAGAGCTTTCGTTTTATACTTTTCCAGCTGGGAGAAAGAATTGAAGATAATATGGTCGCAAATGGATATAATTTCGTCGATTTCATCTTCACGATAGGCAGGGGCAAAGACGTGATTTTCTTTGCCCATTTCCTCGTGACCCAGCCTAGCTTCGTATAAACCGCTCGCGGTCGTTCCGCTTAAGTATTTTCCAATGAGGGGATACATAGCGGTCATAGAAAAAGCTTTTTGCGCTAGCACAATCTTGGCTCCCGTACGCTGCATGATACCGTTCAAAATGATCAGGTTTTTTTCAATTAGCGCTTCATCAACTACGAAACAAGGTGTCGGTAACTCCTCGAACCGCATATTAGCGAACGAGCTCCGGCGTTTTAGCTTCTTCAGGCAATGCGTCAACAAGCACCGGATTAAAGTCTTCTACCCATGGAAGTCCCCATTTGTTTAACTCTTCCATGAATGGATCTGGATTGAACTCTTCGATATTGAATACGCCTGGTTTATTCCATTTGCCAGTCAAGATCATCGCAGCGCCGATCATGGCAGGAACGCCAGTCGTATAGGAGATAGCCTGGGAGCCCACTTCTTTATAGCATTCTTGGTGGTCGCAAATATTGTAGACATAATATGTCTTATCTTGACCATCTTTTTTACCTTTGAAAATACAACCGATGTTCGTCTTGCCCACTGTACGAGGTCCTAGGGAAGCAGGGTCCGGGAGTACGGCTTTAAGGAATTGAAGTGGAATGATTTGTTTTCCTTCGTATTCAATCGGTTCGATGGAAGTCATTCCTACGTTTTCAAGCGCTTTTAAGTGCATGAGATAGCTTTGGCCGAAAGTCATGAAGAAACGGATGCGTTTAAGCCCAGGCATGTTCTGCGCCAGTGATTCGAGCTCTTCATGATAGAGCAGATACATATCCTTCTGACCGACTTCAGCAAAGTTATATTCGCGTTTAATTTCCATCGGTTTTGTTTCGATCCATTGTCCGTTTTCCCAGTAGCGTCCGTTAGCAGACACTTCACGGATGTTGATTTCCGGGTTGAAGTTGGTTGCAAATGGATAGCCGTGATCCCCACCATTGCAATCCAAAATATCGATATATTCAATTTCATCAAAATAGTGTTTCAGTGCATAAGCGGAGAACACACCGGTTACACCTGGGTCGAATCCGCTGCCCAATAGAGCTGTAATCCCAGCTTTTTCAAAGCGCTCACGGTATTCCCATTGCCATTTATATTCGAATTTTGCCGTATCTTCTGGCTCATAGTTTGCTGTATCCATGTAGTGAGTTTTAGTTGCTAGGCAAGCATCCATGATCGTCAAATCCTGATAAGGCAGCGCCAGGTTCATGACGATATCCGGCTTCACTTCGTTAATCAGAGCGATCAGCTCATCTACGTTGTCTGCATCGACCTGTGCGGTCGTAATTTTAGTTTTTCCGCCATCCAATTTTGCCTTCAGATCATCACATTTGGATTTTGTACGGCTAGCGATACAGATTTCTTCGAAAACCTCGCTGTTTTGAACGCATTTATGAATTGCTACTGATGCTACGCCTCCGGCGCCAATGATAAGTGCTTTTCCCATTTTTTGATCTCCTAATCTAAATAAATTTTTGTTCAATGCAAAAACGGCAACAAAAAAAGCAAGCGGAACACGCATTATGCGCATCACACTTGCTTTGATATCATTTAAATTAAGATAATTCTAATATGCATGACTAGACAAACAACTTGCGTGCTCGTCAGTCAGCCATAAAACTATTAGTTTTATGGGAGGTCTCTTAATATTCAAATGTATCATAGGATCAGAGTCTATATAGCAAATAATTACTTTTACCACTCTTATTGACCGTTTCACAAGTTGTGTGCATATGCACTGGTTGTAAAGTAACCAACTTATAAAATTTGAGCTTTTAACTCAATCAATAGGGCAACTAAAAGTTGCCAGTCGGCATTTGACCCGGCTGTCCGTATGGCCTTGACTTCCTTAAAGGAAGTGGTCAAAGATTATCTGCTTGGAAAGATCCTAAAATAGTTTGAATATTAGCTTTCCAAATTTAATGCTTCTTCATAATAGCAGGATAGGATTCAATGAGCAAGAATTTTTTTTAATAAACGCCTATTTTTTTCGATGACATTCTACAGTTTCCAACGGCAGGTCATCGTTAGTTTCTCCCCGCTCTGCTCGGCTGTCAACGTGCCACCCATTTTGTTCATTAGACTTTTGGCGATGGATAGGCCAAGTCCCGAACCTTGAGTGGAGCGGGTACGGTCTGCGGTGTAGAATCGGTCAAACAAAAGACTAATGTCGCTTCCAGCAAGTTCCTTCGCTTCGTTTACAATTATCAAATCGACTGTTTCTCGTTGCCTTTCAAAACGGATTTCCACTTGCCCGGTGGCATGCTTGATCGTATTGACAAGCAAATTCTCAATGACTCTCCGTACAGCAGATTCGTCAGCGTATACGAATACATTTTCCTTTGGCAGTCGAATGTTTGGCGTGATGTTGCGTTCGTTGAACGAATCGTAATATCCGACTAGAATGTTGGAGAGTAGGTAGGTCATCTCTAGCTTTTCGGTTTTAAGGTGATAATCCAATGATTCAATCACGGACAGCTCGAAAAAATCGTTCAGCAGCGCTTGCAGCCGCCTCGTCCGATTTTTAACGATGGTGACATATTCGAGCTTCTCCTCAGGCGTAATGGATTCCGACTCTAACAGTTGAATATAGCCGAAGATGGAGGTTAATGGAGTACGGATATCATGGGATATGTTAGCCATCGCCTGCCGAAGTTCATTTTCTATTCGTTTTCGATGGGCTTTCGCTTCGACAATAAGATTGGATTGAAGATTAATTTGTTCCGCAAGCGCTTCGAGCCTATGATCGAATAGTGCGACATCGATCTTTTTACCGGTTAACTGTTCATTATAACGGAGCAATTGTTCTGTTATCCGTCCTAACTCCCGTCGTAGCATCAATAAGCGTACAAGCAGGAGAACTGCTGCTGTAATCGATATGACTACTAGAATAAGCAAGACTCTCCTGCTCCCTTCATCTGTTATTTAATTTCCTTTCTTCGGTATACAAGAATGCCGAGCATCCCGGATATAGCAAACGTCAACAGCGGCACGATCAGTAGTGCTGGCAAATCACCAGCGTCAATACTAGGCTTGCCGATATCTCCCATCAGTTTGAAGATCGAATAGTCATATAAAGTATCAAATAAAGTGATCTTTGAACCTACACTAGCTAAAACCAAATCGATCACAAGGAAGAAAATCACCGAGAAACTGATTGTTTTGCCGCTGTCAGTAAAGATCATAGCGATCAGCGCCCCGATGGCCGCGTAGCCAGCAGTGTACAATAGCGTCAGCCCGAGCGTTCGTGGTATAAAAAGCATGGTGCTACCCTCTGGCAGATGACCGAAGCCTGAAAGCAGCGTGACTTCTATTGTGCTCACAATCGGAAAGACTAGGGAGATGACCATTGCTCCAACTGCGAATACGATCAGTTTTGCCGTGAACAGCCGCCCTCTGGTGTTGCCCGATGATGCGATCGTCTTCATAACACCTGTCGAATATTCGTTGGATATGAAAAATCCAGCAAGAACTGCTACACCGATTTTGATAACGTAGGCATTGCTTGAAATAAAGGTAAACAGAAATTGGGCTCCAGTGATCTGGGGTTTTCCACTAGACTGATTGTCAAAATAATACATCAGAGGGTACGCAATTGAAAGGACGGAAAATGCGATTAGCAACGTCCAAAACGTCCTGTTCTTGCGCAGTTTGAAAAACTCGACTTTGATCAGATTATACATACGAATTACCCCCGATCCGCTTCGTGAAATAACTCTCCAAGTCTTCGCCCATGGGCATAAACTTCTCGACCGCAAGACCCGCGGAGAATAGCGCCGACGATACTTTGCTTGGCTGCTCAATATGGCTATATAACTTGATGGCTCCATCCTGCATTACTTCGAAATCGGAAGTTCCTAACTCGTTCTGAATGATGGCTGTTGCCTTGTCTGGATTATCCACTTTGATAAAAACATACTGCTGACATTTCTCGTTCATTTCCTTGGCAGTAAGTTGTTCCAGCAATTGGCCATGATGAATAATTCCATAATGAGTTGCCATCAAATGCAATTCACTTAGAATATGACTTGAGATTAGTATCGTAATGCCTAGTTCGCGGTTTAAACGTTTGAGCAGTTCACGCATTTCGATAACACCTATTGGATCCAGCCCATTAGTCGGTTCATCTAGAATTAGAAATTCCGGATTGCCCAGCAAGGCGATCGCAAGACCTAGCCGTTGCTTCATCCCAAGGGAGAAATTTTTCGCTTTCTTTTTGCCAACCTCCTTCAGTCCGACCTGTTCCAGCATTCTGGGAATGCAATTTTTACCCGGGATGCCGCGTAGAAGCCGGTTCGCTTCCAAATTTTCGCTAGCGGTCATATGGGGGAATAAGGCGGGGCTCTCAATAATGGAGCCGATCCGCTTTCGAGCCTGGATCAACTCCTTCTCTTCACTGGCACCAAATAGCTCGATCGTTCCCTCAGTCGGATAAGCAAGTCCGGTCACAATACGGATCAAGGTTGATTTTCCGGCTCCATTTTGTCCAATAAAGCCGTAGATGGAGCCTTTGCGGATCGATAAACTGACTTTGTTCAGCGCTGTATGGCTTTTGAACTTTTTGGATAGTTGATTTGTTTGCAATACATACTCGTGCATTGTTTCTTGGCCTCCTTTACGTGATGGACCAAGTATAGAAATGAAAACTTAAGGAGATCTAAAGCCAAATATTAAGAATATCTTAAGGCTTAAGCCGATAGCCCATCCCCCATACCGTCTCGATAAATTCACTTCCGAGAGCGCCCTTGGCCAGCTTGCTGCGTAAATTACTCATATGGACGTTGACCGTGTTGTCATCTCCGTAGAATGGCTCATGCCAAACATTTTCGTATAAATTGGATTTCGTGAAAACCTTTTTCGGGGATGACATAAGCAACGCGAGAATCTCATACTCTCGAGCTGTGAGCGCCAGCTCCACCCCATCTGCTTTAACCGACATTGTATCGCGATCTAACACAAGCCCCTTATGCTGCAGCACGTTGGGCAAGACCGGTTGTGCAATCCGTGCATATAAACGTAGTTGGGAATCGATCCGAGCGGATACTTCCTCGATGTCGAACGGTTTCGTAATGAAATCGTCCGCCCCCCCGCGCAGTGCAGACACCTTGGTTTGAGGCTCACCCTTGGCCGAAATGATAATAACTGGCATATCGTTCTGTCCGCTGATACGCTGGAGCAGTTCCTCTCCTGTCATTCCCGGCAGCATCAGATCGAGCAGTAGCATGCTCCATTGCCGCTGATTCAGATAGAGGAGCGCCTCCGTTCCTGAAAAGGCGGGTTGGGGAATGTAGCCGCTTTTCTTAATTACGTTGCACAACAACCGGCTAATTTCGCTGTCGTCCTCAGCAACAAGAATATGTATCGGGTTGTTCATTGAATCTCCTTTTGTTACCTTAATTGGTCATTATTTGAATGCGCTATAGTATATATGATAGCTGATTTTAACTTTTATATCGAGAAGTGTTTTCCAGGGAGCCAGAGTTATCCAGTGCGTTTACGGAATTTTGTTGCTACTTAAAATGATCAAAAAAGTTCATTACGCGTGCCGCTTTTGTGATACGTTCTTTTGTATATATAATAAAATAAATGTTTTGTGCGAAAAGGAGAGATAGTTATAAATTATAACCAAGTTGTTTCAATCGGAGATACCTATTTACTTACAGTAGTATCAGAGTTGTTCGGATTAGAAGGCTATGAAATTCAGCTGATTCCGGCACATGATGGAGGGCGGAATGTCGTATATACCTGTGAGAAAAAGGGCGCTGATGCCCAAATAATCAGAGTCGCTTTCTTACCTGATAGGAACCGGGAAGATTTCCTAGGCGAAGTGGAATATATTCAGTATCTATTTGAGCATGGAGGCAGTGTCTCCAATGTAATCAGCTCCCGGAAGGGAAATCTGCTGGAAGAGATCATCCACAATAACCACACCTTCTATATCTGCCTGTTTGAAAAGGCGAAGGGAAAAATGCTTGTAGAAAATAATTATCGGTACCGGAAAGGCGTTCCGATTACCGAATATTTTTACAATTGTGGGAAGACCCTGGGGAAACTGCATCAAATATCGAAAGGGTATACGCCCGTCCATCGCCGACATAGTTTTTTCGACAAATACAATGCCGAATATATCGATAAACTGATACCCGATTCCTTATCCTTAGTGAAGGAGAAGATGGTAGAGCTCCTTAATACCTTACAAGGATTGGATAGGAACACGGAGACATATGGTATGATCCATTTTGATTACAACGATGGGAATTATTCAATAGATTATGATACTGGGCAAATAACCGTATATGATTTTGATAACTCATGTTTCGGTTGGTATATGTTTGACTTGGCAGGTCTCTGGATAACCGGAGTGGGCTGGGTACAATTTGAACCAGACGCCGGTAAACGCAAAAAGTTTATGGATGATTATTTTGAAACAGTCCTTGCAGGATACAGATCCGAGACTAAGATCGAAGATTCGATGTTGGACAAGTTGTCCTTATTTATTCAGGTAAGCCTCATGGAAAATATTGTAGATGCATTCGAGGTAATGCGAAACAATGGCGAAGAGCCGGAGTGTGATGAGGATTTGTCGTATCGCATAAAATGCTTGGAAGACGATATTCCGTATAAGGGATTTCTCCATGAGATTTATTCGTGTGAAGAACCCTTTATGTATGAGAAACGAGAAATCTAGTCTTTTCGCCGTCGACTCACAAAGCTTTAACCCTTCTTATGAAGCAGGGTTAAGGCTTTTTTTATTTATTTATCTAGTCTCATCCAAACTTATGAACGATACGGCAATCAATCAAGTATCCACAGTCTTCTTCATCTGCACCGCAGAAACGATATAAGCAATAAGAACTATACCAAATAGGTTCCAAATACTCGTTGACGCCACAGCTAGATAAAGTCCATAAGGAAGAGACCAGACAAACACAATACACATTAAAATTCGATTTTTCAAAAATGAAGCTACAATGCCAACTAAAGCTGGGAGAATCAACATTATATAAATGACTTTAATCGTTCCACTATTTGGTGGTGTACTTGAGTATGGATTCCAATACAAAAAAACAACACATAAAATAATGCATCCGACGGAAGCAAACAAGCCTAAAATTGAAAATTTCATTAATGACCTCCCTTATACTTATCATTGTTTGGGGTCAGATTTCAAAATAACGGATTCTCAAGTATCTATTTACTCGAATTCCCTTGCTTTCCCACCAATAGCGGATTTTGAAGTGCTTAATTTAGGGGGAGTGGGTGATTTGAGGGCAAAAGTGTCAAATAGGTACCTGAAAGTCCGTTATTTTCATCTGGATTGCTTTTTGCAGTGAAATAGATACCTGAAAGTCCGCTATTTTTGAAACATTAGGGATTAATACACTGCTAGCATATGTTGCCATTCTTTTCATTTTCCCTTAAATTTGAACTCTCAAACTCAAAATGGTAATATTCGCCAAAATGTAATTACTCGAGGGAGTCTATTCCGATTATTTCTAGTAATATAATAATACGTAGAATCTATTTTCATGTAAATTATACATAAGATATTAATTTATCCAAATATTAGGAGGTCCTCTCTGCATGAAACATAAAGTTATTTACTCAATTTTATTGTTATTGCTTCTTTGCTCAGGAATATTTCATTATCTGCAATATACAGATGCAAAAGCGGTGGATAAAGACACCACGGCGCCATCAGAAGCAGCTTATAAGGACAGGGAAATTGGTATGCGTAACATGATTCTTCAATATGTTGATGAAACAGGCGCTATATTGGATGAAGTTAAACCTGCGCTTCCAATTCTAAATTACACAACAAATGGTGAAAAAGAAATCTTGTCTCAAGTTGATACCAAATTGCTCAAAGATAATCAAATATTATTGAGTCTAAAGCCTCTAGGTAAAGGTGAAGAGAACAGTTTTATCATTGAAGCGATGATCTATGAGAAACCAAATAAACAATATATTTCAGATATAAATAATGAATGGCCAAGACAAATTGGCAAGAATTATATTGTATATGGACAATTTATTATGAATCAAAAAGATGGAAAATGGGTTGTAAGTAAGTTTATCGATAAATTCTAAGTTCATTAGAAGCTGATCCGCGATATCGTGGGTCGGCTTTTTATATCTTAATGTGCAAGGACTAGTAATCGATTTTCGTTCACATACCAAGGAATCGGAATGAATATGATGTACTATTGGTTTCACCTATACCAAAGTTATAGGGGGTGACATTTGTTGTCAAATGCATTCGTGGCACGGTCGCTAGATGAGATTCGATTTTGGTCACGCATTATGAAAGAACATTCGCTTTTTCTCAAATTAGGGTTTAGATGTGAGGATACACAGTTAATTAATGAAGCCAATCAATTTTATTCTACTTTTGAAGGGATTGAAAGACAATCACACGCCTTCACAGTTGGAACAGATCCTGAACAGATTCGCCGTTTTAATGTAGAAGTCCAGAATGCGGCTACTCACATTTGGGCATTTAAGAGGAAGATATTAGGTTTAGTATTGAGTTGTAAAATGCCGGGTGCCAACAATTTTCCTTTACTTATCGACCATACGAGTAGAGAAGCAAATTATTTTAGAAACCGTCTAAACGAACTTAATAGCGGACAATTAGAGCCACTACCCGATGCGATCATTGATGAAAATGTATTCTTCTTACGAATCATGGCTGATCATGCCAAATTTATTGGACATTTGCTTGACCCTTCTGAGCGGCAGTTAGTTGAACAAGCACGCAATTTCAGTAACGATTTCGATCAATTGTTATTCCAAGCAAGAGATCTAGAATCCATGCGACCCCAATCACAAACATTGCCGATGCTTAATCAGTTTTTGGATCAAAATCGTGTATCAGTTAAATCGTTGCGTGACTTTAAAAAGACGGCGAAAGATTTAATTGAGTCTTGTCGAATCAAGAGCATTATTCACCCCTTGTTAGCTGATCATGTGTTTCGTGAAGCTGAACGATTTCTTGCCATCATTGATATGTTTGAGCAAAGTTTATCTTCCGTAAAACCGCGGTGATCTATTTAGCTTAGTGATCCTCTAGTGACATTCCCCCACATCTTTATTCAATATTTAGGACAAAATAAGGCTTGAGGCTGTACTGGCAGACATCAAGTGCAGCTTCATATCAACATAAGGGAGTGACATAAGAATGGCTAAGAACGCAGAACATAAAAAGGATAATAATTCCGGCGTAGATGCTGGAGAAGCGGTTGGGACAGTTGGCGGCGGTGCTGCTGGCGCTGCTGTAGGTTCAGTACTAGGTCCTGTAGGTACGATTGTAGGCGGAGTTGTAGGTGCGTCGTTAGGCAATAAAGCTGGCGATAGCATGGATGATAGTGCCGATGACGCTGAGTAATTCTGTTGCAATGAGTTAGCATGTATAAGGCAGAGAGTCCTTGCAAAAGCAAGGGCTTTTTGTGTACTCTAGAATGTATATCTTTTGTGTCATAAATTTTGTGGAATTTATCGGATATAGACGAATTTAAAGGAATAATGTTATGATTATCTAATGAATTAGAAATGACTTCATAACAAAACCTAATCATAATTGATTTTTAATTCATTCCTGTGATCGATTCAATGATGAATAACTGTTCAATGAAGTTGCTCATTAACTACACCGAGATCGATATCTAGATATAGCAAAGGAGCAATGGAATCATGAGAATAAACTTGAACTTTACGAATAAAGGTCGGGTAGCAATTGGTAATTATACGAATGACGAGCTGCTTGAAATTTTTACCCGTTACATCAAGACTTTATCCAAGCATTATGCAATCGATGTTTTTATTCCAGCGGAAGATAATACGAAAATTGTAGAAGAAGGGATTCTTAAAGTGACTGCGGAGAATGTGCAATGCGATCCGATTGCTTTCTTTAAGGAGCTTGGACGGGATGTGAAAGTGCCGTTTAAGAAAAGGCACCCAGAGAAATTAGATGCTGTGTTCAAAATTGTATTGGTTGAGTAGAATTAGAAAGTTTGGAAGCTGATGATGAATCGTCAGCTTTTTGGCTATTATAGATGCACAATAAAAAGACCGTTCTCTTTAATCTGATTAATCAGATAGGGAGGGCGGTCTTTATGCGTGATATAGAATTTATAATTTTAAGCTTATAAATTTTAAGTATCACCTTAAGAAACGTATCCGTCATATAAAGACGGTTAACTCGTTTCTTCTTGTGCTCTGCATGTAATTGGTTATTGTTCATAGGCTTAACTAGTAAGAGTCATCTTCGATTCACGGGTAACCGAGTGTTTGTTGATGACATCTACCGCTTGGGATTTAAGTCTTGCTTGATCGGAATGGAGCAAGTTTTTCCTGCTTTGTAGCCAAGTCTTGAATTTCCATTGCTCCTTCGCATGATGTTCAATTCTGGCTTGATTGATCATAGCGATGCTTTCGTTTGTGTACCAATCCATATTATCGTACCCCTCTCATTCAATTCATGTTTTTAATAGTTAAGTGCTAAATTAAGCAATTGCATTAACATTGTTCTTGCTTGAGTGCTTGAGAATAATGTCTGCTGCACGCAATCTGAGCTCCGCGTTATCGGATTCGAGCATTTCCTGAAGAGCTTGAACGGCTAGCTTAGTAGAATCTTTCCCACTTACTTGTGAGCGCTTTGTCTTGAAGATCGGCATGAACTTCCATTGTTCCTTGGCGTGGCGCGTTACCTCAGCTTGATCATGGACTGCAATGCTTTCCATTGTGTACCAATTCATATTGAATCGTACCCCTTTCAAATTGTGTTTTTAACATTCGGAATGTTTGAAGGTAAAATTTTATAACTGTATTACTATTATTACACATCGTCTAAAATTTACACAGTCAACTTTTCTTACTCATATAATATTATTAATTGGTTATCATTGTCAATACATTTTTCAGAAAATTATAAAATGAATTTTTTAGATCGTTAGCATTCCAACGGAGATGATATGCAATCTTATTTATTTTGTATAAAATGGTTTTATCTTCTATTGTGAGGGGTGCGAGGTTGAGAACGGGCGTTCATAATCCAGTAACCAAGATCAAATTAAAGCATCAGCTGATTCTTTTGTTTTTCGTAATGTTCGGTCCGATGTTCCTGCTGAATTGGTACGGGAATATGCAGACGAGTCAGATTATGCAGGATCATGTGACGAATGCTTATATCGAACTGAATAAACAGAATGTTATGTTAATTAACCGAGATTTGGATGCCATTAAGAAAATCGTGACGACGATTATTCTAAATTCGATTACACAGAGTCTAATTCCGGGCGAGCATGATACGGTGTACGATCGTGTTAAGCAATTTTCCGAGATGGATAAGCTGCTGGCGAATTATTCATTAGGGATGGATGGGAGACAGGCGGTCTATTATTCGATGTTCGTCTACGATCCACAAAATTACTATTCATTTGTAACCAAGGAACCTTCTTCGTTCAAACGAAGAGGGATGTATTTCCTATCGGATTCGAGTAAGCCGCTGTGGTTTGATGATGCGATAACCAATAGGGGCAGAAGTTATCTTAAGGTCATCGATAAGTACGGACCATTTCAAGACGAACGGTCGCTTGCTTACATTCAAGGAATTACGAATATTTATAGAGGAAACGAAGCGATCGGCGTACTTGTCGTTACGAATATGGAGAAGAAAATCGAGGAATCCTTCCAGACGGTATCCTTGCCGAGCGGTGAGATCTATTTCACGAATTGGGATAATCAGGTGCTGGCTTCGACGAATGCGAGCATTGGCTCGACGATCCATTTGCCTGCAAATCCTGATGGAGAAGAAAGCTCAGTTGGCACATTCCATGTGGTTTCAGGTGGCGCAATCTATGTGGTGAGTTATGACGCTTTTCTAGGACAGAAGCTGATCTATAAGGTGCCAGTTGATTCTATCTTGCAGAAACAGAACGGACTCAAAGGTGTCATTCAATTCATTTCGATCGTCTATTTCATTCTTGGCTTGATTATTATGTTATATTTCTGGCGCTCAATTATGCATCCATTGGAGAAGATGGCGGTATTTGTCCGCTCCTACGAGCCGGGTAATGCGATTCCCAGATTGCCGGGGAAGCAGCGTAATGATGAGGTAGGCGAGCTGATGATCGCCATTAATGAGATGGCTAAGCGCCTTAATCTTTTGATTCATGATAAGTATCTGATGGATATCAAGCAGAAGGAATCGCAATTGCAGCTGCTTTACCAGCAGATCAATCCTCATTTGCTCTACAATACGCTGGAGAGTATTTATTGGAAGAGTTCAATGGAAGGTCAATCCGAAACTGCGGATATGATTAAGGAACTATCGCAAATTATGAAAATTGGATTAAGCAGAGGCAATGAGTTAATAACGCTTGAGGATGAATTAACGCATGCGCTCTCGTATACAAGACTGCAGCAGAAACGATATGAATATGATTTTGAGGTGGAATGGCAGATTGCGGATGAGGTGCTAAATAATCTAATTCCTAAGGTTACCCTTCAGCCGCTAATTGAGAATGCAATCATACATGGGGTCAGGCATATGGGGGAAGATGGACAAATTCGGATTACATCTTTCCGCGGCAAGGATGAAATTATTCTTACGATTGAGGATAACGGTTATAAGGAAGTCAATTATGAAGCAATAGCGAAGCTCTTATATGCGGAACAAGGGGATTCGAAGGTCGGATATGGCATTCGCAATGTGCATCAGCGGATTCAATTGCATTTCGGGCAAAGGTATGGCATTACATATGCAAAGCGTGAGGCAGGAGGAACAGTTGTGACCGTTCTTTTGCCAATTGTGATCAAATCTGAATAATCAATCAAGAAGAGAGGGATTTCTATTGTTCAATATTTTAATCGTCGACGATGAACCATTGATTTGTAAAGGTTTAGGTAGTTTGCTTGCAACCTCAGGTCTTAGCATCGGTCATGTCTATACAGCCTATAATGCCTATGAAGCCCTTGATAATCTTCGAATTGAAGAGATTGATCTGCTTATTACCGATATTCAAATGGGGGACATGAATGGAATTGAATTGATTCAGCAAGCCAAAATCATCAAGCCTTGGGTGCAAGCAATTATTATTTCGGCGCACGAGACGTTTCAATACGCGCAGATGGCGCTACAGCTTGGTGCCAAGGATTATTTGATCAAGCCATTCAAGAATGAGCAGTTCCTCGATTCGGTTCGCAATGTTCTTCTGAAGATCGATAAGAAGGTGCAGAATTCAGACGCATTTATGTCGGAGCTGCAAGAAAATTTTCATATGCAGGAACTAGATTCTGAGAGAACGGCAGCACTTAATCAACTAATCACAGCAGCGCCAAACGCTTCTGATCGAGAAAGTCACGCTGTCAGGCTTCGAGAAGCCTCGCTTACGGGTCCTTATTTTGCCGTGATTAAATGCCGACTTAAATACGAATCCAAGCGGCGCGTCATTGCTGTAAGTGATTATCCGCTGTTTCAATATGCCGCGCTGAATATTATCGATGAATTGCTATCGGAGGAATGCCGCCATGTGGTTTTCTATTCCTCGGATCAAGAGATCTGCATGATTGTGGAGTGGAGCGAGAGCGAATACGAGAATACGAGCTTCAGCAAGATGAGTCAATTGGAGATCATCGGGAGAAGTATTCATTTTAATATTGATCAATCGATCGGGCTGCAAGCTGTTGTCGGGATAAGTCAAATTCTGAAGGGCTCGGAGTTCTTAAGTGTGCTTACCGAACAGGCACGCAAAGCGATGCAGTGGAATCGGAAGCATCAGGATCACTTTGTGTTCTATTACGGCGATTACAATTGGAGTCTATATTCACATGAACCGACAGAAGAGGAGATGCAGGAGCAGCACAATTTGATCGTGGATAAAGCGAAGGATTACATCAATCAGAATTATATGCAGAAGGGGCTAACGCTTAATGAGGTCGCACAGCGTAATCATGTGAGCCCAAACTATTTGAGTTATTTATTTAAAAAGAATACGGGCTACAACTTATGGGAATATGTCATCAAACTGCGGATGGAAGAAAGTCGCAAGCTGATAATGACGACGGATATGCGCAGATATGAAATTGCCGATCGCGTTGGATATGAATCGCCAGAGCATTTTAGCAAAATTTTCAAGAAATATTACGGGATTAGCCCGAGTGAACTTAAGAAGTAAGAATGCCCATGATCGTCATAGATTTGCACATGTTCAGCTTTCCTCAGCTTTTTTACAATAGAAGCAAAACTAAATTGTGACCTTTATGGAATGAGGGAAGCTAAGATGAACCAATCTACAATGCCAATCGATCCGCATCCGATGCCTGTTAAGCTCAAATCGCGGTTCATGGTGCAATTGCGCAAACACTTCTGGGGCTACATGTTCCTGCTCCCAGCGGTCGTGATTTTCTTCTTGTTCCTGTGGATGCCGATTGTTAAAGGCTTTGTGTATAGCTTTTATCATGTGGATTTTGTCAAAGGCGATAGCTTCGTCGGATTTGATAATTACCGAACTATTCTGCAGGATGAGGAACTTTGGATCTCCGTCAAGAACACGCTCTATTACATCCTATTATGTATCGCTATGGGTTTCTGGGTGCCGATTCTGTTTGCTATTGCGATCTCGGAGCTGAAGAGATTTCAAGGATTAGCAAGAGTTGCGGCATACTTGCCGAATGTAATTCCCGTTGTGGTGCTTTACGGCTTATGGAGGTGGATTTACGATCCAGTCGGTCCGATCAATGCAACGATTACGCAGCTTGGCGGCAACATGATCTCTTTCATGACGGATACGAAGTGGTCGATGTTCTCGATCGTGCTGATGGAAACATGGCAGCAATTTGGATCGGCGATGTTGATTTATTTAGCGGCGATCATGAGTATTCCTAGAGATTGGTATGAGGCTGCCGAAATCGATGGAGCGGGTGTATGGCATCGAATCAAATATATTACGCTGCCATCGATTCGCAATTTGATTATTTTGATGCTCATTTTACAGCTAATCGCAACCTCTCAAGGGTTCCAGTCACAACGAGCGATGCTGGATGGCGGACCGAACAACGCTACGCTGACGTATGCGCTGCTCATTGTGAAATATGCCTTTACGAGACTCGATTATGGCGCGGCATCTGCGCTTGGTGTCCTTCTATTCGTCGTTCTGGGCGGTTTGGCTTTCCTTCAATATCGATTGTCGAATAAGGAGGAGAACTAAGATGCACAAAGAACGCGGAATCTTATCTCGATACGATTTGCAGAAGCCTATGAATCGCATCATCTATGGCGTGATGGTGCTAGTCATTACGCTCATGGCACTGTCGATGCTATATCCGATTGCGGTTACCTTCTTTAACGGTTTGAAGACGAACGTAGAGGTGAATTCATTCCCTCCGCATTTATTGCCCGAATCTATGCAATGGCAGAATTATGATAAAGGCTGGAATTATGTGAAGCTGCCATTATTTCTGCGCAATACGCTGTTCATTTTTGCAGGGAATATGCTTGTGACGGTTGTTGTGCTTGGTTTATCATCATTTAGCTTATCAAGATTGAATGTACCGTTTAAAAGAGGAATTTATGTATTTTTCCTAGTCACACTGTTCATTCCACCTACGACCTACATCATTCCGAACTTTATTAACCTGAAGGATTTAGGATTACTCAATACGTTCCAAGCATTCTGGCTGTCAGCGGGAGCCAATGCGTTCTACTTGCTGTTGCTCAAAAGCTTCTTTGATAACTTAAGTCAGGATTTGTTCGAAGCAGCCAGGATGGATGGTGCATCTGAGTGGAAAAGCTTCTACCGAATTGCATTGCCGCTATCAGTTCCAATCTTCTCGACTTTGGCGATTTTTGTGTTCTCGACCTCTTGGAACGAATGGTTCTGGCCATCTCTTGTTATGCACGGTGACAACAAAATTCCGCTTTCAACAGCGGTTTATAACTACATCATTAATGTTCGCAGGCTGGATACGAATATCAAGTTTGCTATTCTATCGATGGTAATGATCCCGCCAATTGTTGTTTTCTTCGTATTCCAAAAGTTTATCATGCGCGGAATACAGCTTGGTGGTGTAAAAGGATAGGCTGCTTAATGTTGAAATCGTAGACCTGCACATGAAGGGAATAGATTTACACATCGAACTCCGAAAGCGTCTCCATTATGATGAGCGTGTAACCAAATTTTTGTTGAAAAGGGGAAAATATCCATGAGAAAGTTATCCGTCATTCTGCTATGTCTTATCGTCTTCATTGGACTATTTGCAGCATGTTCGAACAAAGAAGAAGCTGCAAGTAAGGCTCCTGCTGCAACGACTACTCCTAGCACTCCGGCACCTGCAACAGCAACGCCTCCTGCAGAGAATACAGATGATATTACGAAGAAGAACGTTACGATCAGTATTTACTACCCAACACCGGATCTGGTTGAGAGGCGTGCGCTGGAAGATGACAAGATCAAGCGCTTCAACGAAAAATATCCGAATGTCAAAATCGTGAAAAGTGAATGGCAATACAACCCGAACGAGATCGGAATCAAAATGGGTGCCAATGAAGCGCCTACCTTGTTCAATACTTATGCAACTGAGGGCAAGTTCCTGGCTGAAAGAGGCTGGGCAGCTGATATTACGGATTTATTCAACAGCTATGAATTCAAGGATCAAATGAATCCGATCTTGCAGGATCAATTCAAAATTAATGGCAAAGTATACGGCATCGCACAACAAGGCTATGTAACTGGAACTGTTGTGAATAAGAAAATGCTTGATGACAAGCAAGTGCCTGTTCCCGATTATGACTGGACATGGGAAGATATGCTGAATACAGCTAAGGGTGTAGCTGACCCAGGCAAAGGAATTTCAGGAATTGCGCCGATGGGTAAAGGGAATGAATCAGGCTGGAACTGGACGAACTTCTTGTTTGAAGCAGGTGGAGATATTCAAAAAATTGACGGTGGTAAGGTACTGGCAACCTTCAATTCGGATGCGGGTGTGAAGGCGTTGACGTTCTACAATCGCTTGAAGTGGGAAGCAAATGCGATTCCTCAGGATTGGGCATTAGGTTGGGGCGATGCAGTAGGCGCGTTCGCGCAAGGTAGAACGGCTATGGTTATTGCAGGTCCGGATGGTCCTGTGGATCAAGCGCTGAACCAGGGTGGAATGAAGCCTGCTGATGTGCTTGTGTATCCGATGCCTGCAATGGAGAAGGGCGGTAAGCATACCGGCGTTCTTGGTGGAGACTTCCTCGTTGTGAATCCGAATGCATCCAAGGATGAACAGGAAATTGCATTTAAGTATGCTACATTCGACTACTTCTCAGATAAAGGTCTGGCTTCTTTGGAAGAAAACATCCAGCAACGCAAGAAGGACAATAAATACTTCGTACCGCAGGTGATTCAATACTTTAATGACAATTCCGAATACGGTAAGAAGGTTGCTGCGCTGTACAACAAGTATGATAACGTGTATCAATATGATCCGAAGATTACAACACTTTGGGATGGTAAGCCAGAAGCACAGTTTAATACACAGGATTACTATGCAACGATGACCAATGTTGTTCAGGAGGTATTCTCCAAAAAAGATGCGGATCCGAAGGCGCAGCTAGAAGCAGCAGCTAAGCTTGTGCAGGAGAAATTCTTCAATCAGATTAAAGTAAACTAATTGTGGTAACGATCCAGCTCTAGCTTAGAGCTGGATTCTTTATGACGCCTAATTATGGCCAAAGTAGAGGTGAATGCGATTGACTGAAGTGGTTCGCAATAAGTGGATATTGGTTTCTTTAGGAGCATTATTAATCCTCGGTATTGTAAGTGCCTTGATCTATCATCTATTTGCAGGATCAAAGGTTAGCTATCAAGAAACGAATGGGCTCTTTGTCATCAGCAATTCCAAGTATGAAATAGCCTTTCGGGCAGATAACGGTGGAATTGCCTATGTGCAGGATAAGCAATTTAACGATAAGTTAAGCGTCGGCAATCGAGACAATGTGCTTTGGTGGGCTTTTATGAATGGGGATCAATCGGTGAATAGCAAGAAAATGGCCCATTTCTCCTACGAGTGGAATGCTGGCGCAGGAGAACTGTTGTTGCATTACGCAGGCGAGCTTAAGGTAGATGTGACCGTTACATTCGGACAGGATAACCGTATAGGGATGCGCGCTAAAGTAGTCAATGATTCGGAGAATACGATCCAATCATTCCGTTTTCCTTATGAGCTGAAAGCTTCCTCCGATCAGGTAGTCGATGGTTTACTGCCGATGCTGCCAGGAGCAAAGCTGAAGCCAGCGTTCTTCACAGAGAACAATTCATTTGAAGATCAGTATCCTGGTGTCATGTTCGCAAGTCTGATTTCTTTGCGTACACAGAACGGTAATTTATCTTTGTACGATCTTCATTCTAAGGATAAGCTTATAGCTTCGCAAAATTTGGGCTTCAAGAATCAAGTGGACGACGCAGGGAAAACAGCCTTTGTCCATAATTACACAACGTTGATCAAACCTAAATCAGAATGGTCCACGCCATTGATTGTGATGGAAATTGGTGGCGATTATCCGAATATCATTCAGAGCTATCGGGAAATGAACCAGATTGCGGCTTATCGTTCGTTAGCAGATAAGCTTGGCAAGGATAAGGAATCATATTTGCAGCTGCCTTTTATGAAGCTCGATATTTCAGCACTTGGTCAAGCGAACTGGGGTACATTAGCTAGCAATTACGTAGATCAAATGGATTACGCATCTGTGCTTCACTTAGTTGGCTTTCAGAAGGGAGGTCACGATGAGAATTACCCTGATTTTCTGCCTCCTGATCCGAAGTGGGGAAGCGAGGCAGAGCTTCGAGCATTTATTCAGTATGCCAAGGATAAGGGAAATCGAATTGTTCCCTATACGAATTTCTCTTGGTGGGGAGTACATTCACCGACACTCCAAGCACTTCCGACAGGCGTTGATCTGAACGATATCGTCGTACAGCAGCAGAGCGGGAATTTGATCAAAGAGGATTACGGCAGCCATAGCGGTTATGTGATGAATATGAATCATCCTTATGTCGTGCAGCGAATTGAAGAGGAGCATAAGAAGCTGCTAGAGGCAGGGATGGATGGGATTTTTGAGGATCAATGGGGGATACGCAATGCTCCTTTTTTGTATAACGAAGGGTATTTAGCGAATGCAGATGAATCCAGCGCTTACTTTGAGGGCGTCAGGAAGTATTTTGCGAATAGTTCACATCATATGTACACCGAGGATGGAACGGATGTATTAGCGAATGATACGGTAGGCTTCATGGGAACGAACTATCTATGGGATCTTCTCGGATATCGGAAGAAAACCGCTTCTTATACGGATTATTATCCGATGGTTAGCATGCTCCTAAGAGATAAGGTGATGTTGTATCAGCACGATCTTGCTGCAGAGACGATGACCGATA
The DNA here is from genome assembly GCF_004344915.1 of Paenibacillus albiflavus. Taxonomy (GTDB): domain Bacteria; phylum Bacillota; class Bacilli; order Paenibacillales; family NBRC-103111; genus Paenibacillus_AM; species Paenibacillus_AM albiflavus. The sequence continues at coordinate 26,561 of NZ_SKFG01000012.1, read as the reverse complement.
CGAAGGATATGCTGCGGTGGAACTTGGCGATGGGCTATCAATTAAGCGGGGATCTGTTCCACGGCACCGATAATCCATGGATTCATCTTGTAGGTGCGTTCCAGAAGTATGTGCTTGCCCCGTACGGGGATGCGTTAGTAAAGGATTATAAGCAGCTTGGTCATGCTGTTACAGAGACACAGTACGATCAATATGCGGTAATAGCGAATTGGGATACGGAGAAGTCTTATGTAATCAATGACCAGCATACGCTAACCGCAGGTGGATTTGAGGTTAGCGCGAAGGACCAAAGCGTAAGGGCAGGAAGCTATACACGGTATAATGGAACCGATTTGGATCATGGAGAACATTATTTGATTGAACTGCGCAGTGATAACAGCATTCGTATCTATCAACCCATTGGCTCGGATACCACCTTAAGCATTCAGAAGAATGCGAAGTGGAAGCATGCGTTCATCACTGCATATGAGGCAAACGGAAATAAAGTTGCTGATTTGCCTGTTAGCGAAGCGGGTGATCGCGTCCAATTCGATTATGTTCGTCTGATTAATGGGCTTCAAGTGGACTATGTGGAATTAACAGGCTCGGATGTTCCAAGCATGGTTAAGGATGTCTCGTTCGGCAAAATGAAGGAAGCTGTTAATTTGGCATTACGCAAGGAAATTGTATCATCAACTGATACAGCTAAGGAATTCCCTGCTAGTTTGACCGTAGATGGAGATCCATTCACTTATTGGGAGAGCATGCCAAAGAGATTCCCCCAATCCATTACAGTGAATCTTGGTGAGCAGCAGAGCATTAGTCGAATCGGTCTAAGCTTGCCTCCGCTCGATGCATGGGAAGCAAGAACAGAGGAGATTGAAATACTGGGCAGCTCGGACGGTCAAACCTTCCAAACCATTAGGCAGCGGGCTAATGTCGTTTTTGATCCCCGCAACAAGAATCGTGTGGAGCTTCAAGTAGATGGAGCAGTCAATTTGCAGTACATTCGATTGAATATCACAGAGAATACAGCTTGGCCGGCAGCACAAATATCAGAGATAGAAATTTATAGCGAATAATATTGAGAGCTGATGTCGATCTATATCGATATCAGCTTTTTAAGTAAATTTATCTTTATAGTTTCCTAATCTTCAATAACATTCGACATTAACCGATAAAAAAATATATATAGAAACGAATCAAATTGGGGGATTACCATGATTATTATCGATTTTTTCAGAAAAAGTATTGTTCGCAAGGTAGTTTTGATGTTATCCATAGCATTCATCATACTAACATTGATCCTAAATACCATCTCGTACCAAAGGGAAAAAACGGTTTATTATGATAGTGTAAGTAGTGTTACCAAGACATTGTATCATCAGGTTCTGCTTGAGAACGATGCCATTGAGCAGCTGGCCGATATATCTAAAAAGAATGGCACGCCAAGTGAAGAGATTTTCGTTGAACTTGAAAAGCACTTAACCGCTGCAACAAACGATCCTTACATTATTAATGCCTTTTTATTTAGTATAGATCCAATTAGGAATGGTGATAAGGTCTCACTCAAATTATTAGCTGTGAATGATTCATTAAAGAAAGAAGGACTTGATCATTTCTCGACATATGAACTGCCAGATGCTCTAAAGAAGGGATTGGAAGGACTGGATAAATCGGACACCGCTATTTCAGATCCCTATCAAGGTGTTTTGGAAATGGATATATCCTCTTTTATGCGTATCAAAAATGAGAAGGGCGAACCAATTGCGATTCTAGGCATAGATCTTGATTACGATAGTGTAAATAAAGATTTAAATCATTCCCTGCTCATGATTACGCTGATTAGTTTCGGGATCAGTATCATGATGCTGATTGTGGTTGCTATCTTCTTGCACAAGCAATTATCACCGCTCAAAAAATTAACAGAGAAGACTCAGCTCGTAGCACAAGGTGATTTAACTATTCAAATGGAAGATGCACGAAAAGATGAGTTCGGCGTACTAAAACGTAATTTTAACGAAATGATCATACAGATTGCTACTCTTATTTCAGGCGTCAAATCAACTGCTGTCAAAGTGGAGGAAGCGGCGAACAGCTTACGTGAGGGGGCAGAGCAAACGGTTCTTTCGGCTGGTGATGTGACACAGAGCACGCAAGAGTTGGCGTCGAAAGCTGAGAGCCAGCTGCAAAGCATTGAGGAGACAAAGCGTGCGATTGAGGAAATATCGCTCGGTGTTGGACGAATAGCAGAATCTTCTAGTGATATAGCAGATACGGTGTCTACTGTTTCCTCGCAGGCTGCACAAGGTAATGGAGTCATGGAGCAAACTGCTAATCAGATGGTTACTATAAAGGATAGAGTGCATGATTCCAATGATCAATTGCAAAAGTTGCTTGCGCAATCGATAGAAATTGCTCAGATCGTTACTGCGATAAGTGAGATTGCCAATCAGACGAATTTGTTATCTTTGAATGCTTCAATTGAAGCGGCACGTGCAGGAGAGCATGGTCGAGGATTCAATGTCGTTGCCAATGAGATCCGAAAGCTTGCCGAACGATCATCGCAATCTGCCGAGAACATCGCAAATATTATTAAGTCCGTACAAGGTGATATAGAGCAAATGGATGATGTGATTACCAAGAGTGAGATGGCTGTATTAGAAGGCTCGAACTTGATGTTGGAAGTTAGCAGCACCTTCCATGCCATTACCTCAGCGATGGAGAACATTAACGCGCAAGTACAAGAGAGCTCGGCTTCCACTGAACAATTATCAGCTAGCATAGAGGAAGTGAACGCAACGATTGATGAGCTGGCTAACATGTCAGAGATATCTTCTGCAAATGCGCAGAATGTAGCTGCCGCAACAGAAGAACAGCTAGCAACGATGGATGAAATTACGATTCAATCGCGTGTGCTCAATGAGACTTCGAAGGAAATGAATCAGGAAATTACGAAGTTCAAAACGAAGTAAACTGGTTTACTGTGCACTCACACCTACCAATGCCCAAAAAGACTTGATTATTCAAGGATTTTTGGGCTGATTTTGTTGAATTATGATAAGAATGTATATAGTTAATACGCTTATTTTTTGATACAATGAAACTCTAGCCACATGACTAGCGTAATATAAGCTATAACTAAGGCAATTCTATGATTGACGAGGTGTGATTGGATGGATTTAAAACAATTATTACGAAGTCAGGGCTTCAAACGTTTTTCTATATTAGTGTTGATCTGTATTATTATTTACAGCCTTAGAAGTATGGCGAATGTGCTTCTGTTAACATTACTATTTACGTTCCTGATGGGTAGCTTGCACAGAGCAGTTCTCAAGGTGACGGATCGATTCTTCTCTATACACCCTAAAGTAATCCTCCCTATTCTCTATGTCCTTCTCATAACAATTGTAGTACTAGGTGTCTACAAATTATTCCCGCTCATTGGTAATGAAATTATGCAGCTTGTAGGACTCATTCGTAATGCATATTATCGCCCGCACGATACTGAGTTCGGTATGTACATTGTGAAATTCCTAGATTCTTTGGAATCGATCGATTTCCGCAGCTACATTCAACCAGGTATGGGAATTATTATGAAAGTCTCAAATATTGGAATGAATGTACTGATTGCTTTGATACTAAGCCTATTCTTCCTTATGGAAAAATCGAATATCGCCAAATTTAGCAGTAAATTTCTTTCAAGCAAGCTAAGCTGGCTTTTCGTTGAAATCGATTATTTCGGCACCAAGTTTGCTCAAACCTTCGGTAAAGTAATTGAAGCTCAATTGCTTATTTCATTAATCAACACGATTCTAACGTCGCTGATGCTATGGGCGTTAGGTTTCCCGCACTTGCTGGGGCTTGCCTTGATTGTGTTCTTACTAGGTCTAATTCCGGTTGCTGGTGCGTTTATTTCATTGTTCCCGCTGAGCTTTATTGGCTTTAGCATTGGCGGAGTCGAGTACGTCATTATCATGCTCGTATTGGTTGCGATCTTGCATGCATTTGAAGCTTATGTTCTTAATCCTAAACTCATGAGTTCCAAAACACATCTGCCGATATTCTATACTTTTATCATACTCATTGTTTCTGAGCATATTTTCGGGATGTGGGGGCTAATCATCGGGATTCCGATCTTCGTATTTATGCTTGATGTGATTGATGTCAAGACAATTGAAGTTAAGGGAGCAGATACTGACTTACCTAAAGCGCCAACTTCAGATGAATAAACAAAATAGAGGCTGTTCTCTAATGTAGATTTTTCTACTAAGGGAACGCCTCTTTTTTGTGACTCACGATAGTCTCGAGATTAATTTATCGGTTAGTAAAGGTATGCTAGCAAGAAATGCCTCAAGCTCCTCATCAGTTGCATCATCCACATGGATCCCAGCTGTAATGACAACTGGTTTACGCAGCTGTTTGCACAGTGCTTCAGCTATTGGTTTAGCCAGAAGATCGTCTTTATGTCCAAGAAAATTATGTACAGAAGTTGTGCAGCTATAAGTACCGTCATTACGTAGACTTGGTCTAGGCTCACATATAATAACTGTTCCTATATGAGGATCTTCTCCTCCCCCAATATACAGATTGATGCCTTGATCTACACTAACGACGACTGCTTGCACAATCGTACGGCCTGCGCCGACGCTAACTGTGTCTACTTGCCATGGTAATTGCTGCATAATGTCCCCCCTGATAATTCTTGTTCGATCATATCATAATCATAACGTACGGGGAATTTCAAGGATGAGTGATTAAATAACAAAAGGCTTATTCCAACGGCAGAATAATCTACTGGAGGAATAAGCCTAGTTTTCGTATTTAATTAGCCGCTAATTTGTTTCGTGAATTTCTTATATTCGGTTGGACTAAGCAAAGATTGATCTTTATTCATGAACCAGCTATAGAGCAGCATAGACACTAATAGTCCTACAATCCAAGCATTATCCCAGATAAATTCTAATCCAGGAATGTACTTGCAGACGACGTTTATCCCGATCCCGATCAATAGTGCCCAGATTGCTTTTTGATTGAATCCACCTTTATAGCTATATCTTCCATTCGGCTGATACAGTTCGGTTAGCTGAAGCTGACGTCTACGTACGAACCAATAGTCAGCAATTGCAATGCCTTCGATTGGTCCTAGCAGCGCTCCATAAGTTCCAAGCCATCCAAAAATATAATTACCGAAGTTCTCCAGAATGAACCATGGTTGTAAGAGAAGCGAGAATAGACCTGTCACAATAACACCGAATCCATACGTGAATTTTCTCGGCCAAATATTCTCAACAGCACGAGCAGGCGCAATTACGTTAGCTGCAACGTTTGTTGTAACCGTGGCAAGTATAATGCCAAGCGTACCAAGGAAAATAACGATAGGTGAGAATTTAGCTAGAAGTGCAGCAGGGTCCCAGATTGCTTCGCCAAAAATAACGACAGTCGCGGAAGCTACGGCAACTCCGATAAAGGAGAATAAGCCCATAGTCGTAGGCAGTGCTGTAGATTGTCCGACAATTTGCGATTTTTGCGTTTTGGCGTATCGACAGAAATCGGGAATGTTTAGTGCGAGCGTAGACCAGAAAGCAATGGCTCCAGTTAAGGAAGGAAAGAATACTTTGAAGAAATCACCTGTTGTGGTGAATTTAGAAGGTGCAGAGAGCATTGGTCCCCAACCACCCGCCGAAGTGAGCGCCCATACAAGTAAGGCTAAGCTCATTACGATTAATGTTGGAGCGGCCCAGTTCTCCATGCGACGAACAGCTTCTGGCCCACGGTAAGCGATTACAACATTCAGCAGCCACATGAATACAAAAGATATGCCGAGATGTCCTGGGACGTTCGCCCATCCGCTCATGGCGACTAGTAGCGTATCGAGCGCTGCGCCCGCAAACCAACAGTTAATTCCGAACCAGCCAGATGCAATGATTCCACGTGCAATGGCGGGAATATGAGCACCTCTTGATCCAAACCAGAGTCGTGCAAATACAGGGTAAGGAATTCCATACTTCGTTCCAGCGTGCGAATTCAGTAGGATCGGAACAAGGACGATGAGGTTACCAAGCGTAATCGTTCCTACTGCCTGCCACCAATTCATTCCAATCGAGATTAATCCTGCTGCAAGGGAATAAGCGGGAAGACAGATACACATTCCAATCCATAAGCTAGCAAAATTGTATGCAGTCCAATGATGTTCATTCTTTCTAGTTGGACGTAATCCCTCGTTATACATGGCGCTGTCTTTGATGAGATTCTCACCCTCTGGTGTCAGAGTAACAATACCATTCTCTTCAACCTGTAATTGCATAAGATTCCTCCTCTACAAAGTAGATGCTCACGCATGGAGTCAAGATACTCTGAGATGAGTTTACTCTACTACCCATTATTTTGACAAGATGGAATTATTATTCATTTTATAGTTTTACAGCCTGTTAATAGAGACTGCGCCCAGATTGGATGTAAGCGTTTTACACAATGTAATAATTTCCCACTATTTTCAAAAACAGTTTGTATAATGCAATACGAGCATCGCATTCCTATAATGGAGCTTAATAGGTGCAGATTAGGTTCCGCATAGGATGAACGATGAGGGGGAATGTTCGGTGAACACGGTGGAGAATAAGGCGCTGAAGGAAGAATTGCTAGAGAAGGATCGCAAGTATGTCTGGCATCATATGTCCCCGCATAATGATAACCCGATGATTGTCGCCTCTGGTGAAGGAAGTTGGATTACGGATGTTGAGGGTAACAAGTTTTTGGACGGAATGTCAGGTCTATGGTGTGTGAATGTCGGACATGGTCGAGTGGAAATTGCTGAGAAGGCATACGAGCAGATGAAGACATTAGCCTATTCTCCAATGTCGCAATCGCATGAACCAGGCATTCGTTTAGCAGAAAAAATTAATGACTGGCTGGAAGGCGACTATCGGATCTTCTTCTCCAACTCAGGTTCGGATGCCAATGAAGTTGCCTTCAAAATCATTAGACAATATTATCACCAGAAGGGTGAGGCGACTCGATACAAGTTCATTTCGAGATATCGTGCCTATCATGGCAACTCGATGGGAGCGCTTGGCGCAACTGGACAAAGCAGCCGTAAAATCAAATATGAACCGCTTGGTACAGGGTTTGTCCATGTCCCCCCTCCTTATTGCTATCGCTGCCCGTTTGGACAATCGGAAAGTAATTGCGCGATGGAATGTGCCAAGGCTTATGAAGACACGATCATCGCTGAAGGACCAGAAACGATCGCAGGAGTTATTCTGGAGCCGACCATTACAGGCGGAGGTGTGATTGTTCCGCCAGACGACTATTTGGCTCAGGTTCGCGCGATATGTGATAAGTACGGTGTGATGCTCATCGCCGATGAGGTAATCTGCGGATTTGGTCGATCTGGTCAACGTTTTGGGCATCAGAACTATGGGGTACAGCCTGATTTTGTTACGATGGCTAAAGGTTTAACGAGCGCATATTCACCGCTATCCGCAACTGCAGTTCGAGCGGATCTTTATGAGACATTCAAGGGGAATGAGCCTACTTCTCATTTCAGGCATGTGAATACATTCGGTGGTAATCCGGTATCTTGCGCTGTCGGATTAGAGAATATGAATATTATGGAGCGGGAAGACCTCGTTGCGCGCTCTGCTTATCTTGGTGAAGAGCTGCGTAAGCGGATTTCAGTAGTAGCTGAACATCCGAACGTTGGAGACATTCGTTATTTTGGCTTCATGTGTGGAATTGAACTTGTTGAAGATAAGGCAAGTAAGACGCCAGCGTCCCCAGATAAAGTACTCAAAGTAATCCAAAGCTGCAAGCAGCAAGGGCTTATCATCGGAAAGAATGGCGATACCGTTCCAGGCTATGCAAATATATTGACGATTGCACCACCGTTTGTAACAACGGAAGAGGAATTGGATTTGATCGGTCAAATCGTGCAGAATGCAATGGCACAACTGTAAACTGAATGCGCCTAAATAGCGAAAGAAGCGGAGAGGACGGGATCGTAAGAATGATCCGTCCTCACAGCTCTATAATTTCCTTAATTTTACGTTTTGTAAAAATACTTCCTTATCTAATAAAACGTTATGTATAATGGAATTGGTAGATTATAGATATATAATTAATCTCAATTCTACTCAGCAAAGGAGTTGTATCTGATGTCCACAACCCATGCGCAATTTATCAATAGTAAACGCTTACAAGATCGTTTGTATGAGCTTGCACAGATTGGCCGTATCGGTGACACTGGCGTGTGCAGGCTTGCGCTTTCCAAGGAAGATTATGAAGGCGTTCAGCTCGTGAAATCGTGGATGGAAGAACTCGGCCTACAGCCGAGGGTAGATCATTTTGGCAACCTAATTGGTAGATTGGAAGGTCAGAATCCGGATGCGCCGATTCTGATGCTCGGCTCTCACATCGATTCCCAGCCATATGGCGGCAGATATGATGGAGCAATCGGGGTACTGGGTGCACTGGAAGTTGTACAGACGATCATGGAGCAGAAGATCACGCCTGTGATGCCGATTGAAGTCGTCGCGTTCTGTGATGAGGAGGGCAGTCGGTTTAACAAAGGTCTGTTCGGCTCCAGAGGGATCATGGGCAAGCTGGAGGAAGGGGAGCTAGAGCGTGTCGATAAGAATGGCATTACGCGCAGGCAAGCTTTACTTGATTGTGGCTGTGATCCGGAACGCTTTGAAGAGTCGCGCTATGCTGAAGGAAGTATCGGTGCATTTCTCGAACTGCATATTGAGCAAGGTCCTGTACTAGAAGCACAAGGACATCAAATTGGCATTGTATCGGGTATATCTGGCCCCCTCTGGTTAACCGTCGAAATGACAGGCGTAGCTGGACATACAGGCTCAGTGCCTATGAACATGCGCCAAGATGCTCTGCTTGGGGCGGCCAAAATCATCGTGGCACTCAATGAGCTTGCTCGTAGTGAGCCGGGTGCTCCTACTGTTGGAACCGTTGGCTCTTTGTCGGTTTTTCCTGATTCACGCAATATTATTCCTGAGAAGGTTTCGTTTACTGTTGATTTACGAGATATAGATATAGACCGTCGTCACCGTCTGGAAGAGAGGTTCATGACGATCCTTGTAGATGTAGCAGCAGAGCATGGCCTAACATACACCGTGCGTGAAGACACGAATAGTGAGCCACGCTATTGCGCCGACTGGATTAAGGACATCATGAGAGATCAAGCATTGCAGCTTGGTATAACGATCCCCGAGCTCATGAGCGGTCCGTTTCACGATTCACTTGTAATGTCCTATGCATGTGACTATGGCATGATCTTTGTTAGAAGCAAGGCTGGCATTAGTCATAATCCTCTAGAATATTCCTCCCCTGAAGATATTTCATTAGGTACTGAACTTCTATACCGAACCGTCCAGCAAATCTTGCAGCAGATTTAGGTTTAACTCTTAAAGTTTTGTCCAAACGATAAAGGAGTGAGTCTATGAGCAAGGTAACTATTGGATTAATTCAAGCTTCCAACGAAGTGCATGGCGATGAGCCGGTTGATGTACACAAGCGTGCTGCCATTGATAAGCATGTCAGACTTGTACGAGAAGCAGCGAGCAAAGGTGCGCAAATCATTTGTTTGCAAGAGATTTTCTATGGGCCATACTTCTGTTCCGAGCAGAAGACGAAGTGGTACGAAGCAGCTGAAGAGATACCGAATGGACCGACGACCAAGCTATTTCAAGAGCTTGCGAAGGAACTCGGTGTTGTTATCATTTTGCCTATTTATGAAAAAGAAGGGATTGCCTCGTATTACAACACAGCAGCCGTGATTGATGCGGACGGACGCTATCTGGGCAAATATCGTAAACACCACATTCCGCAAGTTGCAGCAGGTGATGGGAGCTGTGGCTTCTGGGAGAAGTATTATTTTAAACCAGGGAATGTGGGATATCCCGTGTTTGATACTGCATTTGCCAAAGTTGGTGTTTATATTTGCTATGATCGGCATTTTCCAGAAGGGGCAAGACTGCTTGGACTGAATGGAGCGGAGATTGTGTTCAATCCATCAGCGACTGTGGCGGGAACCTCGGAGTATTTATGGAAGCTGGAGCAGCCCGCACATGCGGTTGCCAATGGATATTATGTAGCTGCGGTCAATCGTGTAGGGTTTGAAGCGCCCTGGAATATGGGGGAATTCTATGGTCAATCTTACTTAGTTGATCCACGAGGATCAATCGTAGCAATTGGTAGCAGGGATCAGGATGAGGTCGTTATTGGTGTAATGGACAAGGAGGTCATTCGGGAGGTTCGCAACGTATGGCAGTTCTATCGAGATCGAAGACCGGAAACTTATGAGCACATCGTTAGCTTATAGCATGAAGATCTGATTTACGATAATGCACAAAGAAGGTGACGCTTGAGATGAAGAGCACATTTATATCCATCGACCAGATGAAACGTAATTTTGCAGAAATCAAGCTTGGTATGCGGCCTAAGGAAGCACAAGAGGAATCAAACAGATGCTTATATTGCTACGATGCACCATGTATTGCAGCATGTCCGACAGGTATTAACATTCCTTCTTTTATCAAAAGCATTGCCGTTAACAATATCAAAGGAGCAGCACGAACGATCATGGAATCGAACCCGGTTGGCGCTAGCTGCTCACGTGTATGTCCAACGGTGGAGCTGTGTGAAGGCGCTTGTGTGCTCAATCATTCGTCCAAACCGATAATGATTGGTGATCTGCAGCGTTATGCGACAGATTGGGCGATTCATAATGAGCAGCAGCTCTTCAAAGCAGGAGCTAGCAATGGGAAGTCAGTAGCCGTAATTGGCGGTGGACCAGCAGGGCTATCGGCTGCTCGCGAATTAGCGAGATTCGGTTTCTCTGTTACGATCTATGAGGCGAAGCCATCCGCCGGAGGGCTTAATACGTTCGGGATCGTGTCGTTCCGATTGCCACAGGAGATTTCTTTATGGGAAGTAGAACAGGTACGGGGACTAGGCGTCGATATTCGAACAGGCGTGAAGGTCGGAGAAGATATCACCGTAGAGGAATTGCAGCGCGATTACGATGCCATTGTGCTTGCTGCGGGTATGTCTCGTGTTCCAATGCTGGGCATTGAAGGCGAGGAGCTGCAAGATGTCTATGATGCCATTGAGCTCGTTGAATCTACGAAGGTTGGAGAGCCTGCTGAGCTGGCAGGAGCGCGTGTAGCTGTAATCGGGGCAGGCAATACGGCAATCGATGCGGCGACATGCTCGATAAGACTTGGCGCTAGTAATGTAAAAATGCTGTACAGACGTACGCGCGATGAAATGACGGCGTATGATTTTGAATATGAATTTGCGAAGCAGGATGGTGTTGAATTCCGCTGGCTAACAGCGCCTAAGCGGATTATCGGTAACTCGGATGGCAGAGTGATAGGGTTAGAATGTGTTCGAATGATGCTGGAGGAAGCGCAGGATGGAGGTCGTCCAAGACCTGTAGCTATTGAGGGATCTGAATTTGTGATGGAGGTAGATGCTGTAGTCAAGGCAATCGGCCAGACCCGACATTTGCCACTCGTTGAATCCTTGCAGATCGAGCATCGCCATGGCGTTGTAAAGGTGAATACGGAGACATTCCAGACTTCAAATCCACGGATCTATGCGGCAGGTGATGTAATCTTTGGCGACGGGCAAGGTGAAGCCATGGTCGTATCAGCTGCTCAGCAAGGCAAGCTTACAGCTTATGCGATCTATCAGCAGCTCATTCAATCAGTAAGCGAAACTGCTTAAAGGTTATGATCATGATGAACAAGGAGGAACATGTATGGCTGATTTAAGTATTAATTTAGCTGGTATTTCATCTCCTAACCCATTCTGGCTTGCTTCTGCACCCCCGACCAACACAGGGTATCAAGTACAACGTGCGTTCGAAGCAGGCTGGGGTGGAGCTGTGTGGAAGACGTTAGGCGATCCGATTATCAACACATCCTCACGCTTTGCAGCGATCAATTTCAATGGTCAGCGAGTAGCAGGCTTTAACAATATTGAGTTGATTACAGATAGACCACTGGAAGTCAATCTCAAAGAAATTTATGAGACGAAAAAAAGATTCCCAAATCACGCACTCGTCGTTTCTTTAATGGTCGAGCCCAAGCGAGAGAAATGGCATGAAATTGTGAAGCGGGTTGAAGCGGTTGGCGTAGACGGCCTAGAGCTTAACTTTGGCTGTCCGCATGGAATGGCTGAGCGTGGAATGGGTGCAGCCTCGGGTCAGCAGCCTGACTTGGTGGAAGCGCAGACGATGTGGGCCAAGGAAGCTGCGCAGACGCCTGTCATTGTGAAATTAACGCCTAATATAACAGATATTACAGCTACTGCAAGGGCAGCAGCTAGAGGTGGTGCCGATGCCATCTCTCTAATTAATACGATTAATTCTTTGGCGGGTGTGGACATTCATACCTGGAATACGATTCCACATGTCGGCGGTAAGGGTGCACACGGCGGGTACTGTGGCCCTGCGGTCAAACCAATCGCTCTTAACATGCTCGCTGAATGTGCGAGAGATCCGCTCGTAGGCATTCCGATTTCGGGAATTGGCGGTATTTCGAACTGGCAGGATACGGTTGAATTCATGCTGATGGGTGCTTCAGGTGTACAAATCTGTACAGCAGCTATGCACCACGGCTTCCGTATCATAGATGAACTTGTGACGGGTCTCAATGATTATTTGGATGATAAAGGGATTGCAAGCGTAAGTGATCTGGTCGGCAAATCGGTTGAGCGTTACAGCAGTTGGGGCGATCTGGATCTGAATTATAAAATAGTGGCTCAAATCAATACAGAAACTTGTATTAATTGTAATAAGTGTCATATTGCTTGCGAAGATACCTCGCATCAATGTATCGAACGTCATATCGATGCAAACGGCCAAGCTTATCTCAAGGTGAGAGAAGAGGATTGTGTTGGTTGCAATCTTTGCTCAATCGTCTGCCCTGTTGATGGTGCTATTGATATGGTCCAACTTTCATCCGGTTTAGCGCCTATGTCATGGAACCAGAGACAACAGGCGCTAGCAGCAGTGGGAATGGGTTCAAGCTCGATTAATAAGGAGGCGATTTCATGACAGTGAAGCTAATACGTGGGGGTACAATCGTAACAGCAACGGATACTTATCAGGCAGATATTCTGATTCGTGACGGGATAATTGAAGCAATTGGATTACAGCTTGAAGAGGATGGAGCAGAAGTTGTAGATGCTTCTGGGCATTATGTCTTCCCTGGCGGAGTCGATCCTCATACCCATTTGGATATGCCGTTTGGAGGTACGGTAACGATAGATGATTTTGAGAGCGGAACGATTGCAGCTGCTTATGGTGGAACGACTACCATCGTCGATTTCTGCTTAACGACCAAAGGCGAGCCACTTCAAAGCGCGCTCGACACTTGGCATGCGAAAGCAGAAGGCAAGGCAGTGATTGATTATGGATTTCATTTGATGATATCAGAGATCAATGATGAAGTGTTAGCTGAACTGCCTGCTGTGATCGATAACGAAGGGGTTACATCTTTCAAAGTATTTATGGCATACAAGAATGTTCTTCAAGCTGATGACGGAACCTTGTATCGGACTTTATTGACTGCCAAAGAACTTGGAGCCCTGGTTATGGTGCATGCCGAGAATGGGGACGTCATCGATTATCTTGTCAAACAGGCGCTTGAGCAGAACCAGACAGATCCGATCTATCATGCGCTGACGCGTCCTCCTGAGCTAGAGGGAGAAGCGACAGGCAGAGCAGTGCGCCTAACAGCATTAGCGGATTCACAGCTATATGTCGTACATGTTACATGCGCAGCAGCAGTCGAACAGATTGCTGAGGCACGAAATCAGGGGCTGGAGATTTGGGGAGAAACTTGTCCGCAATATCTCGTGCTGGATCAGACGGATCTGGAGCGACCTAATTTTGAAGGTGCGAAGTATGTATGGTCACCTCCGCTTCGTGAGGCTTGGAATCAGGAAGTATTATGGAATGCACTTAAGAATGGTCAACTTCAGACGGTTGGCTCCGATCAATGCTCCTTTAACTTTAAGGGTCAGAAAGAACTGGGCAGAGGAGATTTTAGCAAAATCCCTAACGGTGGACCGATAATTGAGGATCGCTTTAGCCTGCTTTTTTCTGAAGGTGTACGCAAGAATCGGATTACGATTAATCAATTCGTCGATATCATCTCTACAAGGAGCAGTAAGCTGTTCGGTCTCTTCCCACGCAAAGGAACGATTGCTGTTGGCAGTGATGCGGATATTGTACTGTTTGATCCGAATGTGGAGCGGGTCTTATCAGCAGAGACGCACCATATGAAGGTCGATTATAGTGCATTTGAAGGAATGAAAGTAACAGGTGAACCAGTGTCGGTGCTGTCTCGAGGCGAGTTCATTATTCGCAATAAACAATTCGTTGGCACAGTTGGATCTGGTCGCTATATCAAACGGAATAAATATGGCACCACTGATAACGATCACGCTGCCAAAGTGATGATTAATTCTTAGAATCATCTTTCCCATACGAGGAACAGGGAGGAGATAATCGATGTCATTTTACGAAGAAGTACTTGTGGAAATGCAGAAGCTGAATCGTTATATCGCGCAGGGCTTCTCGATTACAATGGTTAACGAGGATTTAAGCGGTGCGTGGGTAGAGCTGACGAGTCCAGATCCATCTGGTGATCAAGTTATCCTGCATATTCTAACAGCAGATGCCAGAATTCATCTTGGCAATCTGCTGATGAATCAGGGACTTGGAGCCTAAGTTAACGATCCGTTCAAGTATTCATACGCATGCAATGCAAGCTCTATAGCGAGTCGCTTCTCGTGCTGGACGAAATCTTCCCCTAATAAGGAAGCAATCTTATCCAATCGGTGATAGAGGGTTTGCCGCACTATAAAGAGCTCTTTAGCTGTATCTTGCTTGGAGCAGGACATCAGCAGGTATACCTTAAGCGTACGGAGCAGCTGGCTATTCTTCCCCAAATCATATTGAATGACAGGGCCAATGTATTCTTCGATGAAAGAAGTAAGACCGCCTGTTTTCTTCAGACTGGAGATGATGCGATGCACATGCAGCTCGCTATAGAATGGTTTCTTGAGCGGACCAATATCCTTCTGGATCAGAATCGTTTCTTGCGCTGATTCATAGCTTTTTTGAATTTGGGCCAGATCTGCTATTTCCTTGCCGACACCTATTCGATGCGAGAATAAGCGAAGCTTCTGATTCTCCTCTCCTTTTTGCAGGCGGTGAATCAGTTCTAAGATGGTGTCCATCTTGGTAGTACGGTTAAATTGATCTAGCAGGATGTACACGATCTGTTTGTTAAAAAGCGTGGAGAGCAGGAAGAATCCTTGCTTCTCAATAACTGACCGAGCAATCATAGTCTTCTGAATATAGGTCGATTCGAAAGCCTGATCATCATAATGCTTTTGTTCGGGTTCGAATAAGCAGACAACGCCTTTATTCAGCTTGATTGTACTGTTGATGGAATGAATGTAATCGCGAACTTCCTTGAAGGAATGCTGACCTGTTAGCCAGTCAATGATCCATAGATCCTCCTTGAATCTGCGCTTCTCTTCCATATAGCTAGTGCGCATAATTTCTTGAGCGACAGCTGTTGAACAACGGTCCAAAGCCAGGATATCAAATTCACTTAATTCTTTATCGGAATAAATAATGAGATCGGCGAATAAATGATCGAGCGCTAGAATCGGGCGATGTGCTGTTCGTCTTTTGACTTCTAAGGTAGTCGAATGCTTGTTAGCAAGCCAATTATGATACAACGCTTCTGCTTTGTTCTTGGGAAGGGGAGGGACATACTCAGCTTCTCTCTCGAGAGGAAATAAGGCGACTTGTGCGTGTGTAGCCTCTTGCAATAGTTCAAGCAGGGAAGTAATACCTTGACCTGATAGCAGAAGCTGATTGAATCTGGCGGATAGACTTTCTAAGTCGGAGACCATTTGATGATGGCGATTGATAAAAATAGTGTGTAAATCCTGTGTAATATCAATGTAGCGCACTTCTTTATGAAATAGAATAAGCGGGAAATTCTCTCTAATTGCAAGCTCCTTCATTTCCTGTAACGGCTGTTTGGTATAGATCAATTCGATACATAGACCAGCAGCACCGCAATCGATTAATTGCTGCAGGAACGCGACGCTAAGTTCTGGATCATCATTCCAGCCGATGCCTGTGGAAAGAATGAGTTCTTTACCATTGAGCAAATGGCCGACTTGGCTAACTTCAATAATATGAACCCAGCGTACGACACGTTTAAGGGCAGTTTCGCTTGCTAATACTTCAGCATCTCGAAATAATGGGCGTTTTAAAATGTCCTTGATCGTTAATTGGAGCAGGGATCGAGCCATTACAGATCATTCCTTTACCGAGTGAATATGTGATGTAGGTCATTGATTTTATTTGTGTCGGTAAACCATGATGTAACAACCATTATACACTATGTTCATTCATATTTAGATATTTTTTGCAATTTGTCTAATGTATACGCGTTTGAGCTACTGTATTCTTGTTGTATTCGGTTTCATACATTTTAGCTTATTGGCACAATAGAGAGGATCAGGTGATTTTGAACATGGAAATAGGGGTTCCAAAAGAGATTAAAGCAAATGAAAACAGGGTAGCAATTACACCAGCAGGTGTACATGAAATGACTCGCAGAGATCATCAAGTATTTATCGAGACAGGAGCAGGAATTGGCTCTGGATTCACAGATAAAGATTATCAGGATGCAGGAGCTACGATTGTTCCTACGGCAGCAGATGCTTGGAATAGAGCCATGGTGATGAAGGTCAAAGAGCCTTTGCCTGAAGAGTATGGTTATTTCTTTGAAGGACAAATTCTGTTCACTTACTTGCATCTGGCAGCAGATTTGGAGCTTACGAAAGCTCTTGTAGAGAAAAAAGTAATCGGTATTGCATACGAAACGGTTCAATTAGATAACGGACAACTTCCACTACTAACGCCTATGAGTGAGATCGCTGGACGCATGGCACCTCAAATCGGCGCTCAGTTCTTAGAGAAAGTGAGAGGTGGCAAAGGTATTCTACTTGGTGGCGTACCTGGTGTTCGCAGAGGGAAAGTAGCGATTATCGGCGGTGGTATTGTAGGGACGAGTGCTGCCAAAATTGCGAGCGGTCTTGGCGCAGACGTAACGATTCTGGATACGGACTTAGCAAGGCTTAGAGCGTTAGATGATCTATTTGGCAAAAGCGTACAGACACTTGTATCCAATCCGTATCATGTATCGCAAGCCGTTGCAGAAGCTGATCTTGTCATCGGCGCTGTGCTGATTCCAGGTGCTAAAGCACCTAAGCTGATTAATGAAGCAATGATCCGTTCAATGGGTCGTGGCGGTGTTGTGATTGACGTTGCTGTTGACCAAGGCGGTATCGTGGAAACGATTGATCGCATCACAACGCATGATGATCCTGTATTTGAAAAGCATGGCGTACTGCACTATGCGGTAGCGAATATGCCGGGTGCTGTGCCTTATACTTCGACTTGGGCATTGACGAATGCTACACTTCCTTATGCCGTTCAGCTTGCAAGCAAAGGCAATGATCAATTAGACAGCATTAGTCATGTACTTGCCAAAGGGATTAACACAATGGGTGGATTCGTTACGCATCCAGCTGTTGCTGAAGCGCATCAATTTAATGGAGCATCGCTTGAGCTTGTGCTCTCAGGTAAAGGAAACGCATAACAGAATAAGAAGAAACGGTTTTCTGCAAGAAATATCCATGTATGGTGTAAGACTTATACATTCTGATATTTTAAGAAAAGAGGTAGGGTTATGGCAATTGGAACGATCCAAAAGCTTAACAATTTTGTAAATGGGCAATGGATTCCTGCAAGCTCTGACAAGTATGAGCCCGTCTTTAATCCAGCGACAGGTGAAGTCATAGCAGAAGTGCCACTATCATCAAGGGAAGATTTGAATCAAGCTGTTCAAGTAGCAGAGATTGCTTTCCAGACATGGAGTAAGACACCAGTTCCTAACCGTACTCGTATTCTATTTCGTTATATCCACTTATTGACGCAGCATGCAGAAGAATTAGCAGAAACCATTGTTAGAGAACATGGCAAGAACTTGAAGGACGCTCGTGGAGAAGTTCAGCGAGGCATTGAATCAGTTGAAGCAGCAACAGCGACTCCAATGATGATGATGGGGCAGGCTCTACCTGAGATTGCCAATGAAATCGAAGGGACGACTTATCGCTATCCACTCGGTGTTGTGGCTGGGATTACACCGTTTAATTTTCCGATGATGGTTCCGCTCTGGATATTCCCGGTTGCGATTGCATGCGGCAATACATTCATCCTCAAGCCTTCGGAGCGCACGCCTTTACTGGCACAACGACTGGTTGAGCTTATGGTTGAAGCAGGTCTACCAAGCGGTGTTCTGAATCTGGTTCACGGCGCACATGAAATTGTGAATGGGATTCTGGAGCATAAGACGATTAAGGCTGTTTCATTCGTCGGCTCACAGCCAGTGGCTCAGCATGTGTATACGACAGGCTGTGCACATGGGAAGCGTGTCCAAGCGCTTGCAGGTGCGAAGAATCACGCTATCGTAATGCCTGACTGCAATTTGGAGAAAACCGTGCAAGGCATTATTCTGGCAGCGTTCGGCAGCTCAGGAGAACGCTGCATGGCAACCTCCGTTGTAGCGGTTGTCGATGAAATCGCAGATGAATTCATCGAATTATTAGTAAGTGAATCGGAGAAGTTGGTTGTAGGGGATGGGCTTGACCCTGATACCTTCATCTCACCGCTTATTCGTGAATCCCATCGTCAACGGGTAATTGGACTTGTTGAGAGTGGGGAAGCTGAGCAAGCGAAGCTGCTGCTTGACGGGCGAATTGCCATACAGAAGCATCCGAATGGGTACTTCCTTGGCGCAACCATCTTTGATCATGTCACGCCTGATATGCGGATATGGAAAGAAGAAATTTTTGCTCCAGTCCTCAGCATTGTCCGGATAAAGGACCTGGATGAAGGTATTGCCTTAACGAACCAATCCCAATTTGCTAATGGAGCGATTATCTATACTTCATCAGGCGAGCATATGCGGTATTTCCGAGAAAATATCGATGCTGGGATGATTGGCATTAACGTCAATGTACCTGCGCCGATGGCATTGTTTACTTTTGCAGGGAATAAAGATTCCTTCTACGGTGATCTCGGCACGAATGGCATGGATGGCGTTCTGTTCTTTACCCGCAAGAAAATGGTCACATCTCGCTGGTTCTGAAATGATTTAAATCAGGAGCGTCTGCCCGTAGGGGGTAGGCGCTTTTTTGGTTGTTATTTGACCGAAAATTCTGCCGATGATATCATTTTCATAAGAGTAAGGACGATTCGTGAGGGGAGCAAGTCGATGGAACTGCGACATTTGAGGTATTTTGTGACGGTTGCGGAAGAGCTGCATTTTGGAAGAGCTGCGGTACGGCTGAATATGTCGCAGCCACCGCTTAGCCAGCAGATTAGGCAGCTTGAGGATGAGCTTGGATTCCCTTTATTTTATCGAGATACCCATCGGGTTGAATTGACGGAAGCGGGCAAAGTGTACTTGGAGGAGACGCGCTTCATGCTGGCGCATATCGAGCAGGCTAGGGCGGCAGCAGAGAAAGCGCATCAAGGAGCGAAGGGGAGACTAGTCATAGGATTTCTAGGCTCAACCACCTACAATATCGTCCCGATTCTTCAGCAATATCGTCTCCGATATCCAATGGTTGATTTGACGCTTCATCAGATGAAGACAGATCGCCAATTGCAAGCTTTGCACGACCGCAGCATTCATCTTGGTGTTATCCGCAATCCGATTCAAACGCCGGTTCTGACGTCTGAGGTCTACATGGATGAATCTTTTGTCGCCATATTCCCTAAGGAGCATCCGTTAGCATCCAAAGAGCGAATTAATATGCAGGATCTTGCGGAGGAGAAGTTTATTCTGTCTTCTGGCTATAACGGAACAACCTATCACGAAGCAGTTATTAGCTTGTGCGATCAAGCAGGCTTCTCACCACAAATTGCCCTTGAAGTTCCCGAAATCCATACCATCGTAGCTTTCGTATCCGAAGGTATGGGGGTCGCACTCATTCCCGCCTCATTCAAGCATCAACAAAATAACGCGATCGTGTATCGCGAGCTTGAAGATGTAACCACAAGTCTTAAGACCGTGTTCGTTTGGCGAAGCGATGAGCAGACGAATGTATTGAAGGAGTTTTTGCGGTTGAGCGTATAAATAAAAGCCCTCTTATTGAGGGCTTTTATCTTTAATCAGGCACAACAGTCTTTGCAATCGTCGAATCCAGCTTCTCATAATCATCATAGCGGATCGTTTCATAGAGCTGCTTGCGTGTTTGCATATGAGGTACTGACTGAACCTGTGTTCCTGTACGGCTGATTTCAGCGAATACTTGTTCATACGCCTTAGCAGCGACACGAATGGTCGTAACGGGATAGATGACCATGTTATAGCCCCAAGCCTGGAACTGATCTGCTGTGTAATAAGGCGTTTTACCGAATTCCGTCATGTTAGCTAATAGCGGAACATCAATAGCGCTTCGGAATTGCTTGAATTCCTCTACACTCTCGAGTGCCTCTGGGAAAATAGCATCCGCTCCAGCAGCGACATACTGCTTCGCCCTCTCGATTGCTGCGTCCATTCCGTCGACGCCTTTGGCATCCGTGCGTGCCACGACGATCAGCGTTGGGCTCGTTTCCTTAATAGCGCGGATTTTGAGCATCATTTCTTCCGTTGTAATAAGCTTCTTGCCATTTAGATGCCCACATTTCTTAGGCAAATCTTGATCTTCAATCTGTACCGCAGCGACGCCTGCTTCAACCATTTCTTTGGCAGTACGAATTACGTTAAGTACACCGCCGAAGCCCGTATCAATGTCAACAAGCAGTGGGAGACCTGCCGCACGAATCAGCTCGCGCGCACGATCTGCAACCTCATTGGAATAAATAAGACCGATGTCAGGCAGCCCACGACTTGCCGTATAAGCTGCACCCGATAAATAAATCGCTTCAAATTGGAATTGCTTTGCGATTCTTGCAGCAAGTCCGTCATGTGCACCAGGCATTGAGAGGATGGTGCCGCTTGTAATTAACTGCTTGAACTGAAGTGCTAATTGTTTTTGATCTGGTACTTGTTCCAATAGCCAGGACATGGATGTTCCTCCTTCGAAGATGTCTAATTAAATCACAAACATGTTGATGTATTCATGAACAGGTGTATCAGCGAATTTCTCGAAATTGGTAGATGATTCCACTATTTGAGCTGTTCTTTTTCTAGGGAATCTAGTCAGCATGTTAGACTCGAATTTCTCGATTACTTTCGGCAATCCTTCTGCACGACGGCGACGGTGTCCGATTGGGTACTCACATTCGACTTTAGGAGATTCAGTTCCATCTGCAAAATGAATCTGGATCGCGTTCGCAATCGAGCGCTTATCAGGATCGAGGTAATCTACCGAATAACGTTCGTCCTCAATTACGACCATCTTTTCTCTGAGCGCATCAATCCGCGGATCATTCGCGATTTGCTGCTCATAGTGCTCAGCTCTAAGCTCGCCGAATAGCAAGCCAATCGCTACCATATACTGCAGACAGTGATCTCTGTCAGCAGGATTGTGCAGAGGTCCTTTTTTATCAATAATTCGTATTGCTGATTCATGTGTATAAATGGTAATGCGACTGATCTCATCTAACCGTTCCTTGAGGATCGGATGCAGCTCGAATGCACATTCGACAGCAGTCTGCGCATGGAATTCGGCAGGGAAGGAGATTTTGATTAGTACATTCTCCATCACATAGGAACCGAGTGGACGGGCAAGTTCAATTTCTTTGCCTTTGAACAGGACGTCTTGGAAGCCCCAGTTCTTCGCTGTGAGTGCGGTCGCATAACCCATTTCACCGTTAACTGCCATGAGTGCGAGGCGCACGGCACGACTGGTGGCATCCCCTGCTGCCCATGATTTGCGTGAACCTGTATTGGGCGCATGTCGATACGTTCTTAACGCGCCACCATCAAGCCAAGCATTGGATATCGCATTGATGACTTCCTCTAGATTGCCACCTAGCATTGCGGTAACGACCGCAGTTGAAGCGATCCGTACGAGCAGTACATGATCAAGCCCAACACGATTGAAGCTATTAGTTAGCGCGAGCACACCTTGAATTTCATGTGCTTTAATGGCAGCGGTTAAAACATCCTTCATGGTCAGAGGGGCTTTGCCGCTCGCGACGTTGCAACGGCTGATATAATCAGCAACTGCAAAGATCGCACCTAGATTGTCAGATGGATGCCCCCATTCAGCAGCAAGCCAAGTATCGTTATAATCCAACCAGCGGATCATGCATCCGATATTGAAAGCGCCATGTACAGGATCAAGCTCGAATTGCGTTCCAGGAACGCGGCAACCATTCTGAACCGAGATACCGGGTATGATCGGTCCAAGATGCTTGGTACAATCAGGGAAGCGTAACGCTAAGATACCTGTACCCAGAGAGTCCATGACGATATATTGAGCGATTCGATAAGCTTCTTCACTAACGATCTCCTGCTGCAGTGCATATTCAGCTATTTGAACTAATAAAGGATCTGTTGCAGAAATTCGAATTTCTTGATTATCTACGGTAGAAGTACTCATTACATATATCGCTCCTATTATCTGAATTATAAATTAATTTGAAAAAGAGGTTATACTTGCAAGCCGCGAGGTCCGTTATAGAGCACACGAGGTCGGAATAATCGATTGTTCTCATGCTGCTCGATGACATGTGCACTAACGCCAACAGTACGTGCAGCAAGGAATACAGGTGTAAACAAATCAATAGGGATTCCTAGGAGATAGTAGACAGGCGCCGCGTAGTAATCGAGATTCGGATACAAGCCTTTCTCACGTTTCATCACTTCTTCACCAATGACACACATTCTGTAAAGGCTCAGCTCATTCTTGGCTTCAGCGAGTGGGAGCAGGGCTTCCTTCATCAGCATGGCGCGTGGATCGGGCTTGTTCATGTAGACACGATGACCAAAGCCCATGATTCGTTCTTTGCGTGCCAGCTTGCCTACAATAAGCGGTTCGATTTCGTCTTCTGATTGAACTTCCAACAGCATGCGCATCACTGCTTCATTCGCTCCGCCATGAAGTGTGCCTTTGAGTGAGGCTACAGCACCTGTTAAAGCTCCATAAAGATCTGCTTGAGTGGAAGCGATGACACGTGCAGTGAATGTAGAGTTGGGCATTTCGTGCTCACTGTAGACGATAAGGGATTGATCAAATACATGCTCTTCGATGGCAGTTGGCACCTGACCTGTAATCATGTATAGAAAATTAGCGCTATAAGATAAATCTTGGCGCGGTTCAATCGGTTCTAGATTCATTGTGGCACGATAGCTGTTCGCGACAATTTGCGGAACCTTGGCGAGCAGTCTAATCGCTTTGCGACGATTAGCGGCCCTTGTTCGATTCTCTAAATCCTCATCATAGCCAGCAAGTGCAGAGATGCCAGTTCGCAGCGCGTCCATAAGATGAGTCTGTTTAGAAAGCAACTGCAGAATCGTAATGACTTCATGAGGTACGCCATAGTTGGCTTTCAATTCTTGTTCCAGATCTTCTCGTTGTTCTTCTGTTGGCAAGTAACCATCTAGCATTAATCCGATAATATCCAAATAAGTAACTGACTTCGCTAGCTTAATAAGATCGTAGCCCCGTAATACAATCTCCTCATTCTCAACATCCAAATACGAAATATTCGTCTCACTCGCAATTACATTTTCAAGACCTGGCTGAAATTGTTTGATCATCCACTTCGCGCTCCCCTACATCAATTTGGGTTAAATCTGCAAGCGGTCTAGCAAAGCTGTACCAATCTACTACTTCCAGTATACGGATATCATGCATGAAACGTCTAATATCGATTATGTAGAGTTTAAGAGGTTAAACAGAATACAACAAGAAGAAACGTTTTCACCGTCTTTGAGAACGGGGACGTTTCTTAAGGTATTACTCAGAACTTATGCCACAAATGTTATAAATTCTGTAATACAAAATAACCCCATCGTACTTCCACAAAAGTATGTAGAAGAGCAACGGGGTATCATTTTGCCTATTAATTGTGTGATTCCATATCCTTAGCTCGGATGGAGGACCAGTCGGATTTGTAGAAGCGATACATGAAGGCTAGACCGATGACAGCCAGATAGGTGTACAGTGAGATCCATGCACCAATACTGCCTAGACCACACACAAAAATGAGCACGTAAGCTAACGGAACGAATACACACCAATTTGTAATGAGAGACATACGGAGTAGGAAAGAGGTTTCTCCCATACCTCGAAGTGCACCTGCATAAAAATTGAGGAAGCCATCAAATAGCTGCAAGTACGCTGATATCTGAATTAATAATGCTGCCGTCTCATACACATACGGATCTGTGCTGTTATACAGCATTGCGATGTCTTTGGCAAAAATAAGCTCGAACGTTCCAAGCACCAGTAGAAAAATAGAGCCTAAGACCATGACATCAGTACCTGCTCTGCGTGCTTTGAGTGGCTGCTGTCTACCGATTTCTTGACCAACTAAGATCGTTGCAGTCGTTCCAAATGCAAAAGCAGGCATGAATCCAAATGACATGACATTCAAAGCGACTTCATTAGCGGCTAGTGCTTCCGTTCCAAGTCTCGCGACAAAGACAGTAAATATGAACATGGCAAAGCTCATGGAGAATTCTTGCATTCCAAGTTTGAAGCTCTCAATGACAATTAGCTTCAATTCACGTAGCTTGATCGCAACTTTAACTAATGTATGGAATTTTTTGTTAAAATGAATAAAGAATACGTATAACGCTAAGATGAACCCTGTAAATTCACCAATTAGGATGGCATAAGCGCTGCCGTTCAACCCTAACTCAGGAAATCCAAATTGTCCGTAAGTCAATGCATAGGCAAAGAACAGAATCATGACATTACTAATGATCGATAGAATCATGGAAGTTCGTGTATCACCTACACCACGTAAGAAACCATGAAACATGAAGCTGACCATGCCCAGTGCAAGTGCATAGAAACGAATTTGTAAATAATATTCCCCTTCATGAACAAGTGCTGTAGATCCACCCGTCCAACCCAGAATGGTGCCTGAGAAGAAGTAACCGACGGCAAATAAGAACACAGCAATAAATAGACTTAGATAGAGGGCTAGATAAGTTCTTTTGATAGCGGTTTTGATATCTTTAGCTCCATAGTCTTGAGCTACGAGATAGTTAACGGTATGGCTTACACCAGAGAATATCGCGAATCCGTTATACATAATAATGTTAACAACGCCGACGATGGCTATGTTAAGTGCACCGAGATGACCTACTAGGATCAGATTAACCGTGCCAATAGCAGTCTGAGCAAAAAAAGACATAAACGAAGGTAATGCTAGAATTAATACATTGCGCCAATTTTGTAACATGATGAACCTCTGTTCCTAATTTTATTAATAATGACTATTGGTATACAATCATTCTTATAGATTAACGAATGAGGGAGATGAACACAATGAATATTTATCAATTTCATGCAAAAACCAACCAAGGCGAGGACAAATCCCTTCAAGAGTATGAAGGCAAAGTGCTATTAATTGTGAATACGGCGAGCAAATGCGGATTTACGCCGCAGTACAAAGGATTACAGGAGCTATATGACAAGCATAAGGATCAAGGCTTCGAAATTCTCGCGTTTCCATGCAACCAATTCGGTAGTCAAGAACCAGGCACGAATGATGAGATTCAGAGCTTCTGCGAGTTGAATTATGGTGTGACGTTCCCGCTTTTTGCCAAAATTGATGTGAAAGGCGATAACATTCATCCTTTATTTAAATATCTTACGAAGGAAGCTTCTGGATTTATGACGGATGGGATCAAATGGAACTTTACGAAATTCCTCGTGGACCGTACAGGTAAAGTGGTCGATCGCTACGCACCAACAACTGATCCATCAAGTATTGAAGCAGATATTCAGAAGTTATTGGGATAGAAGGGCGCTGGCAGAGCGTCGGCAGAGTGCGAACGGTAAAATAATACCGAAAAAGGGAAACTAATTACCGAAAAAGCACCCAAAGTTGCCGAATAGCGCTAGGCAGCACGTATGGAGAGCGCTGGCAGAGTGCGAACGAAAAAAATTACCGAAAAAGGGAAACAAACTATTTAGCCCCCTAATCAACTTGGACACTCCAAACCGTATCATATACACTAAGATAGTGGGGGAGTTAATCCATGAAAAGACGTTTTAGGAGCCCAGAGGAAACGAAGAAAGAGTTAGTGGCAGAGGTGTTATCTGGTTACCGGACAGAAGTGGTAGCAAGACAATATGGATTGTCACCAAGAACACTAAGAAACTGGGTTCGTCAATATCAAGATGAGGTGGACGATCTTATGGCCAAAAAACGAGATGAAGCAGAGAAGCTAAAGCAAGATGCAGGTAAACTTCAAGACCTTCAAGTTAAATACAATGAAGCTGTGAAGCTACTTGGAGAAAAAGAACTTGAAATCAATATC
>NZ_SKFG01000011.1 GCF_004344915.1 Paenibacillus albiflavus | reverse complement strand
AGCATGGTTGGGTGGTGCTCGCAGCGTACGTTCGGTAAAAAATTACCGAACTTCGGAAACTAATTACCGAAAAAGCGCCTAAAGTTGCCGCATCGTACTCAGCAGCACTGTTGGGGGGCGCTCGGAATGTGCGTACGGCAAAAAATTACCGAACTTCGGAAACTATTTACCGATAAAGCTCCCCAAGTTGCCGCATCGTGCCCAGCAGCATGGTTGGGGGGTGCTCGCAGCGTACGTTCGGTAAAAAATTACCGAACTTCGGAAACTATTTACCGATAAAGCTCCCCAAGTTGCCGTATCGTGCCCAGCAGCATGGTTGGGGGGTGCTCGCAGCGTACGTTCGGCAAAAAATTACCGAACTTCGGAAACTAATTACCGATAAAGCTCCCCAAGTTGCCGTGTCGCACTCAGCAGCACGGTTGGGTGATGCTCGGTAGCATGGTGGTGGCGCTCGGTAACATGGTTTATTCTGGACGAACAAAGCCATCCAAGAATGTGCGACAAAGCAAAAAATGACCTGCAAGCGGATCACATTGCAGGTCATCATCTGTCGTTAGGATGGCTATTATCCATTTAACTATTGAGCTGTTGTCCTTTACCCTTAAGTTTGCCTTTTAAGAAGTCAATGAAATTAGGCTGTCTGAATTCCACATAATAGCGGGTATCTTGGTCCGGAGAAATAATAATCCCAAGTTCATGATGGTCGCCAGAATAAATAGCTCGTTGGGCGAATTTAATTTCTCCCTGCTCATTAATAACCTCAAGTTTACAAAAAGCCGGATTTATCCGCATGGCCTCAAACAAATCCCTGCGAGTTAGAATAGCTTGTCCATTCACTTTACTGATAATCTCACCCGTCTTAAGCCCGATCTCATCTGCTGGACTACCTGGAAGAACAGCTAATATTCGCAACCCTCTTGGATCATTGACGAAGAGAGGTGATTCCGTCTTCTCCCGCCATACAGAATACCAAATTAGTCCTTCATGCAATGCAATGCTAAGTACAGAAGATATCACAATCAGCGGAGGCCAGTAATAAGACCCAATCGCCAGGCACACCATGATTACGCCATAGACGAATAATCCCTTTGAGCTCAAACGAACTTTATGTTTAGGTAAGCGAGATACGCTAATCTCACTGAATCCAATCATAATGGGAAAGCCCATCATCATGGCACCTGCAGACCATACATCTCCCCCAAATAACGGCGTCCACGGAAGAGAGAAACCACCATCACTTATGGCAAGTGGCATCAGTAGAAACAAAGGAACAGGCCAAAAACCTTGAAGTGAATAACCACCGACAATTTTGCCACGCTTGCCGGAGAAGAACATCGGAGACGCCATATGCTCTCCTTGCTTTAAGACAAGCAAGCTTTCCAAGATATGCAAAAGTCCCACTAGCAATAACAAGCCAGCCATTTGGCTATCCATGATCCAGCCGATCACTGGTCCTATGAATGTCCACTCTGTTGCATTCGGGAATAATGCAAAAATCGCGTGCAATAAACCTAGCACGCCTGTTGAGTAAGCGAGACATAGGAAACGCACGCGGAATACCATCATCACAAGGGAGATCATCCATAAGATGATAATCGTTCCACTCGTTAGCTGTGTACCAAAAGCCAACATAATCAGCGATACCGCAATACCACCGATAAATCCAACTATTACCGAACGCAGAACTTCACCCCTAAAGGAGTGAAGTCGCGCATGGAATAGCTTGCGCTCAAGACGAATTTGTTTGCTATACTGCAAGGCTAGAAATAGTATCGCAATATACAAAAACGGATTGATGAGCAATTGCACACAAGCATATGCAAATTTACTTAATAATTGGATCCAAACATCCATATGGATACTCCTTAACGGACGATTTGTTTGTTCAATTCTTCGATTGCAGCTTTAAGCTGCAAGTCATTGCTAGGGTCTTTGATTTCTTTGATCACTGCTTGCTCGAGCTTGTCAGCTGTAGCGGAATCGATGATACCAGTCACAGGCAGCTGAACTGCTTGTTGAAACTTTTTCACAGCCGCTTCTGTTTGTTCGCTATAATAGCCATCAGAGCGATCTGTCCGGTAACCCGTAGCGTTTAACATCATCTGAGCACTGCTTACATCATCGCTCGAGGTATTGATCTTGAGATCCGCTTTCTTAGTAAGAGGTGTTACTTTGAAGAAATCAGGCTGCTCTACGGTGATATCTGGTGTAATACCCTTCTTGTGAATCCAATTCCCCTTAGGTGTCAGCCACTTGAACACCGTCATCTTAATGTTGCTGCCATCTCCAAGCTCTTTGGCGAACGTTACTTGCACCGTACCTTTACCGTAAGTCGTCTCGCCTATTACTTTCGAACCTACACTTTCCTGCAGCGCGCCTGCAAGAATCTCTGAAGCGCTCGCACTGCCTTTATTCGTTAGAACGACAACAGGATAATCCTTAGAAGAGCCCTTTGACACAGTAGGCTCCTGCTTGCCATTACGATCTTCTACAAGCACAATCGGTTTACCTTTGCTGACGAATTGCGAGCAGATTTCCACAACTACATTTAGTAAGCCGCCTGGGTCATTTCGTACGTCAATGATGAGACCCTTTAAACCTTTACTCTCTAAGTCAGTTAATTCTTTGATAAAATGATCGCCTGTATTTGTTGAGAACTGCGTAATTTCAATCTTGCCGATATTACCATCCAGCATGGTGGCATGAACTGTTTCTACATCTATATCGGCGCGAACAATCGTTAATTGAATAGGATCGCCCACACCAGCTCGAATGATTTCAAGCTTAGCCTGTGTCCCCTTAGCCCCTCTTATCTTCATAACCGCCTGGTTGAGCGTCAACCCGTCCAGTTTCTCACCGTTAACACTAATAATAATGTCTTCTGAATGAATACCTGCCTTCTCAGCGGGTGAGCCCTTAATAGGAGATACGACTTTTACCTTGCCGTTCTCCATCGTTACTTCAGCACCAATTCCCTGAAAAGAGGAGGAGATCGATTCGTCAAATTCCTTTGCTTCCTTCTGATCCATATAGGAAGTAAAAGGATCGTCCAGCGCAGCTAACATGCCGTTAATCGCACCATTGATAATCGTATCGTTCTCTACTTTGTTCAGATAAGATTGACTGATCAATTGATACGTCGTGGCGATCTTACTCATATCCTTATCTGATATCTTTGCAGCTGCTGCATTAGCGCCTGATGTTGAATTCATGTCCGCTTGTTTATTACTTGTACCCAAAATGCTGGCTAATGCCGAGGACAGGGCTGGATTTCCTGGACTCATCAGTACGACGGTAATAATCGAACTTGCCAACATCCCTAATAATACAAATGCTAATACGGTACGCCCTTTAAATTGCATTGCCTGTTACACCACCTTTGTACAATGCTCCAAAGAAACAGAATCAAAACTCTCTCTTGAATCTTCGCCCAGATTGGGCAAATACGTTACACAGAACGCCTCGTATAGTATATGACAGGCCTTGCCAAATTATGAAGCTTGTACTACTTCAAATACGGTCCTGGATCAACTACCTTCTCGTTCACTCGCACTTCAAAGTGTAAATGCGGTCCAGTCGATTGGCCTGTTGAACCAACTTCGGCAATTTTCTGTCCTCGCTTCACTTTATCACCCTTGCTTACTTTTATCCCGCCCATGCGGATATGCCCATATAGGGTCCATACTTCATTACCGTTCTTATCTTTACCATGATTAATGATGACACAATTGCCATATCCGCTATAGGAACTTGCAAGAAGAACTACGCCATCCTCAGCCGCCAGAATATTGGTCCCGCTCTTCGCACCGAAGTCGATCCCTTTATGGAACTCTCCCTTTTGACCTGTTACGGGATTCACTCGACTTCCATACTCTGATGTAACTGGAACTTGTGAAGGAAGCGGATACGCAAATTTGCCGCCGCTATATTTATAGCTGCTACCGCCTGCTGCCTTGGCTTTCTCAGCTTGCAGCTTGGACTCCTCACGAGCCATCGTGATAACTTTTTCTTCTTCCTCAGCTGTAATCTTCTCTAAGCTCTCTGCTTGATGTTCAAGCTCCGCTACGCGAACTTCCTTGGCATGTTCCTTCTGCTGCAAATCTACCCTTAACGCTGTTGTTGTATCATATAATTTTTGAACCTCTACGAGCGATTTGGCAACCTCTTCTTTCTTCAGTGCAATCGCATCGCGATCCTTCTTATTTTCATCTAGGATTTCTTGATCTTGATTGAAAACCATTTGTAAAGAATCTAATCGGGTCAGGAAATCTGAGAAGCTAGTTGCATTAAATAGCACATCGAGATAGGAGACAGCACCATTCGTATAAATAAGACGAAGACGCGATTTTAACAAGTCATCCCGCTTCGCAACCCGTGTCTCTGCTTCATCTAGCTGCTTAGCTTGATTCTCCAATTCCTTCTCGGTCTTATCAAGCTCCGCATCCAATTGCTCCAACTTCGCATACGTCGCTTTTAATTGATTATTCAAATCATCAATTTCCCGTAAAGTTAATTGCTTGTCTGATTTTACTTGCGCGATTTTATTTTGTGCATCCTTGATAGTTTTCTGAGAATCTGCCTTCTGCTTCTTTAAGTTAGCGATCTGTTGATCGATATTCTTCGTCGATGTTGCAGCGTAACTCGAAGTTAATTGAGTTGTTGTGAGTGCAGCAACAAGACTGGCTGTCAGGGTTAAATAGATAATTCGCTTTTTCATTGGGTTACCTCCGAATAATCGTCTTAAACTTTAAGTGATTTGCGTACCGACACAACACTGCCCCATACACCAATGAAGATTCCAAGCCCAAGCAGTACAGCCGTAATCGGAAGGGACACTTCATTAAATGGTTTGAAGCTGATCATAAGCAAACTAAAGTCGAGTGATTTCGCGTTATCAAGCTTCCAATAGCCGAACAGAATCACAGCTACTGGAATAACCGAGCCTATTAATCCAAGTAATGCACCTTCTATAAAGAAAGGCCAACGAATGAACCAGTTCGTCGCACCTACCAATTTCATAATCGAAATTTCGGTTTCTCTGGCCATAATAGTCAATTTAATTGTGTTCGCAATTAGGAAGATAGCTGTAACTGCAAGTAAAGCTACAAGAACAAATCCAACATTACGGATCGTATCTGTTACTTTGAACAGCTTGTCGACAACACCTTTACCATAATTCACTTTAAAAATCTCATGCTCTTTCTTACCCGTATCAAGCGCTAGAATGGTGTTCGCGACCGATTCGATATTCCGAGGGTTATCAACTTCAATCGTATAGGCATCCATAAGCGGATTATCATCATCCGTACCTTCGAGTACATCGCCTAGCTGCTCACGTAAGTATTTAAGTCCTTCTTCCTTTGGTACATATGTAGTCTTCCATACACCAGGTATCGATTCGATGTCCTTGCGTAACGCGTCAACTCGTTCCTGTGGGAGATTGACCCCTAAATACACTTCAATCTTAACATCGCTCTCCACCTGCTCAGCAAAATAATTGACATTCATGCTAAGCAGAATGAACACACCGAGAATAAATAAAGAGATCGTGATAGACGAAATCGAAGCAAATGTCATCCAACCATTGCGGATAATGTTCTTGAAGCCCTCACGCAAATGCCTGATTAGCGTTCTAGTCTTCATAGCCGTAATCACCTCGCACTTCATCACGAGCTATTAGACCATTCTCAATGGCTATAACACGTTTACGCATATTGTTCACGATATCTCTGTTATGCGTCGCCATAATAATTGTCGTACCTCGAAAATTAATCTCTTCCAACAACTTCATAATCCCCCACGAAGTGTCAGGGTCCAAATTCCCTGTCGGCTCATCGGCGACAATTACTGACGGATTGTTCACTATTGCCCGGGCAATTGCCACCCTTTGTTGTTCTCCACCCGATAATTGTCCAGGTAAGGAGTTCGCTTTATCCCTTAATTTGACAAGCTCTAGCACTTCCATCGTCCGTTTCTTCATCTGTTTCGGATTCGCTTCTATT
This sequence comes from Paenibacillus albiflavus, assembly GCF_004344915.1. Taxonomy (GTDB): domain Bacteria; phylum Bacillota; class Bacilli; order Paenibacillales; family NBRC-103111; genus Paenibacillus_AM; species Paenibacillus_AM albiflavus. Next base: position 129,538 of record NZ_SKFG01000011.1, on the reverse strand, counting down.
ACTTCCATTGCGAAAGAAATATTTTCATAGATCGTAAGCTTAGGCAACAAGCGAAAATCCTGAAACACGACGCCGATATTCCTTCTAAAATAAGGAATTTTGCGTTGTTTTAACTTCTCAATATTAAATCCATTAACAAAAATCTGACCTTTAGTAGGACGTTCTTCTCTATATATCAACTTCATGAATGTAGATTTCCCTGCACCAGAAGGACCTACTACATACAGAAAATCGTTGCGATCAACTTGAATACTAACACCACGTAGCGCTTGCGTACCATCAGGATACGTCTTCCACACATCTTGCATTTCTATCACATAACCACATCCTGTTCTATGATTCCTTATTTAATTCGACACCTCTGACAAAATTCCTCTACTCTATCATAATTTCAACATACTAATCCATTATAGCATTACAGCAAAGTGATTTCGATTTTAGTCGCTATTTATTTCTAGTAACGGTCAAGAAGAAGCGGTTTCACCGTCCTTAAAGGCAGTGCGTTTCTTAAGGTATTACTTAGAATTTATGACACGAAAATAATATATTCTATAATACTGAAAAATCAAGTATACTGGGCATTGGAGCGTGATCTAATACTATGAGGCCTAAAATAAATGAGCTTGATGTTGTACGTGCTATTGCCATTATAGCGGTTGTTCTAATTCATTCAACATCCGAAGCTACCGTTCTTCCCGCAGCAGGAAGTCTATTACACAAATTCTTCTATTGGACGAATACACTCGGTGCATTTGCCGTTCCTGTTTTCGTCATTATTAGCGGTATTGTGCTTTTCTACAAATACTATGATCAATGGACAGCACGCGACTCGATCACCTTTTATAAAAAAAGGGTAATCAGCGTTGTTTATCCCTATTTAGCGTTCTCCATATTTTATTATTTGTTTAATCAGATATTATTTTCACAGACTGTTACAGTGGATATTGGAGCATTCCTGAATCTGCTTCCTTGGGGTAAAGCAGGCTATCATTTGTATTATATGATCTTAATTTGTCAGTTCTATTTGCTATTTCCCATTCTCATGACGCTTACGAAGAAGTCTCGTTTGTTCGAACGCAATTTGGCACTGATCGGTTTACTAATTCAAGGCGGATTCTACGTGTATGTCCATTGGTTCCACAATATCCCTCATCGCGCAACCTTGTCTGTTACTTATTTCGCGCTTTTCTTGATTGGAGCCGTCATTGGCATACACTACCACACAATTGTCAAATGGATTGAACGCCATACGTTATGGTTAATGCCACTCGCGATCCTTACAGGCTGTCTCTACGTGGGATTAAACTGGTCGCTTAAATATGATCAAGTACCTATTGAGACGACATGGATCATGCTTGCTTATAACACTTACGCTCTGCTGATGGCCGTCGCACTAATTGGAGCAGGCAAACACCTGATGAAGCTAAGTCCAAAAGTATCGACCATCATGCTCAGACTAGGCAAAGCATCGTTCGGCGTCTATCTCTTGCACCCGGCTATACTTAGCTTATACAAGCGTTTTTTTCCGCCTTCAGGTGGTGTCGCTGCATTCAGCTTTAATATTTTGGGAGGATTCCTAACCGCCCTACTCCTTACCTGGCTCCTTGTCGAAATCTATTACTTGTTGAAAAAAAGGATAATGCCATCCAAAAAGAAATCGATGCAATAATAAGGCTCATTATCCTAATTAGAACTTGATAAGAGGCGCAGGTAGCGGAGGAGCACCGGCAGTGTGCGATCGGTAATAATCGAGCCCATATTAGACGAAACTAATCATACGAGACGCTTCCAAAGTTATGCGATATAACTTCAGGAAGCGTCTTTATGCATAAGACAAGAAGAAACGGTTTCACCGTTTTCATAAGACGGATGCGTTTTCTTATGGTATTACCTAAATTCTATAATACAGATAAAACTGTGATACAAGCCTCCTGCTGAGAATACATTGGAAGTATAGGCATACAACCATTCATTCTCGGAGGCGTACAATAGATGAAAAATCCGCGTTTGATTACGTATAGTATGATGAGCTTAATCTGCCTCGTGATCATCCTCACCTTCACGGTGCGCTGGTACGCGAAGCAAACGACGCTACCGCCGGGGATGACCGTCGGCGGCTGGCAGGTAGGCGGCATGGAGCTGCAAGGCATGCAGCAGAACTGGGCAGCGCAGCTCGCGCGCTTAGCTGCGCTGCCCGTGCAATTGCAAACCGACCAGTCTGCGGTCGGTTCGCAAACGCTACCGCTGGGCGAGCTGGGGCTGCGAGTCGATGACTCGCAGCTCCAAGCCGTGCTGCAGCGGCTGTTCACGGGCACGGTGGCAGAGCGCGCGAAGCAGCGCTGGCTGCTGCGCGATGCGCACATCACCGTGCCGTTGCAGATCGACGCGGCGGTGCTGGACAGCCGCGTCCGCAAGCAGTGGCGCGCGCTATATTCGCGCGCCCCTGTCCCCGCTAAGCGTGTGATCACGCCTAGCGATGAAATCACCTACGAGGCTGAGCACTTCGAGCCTCGGATCGACACAGCCGCGTTAGCCGCGCGGCTTGAGGCAACGCTGCAGCCAATCAGCAGGCAGCTTATGCAACGCTCATCTGCATCTTCGCCCGACAAGCAGCAGCTGCTAACCATGCGCATTGCCTTGCCTGTGGTTGCGGAGAAACCAACGACAACAGTTGCAAGCCTGCAAGCACAAGGCATCGAACGCAAAATTGTCGAATACAGCACACCGATTATCGATGCAGCTCCGGGGCGTTTGCATAATATCACGGCACCTGCTACGGTCATCCATGACATGCTGCTTAAGCCAGGCGAAATATTCGACTACGCCAAAGTCGTCAAGCAAGCTGAGCAGCAATTCGGCTTTCAGGAATCCAAGGTAATTCTGAATGGCAAGCTCGTAAACGGAATCGGCGGCGGCATCTGCCAAGTCTCAACAACCTTATATAATGCAGCACTTCTCAGCGGTCTTGAAATTATTGAACGTAAGAACCATTCCCTTATGATCTCTTATGCACCGCTTGGCCAAGACGCTACCTTCTCTAGCGATGGGATCAACTTTCGCTTCCGCAATAATACTGGCTCGTACCTCTTGATCCGTACCGAAACGCAGAACAACAAATTCACCGTCAAGCTGTTCGGGCAACTGCCAGAAGGAATCAGCTATGAAGTTAAATCCAACATTCTCGAAACGATTCCTGCTCCAACGGAATATGTCAGTAATCCCAACCTTAGTCCGACTGAACGCGTCAAAGTAGTCGACGGCAAAGAAGGATATATCGTCGAAACTTACCGCATTACCAAACGCAACGGCGCGACTATCGCCACAGACAAAATATCCAAAGACAAATATGCACCACAGCCAACTATCTATGCAGTGAAAGAATCTGCAACACCGCCACAAACTTCACCTGCTCCGATCAAAATCGAAGATGGCGTAATGGGACCAATTTTTAGATAGTAAAAAAGTTCCCAACTTCGGAATTTATTTACCGAAAAAGCGCCCTAAGTTGCCGCAGCGCGATTGGTGGCGCTCACAGAGTGCGAACGGTAAAATATGAGCCTATCGATCCTTGAATCAATAGGCTCACTATATTTTCCTTATAAGGAAACGGTTTGGTTCGCTTTTGCATGATAGGATTCAACCCATGCTGCTGTCTCCGTAAGCTTAGCTTCCGCGCGTGTGATAGCGGCAGTAACCTGTGGCGTTGCTGTACCGCCGTAAACATTACGAGCGTTGACCACTTGCTCAGGCTGAAGAACCGCGTAAATGCGATCATCAAATAGCTCCGAGAATTGCTTAAATTCATCCAACGTTAAATCAAGCAGGAATTTTCCATTCTGGATGCAGTACAGGACTGTTTTGCCGATTACTTCATGCGCTTCACGGAATGGCATGCCTTTGTTCACAAGGAAATCCGCAATGTCAGTTGCGTTAGAGAAGTCTTGGTTCACAGCTTGACGCATGCGTCCTTGGTTAACCTTCATTGTAGCAACCATTGGCGCGAACAATTGAAGCGCTCCTTGCAGCGTACGAACTGTATCGAACATCCCTTCTTTGTCTTCCTGCATGTCCTTGTTGTAAGCAAGCGGAAGCGATTTAAGAACGGTTAACAGACCGAAAAGGTTACCGTAGACACGTCCTGTTTTGCCACGAACAAGCTCAGCAACATCTGGGTTCTTTTTCTGCGGCATGATGGAAGAGCCTGTGCAGAAAGCATCATCTAACTCAATGAAGCCAAATTCCGTACTCATCCACAGCACCATTTCTTCACATAGACGGGATAGGTGAACCATGATCATCGAGGCATTCGATAGGAATTCAACGATAAAATCACGATCACTAACCGCATCTAACGAGTTCTCATACACGCCATCAAAGCCAAGCAGCTCTGCCGTATAATGACGATCAATTGCAAAAGTCGTTCCCGCCAAAGCACCCGCTCCAAGTGGAAGCACATTAATACGCTTATAGCTATCTTGCAGACGTTCAATATCGCGACCGAACATGGATACATAAGCCATCAAATGATGTGCCAAAAGAATCGGCTGCGCACGCTGCAAATGCGTATAACCAGGTACGATAGTGTCGATATTCGCTTTGGCTTGCGTAATTAGCGCTTCTTGTAGCTTTTGCAATAGACCGACGAACTCTACTACACGTTTGCGTAAGTAAAGATGCATATCCGTTGCAACTTGGTCATTACGAGAACGACCTGTATGCAATTTGCCGCCGACAGGTCCAATAAGATCGATCAACGTTTTCTCGATATTCATATGAATATCTTCATTTGCAATCGTATATTCAAGCTCGCCGCGCTCGATCATGCCGAGCACTTGCTGCAAGCCATTTTTGATTGTATCTACGTCTTCAGCAGGAAGTACACCACACTTACCTAACATAGAGACATGTGCCATAGAACCTTGGATATCCTCTACAGCCAATTCTTTATCAAACGTAATGGACGCTGTGTATTCTTCCACGAGCTGATCTGTTTTCTTCGTAAACCGTCCACCCCATAATTTACTCATTGCTCCTAAACAACTCCTATTCTCCGATGTTTCTGAGTGATGCACTTAACAATTGAAAAATGATATTAAGCGGAATTTCTCCAGCTAAACGCTAAACGCGCAATTTCTATCAATATCTAGAGCAAAAGAGCCTGTTAGCGTTAGCGCGAGCACACTCGACTACTATCCGTTAGCAAGCTCTCCTATTAACTTATTTACGAGCGTTCTGCTCTACACCAGAGGATACTTTTAGACGTAAAGCATTCAGGTGAATAAAGCCTGTTGCATCACCTTGATCGTAAGCTTGGGAAGGATCAGCTTCCATTGTTGCGATGTCCGGATTGTACAAGGAGACTGGGCTCTTCACGCCTGCCGCAATGATGTTTCCTTTATACAGCTTCACACGAACCGTTCCCGTTACGTTGCGCTGGCTCTCGGTAACAAGAGCTTGCAGAGCAAGTCTTTCTGGTGCAAACCAGAAGCCGTTGTATACAAGTGTACTGTATTTGCTAATGAGTGAATCACGAAGATGCATAACGTCGCGATCCATTGTGAGAGATTCCATTTTGCGGTGTGCAGCGAATAGAATGGTTCCACCTGGTGTTTCATAAACGCCACGGCTCTTCATACCGACAAAACGGTTCTCTACCATATCCACACGGCCGATTCCGTGCTTACCGCCAAGCTCATTCAATTTATCCATCACTTGGAGAGGATTCATCGATTCGCCATTCAAGCTTACACAGTTACCTTGTTCAAATCCAAGCTCCAAATATTCAGCCTGATCAGGCGCGTTCTCAGGAGATACAGACAGGACATACATGCCTTCATTGGATTCAGCGCTTGAATCAAACCAAGGATCTTCCAGCATGCCGCTCTCAAAGGAGATATGCAGCAAGTTGCGGTCCATCGAATACGGTTTAGCAGCAGAAGCTTGAACAGGGATCTTATGCTTCTCAGCATAAGCGATCATTTCAGCACGGCCTGGAAACTCTTGGCGGAATTGCTCAGAACGCCATGGTGCTATAACTTTAAGTTCTGGAGCTAGTGCCGCAGCCGCCAGCTCAAAACGAACCTGGTCATTTCCTTTGCCTGTTGCACCGTGCGCAATTGCAGTAGCGCCTTCAGCACGTGCAATTTCAACCATACGTTTTGCAATTAATGGACGTGCTATTGAAGTACCAAGCAGGTATTGCCCTTCATAAAGTGCACCTGATTGGAACATTGGATATATGAAATCTGATGCAAATTCATCCCGCAAGTCATCGATATAAACCTTGGATGCGCCTGTTGCTAATGCTTTTGCTTCAAGTCCATCAAGCTCATCTCTCTGCCCGATATCTGCTGTAAAAGCGATGATCTCGGCATCGTAAGTTTCTTTAAGCCATTTTAAAATAACGGAAGTGTCTAATCCGCCAGAGTATGCAAGGACGATTTTTTCTTTAGCCATGATTGTGTTCTCTCCCTACTGTTAGTTAAAATTATGCTATTTATTTCCTACCAAACTATAGAGTCACAAGCTACATGATTGCAGCCATGATCGCTTTCTGTGCATGCAAACGGTTCTCCGCTTCATCAAAAACGACTGAATTCGGGCCATCAATTACACCCGCGCTTACTTCCTCGCCGCGATGAGCTGGCAGGCAATGCATGAATAAATAATCAGGCTTCGCGTATTTTACAAGACTCTCATTCACTTGATAGCCTTCAAAAGCTTTCTCACGTTCTGCCTGCTCTGCTTCAAATCCCATACTTGCCCATACATCTGTATACACAATGTCCGCATTCTCAATCGCTTCCCGAGGATCGCGGCATACCTGCACATTCGCACCAGTTAGCTTGCCAAATTCTTGCGCCTGTTTCGTAACGACTGGATCTGGCTCATAACCTTCAGGTGATGCAACGGAAATATGAACGCCTAGTTTTGCAGCACCTATCATTAATGAATGTACCATATTGTTGCCATCACCGATATAAGCCATTTTGAGACCACGCAATTTCCCTTTATGCTCATAGGCCGTCATAAAATCTGTTAGTGCCTGACAAGGGTGTGCTGAATCCGTCAATCCATTGATGACAGGCACAGTCGCACCACGTGCAAGCTCAATGACATTACGGTGTCCATAAGTCCGAATCATGATGCCGTCTAAATAACGAGACAAAGTCTGAGCCGTATCCCAAGTTGTCTCACCGCGACCCAGTTGGATATCATTCTTGCTCAAGAACAGGGCATAACCTCCAAGTTGATAAATCCCAACCTCAAAAGATACTCTTGTACGCGTGGATGATTTCTCAAAAATCATACCTAATGTCTTGCCCTTTAAATATTCATGCGGAATGCCATTTTTCTGCTTATGCTTTAAATCTATCGCCAAATGGATTAAGTATTCAAGCTCCTCTGTCGTATAATCGGAAAGTGCTAGAAAATCACGACCTTTAAGGCTCTTTGCCATTTCTGTGTATTCCATCGTCACCACTGCTTCATCATCCCTTTCGTATCGCTTCTCTGTTCGCCTAGGCTGTCACTTCTGCGGTATGAGCAGCAAGGATTGAACATAAGATATTTAATCCCTCGGTTAATTCTTCCTTCGATATCGTTAAGGCAGGTGCAAGCCGAATCACATTCGGACCTGCCGTAATCACTAGAACACCTGCTTCGTGGATTGCATTCACCAGTTCCGCTGCCGACTGCTTAAGCTCAATGCCGATAAGCAGCCCTTTGCCGCGAATCCCCGCAACTAACGGATTACCTGCCAGCTTCTCTTCCAGCAACTGAACCGTATAATCGCCAAGCTCTGCTGCCCGTGCAGGAAGCTGTTCTTCCAGCATCGTTTCCATCGTTGCAATCCCTGCTGCCATGATGGTAGGCAAACCGCTAAATGTAGATCCATGCGAGCCTGCTGTGAAGGCTGGAATGAGCTTCGCTTTCCCTAGCATTGCTCCAACTGGAAGACCACTGCCAAGTCCTTTGGCAAGCGTAATCACATCGGGTTCCACGTTATAATGCTCATAGGCAAAAAGCTTACCCGTACGCCCCATACCTGTCTGGATCTCATCCGCAATTAGTAGCAAGCCGTTCTCCTCGCAAAGCTTTGCCACTCCTTCAATAAAGGCAGGATCAGCAGGCAATACGCCGCCTTCGCCTTGCACCATTTCGAGCATAATCGCACATGTGCGATCATTAATTAATGCCTTAACCGACTCCAAGTCGTTGTACTTCGCATAAGCAAAGCCCGGCATCAATGGCTTGAAGCCAATCTGTACCTTCTCTTGTCCCGTAGCCGTTAAAGTTGCAAGCGTACGTCCGTGGAAGGATTGATAGAACGTGATGATCTCGTAACGATCCGTTTTCATCACTTCTTGCGCATAACGTCTAGCTATTTTGATCGCCGCTTCATTCGCCTCTGCACCTGTAGAACAGAAGAAAGCTGCATCCATGCAGCTGTTCTCGGTAAGCAACTCAGCCAGCTTCTCCTGGTGAGGCACATGGAACAAATTGCTGCAATGCCATAGCTCTTCGAGTTGGGCAATGACTTTGTCCTTCACTTTTGCTGGAACATGACCGAGATTCGTCACGGCAATTCCGCTCATTAAATCAATATATTCCTTACCCTTATCGTCCCACAATCGGCTCCCTTCACCTTTAACTAAATGAATAGGATACCGCGCAAATGTCGGAAATAAATAGCTTTGCTTCTCTTGTCCCATTGAACTTACCTCCCCTAAATGGCTATTGTCTATTACGCTAACTTAATTCTCGTACCAATGGCTTCGCCTTGCAGAACACGGCTGAGTACCTTCGGCTCTTCGCCATGTACGATTACAACTTCCTTAACATCACCCTGTATGCATTGAATGGCTGCTGTGACTTTTGGAATCATGCCCCCATAAATTTCGCCTGTTGCAATCATTTGTTCAATTTCTGCGACCGTTACAAAAGCTTGAACTTGCTTCACTCCATCAACTGTACGCATAATTCCGGGAACGTCTGTTACGACGATCATCTGCGAAGCACCGATATGCGAAGCAACGGCTCCTGCCGCTGTATCTGCGTTAATGTTAAAACGCTGCGTGCTGTCTTCGCTGATGCCAATCGGAGCAATGACCGGGATGTACCCCATACCCACAACACCATTCACGATCTCTGCCTGAACAGCCGTTACATCGCCAACGAATCCAACCTGATCGGCGTTAGTGACTGGCTTCGCCTCGATCAGTTGACCATCTACTCCTGACAGACCCAGCGCCTTAGCTCCTACCTGCTGAATACGTCTAACGATTTGCTTGTTGATCTGACCTGACAGAACGGCTTCCACGACATCTAGCGTTGCTTCGTCTGTTTTACGTAAGCCATTGATAAATTCCGTAGGAATCTGAAGGCGATCCAGCATTTCCGAGATTGCAGGACCTCCGCCATGCACGATGACAGGCGTAATTCCCGCATCCTGCAGCTCCTTTAAATCTTCAAAAAATTGTATAGGCAATGCGGCAAGTGTGGAACCGCCACATTTCATTACGAATGTATGATGCTTGAATTGACCATCTTCATGAGTACTCATTTGCATTGTATCCCCTTAATTCCTATCTATTAAGTGCGGTAAGCCGCATTAATACGTACATAATCGTAGGTTAAGTCGCAGCCCCATGCGGTTGCACTCGCGCTGCCCATGTTCAGGTTGACATAAATGTTCACTTGATCTCCTTTGAGATACGCAAGCGCCAGCTCTTCGTCGAACTTTACAGGACGTGATTGCTCAAGTACGGAAATATCGCCTAATCTTACGTCAACGGTGTTGACGTTGACAGGCACACCCGCGCGGCCTGTAGCAGCAATGATGCGACCCCAGTTCGCATCAGCACCGAAGCAAGCGGATTTGACGAGCGAGGAACCGACGATCGTCTTCGCAATGGCACGCGCGGCGTCGATATTGTCAGCGTTCTGCACGCTGACCTCGATCAGCTTCGTCGCGCCTTCGCCGTCACAGGCGATCGCTTTGGCGAGGTACTCCGCCACAAAGCGGAAGCCTGCCACGAACGCATCCCAATCCGGATGCGCTGGCGTTAACGGCTCGCTGCCGCCTGCTGCGAGCCCGCTTGCCAGTACGACGACCATGTCGTTCGTGCTGGTGTCACCATCCACGGTCACCATGTTGAATGAGGTGTCCGTTGCTTCGCGCAGCAGCTGATGAAGCTGCGCTGGCTCGATCCATGCGTCGGTTGTCATGAAACCGAGCATGGTTGCCATGTTCGGGTGAATCATACCCGAACCCTTAGCAGCCCCGGCGATGTGGACGACCGCATCGCCGACCTTGAGCTGGACGCAAGTCATCTTCTGCACGAGATCCGTTGTCAGGATCGCCTGGCAGAAGTCTTCGCCTCCGTCAGCCTTCAGCGTTGCTGGCATGCCTGCGATGCCAGCACGGACTTTCTCCATCGGCAATAGCTCGCCAATGACACCCGTGGATGCTACGCCGACTAGCATCCGATCGATCCCTAGCGCGTCTGCGAACTCGTCGCGCATCGCAATGGCATCCGCCTCACCTTGATCGCCTGTGCACGCATTCGCGTTCCCGCTATTCACAAGCACCGCTTGCAGCTTGCCTGCAGATAGCGCTACGCTCTCCTGCGTGATACGAAGCGGCGCAGCTTGGAACGCATTCAGCGTATAGACGCCTGCTGCGGAAGCTGGCACGTCACACACAATAGCTCCCAAGTCGTTACGTTCTATTTTCTTAAGTCCGCAATGCAAGCCTCCTGCACGGAATCCTTGCGGCGTTGTGATTGAGCCCTCAGGCACGATTGTAAAATGTTCTCCCACGATCTACTCTCTCTCCCTTATGGATACATCGGGGCGAACATAAGACCTGTTGATTCGTCCCATCCCATCATTAAATTTAAATTTTGGATCGCTTGGCCTGCAGCGCCCTTCACCACATTGTCGATGACCGATATAATCGTCACACGACCCGTCCGTTCATCTACTGCAAAACCAATGTCGCAATAATTCGAGCCTGTTACATGCTTCGTCGCAGGCCATGTGCCTGCCTTACGAACACGCACAAATGGGCGATCCTCGTAATACTGGTTATATAGGTTTACAAAATCAGCATCTGTACGAGCTTCTTCTGCAACCGAAGCGTACATCGTTGCCATAATACCGCGATTCATCGGAACAAGATGCGTTGTCAAAGTTGTAACAACTGGCTTACCCGCCACTCTGGTTAGTGCTTGCTCGATTTCTGGAATATGCTGATGCTTATTCAGCTTATACGCTGAGAAATTCTCATTCACTTCAGCAAAATGCGAAGATAAGCTTAATCCCCTGCCCGCTCCAGAAACACCTGATTTTGCATCGATGATAATTGTATTAAGATCAATCCAACCTGCCGCTACCGCAGGAATCAATCCTAGTAATATAGCAGTTGGAAAACAACCTGGATTCGATAGAAGTCTAACCGTATCGTTAACTTCCATTCCCCATACTTCGCACAGCCCATACACGGCTTCTTCCAATAAAGCAGCATCTGCCGGGGTGCGTTTGTACCACTTTTCATAGAGTTCAGGCGACTTTAATCGATAATCTCCTGAAATATCAATTACTTTAAGACCGACTTGTAAGAATTGCGGCGCAAGCTCTACCGCTACACCAGCAGGCGTTGCCAGAAATACAACATCCGCTTTACTCGCGATTAATTGCGGATCTACTGCATCTAATGTCCCTAGCATTATATTGGTCAAGTGAGGGAATCCTTGTATAATTTCAGCTCCTGGATTCGTTGAGGAGATGACAGATGTAATCTCTACTCGCGGATGCGCTTGAAGTAATCGAATCAGTTCCACACCACCGTATCCTGTCGCGCCGACGATCGCTGCTCTTATTGTCTTCTTGTTCTTCATCCGAATCCCCCTATCTTATGCGTCCCATAAAAATGATATGCATCATTATACATCTATATACATAAAAATTCAATTGTAAATAATCGAAAAAATATTCTGTAATATGTATATAAATTCTATCATACTAAAAAAGGCGCTCCCGATTACAGGAACACCTTTGTTTATTAGACATGCTGTTTGAATCCCTCACCTAATACCTCGGCTGTATCGCTTAGGATCACGAAAGCAGTGGGATCAACCGATTTGACAATATGCTTGAGTTTAATCACTGTATTCTGTGAGACGACAACCATCAGCACAGTTTTCTGATCACCTGTATACCCACCCACAGCATTAAGCTGTGTCAGACCACGATCTAAATCATTCAGGATGCCGAGGCGCATATCTTCAACATGATCCGTTATGATGAAGGCAACTTTGGAGGTTCGCAGCCCTGTTTGCACGAGATCAATCGTTTTCATTGTTACAAATAAGGCAATTAAGGCATACATCGCTTTTTCAGGAGAAAATACGAGTCCAGCGATCACGATCACCATACCATCAAATACAGCTACACACAGACCTAGCGTAATGCCTGTATAATGATGCAGAATTTGGGCCGCAACACTAAATCCACCTGTTGAGCCGCGACCACGAAAGACGATCCCAATTCCGATGCCCACTCCTAATCCGCCAAATATGGCAGCAAGCAGCAGATTGTCTGTCAGTGGATGCACATGACTTGTCAGCAGGACAAAAAGCGGAAGCGCAATAGTACCGGCAAGTACTTTCATCCCGTATTTTTTACCCAAAATGATCCACCCTAGCACAAATAAAGGGATATTAAATAGCCACTGCGTAATCGCTGGACTAAGACCTGTCACTTTGAATAATATTGTCGATAGGCCAGATACCCCACCTGAAGCAATCTGATTCGGATTCAGGAAGTAGTTAAACGTACACGCTAAAATAAAGCAGCCTACTACTAAATAACCGTACTCCACCAAAATGTATAAACGGGATTGGGTTGAAATTCTTTTTGTGACTTGATTACCGTTCAAAACAGTTTATCCACCTTCGTCATTTATTCGGGTTTGTTCCCGATCTGCTTACGCAGGAAAGCATCGATGAACATATCTAAATCTCCATCCATTACAGCACCAACGTTACCTGTTTCCGCTCCTGTGCGATGGTCTTTGACCATGGAGTAAGGATGGAATACATACGATCTGATCTGCGCTCCCCAAGCGATATCTGTCTGTTCACCGCGAATTTCGGCAAGATGCTTCTCCTGCTCTTCAATCTTGCGTTCGTAGAGCTTGGAACGAAGCATTTTCATCGCACGTTCACGGTTCTTAATTTGGGACCGCTCCGTCTGACATGTGACCACGACGCCAGTTGGAATATGCGTCATACGAACGGCGGAATCCGTCGTATTAATATGCTGTCCACCAGCGCCAGATGCGCGATATACGTCAATTTTCAAATCCTCTGTACGGATTTCAACTTCAACATCATCATCGATCTCTGGCATTATGTCACAAGACGTAAAGGAGGTATGACGTCGTCCTGCCGCATCGAACGGCGAGATTCGAACAAGACGATGCACGCCCTTCTCAGCCTTCAAATAGCCGTAGGCATTGTATCCCTTGATCAGCAAAGTTACGCTCTTCACGCCCGCTTCGTCACCTGGCAAATAATCAAGCACTTCTACTTTGAAGTCATGTTTCTCCGCCCAACGACGATACATGCGAAGCAGCATCTCCGCCCAATCCTGTGACTCTGTGCCACCAGCACCTGGGTGAAGCTCTAGAATCGCATTCAGCTTATCATATGGCTGATTCAGCAATAGACCAAGCTCAAATTCCTCCAGCTTGCGGATCAGCACACTAATAATGCCAATCGCTTCGTTAGCCATATCCTCGTCTTTCTCATCCTCTGCCAGCTGTACCATCAGCTCAAGCTCCTCAAACTCACTAGCTAGCGCCTGGAATTGATCAACAGAGCCCTTAATCGCGTTGACCTCGGCTATCACCTTCTGTGCCCGTTCGTTATCATCCCAGAAGTCGGGCGCTCCCATTTTGACTTCATAATCTTCGATCTCTTCAAGTTTACGATCTAAGTCAAAGAGACCCCCTAAGCTCGGTTAGTCGCTTGGCCATATCGCGCAAGCTATTTTTAACATCGGATTCAAACATGAACAACACCTCTTCTATATATATGCATGTACGCAAAAATTCGGTGTCAGGCAGAAGAAACGGTTTCACCATCCTTTAAGGAGGGTGCGTTTCTTAAGGTATTACTTAGAATTTATGACACGAATGTTATAAATTCTATAATACCCAGAAGAAACAGTTTTGCCGTCTTTATAGACGGATGCGTTTCTTAAGCCCAGGACTCCGAATTTTTGCAAATATATTTACTGAAACTTATTTCTTGTCTACACCATGGCATTGCTTGAACTTCTTGCCGCTGCCGCATGGGCAAGGATCATTGCGACCAATACGATCGCTTTCCTTGCGCACAACTGGCTTCTTGCCAGCTGCATCAGCTTTCGGATCAACTGCTTGACCTTCCGCCACTGCTTGACGCTCAAGATTGCTCTCTACATGCGCCTTCATGATGTATTTAACAACTTCCTCTTGGATGTTCTCAACCATCTCGTGGAACATTTCGAAGCCTTCGAATTGGTACTCACGAAGTGGATCTGTACCGCCGTATGCACGTAAGTGAATACCTTGACGAAGTTGATCCATGGCATCAATATGATCCATCCACTTGCTATCAACCGCACGTAGTACGACAACTTTCTCGAATTCGCGCATGTTTTCTTCGCCAATCATTTCTTCACGCTCATCGTACTTCGCTTTAATCAGACCTTCGATGTACTCAACAAGCTCATCCGGTTCTTTGCCCCAAAGGGATTTATCTGTAAGGGCGTTATCGGATAGCAAGTTGTTGGCATAGTCAGCAACTGCATCCAGTTCCCATTCCTCTGGAATTTGATCTTGTGGGCAATGCGCTTTAACAAGACGATCAATGGAAGAATGAATCATGCCTTCAACGATCTCACGGATATTCTCGGATACAAGAATTTCAAGACGCTGCTTATAAATGATATTCCGTTGTTGGTTCATCACATCGTCATATTGCAAGACGACTTTACGCAAGTCAAAGTTATTACCCTCTACTCGCTTCTGAGCACCTTCGATTGCACGACTGACAAGTCTGCTCTCGATCGGTTGATCTTCTTCCATCCCCATTTTATTCATAACCGCCATAATGTTCTCTGCACCAAATCGACGCATAAGCTCATCTTCCAGCGATAAATAGAACTGAGAGGAACCAGGGTCACCTTGACGACCCGCACGACCACGCAGCTGATTATCAATACGTCTGCTCTCATGACGCTCGGTACCAATAATATGCAGACCGCCAGCCTCATCTACGCCTTCACCAAGCACAATGTCCGTACCACGACCTGCCATGTTCGTTGCGATCGTTACGGCACCAGGTTGACCCGCTTGTGAGATGATATCCGCTTCTTCTGCATGATACTTCGCGTTAAGTACTTTATGCGGTACACCTTTACGCTTAAGCAGCTCGGATAGAACTTCTGAGTTCTCGATTGATACTGTACCTACCAGAACAGGCTGCTTCTTCTTATGACGTTCTATAATTTCTTGTACAACTGCATTAAACTTACCTTTAACCGATTTATAAACAACATCTGATATATCCTCACGAATCATCGGACGGTTAGTTGGAACGGTAATAACATCAAGGCCATAAATTTTCTTAAATTCTTCTTCTTCCGTCTTCGCCGTACCTGTCATACCTGCAAGCTTGCGATACATACGGAAATAGTTCTGGAACGTAATCGTTGCCAGCGTCATACTTTCGTTCTGTACTTCAAGACCTTCCTTCGCTTCAATCGCTTGGTGCAAGCCATCGCTATAACGGCGGCCTGTCATTAGACGACCCGTGAATTCATCGACGATTACGATCTCGCCATCATTCACAACATAATCTACATCAAGTCTCATGATCGCATGCGCTTTAAGTGCTTGCTGGATATGGTGATTCAACTGTACGTTCTGATGATCGAACATATTGTCCACACCAAACGCACGCTCTGCCTTCGCAACACCCGCATCGGTCAAAGCAACGGCACGAACTTTAATATCGATCGTGTAATCTTCTTCTTCTTTTAGACGGCTAACAAAACGGTCTGCTGCATAATACATATCTGTAGACTTAGCAGCTTGACCGGAAATAATAAGCGGTGTTCTCGCTTCATCGACTAGAATGGAGTCAACCTCGTCAATTACTGCATAATAAAGAGGACGTTGAACCATTTGTTCCTTATACAGAACCATGTTATCACGTAAATAGTCAAAGCCGTATTCATTATTCGTTCCGTACGTAATATCACAGTTATACGCTTCGCGTTTTTCTTCAGAAGATAAATCATGTAGGTTAACGCCAACTGTCATGCCCAAGAACTCATAAATTTGTCCCATTTCGGCGCTGTCACGTTGTGCCAAGTAATCATTGACTGTGACCACGTGCACGCCCTCACCTTTAAGCGCATTAAGGTAAACTGGCAGCGTTCCTACCAATGTTTTACCTTCCCCTGTACGCATCTCAGGAATCTTGCCCTCGTGAAGGATAATACCCCCGATTAACTGTACATCGTAATGCCGCTTGCCTAGAACACGTTTAGACGATTCACGTACAACTGCAAATGCTTCAGGCAGCAGGTCATCTAACGTTTCACCCTTCTCTAATCTCTCGCGAAACTCTACCGTCTTCGCTTTCAGCTGCTCATCCGACAATACTTGAATTTCTGCTTCAAACGAATTAACTTTATCAACGATCTTGCGGATTCGTTTAATCTCTTTTTCGTTGAAGTCTCCGAACATCTTTTTTACGATTCCCAGCATGGGCGAACCCCTTCCTCTAAAAAACAATTTGTATAAATTGTAACAGTTTGTCGCCATAGTCGCAACAAAGCTAGGCAATTCATACCCTGTCATATATTGTAATATTAATATATTTGTCAATATAAAAGCACCTCTCCAAATTCGCAATTCCGAATTAGAGAGGTGTTATACTCGTTATTATCATTTTAAAGCGAATTATCTTGGTTCAATCAAACCATATTTGCCATCATCACGACGGTAAACCACATTCACTTTGTTCGAATCCATATTGGAGAATACGAAGAAACTATGTCCGATCATATTCATTTGGAGGATCGCTTCTTCTACATCCATAGGCTTGAACTCAAATGTTTTAGTTTTGACTAATTCTAGTTCATCTTCTTCTTCAACATATCCAGCGGATGTGCCAAAGTCCATTTTAAATAAATCACGTTTGCTGCCTTCTTGGCGTATTTTACGGTTAGCTCTTGTTTTGTGTTTACGGATTTGACGTTCCAGCTTGTCTGTAACTAAATCCATTGCCGCATACATATCCGAATTCTTCTCTTCGGCACGTAGCAGCATGCCTGGCAACATAATCGTTACTTCAACGGCTTGCATGCCCTTCACAACGCTTAAAGTAACATTAACTTCAGAAGTTAGGGGAGTTTCAAAATATTTACCTAGCCTGCTTAACTTCTTCTCAACATAGTCTCTTAAGGCTGCTGTTACTTCCAGATGTTCTCCGCGAATGCTATATTTCATATCTAACTCCTCCTTCTGATTATATTATACTATATCCAAGCGTTTACTTCAAAAATTATCTCCATTTAATGCCCTAAATTTGGAACTTTCGCTTCACAAAAAGTCAATAATTCCTCACATCAGGAAAGAAGGAATTCCAGAAGAAACGGTTCCACCGTCCTTAAAGGCGGTGTGTTTCTTAAGGTATTACTTAGAATTTATGATACGAAAGTGATAATTCTATAATACTAAAGAGAAATCGCGACATTCCGAATTAAAAGAAAAAGCACCCCAGTTTATCACCTAGGATGCTTCTGATCACTAATCACCTTGCAAAGAAAAGCCTATATGTTTGAAGCCATCTCGGCATTCACGTCGAATCCTTCTGTTAACATGCTTTTCCCCTCGGATTGCGATACCGGATTATTAAAGTTTGATCACGTTAGCAGCTTGTGGGCCGCGAGCGCCTTCAACGATGTCGAATTCAACTTCTTGACCTTCGTCAAGTGTCTTGAATCCATCAGTTTGGATAGCTGAGAAGTGAACGAATACGTCGCCACCATCTTCACGCTCGATAAAACCATAGCCTTTTTCTGCGTTAAACCATTTAACTTTACCTTGCATTTAGAACATTCCCTTCATAATCAAATAAATAAAATGTAAGCGCATCCTTACTTTTCGACTATACCACTCAAAATTGCCATGTGTCAATGAATTGCCAAGGGTTCTACAAGATTCTTCGCTTGCTATTACCCACAGCTGTGGATATGCTATCAATAACCGATAATCTCCGGAAAAATCTAGGTTTGAAAAATTTACACACAGAGTTATACACAAAGTTATGCACATTATCCACAGGGGTGGGAATTGATCGAATAGCTTTTGTTTATATGTCTCGATTATGTCACGATCCTGTGTGTTCGTACATAGTACCGTATATAAAGCGATCTCCTTCGGCTGGAGCTCAATTGCTTGTTGCATGAACGCTAATCCTTCATCCAATGCACCTTGGTTATAATGAAGAAAAGCTAGATTCACGTAACCTTTGGCTCTGAGCTCACCAGCATCAAGAAGTAGGGAGTAATAGTAAAGTGAAAGATCTAAATAGTTATTTTTAAAATAGAAATCGGCAATGAGTTAATTACGATCATGCAAAGTGAAATTAGCTTATACATGATTCCTCCTCATCCCATAGTTTCGGGATACGCTTCGCTGACCATTACAACACTTGTCTCTAGCTGGATGTATTGTTCTGGGTAAACAGCTTACAACCTGTCCAAAAACCAACCGTTTATTTGATCTGCCAGAATGACAAATTACTTAATTCAACGTCCTACTTCACCTTGTTAATAGTAACTCGTTGTAAAATATTCTTTTCTCTTTCCGTTAAGAAAGTACTTCTGTTTAACTCGTCGATATTTCGATAAAGCGTTTCAACCATTCTATTGTACAAGGATAAGCAATCAGTAATGCAGTTCTGAATAATCTTGTCACACATTGAGATCATATAGGATAGTTCGGAATATTTTGCTCTTGGTGCAATTTCCGGTACTTTCTTTGATAAATATTCCGTTCGCTCTCGAAAAGCAGAAAGATATTCCTCTAAAATCGCAGGTGAAAGACTATTGTTGTGAATGAAAGAAGTCATATTCCCACCATGTTTGGTAAACCGATATAGTGGCACACCTTGCGCAACTACAGTAGTTGCATTGGTGAATACTTTGTAAATGACATGTATGTCGTCGACCCGTACATTTTCTTTGAAGCGTATACCATCAAATAAAGACTTCCGAAACAACTTCGTCGGAGGTGCCACATTATATTTTTCTCTCTTCAACAGCTCATCAAGGCCATGAATTTTATTTAGGACCAGGAGTTCGTCAAATATAAAATAAGGCTCCAGCCGACCGTTAAAATCATTCCAGCTTCCGCACATCGATATGTCGGCCTGGTGTTCGTTAGCTAAATTCCATAAAACCTCTAACATTTGTGGCTCACAACAATCATCGTCGTCAACAAAGGTTAAAAATTCGGTCTGAGCTAAGTTAATGCCATTATTCCGCTGTACTGCAGCACCGCGATTTTCAGAAACGTGTATAAGTTTAATTCGATGATCTTCCTGTGCATACTGCTTGACCACCTCATCAGTGCCATCGGTTGAACCATTGTTAATGATGATGAAGTCGAAGTTTCGATAAGTTTGTGTGAGCACACTTTCGATTGAGCGATTCAAGTATTCTTTTCTGTTATAGGTTAACATGATAACCGTAATTTTGGGTATTTCCATGTTCACTTAAGCTCACCCCGCCAACTATTGCTTAGTAGATTCTAGCAGTAAATTGAGAATCGTCCAGTCCAAGCTCCCTTAGTTGCTCCATCAGAAGAAGACTCGTTTCCCTCCGCTGAATGGATACGATCACATTAATCTGACTTAATTTATCCTTCTGAAACTCTTTAAGAACGGAAGGATAATTTACAAGTAAGCCATCCACCAGACAGCCATTTTTAACAGAGCTGTTGTCAAAGAATCCTTTTACGTTGTACCCCGCATTTAGCAGCATTCTTGCGGTACCCTCGCCGTTGTATCCGGTGGGAAAAATATAAATATCCTTATCCTCTTTTCCGAACACCAGTTCAAGCGTGTATTCCACTACGAACGTACGGTACAGACATAACCCCATATATGGCCCATATCGATTGATAAAACCAACTAATTCATCCAGTTCTGAAATCTCTCCGGATACCGAGAGAATATCCTTATTACTCTCAATAATATAAGCCAACTCATGCATTTGATTTTTATCGAAGGTGTCACAACGAGTTGCAAACAACCCTAATAAAAACTTAACGCGCGTAAGAATAAAATTCCTGCGATCCCCGTCATACTTTTTCTCAGATAAGAAGCGCAATAAGTTTACCGCAACCATGAGGTGGGACTTACTGTGCAAATATGTTTTCGTAGCTGTGTAGGACCCTGTGGCTCGAGGTCTGTAGCAATAAAACGGCACTGAACACAATGCAAACGAGTCAGCGCTGCATAAGACTTTAGGAATCCATTCCTCATCTTCCGCAAAGTAACCTTCAACAAATCTAAGATTCTCGGAGATTAAGAACTCGCGTTTCGTAATAACTCTCCATGGTGTTGCTAGTAGGAATGGCATGTTGAAGAGATAGTTTACGACTTGATCTGCATCGTTTTGTTTAAACACCTCTGGATCAAGAGGAACGTCATTAGTGAAAAATGCGCCCTTCTCAGGTACACAATTAAACTGTCCAAATAGAACTGTCGGAGAATATGTAATCAAGATATCAGAGATGCGTGACAAGCTCTCTTCCACATAGTAATCATCACTATCGCAAAAGTGAATATATTGCCCTGTTGCATGTTGCAAGCCCACATTGCGAGCGCCTCCCGGAAGAATATTTACTTCCAGATGAATAACCTTGATATTGTCATACTTTAAAGCATACTCATCACAGATCTTGCCACTATTATCCTTCGAAGCATTATTAACCAAAATAACCTCGTAGTCCCTAAAGGCTTGGTTCACTATACTAAGAAGACACTCATCCAAATAATTTTCAACATTATACACTGGAACAATGATACTTAAGAGTGGCATCATATCACCTCACAAGAAGTATCGGCAATCTATAAATGGTTTATCGGGATATTTCTTATCAATGCCAGCAAACTCTTGCCATGCGGTAATAAGAACAAGTGCGTCAGATTTCTCGCATATACTTTGCAAGCTTTCGCAATATTCGAGTTCACTAAAATGATACTGCCCGTCAAAAGCCTCGTTTGCGACAGGATCGTAAGCTATGAAATTCCTATATCCTGCTGCTAACAGTAGCTTAATAATTTTTGCAGATGAGCTGTCTCGTACATCATCTGAACCTGGTTTGAATGATAACCCTAATATCCCCAATGTTTCGGATGGGTTTACAACGTGCATAACCTTATTAGCCATAAACTGTGGCATCGATTCATTTATAGTAATGACATCCTTCAGGATCATGGGCTCATATCCCTTCGAAACGGAGGCCGCATACATCGCTTGTGTATCTTTAGGCAAGCAATAACCGCCATACCCGCATCCGGGGAAAACATAAGAGGCCATATTGCTTCCGCCCCAACGACGGTCCATATGCAATATTTCAAAGGCTTCTTTAATTTGAATATCTCCTATTACATCCGCTATTTTGGACATTTCGTTCGAATAGCTTATCATCGTCGCAAGCAAAGTGTTGGATAAATACTTGATATACTCGCCTGTGTTTAGCGATACGTTAAAAAATGGAGCATCAAAGTCACTATATAGTGATCGGAGCATGTCTTCTCCCTTACGATCCTCAACCCCACAAACGATTCGATCGGCATGCATGGCATCGTCCCAGCATTTTCCTTCCCTTAGGAATTCCGGGTTATTGGCTACACTAAACATATCGCCAGGTGATAATCCCATCTTCTTCAGATGTGGGATGACTCGCTCCGATGTAGTGGAAGGCGGAACCGTAGACTTAATAACGATTACACGATGCTTGCCATCATGTAATACGGAAGCAAATTTTTCAATTGCGCTAAAGATATACGAAAGATCCGCCTCTCCCCGTTCCCCACTCGGTGTTCCTACACACAAGAAGACAAAATCGCTATTCTTTACCGCATCTTCCGCATTATCCGTGATCATAAACTTGTTGTTGATATGTCGAACAAGAGCTTGGTCCAGCCCCTGCTCCAAAAAGGGTAACTGACCAGCTTTAAGCAGGCTTGTCCTCTTCGTATCTACATCGAAACCATATACGGTATGATTTTTCTCGGCAAATGCGAGTGCGGTCGTAATCCCTACAAAACCAAGCCCAAATACACTCACAGAATATTTCATGTTATGTATCCCCCTACTCATGAAGCACAAAAGATCCTTCATTTATTCTGCTATAGCATAACACACAGTCTCGCTTATATTATTGCTGTAATGCCTGAAATAAAATTTATACTCCGGAACAAGTTTCTTTAAATACAATGGGATTTCCACGATATCAAGAGGCTTGTGATAGACACAGATAGCGAGCTTAGGTTTATATTTTCTAATAGAAATCTCCGCCCCCTTAAGTGCCTCGAGTTCTGCCCCCTCAATGTCCATTTTGATAAACGTAACCGGTCGGCCATCTAAAAGCTCATCAATTGAAATTACCGGAATTTCTATATCTCCGTCTTTCCCAACTGAGCTAGTGCCGTCATTATGTGCGTGAAAACGCAGTACCTCTTTTTTACTCCAGAGACCATATGGCAGAAGCTCAATATGCTCATACCTTGCAGTCAGTTCTTTAAATTCTTTATGCTTGCTCTCCTCAGGTTCAAAGGCATATATCTTGTTGAAATCCCCTTTTGTTTGTTTTATGAATTCTGCAATCGTATCTCCAGTGAATGCGCCGCCATCAATAAAAATTTCTTCACCAGTTAACTTAATTAGATCAGTAGCAAAATATTGCGGGGACTTACTTCTCAATGGAGCAAGATATTTAGAGCTAGCTGTTATACAATAATTGATTCTATCGTAAAAAATTTGTTTCGATAACTCGTCAGCCAACAAGTCATAAGCAGCTTGAAACTGTTTTTCGCTCTTTTCAATTAGTGAAATATAATTAAATAAATCAAATGTATCCTGACTTTCTAAAAGAACAGAATGAATTCGAGGATCTAAAATAGATTTTAAATCATTGTCCTTTAATTGCAGGGATATTTCTTCGTAAAAATCGAATGAACATATAATGATATAACTTCTACGATAATTGGTTTTCAGCTCGTTGAAGCTAATAATCGGTACCCCTTCTACCGAAGTTCCCCACTTCGCTGGATTGTTGTCACAGAAAATAATCTCCATTGGAATATTCATTGTCTCCAAGTACTTCAAGTAATATCTTCCTATTGCTCCTGATCCAAAAAGCACAATAGGTTTGAATTCCCTGTTCAGGGCTTCCGAACATACCTGGAGTAACAATTGTATTTGATTCGGTTCTTTGGCTAACTGATCGATAGAAAACTCCGCTATCACTCCATATCTCTCCTATCGCATAATCATAAATTGTTCTACCACTCGAATTCGCACCTATCGCACTCTCTCAAATATTCTATATATCTTCTGATTCCCTCTTCGATGTGAATTTGAGGCCTATACTGGAGCAAAGCTTTTGCTTTTGAAATATCTGGGCATCGACGATTAGGATTGTCGGTCAAATACTCTTTGTCCTCATGAGTTTTAAACACAATATCACCGCCGTAATCAAACAGTTCTTTTGCGGTTTTACGGTACAGCTCTGCCAATTGCATAATGCTCAACTCTTGGCTGTCAGAGCCTATATTAAAGATCTCGAACTTGCCGTATAGCACACATTTCAAATACCCGACGATCGCATCCGGTAAATAGTCAAAGGTGCGAGTCGGCTTACCGTCAGAGAAAATGACGATATCCTCGTTGTCGATCACTGCTTTGGCAAAATCAGCTACGACTCTCTGATCGTTAATTCGCATCCCAGGGCCATAGTTGTTAAATGGACGCACTATGGTTACAGGCATTCCATATTGCCGAGCGTAGTTATAACATAGCGTTTCCCCGAAACGCTTGGACTCGTCATAGCATGCTCTTGGTCCACAGGTGTTTACATTCCCCCAATACGATTCCGGCGTAGGAATTTGACTAGGATGCGGATCTCCGTAAATTTCACTACTCGAATAGAACAGAAAACCCTTCAATTTCTTTTCCTTATAGAAATCAAGCATACGGCGCAATCCTGTTACATCGGCATCAATCGTTTCGATCGGATGCAGACGATAATATACAGGCGATGCTAGAGACGCCATATGAAAAATCAAGTCTGCCTTTTCAGCAAAATCGAAATCGCAAGTGATCACATCACATTCCCGTATATCAAAAAGCGGATTTCGCGAAATACGCTCGATCCACTTCGGCTTACCGAACATATAATTATCAATGCCAAAAACCCTTTTAATGCCTAATTTACTTCCATACTCGGAAAGAAAATGCAATAAGGAATATCCTATCGATCCCGCATAACCTGTAACCAAGATCGTACTGCCATACAGGTTCTGCAAGTTTTCTTGAGATAAGGAATGATAAATAAACTCCATATCCTCTGATGTGATTTTTGGGAATGTTTTCATAGCTTACGCTCCTCTTGCACAATTTATGATGCTACTCCCACAATTTCCATGGCGCCTTGTTTTCTCCCCAAAGCCTTTCAAGCACCATTCTGTCTCGAACGGTATCCATGCACTGCCAAAACCCATGATGTTTGTAGGCATTCAATCTATTTTGAAATACGATTTTTTCCATAGTGCTGGCTTCAAAGACGGTTTCATCGCCCTCGATAAGATCCAATACTTGCGGTTCGACCACCATGAAGCCCCCATTAATCCAACCGCCATCCTCTTTCGACTTTTCAATAAATCTTTTCACTTGATTGGAAGAATCCTCAATATCCAGTACTCCGAATCGCCCGCCAGGCTGAACGGCAGTCATCGTAAGATAGCCATCCGATTGGATATGGTATTTTTCCAACTTATTGATATCTACGTCCGAAACCCCATCACCATACGTCAGCATAAATCGTTCGTTGCCTAAGTACTTTTTTATTCTCTTGATTCTTCCGCCAGTCATCGTGTTTAGCCCCGTATCTACCAACGTTACACGCCATGGCTCAGATACATTGTTATGGATCTTCAAGCTATTGTTATTGGCGAAATCAAAGGTTACATCCGATGCATGAAGATAATAATCTGCAAAAAACTCCTTGATTGCATATCCTTTATATCCAAGGCAGATGATAAAATCGTTATATCCATAATGACTATATATCTTCATGATGTGCCACAGAATTGGTTTATCCCCAATCTCGACCATCGGCTTTGGTCGCAAATGGCTTTCCTCACTTATTCTCGTACCATATCCACCAGCTAGAATAACTACCTTCATGTGCTCACGCTCGCTTTTTATGATATTTCTTTCAGTTCCCTCATAATCTCCAATTGTTGGTTCTTGTCTGAACATATTTTCAATGCTTTTTGATAAACGATTTTCGCTTCCTCTTTAAGGCCTGCGTGGGCAAAAGCTTGGGCACCGAAACTTAACGAGGCATGATCATCGGGGTAAAACGTTATTAATGCAACAGCCGTTTCGACAAGTGTCATAAGATCACCATCCATGGATAAAAAGAACATTTTATAAGATAGTGCAACATTATCGAGTGGGCTTTCTTCCAAAATCTTTAATAGCAAATCTATTGCATCATCGTAATTTCCATTAGATATATTCATTTCGATTTGTTCTTTGGCCTCGCTTATTTTTCCACCTGTTACTTGTCCATTAATAACTTCACGAAGTAATAATGGATTAGAAACCAGATCATCATTACGGATAACGTGCTTCATTAGTTCAACCAGATGAGATTTTCCGATAAGAGCGAAAAACTGCTGGAGAATGCTTAGCCCAAATCGACTTTTGTTCATTTCGTCACTAAGCGCAGATATGTACAGCAAAAACGCGTTATGCTTGTTTCCATCAACAGATTTCCCCATTCTAATTGACAGAAATAATCTATAAATATAGTGAGTAGTTGCAATAGGAATGTCGTGCTCTGAAATATGATCAAGTAAGAGTTCCATCATTTGATTCATATCATATAGCAATTTTTGAGATATACTGTCGCTAAGAATAACCTCATGTATTATCTCATTGGATAACATCATCTCGATCGCTTCCAACCTGTCTTTGACTGATGAAGACGAAGCGTTAATAGTCAACTCTAAACAATGTAGTATAGAATAATAAAGAACACCAGCCAGAAATTCTTTATTGGTATTATTTAGATGACCCCAGCTCTGCAGAAGCGATTTGCCTTCCTGATAAATAACTACATATTCCAAATATCTTTGACTATCCGTCAGTGTATGGTAAAACGAATTATTCCTTATTCTGTAATAGTGAAGTACTCGGCTTACACCAACAACGGAGTTAGACAATCTTAATACATCTAGACAAAATAAAGTGTCACCAGCGTTCTTGAGAGCAACAGGGTTCTGCAATCTATACTCAACTTGCTTTTTTACCACAGAATACTTAACTAACTTACCCCACATCGGTCTAAAAGACCCGTAAATATTGGGGAAAATATCACCTAATGCAGTAATTTCAGAAACATAAAAATCCGGTGGAACACGTCTACCTTGAATAGAATGGTCCTCGTCTCTAAAAAATTCAGAACCACAAACTACGATATCTACATTTCGTTCTATTGCAGTTGTATATAAATCTTTCAAAAAATCTGGATGAAGGTAATCGTCGCTATCCAACAAACACCAATAATCAACTTCTTGCTTCCTGATAAATTCTTGATAATCGGGATTAACAGGCACATTGTGTATAAAAGTGTTCCTCTTATTTTTAAATAGTTTTATTCGTTTGTCTTTTCGTGAATATTCTTCCAATATTTTCCCTGTTTGATCTGTCGATCCGTTATCTAGTATTACCCATTCAAAATCAATAAAGGTTTGATTTAATACACTATCCACGCATTCATTTATGTATTCCTCAACGTTATAAGCAAATGTATGGATCGTTATTAATGGTGATTTTTTGTTCACAGCTACCTTCTCCTCTTGCAGTTTGCGTAAGCAGTATTTCATACATGTCAACCCACGCTTTGCATAACTCTATGGGGTTTCCATGTAATTACCTTCTCAGATCCCTTTACTATTATCGGCTAGGTCGATTAGATTATTAATATTGCCCTGTTCTGATAAGCTGAATGAGAAATAGAAGAAAAAAAGAATTTCTATTATAATCCTTTGCGAAACATAAATGATTCTAGTAGTTAACGATTCAAGATCATATCATCTAAAAGGGTTATTTTGCTATGAAAAACTTTCCACTGTTCAGTTTAGTTAAACGACAAAAATAGCTTTTTTCCAAAAAAGCTGCATTATGCAGTTTACTGTGATTAATCTTCTGCATATCAACTTCCGCTTCAGACTTAAATTCCTGCATGCGTCTATTGATGACTGCATCATGAATCATAAGGAACGGAATAATTCCATGTCTTTATATCCCGGGAATTGATCAAATAGCTTTTGTTTGTATGTCTCGATTACGTTATGATCCTGTGTGTTCGTACATAATACCGTATATAAAGCGATCTCGTTCGGCTGAAGCTCAATTGCTTGTTGCATAAAAGCTAATCCTTCATCCATTGCACCTTGATTATAATGAAGAAAGGCCAGATTCACGTAACCCTGGGCTCTGAGCTCACCAGCATCTAATAGCAGGGAGTAATAATCAAGTGCGAGCTCAAGACGATTGCTCTGATAATAGTAGTCTGCTAGCAAATTGATTAACCATGCACTTGATATACGCTGGAGCAATTGATCATATGCGTCATAGAGTTTATATGTAAACAATGAAGTAAGGAGATCAAATAAAAGCGTAACTTCTGCCTTCGATGGGGTAATAACCACCGATTCCCCTTCAAGTGTTTGGATAATGAGCTCCCGAATAAAAAATAAGGAATGATCCTGTGATAGCATAGGAATATACATAGGCTGCTTCCACAGTAGTGCTGCAAGCAGATACGGCATAACATCGCTTTGATTAAGGTCTCCCATTGTGTGCTCGGGGAGCAATTCTCTATAACGATCAAATCGCTGTTGATCCTGCAGCAGGACGGCATATAACAAATTATTCTGAACTGGTAAGACCAGCTTAGTAGCCTCAAGTTTGTTCATATAATAGGTTGATAATTGAGTATCACCACTCCTAAACGTCGCTTGGAAGAGGTATAGGATATCCTTTGGTACATCATTGGAATAAATACGTTCTAGCAGATTAATAATAGATTGTGTATCTTCTCGTTGAATAAGTAAGGAAATAAGTTTACTTAAAGACTGATACTGATAAGGGTTTCCTTGCAATATCTTGATTAACATCAACACTATTTGTTGAGTATCCTGTTTATGATCGTAATAATGTTCTAACATCTGATAAGGAATTTTATAAGCATAATCTGGGCTTACAAGCCAAAATCGATCTTTTGATTTCGCTGCTGTCTCTGCTGCTTGTACAGCCGCATGAAAATAATCCTTTGAGACATCATAAAAGCCTAGACAGTATAGCACGGTTCCTTTTGCACTTAAATAATCAGGGCTATTGTCCCATTCTATCAAGTAGTTCTCGATTAACTCCCATGCTTCATGGTACTCCTGAACGTAAATCAAGCTATTGATAAAATTTACCAGACAGGTATCATACCAAGCGATAGTTCTTTGTGCACCTTTAAAAGCACGTCTATAATATTCGATCGCCTTGGTATGATTTAAGATAGAAGCATATTCATTTCCAAGCGAAAAATAATCTACTGGCTTTGAAGCACTCGTTTCCGTTAGCCTTTCTAGTATTTGGAGATTTCGCTCTGATTTATTCTTTGCCTTGCGA
This sequence comes from Paenibacillus albiflavus, assembly GCF_004344915.1. Taxonomy (GTDB): domain Bacteria; phylum Bacillota; class Bacilli; order Paenibacillales; family NBRC-103111; genus Paenibacillus_AM; species Paenibacillus_AM albiflavus. Next base: position 100,480 of record NZ_SKFG01000011.1, on the reverse strand, counting down.
GTTTGCTCTGTATAACCAGTATGATAGAGACGCAAAGGATACTGAACGAACTGTAAGCGATGGTCATGATTTGTAATTTGTTCATGAATTGGCTTCGTATAATGTGTACCAAGACCCGCCTTGAATACTCGAGCCACTGTAGCTTCCACTATACTGTCATCTACATTTGCAGAACCTAAGTAATTAATGATTGGAACCATAAGAACGGTATAAGGCGAAGGGGTTTTATTTATCAAATAAGTACGAAGAGATTCAATACCTGCCTGCTGTACATATTCATCAGCATCAAGGACAAGTATCCATTCTGAGGTCGCTCTGCGTATCGATTCATTTCTTGCCGCTGCAAAATCATTGCTCCACGTATAATCATATACATGATCAGTGTATTTCGATGCAATTTCTTTGGTCCGATCTGTTGATCCTGTGTCTACAATAATGATCTCATCTACGAGCCCTTTGACACTATCCAAACAGCGTGCCAAAACCCTCTCTTCATCCTTAACTATCATGCAGAGTGAAATAAGCTTATCCATAAATCCTCCTGATTCAATCCTCTACTTTTTATTTAATGTTGAATATAGGTATACCGACATAATGAGGAAACTTCCGGAACAGCTCATTCTTATATTTCAGACGAGTAAGCGAATCTTTACAATTCAACCACATATTCGTATATAAGACTATATCATCAGGTCGAAGCTCGCTCGCCTTTCCCAGAAATTTCAAACCATCGTCTTTTTCACCCTGGTTCAAATGCAAATGAGCAAGATGCTCATATCCTTCAGCATTAAGCTCATCAGAATCTAATAAGATAGAGTAATAATCGAGTGCCAGCTCCAGGTGATGATGTGTATAATAATAGTTTGCTAAGGAGTTAATAAGCATGCTGCTGGAAACTCTCTTAAGCAGAAGATCATATTCTTCATATAATTTATAATTAAACAATTCAATAAAAAGCCTCATTAGCATATCAACTTCTTCATCAGTAGGTGAAATTATTAATTCTTCCTCATTTATACAAGCAGAAGCTAATATATACAGTTGGTAAAACGTTGGATCATTAGCTATTACTAGCAGGTAATCAGGTTCTCTCCATCTTACACTAGCTATTACCAGAGGTAATATGATATCTAATTTCATATCTGAAGATAAATCTAGGTTCTTCATAATTTGTATATACTTATCTTGATCTCCTGTCAAAACAGCAAATTGAAGCATCTGTGATGGAGAAATATCTATACTCATTTCTTGGGAGATTCCAAAAAAATGATTAGATAGACTCAAGTTTCCTACTTCGAGCGATACTTGAAAAAGTAAACCAATCTCTACTGAGTTTCGATTCGGATAAAGCTTATAAAGCAATTGTAGGATAGCGTCTATGCTCTCAGTTTGTACTAGCAAATTGATTAATTTGATTAAAGATAAATAATGATATGGACGATCATTCAATACCTTAATTAAATAAAATACAGTTTGTGATAGATCTTGCTTGCGCGAATAATATTGAACCAGCTGATTAAAAGGAATAATACGACCATAGTCCGAACTGATCAGCCAGAAAGGAATATTCTGCATAGACAACTTCTCAGCAATTTGGACTGCTTCCTCATACTGCACTCTGGCTTCATCATAAAATCCGAGCTGATTAAACCATCGTGCTTTAATAGCGAAATACTCAGGGTATTGCTTCCATTGAACTAATTTACTCTCAATTAATTCATTTACTTCCTTCATACGATCCAACCCGAATAAGCAATCAATTAAACTAATTAAGCATCCGACATACCATGGAGTAGCAGAACTCAATCCTTTGAAGGCATTCATATAATTAATATACGCATTCTCATAATCTTTAATCATTTTATATTCATTACCAATTGTATAGTAATCATAAGGTTCAAGTTTATGATTACTGCTATACTGTTCGAGAATCTTCAAATTACGTTGAGATTTATTTTTCTCTAGCATTGTTTCCTGCGTATAGCCAGTATGATAAACATAAAAAGAAAAAGATCTATATTCTAGTTCTCCAGAATCACAAGATAATTGTTCATGTATAGGTCGAATAAAAGTGATACCACTATTATTCGGGAATATCCGCGCCACATATCCCTCCGCTACATTGTGTCCACCACCAACAAAGCTAGTAATAGGTATCGTTAAAGCAATTCTTGAAATACTTTCATTCTTTATGGTTGGTAGGTAATGACGTAGAACATCAATATCATCACGCTCAATATACTCATCTGCATCAAGAATCAGAATCCACTCGGAAGTAGCTCTTCGGATGGACTCATTACGGGCAGCTGAGAAATCATTTGTCCATTCATAATCATAAACCTGATTCGTATACCGCTTAGCTATTTGCTTGGTAGTATCGATAGAGCCTGTATCCACAATAATGATTTCATCAACTAGTCCTTGGACACTATCCAGGCAGCGCGAAAGCGTTTTCTCCTCATTCTTGACGATCATACAGAGAGAAATTAATTTATCCATGAATCCTCCAGTGCCTCTTCCCAATGTCGCATTTGACTGAAGCCATTAATTTTCATAGCAGCGTTCTCCATCACAGAGAACTTCGGTCTCTTTGCTAATTGCGGGTATTCATCAGTAGTACAAGGGATAACTTCCAGATGTTTTATCCCCTTAATTTCAAAAATTTTCTTTGCAAATTCATACCAAGTACACTGACCTGTATTAGAAGTATGATAAATACCGTATTTCTCAGTTCTGATTAAATTGGAAATAAACAAGGCCAAGTCTTTAGCATAGGTTGGTGACCCGACCTGATCATTAACAACCTTAATACTATCTCGTTCTGAAGCTAATTTAAGCATGCTTTTAACGAAATTTGTACCATATTCACCATACAGCCAAGAAGTTCGCACAATGAAATAATCATTTAAAATCGATTTAACCTCTTGTTCTCCCGCTAGTTTAGTCATTCCATATACATTTATCGGATTTGTTTGGTCTGTTTCTTTATAAGGCGTTAGTGCTACTCCATCAAAAACATAATCCGTACTAACAAAACACAACTTAGAACCTACTGCCTTAGCAGCCATGGCAACATTTCTACTAGCATCTGTATTAATTGCCCTTGCTGTCTCCGGGTGCAGCTCTGCTTGATCCACAGCAGTGTATGCGGCACAGTTAATAATTACATCCGGCTTAATTGTGCTTACTGTATTCATTACATCTGGATAAAGCGTAATATCTAACTTCTGTTTATCTAAAGCAACTATTTCATGCGTTCCTTGCGTTCTCATAAACTGCACGACTTCTTGGCCCAATTGTCCCTTTGCTCCAACGATCAATACTCTCATCTTATTTCACAACCTAGAACCATACTGTTTAGTATAATATTGCTGATAACTGCCGTTAATAATTTCTTCCCACCAAGGCTTATTATCCAGATACCATTGAATCGTTGTGCTAATCCCAGTATTAAATTCATACTTAGGTATCCATCCTAATTCCTTACGAATTTTGCTAGCGTCAATTGCATATCTACGATCATGACCCGGACGATCTTTAACAAATTGAATAAGGGATTGAGGCTTGCCTAGCTGATGAAGGATATCTTGGACAATAGCGATATTGGTTTGTTCATTATTGCCGCCAATATTATAAACCTCTCCAGCAATTCCTTTGTGCAATACTAAATCAATAGCCGCACAATGGTCCTCCACATACAACCAATCTCGTATATTCAGACCATCACCATACACAGGCAGAGACTGATCGTGTAAAGCATTAATAATCATCAGCGGGATTAATTTTTCAGGGAAATGATATGGACCGTAATTATTGGAGCAGCGGGTAATACATACAGGCATTTGGAATGTTTCATAATAGGCACGGACAAGCATGTCGCCCCCCGCTTTGCTTGCTGAATAAGGACTGTTGGGAGAAAGCGGCATCGTTTCACTAAACAATCCCGTAGCACCTAAACTGCCGTACACTTCATCCGTTGATATTTGAACGAATTTAGAAATCTTGAATTTCTTTGCAGCATCAAGCAAGGTCTGAACGCCAAGTACATTCGTGCGTACAAAAATATCAGGCTGAGAAATGCTGCGATCCACATGAGATTCTGCAGCAAAATTGACCACACAATCAAAATCCCCTTCAGCAAACACCATATCAACAGCGTGACGATCCGCAATATCGCCCTTCACAAAGGTATAATTTACGTTATCCTGTATATCGATTAAATTATTTAAATTTCCAGCATAGGTTAGAGCATCAAAATTGGTGATTTGATAATCGGGATATCGATTAAAGATATAGTGAATAAAGTTGCTTCCAATGAATCCCGCACCGCCAGTTACTAACAATCTCAACAAAATCACCCCATCAATTTCGCGATATAAGGCATTAATACATCTGTGATTTCTAATTCGCCTCGAGCCCTGTGTAAAACCCGTATATAACCACTTTTATGATGCTGATTAATTAAATATTTCAAACAAAGTTTATCAAAAGAAAAAGAACGGACCGGAAAAGCAACATAGCTTTATTCCATCCGCTCTCTTTGTCTATTTCCTCTGATCATAAAACAAACTTTCAACTGAGTAAGCTTTCTCATATACGGAATGCTGTAGTCTGCCATTATTGAGTTTTTGCAAACCTACTTCTGCCTCAAGCTTAATTTCTTGCATTCGATCACGAATAGGTGTATCAGATGCTAGAATTCTCTCTAATTGCTCCTTTTGAACAGCCGTTAATTTACATCCCGACTGTGACAATTCCACAATCTGAGATATGACAACTCCCCTTTGATCAACAAACTTTACGAAGTCTTCATAATCAAGGGTATTTAGATTAGTAATGACATCATTGGTGGCAAGCTCAAGACTTTGCAATAAGTTATCCATTAGCCTTGGCACCTTGCGTATTAGCTATTTTCGATGCCTCAATCCAAGCTTCTTTTAACTCGATAAAATAGGCAAGCACTTCTTCAACTTGAGCTGCATCCTTCTTTAAGTTAGCTTGAATCAATCGGAAACCAAAATATTCATAGATGCTATACAGCTCTTGTGATATAGGATACTTATTATCCAATGTAACCCTAAGCTCACTTATGATTCTCTGTGCCTTAAGTAAGCTTTTATTTGCGTTTGGATAGTCCATTATTTCTAAGTATTTAATGCTCTGTTTGCATGAGCGAATAACACCATCATAAAGCATTAAGAGCAACTGACCTGGAGAAGCTGTCTGAACTGCCGTTTCCAAATATTTATTGGGATTAGCCTGAAGCATAAATAAGTTCCCCCTATAATCTACTATCCATTAGTCATGCCAAATAATGAACTAGACTGCGAATTGAATTTATTCATCGCTGTTTCCATTGCCGTGAATTGACGATAGTAACGTTTTTCTAACATACTCAGATTGTCATTTTGAGTTCTAATTTTGTCAACTAATTCTTTAATTCCCTTACCTAGAATACTATCTGACTTCAGTGTATCTGTAAGAGAAGTAGAATATGCACTAGTACCAGCTTTGTCAGAAATCGAAGTCAGAGCATCTTTTAAATTATTGTAAAGCCTTTGGAATATACCTGTTTTCTCAGGCTTCTGAACCATATTGGTAGAACCTGCTTCACTAGGTTCAAGAGCAGGAGAAGCAGTAAACAACGCAATTACTGCATCAGGATCCTTGGTAAGAGCATCTCTTAATTTATCTTCATCTTTTAAGTATAACTTTCCAAGATCTGTACGCAAACCCGTTTCAATACCAATCTGGGTAATCTGCTGAATGTTCTTACTTCCTGTTGTCTCTACCTCAGAATAGATACTCAATCTCATATCAGCAAGTGCTTTGGTTAAGATGCCGTCATTCTTAAGCAGTCCGCTTTTGGCTTTGGACTCCCATAACGTAATTTCACTTTCTTTCATATCTTTACGCTGATCGTCCGTTAATGGTTTATACTTACTATAACGTTCTTCACGAGTTTTATCATTCAGCAGTTTGATGAGATCATTATAATCATTAATAAAGCTTTTGATGTCGTCAACAATTTTATCAATATCTCTACTAGTCGTAATTGTAGATGAACCTTTTGCGTTTAATGTAATACTAACACCATTAATCGTAAATGAATTGCTTGAACGAGTTGTAGATACACCATTAATTACAAGACTAGCATCTTGTCCTGGCTTACTATTTTTTATACTTTCTTCTGTTATTCCAAGTGCATTTTTCAAGAATTCATCATTTTTCGAAAAATTGGGATCATTGGGGTCATTAGGATCAGCAAGAATTTCTATGGTTGCATTTTTACCAGTTTGCTTTGTAGTTAATAATAATGCACCTTTACCTTCATCATAAATTGCTTGAACATCAGTCTTGGAGTTGATTTCTGAAATAATGTCTTTCATTGACATTTCACTTGGATTAACTGTAATTTTTGTACCATTTATAGAAAAAGTATATTTTTGATCAGTAATTAAACTATCATCTATAAAACTATCTAGTTGCTCAGTCAGTTTCTTCGTTACATCAATCTCGGAGCCCTTTTTGATAAAAGCCTCACCTACGGTTGTTCTTGGTTCAGCTAAGCTATCAACCTTTATCGACATTGTCCCATTTATAGCACTACCATCTGCCTTAACAGATATTGCCGCTGTATCACCTGATACTTGAGCTTTCATTTGTCCAAATGTGCCAGCTTTATTATAATTAAATAATTTGTTATTACGAAAATCGACGATCTTCGCATTAATTTCACGATAGCTCTCTCGTCTCCATTCGAGTATCTGTTTCTTCTGCCCTAAAGTATCAACTGGTATACGTTTAGCCTTCATCAATTGCTGTACCATTGAATCTATATCCATTCCAGACGCAAAACCGCTTATTCTCATCGTGTTCTCCCCCTATCTACGTTCATCAATTAATATTCCAGCCATTTCCCATAGCTTGGCAACAAAATCTAGTGTCTTCTCAGGCGGAATCTCACGAATAACTTCACCTGTATCCTTATCCGTTACCTTGACCATAATTTCATGAGTCTTATTATGTACAGAGAATTCTAAGGAAGTAGTTGGACCTTGCATATGTTTGATAGCACGATCAATGGCTCTAATTAACTGTTGCTCACTAATAGAGACACTTCCTTGCAGCTCCGCCTGCTTAAGTCCTGCCATATTCTTAATCGGTGTACTAGGTTGAGAAGCTTCTTTTGTTATTGATTGACGAGTATGACTGACCTTAACAGGCTCTACCGAATTAACTTTATCAATATCCATAACTTCACGCTCCATAATAAAGATCTTAACCTTATTATCGGACACCTCGCTTTTAATAGTTAGAGAGTTACAGAAATTGTTCTAAATGATTTATCGCTACCCAAAAGTACGCATTACTATTTTCAATTAGCTTTAAATCGCGATATTCCTTTGCCATTTAATATCTATAATAAGGATCATTCAGATGATCTTTAATTTCCAATTCTTGTAATAGATTGTTTCGATTATTTCATCCTTAAGTAATTGAGCACATTGCAAGCACCGAGCAAGATTATTCTCCACGTTATTAATAATCATTATAAACGAAATAGTTTTCATATAGTTCCCTGTAATAAGCATTAAATAAGAAAAAGACCTTAGAAAATTCTAAGGTCCATTCTAAGAAAAAATTAACGAAGCAATTGTAGAACGCCTTGTGGATTTTGGTTAGCTTGAGCAAGCATAGCTTGAGAAGCTTGAAGAAGAATGTTGTTCTTGCTAAGTTGAACCATTTCCTTCGCCATGTCTGTGTCACGAATACGGGACTCAGATGCCTGTAAATTCTCAGAAGTAGCACCCAAGTTGTTAACTGTATGCTCTAGGCGGTTTTGAATAGCACCTAAATTAGCACGTTGTGTTGATACTGTGTCAATTAGGGTATTAATGTCACCTAATGTAGCACCAGTAGCTGGCACGATTGATGTTTTAGCAGGCAATGTAATGGTTAGTTTTTCAGCAGCATCATCAATTTGAATGTCAACAGTTTTACTAGCATCGAATACATCAATACCATTAAATGTAGTTCTAGTTGTAATACTATCAATTTCAGAAGTTAATGCAGTAAGTTCTGCGTCAATATTAGCTTTGTCATTACCATTGTAAGTGCCGTTTGCTCTTTGAACGTGCAATTCTTTCATACGAACTAGCATATCGGAGATTTCTGTCATAGCTCCTTCAGCAGTTTGTACTAATGAGATACCGTCTTGAGCATTACGTTGAGCTTGGTCAAGACCACGGATTTGTCCGCGCATTTTCTCGGAAATGGAAAGACCTGCAGCATCGTCAGCAGCACGGTTGATGCGAAGACCTGAAGATAGCTTTTCCATGTTCTTACCGGATTGAAGAGTATTGTTACCCATCGCACGGTGAGTGTTCATTGCATTAAGGTTGTGATTAATAATCATTGATATTTCCTCCTTGAAATTTGGATTTCCACATCCATGTGGAATAGGCTCTTGGCCTGTAATATATATATCGGTTAATGTCGTCTACAATGTAATAGACAATTTATTAAATTTAATCGATTTCTGTCCAAAATTATTGATTTTTATCATGATATCTCATAAACTCATCCCAAAATCTACTTATTTCTCTCTTTTTCTCAAATTATCTAGATTAAATTTTGCAGTAACTGCCTCTTTATTACTTTGTTCGACTGTATCGTAGATTTCTTTGCGCAAAATGTTCACTGAGTTCGGCGCTTGAAAGCCAATCTTAACCTGATCACCCTCAACGGAAGTAATAACAATTTCAATATCATTGCCGATCATAATCGATTGTCCCACTTTACGATTAAGAACTAACATGACTCTATTCCCCGCTTTCTACTTCAATTTGTTTGAATAGCGGTTCTTTCGTACCATATGGGCATTTTGGCGGAAGAACGATCTGGTTCCCCAATCCATTCGATATATTGATCACAATAGGAGCTAGCAAATTCATCGTTGATTGCTCAAACGGTTCTTTAATCGTCACGATCGAAAGCACAATTACATCTTCATGACGATGGATTTCAAGTATCTCCTTATAATGATCATCAATTTCGAGGCTATACTCGGAATTGAATACGAAGGGAACTGTTACTAGAAAACCAACAGCTTGATCCTCCTTGCTTTGTAAAAATACATAAGGCGTCTCTGCATCCACCACATTAAACTCAAACTTGTTAAGTTCTTTAAATCCCAACACACTACCCTTAAAATCAATCTCTTTACCATGCAATTGTTCTAGCATGTTGTATCCTCCCTCAGAACACTTAATGCTATAGCTTATAGAGCTATAGCATTAGGAATATCTATGCATACATATTATACTTGCTAACACTAAATTGAATCGAATTCTTCTGTTGAAGATATATATTTAGAAACCCTGGATTGTATTGAATTTCTGGCATATGTGGTGTGTAATTAATAATTGGTCTTTGTTGCTCAATATGAACGATTGGTTTTTGAGGATAGTATTGAACCTCAACATTTAGGCAAGATGCTGGGGTAGCGTACTCGATTGGATTCTTTCGCGTGAAAACATCTGCTGCGTTATCGGCAAATGCGTTCCTAGGATTCGTAATCTGTATCATACGATTGCCATCTTCAACAATCTTACTTATAGCTTGCTGCAGTACATTAGGCGACTGACTATAGATATTGTTCATAAACCTTAAATGAGGTCCCATTGCCAATGCATCTAAAGCCTTGGACGAATCAATTACGAGTTCACCTTTAGGTGATTGAATATCCATCTTTGCTTTGGGCTGCTCAATCGATAATTCTCCATGTGGCGAGCGCATCGAAATAGATGAATCCTTACTTTCCATCCCGATTAATGCGTTTGTTTGATGAATAGAAAGTCGTAAACGATCCATCAGCTCATGCTCCTCTCACTAGAGTATTATCTTAGAAAATCAACTAGACTTGGTTGAATGACCTTAGCACCTGTACTCAATGAAGCCTGATACACATTCTCCGCCATTTTGAGATTCATAATAACTTCAGCCATATCTGCATCTTCTGTTTTACCACTAAGCTCATTCAAGTTCAGATCAAGATCCTTAAGACGATTATCAATTAAATCAATCCGATTCGCTCTCGCACCGACATCTGATCGAACATCGAGTACCTTCTGAAAGCGTTGTTCCAATTTTACCAGTAATGACGATGCAGTTGCTGTATCATCCGAATTAAATGCATCCGCTAATCCTTTAATAACAGCAAACATATTGTCACCTTGATCACCGGCTGAGCCAACAGGGGGACCGAACACTTCATTGCCTGTTATATTAATCGGAATCGTGACTCCAGCCGCAAATTTATAATTAATCAGTTGAGGATCTGATTGAGCATCTTGAGGTAGAACCCCATCTGGATATGGTAGTTTATCTGTAAATTGCCCGTTAAAAATATATCTGCCATTTAATTGATCATTTCCTAGGCTCACCATTTGCTGATAAAGTTGTTCAAGCTCTGTTGCAATTGCCTTCATTGGGGATCCTAGATTGGTTCCGTTAACTCCTTGAACTGTAAGCTCTTTAACCCTAAGGAGCACATCACCAATTTGACCAAGCGTGGTGTCCGAATGTTCAACTAATGATTTAGCCATATCTAAATTTTTCTGATACTGCTCATTCATGGAAATCTCACTGCGATAACGCAATGCATAGGTGATACCAACAGCATCATCCGATGGTTTATTGATCTTACGTCCAGTTGACTGCATTTCTTGGTATTTATCAAGCCTACCTACATTATTATTAATATTTCTCAACATTTGAGAATGAAGCATGCCTTGTGTAACTCTAAGTGACAACACAAACACCTCCTATAAGCAATTAATATTAGTGTCACAAATTTATTATCTATCGTCCAACTACACCAGTACTATTAATTAACTTATCTAGCACTTGGTCAATCGTTGTCATGAACCTAGCAGCAGCTGAATAAGCATGCTGGAATTTGATCATATTCGACATTTCTTCATCCATAGATACTCCGCTGACGGATTCGCGTCTAGAATCTACATAATCTACGAGTGTCTGTAAGTTCTTCGTTTGACGCCCTGCTTCTGCTGATTGAACACCTAATTGACCAACTGTAGCACGGAAGTAATCATCAAGTGTCCCTTCTTTAACTCCGCTTGAAGAAGGGTTGTTAAATTTGAAGGCTGTATCTTTAAGATGTGAAACAAGCATCGCAAGAGTATTATTCCCTTTAACCGTTGTTTCCGAAGTACCTGTTCCTGCTGTTCTCATTGAGGTTGCAATTTTCGTCGCGTCATTCTTAATGATGGCATTCAGATCGATGCTTCCAGCCGTAATCGGTCCCCCATCCTTAGAAGTAAAGAATGGCACTCCTTGCGATGACGGTGAATCAAATGTATAGCCTAATTGATGTAAACCATTTAATCCGGCAACCGTCACTTTAATATCATCCTTAAGCGTACGATTAGCACCCGAATAAGTTACAGGCGGGTTCCCAAGAACCGTTCCCTCTGGAAGTACCGAACCCGCAGGAATTGTAATTTCTATCTCCCCATTGGCTATGGTGTTAGCGAGCGCATTGAGCTGGTTGAGATAGTCTTCGACATAAGTATCACGTGATAAAATCATGCCGTGAACCTCACCGCTGCTAAGGTCACCCGCATCATATGCGTCTTTAAGTAAATCAGGCGTTACCTGCGTAACATTCGGACCATCAATAAGCGCTTGATTGCCCATCGAAATTTGATAACCATCTGATGTTTCAGTGACACGAATGCTCACGATATTAGATAGCTTATCCGTTAACAGATCTCGTTGATCTCGCAAATCATTAGCATCATCGCCTAAACTTTCAATTCTCTTAATTTCCGAATTCAAATTCGATATTGTCGAAAGAGTCGTATTAATCTCCGAAGCTTTCACATTAATGTTTGCCGTTAAATCGTCACGCATATCTGTTAACTGCTTGGACATTTGATTAAAAGTATCTGTCAAAGCGATCGCATTCTCTTTGACCACTTTACGGCTTGTTACATTCTCGGGATCTTGGCTTAAACTTGACCATGCTTTCCAAAAATTATCGAGAACTGTTCGAATACCAGTATCTGAAGGTTCGTTGAATATCGTTTCGAGCTTTTCTAAACTATCCGCACGGATTTGCCAGCTTCCGAGCATTTTATTCTGATCACGGAATTGTTGATCCAGGAATTGTTCTCTTACACGAGTAATGGATGAGAAATATACGCCCGTACCTAATTGTCCCGGAGCAGTAGAGCGACTCATACCAATCGCCTCAAGCGGTTTGGTTGCAGCCATATTAACAACCTGTCTGGAGAATCCTGGCGTGTTGGCGTTAGCTACGTTATGACCTGTTGTATTGAGTGCGGCTTGCTGTGTATACAAGCTGCGTTTGGCTGTTTCTATAGCATGAAATGTGGATCTCATACTTTCACTCCTTCTTAGGCTCTAGAATCAAACATGAGAGTTGTCGTAGATTTGCCAGCTGGTTGATTGGGATTCTGATAAATCATATCCTCACCAGGCGGCTCTATGAGTAAATCCAGGGAATAGTCAATAAACTCCAGGGATTGTTCAATTAATTGCTGATTCAATTCATTGGCAAGGCGCAATTCTGCTATGCTATTTAATAATCTCTCCTGCAAGGATTGCAGCATGAGCTTCTCATCAGCTTTAAAGGTTAACCGTATTAAATCACTGATATTCACTCGAGGATCTGGGACATAGCCTCTTGCAATCAGATAATCTCCGGTCATTTGGACTCGCTTGGCATCGAGCGCATTAAGCTCAGTTACAAGCTTTCTCTCCTTGCTAAGAATTACATTAAGCCCCTCAATCTGATTACTGACAAGAACTGGCGTTTTCTCCTTCGCTAGTTCAATCATCATGGCATGGATCTCAATAAATCTCTCAAGGATTTCGGCTATTTGGTCAATGGTCATACTTGCTCACCCGATCTTTCACTGTGGATCTTTACTTAACAAAAGGAAACAGTTTATCTGCAAGCAATCTGGCATCTACATGATACGTTCCTGCATTAACGGATTCCTTCAATTCCTCGATCCGCAATCTATTCGAAGCACCTTGAAGCCCTTGCAATTCCTGAAGCTCCTTCGCCTCACTTGAGATCTCAACCTGATCTCTGCGCTTCGCATTCTTGCTAGCATCCTTGCCATAGCTTCCTTCGCCCGATCGTCTATATTGATTAATGGCACCTAATCGTTGGATATCATTGATTTTCATAATAACTCACCCTCTCATAAGAAGAAACGTTTACACCATCCTATAAAGACGGAAGTGTTTCTTAAAATGATACATAGAATTTATGACACAAAGGTTATAAATTCTATATCATCAAAAAAACCGATAACATTTAAGACTATTATCGGCATAACGTATGTTAAACTTTAGTTTTAGTTCTAGAACTCATTAACGGCGATCTTTAAGACGATCTTCGATTTTAAACTGCATTTTGCCTTCGGTTTGCATAATATTTTTTTTGCGCGCTGCATCTTCTTCCGCATTCTTAAGATCTTTCGTTAATTTATGCCTGCAGCTATCGCACATATTATTCTCACGAATAGGCGCACCGCAAACTTCACATAAATAGCTCATATTTGGCAGGTTCGCAATTGAAATACGTCCTTCACGGATGAATTTGGTAATCTGCTTAATGGAAACCCCTGTAGCCTCGTTCATATCATAAATCGTACAACGATTGTGCTCTCTTAAGTATTTGAGGCAAGTATCGTATTGATCTTCTACTTTCTTGTGACAATCCGGACACACATCGCGAAATCCCCGTACAAAAATTCGCCCACACTGCGGACAATTCATTATATTATTCAGCGACATTATTAATCCCCTCTCAGTCTTAATTTTCTATATGGTTAATCCAAGCTGTTTCTATCTCGCCCATGCTAGGCCATAGACCTCTGCAAGAGGCCATGCTTCTTTAATTGCACTAGCACATTGCTGCAGGGTACTCCCTGTCGTATATACGTCATCTATTACATAGATGCGTATAGCATGTATATCGGCTGAAATGAGCTGGTTATCAATATCCTTTTTTATTCTAAAAACATTATCCAAGCTGTCCAGTCGTTCGCTTCTCGATTTAAAACTTTGTTTATCCGTATGCCTGGTGCGCTGCAATAAATCGATCACGGGCAGCTTTACCTGTTGACCCAATCGCAAGGCTAACAGCTCCGCCTGATTAAATCCTCGCTCTGCCTGACGTTCTGGGCTAATCGGAACATAGGTGATGATCTGCTGATATCGCTCATTAGGAGTGCGTTTACCAGATGCTTGGTTCTTGGTTAAAGCTGATTGCAGATGGACGTAAGCATACATGAGCATGTTCGACATCGTCTCACACAAACGCTCGTCACCCCGATATTTGTATCGTGCGAGCATGGCTTTCATATCCGCATTGTACTGTACCGCACTTCGATTCATCACGAACTTCTGATCCGTTCGCCGATGACAATCAGGGCATGTCTCATAGCGTCCACAAGTCGGACAATGAATCTCTCTGATCCAAGGAATTCGTTCCATGCAGCGTTTGCAAAAACCTAACCATTCCGCTTTCATTACTGCTTGTTGATTACACTGTATACAAGTTTGATGTGCAGGACGAAGAACTCTATGTAAGTCTTGAAACCACGAGACCAGCTTGGACAATCGGAGATCCTCCTTTGGACAAAAGGATTTGTGACTGACATGCGCTTATATGCGCTTATATACGCTATTATACCATGAAGCTTTACTAACGTTTATTGCGTATTTTGACAATTTTCTACTTTTTGATGGATAAACCGATCAACCGATTGAACATCTTATCGATCAATTCTCCTCTAGTGGACGACCATGCAAAAAGCCTTTGCGTTTCGCAAGCCGATTCATGCTTTTGATTTGCGCGATGGCGCCTGATTGTGCTTTGGTTCGTTCGGAAGCCGCGAAGTAAACCCTGCCTGCTGGATCATCTTTGGATCGGCCTGCGCGGCCCGACATTTGGACGAGTGAGGCTTCATCAAATAAACGAGAGTTCGCGTCCAGAATAAAAACATCCGTCTTCGGCACGGTTACGCCTCGCTCCAGGATAGTGGTGGTCACGAGAATCCGGATGTGACCATCGCGGAATTGCTGCACCTTATCCGTCCGGCCGGCGTCTTTGGACGAGGTGCCATCGATGACGAGCGAAGCCGGGGCGGGGGCAGGTGGTGTACCGCCACCTGCAGACGGCTGTGCCGCGAGCAGCGTGCGGCGAAGCAGGTGCACCAGCGGTTCGACCGTGGCGATATTCGGCACGAACACGAACAGCTGCGCACCGCGTGCGAGCGATGCGCGCAGCGCAGTCAGCAAGGCGGACGGCACCGCGTCCGCCTTGCGCATTTGCGGCAGCGATGGCACAGCCAGCTGCCGCGGGACAGGCAGCGCGTACCCGTGGTATCGCGCTGGCACCTTCACGTGAGGGAGCTTGCCCCTCACGGTATCCCGCCGCAGCTTCGCAGGCGGCGTAGCGGAGAGCAGCAGCGTGCTGCCGCATGGCTTGCACGCTCTGTGCGCGGCGAACTCCAGCATGGGGTCGCCGTGGTAGGGGAACGCATCCAGCTCATCGATAATCACGAGGTCGAAGGCCTCGCGATAGCGCAGGAGCTGGTGCGTTGTAGCGATAACGATGGGGCCGCTGTCCCATCGTTCCTCGCTGCCGCCGTAGAGGGTAACGACGGCGTGGCCCTTGAACGCCCGCATTACGCGCGGGCGCAGCTCCAGCACCACGTCCCTGCGGGGCGTGGCAATCAGCACCTTGCCGCCGCGGGCGAGGGTGTAACCAATAAACGGGAAGATCATTTCCGTCTTCCCTGCCCCTGTGACTGCCCAGATTAGGAACTGCGAAGGCTCCCCGCTCCTTCTTGATTCATTGACGCTTGTTCCCTTGGTGTTTCTTCCTTTAACGCTACTAACCGTCTGCGTCTCAAGCCAAGTTAAGCCTGATCTCGCCGCTTCTGCTTGCGCAGGGCTGAGTCCCCAAGGCTGAATATAGACTTCAAGTGGATGATGTATGATTTCCCTCCGATCCATTGGATTTGCCGATGCTGCTTTCGTCTGCTCATGCCCGCTTCCCCTTAAGCCGTATACTAGCAAAGAACAATTCCTTACGCGTCCCATCGTGAGACAGGCTTCGCAATAAGCACAGACATCCTGACAAGTGGCGCATTGTGTCAAATGGAGTTGTTCCATTCCGCTTCCACATCTGCGACATCTATACTCCTGCTGCTTACGCCACCATAAAGGCAGCTGACGACGCTCTGTCGCCTCTAGCCCATTCATTAAAGCGACGTCGCCACGTAGTTCAGCATACTGGATATAGGCTCTTAGCTCTTCGCCAGAGATAGTATGTAAGCCAGCCTTGTGGTTACTTGTTCGTTCAGACTGTGAAGTTACCTGCGTGTCCCCAGTGTTTCTCGATAGTACATGTTCTAGTAAACTTTCAACTTCCTCGATTAGCAGCTGTCTACCTGCTAATGCTTGTACCATACGCTCATACGCTTTTGATTCGGGACGCCATGAACTGTGGAATGTGGCTGCTAATTCGGTGCGGTTATAGGCTTGTATATGGACATTTTTCCCTTGATAATACTGCTTGAGTAACTTGAGATCTTGTGCTAACCCCTGATTTGCTCTACCACTCTTAACAGGGCTAGCTTGTCCATTCCTTCCGCCACTTCCTTGTGTCTGCGATCCGCTATTCCCGCCAAGCATATCCAACAATCGAATAGCTTGTCTAAGTGAAATAGCAGGTTCGATAATCGCCATGTCCAAGCTGCTAGCTGGATCATGTTCAAGCCAGAACAGGGCAGCTGCTTCCATGTCGATTGCAAGATGCCAGGACTGCTGCCCATTTAGCCTTTTAGCATATAGATTGACGAGCAATATACCACCTACCTTGATTTGTTTATAGGGCTGTCAATCGATACGATTGACTTGGAAGATTGTAGCGTCCTTTGGATATTGAAGCATGACTTCTTCAAGAGGTGTCGTAGGTGAGAATTGGTGAATTTCTAGAGGATGCTTATGCGATAGACGCTCGACAATTTTAATCGTATCGTCAGTGGAGCTTTTATCAACAATCGTTGTCCGAATATTCGTGCCTCTTAAGTTAGACCTAAAGAATATGGAGCGAAGAACCCATTCGATGTGCTTCTGATTGTTGTTTGTAATAAGTAAAATACGTGTAGGTGGTACAGATTGAAGCTTACCCACTCCATACAACCAGTGAAGCAGCAGAACACATAAAGCGTAACTACCGACAATCGATAATAACACGATCCACATGTTAACTCCCTCCTTTGAAAGCAATATATGCCCCAAAGTCGTCAGAAGTTCCACATTTATAGGATTTTCGCCTAAATTCGATATGCTTGGTCCAACTTTGGGCCTAGCACACCGCTGATCAGCCTTGATTTTCCAAGGAAAGACAAACCTCTATACTCAAAAAGAAACGGTTTCACCGTTTTTAAGAACGGAGGCGTTTCTGCGAGATAGATCCCATGTATAAGTGTATAACTTTTACTTTCTACCTGATCAGATTACAATAGCGGACTTCCAAGTGCTTATTTAACTTACAAACATCCGTTCTTGATGAATAGAGGATTATGAGGGATCTATTTCATCATTCCGAGACGTTAGAGCTCCTGCAGATCCTAAATAAGTACTTATAAATCCGTTATTTGGCCAACCAACCGAGATACCATCCAAATAAGTACGCCATAATCCGTTATTTGTGGGTGCAATTCTTGAGAAGCTGCTTAGCATAAAAAAAACGACCAGTCACATTAAAGTGTGACCCAGCCGTTTTTGATGGAGATAATCACGGCTTGTGTGCGATCATCAACTTCGAGTTTTTGGAGTATCGAGCTTACGTGGTTCTTAACTGTTTTTTCGCTAATAAAAAGATATTCGCCAATCGTCTTGTTGCTCTTGCCTTCAGACATAAGCACAAGCACTTCGGATTCTCGCTTGGTGAGTGGAGAAGTCGGTGCAGGAATGAACTTGGCATTACTTTCGAGAGTCGTTTGAGAAGCGTCAATAATGCCTCTTTCGTCCAAATATGTCATGCGACGAAGCTGATTAATGAGCTTGCCTGTAACTTTGGGATGTATGTATGCATAACCTGAGACAACTGATCGTATAGCATCAAGCAATGATTCAGCTTCCATATCTTTCAGGAGATAGCCTGACGCGCCCTTGC
Organism: Paenibacillus albiflavus; assembly: GCF_004344915.1. GTDB lineage: Bacteria > Bacillota > Bacilli > Paenibacillales > NBRC-103111 > Paenibacillus_AM > Paenibacillus_AM albiflavus. The sequence continues at coordinate 82,221 of NZ_SKFG01000011.1, read as the reverse complement.
GCAATGTCTCGAACACATAGCTTTCATCATCATGGATCGATAGAATAATAACTTTGATATTCGGAAAAATCATTTTCAACTTTTCAGTTGCCATAACACCATTCTCGATCGGCATATTAATGTCCATCAGGACTACGTCCACTTCTGATTGCATCTCATTGCATAGCTCAACAACTTGGATTCCGTCGCCTGCTTCTCCGATTACAACCATATCATCTTCCATATTGATGATACGTTTCATGCCTTCACGGAACAATTGATGGTCATCGGCGAGTATGAGTTTGACCTTACTAGTGCGATTGCCCAGATTATCCATCTTTATTATCCTCCTTATTCTCTCTTCGGATCGGAATTACCATTTTTATCGTGGTACCCTCGTTGATAACGGATTCAATCGTCATGCTGCCTTCTAGCAGATCTAGACGTTCTCTCATTCCGAGCAGACCAAAATTATTCCCATTAGACAGCTTTTGTTCCATTCGTTCTGTATAAAACCCAACACCATTATCCATAACCTTAATTGTAATATCTTCGTTATCGTATGTAATTTCCAGCTCGGCAAAAGTTGCCTTTGAATGTTTATAAACATTGCTGAACGCCTCTTGCATCAAGCGGAATATCGCCACTTCCATACCAGACGGCAGGCGTGTTTCTTTCCCTTTGAATTCAAACTTCGTTCGAATTCTGGTCTTCTCCTCATAATCCTGTGTAAACTTGCGCAGTGTCGGGACAAGACCCAAATCATCCAGCGCCATTGGTCTAAGGTTAAAGATCAGCTTGCGCACATCTTCAAGACCTCCACGCACTTGGCCCTTAAGTTCTTTGAGCTCAGCCTTAACAACGGAATAGTCTTCCTTCGCCAGCAATCTCTCCGCAATTTCACTTCGCAGTACGACATTCGCAAGTGTCTGCGCCATACCGTCATGAATCTCGCGAGCGATTCGTTTGCGTTCTTCCTCTTGCGCCAAAATAATTTGAAGACCTAACATCTGCCTGTTCTTAGCTGATTCCAGGATTCGTGTAACCTGCGTTAAATCTCCCGATAAGTATTCAAGCACGACGTTCATTTGCGAACCAATCGCGCCTGTACGCTCTATTTGTTTATCGGTGTTCTTAAGTCGTTTTTGCAGTTCATTGCGCCTAACCCTCAGATGATTTTCCTTCTCGCGTGCAATCGTTAATTGCAACTGGAGCATATTCGTTCCATCATAGGCTTGTTTAATATCAGGCTCATTGAACTTCTTAAAATCACGAGAAACCTCCGACAGTCGCATGCGCGACCGCCGGAGTTCCGCTTCCAGCTTATCTACTTGATCAATTGTATGGTTCGTCTCACGATTAATATCTTCAAGCTCTTTCATCAGAGACTCACGTTCAAATCTAGCAGCTTCTACAATCTCATAAATCTGGTATTTGCTGCTTTCCATTACTTCTATTGCACTCTTGATAACTCTATCAATTGCATCGTATTGCAAATTACGTAAACCCCTTCACGACAAGAATTAACATAATAATTAATTGTATCATATCCAGGGTCTTCGTGTCTGCGCATAAAGCACTATTTATTGCCAAGGCTTCTAGAGGATTTCATAGGCGATTACTTGAGCGTAATCGTCTTTGTCTTCGCATCCCAGCCTACTGTCCAATTCAGTTCTTCAGCAATAACACGAAGTGGCACCATTGTTAAGCCATTCATAATTCTAGGACCAACATCGGTCTTCACTCGCTTGCCTGTGAATACCATTTCATCCTTGCCATTCCATAGCTCGATCATTTTGTTGCCTAGGAAAATAGTCGTTTTCTTTGCCTTAGGATCCCATTTCACTTCACCGCCAAAAGCCTCAGCAATAAAACGAATTGGTACCATAGTCCGACTATTAATTTCGACTGGTGCTTGGTCCAGTGTCATTTTCTTACCATCCATTTGAACGGTTTTATTATTAAGCGTCATCGTTACAAGCTTCGCATTCGGCTTAGGCTGTGTACTCGTTGGGTAGATGAAGGAAATATTGTCAATCATGATCTTGCCTTCAAGTGCTTGCTCATCTTGCTGTTCAGCAGGATTTGTCACGTACACATTCATTACCTTAATTGGATACGTTAAGCGATAATCCGCCAAGTTAACGGTTAGCTCTTTCCATCCATCCCAGTTCATGTTCTCTGTGAAGGTAATTCGGTTCAAGTCACCATCGCCATCGATAATTTCGGCACGTACCCAGTTGTTGGAGTTATCGCCAAACACGTTCATTTTCATATATTGCGGTTTGCCGTCGATCTTCGCGCCATCTTTGCCGTTAAAAGTTGCATAAAGTGCTTTGTTGCCTGTTCCACCTTTGAAGTCATAAGTAAGCTCTAGCGCCTTATTACCTGACTCTTCCTGAACAATCTTCACCGTTCCGTCGACTTCTGCAGGGTACACATCTTTATTCGTCATTACCGCATCATGATCAAGGTCATACCACATCTTCTCTTGACCGATCGGCAATGCAAGCATTGTGGAGAATCCGTCGTACTTGGCAATAATTCTCGCCTGCTTCACATCTTTCAAGCTACCAACCTTGAGCTCATCGCCAACAACCTTGGCATCAATACCTTCAACTTCCCATTTCAGAACATCTGGTGCAATGGATCTTGATTTGCCGTTGCGATCCGTAATGCTAGCTTTCAGCTTAATCGTCTCGCCTTCTTTCAGCACTTGGCTGGAAGCTGTTACTTTTAATGCTGAGATATCGTCACTACCTAGCACTCGAATATCCTTGGTAGCTGTTCCACTGCCAATCTTCGCAGTAATCTTCGTCATACCCATTTTCATCGGTACAAAAGATTTGCCATCAAATTTACCCACATCCGTCGAAGAAGACCATTCTGGATTCATCGTCTCGTCGATTTTGACAGGGTTGTAATATTCGTCATAACCCTTCATGGTAAAGTTAATTTTCTCACCCAAGAACACTTCATCTGGTCCAGACAAAGTCAGGCCTTTCACTGTTGTACCTTGAGGTGCAAGGCTAAATACACCAAGACCATTCACAACTGCACGTGAAGAACCATATTCCGTTATATTCGTAAGGATTGGGGTAAACTCACCTAGTGGTCTAGTTGCTAGTTGTGTCGAACCGCCTCCATCCAGATTTAGACCTTTCCATACGCCAATGCTTACCATAAAGTTCTGCATCTCCTGCAATGTCATGCCATCACTGCCCGATGCTTTGTCGATCGTAATAATATAAGCTTTCTTCTTATCCTTGGAGTAACCAACACCTGTACGCGAACGATTGCCGTTCAAATCATTCACACTGCGTGAGAACTTGGCTGGTTGCCCTCCATCAACTAGAATAGAATGCCCACCGATCAATGTTTTGAAGTTTGCAATGTCATAGTTTTTGCTAGCATCTTGCGAAACAAGTCCATAATCTGCTATTAGTGGATCGCCCACTTTCAAATGCGCTTTTACATATTCGGCAGATTTGCCTGCAGCTCGCAGAATATATCCGTCCGCTGGTGGAGTTTCTTTAATGGTTGTGTCTAGCGCAATCGCTGTAATAACGCCGTTCTGAACTTTAACTTCAGTCGGAATGGACAACCCGTTATTCGATCTCGCTGCTAGTGGCCAAGTATCCGTATACATAAATAAGCCATCCGTATGGCTATGTGTGCCATCATCGTACCAATAGTAGGTTTTGTTATAGCCTTCTAACGGATAAGTAGAACCGTCAGCCGCTTGAATCGTGCCTTTGAACCCGAATAAATCGACGACAGGCTCATTATCCTTCGTTATTCCGAACGAGTACATTCCCTTCATATTATCGGATGTGCTCGACATCAGCTTGCTATTCATAATTTGCGGTCCAAGAGGTACACCTTCTGCTTGCATATTAAAAAAGTCCCCATTCACAGCAGCCACTGCACCTGTTTCCTTCGCCATGTTTAGGACCGTTTGTTTCTTCGCATATTGTCCGTTTGTACCCGTAATCGTATCAATTTTGACGTTGGGATTTGTCAGATCAACCTCAACTACCTTCGCATTCGTTGATACTTTAGCTCCCTTGCGTGTTGACTTCCATACGTAGCTTTTTAGCACAGCACCCGAAGTTAGAATTTCCGTAGATTTCAAATCTACCGTATCGGCTTTAACAACCGACATGCCCATAAATACTTGGGTTGCTAGTGCTACTGCTAGAGTGCCTGCCCAAATTCTGTGGCGTAATTTCATCTGTAATCTCCTCTCCCATACTCTCTCTGAAACTATTATGTATTGAAACGCAAGAAGAAGCGCCACCTACAGCTCTTTCTGTCAAAAGAGAGGCGCAATTTCCCATGGCAACAATATATAGTAGCTGCCAGTTTATTCTTGTCTATTTAATAGACTATCAAACTTTCAAATAAGTTGCGAATAATTAGATAGGTAAATAGTAGCAATTTGTATTTCTTTGTTGAAATTGGAGTTTTATTGATAGAATCGGCATGTTATCCTTAACTTAATATTCAAACATTTCATTAGCAGGAGGCTCTTACCTTGCACAAATCTATCAAATTAACAGCGGTACTGTTAATTCTATGCTTTTCCCTTTTACTCACAGCTTGTGCAGACAAAGCAACCGGATCACTGATCGCAGGGATCAGTTCAGCAAACGCCGAGCAATCTGAAAACGGTAACAATCAGACGCCAGTGACTACGATTAACCCTGCAACAAGCGACAAGCCTTCCAATTTAGGGCATACCAAAGATCCCGCAGGAGCTTCAACACCTGCCTCCACACCAAGTCCAACACCTCTACCAACCGAACACTACAATCTCGTCTTAATCGGTAGTGAAATGGAAGGTCTCTACATGGCACGTGCTGCTGCTGACGAAGGCTTATCTGTCAAAATCATCGATACCCGCAAAGAGTTCGGCGGACAGCTCCTGCAGGGGCAAATGTTCTTCCTTGACGAAGCGAAGGACGGTTCAGGCACTTCTCTCCTGCAAGGTCGTGTAAAAGAGCTTTTTACAGGTTTCAAAGGTGGTTCCATTCGCAAATTACCTGAATTTGAAAACTATGTGCAAACTAAACTAGTAGGCACCATTCCCGTAGCGTCTGGCATTCAGATTGAGCAGATTGATACCGTAACGGAAACTAGTGGACTTGAAACTGTTAAAGCAATCACCTATTCAGTGAACGGTTCTAGTAAGATCATTCAAGCAGACTACTTCGTGGAGAATACGGATCATGCCGCACTCAGCAGCAGGTTGAAAGCTACACCCCTGCCAAGCTCTAATTCCTTTTATGGCGGCAAAGAGCTTGAATTTATGGCAGCAGGTCTCATGATGAAATTCAAGAATGTGGATTGGGCAAAATTCAACAAGGAATTTAACGGATTAAGCGCGGCAGACAAGACAAAGAATTACGGCGGGGGCTATGTCAATGAATCCTTCGCACTTGGACTAACCGGGATGACCAACCGTTTTAAAACGAGTAATGATCGTGTTTTCTTGCGTGGATTGAATGCGCTTAACCAAGGCGGCGGTCAGGTGGCAATCAACGCACTGCTCGTCTATAAAGTCGATCCATCCGATCCCGAATCGATTAAGGAAGCTGTTGAGCTTGGAAGCAAAGAATTGCCGGGCATTCTGGAGCATTTCCGCAAATCAATTGCAGGATGGGAGAAGGCTGAACTGGGCGACATTCCAACGTACCCCTACATACGCGAATTTACTCGATATGAAACGGAATATGTGCTGAAGCCATCCGATATGCTTGGTGGTTCGATGCACTGGGATGATGTAAGCATTGCTGGCTATCCACTTGATCTGCAAGGTGTATCTTTTGTCAAATGGGGAATCCAGATGGGAATCCCCGATAAATACGGTATGCCTCTGCGTGCCTTCGAGCTCAAAAATTATTCAAATGTTCTAACAGCAGGCAAAAATGTCGGGGCCAACGTCGTTGCCTATGGCTCCGCAAGAATCCAGCCAAATACGGCACTAGCCGCTGAATCAATCGGCGTCATTCTTGGACAAATACATGGCAATAAACAGCTCAGAGAACTGAACGAAGCCGATATGAAAGAACTTCATCAGTATCTCGCCAAGACATACAAGATTAAACTAACCGGCGTCAAAGGAACGAATAAGCTGACTAACTGGAGCGAAGAAGAAATTGTCCAACTCGATGAGGGCAAAATCGTTTTCGCATCGTATAAGCCGAAGAAGAAGTGAACTTGCCTAATCGAGCCACGTAGCATAGCTGAAGGGTGCTCGTAGGGGGTGGACGGTAACTAATTTCCTAACTTCGGTAATTATTTTCCGATAAAATACCGGAACTTGTCGCATCGCGCTCAGCAGCAAGGTTGGAGGATGCTCGCAGAGAGCGAACGGTAATTAGTTTCCTAACTTCGGTAATTATTTTCCGATAAAGTACCAGAACTTGCCGCATCGCGCTAAGCAGCAAGGTTGGAGGGTGCTGGCGGGGGGCGGACGGTAACTAATTTCCTAACTTCGGTAATTATTTTCCTATAAAGTACCTAAACTTGCCGCATCGCTTTAAGCAGCAAAATTGGAGGATGCTCGCGGGGAGCGAACGGTAACTAGTTTCCTAACTTCGGTAATTATTTTCCGATAAAATACCGGAACTTGCCGTATCGCGCCACTCAGCATGGCGTTAGGATGCTTGCCTTGGGGCGAGTGGCCGGGTGGCACACGGTAGCACGATTGACATCGCACCCAGCAGTACGGTTGATGCGCACTCGCAGAGTGCGACCGTATTTGCCAACGGGAGCACTAAATATGAAATTACCCGCAACGAAAGTCCTTAATTCTCACGCAATCTCGAGAGAATTAAGGACTTTTCTCATTCTCAAACCATTTCTCCTGTGCGATTGCTTTCACTCTTCCCTAGGCGAATGCTATAATACAACCGTGAGGTGAGCAAATGTTCTTCTATTCGCCAAATTATTTGGTATTCTTCATTTTAATGCTAATCCCGTTCTTCATCTTTAAGCGCAATCGCATGCTCATAATTGCTGTTGCGAATGTGATCTTCTATAGTGCTGCACAAGTGGAAGGAGCAAATGGCCTTGCCTGGCTGCTGCTCTTTATGTTCATGTGCCTAATCACATTCATATCTGTACATATGATGAGAAAACCAGGCTGGAGCTGGATTTTTTGGGTCGGCATCGGACTGAATGTTTTTAACTTGGTCTTCTATAAATATACATTTTTCGCCCTTTCAACCATTGAGAGTCTGGCAGGGATCCAAATCGGATTTACACAATCCGCCGAGACACTTAGCAAAATCCTCCCGCTCGGGATATCGTTCTATACATTCGAGTTTATTTCGTACTTAATTGATGTACGTCGTGGTCGTAGCATGCCAACGAAATCTTTTCTATCGTTCTGGGTATTCGTCTCTACGTTCCCGCATCTCATTGCGGGTCCAATCATGCGCGGAGATGAGCTGCTGCCACAAATTCAGGATTTGCGCAACAAACGCATCCCTTGGAGCGAAATCAAATATGGTCTCTATCTGATCCTGATCGGTTTGATCAAGAAAGTGGTTATCGCAGATAACATTTCACCCCTGGCAAATGCTATTTTTGATAAAGGGACTACCATGACGGGCACTGAATCTTGGATTGGCTCCTACGCATTCACTTTTCAAATTTATTACGATTTCTCCGCATACACTGATCTCGCAATCGGCTGCGGCATAATTATGGGACTGCGATTCGCAGACAACTTCCGAACGCCTTACCTCTCCAAGAGTCCGCAGGAGTTCTGGAACAGATGGCATATTACCCTATCACGCTGGATTCGCGATTATATCTACATTGGACTAGGCGGGAATCGAAAAGGCGCTGTACGCACTTACATTAACCTGTTTGCGGCTATGGTGATCTCAGGTCTATGGCATGGCGCCAATTGGACATTCATCCTATGGGGGGCACTCTGGGGCGCTCTGCTCGTCGTTCATCGTCTATCACTCTTGCTGAATCGATGGACATTGGTCAAAAAAGTCCGTGAATCGCTTGTATATCGTATTTTAGCTATTGCTGTATTCTTTCACGTCATTGTCTGGACATGGGTATTCTTCCGTGCCAAAGATGTATCACAAGCCATCACCATGACTTGGAAAATGATACACGCTCTTCCGAGCAACATCCTGCATGCACCTGAGTTTGGGTGGATTGCGCTGTTATTCCTTATGCACATCGTGGAATACTTGCTGCGCACCTATGAGAATAGCATCAGCCGCGTTTGGCATGTTATTCCGTTCCCAATTCGAAGCATATGTTATCTGGGGATCGTCTTCTTGCTCATTTACTTCTTAAAGGGGGAAAAGTATGATTTCATCTACTTCCAATTCTAACAGTCTTCATGACCTCCCTTCTCGTCGTAAACGCAAGAAATCGCTATCTTGGGGCTTGATTGGTGTCGTATTATTGATTATTTCTTCGGAAATCTTCCTTTTTCGCAACTTAGATTTCTACGGGTTAACTTACAACACTATCGGACAATTTGCCGAACTCGATCATTCTTGGAAAACTTCAAAGCATGAACAGATCGAAACTGCTATCTTCGGCGACTCCATGGGTATGGATGGATTACGACCGACCTTATTGGCAGAAGCAGCAGGAGTAGATCCAGACACAATATTCAATTTTAGTGTTTCTGGTGGCAAAGCATATGAAATCAGCAAACTGTATGAAAAATACCACGACCAGATGCCGAACCTGAAGCGTGCCATCGTCGTCGTGAACGAGCACCAGCTAAATGACGATGAAATTGCCAAAAGCGAAATGTTCCGCTATTACGCAGGACTAACCGACCGCCTCAAGGTCATGAACAAAAACAATTACGGCGAGCTTACTTTGGGCTGGGCGCTTAAATCTTTTGATATGCGAACCATATGGACATCGAAAATATTGGACAAGTATTTAGATCCAAAGACGAGAGAGGCAATACGCGACACGATTCCTGCATATCCACATGGACTCGAACCTGTATTATCTAAAACCAAAGATGTAACACCCGAGCGCGCGAATATAGACGTTGACCGCTGGTTTACGGGATTTGATATGAATGGACTTCGTACAGCTGCATGGCAATCCATGATCGAAGGACTAAGCAAGCAAGGTGTAGAAGTGATCATCCTGCAATTACCGCGCTCAGAGTATTTTGAAGCTGCAATCGCAAGATCACACACTGCTGAGCATCAGGCTTACTTAGATTTGGTGCAATCCATTGCCCAAGCCAACGACGCGGAGTTCAAGGTAATTCCAAATACGGAACTGGATACACAGAAGGATTTTCAAGACAATAATCATCTGAACGAAGCTGGCGCCGAGTGGTTAGCGAAGTATGTGGCGGAGCGGTGGATGAGGTGAGCCCATCTCTCTAGAACTTAAATAACCTATACTACTGGTTAAGTGGTATAGGTTATTTAAAGGTATATTCTTATTCTTCTATTTATAAATTCCACCTCGAGAATCTATTGTGCGTAAATAATACAAGAATTTCGAGACTTCTTTATGGTAATTCAACCTGTAGCCCGAATTCACGCTTGGCTTCCTCCCCCGTGAAATACTCGGGGTCGCAGTTCAGTTGTCGAATTTCCTCATCTGATAAAGAGTCATTATCTGGTTCCCTTTTATCAATTTCATCCCAGTTTGATCTTGAATGACAACTTTTCAAAAATTGAAGATAATCAAATGCAGACTGTTGAGCATCCTCTGGAAGTTGCCGAACTAATTCAACTAAATCTTCCTTACTTACAGACATTGAACTACCTCCTTCCAACAATCGCCTTAACCAAATATAGAATCTTATAACATAATTGCATCTGTTGTCTCCTCTTGCTCTCGACCCAAATAGTATTGCTTTAGTTACGGAGGAACTGTTACTTAGAACAGAAGATTTGATACTTAACATACGAGTATAAAAAAGTAAAGCACCCCTTAGAATCGCATCTACAACCATTCGGTTATCAACGTTATTCTAAAGAGGTGCTATGCTTATTCAATACTTACAATGAAGATAAAGCATTTTTAATATTGGTGTTCAGACTCAATGTTCTTAGCAGCAAGGAGATGGCTTCCGCTCTAGTTGTATTATCATTAGGGGCGAATTTGCCATCCCCTTTTCCACTCAAAATACCGGCATTAGCGATCTGCTTAATTTGATTTGCTGCCCAATGCTTATTAGTATCATTAAAACTCACATTGCTTGTTACTGGGACTTTGCTAAAGTTAATTAATTGAGATAAGATCGTTACCACTTCAGCTCTCGTTATCTTATTATCTGGCTTAAATGTCATATCCTGATATCCACTTATAATGCCTAAATTATAAAGCGCCATAATCGATTGCTTAGCATAGTGATTATTTACATCCTTGAACGGAGTATAGCTGCCACCGCTCATTGGCATATTGAACGTTCTAGCAATCATGATGGCAAAATCGCCACGAGTTACATTGTTATTCGGTTTGAAAGTCCCATCCTCGTAACCGCTAACTAATTCTAGTTCCTTCGCTATTTTGATCTCACGACTAGCCCAATGGTTACCAGAGTCTGAATAGTTAGGGATTGTATACAGCGGTTTAATATTGCGAATTTTATTTAAGATCCTAGTTTCAACTTCTTTATTATTGACTGTTATTGCAAATGGACTATTTGTATTGTTTGTATTATCTGGATTCGTTGTTGTATTAACTGTTGTAGCTACGCTAGCTGCTCTTCCGCCATATGATGCCGAAATAGATACATAACCCGCTTTACCAGTGAAGGTAACTACCCCATTCTTTACAGTTGCAATTGTTGTATTGCTGCTTTGCCAAGTTGCACTGCTGGAGGATATTGTCTGAGTCGTCCCATTTACTAATTTACCTTTCAACGTCAAAGTTACTGGACTAGAGCTATAGTTGAGTGATTCATTTATCTCCAACATACTCAGCGTTGCAGATGTGTTAATGTTTGCTGAGACTGCAGCGGTCCGGTTGGCATAGGTAGCCGTAATCGTAACATTACCATTCTTACCTTTGTACGTAACAACACCGCTAGTGCTAACCGTTGCTATTGAAGTATCGCTACTTTTCCATACTGCACTTACTGGCGATATTGTAAGTTGCGTTGAATTACTTAACACTCCCGTAAGACTCAAAGGAACTGGTGTATTGCTATAAGCAAGAGATTCATTAATTGTTAATTGTTTAAGCGTAACCGTTGTATCAATATACGCATCTACTGTAGCCGAAAGTTTACTGTAAGTTGCCGTTATCGTCACATAACCACTTCTACCTTTAAATGTGACAACACCATTGCTTACAGTTGCAATATTCGTATCACTACTTTTCCAAGATACGCTGGACAATGGAATGTTCTGTTTATTGCCATCGCGAAGTGTTCCGGTGAGTATTAAAGTTAACGGACTTGTGTTATAGAATAAGTCACTTTCGATATTCAATGCTTCAATCGTGTTATTGGCATCTATATATCCTGTCTTTGTGGCTACTCGATTCCCGTACGTAGCTTTAATGGTCACATTACCACTCTTACCTCGATATGTCACAACTCCGCTCGAATTAACCGTTGCAATGGAGGTATCGCTACTGCTCCATACTGCGCTTGAACTTGTAATTACCGCTGTACTTCCATTATATCGTGTACCGCTAAGAGATAATTGCATTGGAAACGGACTGTAGAATAAATCCTCATTAATATCTAGAGCTGTTAGATTATAATCCGTTGTTATATATTCGGTCTGCGTCGCAATCCGATTTCCATACGTTGCGCTTATCGTAACATATCCTTCTTTACCAGTATAAGATACAGAACCTGAACTATTAACGGTTGCGATCGTACTATCACTACTTTTCCAAGTGGCTTTGGAAGATGGAATGTTCTCTTCATTTCCATATCGATTCGTAGCTGTAAGTGTTAAAGGAACTGCAGTAGTGCTGTAATATAGCGTCTCATTAATTCTAAGATCATAAATGTCTATTGAAGGGTCAATACTAGCTGATATTGTAGCACTTTTACCGCTATAAAGCGCGGTGATTGTAACATTCCCTTTATTTCCGGTATACCTGACATATCCTTTACTATCTACACTTGCAATAGAAGTGGCATTTGTAGACCAAGTAGCTTTGGAAGCAGTTATATCCTGTACAGTACCATTGTTTAAAGTTGCCGTAAGTGATAGCTGCTGACCACTAGAACTATAGTAAAGTAATTCATTGATTTTTAAATCTTTAATCCCTGTGGATGGATCAATATAAACTCTCTGTGTACTGGCAGTTAGTCCTTTGTAACTAGCAGTAATTGTTACATAACCATATTGTCCCGTATAGGTAACGACGCCAGTATTCTTATTAACTGAAGCAACGGATGTGTTATCACTTGACCATGTTGCTTCCGATGCTACTATGCTTTGTGATCCACCTCCGGCTAATATGCCGGTCAGTGTCAAATTAACAGAAGTCGAGCTATAGCTAGGCGTTTCATTAATCTTTATGGAAGTAAGCACATTGCTATTAAATACTTTACCTGTAATAGACGTGGATCTACCACCATATGTCGCCGTTACGGTTAAATCACCATTGTTCTTATACGTAATCCAACCACTATTGTCAATCGTTGCAACCGATGCTGGTGAAGCACTCCATTGAATATCAGATGCTGGAACGGCTACTTTCTTGTTGTCCGTGTAGGTTGCTTCCAGTTTCATTTGTACTGAATTTTGACTATAACTTATTGGTGTCGTGATCGCGATCGATTCAACGACCGAATTAACAGAAGTTGTAACTTCGGAAGATTTTCCTCCATAATTTGCCGTAATCGTTACTTTTGGACTTTTCTGATTCGTAAAATTAACGACTCCATTGTTTACCGTCACAACTGAATTGTTGCTCGATGTCCATACCGCCGCATTGGTAACCTCCGAAGCCCCGTTAAATAATCTCAACTTGATCGGAGTAGGGCTATAGGCGAATACTCCGCCTGGCACCTGTATAGATAAATCACCTGTATTTTTTAGGTCAACATCGCATGTCACAAATTCTACTGGGAAACTGTTATATTTCGCTTCAATTTTCGCAACTCCGTTCTTTCCGCTAAAAATTACGAGACCTGTTCCATCAACACTGGCAACACCAGTACTAGTCCATGTTATGCCTGATGTTATTCTACCTGTTGTTCCATTGGCATAATTGCCCTTTAATGCTAATTGAACTGGTTGATTGCTATAAGTAAATACATAAGGATCAATCATCTGCGAGCCTGCCATCCCTACTATTCCTACTGAAAGCAAGGTATTCGAAGGATTCTGAACCTGAAGCGTCACATATTTATTATTATCGTCATAACTCGCATTGATAGTGACATTTCCATTGAATCCAGTAAATGTAACAAGTCCGGAGGCATCTACGTCTGCAATATTCTTACCATTCTCATTAACCGCATTCCAAGCCGTCTTATCTGTCACATCAACTCCATCTGCAATCGACGTTAACTGTATCGTCCCACCAGGTTTCATATCCAAGTAAACGTACTGATCACCAGGAACTTGAATATCCAAGCTGCTTGCCGCTTTAACACCGCTTACCATGCCCCATTGCATCACTAAAGTTAGGCATAAGATCATAATTAACAATTTTTTAATCCGCATCCTGCTTAAACTCACCATTACCACCCCATCAAGTCTTTACTATTATAGACGCTAACTATGTATTAAAGTTTCAGATATTACCAGTCTAAAATAAAAAAAGCTTGAAGCCAATAGGGCTCCAAGCTTATATATTCTAATCAAAATTTATACTAAAGCATCAGCTTTAAGCAATTCCGCTTTATCTGTACGTTCCCAAGGAAGATCTACATCCGTACGGCCAAAATGTCCATACGCTGAAGTCTGCTTGTAGATCGGACGACGAAGATCAAGCTCCTTAATAATGCCTGCAGGGCGAAGGTCAAAATGCTTACGAATAAGTTCAACTAGTTTCTCTTCGCTTATCGTGCCTGTACCAAAAGTATCAACAGCAATCGATACTGGCTTAGCCACACCAATTGCATAGGCTAATTGTACTTCGCATTTATTCGCAAGTCCTGCCGCTACGATATTCTTAGCTACATAACGTGCTGCATATGCACCAGAACGGTCAACTTTTGTTGGATCCTTACCAGAGAACGCGCCGCCACCGTGACGAGCGTATCCGCCATAAGTATCAACAATAATTTTACGTCCTGTTAATCCAGCATCCCCTTGCGGTCCGCCGATAACAAAACGACCTGTTGGATTAATAAAATATTTAGTCTCATCATCAAGCAAATTAGCAGGAACGACTGGTTTAATCACATGTTCTTTGATGTCGTTCTGAATTTGTTCCAATGTAACTTCTTCACCATGCTGAGTTGAAACGACAATCGTGTCTACACGAACAGGAGTATCCCCATCGTACTCCACCGTAACTTGTGTCTTACCGTCTGGACGAAGATATGGAAGCGTACCATTCTTACGAACTTCAGCCAATCTACGTGCCAACTGATGTGAAATCGAGACTGGAAGCGGCATCAACTCTGGTGTTTCATTCACCGCAAATCCAAACATTAACCCTTGGTCGCCTGCACCGATAGCTTCAATCTGCTCATCGGACATTTGACCCTCTCTAGCTTCAAGAGCCTGATTCACCCCTTGAGCAATGTCTGGTGACTGCTCATTCAGTGATAATAGAACCGCACAAGTTTGGTAGTCAAAACCATATTTTGCACGCGTATATCCGATATCTTTGACGGTTTGTCTCACAATTGCCTGAATATCTACATAATCAGACTGAGATGTGATCTCCCCGATTACGAGCACTAGCCCCGTCGCAACGGATACTTCGCAAGCAACACGAGCATTCGGATCATTTGCCAAAAAGGCATCCAATACCGAATCCGAAATTTGGTCACACATTTTATCCGGATGACCTTCCGTAACAGATTCAGATGTAAATAAACGACGTCCGCGCTCAAGCGCCATAGAGATCGACCTCCTAATCGGTATAGTAGTATACCAAATTCTATATAACACAAAAAATGAACCTTTTCCGATAGGAAAAGGTCACATAACCTGCATATCCTTGAGACATATGTTACTGCATTTACAAAGCGCTGTCAATCAATGGATTAGAGAGATAAAAGTGCATCTTCCGCTTTGCGAATAAGCCTGGCTGTAATATTGCCTCCAACTAAGCCTGCATCTCTTGTAGCCACATTCCCCCATTGAATAGAACCAGCAGAACTACCTGACATTGAACCTAATTCAGATGCAAATTCGGAATGAGCATCACCTACAGCATGTCCTGAAAATAGCCCTAATTCAGCGGCAATTTCATACTTCATTTGATCCAGCGCTTTCTTTGACTCCGGAACGAGCTTACGATTTCTTGCCATACGATAAATACCTCCCTTAAGCCTTGGTGTACTTATAGTATGTCTGCTCAAGCAAGCTCCACTCGAATAAGATGTTGTCATAAAGGGTAAAATTTATTTAATGGTATAACCACCACGAACCATTAGCCAAATATCCTTCGTATCTTTCGCATCTGCTTGAATACCACGTGTTTCCCTTGGGAAGATTAATAAATGATTATTTTCAATTAATGCTCCTTTATTTACGTCTTTCCCCGTTGTTGCATCAACGACAGAATCTCCATCTGTACTAACGACATAAGTTTTACCACGACGTACAATAATTTCAGTACCAGCTTCAGCCATTAACGTTTTGCCTTTTTCAAGTTGGACGGTTTCAAATGAGTTATCTGATAATGTGCTTGTGTTCCCGTTATTATTGCTTGAATTATTACCTGTATTTGTATTGCCGCCATTACCTAGCGCTTTCGCCACTTCTTCTTTAATTCTTTGGTCCATGTAGCTCTTGGTTACTACAGGGTCGTCGATTGAGCCAGGAACAGGCGCATCGGCTTGAGCTGCTGTTACAAAAGATAAAGAGCCTATTAAAGCTAAAGAGATTATGTATTTTTTCATCGAAATTATTCACCCCTAGTAATTGATATCTATCTTAATTGTATATAACAGTTGATAGAGTGTCAAAATCCACTATTAAAGGAAGAGTCATGAATGCAATGCATCCATGACCTCTTCTCTTGTTTAAAGTTCCTCAAGCGCAGCATTGATCGATGGATTCAAACTCAATGTTCGCAGCAATAAAAATACTGCTTCCGCTCTAGTTGTATTATCGCTCGGTGCGAAAGTGCCGTCGCCACGACCACTCAAAAGCCCGATATCCGCTATATTCTTGATGCTTTCAGCTGCCCAATGCTTGCTAATGTCAGTAAACTTCGAGTTAGTCGATTTCGGAATCTGGCTGACGTTCACGAGTTTGTTCAGGATTACCACAACTTCTGCTCTCGTAATCTGCCTGTCTGGTCGGAACGTCTGATCTTCATAGCCACCAATAATACCGAGATTGTTCAATGTTATAATCGCATCTTTAGCAGCGTTGTTAGTAATATCCTTGAACACTGTGTTTCGATTCGTTGTTGGCTGAATATCGAATACACGGGTCAGCATGATTACGAAGTCTCCACGGGTTATATTTTGATTAGGTTTGAAAGTATCGTCCGCATAACCGGTAATCAAATCAAGCTTGCGACCAATCTTGATTTGTCGATTCGCCCAATGACTGCTTGTGTCCGTATAGTTAGGAATACTGCTTAATGGATTAGTTGAACGAATCTTCTTGAGCATATTTGTCTCTAAAGTATCATTATTAATCACATTGGTCATGAATGGTCCCTGTCCAGCATTTGGACTTATATAACCAGATACAGTAGCCGTCTTCCCACCAAGAGTTGCCGTGATTGTCACTTGACCTACAATGCCTGTGAAAGTCACGACTCCTTTATCTACCTTCGCAATTGATGCATTACTGGTCTTCCACTCAAATGAAGATGACTGTACATCTGCTTTATTACCTTTTGTATCTGTAACATCAACTGTCAATGTAATTGGTGTTTTACTATATTTTAAAAGTTCATTAATTTTAATTGATTCTACCGTTATTGCTCCCTTAACATTCACATACACGGTAGCCTTCTGGTTTCCGTAAGAGGCTGTTATGGTCACAGGTCCATCCTTACCCTTAAATTTGACAATACCATTACTGCTTACATCTGCAATCGATAGATCATTACTGGTCCAAACAGCTTCGGAAGCAGTAATCTCTTTCGTCTTGCCATCCGGCAGCGTTGCCGTTAACGATAACGTCACGGGATTTAAAGTATAAGTTAACTCTTCATTAATCCGAAGCGATTTAATTGAAAGCGCCTTACTCACATATGCACTTTGCTCTGTTGTCATACCGTTATATTTAGCCGTAATCGTAACCCATCCTTCATTTCCTGTATAGGTTACAACACCATTACTTATCGTTGCTTTATTTAAATCACTGCTTGTCCACTTCGCGTCCATACCTCGAATTTGCTCTGTCTTACCATTCGCTTGTACACCAGTCAAGGTTAAAGTTACAGGGGAGGAACTATAGAAGATCCCTTCATCAATTCGGATATTTTGCAGTGCGAATTCATTTACAACATCTGTTGTGATACTATCTTCACGATCACCATACTGAACCGTGATCTTGACTTTTCCATTCTTGCCAGTGAACTTAACTAAACCTGTATTACTCACTGTTGCGATCGAATTATCGCTGCTGCTCCATCCTGCCGTTGACAACTCCTGGATGTGGCCATCCAGCATCTCCGCTTCAGCCGTTAATTGAAGAGGTATCTTGCTAAATGTAAGAGCTGTCTCTTTGATGTTAACCGAACTAACAGAGAAGTTTACTACCGTTGAGATCGAAGCTGTCTTATCACCAAAGGTTGCATTAATCGTCGCAACACCGTTCTTACCTGTAAAGGATACAGTACCATTCGGAGAAATTGTTGCTACTGTTGGATCAAGACTTGACCAGACCGCATTATTTAAATATTTACTGCCATCTTTCACTCTCAGCTGTATTGGATTGGTTCCGTATATGAAAGGTGAGACGGATTCAATCATCAAAGAACTTGCTTTATTATTCACAGTCGCTGTCACACTACCGCTTACATTCCCGATCTGTCCGGTAATTGTCACACTGCCATTACGGCCTGTGAATTTAACCACACCATCTTGATCTACAGTCGCTACACTAGGATTATTGCTTAGCCAAGAAACTTCCTGATTATCAACATTCATCATCGTGCCATCTGAATATTGTCCTAATACAGTTAAGCTGACGGGATCAGTCGTATAGCTTAACGGATTATCATTATTAAGGATCAAGGAAGCTAATGCTTTGGGTGCATTCAACGTTGCTGTAATCGTAGCTGAACTACCACCGAATTCAGCAATAATCGTCACTGAACCATTCACGCCTGTAAAAGTTAGTTGCCCTGATTGGCTGATCGTTGCAACCGCATCATTCGTTGGGTTAATGACCTTCCATACGATTCCACTATAAATACGCTCAGTTTTGTTATTCGGATAAATACCATCTACCGTTAACTGAACCGATTTGGGCTTGGATGTATAGTTAAGATTCGCTTCATTAATCTTAATCGAGCTGTAACTTGATTGATTGTAAACATATGTAGATACACTTGAAGACTTGCCACCATAATTAGCAGTAAGCGTCACGCTTCCATTCTTACCGGTAAAATAAGCGTAGCTTCCAGATAGATAAGCGATCGTGTTATCGGAAGAACTCCAAGTCAATCCGCTTCGAATATCATCTGACGTGCCATCGGTATAATAAGCTGTGACTTGCATAGGCGTAGAATTATTACTGTATGTTAAGGCTTGTCCATCATTAATCACGAGATTGCTAACAGTCTTCGCAATATTGACATTCAAATTAAGAGATGTCGTTTTGTTCTGATATGTAGCATAAATGGTTACTTTGCCATTCTGTCCAGTGAAAGAAACAATACCGTTGCTAACTGATGCGATGTTATTATCACTTGATATCCACTCAACATCGCGTGAAGACACATAAGCAGTTTGACTATCTGAATATCTAGCTGTAACGCTTAAAGTAATATTACTCGTAGTCGTAATCTGATTATAACTCTCATTAAATTGGATTGAACTCACTGTTGTTGTAGCTGCTAACGCAGAACCACTGCACATGAACACACCAATCAGTATTAGGATCGTCCTGATCCATACGGTTTTCCTAAATCGCATCCATTACACCTCAAGTCTATATGTTATGGATTTATTATACTATAAAAGTGGTGTTAGATCTTAAAATCATTATTTATATAGTATTGATGCAATTTTTTGATATGCAGTCTGTCGAGACTTTAAATTAACTTTATATATTTTTAAAAAGTACATTATTATATGGACTTTTGATATAGAGGACTTCGGATTTAACATTGATTACATGGGATTTTGGGAGAAATGTCTAAGATGAAGTTTACTGAGGCAATAATTATATTGTTATATGAATGAAGTCAGTTCGTTACATAGAATGGATATTGAAGTAATATGAATTGTTGGATTAAAGCCTCTCATAGATAAAAATTGAAATCTGGCCACAGATTTTTTAACAAGACCAATTGCAGAAAGGGATTCATGCATCAGCTTCTATTTCTGTTAAGAAAAAGATTAGGAACCAATTCGAACTATACAAATTATTGGTTATTTGGAATTATCACGTGTATATCTATTTTGCAATAAATAAACTAGATAAATTCTTGCCATTTAGTAAAAAAAGACCTTTGAGGAAAGTCCTCAA
This sequence comes from Paenibacillus albiflavus, assembly GCF_004344915.1. GTDB lineage: Bacteria > Bacillota > Bacilli > Paenibacillales > NBRC-103111 > Paenibacillus_AM > Paenibacillus_AM albiflavus. The sequence continues at coordinate 62,461 of NZ_SKFG01000011.1, read as the reverse complement.
AGGTCTTTAATAAAAAGCAATTACTATTAAGGAGCAACAACTGTTACAGTAACTACAGCTGACTCAGCTGTAACACTAGATACTGTGGAAGATGTTGCTACTACTGTAAACTTAGCTCCATCAGCAACAGTTGTTTTAATTGTTACTTCTCCAGTAAGTGGATTAATATCAACACCTGCTACGGCTGCTTTCAAAGAGTAAACAGCATTATTTTTGATTTCAACACCATATTGATCTTTAACTACTGCTTTAAAGTTCATTTTTTGATCTGCTGCAGGATTAGGCATAGTTACAGCTGTATCACCAGTAACTGTGATAGTTGATGCTACTGAAGCAGCTTTTTTAACTGTTACTTCTTTAGTTCCAACTACTTCTTTAGTTCCAAATGATGTCGCTGTTACAGTGTAAGTACCTTCTGGAGTAGTAGAAGAAACTGTTAATTCGCCAGTTGTTGGATTAATAGTACCTTTATTTACAGTCCATACTACAATAGCGTCGTTTCCAGAAGTAATTTCCTTACCAAATTGGTCTTTAACTACAGCTACATATTTTGGAGCTGGAGTAACATCACCAGTTAATGGTAATTCAATGCTTGCAGGACCAGTTACATCAATTGAAGAAACTTTAACTCCTTCTTTAGTAACATTGATCTTAAGTGTTGCACTTGTAATACCTACTGAAGTACCTGTTAACACATATTCACCAGGAGTAGCATTTGTATTAACTGTTAATACTCCAGTTGTTTTATCAAAAGTAACACCAGTTGGATCAGCAGAAGCCGGTTTACCTGTAAGATCTAGAGCTACAACATTATCTTGATTACCAGATTGGTCTTTGACTACTGCTTTATAAGTTTCTGTAACTACTTTTCCAGTAGTGGGAACTTGGATTGTTGTAGCACCAGTAATCTTAATGGATTTTTCTGATACGAATCCAACTTTAGTTGCAGTATCTCTTGCAGCTGTTGCAGCAACACCATTCTCAGCGTCTAATGTGTCAGTTAAATATTGAGAACCTAAGAACTCAACAGAGTAGTAAGATCCTTCTTTACGATCAGAAGCGTCTTTTAGAGTAATAACTAGTTTACTGTTATCAGCAGTATCTAAAGCAATACTAAATTCGTCTACTGTTAACTTATGTCCATCAATATCACGAACGACTTTCATTTCATTCTTTTTAATGATGTTCTCATACTTTACATCAAAGAATAAGTCATCTGAGAAAGGAACGATAATATCTTGGCCTTTAACTTCATAGTCAGCAGTACCTTTAACAACTGGAGCAACTAAACCAAGAATTTTTGGTGTTAACTCTTTACCTTGTAATTGGCCAGAAACTGTTAACAATAGACCAGTGTCAACTGTTACTTTAAGGTTTTTAGGGTTAGTTCCAATTTTCTTAGTAAGATTAATTGTTACAACGTTAGAACCATCTACATCAACTGAACCAGTTACATCAGTATTACCATCAAGTACAGTAAATGCACCTTTCTTAACATCAGTGATGCTTGCGTTGAACTTCACTTTGATAGTTTGCTGATCAACCAATGCAGCAGCGAAACCTGCATAATCGCTATCGTAGTCTTTCAAGTCTACATTAATGTTCTTACTTACATCTAGAATATTTGCTTTGCTTGCAGGATCAAGGAATTCTGCAAGAAGATTTCCAGCTGCGTCTTTTACAGAAAGTACACTAATATCTGATACGACGTACTTAGTAGTTAAAGATCCTGTTCCAAATACTACGTCTTTATCTTTGTATGTTTCTGCAAATGTGATAACAACTACTTTACCATCTTGAAGTACATTGATATCAGCCATTTCGCTAGTCAATGGAACACGCTTATCGTTCATAGTAACTGTGTAGTTAGAGTAGTTACCAAGAGTTTCGATGTCCATTTTCTTGTTGAATTGAATTGTTACAATGCGATCTTTAGTGTTAACAAGATGTCCAGCAAGCTTAGGAGATTTCTCGTCAGCTACTTTAAATTCACCACTGAAATCTAGCATTGTGTTTTGTAGTTTAGTGTTATCTCTAACGTTCTTAATAACGATTGAGTTAGCACCTACTGTAAGTTCTTGGTACAAATCGATAATGATAACATTGTTAGCTTTAACAGTATCATCAAGTTTAGCACTTTTTACAGAAAGAACTTTGTCATCACCATTTGTAATAGTGTAGTTCTTTACATTCTTAAGGTTCTCATCATCTTTAAGACCTTTGGAGAAAGTTACTTTAACTTGCTTAGTAGTAACTCCTTCAACCTTCTTAACTTCTGGACGAGTTTGGTCGATTGTTGGTGTTACAACTACAGTTGTATCCTTAGCGATTGCGTTACCAGAGTAGTCTTTAACTCCTTCAACATAAAGAACTACGGAACCTGTAGGAAGTGCATTGTCACCAGCGAAATAGTATTCGTATTGGTTTCCTGCAATAACTTTGAAGCTAGATGCTTTCTTCTTGTCATTGCCTGATTTCCAGTATACTTTAGCTGCGTCGATTGAATCTTCGTCAACTTCTTTGGAGTAAGTAATTGTGATTTTCTCAAGTGTTCCTTCAGCTGATTCAACTGTAGGAGCTTCTTTATCTTCAACTACTGTGAAGTCATGAGAAGATCTTAAAGAACTGAAGTTAGCGTAATCTTTAACGCCTGTTACAGTTACATTGTGATCTCCAACAGTAAGAGTTGAAGAGCTGAATGGAGTTAGAATAACTTCTCTCTCAGAACCAACAGCTTTCACTTTACCAAAGAATGCTTTACCATCGATCATAAAGTTAGCTTGAGCTGGATTGTTAACAGGCTCACTGAATACAACTTTCAATGATTTAGTGCCTAGAGATTTAACTTCAACTACTTCAGGAATTTCGTTGTCTGAAACAGTGAACTCAACGTTCTTCACGTTAAGAGTAGTATCGCCAGCTTTGACGTTTGAAACGTTAACAGCTTCAGTCTTGTTGTTAGCAAGAGTGTTCACCACACGAAGTGTAGCTGTTGTTCCATCTTCAGATAGAGTAACAACGTCGATTTGTTTACCTGATTTAAGTGAGTAGTTAATTTTGTCAGTTGCAGTTTCTTTATCAACTGGTCCATCGAATTTAACTACAACTTCTTTTAAGTTAGTTGCACTTACAGATTCAACTTTAGTTGCAACTGCTGGCTTGTTAGCTTCAGCGATTGCTTTAAGTGTAGCGTCTACACCTTTAGCAAGCATGTAACGAGTAGCTGGAGTTTTACCGTCGAAACCAGTTGCAGCGCCATCCATTAGTTTGTACTTAACAGCTGTTGCTACATAGCCTTGTGCCCAGCTAGTTACTGTTGCATCGTTGCCAGTTGCTTTTTCAGCTTCTGCTTTGTACTGAGGACCCATAGCGCCTACTAAGAAGATCGCTAGTTGCTCTCTGGATACGTTGTCAGCAGGTGAGAACGTTGGAGGCGTAGTTGGGTTACCGTTAGCTACACCATTCTTGTAAGCTGCCTCTATGTAAGGAAGCTCTGGAGCGTCAGCATTTACGTCAGCGAATGAACTTGTAGTTGCATCAGCTGTGTATTTAAGAGCTTTGGAGATTGCTACTGCGAATTGGGAACGCTTCATTGGCTCGTTAATACCAAATTTGCCGTCGCCAGTTCCTAAGAAGATACCGTCTTTGATAAGTTGATCGAAGATCACCTTGTCAGCTGCAGAAAGATCTTTAAGATCTGAGAAGTCTGTGCTGGATGTAGCAGCTAGTGCTACGGAAGTAAATGCGGATAATGCCATTGTAGTTGATAAAATTACTGATAAACTTTTTTTCATAACCTTTTTTTCTCCTCCTCGAATTTCATTCGAATTGTTATTATGGGAAATATTTGAGCCCGTTTTTCTCATTGGTCAATTCACCCCCCTTCCAGAGTTAGAGCTTATTTATATAACTAATATCCATAAGCGACAGTTGTCGCAATGAATCTAGTAAACTAGAACACAAAAATTAGACACGCCTAGTGTCACTGTTCATTATACAATGATTCGTAGCAAGCGTAAAGTCTGTTTTTGAGAATACATTCCAGTTATTCACGTTTATTGCTATGCTGATAGCCGTCTGGCGTTCAACTTTACATAGTATTAAACGCATGGTATGAAAAAAAGTTGCGGTGTTCTCAAAAAAAGTTTCCTGGTTTTATGTACGATTGTCGAATTATGTATAGTGTTAGTAACACTCAACGCAAGTATAGCCTAGATTGTTAGCTCAGTCATTAGTAATCTTTTACCATATTGAAAAGATTTACAGTTAGCAAAGGGACGAGCTCTCTATTAAATAAAAGCTTGTCCCCCCACTTTATTAGTAATTAGGATAGTTCTTTAGCAAATGTCTTGTTGTACTTCTTCAATATATTTACCATAATCTGTCCAGCTTCAGCTCGAGTAAGATTCGCTTGTGGATTAAATACAAGCAACTTCTTATTTGCGGTATCCGCAGGTTGACCTGTCATGATCTTAGCCGAATATACGGCATCAACACTTGGTTTAGCATAACGACTAATGGCCGGTCCATCGACAAATACTTTATTCAACTTATCGATTAACTTATCATTGATCTCTGGCACTTTCAAATTCAGTGTCCTAGCGATCATCGTCGCAGCTTCTTCGCGAGTAATTCGGCCACTAGGGTTAAATACGCGATCGCTCATACCATGAATGATACCAGCTCTTGCAGCTGTCTCCAGCTCTTCGTAGCTCCATGTGCTAGTTCGGCTGCCTGGCACGACATCTAGGAATGAATTATTGTCATCATAATTAAGCGGCATATCCATTGCCTTCACTAACATTGTGGCAAATTCGCCTCTAGAGGTGTAGTCATCCGCACCGAAATCCTCATATCTTAAGTTGGTCATAAAGCCCTTAGCATACATAGCAGCCAAGACATTACGTGCCCAGCTATGGCCTACAATATCTTCGAAGGAATACTTCAGCTTAGCTACCACATAGTATCCAAAGTCCTCGAATGGTACGCTAATCGTCTTCGTCTTCATGTCTACTACGCCACCGATATTCTTCCATAAACCTTGATCATCGAAATGGAACACCGTCAAATAAGAGCCTGCATCTACAACAATATTTGGATCAAATGCTATTTTGATTGATCCACGCTGCGTTGGCTTAAGCTTACGCGCTTCAGGCGTGAAACTTAAATTCGGTTGGGATGTTGCAAATGTATTGATAAAGTTATACGGCGGTAATCCACCTGTCGCTGGCTGATAATTCGCATCACCTGGATTTCCTCTTTCCGCATAACCAGCAGAGATCCAGTAATATTGTGAAACCGGTGTAAAATGTTCGCGTCCAATTTGACTTCTAAACCGTTCATAAAGTTCAGCAACAATATAAGTAATCATTTGATTGCCATCCACTCGATCTTGGTTCGCTTGGTCATAGTTGATACCTAACACATCACCATAATCGTTTACACGGCCTACGACTCCATCTTCAGGTGAAGCTATACCGAACAATAGTTGATTATTTGGATAGATCTTTTTATCGAGTGTACGGCGAAGGACAGTATTCTTAGGGAATGTCAGCTCAATTTTCTTATCAAACACGGAAAGCTTGCTAGACATATCCATCATATACATGGAATCAACGCCTACATCGCCTGAATAATAAACATTAACTGTATCCTTCAAATCACCAGACTTACGCTTAACAACGATGCTGATCTTATTATCCTTATTTGGCTTCAGGCCGGTAATTGTTGCGACAAAGCGATCTTCAATATCTTTACGCTTTTCAGCTTTAACACCATTAATGATAACCTCAGTTGCTCCTTCTGCCTCAATATCAAACAGTACAAAGTTTTTATTGACCACGATCTGTTTACCTACGTTAGCTTTAGGAGCCAGAATTCGATAAGGAGCAGTCGTACGATTAATTTCCATACGAGTCGATATTGGTGAACCAGTAGAACTCTTTAATTCTGCTGTATATACATGTGGTCCTAATTCTACAATCGGTAAACCATTAATCCGGATAGCAAAGGAGCTCTTGCTTCCGTAATAATCAAGGTCAGTTCCTTGAGGCAGTTTATTTACACTAACAGCAATACCGCCATTTGGAATACTACCAGCTGTTACATTGACTTCTTGTACAGTATCCGATGGTACGAACTGGAACAGTATTTCGCCTGCCTTCTTAATCGTTACCTCACTTGCTCCGCTTCCTTCAAGATAATAATCGAAGGCTTTGTGAGTTGTTGTATAGGTGTTAGGCAATGTACCACTGGGTACGAACTCAGGCGATGGCAATAAATAGTCTGACGGCTTACTTGGCGGGGCAAGTGGAACTCTTTGTCCAGTCGGAACGGTAATTGGACGAACTAATTTAACATTTGGCGTGTTCTTATCAAGAATATAAATTTTGATTTCTTTGGTAAATTCACGTACGACTCCGCCGGTTGCAGTTCCATATTTTAGTACAAATTTAATTGTATTCTCACCATAATATAACGGCCCATCCTGTTTAACAGGTAATCCAATTGAGTCTGCCGGATATCCTGCAGGGAAAGAATAAATTCCATCCTTTTCAGCTAGGCCGGTTAATAAAGTTGTTTCATCCGTATTATTAATAAACAGCTTGTAATCCAGCAAATTACTTCCAAAACCAATAAATTGACCCTTAAGGCCTACTGTATTGCTGGCTGATGAATCAAGCTCAATTACTTGCCCATCAACTAAGTTATCCACTTGAATATAGGTTTTAGTTACGAAGGTAACCTTAGCTCTTAGTTTTGAATTTCCTCCTTGGTAGCTAAGAACTACGTTCTGCGTGCCCTGAGGGAAATTTTCTACCTTATATACTGTTAAGACTGTTGTTCCCCCAGGCGTAGTTACGTTTACAATAGTTGGTTTCAACGTAAGTGTGCCAATTGGTTCAAAATTCATAACCAAAGGTGCTGCAGAGTCTGGAGCTTTCGAACTCTCCACCATTATATAAAACTCAGGCTGATCAATTTTACTACCATTTAACAACTGCTTTGGTGTGTTAGTATCAATATTTCCGCTACCAGTATATCCAGGAAGAAGAAAAGCATTATATAGTAAATTCTGATCTTCTACAATATAGTACGTACGTTTAATGTTAGAAACAGACGCACCTGCACCTGTACCGTAAACCAAGCGTAGATTTAATTCCTGTAGTGCAGCAGGCATTGTATTATCATTCGCATCCTTCGCTAAGCTATAGCTAGGAATCGTGAATTTAACTTTTTTAAAATCAGGTTGATTTTTGGCATTATAAATAATTTCTTCCGTCACACTATGTGCAGGATTCGTGATGGCTATTGGGCTAGTTGTTGACTCACCATTGCCAATCTCTAACTTTGCATTTCCTGCAAACGGAAGGTTCTGGTAAGGAACTAATAATTCAATATCCAGATCTGCAGCTAAAGGATTTGCAAGTGAAACCGGAAATGTAGGCGTTGCATTTAGAATGTCTTTAGGAGGACCGTTATATTTCACATTTAATTGTGAGAAAGGCTGCTGTTTGTCAAAATAATAAATTTGTACGGTAAATTTCAGCTCGTCACTTGCATTACTAAACGCAATCTCTATCTCGTTAACGCCAGGCTTAAGTATGACGCTTGGAGCGTAGAATGAAGTACCATCAACAACAGATCCCTTCTTGCCGTTGACGCTTACAGTAGTTGCATTCAAGACTTTACCTTGAAAAGTAACCGCTCCTTGTTTAGTTACAATCTGTGAGGTTTGGTTAATATCTACTAATGTACCGCCTTCAAATAACTGCAATGATTCTAATACTGGGCCAGACTCATATAGAACATAGAAGGTATCACTCTTTGTTACCCCACCTTGATCACCCGAAATTTCGATGCGATTGTATCCAGGGAACAGCTGAAGATTCGTGATTTTAAAACGATTTGCACTTGGACTCGGTACAGCAGAGTTACGCGTTTTGCCTGACTGAACCACCCAACTAATATCATTAAAAGCAATTTGATCTACTCTAACATTCAGGCTAGTACCTGATACACCGCTAAATGTACCGCCCGTTGTTAAATAACCGTCGTTAGAGATAGGTACAACATCTCGATTCAATGCACCTGCTCCACCTGCATCTAAATCTATATTGGCTGTTTCACTTAGCTTCCGGTCATCTGGAAGAAAGAATGTAGCAGTAGCCGCCTCGACTTGCTTCACATGCCAAGTACTGAAGACGGACAATACCAATGCGATACTAAGGATTAAACTTAAGGCTTTCTTGAAAATCTTCAACGATTGTCTCTCCCTTGCTATTTATTTTATTACCGTAAACTTACATTATTTATGTCAATGAAAATCCGAATGTCCAATGACACCCCCCGACAAATCGAATGTATTCAGCAAAAATCTTCGAATTCCAAAGACAGTTCCGTATGTAAGTTATCGGTTTTTGTCATAAGAAAGTGAAGATTGGAAGATAGATTTTCATAAGGGCTAGATTCTTGACGTTTATTGGGTTAGCAGGTCTGGAATGTACGTGATGTATTGCGGTATGAAGCGCGTTCCCTTACAATAATTCTAAGAGTGAAGCACACCCTGTCTTAATTGGCGAGGTGTGCTTTTTTGCGTTGCAGGCACAACCTTATTACATTCAAGGCACATGGTTGCTCTAAATTGTCATGTAGAGAGGTGGATGTTGATTTGAGAGCGGAGTTAGCTAATTATGTTCATATGTTTGAAGAGAAAGCGCAGCGATTGGGACTACATCGGAATAAGTTAGGAAAGTCGGAAATGAATTTCTTAGAAAAAGTTTGGGGACCTGCATTTGATTATGAATTTGATGGGTTGGAGGCAGAGTATCCTTTGAAGGATTTTAAAGGCGGGGATCGATATGCGGATTTCGTCTATATGAAGAATGGGATTAAACTCTTAATTGAAATTGATGGATTCACGACGCATGCTCGGGATATTTCTCCAGGTGATTTTAGCGATCATTTAACAAGACAAAATGACTTCATGCTGCAGGGGTGGATGATCCTGCGATTCTCAGCCTACCAAGTGGATAAGCAGCCGATGCTATGTCAGCGTCAGATTGTACAAGCTATTGGCCATTGGTGGTCACTCTTGAACAAACGAACTGGAGTAACACTAGACGGGCAGCTTTGGTCCAATCGCAAACAATTGCTTACCCAATTAGCTTACCAATACAATGGATTTCTGCGATCTTCTGATATTGCGAGAAGCTTCAATATTCCAACGAGAACTGCACGGAATTGGATTACACATTTTGTAAATGAGGGGCTGCTCACTCCTGAACGTCCCAATCGCAAGATTACGGGATATTGGTTGAGTGGATATGTTGATTGTGGTAAGTAGAGTTGGGTTGGTTGGAGTGTTGAGTGATGTTTGTTGGGGGCGGCTCATCAATTGAATGGTGAGATGGTAATACGAAGGGCTAGATTGGTTGGGTTAGTTAGTTGGATGGATTGAGTAAGGTTGAGTTGCGGGGTTGGGTTGGTTGGATGGGTTGAGTTGGGTTCCATGGTTGGAATGGTTGAACGGATTGGCTGGTTGGGTAGATGCAGATGCACGCTCGGCCAAAATTGGCCGATGGCAGGCCATGAATGGCAGATTAATTATCTCAAAACACTTAATCTGCTAGCGCTCGGGCCATTCATGGCACTTTTCGATTAACAATTTACCTCTGAGAGGTAATAGATGGCCCCATCTGCCCCTAATCCAGCATTCCTCACCTGATAATGTGCCAATTATGGCACACGAAAGGTAATGAGTGGCCCACCCAATCAGCTCAACTTAGCCAAAGTAAACCTATCAAAAAAACCAACCCACCCTAGGTGAATTGGTTCTCTATGAATCTACTAATAGATTAGTTCGATTTCGTAACCAGCTGTCCTATCTTCTGGATGAAGCTGAGGATTGGACGGCGGCGTTTGGAGATGATGCCGATGAATTCGGCTCCGATGGCTAGGAGCAGGAGAAGTATTCCGATGATGAGGAATACGGCCCAAGTGGTTTCTCTAGTCAGCAGGATTGTACATGCAACTGCGCTACCACTGAAGATTAACGCGATTCCGTAGATGATAAGCACGGTTACACGGTGAGAGAATCCAAGCTGCAGCAGACAGTGATGCAAATGGCTCTTGTCTGGCGCAGAGATCGGCTTCTTGTTCACCAATCGGCGCAAGATTGCAAGTGCTGTGTCCGATAACGGAACGCCGAGAATCAGAATCGGGATGAGCAAGGACACGACAGTCGCTTGCTTAAATCCGAGAATCGACAGCGCTGCAAGCGCAAAGCCGAGGAAGAGCGAGCCTGTGTCGCCCATGAATATTTTGGCTGGGTGGAAGTTGTAGAATAAGAATCCTACGATACCACCAAGTAGAATGATACTAAGCAAAGATACCGTTAAACTCGGAACGATAAGCGATAATACGAATATCGTAAGTGTCGCGATACCAGACACGCCTGCGGATAGACCATCAAGTCCATCAATCAGGTTCAACGCATTGGATACGCCGACGAGCCACAGAATCGTAACCGGAATGGAAACCCACTCTGCACCGACCAACAGATCTCCAACGAATGGTAGACTGCCAAGATCAATACGCATACCAAAAGCTACTACAATTCCTGCAGCAACAAGCTGCCCTAACAATTTATATCGTGGACGGATTTGAAAACGATCATCAAGCGCTCCTGTCAAAACAATGACCGTGCTCCCTAATAAAATTCCCAAAGCCGCATTATAGTTATAATCATTCAGAATCGGTGAAACAATGAAGTACGCACCAACAAAAGCTAGGAAAATAGCCAAGCCACCCAATCGAGGCATGATCTTGGTATGTACCTTACGTGCATCAGGTTGATCTGTAGCGCCAATCCAGAACGCCAGTTTCTTCACAAGCGGTGTAAGCAACAACGCAATTAGGCAGGATGACACAAAGCCAATTATATATAATAACCAAACCATAATATAAATTCACTACCCCTCTACTTCTCTAAAACCAAAAATATACAAGAAAAACGGACTCAGGCATTTTCACAAAATAACAGGCTAGAGTCGTTTCTTACGTTCCTACATCGAATTTAGAATTTAACAATAATCGATTCTATTATCATTGTAATGATGGACTAATGATATTTCAATTTTTACACCAAGTAGAAACGATTTCACCGTCTGTGAGGACGGATGTGTTTCTTAAGGTATTATCTAGAATTTATGACACAAAAGTTATAAATTCAATAATACGAACAAATTATACTCTGTATGTAAAATAAATACCACTAGCATTTTTGGCGCAAAAAGACGTTTTTCAGGCGATAATGAGTTAAATTACCTTGGTTTAAGCACTTTATCTCGCTCACGAATCACTTTAAGCGCAAATTTTGGCAAGACAAGCATTCTTGGGAAGCGTTTAGGCTCCTGCAATAAACGATACAACCATTCCAAACGGAGACGTTGAAAAAGTTTCGGCGCACGCTTCAACTTACCAGACAATATATCGAACGTACCTCCGACTCCCATCATCACAGGAACACCAAGCTCTTGCTTATACTTCGCAATCCAAGGGTCCTGCTTATCAGTTGAACGTCCAACGAGCAGAATATCAGGCTCTGTCGCACGAATCGCTGCAATCACAGACTGATCTTCCTCCTCTGAGAAAAAGCCGTTGCGATAACCAACAATTCGAATAGCAGGATGATTCGATTGCAGTTTAGCCGCCGCAGCCTCGATCACTTCATCCGAGGCACCGAGCATGTAGACTCTCCAGCGCTTTAGCTCTCCGACCTTCATCAGCTCATTGACAAGTTCTATCCCGGGAACGCGTTCCTGTACAGGCTGGCCTATATAATTAGCAGCCCAAACTACACCTGTACCATCAGGAACGATAAGCTCTGAGGCTTGCAGGTCTTTGTAGAACTGAGCGTTATCCAGCGCAGCCATCAAGATGATGGGATTTATCGTCACGACCTGATGCGGTACATGCTCCTCAATGGCAGACGTTAGAAACCTGACGGTTTCTTTCATGTTCATTTTGGATATAGGTACGCCGTACATTGGAACCGTCGGATAAGGTTTAGCCAAGCTTTGATTATCATTCATTTGCAATATCGCATCCTTTAGAGCTTTAGACGTAAGTAGTTGATAATTTGTTGCGCAGGCTGCTGCGCCTGCGCTTTGAGATTGTCGATGGCGGTCATCTTTTGCGACCGCCACTTGTCCCGAGCAGCGAGCAGCTCAAGCACATGCTCGCTCAGCTTCTCCGCATCGATGCTGCGCGTCGATGCGGCAGGCTCCATGCCCAGGCGGTGCATAAAATGATCGATCTTCGGATCATACGATATGCCAACCATGGGCACATGCTGCGATGCGGCGTAAATCAACGAATGCAGCCGCATCCCGATCACAAGATCGCAGGAGGCTACCTCTGCGATCATATCCTGCGGATGAGTAATCCCACGGGCGATTGTGACGCTGCTAGGTGCGACCGCGGCTGCGGCAGCACCTGCGCCGCCGTCACCGCCCGCGGTCTGCGCCATCCGCGCAGCCACATACTCCGACGCTTCTTCGTCCATCGGAAGGTGGAACGGCAGCAGTCGTATGCTCACGGCTGCTGCCGATACGCGGCGCAAGCAATCCGCGAGCGCCGCGAGCTCACTGCGGTCCGCCTCCCAGGGGCGGACCGAGACGCCGATCACGGGCTGATCGGCCGAAGAGGCAGCGTCTGCTGCCTCTCTCGATCCCGATGCCCGGAGCGGCAAGCCCAACACCGGATCGGGTACCACCTCGATCCGCTCTGTTTTGACGCCCATCTGCACCAGCAGTTGGGCGGATTCTTCGTCGCGCACGGAGATGTAAGCGCACTTTGACATCGTAGATCGAATCCACGGCCAGAACATCTGCTTGTTCACAGGGCCAATACCTTGCGAGTATATAAACGTCGGCTTCCTGAGCCACTGCGCAAGCTTGAGGATCGCTAGATAGTACGGTATCGTTCTAGAGCTTGTGGCATCTTGCAGCAGCGAGCCGCCGCCAGAGATTAATCCACTGCTTTCGCGCAAAGCACCAAGCACGGCTCCGATCTTCATACGCGGAACTGCACGCACGCCATACATTTCGGTTGTGCGGGCAGGATTCCCGGATAGCACAATTGGTTCGACCTTAATCCCTTGCTGCTGACCTTGTTCTTCCAATGCAAACAGGATCGATTGCAGAACTGCTTCATCCCCACTATTATCAAAACCGTAGTAACCCGATATGACTATTCTCTGAATAACGGTGCTCCCCAACGTTTCCAACTCCTAGTGATTATTTCCCATGCTGCAATAAAGACAAGACCGATGATTAAACCGAATACGAGACCGTATACAACACGAAGTCCTGAGATTTGGAGCGGTGTGTGTAAATGCGCGAACGTATCAACAATCGATAGCTGTCCGATTACACCACCAATCATGAGATAAATCGCATTCTTGTACTTAAATGCCAAGTATGCACCTAACAGGAAGACAGGATGTGCGAACAAGAATTCTTTGTTCCGCGGTCTTGCACCTAGGAAATCTTCCAAGAAAGCACGGAGCATACGCTCTAGGTTAGAAGCTGATCCTTCATTGCCTGTACGTGACAGATAGAACCAGATCATGACGCCACCGAGCGCTGCAAGTATAATCCAAATTACACTGATACGATAGTTCAATATCCCTTTGAAATTCTCCCAACGCTTTGCATACGTTACATCATCACTAAAGAGCAAGATGTAAATACCAATTAGCAGAATCGGCATCAAGTGCAGCATTGAGACACCGCGGAATTGCTCAAGCACCAAGAAATATTTCGTTTGATTCAGCAGCGCAACGAGATAAGCAGCACCGATTATAGAAATAACAGATGTGCGAACGACTAACCAAATACCAAATACAACACCTGCATTCTTGTTAGCCAAATTCACTCGGTTCGCGGTTTTAATCGCCAGAATCATGGCAACAGTCGGTGCCGCTATGGATGCTGCCAGCGCAAGCCCTGAAGAATATAGCGAATCCGATAGGACATTCAGTCCTGCTGCACCAATAACTCCGATAATATAGATAAGCAGCGTCAATTCAGGTATAAAATAAGAGAACATCAGCGCAATTAATGCGACTCCGCCAAGTAGAAGTAAATACGGCGCAATTTTTTGCCATACATCAGTAAAAGAAGTTTTCTCCACCTGGAACGGCTCTGCCGGACCAAAAGTGAAGCCCGCTTGTTCAATCCGCTCCATCGCTCCGTCTGGACCTTCCAAAGCCTTGTAGATCGCCTCAAGCGGTTGATCCACTTGCTTCTTCTCAAGACTCTTTGAAACTTTCGCATTCAAGTAGATCATACGGATATTGCGGTCTTTAACCGCCAGCACAAAACGATCCGCTGCCGCATCAATCAAGCCCTCTAGATCGCCTTTGGTCATCGGCGTCATGAACTTCTCTGTGTCTTTCTCAGTAAATGAATGCAAACGTACAACGTTGTAGTTGATCGCATTCGCTAGTTTATTAAAGCCTTTTTGTGGCTCCTTTAGCATTTCAATTGTCGCTAGACCGATATCATACTTACGAAGCTTGTCCGCCATTTGCAGAAGATCATCATCATCCCCCGTAAATCCAGGAACGGCATCGGAATCCACAACAATGCGGCTTACTCCATAATTATTATGCAGGTTTCCAAGCAGGGTATCCATACGATGCTTATCAAAAGGACGTTTATTCGACATACGGACAACTAAATTGAAGCCCTTGTCTTTCAAAGCTTGCATAGTAATAGGATCTGGGTCCATCGGACGCAGCAAGGCATCATCCATGGCCATTTCGATAATTAAGCCTTTGCGATCACCATATGCCCAAGGTGAAACCTGAACTCCGAAATCTTCCGTAAACGATTGTCTAATAATCGGCTCCAGCTTGTTCTGCGCCTCTTGATTATTGAACAAAATATACGTGAAGTTGTTGTTGACAGGTATTGCTGTCTGCGTAAGCAGCATCGCTTCATGCGGTGTGAATACGTCGATGCGTCTCGCCATCTTTAACTCATTCAACGTCGATTCAAATACAGACATCGAAGTGATGCCGACATTCTTCATTCTGTCCAGATGCTCGTTCACGAACTGATCTGGCTTAGGCTGCGTATCCGAAATCTCCTGCAAGGAACGATAGTTAAATACAAGTTCAACATTGTTCGTTGATGTTTCGGTGTGCTCGCGCATGAATGCCAGAGGCATTGCCGCCACTAATCCAATAATGACAAGCCACCATAGGATAGGACGTATCCTCTGATTCCATGACTTATATAATTTCATTGTTCATACTCGCTCCTTTATATTCCATCCTCATGTTTCCCATTGTACATCTTTTTGGTATTTGCTTGCAAAAACATGAAGAATGATTAAATCTCCCGAATTAGGTCGGCTATGTTGTAATACCGCAAACGAAAACCTCTCAAGCTGCTTCGCGCACCAAGAGAGGCCACTTTCGATCCGTGTGAAACTGTTTTACTTATCTACACGTTCCATTACCGATTGAACAACTGCATTCAGACGCTCTGTAGCATCAGTACTCGTTGTACCTTTTACGGCAAAATAGAACTTGATCTTCGGCTCTGTACCCGATGGTCTTAAACAAATCCATGATCCGTCAACAAGCTTGCACTTGATGACATTCTCATGCGGCAATCCATATAGTCCTTGCTGAAAATCCTCTACTTCGCTTACCGCAATGCCTGCGATATCTGCTGGAGGCGTTAGGCGCCATTCTTCCATAATGGAGCGAATGCGTTCCACACCCTCAATCCCCTTCATTGTGCGGGATTCAAGTTTCTCCAAATAATAGCCATGCTGCTCATACAGCTCGTTCAGAACATCTACAAGCGTCTTGCCCTGCGATTTATAATAAGCTGCTGCTTCACTAATAAGTAAACATGCAACAACTGCGTCTTTATCACGCGCATGCATACCTGCCAGATAGCCGTAGCTTTCTTCGTAACCAAAAAGGAAGGTCTTCTCCCCGGTTTGAGCGAATTTCGTCATCAGCTCACCGATATATTTGAAGCCTGTTAATGTGTTCAAGGTTTGAGCACCGTATGAGCTTGCAATCGCTTGACCCAAGTCGCTCGTTACGATTGTCTTAATGACAGCGCCATTCGTTGGCAGCTCGCCTCGTTCTTTCATCGCTTCAAGTATATAGTTCATCATGAGCGCACCTGATTGGTTGCCAGTCAAGATCTGATAATCGCCCTTCTTGTCCTTAACAATCGCACCCATTCGATCACAATCAGGATCTGTTCCAATAATCAAATCAGCGTCATACGCTTTGGCTGTTTCAAGTGCGAGCGTGAACGCTGCGCGTTCTTCTGGATTCGGAGATGCTACGGTTGAGAACATGGGATCAGGAAGCTCTTGCTGTGCTACGACCTTCACAGCTTCAAAGCCCGCAGCAGCTAGCGTATTGCGCACAGAATGATTCCCGGCTCCATGAAGCGGTGTGTAGACAACACGGAAGTTCTCGCCCATTGCCTTTGCCACTTCTGGACGCTGCCGAACAGCCAGCACCGCATTTACAAATCTGCGATCTGTCGCTTCGCCAATCCACTCCAGCAATCCTTGTGCCTCAGCCTCTTCGCGAGACAGCTTGGTAACATCCTTAAAGCTATCGATCGATAGAATTTGAGCCGTTACGGCGCCTGCACCCTCAGTTGTTAGCTGACCGCCATCTGGACCATAGACTTTATAGCCATTATATTCAGGTGGATTATGACTCGCCGTAACAACAATCCCTGCTGACGCATGAAGATCACGCACTGCAAAAGACAGTTCAGGTGTTGGACGAAGGTCATCGAACAAATAAGCCTTAATTCCATTGCCAGCAAGCACAAGTGCTGCCTCTAAGGAGAACTCCTTGGCGTTATGACGGGAATCATGCGCGATCACAACAGATGGCACATCTGTCGATTTCGCTTGGCTCGCCTGTTCTAACACATAATTAGCGAGTCCCTGTGTTGCTTTGCCAATCGTATACTGATTTAGACGATTCGTGCCGGCACCCATTACCCCACGCAAACCACCTGTGCCGAATTCAAGATCTTTATAGAAGCGATCTTCGATTTCTTTGGGTGAGCCTGCAATCGCCTGTAATTCTGATTTCGTTGCATCGTCTACTGCTGGATCATTTAGCCATAGTTCATATAGAGTTTGTACGCGTGTCATGGTTGGTAATCATCCTCTCCATATCCAATTATGAAATGATATCAAGATTTACTGTTTGTCCGATAATGCGAACATAAGCTCGCCTTCAGCAACAACCTTCCCATCTACGGATGCAACAGCTTTGCCTTTGCCGATCGTTCCCTTCATGCGCGTAATTTCCATTTCTAAGCGAAGTGTATCGCCAGGGAAAACTTGGCCCCGCCAACGGAAATTATCAACGCCAGCGAAGAATCCAAGTTTGCCACGATTCTCTTCTTTCATTAGCATGGCAACTGTACCCACCTGCGCAAGTGCCTCAACGATCAGCACACCCGGCATTACAGGATATCCTGGGAAATGTCCGACAAAGAACGGCTCGTTCATCGTTACATTTTTGATACCGACTGCTCGTACCCCTTCTTCTACTTCCAAAATGCGATCGATTAGCAGAAATGGTGGGCGATGCGGAATAATTTCTTGAATTTGTGTAATGTTCAGCATAGTGTTCATTCTCCTTTAATTCTATTCAGTGTGTTGAATTGAAATACATAAACAAATGACGTAATAAATGAAAAAGCAATAATAAACCACAAATATGTAATTGCAAATGAAACTTCAAAAATAATAAACAATATCGCTAAGTAATAAAGCACGGTTGTTAGCTTGCCCAGGACATTCGCTGGAACGGTCTTTTTACCTCTAAAATGGAAAAAGGCTGAGCCTACAATCATTCCTACATCCCGAATGAACATGGCTCCCGCCGCAGCCCATGGAATCATGCCCGAAATGAGCAACGACACGATTACTGCAATCATCATCAGTTTATCAGCAAGCGGATCTAGCATGGATCCAACAACTGTAACTTGTTTGTGTGTTCTAGCATAATGACCATCCGCGATATCGGTTAATCCTGCTAAAGCCAAAATAAAAAATGACGTTTTCACATATCCCCCAAAGAAACATAGAAGAAATACAGGAATAAGGATAAACCTACTCAATGTTAACGCGTTTGGTATATTCAACAACTCTCTCCCCCGATCAATACCATGTGTATCGATAACCGCCTGTCACCTATTATACATATCTATACAATGAGAATAAACATTTTTACCTTTATTTCCTAGAGAGTTCCCTGATTATTTCAAGCCTATCACGTCCAGCAACATAAAATAAAACTCCCCGAAGGGAGTTTATGCTCTGCACCAAGTTTATTTTTCTGCAAAAATGAGATCGAATAAGTGCTTCCACGTCTCCAGATGGAAAATTTCGCTGCTTGGCTGCTTACCCAGCTTCGAGTACCCCACCCATAGTCCCACGAATATAGCAACAATAAATAGAGCAGGGACAAACAAGATTCTGAGAATACGAAGCGTAACCCTTAGCCACTTGGGTCTAGAGGATTTAGTTGGTTTCTTCTTCTGTTGTCCTGCGCCAGACGGGTCTGCAGGTCGATTAGGCTGCGGTTTCCTGTCTGGACCTATTGGTCTATATCCTTGCACGTGCTCATTATTCATCATATCACCATTAACCACGTAGATTATTTGCTAGTCCCATCATCGTATCTGCATTAGAAAGTGCTCTCGAACTTAATTGGAATGCTCGCTGCACCATAATTAAGTCTGTCATTTCATCCGCGATGTTCACATTAGACTGCTCCAAAAAGCCTTGCTTCAATGTAATCTTATTCGGATGATCATCCACTAATGCCACTGAATCTTGAAGTACATTATCTGTAATCCATGTAGTAGGATCCTGACCAGCCGGTACAGCCACATCATACAAGCCATCACCTAATTCCGTCAATAGCTGAGGACGTGTAACATGGACAAGCTTAATTTGTCCCAAGTCAACCGGGGCAGCTCCTGGATCTGTATCATCATAAGCCGTCACATAGCCTGTCTCGCTTATCACAAGGCGATGATTGTTCGGTACATAGATGGATTGATCATCTGTGTTCCGTACAGCATGTCCATCCTTCGTTGCGAGAACAGCATTGCCGTCTTTATCTATCGAAATATTAAAAGAACCATTTCTTGTCCATACAGGCTTCACAATCTCATTGCCTGCATCATCTATCGTATTGATGCCAATCTCAATCAAGCCTTGACCTTGGATTGCTACATCAAGTGGGTTGTCCGTTTGCTTGAACGAGCCTTGCGTCATGTCTAGTGACATTCCTGTCAATCTAGCACCCCAGCCCATGTTATAGCCAAGTGGCGTCATACGACCTGGCAGACTAAAATCCTTGGATTGATTCTGAACACTTGTCAGGACATCTTGAAATGAAACTTGATTCTTCTTATAACCAACCGTATCTACGTTCGCAACATTATTGGATAGAACATCAAGTCTCTGCTGCAAACCTTGCATTGAAACGGATGCGGCTACTACTGAACGATTCATATGCTACCTCCTAGACCCGACCAACCTCATTGACGGCTTTTTCCAGACTTTTATCATAGTACTGAATCATCTTCTGATTCGCTTCATAGTTTCTCATCGCTGACATCAGATCAATCATGGATTGCGTACTGTCCACGTTCGAGCGTTCGATGAATCCTTGGCGCACTTCCACATTATCGAGCGGATTATTTGGGTCAATTGCAACAAGTGTCGCTTGATCCTCTGGATTGATTGTATATAGTCCATTTCCTTCAAGCAGCATCCGATTCGGGTCCTGCGCTTTCATAATAAGCAGGCTTAATGGATCACCATTAGCGTTCACAATAGGATTGCCTTCGTGATCAACGAAAGCTCCGCTTGCTGTTACCCTAAAATCACTAATCGCTTCACCATTCGCATCTGTTAGCACGATAGGTTGTCCATCATTGCCTAACACGCGATTGCCATCTAAAGTGACAAGTTCTCTATTCTCGTTCGCTGTGAATTTACCATTCAATGTGTAACGCTGCTCACCTTGTCCATTCAATACAGCAAAAAATGGCTGTGGCTGAAACGTACGCGTACCATTTGCATCGATATTTTGACCTGTCGCATCAAAAATCATTGGATTGCCCGCAGCATCATTCACACCAAGATTCGATACAAGAGCAAAATCATACGGGTTATACGTTTCTTGCAAATCACCCTGAACATGAAGAGATACACTCTCTTCGCCAAATACACCATTGTACATATTCCCGATGAACGGTGAAGGACCCTGTTGATCCGTTCCCATCGCTGCAATCATCATTTCTGGAAACGAGCGCTGCACCGTAGTTGCTTGTTTAAAGCCTGGTGTATTCATATTGGCAATATTATTCGTTATCGTATCATGTCTGCGCTGCTGCGTTAACATTCCAGCTGCAGCCGTATATAAACCTCTTAGCATGCTATTCCACCCCGAACTTCCTTAAGTTAGAACACTACTTACTTTATCGGAAGCAGCAAGCCGATCTATTAGATCAACTTACGTTTGGATACTTTATCTAAATTGTCCAGCATGATTCCTGTTCCTTTAACAACGCAGAACATAGGGTCATCTGCAACAATAATAGGCACTTTTAGTTCGTCCGTCAGCAATTGATCCAAGCCATGCAATAATGCACCGCCACCTGTCAGAATCACACCGCGATCAATAATATCCGCTGATAATTCTGGAGGTGTACGCTCAAGTACAGACTTTGCCGCTGCAACGATTGTTGAAATCGAGTCAAACAAAGCTTCATAAATCTCAGATGAATGAATACTAATCGTAAGTGGCAGTCCAGACACCATATCGCGACCGCGAATATCCATTTCCGCGCTTCTTGCATTTGGATAAACTGTTCCGATATTGACCTTGATATCTTCTGCTGTCCGCTCACCGATTAATAGCTTATATTTATTCTTCACATACTTTGCGATAGCCGCATCGAACTTGTCCCCTGCAACTTTAACAGAAGAGGAGGTAACGATGTCGCCCATTGATAAAACAGCGATATCCGTCGTTCCTCCGCCAATATCCACTACCATATTTCCGCTCGGTTGGAAAATGTCCATTCCGGCTCCAATTGCGGCTGCCTTCGGCTCTTCTTCCATGAAAACTTCCTTCGCGCCGCAATGCTCAGCAGCTTCGCGAATCGCTTTCTGTTCCACAGAGGTTATGTTCGTGGGTGCACAAATAAGAATTCTCGGCGATGAGAACCATGACTTGCCCCCAACTTTCTGAATGAAGTATTTGAGCATTGCTTCTGTTACATCAAAATCAGCAATAACTCCATCCTTCAGTGGTCTTATGGCTACGATGTTGCCTGGAGTTCTGCCAACCATCTTACGCGCATCTTCTCCAACCGCGAGCACACGTTTGGTCTCGCTTTCAAGTGCAACCACTGAAGGTTCATCCAGAACGACTCCGCGTCCTTTCACATGAATCAGAACGTTCGCCGTGCCAAGATCAATACCAATATCTTTATTTAACATCCAAAATTATCCTCCCTAACAAATCGTCCGCAAAAAAGAGTCAAAATTCATAATCGCATCACTTTTAATTATAAGCTAAATTCGCTGGAAAAACACTAAATCCTCTTTTTTTATCTAAATCGACAAAATTCATTTGGGCAGGAGAAAACAGTTTGCCTTCCTTAAGCTTTAACCGAGACAAGCGGTTCCGTATTACGGGTATTCTTCGTCTTACGATACTTGATTTTCGTTGCTTCTCCTCCCCTTAAATGTCGGATCGATTTGTGGTATTCCAATATCAGCTTTACTTGGTTGGCCAGATCCGGATTGATCTCTGGAAGCCGCTCCGTCAAATCCTTGTGCACCGTGCTTTTCGAGACCCCGAATTCTTTCGCGATCGTTCGAACCGTATTTTTCGTTTCCACAATGCAAGTTCCGATCTTGATGGTCCGTTCCTTGATGTAATCGTGCACTCCTCTCGCCTCCCTACTCGAGTTAGATTGGTACATTATATGAGGGGCAAGGGCTAATATTCTTTGTATACAAGCCTGACAAGCTAATTCTGTACAAAAATATGGAAAATGGGGTGTTCCTCGTATTGATTTATCTGATTTGAGATAGGCTTGCTTGCCTTGTATATTGCGCGATTAGAGCCTATAACATCTTGCTGAATATCCGATGAAGGTATCTTTCCAATGAGCCAACATTGCACTATTGCAACCTATAGCGTCATATCATTGATGGCATCTTGCCAATAAGCCAACATTGCACTATGATGAGCTTATCGGAGTGAAGCACACCCCGCTGCCTAGCAGCTTGGTGTGCTTTTTTGCGTCTATGTTTTTTTATAATGGGAGGGTTGGAAGTGAGATTTGAAGTGTCAGAGTTCATTGAGAGGTTCGAGTTGCGTGCTAGTCAAGCCGGCCAGCATCGTAATAGAATAGGCAAATCCGAAATTGCATTTTTGGAAAATGTATGGGGACCCGCATTTAACTATGATTTTAGCGGTTTAGAGCCTGAGTATTTACTCAAAGACTTTGCGAATAGCACGCGATTTGCAGATTTTGTCTATATCAAAAATGGCATTCGACTATTAATTGAGATTGATGGATTCCACACCCATGCACGCGATCTATCTCTCAAAGAGTTTGATGATCATTTGATGAGACAGAATGATCTCGTTCTGCAGGGTTGGATCATCCTCCGTTTCTCTCCTAATCTAGTGGACAAGCACCCCATGTTGTGCCAAAGCCGAATCACGCAAGCGATCGGATACTGGTGGGCTAATCGCAATAAGCAGGTTGATTTACAAGAAGCCGAAGTATGGACTTATCGTCAGAAACTAGTTACTGATCTAGCTCAGCGATACGACGGTGTATTGCGGACCAACGATATTATGACCTACTTCAATATATCCCTTCGTACTGCACGTAACTGGATGGTGCGTTTTGCAGAGGGCGGCCTATTTGTGCCAATACAGCCTAATAAGAAAATAGTCGCTTATCAGCTTAGGGGTTACAAGAGCATCCGGAAATGATCGGGGCGTTAAACTGCTGGGCAGAGTTTGCAGGTGCCACCCAATTGTGCTATCTTACACCTACCAACCGTGCTTCCAGGCGCGATGTGGCAACTTGAGGTGCCACCCCACCATGCTGCTGAACACGATCTGGCAACTTCGGGTGCTTTTTCGGTAATTTGTTTCCGATGTCGGGTAATTTTTTTCCGTTTGCGCACTGCGAGCACCTCCCAACCGTGCTGCTGAACGCGATGCGGCAACTCGGGGTGCTTTTTCGATAATTTGTTTCCGATATTAGGTGAATTTTTCCGTTCGCACACTGCGAGCGCCCACCAACCGTGCTGCTGAACACCTTGCGGCAACTCAGGGTGCTCTTTCGGCAATTTGTTTCCGATGTTAGGTAATTTTTTTCGTTCGCAGTCTGCGAGCACCTCCCAACCATGCTGCTGTGCGCGATGCGGCAACTTAAGGTGCTTTTTCGGTAATTTGTTTCCGATGTTAGGTAATTTTTTTCCGTTCGCGCACTGCGAGCACCTCCCAACCATGCTGCTGAACGCGATGCGGCAACTCAGGGTGCTTTTTCGGTAATTTGTTTCCGATGTTAGGTAATTTGTTTCCGTTCGCACACAGCGAGCGCCCAGCGACCGTGCTACCAGACGCGATGTGGCAACTTGGGGTGCTTTTTTGGTAATTTGTTTCCGTTGTTCGGTAATTTTTTTCCGTTCGCAGCCTGCGGGTAACAGCCAACCAGCCGTGCATCCACCTTACGCTGAACGCCAAGTAGCACCGCCCATCCCACTACACAAAAAAACAGATCGCGCAAAATGCGGATCTGCTTGATTCCTATATGGACTGGCTTTGCTCGGCCAGTTTACTGGTTGCTCTTGTCAGTGCCTGGCGCTTTATCTTTGTTTGCATCCGGTGTTTGAACTTTGTTGTTATCTTCAGGCTTCTGCTCGCCACTTACGCCTTTGTCATTAGACTTAGTGGTATCTTTGTTCGTGTCTTGCTTAGTAGTGTCTTGCTTATTAGCATCTTGCTTCGTTGCATCTTGCTTGCTTGGCTCTACTTTCTTCGCTGTATCGTTAGTATCTACTTTCGTATTGATACCTAGATACTGCTCTGGGTTAAGCGTGGAGCCACCAGTTTGACGAATTTCGAAGTGCAAGTGCACGCCTTGTTCTTTCTCGAGGTCATTGCGTCCTGCTGTACCAAGTAGATCGCCTTGCTTGACTTCAGCGTCTTTGGTTACTTCAACGTTCTGCAAGCTTTGGTAGACAGTTACAAGTCCGTTGGCATGCGTAACTTCTACGAGATTGCCGACAATCGGATCTTTTTCTACCCTAGTTACTTTACCTGTTAGAGCTGCTAGGACATCGAAAGTTTCTTTGTCTTTGCGAGCGATGCCAAGACCTTGGCTCGGAATGAAGGTGTCACCATATTGAATTGTCGCTAGTCCTCTATCTTCGATACTAGCATTGACATCATAGTATGGCAAAACTACTTCCATAACGTCTTTCTCTTTAACAGGCCACTTCATTGTTTCTACTTTGCCATTGACGGTCAAAGTCCCATTCTCTGGAGTGTCGCCGACTACGTCTGTCTGTGTTGTGCTGCCGCTAGTCGGATTTGCCGACTTAGTAGCATTATTATAGGCCCCCCACACAATGGTTACGATAATTGCCGCTGCTAATACATACACTGCTGGAAAAACCCATCTTTTGGCTAGCAGCCTCTTCCATGCCGAACTCGACTCTTCTGCCCCTTGTTTTGATTTAGGAGCATTGTTTTTGTTGTCAAAACCTTGCTTTTGATCACTCATATGGTTATCACCTCAGTAACCATTGTTGACAGGTCGCAAAGTTTTATACGTTAACTTTCTCTTTTTTCTATTTATTCATAAAAAAATAGTTAGTTTACTATGTTCGAAGCTTCTGAAATGGCTATGCCTTGATAGTAGTAGCGCACGATTTCGGCTGCCGTCTTGCCTTCCTTTGCCATCACATTCGCCCCCCACTGACTTAAGCCTACACCATGCCCGTATCCATAAGTTGTAATCTCCAACTTCGTGTTCTTCCCCGTACCCTTCCATTTCCATTCGAAACTTGCAGACCGCAGTCCTAACTTTTCTCTGACTTCAGTTCCCGTAAAAGTGGATCCGCCGATTTCGATTTCCTTAATACTTCCCCCACTCGTACGCTCCAGCACTCTGATGCCGTTCTTCGCCGTTGATATCGATTTGACCCCTAGCTTATGGACTACATCTTCAAGGGATAGTGAAATTGTATCTTGATATTTCGGTGCTTGTTTATCCCACGGACTCGGAACGCTGCGAAGATAGGGAACAGCAAATGGCCATATCTCTTCTGCATTCTCGGTCTTCCCATTACTTGTTGAAAAAAATGTAGCGTTTATCGGCTTACCTTGATACGTGAGGATGAGATTGCGAGTATCCTCAACAGCCTGCGTTATTTTAGCCCAATATTTCGTATAGTCGTCTCCCGTCCATTTCTTAGCTAAAGCTTCTTTTGTTAAATATACTTGATGCGCCGTCGTATCTGTCACTAACGCTCCTTCTACAGGCACATTGCTAGTATCTTTATCGAGCAGTCGTCTATAAATATAGGTCCGTGCTGCCAAGGCTTGTGCCTTAAGTGCCTCTAGCTCGAACTCGGCAGGCATTTCGGCTGCAATGACACCTCGAACGTAGTCTTCTAAGGGCACTGTTTCGATTTTATCTAATTTCGATAGATAGACAGGAACCATTAATCCTTGTTTCATTACGCTTGTTGTTTCATTTGGATTCTCTACCGAAGGGTTAACTGGAGCATTTACACCTGTATGTATAGACACGGGCTGTTCGATTCGATTCACGATCATTCCCGGCAGCACAATGGTTACAATGAATAATGTCACTGCAGCAATGAGTATCCATAGAATAAAATTTACTTTTGACCACTCCGCTTGACGATATCGCTTGCGATGATGTCCAACTCTCCGAAGTTTCGTTGTAGGCATAGCTAGACGCTCCATTCTAGTCAATTCATTTACAAGAATCTGTAGTCTTTGATACTAATAACCTATGAGGTTTTTTAATAGAATAGAACCTCTTATCCTCTATTCTCTTTAATCAGCCTGCACCAAAAATACGATTTTTACACAAAGTTGAACACAAAAAAACGTGGCAACTGGATTAACCAATTACCACGTTTATATCGACTTTATTTATGCCCAAGTAGGCTGTGCTGTAAGTATTCCGATATCATTCACTCTTGATGCAACGGAATCCAACGTTTCTTCAATTGCTGCTTCGTCTGGAGATGCTGTTGCTTCTTCCACACGTCGAACGTCTGCACCTAGTTCACGCAAGCGTTCAGCGATATTAACATATCCGCGATCAATATGATAAATCTCGGATATTTCGGTTTCGCCTTCTGCGACGAGTCCTGCCAAGATTAATGCAGCACCTGCTCGCAAATCAGTTGCGCAAACTTTAGCGCCAATCAGTGGTGATCCACCACTAACGACAGCTGTGCGTCCATCAACTTTAATTCGTCCGCCCATTTTCTTAAATTCTTCAACATGCATGTAGCGGTTTTCAAAAACAGTCTCTGTAACTAAGCTCGTACCATCTGCAACAAGCTGCAATGCCATCATCTGGGATTGCATATCTGTTGGGAAGCCTGGGTAAGGCAATGTTTTGACATCTACCGCACGCAAAGGTCCATTCGTTCTAACGCGAATGCCATTCTCATCCTCAAGTACAGTTACTCCAACCTCTTGCAGTTTGGAGATAACAGGGCGCAGATGGTCCCCGATAGCACCCTCAATATAGAGATCTCCGCCTGTAACAGCGGCTGCAATCATATAAGTACCCGCTTCAATTCGGTCAGGAATTACTGTATGTTTAACGCCATGGAGCTTGTCTACACCCTCAATGCGAATAATGCCTGTACCAGCGCCACGAACATTAGCACCCATAGCATTCAAATAATTCGCAAGATCGACGATCTCTGGCTCCATTGCCGCATTTTCAATAATTGTCGTTCCCTCAGCAAGCGATGCTGCCATCATGATATTTTCTGTTGCTCCAACACTCGCGACGTCCAAATAAATCTTCGCACCTTGCAGCTTGCCATCTACTCTAGCTTCAATACAACCATGTCCTAGCTCGATTACAGCTCCCATAGCTTCAAAGCCCTTAAGATGCTGATCAATCGGTCTAGTTCCAATTGCACAACCGCCTGGTAAAGAAATATGGGCTCTGCCCATTCTTGCTAACAAGGGTCCCATCACAAGAAAAGAAGCTCGCATTTTACGAATCAAATCATACGAAGCCTCGCAGGTTGCTATATGTGATGCGTTTACTTTGATTGTTTCTGTGTTGTATTCAATCGCAACGCCCAATTTATTCAGTACTTGAATGATCGTAAAAACATCATGTAATGGAGGCGCATCCTGAATGACGCTTTCTCCTTCCGCAGCTAACAAAGAGGCAGCGATTATCGGTAGAACGGCATTCTTGGCGCCATTCACCTTCACTTGCCCTGTTACTTTTCGACCACCGCGGATGATAATTTTGCTCATCTTGGTCCCTCCGCGCAAAAATTTTTATTCTTAGTGTAACATACTTTCATTTTAATAAACAGGGGTCGACAATTGAAAACGTCGTAAAATAGGGAAACGTCTGGAATTACGACTTATTATTGTACTTTTATCGCGATATTTTCCAGTATTTACTTTATCTTGACAACTTATTCGACATATTTACAAGAAGAAACGATTTCCCCGTCCTTAAAGGCAGGTACGTTTCTCAAGGTATTACTTAGAATTTATGACACGAATGGTATAAATCCTATAATACTCAAGAAAATCCGAAATGGATGGAATTAATAATATAATCCAAGAAAAAGTTGCCTACCATATACCCAAGCGCAATGGATAGTAGGACTTGCAGCACTTTGGATTGTAGGCTCTTCGGTCTTCGCATGAACACATCAAATCTGAATTCCTGAAGCCCCCACCAAGATAATCCGATAAAAATTAAATACACGACTAATTTGAGTATCGGTAAGTAGGATAAGCCTGTATCCATCATGGAATCCATGTTATTCATAGCATTGTCCCCTCATTTCTTGATCCTTAATTAACGATCAACTTGTATGGCTGTCGCTCTTTCCAGTCAGCTGACTCCAGCTTAATAAAGTATGTGCCTTCCTTCAGCTTCTGCTTGATCTGGATCCGATCCCCTTGCGACCATTGCTCATAGCTTCCGATTTCGCGGTTAGCAAGGTTATACAATTTCACTTCAAGTTTACCCTTCGGACCGATATCGGTTATATCGATCTGAACCGTCCCACTCTCGGTAACTTCAAATTGGAACCAATCGATATCCTTTTTCGTTTCCATTACGCCTTGATAAGACTCACCTTGCGTCATTAAGGTAGCTTGGTATTTCTTATCATTTGGTTCATATGGATCAATGATTTGTTCCTCGTACTCAATGAATAGCGTATACTCACCGACTACGGGTTCGGAGTAATCTTTAATATTGGAAACTCGAATATAGAATTCACCCGGTGTGACTTGCAGCTCTGGAGAAATTTCCGTTGCTCCGTCGCCTTTTTTATCAATAATCAAGGCTTTCTCATTCTGCTTCTGCAGAAGGAGCACGGGATCTATACGATTGGTATCGACAACTACACGGACACGCAGCTTTCCTGAATTTTTGATATTCAGCTTAAACCAATCTTGATCCTTCACATCGTGGAACGTACCTACGATTTGCTGGCTACGAGTTGGGAGCACGAAAGCTTGGTATTGACGATCGTTAACTTCAAAAGGATCTTCATAGATATGAAATTTGGTTGTAAGTTTATAGGCTAGCTGTGAACCTTTCTTAAGATCAGGTGCTTGCAGCTTAATATAATTTCGGCCTTTATTTACAGTTAGTTCAACCGACTTCCCACTGTCCGAAAAGGAATAATCCTGGTAAGTTTTATCTAATTTGACATGACGTAGAGTTGGTTTATTGGTGCCATCCCAAGTTAGTCTTATAGACAGAGTACCTGGGTAGTCGCAATCCAGCGCAAACCAATCTTGATCTTTGTTTGAACTGAATGAAGCGGATATACTTGTGTCCACAGATAAAGGCTGCGCTTGCTCAATAACATCATTTGGTTCAAATGGATCTTCTTTGATCGATTGAGTAAGCGCACGATCTGCACGCAGGAGACCATAGCCTGTGTACGGATCCCAGCCAGGTTTATTCACATCTTCCGCTGTCTGCGTAAGCAAGCTTCTAATTTGATGAGCCTTCAATTCGGGATACTTGCTCCAGATTAGTGCTGCAACTCCCGCTACTTGCGGAGCTGCCATCGAGCTGCCTTCTTTGTATTCATATCTGCCGCCAAGTGCAGTTGTATACACGGTCCATGGTGCAACGATATCTAACTCTGGTCCATGATTGGACCTTGATTCGATTTCATTATCCAAGCCAATGCCGCCGACAGCAAGTACAGTCTGGAATCCTGCCGGGTACTTAATGGAGTTCCCTTCATTTCCGACCGCCGCTACTAGCAATACATTCTTGCTCTCTGCATATTTCACAATCTCTTCCATATAGGTCGACTGCTTATTTAATCCAAGCGACAATAACACGATCTGAGCGCCATGATCGACTGCATATTTAATGCCCTCTCCGAGCTCTTTTTCGCCGCCGTAACCATCACTTGCTAACGCCTTGATCGGCATCATACGAACATTGCGAGCGATACCTGCGATTCCAATATCATTACCTGTGGTTGCACCCAAGATACCCGCGACATTCGTTCCATGTCCATAATCATCTTGCGGTGGCTGATTGTTATCTATTAAATTAATCCCTGGGATTAGATTGTCTACTAAATCGGGATGTTCTAGGTCAACTCCCGTATCTACGATGGCTACAATGATAGGTTTGCCACCTGTAGGTGTCGAAGCCCATGCGGCATCGATACGAATGCGATCCAAATACGCCTGCTTACCGCGAAGCGGATCGCTCGAAGGCCCATAAGTGGCTGCACTAGCATGACTTGGGAACAATATTAGCGAGAATATGAAAATAGGAATAAGTGTGCTTATAAGCCATCTCGAAACTCTACTCATTGCTTCTATATCCTTTGCAAACAAGATGAAACGGTTTCACCGTCTTTTAGGACGGATGCGTTTCTCAAGGTATTACTTAGAATTTATGACACAAATGTTATAAATTCTATAATAATAATAAAAGCACCGCCCTCTATGAGGGGGTGCCTATATTATAGCAAAGTTATGATAGAAGTAGGAGATCTTTGGTTAAACTAAATATTTTTTCTAGTGCATTCAGAATAACATGTGGGAAGAATCCGAGCCCTACTCCAATAATCGCACAGATCCACGCCGTAACGCCAAGTGTAAGAGGAACTTTAATCGTCTCGCTCTCATCACCTGAACGCATGAACATTTGACGAATGATGCCAAAGTAATAATAGTAGGCGATTACGGTTGTGGCTAACATAATAGCTGCTAACCAGTAATGCTGCGTCTCCATTGCTCCTAGCAGAATGTACAGCTTACCGAAGAAACCACCTGTAATTGGGAAGCCTGCTAACGATAAGACAATCAGCGTCATAGCTCCTGCTGTGTAAGGCGCTCGATGATACAAGCCTGCAAATCCGCTTATCTGATCACTGCCTGTCGATCGTTCAAGAATCATCAACACGGCAAACGCGCCGATGTTCATGAACAAGTAGGCAATTAAGTAATAGAGGAACTCAGAGAAATTACTAAAATGTGCAGTTGAAAAATGTGCGGTAATCGGAACTAGCAGATACCCCGCATTCGCAACTCCAGAATAAGCAAGCAATCGTTTAAAGCTATGCTGGCGCAATGCCGTAACGTTACCGATAATCATCGCTGCTGCTGCTATTACGGAGAGAGCTAGCATAACGGCATCCGCTACTTCTTGATACGTACCAACTGCGAATAACACATAGATCATACGGAATATCATTGCGAAAGCTGCCGCTTTGGAAACAACCGCCAAGAATGAAGTGACCGGCGTTGGTGCACCTTCATACACATCTGGCGCCCATGCATGGAATGGAGCTGCCGCTATCTTAAAGCTTAACCCTGCGATCAGCAGGAAGCTTGCGATATAAACGATCATTTCGTAACTATGGAAGTTAGATGCAATCGCTGCCCGAATATCAACCAGATTCGTTGAACCTGAAATTCCATATAGGAAGGACATGCCATATAAGATAATAGCCGAGGCAATAGCACCCATAACCAAGTACTTAAATGCGGCTTCATTCGAGCGTTGACTCTTCTTGCGTAAAGCAACCATGATATAGGACGTAATGCTTAGCAGCTCCAAGCCTACGTATAATGTAATGAGATCTGCAGAGGATGCCATTACGAACGCGCCTAATGTTGCAGGCAGCATGAAGTAATAGTATTCACCCACATGGTAAATCTCATCTTTCTTCACATAGGAGAAGCTCATATAAACGACAAATCCTGTTCCAACAATGAACACAAGCTTCATTAATGAAGCAAAATCATCAACTCGATATGAATTCGCCAATAGTTCAATCGATTCTGCTGGATTCAACTGAAGAACAACGAACACACCAGATATGATTAAGCTTACGAGAGTTAGCCAACCGATAAATTTACGATTCACCCGATTAGGGAGCAGTAAATCAAGGACGGACAGCACCACAGCCGCAATGACTAGTGTTAACTCCGGAAGTAGATGTACTAAATCTGATACTTGTAAGCGCATAGCTTCCATCGCAGCTTAACCTCCTATCTTGTCAGCGACGTTAGTAATGAAATATCCGAAGTCGCCTACAGTTTGTTCCAATACCCCATTAAGCACGCTTGGATAAATACCAAGTAATACGATGAATGCGACAAGTGTAATCATCGGAATAGCTTCGATTAATCTTGCGTCTAGCAATCTGGTATTCTCTTCGGAGATCGCTCCGAATGTAATTTGCAGAACAGCTCGCAAGATGTACACCGCTGTTAGAATAACACCAAGTAATGCGACGATCGTGAATACTTTGTGCGTTTCGAATGCGCCTAGGAATGCAAGGAACTCTGAGATAAATCCAGACAAGCCCGGTAATCCAAGAGATGCAAGACCTGAGATTAACAGAATCCCGCACATGAAAGGCATTGACTTGGCTAAACCACCCAATCTTGAGAGCTCTGTAGTTCCTGTTCGCTCGTAGATCGAACCAACGATTAAGAACATCAGCGCCGAGATCAGACCGTGGGATACAAGTTGGAAGATTGCACCCTGTATACCAATTTCATTAAATGCGGCAAGTCCAAGCAGTACGATTCCCATATGCGATATGGAAGAGTAAGCAAGAACGAGCTTAAATTCCTTTTGGACGAGTGCCAAAATTGCACCATATAAGATATTAATGACACCGAGTAAAGCAAATACCCAACCGATTTGATAAGCTTCTGCCGGGAAGAACAGAATTCCGAAACGGATTAAGCCGTAAGCCCCCATTTTGAGTAAAATACCCGAGTGAATCATAACCGTAGCTGGCGGAGCTTCTGTATGTACCTTCAGCATCCACGTATGGAACGGGAAGATCGGCAACTTAATACCAAATGCAACGATTAACATTATGAAAATCGTCCATCTTAACTCAGTACTTAAGTAGAACACGTTATTGGGATCTGCCAGATTCGCATAGGATTGCGGATTCTGGAACAGATTGAACATAATGTTCTGAATATCGCCGCTGTAGAAAATTTTCCATTCCCCAGCCGACTGGATTTGCGTGAAGCCTGCTGTACTTACAAGAATCAAGAACGCGATGAACATAATTGCGGAACCAAGTCCATTATAGATCAAGAAGCGGTTCGCAGCTTTTTCTCTGTTCATATAACCCCAAATTCCAATTAAGAAGAACATTGGAACGAGCGTAAGTTCAAAGAAAATGAAGAACAGGAACAGATCCTGTGCCATGAATACACCGAACATCCCAACCTCAAGAAGAAGGAACAGAATGAAATACAGCTTCCAACGTTTTTTGATAAATACCGATGCCATAGCTGCCATAGCTGCTACAAGAGCAGTCAAGAAGACCATTGCGACGGATAAGCCATCTACACCTAAACTATATTTCATTTCAAAAGATAAGGATGTTACTTGACCGATCAATTCATGATTAAGTGCGAAGCTAATCCAATCATAGCTTTCGTTGAATTGCATGCCGCTTCCATCCGTATGGAAATTAACGAATAGGACTCCTGCAAGCACAAGTGATATAAGTGTGATTACGATCGCTACTGTTTTATGCAAATGACCCAAATGTTTAGGTATAAAGAGCAGAATCAGTACTCCGAGGAGAGGAGAAAAAGCAATCAGACTTAAAATTGGAAAGTTATCCAGCATCACTCGAAGAACCTCCTTCCTACGATTGCCAAGGTGATGATGACAATCCCGAATACCATAATAAGTCCATAGCGCTGCAATTGACCATTCTGCAGTCTGGAGCTCAACCGACCAAGACCGTTAACAGATGCAGCAACTAGACGTACAAGTCCATCTACAACATAGTGATCAAATAGCTTCAGCAGCCAGCCGATGTAGCTGATTGGCTTCACGATGATATAGTCATAGATTTCATCGATATAATATTTACGATGTACAAGCGTATAGAGCCAGTTCGCATTCGCATCCGATGGGAATTGAACTGCGCCTCTGCCATACTTTACATAGCCAAGTCCAATACCAAGGACGCCTGCTAACGTCGATAGAATCATAACGGTATAATTCGCAACCTCAACATGTTCATGCCCTGTAATCCAAGTACCGAACCAAGAATTAAACGGTGTCATGATAAAGCCTGCACCCACTGCAAGAATCGCAAGAACAACTAGCGGGAATGTCATAGATACTGGTGACTCATGCGCTTCGTAATCGGAACGTTTCTTACCGACGAATACGAGGAAGAACAATCTCGCCATATAGAACGCTGTGAAGAAGGCTGCGACCAAACCAACCCAGAATAGGATTTGATTATGATCCCAAGCTTCAGCCAGAATAACATCTTTGGACCAGAAGCCTGCAAAAGGTACAATCCCCGCAAGTGCTAAAGCACCAATCGCAAAGGTTGTCATAGTAACTTTCATTTTGCCGGACAAGCCGCCCATTTGCCGAATGTCTTGTGTGCCTGTTGCATGAATAATGCTGCCTGCCGCCAGGAACAGAAGCGCTTTGAAGAATGCATGCGTAAATAGGTGAAACATACCAGAGGCATAGGATACACCAATACCAAGCGCCATCATCATATAACCAAGCTGACTGACGGTAGAGTATGCAAGCACTCGCTTAATATCGTTCTGTGCTACACCAATCGTTGCTGCGAAAATCGCTGTAAATCCGCCGACAATCGCAACGACCATCAAGGCATCAGGTGAAGCAAGGAAAATATCATACGTTCTCGCTACCAAATAGACCCCTGCTGCAACCATTGTTGCCGCGTGAATAAGGGCAGAAATTGGTGTTGGACCTTCCATCGCATCAGGCAGCCACGTATGAAGTGGGAATTGACCTGATTTACCCATCGCACCTACGAAGATCAAGATTGCAATTGCTGCGGTTAATCCTACAGTAAATTCACCAACAGCACCGCCTGCAAACGCATTATGTATGTCGCTGAAATCGAGGGAATGATTCGGCATGTACCAGAACAGAAGCAGTATACCGATCAGAAGACCAACGTCGCCAATGCGCGTTACGATAAATGCCTTCTTCGCTGCTGCACGAGCTTCAGGCTTATGGAACCAGAAACCGATGAGCAGGAATGAGCACACCCCAACAAGCTCCCAGAAAATATAAAGCTCAATTAAGTTAGAAGAAATCACAAGTCCAAGCATCGAGAATGAGAATAGCGCGATGTAGGCAAAGAACACATTCATGCGCTCATCACCATGCATATAGCCACGTGAGTAAATATTCACTAATAAAGCGACGAAGGTAACAATGACTAACATCAAGGCATTCAGGTTCGTTACCTCAAAGCCCATCGTTAGGTTAAAGCCACCTGCCGTAATCCAAGTCCAATCTTTCCATGCATAATCTGCAACATGATCACCCATGCGTCCAAGGAAAATAAGTAAGGACATCACAAAAGAGGCGAGCATCGCGATGATGCCAACAAGGCTTCCTACCGCTTTCCACTGACGACCCATAGCGATCAAGATGAAAAATGCGAAGAGAGGAAAGAGCGGAACTAGCCAAGCGTACTGCGAGTAATCAGATACCATGCTTTATTTCCTCCTATCGTTTCATTGAATCGATTTCTGTGACATCAGCAGTTCCCTTATTGCGATACAGCAAGATAAGAATCGCAATACCGATCGCTACCTCAACAGCCGCAATTGAAATGTTGAATAAGGTGAAGATTTGACCCGTAAGTGATGGGATCGCGCCGAATTTGGAAAATGCAACAAGATTCAAATTCACTGCATTCAGCATAAGCTCAACTGAGAGCAGCACGACGACACCGTTCTTTTTGGTCAAAGCACCAAATAGACCGATACAGAACAGAATGGCAGCAAGCATTAAGTAAGGAGTAATTGATCCGCTCATGCTTCACCCTCCTCCCTCTTCGCAATGATGACTGCCCCAATAAAGGCAACTGTCAGGAGCACAGACATCAGTTCGAATGGAATGACATATTTGCTAAAGAACAATTTACCCAGTTCAAGCGTATTATCGTTACCTGGATCAAACGGAGGCGCTGCTTGGAAGAGTGTGTTCTGAATCGCAAAGAATAAAATGCCGAAGAACGCTAATACCACAATGAATGCCAATCCAGTATGAAGCGGCGGCGTTAGACCTTCGTCCCCACTTCTGTGATTCGTCATCATAATGCCGAAAATCATCAGAATCGAAATGGCCCCTGCATAAATGAGAATTTGCGCGACAGCCACAAACTCCGCCTCTAGCAAGAAATAGATTCCCGCCAGCGAAATGAAGGTTAACGCAGCAGACATCAGCATATGAACAACTCGTGTAAACGAGATCATATACAGCGCTCCGCCAATGGCCATCATTGCGAACAATAGAAATACCCAGTTAGCACCGCTTGAGAAAAATTCACTAAGTCCACTAAGCATCCTTGCTGTCGTCTCCTTTCACAACGATTGGCGTATTCTCTTTACGCACGTTCTCGTTATTGTCGTTAAGCCACAGCATGTTCTTGAACAGATCGTCGCGTGAATACGAGCTAAGCTCAAAATTATTCGTCATCACGATAGCTTCAGTCGGACATACCTCTGTACATAAATCGCATAGAATGCAGATTTCAAAATTAAGATCGAATGTTTCCAGTACCTTACCCTTCTTCTCGGGATCTGGATTTGGCTTGCCTTGGATCGTAATACAATCCGTCGGACAAATTTTGGCGCACATGTTACAGACGATGCACTTATCTACATCTAAATACTGAACGCCACGGAAACGATCCGGAAGCTTAAGCGGCTGTTCAGGATACTTGTAAGTTACTTTCTTTGTGCCAAAGGCTTTGAGCGTAACGCCCATACCTTTAATAAGCCCCTTCATCGGTTATCCCCCTATTATCCAGGATTTGATGCCCATGTAAGCAGCTGTTACAAAAATGTTAAGCAGCGACAGCGGCAATAACACTTTCCAGCCTAATCCCATGAGTTGATCGAGTCGTACCCGCGGTAACGTCGCACGTAGCCAGATCAGGAAGAAAATGATACAGCAAACTTTAATTAAGAACCAAATGACATCCGGGATAAAATCAAGCTGCGGGAATGGCGCATTCCATCCACCCAAGAAGATGAGTACGATCAGTGCTGAGAAAACAAACATGTAAATATACTCCGCAAGCATATAGAATGCAAAACGGAATCCACTATATTCGACATGATAGCCTGCTACAAGCTCAGACTCAGCTTCGGGCAAGTCAAATGGCGTACGATTCAGCTCGGATACTGAAGCGATAACGAAGACAACAAAGCCGATAATTTGAGGAAGAAAATTCCAGTTCCAGAAATAACCTGCTTGCCCTTCAACGATCAAACGGATATTCATCGAGCCCGTCATCATGACAACGCCAACAACCGAAATGATGATTGGAATTTCATACGAAATCATTTGGGCAGCAGAACG
This sequence comes from Paenibacillus albiflavus, assembly GCF_004344915.1. Taxonomy (GTDB): domain Bacteria; phylum Bacillota; class Bacilli; order Paenibacillales; family NBRC-103111; genus Paenibacillus_AM; species Paenibacillus_AM albiflavus. Next base: position 25,166 of record NZ_SKFG01000011.1, on the reverse strand, counting down.
CATCCCACCGATTAACGCGTATTTATTATTGGATGACCAGCCTGCAAGAATAATTCCGACAGTCGAAATACCCGATAAAGATAAGGCATACAGCAGACCCACATTGATATCCGCATGCAAAAATCCGTCCGCATACGGCAATACCGCCATAATCGAGAACGATGGCAGGAATGTCAGAATCGGCGCGAACACGAAAAGCTGTTTCTCCGCTTTCCGTGGAATTGTATCTTCTTTAATCAGAAGCTTGAATACGTCCGCAGCAGATTGCAGCAAACCAAACGGACCAACACGGTTCGGTCCGATACGGAATTGCATCGCACCGAGTATTTTGCGTTCAAAATAAATTTCCAGCATAACCCATACCAGAACGAATAACAGTAACGCGACAGCAACTGCGCAGAAGATCGCAAAGTTCGTCCACGTGAGCTGTTCTGTTAGCAAATGGAGCATTAACCGTCGACCTCCCCAAGCACAATATCGATACCGCCGAGAATGGTAATTAAGTTCGTCATTGTTTCGCCTACTAGCAGCTTAGGCAAGATTTGCAGATTCACGAATGATGGTCTGCGGAATTTTAGACGGAATGGCTCGGTTTTGCCTTTGGAGACGATGTAGCAGCCGATCTCGCCACGCGGCGACTCGATTCCTGCATATACTTCTCCTGCTGGTGGTCTAATAGCGCGAGGTGCTTTGAGAATCTCACCTTGATGCGGGAACTGTTCGAGCGCCTGCTCCAAAATACGCAGGGATTGGCGCATCTCTTCCATCCGCACTACATAACGATCATAGCAATCGCCATTCTGACCTACAGGCACGTCAAACTGGAAGCGATCATAGATCGAATACGGCTGATCTTTGCGAAGATCCCATTTGACACCTGTGCATCTTAAGTTCGCACCGCTCAAGCTGTAGTTAATCGCTGTTTGTGCGTCGTACTTGCCGACACCCTTAATCCGTGATAAGAAAATCTCGTTGCCCGAAACTAGCTTATCGAACTCTTCCAACTTGCTATACATATGTGGGACAAAATCTTTTACTTTCTGGATCCAGCCGTCTGGGGCATCCCACTTCACGCCGCCAACACGCATATAATTGTATGTAAGTCGCGCACCGCATAGCTCTGTGAACATATCAATAACTTTCTCGCGTTCAACAAAAGCAAATAAGAATGGGCTCTGTGCGCCAATATCTAGCAAGTAGGTTCCCCACCATACAAGGTGAGAGACAACGCGCTGCAATTCCATTACGATGACACGCAAATACTCCGCTTTCTCAGGAACCTGTAATCCCATCAGCTTCTCAACTGCGTTCACAAGCACGTAGTTGTTCGTCATAGCAGATACATAATCCATGCGGTCGGTATATGGAATGATTTGAGTATAATTTAAGTTCTCAGCCAGCTTCTCAGTACCTCGGTGCAAATAGCCCATAACAGGAATTGCCTCACGAATTACTTCTCCATCGAGTTTAACGATGACGCGAAATACGCCGTGTGTACTCGGATGCTGTGGGCCGACATTCAGCAACAGTTCTTCTGTCCGTAACAAGAGCTACACCTCCGGGTCTAGCGGTTCATAATCTTTACGCAGCGGGTGTCCGACCCAATCATCTGCTAGCATAATCCGCGTCATATTCGGATGCCCAGGAAAATCAATACCTAGCAAATCAAATATTTCACGTTCATTCCAATTGGCGCCTTCCCACAAATGTGTGATTGATGGGATTGAAGGCGCTTCGCGATCGGTAATCACTCTTACACAATAATTGACTCGAGTCGAAAGTGAAATTAGATTATAGACGGCTTCTAGATGTGTTTCCTGATCGACCCCCGACATATTACGCAAGTAGTTGCAGTTCAGCTCAGGATGATCCCGCATCACACGTGCTGCATTTGCCCAGTGCTCACTTGCTATGACGACAGTTGGCAAATGATCATTGGCTTCGTTAATCGATGAAGCAGTGACTGCGTTCTCCGCCACTTCGCTATTAAGAATACGAACTAGCTGATCAAGTAATGGCTGGTTCGGAGATGGTGCAGCAGGTGCTTCTTCCGCAGCCTCCTTGGCAGGACGCTCTGGTCTTGCAGGCCGCTCCGGCTTAGGCTTAGCGGTCTCAGCTGCTGCTTCTGCAGGCTGCTTCGGCTCGGCAACAGGTTCCGCTGGCTTAGCAGCTTCTGCTTCTGCTGGTGCTCCTGATTGCTCAGGCTCTACAGGCTTATTCTCTTCGCTCACGATCCTGTCACCCGCTTCCCAGTCTTTGCTTCATAGCGAATTTTCTCTTGCAGCTTGTTGATTCCATAAATGAGCGCCGCAGGATTTGGTGGGCAGCCCGGGATATAAACATCAACAGGTACAACCTGATCTACACCTTTGACGACAGCATATGATTTCACATAAGGTCCGCCTGCCGTTGCGCATGATCCCATAGCGATGACCCATTTAGGCTCAGGCATTTGGTCATAGAGACGACGAAGCAAAGGCGCCATTTTTTTCGTAACGGTTCCTGCCACAATCATCACATCCGACTGACGAGGAGACGTACGGAAAATAACGCCAAATCGGTCTAAATCGTAATGAGAAGCACCTGTATTCATCATTTCGATGGCACAGCAAGCAAGCCCGAACGTTAATGGCCAGAGCGAATTGCTTCTTGCCCATGCCTTAACCTGCTCAAGCGTTGTCATGAATACATTGCGGTCTAGCTCCTGTTTCTGCTCAGGAGTAATTTGATCTAAACTGAGTTCCATTCAAGCACCTTCTTTTTCCATGCGTATAGTAGGCCAACTGCCAGTAAAACGACAAAAATGCACATTTCCACAAGCGCAAAAAGCCCTAGCTTATTGTATGCTACCGCCCATGGGTACAGGAAAACAGTTTCCACATCAAAGATAACGAACATCAAGGCAAATAAATAATACCTAATGTTGAATCGTATCTGTCCTTCGCCTACCGGCTCGTTACCGCTTTCGTAAGTCGTATACTTGGGATCACTAGGTTTGTACGGACGCAGAATTCTCCCCAGTACAAATGCAGCCAGTGCCAGTATAATCGACAATACTACGAAAATTGCGACAACAATGTAATGATTGGTATACATTGGTTTGTAACCGCCTCCATTTCTTTCGACATGACAACAGTATTATGGCAATTATCACTAAATAATTATAGCACACCTTCCAATTTACGATAAGGAATAGATTCAAAATTTACATTTATTTTTTTGTTTAAACAATTTCGAGTTGATTGTTATCATTATTGATAATATAATCAACTTATAAAATAATGAATCTAGCTTACGAGGATCATTTTTTAAACATAGGAAAGAGGTCAACCTGATGAAACACTCCAAAGCTGATTTACTTCTTCATCCTATACGTTTACGTATTGTTCAGATATTCGCTACCCGTCCCGAGCTTACCATTGCACAGGTTGCTGAATATTTGAAGGATGTCCCGCAAGCTACTCTTTATCGACATGTCAATCAACTGGTCCAAGGCAATATGCTAACGGTTGTTAAACAGAATCAGGTTCGAGGAACTGTCGAGAAGGTCTATTCCCTTGCTAAGGGTGGATTAAGCACTTCGAGCACAAGCGATGAGGAGACTAGAGAATCGATGATGCAGCAGTTCATGCTTTTCGTTGCGATGCTAATCGATGACTTCGAGGCTTACACCAAACGCAAAGGGGAAATTGATCCTTATAAAGATGGGATCGGCTTCAGACAAGCAAGCTTCTATTTAACGGATAAAGAATTACAACAGTTATATATGAGAATTGGAGAAGCTTTTCAAGAAGCAGCTCGGCATGAGCCATCTCCAGAAAGACAAAGACGAACGATTTCTACCATCCTTATGCCGGGTAGAGAAACGAATGAAACGCAAGAACAGTAACATAGTAACTTAATTTTGTAGGAGATGATGTATATGAAATATGACATTCACGAAACAGATGTGACGATTGAAGCGCCAGACGGCAAGCTCGCAGGTACAATCGCCATCCCTGTACCACCTCATTCTGATGCTGCTGCTAAACATCCGGCCATATTGCTTATTGCAGGCTCTGGATCAAGTGACCGCAACGGTAACAGTGGTGGGATCGATGCGAATATTTATCATAATCTATCCAATTTCCTCATATCCCTAGGCTTTGTAACACTTCGTTACGACAAGAGGGGAACACATAAAAGCGAGGGTGATTTTAACGCAGCTGGGTTATGGGACTTAGTAGACGATGCCGAAGCTTGTCTGCAATATTTAAAATCCCATCCTAACTGTGATCCCGAGAACGTATTTGTTCTAGGTCATAGTGAAGGTGCGATTTTTACTGCCATATTGGCATCACGCAACAGGATTGCTGGGGCGATCATGCTTGCTGGATTCGCCGATACGGGGAAGGTTATGCTGACTTGCCAAGCGGAGCAAGTACTGGATGAACTAGAGGCAACCAAAGGCTTCAAGGGCTTCCTCATGCGTTTATTGCGGTTAATTCCTAAAGCGCGCAAACGTAATGAGGCTACGATACAGCAAATCCTTGCTTCTACGGAGGATACGATCAAGCTAGGTCCTGCTACGATCAATGCCAAGTGGTATCGCGAACACTATGCAACGAGTGTGCTGGATTATTTACCGCAAATGACTTGCCCTGTACTTGCCATAACAGGTGATCGCGACATTCAGGTTAATCCACAGCATGTGCATATCATCGCCGATCTTGTTAAAGGGCCAGTAGAGACACATATTATTCCCGAAATGAATCATCTTCTCTGCCGATATACAAGCACACATACGATGCTTAAGCTGCAGCAGGAATATCAACAGCTAATCGGCAGTCCCTTACATCAAGAACTACTCCCACTTCTCGAATCATGGCTTCACAAGCAGCTTCATTCGGAATCAACTTTCGAACAAGAAGAAACAGTTTGACCGTCTTTATAAGACGGATGCGTTTCTTCAGGTGATACTTAGAATTTATGGGCTGAAAGCTATAAATTCTATATCATGAAGCAATTCATATAGAAGGAGAGAAATTTCATGATCAAATTATTGCCTACTAAAAGTTTCAAAACGCTTATCGCAGGTTCGATGCTAACATTAGCACTTGCCATGCCTGTGCAAGCGATGGCTGAAAGCACAAATGCAAATACGCAAGCTCCATTACGTTCAATCGCTGAATCGATTGGAGCTAAGGTGACATGGGATGAGGCTAAGCAGCAAGTAACGGTTAATCGTGGGGGGCTTCAATTCACGGTTACGATCGGTAATGATCACGCAATCGTCAATGGCAAGGAGGTCATTTTGAACAATAAAGTGACTACCGTTGATGGTTCTACAATCATTCCGCTTGAAATCATAGAAGAAGCGCTTCAAGTACAGCTCGATTGGAATGCAGCTAATGGATTAACGATTGACCCTACCGATACTGCATCACTTGGAAGCTATTATATGCAGCTCGTATCCAATAATAAATTTACAGAAGCAAGAGCCCTGATGAATGATAATCTGCAACAGCTTATACCAGATACGATGATGCCCGTTCTATTCAATTTAGCTGCATCACCCTATGGTAATGTGACAGACCTATTAGAAGTCCAAGTGGAGAAAAACAAACTACATAACATTGCACACCTTACTTACATGACGGAAAAATCAACTCCTATACAAGTTGATATTCGCTATGATCAATCAAATAAGATCAGCGATATCCGTTTTACAGTTGCAACACCTCCAAGCACTTATCACAAACCAAGCTATGACAATGCCGATAATTATACAGAAGAAGAGGTTGTCGTTGGCGAAGGTTTGACAGCCGTAGCAGGAACATTGACGCTGCCTAAAGGCGATGGACCATTCCCAACTGTAATTTTGGTGCATGGCTCCGGTCCGTCTGACCGTGATGAAGCTGTTGGCGGATACAAGACATTCCGTGACTTGGCAGTTGGGCTAGCTAACAAAGGAATAGCTGTTCTTCGCTATGATAAACAGACATTTGTGAATTCCCTTAGTGCTGCACTAATCCCTAAATATACAGTTAAGAATGAATCTATTGATGATGTTTTCCAAGCGGTCAAATTACTGCATAACGACAAACGCATTGATCAAAAACACGTATTCGTCATCGGACATAGCCAAGGTGGCATGCTCGTTCCGCAAATCATCGAGCAGGATCAGAATAAAGCACTAGCAGGTGCAGTAGTTATGGCGGGACCAAGCAAACCGCTTGAGAATGTTTCTATTGACCAAAATAACGAAGCTATTGATCGTTTAATTAAAGCAGGACAGCCTAAGGAAGTCATAGAGTCGGCTAAGCAGCAGGTAGCACAATGGGAACAGATCGTCTCTATCCTCCATGATCCGCAATACTCTACGTCGAACCTGCCTCAGTTAGCAATACCGGGTCTATACTGGTGGATGGATTTCAGAAACTACTATGCAGGCGAGCTTGCGAAGAAGCAAGCAGCTCCGCTTCTCATTCTACAAGGCGAGAACGATTTCCAGGTGAACATGAGTAATTACGAAGGATGGAAACAAGCATTAAGCACTCGTAAAGATGTATCGTTTAAATCTTATCCAAAGCTCAATCACTTCTTTGTATCCGTTGACATGCCTTCGACAGGTGCGGAATATTACACGCCTGGCAACGTTCCAGCAACTGTGATCGATGATATTGCTGAATGGCTGCTGAAGCAGAAATAAATCGATTTTGCTAGAAAAAAGCGTAAAGACCAGCATTCTTCACTTAGAATGCTGGTCTTTGGCTTATTTAGAAAAGCTTTTTTCGGTAATTTGTTTCCGATGTTAGGTAATTTTTTACCGTTCGCACTCTGCGAGCACCCTCCAACCTTGCTGCCGAGCACGATGCGGCAACTTGGGGTGTTTTTTCGGTAATTTGTTTCCGATGTTAGGTAATTTTTTACCGTTCGCACTCTGCGAGCACCCTCTAACCGTGTTGCCGAGCGCGATGCGGCAACTTGAGGTGCTTTTTCGGTAATTTGTTTCCGATGTTAGGTAATTTTTTACCGTTCGCACACAGCGAGCGCCTGTGCATACCGGTATATGTGCTTTACCAATGTTTATGCGCCCTGCCAATCAGCAAAGTACCGATAAGACTAAGGACTTACTTTTTTATCGCCGGACTCGGCGTTGGACTTGCATTTGGACTCGAACTTGGACTTGGCGTTGGACTAGGTACACCAGATGGAGATGGCGTCGATGTTGGCGGAACCGTCGTACCCGCTCCATCCGGAGAAGGTGAGACATCAGGCATCTCCGACACCGCCGGTGATGGTAACGGTGATACCACCGTAGTTGGTGGTGGCGTTACGATATTGTCTTGTGGCGTATCATCTCCAGAGAAAGCATGAATCAGCGTTCTGACCAGAATGATTACGACGGCAAGCAAGGCGATAATGATTGCAAATAACAAGGTCAGCCGAAACAGCTTCTTGTTCTTAGCTATAAAACGTACAAGTGGATTCGATTGATCAAGCTTGATCGCTTTGAACAATTTCAGCATGCCTGTATGGCGAACGGCCATCAAGGCAGCAGCTGTTTGGCGGTTCTTGAACGCTTTGTCGTCATGCTTACGGAAATAGTTGCTGATCGCTTTCTCATAACCAGGCAGTACTTGTCTACCTACTGTAAATCCTGACTGCGTGCTGGACCATAGCAAAAAGCCATAAACCCCTTCTTCATCCGCGTTAATAAACAGATACTCGAGCAGCAGCTCATATTGGAATTGGTCATAGGAATCATTTGAAAATTTTTCATGATTGCTTTCATAGAAGGCATAAATCAATTTGCCGTACATATCTTCACGGACTTGGCCTCTATAAATCTTCTGCAAGAGCTCTTGCGCCTTGCGCAGTTCAGCAGGAGCTAAATCTTCAAACTCCTTCACGAGCTCTGATGCTTGAATTTCTTCCCGAGTTACAACTTGAATTACGACATGCAGAATCTTCCAGTTCCCTCTTCCGCGAGTCGTTAACTCAGCCATCAACTCTGTTCTTGGAATAATAAATAAGAATTTCAAATCCTTCAATTCTTCTTCATTTGTTGGATTTGGTTCAATCTCATTCAGCGTTTGAACAATCAGTCTCGAAACAAGATTCGCGCACAATGAATCGATCCCTAAGTTCGGATACTTGTCAAAAGTCCTCGTAATCACATCATACAAAGCTCTACTATCTCTAGAAGCCGCTTGCTTCGTAAACATCTCATCGATTCTGCGAAGTGCAGCGTCCTCGAACATGACCGAATTCAGCATTGCTGGAAGATGCTTCACCCAGAATAGCAGCTCCTGCTCGAATCGCCCAGCATCCTTCACCTTCGTGAAGCGTATATTTATGTAATCTAGCAGCATCTGCTCAAAATAAGCTTGTCCGTACAGGAACTCCATACTAGCATCAAATAGATTCTCCTGAGCGAGCAGTCGATCATAGATTTGTGCCGTGTAGCCTGCATCCTGCTTCTGCCAGCCATTATAGATCGCTAGCACCCAGAATTCGATCAACTGTTTCTTCACAGCTTCCTTTGCATGTAATCCATACTGCATCGAACTTTGAATAACGCCTATCGGAGGTGTATATTCCGTACGAATCATCCGATATTCTTGCTCCAGGAGCTTCAGCATTATGTTGTTCAATCGCGGTTGAACCTTCTCTGGCTCGGCATGCAAGAAACTATTAAGCGACTCTAGCACCGCTTCTTTATTACTCTCATATGCTTGTTGATTGCCCTGTTCAATTTGATAGAGCGCAAATAGTTTATAGTACGTAGATAAGGCCAGACGATCATTCTCATCTGCACCAGTCAGCGCTTCGTCAGCAAATTCATAGAATGCATTCAGCATTTCAGGCTCATTGCGATATCTCCACGCATAATCTAGGTACTCGCTGTTACTACTACCTGCATCTATATTGGCAATGCGATCATTCGGTAAATCGAACAGGTAATCCTTCTCAATGTTGCGGTCCAGCGCGCGGATACTGCCTTTTTCCACGAACATGACGTTAATATATTTCTTACCCTGTGGTTCATTATTATAAGTCATGAATCCACAATTTCTGCGCAACTCATACGGCAGACAGTGGAATAGAAGCTCGAGCAGCATAGTAGCGGCAACCGAGGTTTCGGAAATATCGACATTCAGAATGACATACACTTTTTTCTTGCCAGAAATCGACATCATCATCGACGCAAGCAACTGCTTGAAAATAGTCTCCGTGATGCCAAGTTGCTCTAACAACGCACCAGGATCATAACCTAGCGTCTGTTCATAATCCAGATCAGCCAGCTCTGGCAGTTCCTTGCCTTCTTGAATATCATAACGTTCCAAAAAGCCGCGTATGCGGAAAATTTTGGACGGATTTTTAACGAAATCATCTTTTAGTTCTGGAGGAATAACGAAATTATGTGTCAAAAAGGTATTGCGCTGCCCCGTAAAGTCCGATCCTGCATATAAGCTGCGGCCAATAATCAGCTCCCCAGTTTCTACAGGGAACATCGTAAGTGCTTTAGGATACTGAGCAATATCCTGCTCTGCACGGACACGCAGCTCATGCGGCGCATTATAGAAGCAAAAAGGATGCAATACCTTCTTAATAAAGCTATTATCGAGCGATGGCGATTTGGCAACGGTGTCTAATCCCTCGTTAGTTCTAAATATTCCTTCTCGGTCGCGTGTATAAATCTGTTGAAATATTCGGCCTGTGGTCGCCACTTACTCATCTCTCCCTTCGATATAATCCAGCTGGTTCAATAACCAGATAAACGGTTCATCAACCCGAATCGGATTAACAACACCCGTAATTTGTTGATTCACTGGATTGCTGCCAAGCGAAGATACGGCAAAATACGCTGTATTCATAAAGTAAACATCAACCGCATCCTTGAATGGTCGATCGACCCGCTCGATGAACCTGCGAATTTCCCCATTGATATTTTCGATCTCATCCGTATTCATATATTGCCTATGTACGAAATTACGGAAAACATTGCTATTGGATTTAATATAGCCGTTGCCATCATCTTCTTTGAGATATTCCAGCATGTCGCTCTTTGTCAGAACGATAGCTGTCGGAATGTCCGTCTTGCTATTCTGCTGATGACCGATGAAGCTCTCGAACATCGTAATCACGACATCTCTCGGTTCATCATAGCGATCTGTGAATTCCCCTTGGCGGTCGCCGATATTAATTTGCAGCTTCTCGCGAATCGTCCGAATTTGCAGGGGATCGACTAAGAAAAGAATCCCCGACGAGTTCTTAATATGCGAAGCATATAAGTCGAGGTATTCCCGCTCCACAACGCCTTCACCCGCCACATCGAAGAACACGAGCGTCAGCGGTGCTTGCGACTGATCCTTGAACACGAATTGGAAAATGAAAGGCTCCTGGCGCTGTTCCTTCTGTGTGCTATCCAGCATCCGCCCCCGCTCAAAAATCGGCTCCTCATAATTATATCGGAACTTGCGGCTAATATCTGCATTAAGCGGCATACACGCTGCATCAAAATTCGACGCCGTCGAATTCTGCAACGTATGGATAAGCGAGGTCATATACACGGATTTACCCACTTGGGATGCGCCGACAATTGAGATAATATTGCTTGGGAACTTGCCAGAAGTAAGCGGCAATTCATTATGGCAACCAGGACATAACCGTTTCTTCGTCTCAAAACCATAGCCATCAATCACACCGACAAGCACATGATCAGAGTAAAGACGATTGTCTTGTGGAATATGATCAGGGTGAATAACGGCTTCCATATCATCTAATGGAGCTAAGCCGAATTTCTCCCGATAGCGATTGAGAATTTCATCATCCTGAAGCATGTAGTCCTCATCCACTTCGCTCGCGTGCGTTGCACGAAAAACAACTTCATCCGGATTGAATTTGCTAAAGCAATAAGGACATACAATCGGGTAGAAGGGCGGCCGTTCTTTAACAGGTGGTTTTTTATCGAAAATCGTTTTTAAAAAGCCAAACATATCGCATCCTCCTTATCATTCTGGCATTAGCTCATAGATCTGGCCGTATTTTTTACCATCCGTAAAAAATAATTTAATGTATTCGTTCTTCTGTATTTCAATCTCGGACATCTCATTGCGTCCCGGTTCAAAATCATGGACGAACGGATAAACGATTCCATCATCTTTATGCAGAGGAAGGCTGCCTTCCTTTTTGACAAAGCATAACACTTCTTTCTTAACATGCACTTCACTTGTAATCTGGATCCGCACCGATTGACGCTTGCTGAAGAGACTTTTGCGATAATGAATGCCATACTTGATAATCGCCTTGCCTGCACTAAACTGAATGCGATTATCCTCGTCTTCCTGCTTAATCGCTACGAGCTTCCCATCCTGTCGTACACAGGGATAGACGATATACCCGTGCCGTTCTATCGTCTCAAGCCGCTCGCAATAACCTTTGGCAGACTTATACTCTTCGCGAGTATAGAGCTTCATTGATTTGGCAGGACGCTCCTCAATGCTTTGCTCATGATCAACAGAATAGCTATAGATATAGACTGCATGCACGTTCTCAGGCCACTGCCAAGTTAACGTGCATTCACCATCCTGCAAAGTGTAAGCTATTCCCGAAATATGTGACTCGACAGCAGCTTCTTCAATCCAATCTATGGATACGTTTCTCATTTATCGGAATCCTTTACTTGATTTTGGCCTATATGGATCCGCATGTAATGCTCTACCGCTAAGATTTCTAGCTGACTCATTCAGTACATACTTGCCTTTAATCGGAATGATCAATGAAGATATAGACAAGAGCACCGCTAGCGCGAGATCCGCTAACAATCGATCACTCCAGTTAGGAAGTATACTGCTTCTTAATCCGAACTCCAGAATCAATCCTGCAAGAAGTCCTGCAATTAAACCGCCGATTCCGAAGCTAAACGCCAAATGTCGATTATCAAAAATAATGCCTAGCGATAATCCGAGAAGCGATCCGATGATCGCAATAAGCACAATTCGTAAAGCGGCATAGGCTGCACTTGCTTGCTCTTCACCTGGACGTTCACCGACAAGATGACGCTGCTGCTGCTCTTTATAGATTTGATCATACACTCCTGATAGAAGCTGTGCTTTATCCACCTCATAGAAGCTTCCGCCTGTTTGCTTCGAGATTTCTTCCAATAAGGCAGAACCTTGTGTACTGTTCATCCCAATGGTATGAATAGCGATTCGATCCTTTAGAAAAGGTGATAGTGTTGCAGGCAGGTTCACCTCGCTATACCCATCAGATACAAGAATAACAACACTCTTGCGATCCGCATCCGTTTCAAGACCGATCTGCTCCACCGCTTGGTTCAGCGCTAGTCCAATATCCGTCTGACCGTCAAAATCACCAAAGCCATCAAGCGCAGCGATAACACTATCTTTGGCAGCTTGATTATTTAACGGTACGAGCGGCTGCAAAATATTCGTTTGATGGTTAAACGTGATAACCGCTACCTTCATATCCTTATCCATCCGCTGTATTAAATCCTTCGCAGCCTGGATGCTTTCACGCTTCGGATCTGTTTCATTCATGCTTCCTGATACGTCCATAACCATGATCAGATTCCGCGCACGCCCTTGCTTATTTAAATCAAGGCCGTATACGAATTGAAACAGTGCTCCTGCTGCGAATAGCATAACGAAAGTGGCAGGAACGAGCCATAGCCATCCTTGGCGCGTATATCTTGTACGCCATCCAATTCCGTTAAGATCTGGCGAAATAAGCTCAGCTAAGAAAATAAAGAAGCCAACTACTAAAGCGAACTGTCCATAATATAACGCAATTAGCAGAATTGGCGATATATTGCCTTCTAGCTGTGATAAGAGCAGCTCACCAATGACGAATCCCACTACGCCACCCAGCACACTTAAAAGCACCATCAAACCACTAATTTTTCTCTCCCCCATTATATGGGCACTCCCCTCTACAGCTATCTATGAGCTGACTTGTCAAACCTTCTTTATACTTTCTTCTTCAGGATGGAACTTATAGCCATTGTCTTGGTACTTTTCATAATACTTGAGCCCATTACGATAGAACATCATGTCTGTAATATGGAAGCCACCCATTAGGTTCAGCTTCTCGAGCCCGCTGCTCTTATTCTCATGTACGCATCCAAGCTTATATCTTCTATTGCCGCTATCTACTGCAAAGGCATATTGGATAAACTCACTATGGCTATCGCCTAAGAAATACTTTTCCTCATGGCGATGCTTATGCGTGTAATTATACACGTCCATATGAACCATCGAGTCCTGTTCAAGCGTAACGTATAAATCTCGGAACAGCATTTCTTTGGACAGCACTTCACGATGATCGAAGCTGACGGCTACATTGGCCCGTGCAAGCAGCTCATCCTCGAACGATAACTGAAGTCGTGGTGACGGGAATACTTCCCGCTTGCATACATCAAGTAATCGCTCCAATAAACGATCCGATTGTCCATCCAATTGTTCAGCTATATTCCCCATGAATCGATCTTCAAAATAAAACTGCGGACCATATTTCTGCTCCAAATCCTTCGCAATCTGGTCCACAACAGTCTCATAATATTCCGGAATGTTCCGTCCAAGATGATCGCTAGCTTCCGATATACGCTGTCTGGAAACTTCCTTCAGGCATTTGCCGATCTCATCCAGTTGGCCGATTTGGCCATTATACATGCCATGCAGCTTTTCAAGCGCCCGTTCATAGGCTTCAAGCAGTTTCAGCTTCACTTCGAGCTGCAGCACCGAATACTGCGTACCATAAATTTTATTGAAAAAGTGGCGTATAAACCGCTTCGTGTTTCCTTTTTTAAACAAAGGCATCCGAGGGAATACCTGACCTCCAACTGTCTCCTGATAAGCATCCGCTAGTTCATCGCGAGCCTGCTCCAAATCCCTAGCCGTATCCTTGATCATCGTCCGCAGTTCATTCATCATGACGGAATCATCCATCGTCCACATGTGAGCACAGTATAGGCCATATCTTGCATGCTGAATCACGTTGTCATCAATCGTCTGCTCGAGCTCTGCATACGGATTCATCACGGTAAGTGCAATCCCAGCAGGTTCTTTGAAGTAGGAAGAGAAGAAATCCTGACAGGTTTTGCCGTACAGCGCTTCTTCTGCTTGCCTTAGTGTATCGTGCTGCAGATCATCCACAGACAGCATGCGATACATTAAGCTATTCATTTCCTCAAGCCTGCCGATATCAGGTACTAATGCGTGAACTTTACGTTCAATAGAAGGAGGGTCAAGCATGAGCAATTGAGCCATTTCCCGCTTCTGAATGTCGCCATGCTCCTTCATTTGTTTAATCACTTTGCCAAAAAACTGCTGAACGACCGTAGCTGCAATCGCACTGCTCGGACGCTTAAGTTTCGCAAAACCAGCTGAAGCATAGACGGAATCTCCTCCGCTTGCTGAGCCGATATTTTGTTTAAACTGTGTATTGTTATACGTTTCATATCGATGGTCGATCCCTTCAATGATTCTGCCATTCTTAAGCAAATTCAATCTACAGATCATCTCGTAATTAACCATCATACTATTCTCAGGCACGATACCTGCTTCATTCTTGTCACTGAGGAGATACACAAGATCAAATAACGGTGACGGCGGATGCTCGACAGGGAATTTAATCTGATCCTCTGTTACTTGCAGCATCGCACGGAACTTGTAATCTTTCGCTTGGTAGTGATCCAACTCTTTCAGGAAGCTGATGCCATAAGAGATCGGCAGTGCGAACTGTTCGCCTTCATGCTTCTCCTGCACCAGTCCATATAGATCGACTTGAATAAATTTGAATGATTCACTCAGAATCGATTTCATTAAGAGCGTGATCTCAGGCAGAACGACATTGCATGGGTCCGTGACATGCGTAACAACCGCTATGTTCAACCGTTGGAAAGAATCATACTGACCGCCGAGCTCCGAAATGCGATAGCTCATTTGTCTGATGAGATGGTTCAGCTGGGTCAACTTCTGTTCATCTTGGTACAAATGCTGATGCAGACTCGTGCGCAGCACCTTTCGGTCCTCGCACGAGCCAGCCATCTGATAATAATAAGTGTTCGCAGCGCTGCTGCTTTCCGTGGCACCGATATGAAAATATAAAATGCCTGAAGCATTATTCCAATTTGCATCGACTAATTCATGAATGCATCGCAAGGCTTCAAGGGATTTATCACCGACGAATAGAAACACGAGCGGATTATGAATATTACGCTGTTCATCACCCTCATGACTTCGCTTCTCCTGCTCAGCAGCAAATTGCCTCACAAATTCGAGCATCCGTCCTTTCAATCGTCATCACCCTTTCCCTACGTCATAAGTTTAATATTTTAAAGTGCGGATCATATCATTGGTCTTGCTCATGACTTGATTATAGAACGTGTACATTTCTTCCCCGTTCACAAGCTCATTGCGTGTGTAATCTAAGCTGCTCTTCGCTTCTTGGAATTTATCCAACATTTCATGCAGCTTGGACAGCAGTCTCGAAATGTCTGTCGAAGAAGCGACCTGTGTTGCACGCTTGGAAGATTTGCGTCCGATAAGTCCCATCTGCTTCTCATCGAATTTGCGCATGATCTTGAATACTTCATAGTCCACATATTTGTTCACTTGAATCAAGTTAACAAGCGGTGCCCATGCATCTTCCTCTGCATCATGGTCGTAGACGATCAAAGCCCCTTTTTTGGTAATCGTGTCGGTATACATCGCTTCTAGGAACTGATCAATCAGCTTCTCTTCGTCTTGGAACGAGCTAAGCACACGCTCAAGCTCTGTCTTCTTCTCTACGATCGATTCGTATTTACGAACCTCTTCCTTAAGAGCGCGGAGCAGCTCTGGTGAACGAATCAAGTTCTCCTTGGCCATATCCTCATCGACACTACCAAAAATATCTTTGGTAAAAATGCGTTCAAGTCCATTCTGAAGCATACCCGCAAGATCATTTACACAGCGTTTCACTTCTCCAAAGTTTGGTCTCGATTCGCCTAACTGCATATTGTATTTGCTCAGCAATTCATTCATCGATAATTCTTTGGTGAATACAATCTCGTATCGACTGCTTGTTCCGACATCACTCGATTTCATCGCAATGCTTTTGAAGTTAACCGCTTTATCAAATAATGCCCTAACTTCTGCATTGAAAGTCTGAACTCGGCGATTCATATACGTGCTGCCCCATGATTTCTCAGGAATTGGGGACGGCAGGTTCGTCCAGTTGATTTTATCTGTCTGAACAAGATGACGCCCAACACCCTCTTGTTCAAGGATCGTGCGCTCATAGCTTTCTTCATAAACCTTAAGCGGTGTATATAAGAAGAGTGGAATCCCGTTCTTCGTATTCAACCAGAAAATGCGGTTCTTCACTTTGCTCTCTTTGATCGTGTAGCGAGATTTGGCAATGGATGTTTCCTGATAGCTCTTAATTCCTTTAAAAATATTCGGAGCCTGAACAGGCACAGATACGAAACCCCATGATGGGAAATGATGATTGCCAAGGCTATTATTCAAATGGAATACAGGAATCGCTTCTTCGTCTAGACGACTTGAAATTTTGCGCTCGACAATTTTATCAATCGCATCCTCATTGCCATATTTCATGACTAGGAAGTCTTCCATTGACTTCGTAATGATATCACCGAACTGATCGGACAAGAATTCCGAGATGGATCCAATAACATCAACCTCTTGCTCTTTAATCCACTTGCCGGAATGCTCGAGCAGCTCACTCGTAAAGTCACGAATAAGATCATCGACGTTACGGTCGTCCATCATATGACCAATCGTTTTGACCATATCAGGCACACTGACCACATTCCAGAAGTACGTGCGATTTCCTTTATGATCAACCTCTTCTTCACCATTAATAAGAATGTCGCCATTCTTCTCAAAAATTTGGTTAAGCGCACCAAGTAATTCCGTAAATACTTGATAGATCCTTGTATTGTGATCGTTAATCAGCTTGTGCAGATCCTCGTAGAAATCGATCATCTGCTCCATGCGTTCCATATCGCCAAGCATCAGATATTCTTCAATCTTGGCCTCGATATAAGCATCTTTCTTCTTATCCTTGGAGATAAAGGCACTTCTTGCGTCTGCCATCTTCATAGTTGCTTGCTCGCGTACGATCTCTATGTCATGCGGAATTCGAGCCAAGTTCTCACGCAGCGTTGCGATATAGGATGAAATTAAGTTCAGGATGCAATAGCCTTTATCCGAATAAATAATACGGGAAGCGAAGAATGGACCTTGCTCAGGGTGCAGGAACACACGCTCAATCTGATCCGCCAGCTCTTCTATTTTCTGCGCAGGTAGCTGCTTGCGTGTCTTAATATATTCTTCCCTCGCCCTGGACAGGAAGTTCTGCTCCAGCTCGGTGTCCAGATGAACGACCTGCTGCTTAATCACATTGTTATAACTAAGTCGCTCACTATGCTGATAACCTGGAATCGGTTCTGGCACTCTCTGCTCAAATGTACGATGAATCGAATCCAGATCAATCGCCAGTTTGCGTGCCAGCTTCTCCGTATCTTCCTGAGTCGGAGCGCTCTGGAACATACGTTCCATCTTCTTAAATACTCGATACGCCAGATACGTCGTCATTTCCTCAATCGGCAGTACCGCAGAGGAAGCTCCGAGAATGTTGTATTGATAGTTGGCTGCATATGCTTTCGGCATCTGATTGATGTTCGTCCGAATATTGCTGATATAATCGTGAATCGCAAACTCCTCGCCAGAGTTCTTCTCCTCGCTTGCCATAAAGTTCGTAATATTCTCTGCTGTTACATTCATGCAGTAGTCATAAGCATTCTCAAGCAGTTTGCCTTCAAGATTCGTCGCTGAAATCAAGTGTGCCAGGTTAAACGGCGGCATAGGTGAATTCACCGTAAGAATATTGCCGTAACGTTGTTGGAAACGTTCGCCACGCTCATCTACGTTCATCCAGTAATCCAGCTCTTTGAGCGCTGCATAACCATTTTTCTTAATATATTCCTTCGAATGATCGGATAGGCTCTTATTGGACAAATTTACGTCTGGGGTAAACAAGTAGCCTAGGAGGCTGACCTTATCGACACCCGATACGCCATGCTCGCGTTCCATAAGACCGCGTACGATATAGGAAATATCCAGGAAGCAGCCGCTTCCGGTACCGCCTGATAGTCCCGTTAGAAGGAATACCATCAGCTTCTTATTCGTACCAACGGACAGCATCGCAATCTTCTTCTCGATCGCCTGTACGACCTGAATGATCTTGGTGAAGAGCAGCAGTCTTCCCGCTTGTCTGACGCCTGATGCGCCACTAATCCCATCTGTAATAATGAGTTCATTCGACAGCCAGTCCGTAATGTATGGCTCAAGGATACTTCGATTCTGTAGCAGACCGCCAATTTCGGCATTCGATAGCAGAACGAATTCCGTTAAGGGATCGAGGCCGATCCCTTTGTACTTCTTATTCCGATCATGTTCATTCGTTTCAAAAGCAATGAACTCGACATTATCGGGTTTGTCTTTCTTTTTCTTGGAGATTGGATCTTCGGGTAATTTGAATCTTCGATTGATCTGGTATTTCAGACGGAGCAGCGCATCGATCCCTGTTCCACCTAGCCCGATCACGAGCATCGGATTGTCGATCGTATCGACCCGAATCTTGTCGCTGACAATCCCTCCTCCTAATGATACATCTAATTGCTGGATATGCTCCCTGACCGTTGCTTTCATCGTTATGAAGCCTCCTAAATGATATATTCAATGCTTATCGACTTATTAACATTCTGTAAGGTAATTTTGACGCGGTCGTTCTTACGAAGTTCCTTGCCTTTGCTGGCGTCGATTACTCTTCCGCCTATCTCCACTACACAGCTTGTAGAGTTGGTTAAGATAATCGTATCATTCTTACCTGGGCTAAAGCTAATTTTGCTTACTTCCGCAAGTTCAGGCGCCAGTTGAAGTAATTGATGCAGGTTGAATTTACCTTTGAAACTATTTAGCTTTTTGTACTGCGGATTGCTTCTTTCACCTGTGTTCTCATCGCGAACCTCGATGACCATCTGCCCGAAGAAGCCTTTATTCGCTTTCTTCACCATCGACAGGATATATAGCGCAGCTAGAATGACAATGAGTAGACCCACAACGCCAAGTATCACATATAACCATGGGAAAGGCTTCTCATCTTTTGCTGCATCAGGAGCTTGCGTCGCGCTTGGCGTTGCAGTTGGCTGAACTGCCCCACCCTGCTTGGCGGAAATCGTCACAGGCTCAGATTCGCGCAGCATGCTGGAATCCTCCAGCCTAACAATCAATTCATAATCATGTTCATCCGCAACTTTGTAGCTACCTGTAAACTTCTGATCTGCCTGTGTTAAGGCGATTTCTTCCGTCTGTTGTGTATCGAGATCCTTCACAAGCAAAGTAGACTTCAAGTTCTTATATAACTCAGGCTCTGTTGCCTTGACGCCATTAGACTGCAGCTCAGCTGCAATATCGATAACATCGCCCTTCTTGTAATTCTGCTTGCTAAGCGGGGCGAGCACAACTTCCAAATCATAATTAAATAACAGATTGATTTTAATTTCTTCTTTATTAGCACCCTTGACCTGCAACTTCCAATCCCCTTGTGCAGGCTTTAATATTTTCAGTAAGGAATAGGCCGTAGATTTGGACAGCAGCAAGCTATCGGATGGAATCTTCTGCTCTTGCCCGGATGGATCAAACAGCTTCACTTCCACTGGCTTATTCGACATGATGGATATATTCGCTTCAAGTACACTTGCATTCGGAATGCTCAGCGTTACATCCTGATATTGTCCATTGGAGGTGAATGTCGAGATTGGCACGACTTTCAATTTCATATGGTTGGCAAAAATTTCACTTAAAATTTGCGGTAACGAACCCGCATCTGTCGTCACGAACATTTTACCATTCGTCTCATCGGATATTCTTTGCAGCACATCCTTATTCAACGTGCCATCTGCATTCAAACCAATTGTATAGATCGGTACGCCTGCATCCTTCGCCTTCTTCAAGCTGTCTTCCAGCATCTTATCAGAATCTTGTTGCGTTCGGTCTTTGTTAAGCGAGTTATTGCCATCTGTCAGCAGGATGATAAGCGGATCATGGTCTTGCTCACGCCCTGACTCCAGAATGTTCAACGCTTCGCTAACCCCAACTGCAACATCTGTATATGGTCCTCTCGTCAATTGATCAACGAAGGTTTTGAGATTCTCTTTATCCTTCGCATTATTAATTTTGAGCAGCGCCTTCTCTCGAATGACCTGATCGGTATAACCGAGAATGCCAATCTTGTCACCGGATACCGATGTCATATCGATGAACATCTTCATCGCTTCATTACTGAGCTTGTTCTTGTCGCTCTTGTTCATCGATGTGCTCATATCGACTGCTAGTACGGCATCCATTTTGGTATCGCTATCGGTTGCTGCATATAGGCTTACTGAACTAGTCAGCAGCAGGACGATAGCTAGCATACAGCTAAACCCTATATGAAGTGCTTTGTTTATTGGTTTCATCTTTTAAGTACCTCCACACCAGTATATATCTTCTCATTGTCTTTATCTCAGAGTGCCCTTTATTCGCTAAATTCGTAATATTAGACTATGATATATTATAAACTATAATATGACTTGTCGCCTATTTTTCTACAAATTCCGAATCAATTTCTATAATATAGGAATTGACTTGTACGCACTTATTATATGATTAGGAGAATAATATGATAACTTATCTATTGCTTGGCTGTGCTGCGATCTATGTGCTCCGCAAATGGATTATATTCCGTAGACATGATGCTAATCAACCATCCTATGAGCAAATTGACTCCGACTTCATTGCCTTGCTAAATAGCAAGAGTCGCTCAGATGAAGGGGTGTCATAAAAGCCATGCCAACGAAACATGCGGTTCAATTTCGCAAAACACCTAAGAATATTCCTGCGTTCGAAAGACTTCGTTATTGCAAAAGCTGTAAGCATTACTCCGTTCTATGGGATGATAGCTGTGAGCATTGCGGTAAACAAAATTTCATTCCTGCCACAGATCATATAGCAGCCCTCAATCGAAAAAAAGTCCATACCGAAACGCTGGCGATCATCACCTTCTTCTGTCTATGTATTCTAGTTGCTCGCAGCTTGCTTGAAATTATTATTGCGTTTGCGGCTAGTCTTCTCTTAAGCGGCGTCTATATTTATTTGCGCTATAAGTATAAGACGAGCAACAGCCGTATATGGTTTCATAAAACGCTTAAACAAGAGATTCCAAGTATTAGGAAAGACCTTGAATTCGATCTTGAGCTCGCAGTCAAACAGATTAATGAGGAACAATACAAGGTCGCATACGAAATGCTGCGAGAAATCGGTTATCTACTATTAGACGAGCCGATCAAGCATCATAAGCTGTGGTGCTTGTTCCATTTTATTATCCGAAAAGATATGGACCTTGAGCTCGACTCTCTGATTCCCAAAACCTTTGATCCTGGCTTCGTTCTGTATTTATATGAGGTTTCCAAGGTTAACAAAAGTCTGATCAAAAGCAGTGCGCTCGACTACGTCATCACCTATCGGTCACAAATCCGCAGTCTGAATCAGCATCAAGAGATGATGACGAGCTTTGCAGGTGCAGCCCTTCGGGTAAAGCAATACGTACATAAATATCAAGCCTTGATTAAAGAGTATGTAGAATACTTGCCTAAAGAGCGTCTACTGCGTTTATGTCAATTATTATCAAACTCAGATCCTAGATTATGGCCAGAGCTTTATAGTCAAACCGTCGAAATCGTCCGCGTCAAATACAGCTATGATCCCGAATTTGCAGAACTTTTGAAAGGGCTTAGTACATGAGACAAATTGCAATAGTCATCTGCTCGATTGCCATTCTATTAACCGGCTATAAACTTTACCTTGTCGCAGATAAGATTCACCAATACAACCAAGCTGCAGCCTATTTAGAGAATAATGATCTACTAGCAGCAGAAGAAAGCTTCACACGAACTAGCCAGAATCATTCAATTCGATATAAGGAAGATGAGACTCTCGCTAGCTTGAATAAACTATTGCCCGTTACGCAAATGAAAGAATTATTCTCTTCGCTTGATGCTGGGGTCAATGAAAATGCGACTAAGAATAATCTACAACCATTGCTCGACCTCAAAAAAAGGTATGAGCAAGCTAAAGAAGACTATGCTAAGCAGGAAGCTAACATCGCGCAATTGTTCCAAACTATAGATAGACGATACGCAATTGATCAAACCCTGCATGACGCGTTCATTCGCATTCACAAAGATATGCTTCAAGTCGCGGATTCCAGCATACACAATGGCAATTTTGATCAGGATAGCTATCTTGCAGAATTTCATCTGCTGCCTACTGAGGTATTTGGCGATGAGAAGAAGAAAAATACGGATGTACAAGCTTTTTTGAAAAAATACGATACGGCAAAATTGAATTACTGGGCTACAAAGAAATCCGTTCCTGATTACCTGATAGCCACTGCTGCTCTATGGAATTCTTATCAGAAAGAGCAGCTCAAGGTTGGTTGGTTAACACTACTTGTAGAGCAACATTTACAAAGCCAATTGGAGGTTCTGATCGACAAGGACGAGCCAGCTGCGTTAACTTCTTTTATTGAATATGCCAAGCTTTCGGAGGCTAACCAGCAATGGATTGGCGCCAAATCGAAGCTGTATAGCTACATTACCAAACAAATAAACGCTAAGTTCAAAGAAGCTGGCAAGCTCGTACAAGCCAAGGAATTTGCGGACGCAATCGCGCTTTACAATGTACTTGCCGACTATAAAGATGTCAAGGAACAGATTGAAGCTGCCGAAATGGCATGGATGAAGCATGATCCTAGTCGTCTGCTTGCCAAAGCATTGCCTGATAAATTCTTCTCGCTAGCTGTCGGGCAACAAGGTAATCTTAGTGGTTCATTCGAGGCCGCTGGCATAAATGGTGACACACTCAACTATGTTCGTATGTCGCCTGATCAGAAAATGGAAATTACAGAAGCTAAGCTAAATGGTTTGCAAGTGCAGGATATTGCGTTCGCTTATGAGTATAGTGGACAAGCCTTGCCAACTCTGCTTCTTCAAGGCGATTCACAGCAGCGCAAGCACCGCTTCATCTTACTCGAGCTGGAAGGGGAGCAGCTGAATCCAATTCTGAACATTGAAGCTGATCGTATCAGACTAAATCGCAAAGGTGTAATTCTCGTCGATAATGCGGTTGGTGAAGGCGCTAATGAAGGAGCATACTATGAATATTTAAATGGCAGTTATGTTTTTACGAAGCTTGCCAATGACTTTGTCAACATTATGCTCGATGATATTGACAGTTACTTTGACGTTAAAGTTAGATTTCAGGCAGAGGTTGTTGCAGTAGGCGAGAACGAAGCCTTCATACCGTTCTGGAACACTTATGTCCATCTGAAAGGCAATACCGAATTCAAGACCGGTCCTCAAACCATTATAGGTACATGGGTCGGTATGGAAGATATGCTCATCGGTAATGATCTTATTAAGGTCTACACGGTGGAAGTAGATGAGAGCAGTGATAACTAAAAATCTGCTCTCGTTGACCAATTAGCTGCATTCATGCAGTTATTTAAGAAGCTCCGCGATAGTTATAAATTTAACTGGATGATGCTATTCTCGTACCATTTTCAAAACTCACCCCAACTTGAATGTAAAACATACAGTCAAAATCACAGTTTCTACCCAAAATTAACTTTTGCCTGCATAACCTCTTAAGCCCCTTAAATAACGTAGAGTCTTAGTCGCCAATAAGATAAACTATTTATCAAGGGGGAATGATCGAATGAGAAGAACGAAAAAGGTGTATGAGGAGATCAGATTAAAGGTAGTGCGGGAGGCTTTATCTGGTATTAAGATTGCAGTGCTAGGAAGAAAGTATGAATTACACCCAGAGACTATCCGTGGATGGATTAGAGATTATCAAGATGAAATAGGGGAAGATCAGATTCCAAGCACAGATGAACAAATCCAAGAACTGAAGAGACTGCAGGAAATTGAGGATAAATATCATAAAGCAATCAAAATCTTAGGTGAGAAAGAACTTGAGAACGAAATCTTGCGTGAACTAGTAAAAAAGCAGAACCCTGCTTATCTGAAAAATTTGAAATAGCTCATCGTTTCATTAAGCAGGGAAATCCAGCCACACTTGTTCTAAGGATCATAGGGTTAGCAGAGTCCACTTATTACGCACGAATTAAACGAGCCAAGCAACCTAAAGAACATAAACAAACCGCTCGTAAAGGCCGTCCCTGCCCGGGATACTCCTTGACAATTAGTGGCGTTCAAATAGACGATGAGCAAATTAAGAAATGGCTCTTGGAGCTCCTAGAGGGCGAAGAGCACATCTATGGTTATAGGTGCTTAGCTCAGTGCCTTAGGAACAAATATGGACTTAGTTTGAATCCTAAAAAGTGTTATCGCTTATGCAAAGAGCTGGAAATTCTTCAGCAGCAACGCAAGAAGAAAATCAATTATCCACGTAGATTGCCTGTGAATCGAATGGTTACAGGTTCGAACCAGCTATGGCAAATGGATATTAAGTATGGTCGCGTAGTAGCTAGAAACCGCTTCTTTTTCATTCTGAGCATCATCGATATATTTGATCGTGTAATCGTTGGTTACTATGTTGGCACAACTTGTGAAGCGAAACATGCCGTTCAAGTCTTAGGAAAGGCTCTACAGGATCGCATACAACCCGGCGAGCCGCTGCCAACCATACGTACTGACAACGGCCCACAGTTCGTGAGTGCACTCTTTGAAGATATGTGTACAGCTTGGGGCGTTGTACACGAGAGGATTCCTCCGAAAACCCCTGATTTGAATGCATATATTGAGTCATTCCATAGTTTGGTGGAGCGAAATCTATTTGCCATGGAGATATTTATGACACTAGAACAGGCTTATGAAGCTATGGATCGTTATATGGACTTTTACAACAATCGTAGATTGCATGGAAGTTTGAAGCGCATGCCGCCAGCGAAGTTTTCTAAATGGATTTTAGAGCAAGAAGATCGGACGAAATTCTACAGAGCCTTGTAAACAGATGAAATAATGAGCTTTGCTAACCAAACTGGTTTTTTAATAAGGTAGACTCCAGAATAAGGGGGCCTAACCG